>NZ_ASRX01000001.1 GCF_000601485.1 Chondromyces apiculatus DSM 436
TGGGTCATGAGGTCACCGATGGGGCGGCGGGCGGCGCGGGCGGCGCGGGCGGCGCGGGCTGCGAGGGTGGGCGCGCAGCGGACGGGAGCGGCGCGGCCTCCAGCGGGACCGGGGTCGCGAGGGAGGCGATGTCGAGCGCGGCGGCGTGGGCAGAGCCGAGGGACTGGATGAGCGACCAGATGGCGCGGGGCGTGCGCACCGCGACCCATTGGTCGTTGGGGAACTCGATGGTGAAGCGGTCCTCCAGCTCGTTGCGGAGGCTCATCATGTTGATGGAGGTGAAGCCGGCGTCCTGGATGTCGTCGTCGGGGCCGATGCGGGAGAGCTTGCCGAGTTCGAGGATCATGGAGGTCACCACGTCGATGCCGCCGCCGGTGACCGGGGCGCCCGTGGCGTCACCCGAGGGGCGCGCCTCGAAGGCGGCCGCGGCGAGCGGTACGGCGCTCGGGGCGGCGGAGGACGCGGAAGAAGACGTGGAAGAAGACGTGGAAGAAGACGTGGGAGAGACGCGGACGTTGCGCGGGGCGCTGGTGGAGGCGCGCCCCGGGTCGGACGAGGGCTGGTCGCGGAGGGAGCGCACGACGCGGGCGGGGTTGCCGGCGACGACAGTGTAGGGCGGGACGTCCGAGAGGACCGCGGAGCCCGCGGAGACGACGCTGCCTTCGCCGACGGTGACGCCGGGGAAGATCATGGCGCCGGTACCGATCCAGACGTTGTCCTCGATGACGATGGGGCGGACCTCTTCTTCGGGCGGGGGCGCGCCGGCGAGGCGGGTGGCGGGATCGGCTGGGTGGCCATTGGAGTCGAACATGAACACGCGGGCGGCGATGCGGCAGTCGCGGCCGACGGTGATCGCCTTGCCCACGGTGAAGCGGCACTCGTGGCTGATGGTGGTGCCGTTGCCGATGCGCAGGGTGGGGCGCTCGGAGAAGCGGGAGGCGAAGATGATGAGCACCTGCCCGTCGAGCGTGACGTTGTCGCCGAGGATCAGGTCGCCATTGCCGCGGATCCAGTGAATCCAGGTGCCGCTGTGCACGTTCTCGCCGTACTCCTTGGCGTACGACTTGAGCAGGGGCTCGCTGACAAACACCCGGGCGCCGAAGTAGTAGGCCTCGCGCGCCGCCTCGAAGGCCATGCGCAGGGGCAGGACGACGGGACGCGGCGCTGGGACCGCGAAGCCCTTCACCGCCTGGCGCAGCCCGCGAGCCGCGCGGGCGAGTGGATGATCGGAGGTGGCGAGGAACCTGTAGGGATTCGTCATAGCCTTTCCATGTGCGGCGTTCTGAGCCCGCTAGCTGCCGCAGTGTTGCAAATGATCGGCGCGCTGGGGAACCCCGAAGGCGGGTACCAGGGGACATAGTTGAGCGATCCCGCTCACGGCAAGCGGTGCAACTTTCGAATCGTGGTCGAGGTGGATCGCTCCCGAATCCCCGTTCCCGTCATATGTCTGCGTCCTCCCGGCTCGCAGGTGGGCTTCCGTTCCGGCGCGAGCATCCCGCGCATGACGTGACATGACGTGGTGGGGCGATGCGTGGGTGAGGCGGAGGCGAGACGGAGGCGCGGTGGGAGCGCGGCGGAAGCGCGGCGGAAGCGCGGCGGAAGCGCGGAGGCGCTTCTGTTCAGCCCCAGCCTTCGAGGGCGATCTTGCCGGCCGTGTGGCCACTTTCGAGCTGGGCGTGGGCGCGGCGCAGGTTCTCCGCGTTGATGGTGCCGAGCTTGTCACGGAGGGTGCCGCGGATGCGGCCGGCGTCGATGTGGTCGGCGACGGCGTCGAGGATCGCGTGCTGCTCCTGCATGTCGTCGGTCCTGAACATGGCGCGGGTGAACATCATCTCGAAGATGAAGCCGGCGCTCTTGCCCTGGAGGCGGGTGACGTTCACCGGGGTCTTGGTCTCGACGATGCTGACGATGCGACCCTGGGGGCGGATGAGATCGGCCATGGTGTCCCAGTAGGCGGCGGTGTCGACGAAGTTCGCGATGTAGTCGACGGTCTTGATGCCGAGCGCGGAGAGCTCCTCGGTGAGGGGCTTCCGGTGATCGATGACGTGGTCGGCGCCGAGCTCGCGGCACCAGGCCTGGCTCTCGGGGCGGGAGGCGGTGGCGATGACCTGGAGGCCCCAGAGCTTGGCGATCTGGATGCCGATGGAACCGACGCCGCCGCCGCCGCCGATGATGAGCAAGCTGCGCCCGGCGTGGGCGCCCGCGGGGTCGATGCCGAGGCGGTCGTGGAAGCACTCCCAGGCGGTGAGGGTGGTGAGCGGGAAGGCCGCGGCCTCGGCCCAGCCGAGAGAGCGAGGCTTCTTGCCGACGATGCGCTCGTCGATGAGGTGCAGCTCGCTGTTGCAGCCGGGCCGGGTGATGTCGCCAGCGTAGTAGACCTCGTCGCCGGCCTTGAAGAGGGTGACGTCGGGGCCCACGGCCTCGACGACGCCCGCGGCATCCCAGCCGAGGACGCGGGGGGAAGGCTCGATCTTGTCCTTCGGGGAGCGGACCTTGGTGTCCACGGGATTGACGGCGACGGCGCGGACTCGGACCAGGAGATCACGCCCGGTCGGGGTGGGGTCGGGCAGCGTGACGTCGAGGAGGGACTCGGGGTCGTCGATGGGCAGGTAGCGGGTGAGGGCGACGGCTTTCATGAGGGTGCGCTGTTATCATGGCGCCACGGCGGCCGCTGGGGCTCCGTGCGCGGATGCTCTTCGGGTCTCGGGTCTCGGCTCTCGGGTGACCAGGCACCTCGCGTCCCCCGCCGTCTCGCGGCGACCTGTCGGGAGGTGTACGCTGCCGCGGGTGACGCCGGACGACATCTCCAGGCGCTCGCGGCAGATCGAACGCAAGGTCGTGAGCACGGTGGCCTCCGGGCTCATCACCGGCTTCATTTTCGCGACGGTGGGCACCCTCTTCGGTCGCTGGGGGATGCTGATCGGCGGGGGGCTGTCGGGTGGCCTGGTGATGATGCGCGGCGGGCGCGAGGTGCTGCGGAGGATGCGCTCGCTGGCGACCGACGTGCTGAACACGTCGTTCAACCTGATCGCGCTCGGGCACCTCGGGGAGGCGGACGCGCTGCTCGACTGGATCGAGGCGAAGCCGCGCTTCGTGTGGGTCGAGCGGCTCGTCGACATCCAGCGGGCGATCATCGGGCTGCGCCGCGGGGATCTGGCGGTCGCCCATGCGCGGATCGAGTCGGCGCTCTCGCGGCCCGTGGGCGGGCACGCGCGCGAGAACGCGCTGCAGCAGATCGAGGGCGCGCGGGCGCTGCGGGCCCTGGTGCGCGCGGGGCTCGGGCGACCGGAGGGGGCGCGGGAGGACATCGCGTACGTGCGGGGTGGAGCCGCGCCGAGCGAGACCGCGCTCGCGAAGGTGGCGCTCGCGGAGGCGATGATCCTGGAGCGCGCCGGGGAGCGGGAGGCGCTGCGGAAGCTTCTGGAAGAGGAGCGGGATCTCTTGCTGGAGCACACTCACCCGCGGGAGCGGGCGATCGTGCGGGCCTACCAGCGGATGCTGCGCTCGGCGCGCAGCTCGGTCTACCGGCAAGGGGCGGCGCAGGTGCGGCGTGAGGCGACCCTCGACGAGCCGACGCTCGCGGATTGGGTGGCCCGGGTGGCGCCAGGGGCTGCGCCGTTCGTGCGCGCGGGGATGCGTGACACGCAGGCCTCGACGACCGCGGTGGAGGCGGCGCTCGGTCCGCCGGGGGCTTCGGGGGCGGCGCGCCGGGCGGTGATGGCGGCGCGGGAGGAGGCGGCGGCGGCGCGACGAAGGGCGCGGCTCCAGTCGATGACGACGCTGGCACTCGGGGTCGGCGGGGTGACCCTCATGTGCGCCGTGTTCCTGGAGAAGGTGGTCAAGTCGGTCGTCATGGGTGATCGGTACGACGCGTCCTCCTGGCTCGCGTCGGAGTGGGTGCTGTACCTGGCTCCGCTGCTCATCCTCGCGGTGATGCTCTACAGGGGCGCGCATCGCCGGAAGCCGCAGGCGAAGGGGGCATGGCGGTCGACAGACGAGGAGCGCAGCGGGAGCAGGGCGCGGGGCGGGAACGAGGCGCGCGGAGCGGGTGAGGCGCGCGGAGCGGTTGCGCGAGGAGAGGAGGGCCCGAGGCGCCGGGTGCGTGTCGGGCCAGACGAGGCGACGCTGCGGACGATCGCGGAGCAGGGGACGGGCGTGGAGGCAGCGCAGGCGCACCTGCGCCTCGCCCTGGAGGCCGAGCGGCGCGCCGATTTCGAGGCGGCGCTGGCGCATGCGACCCGGGGGATGGGCCGGCTCGTCGATCCGAGGACCCGGGCGGCATCGGACGTCGTCTTCCCGGATCTGGTGTCGCTCCGGGCGTTCGCGCTGGCGGCCTGTGATCGGGGCCAGGAGGCGGAGGCGGAGATCGGGACCCTCGGGGCGCGGTACCCGGACCACGCGCGGTCGGTGTTCCGGGTGCGGCTCATGCAGCGGGTGCGCGAGGGTGATCTCGCGGCGGCAGCGGCGTGGGTGGCGCAAGGGGAGACAGATCTGCCGCTCAGTGTGCGGGAGGAGATGCTGGCAGACCTGACGCTCGCGGCAGCGGCGCCCGATCGGGTGGGCGCGGGTGAACTCTTTCGGATCCGGGACGAGCTGCGGACGGCTCCGGAACTCAGGCACTGGATCGAGGTGGCTGCGCCGGGGGTGTTGCGGGCGCTCGAAGGGGGCCATGTGCAAGGTGCTGAGCGCGAGGCCGAGGGTGAAGCCGAGCGCGAGGCCGAGGGTGAAGCCGAGCGCGAGGCCGAGGAGATGGTGCAGGCGCCGCGCCGGGAGCTTTCGCGCCTGGGGTGACGGGGCCGCGGCCTTGATCTAGTAGTACTGCGTGTCTCCTGGATCAGGGGGACAGGCGCTGCAGGACACCATGACCACTTCCCACGACTACGATCTGTTCGTCATCGGCGCTGGTTCGGGGGGCGTGCGCGCCGCCCGGATATCGGGCAGCTACGGGGCGCGTGTTGCCATCGCGGAGGGCAAGGCCCTCGGGGGGACCTGCGTCAACGCGGGGTGCATTCCGAAGAAGCTGCTCTACTACGCCAGCCACTTCCACGAGGACTTCGAGGATGCGGCGGGGTACGGGTGGGGCGCGAGCGCGCCGGACTTCGACTGGCCGACGCTGATCCGCAACAAGGACAAGGAGATCGAGCGGCTGAACGGGATCTACGGCCGGCTGCTCTCCAACGCCGGCGTGGAGCTGTTCCGGGGTCACGCGAAGGTTGTCGGGCCGCACGAGGTGGAGGTGGACGGTCGGCGGGTGAGCGCCGCGCGGATCCTGGTGGCCACCGGGGGGAAGCCGCGCTTGCCGGACATCCCCGGCAAGGCGCTGGGGATCACCTCCGACGAGGCGTTCCACCTGCCGAAGGTGCCGAAGCGGGTGGTGATCAGCGGCGGCGGGTACATCTCCGTGGAGTTCGCGGGGATCTTCAACGGGCTCGGGGCGGAGGTGACGCTGGCCGTGCGCGGCCTGCACCTGCTCAACGGGTTCGATGACGACATCCGCACCTTCCTCTCCGAGGAGATGCGCAAGAAGGGGGTCGACATCCGGTCGAACACCCAGGTGAGCCGCCTGGAACGGCGCGAGAACGGGGCGCTGCGGGTGGAGCTGCAGGACGGGAGCGAGATCGAGGCCGACACGGCGATGTTCGCGATCGGGCGGGTGCCGAACGTGGAAGGGCTGGGCCTCGAAGACGTGGGGGTGAAGCTCGGGCCGCAGGGGACCGTGATCGTGGACGACGGCTTCCAGACTTCGGTGAAGTCGATCTACGCGATCGGCGACGTGATCGGTCGGATGGCGCTGACGCCGGTGGCGATCGCGGAGGCGATGGCGCTGTCGCGGGCGCTGTTCAAGAACGAGCCGCTGAAGATGGACTACAGCAACATCCCGACGGCGGTGTTCAGCCAGCCGAGCATCGGGACCGTGGGCCTGACCGAGGCGCAGGCGCGGGAGCAGTGCGAGAAGGTGGACGTGTACGTGTCGACGTTCAGGCCGCTGCGGCACACGCTGAGCGGGCGCCAGGAGAAGACGATGATGAAGATCCTGGTGAACAAGGCGAACGACAAGGTGCTCGGCGTGCACATGGTCGGCCCCGACGCAGGCGAGATCATCCAGGGCTTCGCCGTGGCCCTGAAATGCGGGGCGACCAAGGCCCAGTTCGACGCCACGGTCGGCATCCACCCGACCTCGGCCGAGGAGCTGGTGACCATGCGTGAGCCCCTGCCCGACGCGCCCCGCTCCTGAAGCACCCATGTCACCCGAAGCTCAGAACCCTCTCCGGCCCGTGCCGCTCCTCGCCCGCACCAGCGACCGGAGCTTCTACGTGTTCAACGCGGTGCTCTCGACGGTGGCGCTCGCGTTCCTCGCCTACATCCTGCTGGTGCGGAGAGGGGGAGGCGGGGCCGATCTGCGGTTCTTGCCGCCCGTGAACGCGGCGTTCAACGCGTCCGCGGCGGCGCTGCTGGTGGCCGCGTGGGTGGCCATCAAGCGGCGCGCGATCCTGACGCACAAGTACCTGATGGTGGCGGCGTTCGTGGCGTCGTCGCTCTTCCTGGTCTGCTACCTCGCCTACCACTTCGTCCACGGGGACACGAAGTTCCAGGGGACGGGGCCGGTGCGCGCGCTCTACTTCTTCATCCTCATCTCGCACATCGTGCTGTCGATGGGGATCGTGCCGATGGCGCTCGCGTCGTTCTACTTCGCCTTCAAGGCCTCCTTCGCGCGGCACCGCGCCGTGGCGCGGGTCCTGCTCCCGATCTGGCTCTACGTGTCGGTCACCGGGGTGGTGATCTTCTTCATGTTGCGGGGGAGCCCCACGGCTGTTCCGTAGGTGCCGCGCGCCCCGGGTCAGGGCCCCCGCGTTCCGGCGGGTCGCTTGGCCCTGAGGACGGGGCGAGGTGAAGGCGCGGGGAGGAGAGACGTGGGAGAGGTGCGGGACGAGGGGCAGGTCGGGGGGGAGGTCGGGGGGGAGGTCGGGGAGCGGGGGGAGGTGACAAGGGAGGTGGCGGTGAAAGGGACGCCGCCATCGCAGGGCTCACCCGTGGGCTGGGGAGCGTCGGGCAGCGGGGGTTCGGCGGGGACATCTGCCGCGTCATGGGCGCCGGGGGAGGGCTGCGTGGTCACCGCGGCGTAGGTGATCTCGGGGGCGCTCCGGGCACGCTCGTGGGCGGGTGGTTCGTCTTCCCAGGGGTCTGCCGCGAGGACGGCTTCCTCTCCGGCGCGGGTGACGAGCGCCGAGGCCGCGAGGAGGGCGAGGAGGGAGAGGAGGCCGAGGGGTCTGCCGCGCCCGCGGGTGTCGGGCGCCGCGGGGAGCGTCATCAGGTCCGCTGGCGCCGAGGAGATCGGGTCGGCGTCGTCTTCCGGGGGAGGTTCTCCCACGCTGGAGATCCTCGCGGTTCCCTGTCCCTCGACGCGCGTGGCTTCCTGGTGCTTGGCCTCGGCGATGGAGAGGCGGATCTGGAAGGAGGGCGGGGTGGACTCTGCCTCGTCGTCGTCGTCGCAGGTGCCGTGCGGGGGTGTTTCGCTGCACGGGTCGAGGTGGGCTCCGGTGCGTGATCTCGGGGCGCTGTGTCTTGCCTCGTCGAGCTGGGCGGCGGTCCGGACGATGCGCTCGCGTCGCTCT
Source organism: Chondromyces apiculatus DSM 436 (assembly GCF_000601485.1). Lineage (GTDB taxonomy): Bacteria > Myxococcota_A > Polyangia > Polyangiales > Polyangiaceae > Chondromyces > Chondromyces apiculatus. The sequence continues at coordinate 7,614 of NZ_ASRX01000001.1, forward strand.
TCGGAGGAGCCCGGCAGGAGGGTGTGGACCAGGGCGGCAGCGTGCGCGTGCGAGAAGAGGGTGCGCTCCTCGGAGGTGCCGGTCAGGGCATGTGAGGCGCGCAGGTCGCCTAGCGTGTGGTTGATGAGTTCCAGCACGCGCCCCAGCTCGAGGGTGCTGTCGAACCTGTCGGCTGGATCCTTGGCGAGCGCGCGCATGATGAGGGCGTCGAGGGTGCGGGGCATGTCGGGGACGAGTTCGCGCGGCGAGAAGGGGACGCGCGAGGCGATGTTCTGAACGGTCTCGATGGCGCTCCTGCCCCGGAACGGGTGGTGATCGGTGCAGAGGACGTAGAGCATGATCCCGAAGGAGAAGATGTCGCTGCGCCTGTCGATCTCGTGGCCTGCGATCTGCTCCGGGGAGAAGTAGCCGGTCTTGCCCTTGATGACGCCGACGCGGGTGATCTGGGCGCGGCGACGCGATTTGGCGACGCCGAAATCCACGATCTTCACCCTGCCGTCGGTGGTGACCATCACGTTCTGAGGGGAGACGTCGCGGTGCACGAGCTGGAGGAGTTCGCCGTCGGCGTCGCGGGCCTCATGGGCCGCATGCAGGCCGATGCAGGCGGCCGCGGCGACGTGGAGGACCCAGCGGGTGGGTAACCGGCCGCCCCGGGCGCGCTGGGCGGCGTCGAGCCGGGCGAGAGATTCGCCCTCGATCCACTCCATGGCCAGGTAGAGCTGTCCGCGGTCCTCGCCGTAATCGAGGACCCGGCAGATGTTGGGGTGGACGATGCGCGCGGCGGTCCGGGCCTCGTCGAGGAACATGGCGCGGCCCTCGGGATCTTCCCGGAGCACGTCCGAGAGGACCTTCACGGCCACGATGTCGTCCGCACCCGTGACTCCCCGACGGCGCGCTGCCCAGATGGTGGCCATCCCGCCTTCGGCCGCCTGGAACAGGAGTTCGTAGGGGCCTACCGTGTCGCCGGTTACGAGCCCGGTCGTCGCCCCGGGCACATGGTCGACCGTGCTGTTTCCGTTCATGACAAGCCTCCTCCGCCACGCCCCGAGTGCCGTCTTGTCTCTGGGATGACGTGACGTGCTCGGGCCTTGTGGAGCTATCGATCGTCGCACCTCTGCCTCATGCCTCGGTCGAATGGGAGGCCGACTTCACCAGCACCAGAGGGTGATGGACTACGTACAATCGCTTCGAGCGAGGGCGAGGAAGACTGGCCAATGTTCGTTCAATGCGCCACACATAGAGGGTGGGGGGCGCACTGCATCTCGGCTCGGGGACGTCCCTCGGGCGTTATGAGCTCGTTCTGAGGGTCGCCTCGGGCGGCATGGGCGAGGTCTGGGCGGCGCGATCCAGGAAAGAGCAGAGCGCCCAGCAGCTCGTCGCGATCAAGGTGCTGCGGCCGGAGCTTGCTGAAGATCCGGCCTTGCAGCGGATGTTCCTCGACGAGGCGGAAGTCGCCGCGCGGATCCGGCATCCCAATGTCGTGCACGGTGTGGACCGAGGGCGATACCTGGGAACGCCTTATCTGGTGATGGAATGGGTGGCCGGTGAGCCGCTCTCCGCGGCGCTCCGGGGCGCCGCAGGGCAGCCAGCGCCTCCGCTCGTGGCGGCGCGGATTGCCTATCAGATCTGCGCAGGCCTCGCATCGGCGCACGAGCTGTGTGATGACGAAGGGAGGCCTCTCGGGCTGGTTCATTGCGATGTTTCACCCGAGAATGTGCTGATTACGTCGGAAGGGCTGGTGCGGCTCGTCGATTTCGGTGTGGCCGTCTATGGTGGGCCGCCCCTGTCGGAGCGGAGCGGGCTGACCTCGGTGGAGGGGTGGACCGCCGCGCCGCCTCCTTCCAGCAAGCGCGGGGAGCTGCGCGGGAAGGCTCCGTACATGGCTCCCGAGCACATCCTGGGGGCGCCGAGCGATCGTCGGGCCGATCTCTTCGCGGTGGGGATCCTGCTCTACGAGATGCTGGCGGGGTGCCATCCCTTCCTCGCCGACGATGACGAGATCACCATGACCCGCATCGCCAGCGAGTCGCCCGCGGCGCCGATCTCGTCGCGTCCACGTCCGCGGGTCAGGGTCTCGGAGCTGCCACCGCCGCCCGTGACGCCTGCGCTGGAGCGGGTGGTGTCGGCTGCGCTCGCCAAGGCGCCCGGTGACCGTTACCAGGACGCGGGGGCGCTGATGCGGGCGCTGGAGGAGGCGGTGCCAGGCGCGGCTCTCCCGAGCAGCGATGTGGTGGTCGCGAGCTGGCTCCACGGTGTCCTGGGCGACGCGCTGCAGGTGCGGGCCCTTCGGCTGCACGAGGCGCTGGAGCAGGTGAGGCGCAGGAGTGAGCGTGGTGAGGGGAGCGCGCGGCATGCGCTGCGGCGACCCTTCGAGGTGGCGGTCGGGGCGGCGCTGACAGGGGAGGGCGAGGGGTCGCCGTCGCATGCGTCGGGCATCTTTCCCACGGCCTCGGGGGTCTTCCCGAGCGATGGCGGGAGTGTGGAGGTCGAGGCGCGCGGAGAGGCCGTCCGTGAGCCCTGCCCCGAGAGCCGCCGGGACGGGGCGCTGGCGCGCGCGAGTGCTGCGGTGGTGGTGGCCGCGGTGACCTGCGCGCTCTTCGGATCTGCCGCGACAGGCGACAGCAATGTGCCTGGTTCGGGGCTCGATCCGGATCCTCCCTCGTCACGCGCCGGCCGCGCCGACCGCGCCGTGGGTCGGTCGTTGCACGCGGCGGCGCGTTCGGCGACCCGACCCACGGCGCAGCCCAGCGCGCGCTCTGCGTCACGCGCCGAGGGGGAGGCGCGCGCGCGCGCCGAGGAGGAAGGGATGTTCCGGCCCGCGGTGCTCGACGTGTCGGCGCCTTCGGTGGAGCTGCCGGCGGGAGGGAATGCCGGGGGAGAAGCCGGGGGGCCGCTCGGGCCGTGATTCACTCCTCGATCTGGCCGTCGAGGATGCTCCGGGGGCCCTCGGCCAGGAGGAACGTGGCTTCCTCGGGGCCGACCCGCGCGAACAGGGCGGCGATGCCCTTCTCGACGTCGACGACGTCCTTCGCCTGGTGGGCGTCGCTGCAGGCGGCGTAGTAGTAGCCCTCCTCGAGCAGCTCCTCGGCGGCGCGTCGGGGCGCGCGGCCGTACTTGCCGGCGAGCGCGGCGACGTCGAGCAGCAGGAGGGCGCCTCCGTCGATGAGGGGGTCGAGGAGCGTGCGGTCGCGGAAGACCGGCTCGTAGCGCTCGGGATGGGCGAGCACGGGGCGGATGCTGCGGCGTCGGAGATCGAAGAAGCGGTGGGTCACGCGGACCGGGAAGCTGCGGCTCGGGAACTCGACGAGCGCGGCATGTCCACCAGGGTAGGGGAGGGCGCGGCCTTCGAGGAGGCGCTGGTACACCACGTCGTCGAAGAAGTGCTCGGAGGAGAGGCCGAGCGCGGGGAGGCCAGGGACGCTCCGGAGAGCCGCGCAGGTGGCCTCGTAGGCGGTGGAGAGGTGCTCGCGGGTGTTGTCGAACATGCCAGGGCGCATGTGGGGCGTCGCGATCACGGTGTCGAAGCCGACTGCGCGCAGCGCAGCGAGCAAAGCGGCGCTCTCGGCAAAGTTCTTCGCTCCATCATCGACGCCAGCGACCCAGTGAGAATGCAGGTCGATGAAGCCGCGCATGCGGTCACGTTACCAAATTTGGCCGCCACTGCGTGCAGCGCGCATGCTTTGTCGCGATGCAAGCGAACGAGCGTCCCGCTTTCCACGCCCCGGCCGCCGCGACCGCCGAAGGCGCTCACCCACCCTCTTCCTCTCCTTCTTCCGAGCGGCGACGTCGGCGCAGCGAGGATCCGGTCACCGCGCTTCACTACCAGCTCGCTGCGGCGCGTTCGGCCGGGCACCTGGAGGCGGTGGTGCTGGTCGACGACAGCGGTTGTCTGGTCGCAGGGGCGGGGGCGTGGCCCGTCTGCGAGGAGCTGGCCGCCTACGCTCCGTTGCTCGCCAATCCCAGCGCCGTTGCGAGCGCTTCGGTCGGTTCGCGGGTGGCAGCGCTGAGCCCCGAGGTCGAGGTGCGCAGCCTCGACTTCGATGGCGCGGAGGTGCTGCTCTGTGGACGGGGTGGGGCCGCTGCCCGGGGCGACTCGATGAGCCGGGCGGCGGCGGGGTGCCTGCGCATCCTGCGCGCGGCTGCCTGAGCGAGATCGAGGTGTGGCGTTGTGCCTCGACCGCCTCGCCGTGCCACGGGGTGATGCCTCGGGCATGAAGACGCAGGGCAAGGGGGCTTCGCCGCCGACCCTCGGTTCGTGCTAAAGGCGCCACGTGACACCCCCTGCACGGTCCGGTCAGCCCCCATCATCGCCGTCCGTCCGGCGATCTCACGCTGGCCACGCGGGCACTCCCTCCGGCCTCGGCGCGTTGCTCGACAGCCGCCGGGTGATCCTCTGCGTCGGCTGTGGTGGTGTCGGCAAGACGACCACCTCGGCAGCGCTGGGTCTCGCCGCAGCGCGGCGCGGCAAGCGGGTCCTCTGCCTGACCATCGACCCTGCCCGGCGCCTCTCCCAGAGCCTCGGCATCGAGGAGATGACCACCGAAGCGCAGGCCATCGATCCGGCGGTGTTCAGGCAGGCCGGGGTCGAGGTGCCCGGGTCGATGACGGTGATGATGCTCGACACGAAGTCGACGTTCGACAGCCTCGTCACCCAGCTCGCGCCGACGGCGGAGCAGCGGGACCGCATCCTGGGCAACGTCCTCTACAAGTACATTTCCACGTCCCTGGCAGGCACCCAGGAGTACATGGCGATGGAGAAGCTCTATGCGGTGAAGGACGACCCTGCGTACGACATCATCCTGCTCGATACGCCGCCGACCACGAACGCGCTCGACTTCCTCGATGCACCCGAGCGCCTCGTGGGGGCGATCGACAGCGCCGCGACCCGTTGGTTCGTTCAGGCGTTCGAGAGCTCGGGGAAGCTCTCGCTCAACCTCCTGGCCCGGTCGACCGCGGCCGTGCTCAAGGGCATGGGCAAACTGACCGGCTCCGGCTTCCTGGAGCAGGTCGCCTCGTTCATCTCGGAGATCAACACCGTCTTCGGTGGGTGGAAGGCCCGGGCCGAGACGGTCTCTGCCGCGCTCCGGGGGCCAGATGTCGCCTATGTGCTGGTCACCACGCCAGATCCGCTCTGCGTCCGCGAGGTGCTCTTCTTCGCCGAGCGGTTGCGGGAGCAGAAGATGCGGCGTGACGCGTTCGTGGTGAATCGGGTTCACCCCATCTACGGGGCGCTGCCGGAGGAGAGCGCGCTCGCGGCGGCGCTCGAAGACGATCCCGTGCTCGGCGCTGACGCCGCAGCGCGTCTGCTCCGGGCAGCCGACGACGAGAGCCGGGTAGGCGCGCTCGACCAGCGTCACCTCGTGGACCTCGACGTCGCGCTCGCGTCCGAGCGGCGCAGCGGAAGCTTGCGCGTGGACGTGCCTGCATTCCCATACGACATCTACGACGTGGCGAGACTCTCCCGCGTCGCCGACGTACTCGCGCCGTTCGCGTCGTCCGCTGCGACGCCTCGCTGAGCTGGTTGGCTCTCCGCATGGCGCGTGCAACGTGGACACTGTCGCTCCGCCCGCTCGCCCCGGAGATCCCCGCATTTCTTGCGGCGATCTCACCTCGCATACCGCGGTGATCTGATAGCGTCTCCCGCCATGACGTTGTGGCAGTCGGGTGTGGCGGGGACCCTCGAGCAGCTCGTCACTCTGAAGGGGGAGGCGCGCGTCAGCGACGCGAATCTGGCGCGAGCGCTCCTCGCGTTGCGTGATGGTCGCGCCCTCCATGCGGCGCTGGCGGGGGTTGCTGGAGCGCGTGACACGCTGCTCCGCGTGGTGTGGCTCTTCTACGTCGCAGCGGCGCGCATCACGCCGCGATCGCTGGCGCTGGTGCCGGCGTCCGTGGACCTGCTGGAGGCCGGCGAGTGCACGCTCGAAGAGCTGCTCTCCCAGGCCATCGTGGCGCTGCTCCCGGGCAGCGACGACGACGCCGCGGAGCTCGCGGACATCGAGGCGCGGAGCGGTGACGATCTCGCCGCTGCCGTCGACGTGACGCTCGCGGCGCTGCGCGGCGGGGCGCTGGAGTCGCACGTCAACGTCATCGCGCGCCAGGTGGTCTCGGAGCTGGTGGACGCGATGCCGTTGTTTCGCGAGCAGCTCGGCGAGGGCGCGCTGCTCGCACTCTCGTCACCGCGCGCGGTGGCGCTCGACCTCGCAGACATGGCGAGCCTCGACATGGACCTGCTCGAGTTCAACGACGGGCACGACGGGGAGGACGGCGAGGAAGACGGCGGGGGGTTCGAGGACGAGTACGACGACGACGACGACGACGCGCTGGACGACGACGGCCTGGGTTCTTTCGAGCTGACCGATGAAGCGGTGTTGCTGCTCCTCCCGCCGGAGACGCGCTGCGTGGACATCCGCCACGCTGCCGCGGAGGTGAGGCTGTGGTGGAAGGAGCTCCGCGCGGCGACGCCAGAGCACGACGTCCACGTCGAGTGGTCGACGGCCGATGATCGGACGACGATCACCACTGCCTACGACTCGGGGCTCGACGTCATTTACATGATCGTGCAGGGGGAGGACCGGATGCCGCTCGCGGCGCGCATGGCGTCGCTGCTCGGGGGCGAGACGGAGGCCGAGGTGCTGGCGCGCCTCGGAGCGACGCGTGACCGCGAGACCTGGATGCTGGGGCTGTCACGTGTGGCGCTCATCGCCGAGCTGCGCCCCAACGCACCGGTGGGCGAGGCGCTCCGCGCAGCCCTGGAGCACGCCGAGCCCGAGGTGCGCCACACGGCGCTGCTCTTCGCTCCTCCAGACGCCATCGACGGGCTGGAGGAGGCCGTCCAGGGGATCGCGCTCGTCGACCCTTCACGCCGCGTGCGCGCGGCGGCGGCGCGGTGCCTGGGCCAGACGGCATTCACGCCGAGGCCTCCCCACAATTTCGCGGTCACCGCCCGGCTGACCGCGGTGCACCCCATTTCGAGGCGCGAGGTGATGCGCCTCGCCTGGGAAGCAGGCCTGTGGCTCGACGAGGTGCAGCCTGCCTGCAAGGGCCGCGCGCTGACGCTCACCTGGCTCACGTCCGATGGGCAGAGCGTGTTCCACTACCTGGAAGACGAGATCCGGAAGGCGCAGCTCTTCGTGATTCGCGGTGACGAGGAGGGAGATCTCACCCGGAAGCTCCAGGAGGCGTTCGCGCTCGTCCCCACGGCGTCGCTCGGGCAGGACGAGTCGGAGTCGGTGCCCTCTGGCGCGCTCAGGCTGGCGCTCCCGGGGAGCCTGACGATCCATGACGTGAGCCGTCGTCTCGCGCATCTGGGCTGGATCTGGTCGAGCGCGGAGCGCGACGAGGAGGACGAGTACGCGAGCATCACCTGGAAGAACCGGCAGGGGTGCTTGGCGACGCTGCGCCTCGGGATCACGCCTGCGCTCTGGCTCGAGGGCCCCGATGAGGTCGCGGCGGCTGCGCAGCTCCGGAGTGCGCTGCCGGTGCGTGACGCGCGTCAGCTTCTCGACGTCGACCACCTGGCGCTGGAGCTGGACGCCGCCGCGCGCCAGCAAGCCCTCCTCGAGGTCGCGGCCGTGGCTGGCATGATGGCGTCCTGACGCGCCCCCCGCTCCAAGAGCGCGGGGTGGCGCCGGTCGGCGCGCTCCGCGTCAGCGTTTCTCGGTCGACGCTTTGAGTTCGCGGCGGCGGCGGGCCTTGTACTTGACCCGCACCGGCACGCCGTCGAGCTTGAAGGTTTTGCGGAGCTGGTTGGCCACGTAGCGGCGGTAGCTGAAGTGGATCTTCTCCGGGTCGCTCGCGAGCACCACGAAGAGGGGCGGAGAGGTCTCGGCCTGGGTGATGTAGAACAGGCGCGGCGCCCGCCCGCCGTGGGTCGGCGGGGGGTGGGTGGCGAGGACCTGCTCGAAGAAGCGGTTCAGCTCCCCGGTGGGGACGCGCCGGCGGTAGACGTCGGACACGCTGGCGATCTGGTCGAGCAGCCGGTCGACGCCGCGGCCCGTCTTGGCGCTCACGGGAGAGACCTCGGCCCAGGGTACGAAGCTCAGCTTGTCGCGGGTGTCCTCTTCGGCCTTGTCCATCGTCTTGCGGTCGAGGAGGTCCATCTTGTTCAGGGCGATGACGACGCCGGTGCCGCGGTCCACGGCGAGGCCCAGCACCTTCGCGTCCTGCTCGGCGATCGGCTCGGCGGCGTCGCAGAGCAGGACGACCACCTCGGCGCGCTCCATGGCGCGGATGGCCTTGAGCACGCTCACGGCCTCGATGGGGCTGCCCTCCTTGTGGACCTTGGACTTGCGCCGGATGCCCGCGGTGTCGATGAGGAGGAATTTGCGGCCGCGCCGCTCGACCAGGATGTCGATCGCGTCGCGGGTGGTGCCGGGGCGCCCGTCGACGAGCATGCGTTCCTCGCCGAAGATGCGGTTCACGAGCGAGGATTTGCCGGCGTTGGGGCGCCCGATCAGCGCCACGCGGATGGCGTCCTCGTCCTCCCGAGGCTCGATGCGCGGCTCCCTGGGCAGGGCTGCCTCGATGGCGTCTTCGAGATCGCCGATGCCGCGGCCATGGAGCGCGCTCACCGAGAGGAGCTTGTCCATGCCGAGCCGGTACAGATCGGTGGCCTCTGTCTCGAGGCGGGGGTTGTCGGCCTTGTTGGCGACGTAGATCACGGGCTTCTGTGAGCGGCGCAGGAGGCCGAGCTCCGCGTGCTCGGCGGGGGTGACCGGCGCGCGGGCGTCGAGGACACAGACCACCACGTCCGCCTCGCCGATGGCCAGCTCGACCTGGCGGGCGATGCCCTGGCGCATGGGGTCGTCGCTCTCGGGATCGAGGCCGCCGGTGTCGACGAGCATGTAGCGCTTGGTGCCCGCGGTGGCGTCGGCGTAGTGCCGGTCGCGGGTCACGCCCGGCTCGTCGTGCACGATGGCGACGCGCCTGCCGACCAGCCGGTTGAAGAGGGTGCTTTTGCCCGTGTTGGGCCTGCCGACCAGCGCCACGAGGCCGTGGAGCGGCTCCCTGGGGGCCTCGGGGATCGGGGCGTCATCGTCGGGAATCTCCGCGTCGATGAACTCGTCTTCCTCAGTCCTCTTTCGTCGCGATGTGCTCACTGAGTGTCCTCCGCAGGCTCATCGCCTTCCGTGCTGTCGTCGTCATCATCGGCCTCGTCGGCCTCGTCGGCCTCGTCGGCCTCGTCGTCGTCGCCGGCCTCATCGTCGTCGCTGGCAGCGTCGCCGTGATCATCCACGCCGGCCTCGTCTTGGCCCTCGTCGATGTCGTCGTCGCCGATGTCGATCCCCTCCGGCTCCAGACCATCGTCCTCGTCGTCGGTGCCGAGTTCGACGATCTCACCGGCGGGCGCCTCGGTGTCGTCAGGGAGCTGCGCGTAGAGGAGCGTGCTGGCCTCGGAAGACGCTCCGGTCGCGCCGCGGTAGCCGAGCTGCTCGAGATCGCGGGACGATTTGCGCCAGTCGGGGGAGACGCGCACCCAGAGCTTCAGGTTGACCTGGCGCCCGACCAGCTCCTCGATGCGCCCTCGCGCTTGAGTGCCGATGCGCTTCAGCATCTCGGCGCCTGCACCGATGATGATCGCCTTCTGGCCAGGCCGCTCCACGTGGATGGTGGCGTCGATGTGCACGACGCCGCCACCGGCAGGCTCGAAGAAGCGGTCGATCTGCACCGCACAGGCGTGGGGGACCTCGGCCTTGGTGGCGCGCAGGATCTGCTCGCGCACATACTCCGAGGCGAAGAACCGGGTGGGTCGGTCGGTCATCTCCTCGGCGCCATACTGCCAGGGGGTTTCGGGCAGGTGCTTTGCCGCCTCGTCGAGCACCTCGTGCACGCCGTCTTTCCGGAGCGCGGAGAGCGGGATGATGGCCGCGAAGTCGCGGAGCTTTCCGAAGGCGGCCATCAAGGGCAGGAGGAGGCGCTTGTCGTGGATGCGATCGATCTTGTTGAGGATCAGGATCACGGGCGCCTCGGTGCCGAGGTCGGAGAGGAGGGTGACGTCGCCGGGGTGAGGCTGCGGTATGCGGGCCTTGTCACCCTGGGTGAACGGCATCTCGACCATGAACAGCACGAGGTCTGCGCTCCGCGCCGCCTCGCGTGCTGCCTCGTTCATCGCCCGGCCAAGCTCGGTCATCGGGCGGTGGAGGCCTGGCGTGTCGAGGAGGATCAGCTCCGCAGTGCCGTGGTGCGCCACGCCGAGGATCGCGTCCCGGGTGGTCTGGGGCGTGGGGGAGACGATCGCGAGGGGGTGGCCCAGCGCAGCGTTGAGCAGCGTGGACTTCCCCACGTTGGGGCGGCCCAGCAGCGCGACACGTCCGGAGCGAGGCGGACCTGACGGGAGTTCGCGGGGCTCGCGGGGTTCACGCAGCGGCTCACGGGGCTCACGGGGCTCACGCGGCTCGCGCGGCTCACGCGGCTCGCGCGGCCCCGCGCTCGTCCTGGTGGAGGCTCCACGAGGGCGGCCGTCGTCGCGGGTGCCAGGGGCGTTCCTGCCAGGACCACGAGGGTGGTCGGCGTCACGGGTGCCAGGACCCTTTCTGCCGGTAGGACCACGAGGGTGGTCGGCGTCGCGGGTGCCAGGACCCTTTCTGCCGGCAGGACCACGAGGGTGGTCGGCGTCGCGGGTGCCAGGACCCTTTCTGCCGGTAGGACCACGAGGGTGGTCGGCGTCGCGGGTGCCGGGGCCTCGCCTCGGGTCTCCTCCACGGCGAGCATCGGGCGTGCGGGGCTCGAAGCCCCGTGGGGTCCTGGGGCTGGGGCCGCGCCCGGCGTCGTCGCGCAGCCTCTCCTCGTCCAGCGGCTCGCGCCCGCGCGCGGGCGCCCCTGGACGGGGGCCGGAGGGCCTGGACGTCGCCGGCCGAGGGCCACGGGGCGGCGCCGACTTTCCCCCGGGAGGGCCGCCAGGCCTCGGCCTGGCTCCACCGGTTCCGGCCGTCTTCTTCGGGCCGCGCCCGGCTTGCCCGTTGTCGTTGCGTCCTTTCGTCACGTGGCGCGGATAGCAGACGGAAGCAGGGGCTACAAACGCTTCCCGGCGATCCATGGCCCCCCGGGGCAGGAAACGGTAAGGGGACCGCTGTGGAAAGCGCCGGTGACGAGACGCGCCCTGGCGCGCCGAGCGAGGAGAGCAAGGAGAGCGAGGCCCCGAGAGCCGAGGGCCAACCGGGGGAGACGCCGAGAGGTGCGGTGGAGCAGCCCGGAAAGCGGGGCTTCGTGGTGCCTGCGCTGGCGTTTGTGGTGGCGGGGCTGATGCTGTTCCCGCTGCTCGGGAAAAGCGGGATCTGGGACCCGTACGAACTCGACAGCGCCGACCTGGCGAGGCGCATTGCCGTGAACGTGTTCGGGGCGCACGAACTCACGCTGCCCGATGCGGTGAACAGCCTGCCGACGCTCACGGATCTCAGGATGGGAGAGCTGAGCTTCACGTCGATGGCGCTGGGGTTCAAGGTGCTCGGCCTGCATGACTGGGCAGGCAGGCTCCCGCTGGCGCTGTGGGCGTTCGCGGGGGCGGCCTCGCTCTACGGGGTGCTGGGGCGTCTCCTGGACAGGCGCGCCGGTCTCTACGCGGTGCTCGTCCTGTGCACGATGCCGCTCTACGTGATGCAAGCGCGGACGATGCTGGGGGACATCGTGCCGATGTCGGCGATGGCCATGGCGTGGGCTGGCCTCACGGGAGCGCTGCTGGATCGAGGGGCCGCGCGCGCGGGGTGGATCGTGCTGGGGCTCGCGGGGCTGCTCTCGGGGTATCTCAGCCGCGGGTTGATCCTCGGGGTGGCCGCGCCAGGGCTCGGCGTGGGGTGCTCGTGGGCACTCTTGCGGGTCAACGGGGGCGGCACAGGCACGCTCGGAGTTCGGCAGCTCGGGGGCTTGAGGGCCGGGGACCTGGTCGGTGCTGCTGTGCTGGTCGTGGGGGCTGCAGCCGTCGCGCGGGGGGTGTGGGTGCTCTCGAAGGCGACCTTCGATGCGCCGCTGGTGCGCGACCTGGGGGTGGCGTTGCTTCGCAAGCCGCCGGTGGAGTCGACGTTCGATCTCACCTTCCGGCAGCTCGGACATGCGCTGTTTCCCTGGAGCGCATTTCTGCCTTTTGCGTTCGGGCGGCTCTTCCGGGCGCCACCGCTTGCAGGGGAGCCTCGGGTGGACGGCGGCGTCGGTGAGGGGTCCGTCGGTCCAGCCGCCAGCAGCGCGGGTGAGGTGGCAGGAGCAGAGGAGGCGAGGGCGAGCAGAGAGCGTGAGGTGGCGCTGCGGGTCTCGGTGCTGGTCACGGCGGCGTTCGCTTACGGTGCTGTCGCGCTGCTCGCGCCTTACGCTGGGGCGCTGCCGTTCAGCGGCCCGGCGGTGCTCGCAGCGGGGGCCGCGATCGCCATCCTCGATCTGGAACGCGGGGCGCCTCCTTCCCGGGCGCTGTCGCTCGGGAGCGCTCTCCTCGCGCTGGTGCTGTTCGCCGATTTCATCCGGCAGCCGGAAAAAGGGCTCGCGGTGTTCTCGGTGGACAAGGCGGCCTTTCCGCGGAGCTTCGAGGAGGGTGCAGCGCAGGGCCTCCTGATCGCGGTGGCGGCCTTCGTCGCCATGGCAGGGTTGACCTGGTTCGAGGTGCAGCCGTCGCGCACGCCTTCCTCGTTCGAGGCGTGGGCGCGAGGGATGATCCGCACCTACCAGGAAGGCGTAGAGGCGTTCGCGCGGATCTGGGGAGGCAACCTCCTGTTCTTGCTGGTGGTCATCGAGGCCGCGCTGGTCGGCCTCGGGGGGATGATCTTCGTGGGGAGGCGCGCCGGCTGGGCGGCCGTCACCCGGATGAGCAAGCAGTTCTCCGACGTGGGCGTCAACGCCTGGTGGGCATTGCCGCTGGCGTTCGCGCTCGCGCCGGTCGTGCTCCTCACGGTGCGGGATGGGTTCAGGCTGCTCGTCGCGCGCTCCAGGTTGCCGCGCGCAGCGTTCATGCTGGTGGCGGGGCTCCTGGCAGGGGGCGTGCTCGGGTTCGGTTACTACCCGGCGCTCGCCGCGCAGCTCTCGCCAAAGGAAGTGTTCGAGTCCTACCTCCGGCAGCACAAGGAGGGTGAGCCGCTCGCGGTGCTCGGAGTGCGCGGGCGGGCAGCGACGTACTACCAGGGGGGCGAGGTGCAGACGCTGCCGGACGTGGCGCGTGCTTTCATGTGGCTCACCGCCGTCCAGGGGGCGCCGATTCCTCCTCCTCCGTCGTCACGGAGATGGCTCGTGGTGCGCGCCGACGATCTGCCGAAGCTGAACAGCCTCTACCGCAAAGAGGCGGGCAAGAACGTGCCGGTGCTCGATGGGCATTCGAGTCAGATCCTGCTGGTATCGAACCTGCTGGGGGATCAGCCGAACGAGAACTGGATCGGCGAGATGGTGCTCGACGCGGAGCCCGCGGCGATCACCCACCCCGTGCGCGCGCGGTTCGAGGATCAGCTCGAGCTGATCGGCTGGGAAGTGACGGATGACGAGGGCCGGGTGGTGGATGGTGTGGTGCCCCAGCGCCCTCATCACCTGCGCACGTATTTCCGCGTCCTGAAGCCGGTGGGAGGGACCTGGAAGATGTTCGTCCACATCGACGGGGCGCAGCGGCGCTACAACGGCGATCACCCGGTGCTCGGGGGGCGCTATCCGATGAATCTGTGGCAGGTCGGGGACATCGTGGTGGATGACCACGAGGTGGTGCTGGAGCCGAACTTCACGACCGGGGAGTACACGCTGTACCTGGGGTTCTTCAGCGGGGACAACCGGTTCCGGGTGACAGAAGGGCCGAACCACGAGAACCGGGTGATCGCTGGTTCCGTGCGGGTTCGCTGACGCAGGATGTGTTCGCACCGTCGAGGTTCGACCCGATGCGTCAGCGTACGGACGTCCCGGATCTCGCGTCCGTTCGCGTGGCGCTCCCTCGACACGGGTGCCGAACGGGGCTAGCGAGAAAGCCATGGATGGGGGGCAGCACAACGACCGCCGCTCGGCAGAGCGCCTGGAGGTGACCTGGCTGGTTGACTGCGAGGCCGAGGACACCTTCCTGTACGCGTCGATCACGAACATCTCGGAGCTCGGGATCTTCGTGCGCACCACGAAGCCCCTGCTGGTCGGCGCGCGTATCACGCTGCGCTTCTCACCCCCAGGTGCGGCCGCGTCGTTCACGCTGCAGGGGATGGTGCAGTGGCTGAACGAGCTCTCTCCGCTGCGGTACACGCCGAACCCGGGGATGGGGATCCGCTTCCTCGATCTGACGGCGGAGGATCGAGAGCAGCTCGTGGCGGCGATCCGGACCTTCGCCTACCTGCGCGAGGCACCCGTGGCGCCCGCGCTGGCGAACTGAGTCTCCACGAGAGGACTCGCGTCCCCTCGCCCCATCGGGAGTGAATCCCGACGGGGCCCCACTCCCCTCGAACCGCTCTCGCCAGCCGTCACGCAGTGCCCCTTGGCAAAGCGTCGCGCCCTGGGTTCCCTTGGAGTCGCGCGACCAGGGGCCGTCGCTGGAGGGCCGGTCCTCAGTAGCCGTTGCTGGCAGGATCGGGCGGTGCTGCGCGCTTCTGGTCGGGAGAAGGATCGGCCTGCACGGGCGCGGGGGGGGCAAGACGCTTCTGGGCACGGTCCTCGCTGGGCGGCGCCGCTGCACGAGCGGGGGCAGGGGCGGCGTACGAGCCACGCCCGGCGCCCGCCCCGGCGCCTGCGCCTGGAGCGGCTGCCTTGGCGGCGGGAGCAGCGTTCTGCGTCGCTGTTTCGGCAGCGCTCAGCTCGGATTCGGCCTCGGCGCGGTAGCCATCGACGGCCTTCAGCGCGAGGAACAGCTCGCGGGCGCGGTTCGGGTCGCCAGACGACTTGTAGCAACGCGCCGCTTCGAGCATGGCCGTGTGGGCAGCCGCGGTGCCGGGATAGCTGGTGCCGACGTCGTCGTAGAGGGGGAGCGCTGCCGCGCACCCTGACGAGGCGCGTGTGGCTTGCGCCTTCGCGAGCGCGGCTGCTGCTCCTCCTGCCGCGCCCTCGGAATCGGCCTCCTGCTTATCTCCAGCGTTGTTCTGCCGTTCGTCGGCAGCCGCGCGGCCGGTATCGTAGGTCTTGCTGTCGGCGGTTCGCAGTTCTTCTGCGCGCTTGGTCTCTGCCTGCGCCACCATCGGTGCCGCGGCGGCGGGAGGGAGCGCCGTCGCTGCAGGCGCGGCCGGCTCGTCGGGCTGATCTGGTGTGGGAATGCCCCGCTCCGTCACCCGCAGCGGGACGGTGCCCGTCGTGCCGGGGCGGGCCCGGAGCAGGAGGAGGCTCGACCCGATGACCAGCACGAACAGCGCGGCCATGGCGAGCTGTGGCCGCATCGCATGGCTACCCGCCCAGGCCAGCCCCCGGAGCGCTTTGCGCTGCCAGGGCGTCTTGCGTTGCGCGACCTCCACGGCGGCCAGGATGCGGTCTTCCAGGCCGTCCGGCGGTTGCTCCAGCGGCAGCACTGCAGCTTCGCGCGTGGCGCGCAGGCTGGCGAGCGTCGAGGCGCAGCGGGCGCAGCTCTCCACGTGGCGCTTGAGCGCCGCGTGGGTGAGCTCGTCGAGCTCGTCGTAGAGCGCGTCCATCACGTGCTGATCGAACTTCTCGCAGTCCATGGCAGCTCGCTCCCTGCGCCCTAGTGCAGCGCCCGGGCGTAGTCTTCGTACTCGGCCAGCGCCTCTTGCAAGCGCTCCAGCGCGTAGCGCATCCGGCTCTTCACCGTGTTCTCTGGTACTCCGATCATCTGGGCGATGTCCTTGAACGGGACGTTTCCGAGCTCGCGCAGGAGGAACACCTCCCGTTGCTCCGCGGGGAGCAACTCGACGGCCCGGGTGATGTGCTGGCCCATTTCGGCGCCGATGGCCACGCGCTCCACCGATGCCCCGGGCGTGGTGTCAGCGGTGCGTTCGCCGAGGGTGGGACCGTCCCCGTGATCGCCGCTCGCCTGGTCCAGCGAGGGATGCCGCCGCAGCGACATCTTGCGCTGGTGGTCGATGCACACGTTGCGCGCGATGGTGTAGGCCCAGGTCGAGAACCTGGCCTCGTGTTTGAATTCAGCGGCGTTCTGCACGATTTTGACGAACACGTCCTGCGCCAGGTCCTCCGCGGCTTGTCGTGTCCTGACCTGACGCAAGATGAAGTTGAAGATAGGGGTCTTGTGCCTTCGGACGAGGCCCGCGAAAGCTGCGCGGTCCCCTCCCTGGAACCGCATCATCAGCACCTCGTCCGTGAGTTCTGCGCGAGCGATGGAACTCATGCTCAGCCCCCGGGAGATCGTCCGGGCGCGCGGCGGGCCGTTTCCCCGTGGTCGGTTCCGCGTTCGGGCGGCCAGGGGCAAGGTCGTCCCGCCGCGCCCCGGAGGACCGGGGAGGGAGAGAGCATGTGCTGACTCGGACGCACGAGGCGTCGCGAAGATCTACTGCTCCCTCCGGTAGGTGACACAGGGGGCACCTTAGCGGATTCCGAAGGCCCTGAGCGAGCCCAGTTCGCCCGAGCGGGAGGCCCTGAGCGCGCCACGATCACCTTGCCGGGAAAGCCGGACCCTGGGATCTTCCGGGTGCGCCCGAGCACGGTTTCGACTGCTCGGAGTCGAGGGGCAAACGCGCTCACCCCGGAGCACGCGCGGTGGCGTGAGGTTCAGGTCGTTGCACCAGCGACGCCCGGGCAATTACACTCCCGTCCGCCGGTCGGAGGAGCGTTCGCCTCGGCCGACGCGAGGATTCGATGGCGAGGTGTTCCCCATGCGGCTGATCGAGGTGCTCGCGGTAGGAGTCGGGACCTTCTTGACGGTCGTGCCGGCAGCCGCGCAGAGCACGGGAATCCCTGCGTCACCACCACCCGCTGCGGCTCCGCAGCCCGCGCAGCCGTCGCAACCTGCACCGGGGCAGCCCGGGCCCCTGCAGTCCACAGGACCTGCGCAACCGTCACCCCTCGGGAGGTCCTCCGCTGGGCAGCCTGCCGCGCCTGGCGCTGCTGCCGCGCAACCGACGACAGGCCCGTCCGGAGCGCCTCCAGCAGCGCCAGGGCCGATGGGTACGGGGCAGCCCACGGCGCCTGCCGTCATGGCAGCGCCGCCCATGGATGGAGGGACCTATGCGGTGCGCATGCGCGATCTGCAGCAGCGCATCGACGAGCTGAAGGAGCAGATCCGGCGTAGCCACACGCGGCTGTCGCTTCTGAGCGAGACCATCCTCTCCAGCAGCGGCACCGGGTCTCGCGCCGTGATCCGCTTCGACAACGAGCTGTCGAGCGCCTTCCGCCTGACGCGGGTGCTGGTCGTGCTGGATGGCGCGGTCCAGTACAACAAGACGGATCAGTCCGGGTCGCTCTCGGAGCAGTCGGAGATCCCGATCTTCAACGGGACGCTGCCGCCGGGGGATCACACCATCCAGGTGCTGGTCAACCTTCAGGGCAACGGGTTCGGGGTGTTCTCGTACCTGCGTGGTTACCGCTTCGAGGTCCGCTCCAGCCACTCGTTCACGGCGGTGGAGGGAAAGACGATCAACCTCCAGGCCGTCTCCTACGAGAAAGGTGGCGTGACCACGCCGCTGGAGGAGCGCCCCGCCATCCGGTACGTCGAGAAGGTCACGAGCGGCCTCGCCGATCCGACGGCTGCCCGGGTCGCCGGCGGGAAGTAGGCGCTGCCTCATGCGTCTCCTGTCGCGAATGCAGGCCGTGGGGGGACTGCTCGGGCTGATGTGCGCGCTCTCCCCTGGGGCGGCGCAAGCCATCGACGCAACCCGCGCGCTGCAGGGTGCGTCGCAGCAGATCTCGGCCGTGAACACCAACGTCGGCGCCATCCAGGATGCCGTCCGCAGATCCCGGGGGGAGGAGCGGGGCCCTGCGGCGCGAATCGCCGACGCGGTGCTGCTCATGGGCTCGAAGGACTACGAGCGGGCGGCCACCGTCCTGAACGAGGTCGTCGAGAAGTACCCACGCCACCCCACGGCGCATCCAGATGCCCTCGCGCTGCTCGGCGAGACTTACTTTCGGTCGAAGCAATTCCTGTCGGCGCGCCGCTCGTTCCAGCAGATCGTGGCGCGCAGCGCCGAGCCTCGCTTCGCGACGTACCAGGTGAGGGCGCTGGGGAGGCTCGTGGACATCGCGCTCAGGCTCGAGGATCACGGGGCGCTCGACGGAATCTTCGCTGAAATGAGCCGGGTGCCACCCGAGGCGGTGACCGGGGCGCTCTCGTACGCACGCGGCAAGGGGCTGTTCGTGAAGCGGGACTATGCGGCGGCGAGGGCTGCGCTCAGCGCCGTGGATGCGAAGAGCAACCTCCTGCACCAGGCGGGGTACCTGCTCGCGCTGGTGGCCGCCAAGGAAGCGACGCCCCCGGCTGCACCCTCTCCCGCAGCGGGCGCAGCGCGCACAGCGGATGCAACGGGTGCAGCGGGAGCGCCGGCACAGCAAGGTGCCGGTGAGGCGCCGCCGGAGCGGATCCCCGCGAGCCGTTACGCAGCGGCCATCGGGATGTTCCAGCAAGTCACGCAGCTTCCGCCGGACACTCCGGAGCACCGCCGGGTGATCGACCTCGCGTGGATGGCCATCGGGCGCCTGTTCTACGGGGCTGACGAGTTCCTCAAGGCGGCGCAGGCCTACTCGCGGGTGGAGCGCACCTCGGCGGAGTTCGGCACGATGCTGTACGAGCTGGCGTGGGTCTACGTGCGCCTCGGCGACGTGGCCCGTGCGCAGCGGGCGCTGGAGGTGCTCGCGGTGGCGGAGCCCGACAGCCAGAACATCGCCGATGGATCGCTGCTGCGGGGCGATCTGAACCTGCGCGCGGGGCGCTTCGACAGGGCGCTGAAGATCTACGAGGGGACGCGGGCGAGCTACGATCCGATGCGGGCACGGGTCGAAGCGTTCCTCGGGTCGACCAGCGATCCGGCTGTCTACTATGACAAGCTGAGCCAGGGGCAGATCGAGGTGCTCGATACGGCCTCGGGGCTGCCACCCATCGCGCTGCAGTGGGCGCGGGAGGCCGAGGACGGCGCGGCGGCGTTCGCGATCATCGACGACACGACGCGTTGCCGTGAGCTGCTCAAGCAGTCGAACGACATGGTGGACAAGCTGAACGCGCTGCTCAGTTCACCCAACCGGGTACGCGCGTTCACCGAGCTGAAGGCTGGAGAGGAGCGGGCGCTTGCGCTGCTCAACCAGCTCGCGATGGCGCGCCTCACGCTCGGCGAGGGGATGGATGACGCCGGGAGTGAGACGCTCCCTGGCGCGATCGGGGAGGTGCGTGCTCGCCGCCGCTCCATGCAAGCCCGGCTCCGGCGCGTGCCGGTCACGGAGGGAGACTTCCAGCAGCGCGAGCAAGAGGCGCTGAAGCAGTGGAATGGCGCGTCCCAGGCGCTGCAGCGGCTCAACCTGCAGGTGGATACGCTGCAGGCGACCGTCAATGGGCTCCGGCGCATGCTGCGCGAGGGGCCGTCGGCGGGGATGGTGCGGGACCCGTCGACGACAGGGGTCTACGAGAGGGAGCTCTGGGCGCGGGAGCAGGAGCTGTCGAGCTACCGGCAGCAGATGGACACGCTCCGGAGGATGGTGAGCGCCGGGCGCGTCCAGGTGGGCTTCGGTGATCAGCGCTTCGTGGAGGACGCGCAGGTGCGTCGCGCTCACCGCGAGGCCCTGAACCAGGAAGTGAGCCTGGCATTGCAAGGAGCGGGGGGCGCCGACCTTGCTGCCTACGCAAGGCGGCTCCAGCCGCTGCTGCGGGCCGCCGACGGGACCGAGGCGTCGCTCGAGGGGGCATTGCAGGACATCGAGCGGGAGGTGGGGCGTCGCTCGTCGGACCTCCAGCGCTCGGTGGCGCAGGAGACGGCGAACGTCGTGAACTACTCGGTCCAGCTCGAGGCGCTCGACAGGGAGGCGCGCCTCGTGGTGGGGCAGGTGGCGATGCGCAACTTCGGGGTGGTGCGCGACCGGCTGAAGAACATCGTGCTGCGCGCAGACGTGGGCATCACCGAGCAGGCCTGGGAGGTGCGCGAGGAGCAGATGACCCGGGTCCGGAGCCTGCAGGTGGAGCGCACCCGAGAGGACAAGCTGCTGCGTGACGAGCTGAACGAGGTGCTCGACGACGGCGGGGACACCGGGGAAGCGGAGGAGGGGGAGAGGCGCGAGGGCGGGAGCGAGGGCAAGAAGGAGGAGGCGCGGTGAGCGAAGGGCATCGATCGAGGAGCGTTCGGCCTCGGGGGCTGCTCGCGCTGCTGGGACTGACGTTCACCGTCGTCGTCGCGCCGGTGGCAGAGGGTCAGCAACCCGGCGGGAGCGCGGCGCCAGCGCAAGCTTCTGCGCCACCAGGAGCCGGTACGCTCGCGGCGGGCCAGCCATCCGCCGCGCCAGGAGGTGGCGCAGGTGGCGCCCCGACGGCAGCACGGCCCGCGGGTCAACCGCCCGTGCCAGGAGCGGCGCCGCGCCCAGTCCGCAAGGTGGCGCCGCCGTTGCCGCCGCCGACGCCCGCGCAGCTCGCCGCCCTGGCCAAGTTCGAGAAAGAGGTGCAGGCCTACGAGAAGGCGGCGCGCGCCTACCGCGACAGCATCTCGCGCATCGTCCAGCGTCACTACGAGGAGAGACGCCGCAGGATCCTGTCTGCGCTCGACGGAGAGATCGCGATCGAGCGGAAGGCGCTCCGCGAGGCGCGTGAGGAGGCCATCCGGCGGCTGGAAGCATTCGTGCAGCACTACAACGGGCCCAACGCGCAGCCCGAAGCGACGCCCGATGCGATGTTCCGCCTCGCCGCGCTCTACGAGGAGCGCGCGCGTACGGATGCCGACGTGAACGAGGATCTCGACGTGGGGCTGCTCCCTGCGATCGCCCTGTACAAGCGGATCATCCAGGACTTCCCCGCGTATCGAGAACTCGCTGGCGTTTACTACTACCTGGGCCACGCCCTGAACGACTCCGAGCGCCTCGCGGAGGCGCAGCAGGTGTGGCGTTCGATGGTGTGCCACAACAGGTTCCCCTACCCGGTCGCGCCTGACCCGAAGGATCCCAAGCGGGACTCCGTGACGCGACTGCCGCAGGACCACGACGACGATTACTGGGTGGGCTGGGAGGCGCGTCATCCGACCCCGATCGGCGCCGTGAAGCAGGCGCCGCAGCCGCAAGGGAAAGCGCCCCCGGCGGGAAAAACCGGCGGTCAGGCTGCTGGAGAGGAAGCGGAGGCGCCCGCTGTCGAGGACGAGGTCGCGTTCAAGAACCCGTACCCCGAGACGTGCCAGCCGATCCCGCAGAAGGTGGTGGCCGGGGACGAGCCTCGCTACGTGGCCGAGGTCTGGTGGCAGATCGGCGACTACCACTTCAACGAGCTCGATCGCGCGGGAGGTCCTTTCAACTACAACCGCGCAGAAACCGCCTACAGGCGGTCGGTCAAATACAAGAAGCCCCCCGTGCACGGGGTGGCGATGTACAAGCTGGCCTGGACGTACTTCAAGCAGCAGCGCTACGAGACGTCGGCGCGGCACTTCATCGATCTGCTCCGCTACAGCGACGAGCAGGAGAAGCTCACGGGAGATCCCGGCACCGACTTCCGCGCCGAGGCGTACACGTACATCGCTGGGGCGCTGACCTACCTCGACTTCGTGGGACCGGGGCCGGAGGAGCCGTACGTCCCCCGCAACGACGTGCTCGATCTCGAAGAGGACCCGCGGATCGCCGAGCAGAAGATGCGGGTAGCCATCCAGCGGGTGCAGGATCCTGGGCTGATTCCGCAGACGGAGAAGTGGTCGGTCGATATCTACCGGGCGCTGATGCAGGAGTTCAAGGAACTCGCTCAGTTCCGGAACATGATCGAGGTGGGGGAGCTGATCCTCGTGAAGTGGCCCCTGCACCGCGACGCACCCGTGGTGCAGAACCAGATCGCGGACGTCTACGAGATGCTTGCGGCGCAGTCGCGCGAGGGGACGGCGGAGCGCACCCAGAACGCGGCGAAGGCGCTCGAAGCGCGGACGCGGCTCGCGCAGTACGTGGGCACGACGACGTGGACCGACGCGAACAAGGAAGATCCGGAGGCGCTGCAGACGGCGGAGCGCCTTGTCCGCGGGGGGTTGCGTCGGGCAGCCGCAGACCACACCAACGCCGGGAGCGCGCTCGCGCAGCGCGCGACGAGCATCGGTGACAAGGAGGAGCGCGACAAGCTCCTGGAGCGGGCTCTCGGTGAGTACCGGATGGCCGCGCAGGGATGGGGCGGGTACCTGAGCCAGGACGAGAACGCGCCCGACGCCTACGAGAGCCGCTACTGGCTCGCGGACGCCGCCCACATGGTGGTGGTGCTCCAGGTGGACCTCGACCGATCTCCCACGAGCGCCGAGGTCGACGCGTCGCGGCGCGCGGGCATCGCGGTGCGGGACTCCAACGAGGACGACAAGTACCTGCAGCAGGCCGCTTACCTGGTCGTCGACACCGCGCACCTGGAGCTTCAGGACCAGTACAAGCGGCACAAGCGCACGGGTGGGCAGGAGGGGCTGGAAGAGCGCGACAAGGTGAAGACGACGGGTGAAGGCGAGGCGGTCCAGGTGGTGAAGGAGACGGTGCCGAAGCCCGTGCTCAACGCGATCGCGGCGCGTGAAGAGTACATCCTGCGCGTACCACCGGCCCTCGACGTGACGAAGAACAACGATCTCTACGCGTTCCAGGCAGGGGATTTCTTCTTCCTGTACGGCCAGTTCGACGAGGCGCGCCGACGCTTCGAGCCGATGTACAACGAGCAGTGCGGCAAGACGGAGTGGGGTTACAAGGCGTGGGAGCGGCTCACCACGATGTCGAACCTCGAGAACAACGTGGAGTTGAGCCGCAAGCTCGCCGAAGCAGCCCTCGCGAAGAGCTGCGCGGTCACCGAGGAGCAGAAGCTCAAGCAAGAGCAGATCGCGCGACCGACCATCGCGCGCGGTTACTACATCGATGCCTCCAGGGCGTTCGACAAGGCCGAGAAGACGCCGGACGGTCCGGAGCGGGCCAAAGCGTGGCGCGAGGCGGCGGCGCTCTACCAAGTGGCGCTGGAGAAGGCGCCAGCGCGCGATGAGGCCCCCGAGGCCGCGATGAACGGCGCCTACTCGTACAAGCAGGTGGGCGACTACGATCAGGCGATCGCCATGTACTCGCTGTTCATCCGTGAGTACGGCAGTGAGAAGAACCTGACCCTCCTCGACAAGGGTGAGCCTGAGGCGAATCCGCCGAGAGCCCCGGATCCAAAGCGTTACGAGGAGCGGGTGAAGTACCTGAAGCAAGCATACGACGCGCTGTCGGCGGCTTACGTGCTCTTCTTCAACTACCGATCGGCGGCGGAGACGTTCGAGACCATCGCGAAGAACGGCCGCTTCCAGGAAGCCGACCGACGGGCTGCAGCCCGGAACTCGGTCCTGCTCTATGCCAACGCGGGAGATCGAGACCGCGTCGAAGCTGCGCGGGCCACGTTCATGGGGTTGAAACCCGACCTGGAGCAGAAAGCCGACATCGATTTCCTCGTGGCGTCGACCGATCTCAAGAGCTGGGACGAGCGAGGGCCGAATGAAGGGGCGAACCGTGCAGCGCGCCAGCAAGCGCTGGTGGCCATGGAGAGCTACTTCAACACGAACCGCACCAACGCTGCCGCGGCGCCCTACCTGGTGCAGGCCGCGTACCATACGGCCAAGCTGCGGAAGGCTGGGGCTGACCCGGCAGCCCGCGACTGGTGCCGGAACACCATCACGGCGTTCTCGGCGTTTCGCACCTCGGTCGACGGCAAGGTGAAGGGGACGATCCAGTCGGACATGGCGGGCGAGTGCGCCTACTCCACCATCGACGAGAAGCTACGGCAGAGCTTCGACTACGAGACCGGTCATCACCGGTACGAGGGGGTGATCGACAAGGTGAAGAAGGCGTTCGACTCGGACCTCGCCAGGGCGAACGACGTGCACTTCAAGGAGCTGCAGGACGTGATCACCACCTTCCAGTCGCGCACCTGGTCGGTGGCGGCCCGCGCACGACAAGGGTCGCTGTACGACTCGTGCCGGACGGGGCTCTACAACGCCCGCCCACCAGGGTTGAAGCTCTACAACGACCGCGAGGATAAGCTTCTGAAGCTGGCTGAAACGAGCGATCGCGAAGATCTCCAGGAGGTCGCCGATGCTCTCCGGCAGCGTCGGCGCGAGGAGTGGCGCGCCGCACGTGAGCGGTCGCTGAACGATGCCGACAAGGCGATGGTGAAGTTCTACGCAGAGGCCGTGGTCTGGGCAAAGGCGTGGAACATCCGCAACGCAGCGGTGGATCAGGCCATCCAGCGGCTCGCCTTCTTCACGGACATCCTCGGCGACGCGAAGATGCGCGAGTGGACGGCTGGCGTGATGGATCCCGAGACCCAGGCGCCCTTCGAGTACAAGGATGGCGTGTTCCTCCGGAGCCGCCCTGGCATGCAGCCGTCGCTCGCACCTGACGGTCTCCCAGCTCCCTCGCCGGGGGGACCATGAGGCGCGGCGCACGTTGCTCGGCGTCCCCCGTGTTCGTGATCGGGGCCCTCCTCCTCGTTTCTTGCGCCGAGGATCCGAAGCCTCCGCCGAAGACCGCTGAGCAGCCGGTCGTCCGCCCACCGGCGGGGCAGCCCTGGAGCGCTCAGGGGACGCCCGGCATGCCGAACGCAGGGCAGCCTCTCCCGCAGCCGCCGCAGATGCAGGCGCCCATGATGAGCCCTCAGGCTGCCATGGCCTGCCAGCAAGGGATGGCGGCCTTCACGAACGGTGATCTCAACACCGCGCGCACGCTGTTCCAGCAGGCCACGCAGATTGATCCGCGCGCTCACCAGGCCTTCTATGCGCTCGGTGTGGTGCAGGAGCGGCTGCACGATGCGGCCGCGGGTGCGAGCTACCGCCAGGCGTTCACCATCGTCCCCGACTACGAGGCAGCCATCGTCGGATATGCGATGCTCCTGGCGAAGAAGGAGCAGCTCGGTGAAGCAGAGCGAATCCTCAACGAGAAACGGGGACAGTTGCCGAAATCGGCGGCGGTCGCGGCAACGCTCGCGGAGATCAAGTCCCTGCAAAAGGACACCGGATCCGCGCAGCGGATCGCGCAGGAAGCGCTCAAGTTGAACCCGGATTACCGACCGGCGATGGTGGTCATCGCGCGCGACCACTACCGCAGCCGCCGGCTCGATCTGGCGCTGTACGCGCTGCAGGCGATCCTCGACGGTTTCGAGCCCGTGGCGGAGAACCCCCCGCGCGACAAGGACAACCCCGAAGCGCTGCTGGTGCGCGGATTGATCTACCGGGAGCAGGGGCAGCGCCGAGAGGCGATGGAACAGTTCCAGCGGGCTCTGGCGCGCCGCCCGGACATGGTGGAGGCGCGGGTGCAGCTCGCGACCATGCTGCTCGAGGCGGGCAATTCCCAGGAGGCCATGCCGCTCCTGGAGGGGGCGGTGCGCTTCGATGCCGACAACCTGTCGGCGCACCTCGCGCTCGGCGACGCTTACAGGCTGCTGGATCGCTACGCGGATGCCAAGCGCGAGCTCGAGTGGGTCCTCTCGCGCAACCAGAACACCCCCGAGGTGCACTACAACCTGGGGCTCCTGTACCTGTTTGCACCTGCGATTCCCGGGATGACACCGAAGCAGCAGGTGACCGAGGCGCAGAACGCGCTGAAGCGCTTCCAGGAGATACGTCGCAAGGGGACGAGCGATGACTCGGAGGAGCTGCTCAACCGCGCGAAGCTCAAGGAGGGTGAGATCGACGCCGGAGCGGCTGCCCCACCTGCCGCGCCGCCAGCGGTAGCGCCACCCGTGTCTGCGGCTCCTTCGGCACCCTCTGCTTCGCCAGCACCAGGAGCGGCGGGCCCACCGGACCCAGCTCCTGGTGCAGCAGGCGGAGGAGCAGCCGGGATGGCACCCCCTGCCCAGACACCCCCTGCAGAGACACCTCCGGAACAGAGCCAAGGAGTCGAGGGACAATGACGCCGCGCAAGACGCAAAGGGTTCGTCACGGTCTGCTGCTGGTGACCATCGTTGCAGCGGTCTGCAGCAGCAGTGACGCCATGGCGCAAGAGCGAGGCAAGCCGCGGGGGGTGATCACCCTGACCGAGGTGACGATCACGGGGCGTATCCAGAAGCCCATTGCGGCCGTCGACGTGAGCCGGATCCAGCCGAAGCTCACGCTGGCCGAGCTGCGGCAGCCGTTCCTCGATCGCATCGAGCAAGCGATCTACCGTGAGCCCTTCTAGCGGGTCGATCGCGACGCTGCTCGTCGCGCTGGCGCTGGCGCTGGCGCTGGCCTGTGCGGCCGGAGCGTGGCGCTACCGCGACAAGGTCCGGAGGCTCAGCGGGGGCGACGTGGAGGCGACAGCGCGATCGCTCCGGAAGTTGCCTCGTGAAGAGCGGCTGGTCGCGCTGTCACAGTGTGCGCCACGAGGTAGCTTCGCGCATCGCTTCGCGCTCACGGTCATGGAGGTGCGTGGTGACGATGCGCGAATTGCCGCAGTGAACGAGCTCCTGGCGGAGGCAGCACGGGTCCTCGATGTGGGGGCTGCGTGGTCCGCAGTGGGCACGCGGCTCGGCGCTCTGGGGGGGCTGCTCCTGGCCACGTTGATGTACCTGGTCGGTGGGCCACCTGCCATGATCGCTGCCGTGCTCGGGCTCGCCGCGACAGGCGCAATCCTCGCGGCCACCCTCGGAGCTTCTGCGCGCGCCGAAGCGGAGCGGCAGCGACGCTCACTCGATGACCTGGTCGCCGTCGTGATGGGCGACTCGGGGGAGGCACCCGAGAGAGCAGCTTCTCCGGGTCGTCGGCAGCGCACGCGCCGCAGCTAGCCGAGCAGGGGCCCAGCGCACACCCCGGGCATCATCGCCACGGGACGAGCCATGCCTCGGTTCTGGTCCCTGGAGCATGGGGCGGTTGCCTGGACCCTCCTACGCCGTCCGTGTACCCTCTCGCTCGGCGGGCGCCCGCGCCCGGCATTCTGGAGACCCGCGGCATGACCCAGCAGCAGCTCTCGCCACCGTCCTCTCGCAGCCCTGGGCAGATGACCGCGACGATGCGGGCCGCCACGCCGCCTGCTCCGGGACCGAAGGTGCTCCGCATCGGCCTCGTGCTGGGCGGCAAGATGATCGAGGAGCGGATCATCAAGGAGCGCACCCACGTCACCATCGGGCCCAGCGAGAAGAGCATGTTCGTGGTCCCGAGCCGTGCCATCCCGCCGAGCTTCAAGCTCTTCGAGATCGTGGGGAGCGAGTACCACCTGACGTTCCTCGAAGGGATGAGCGGCCGTGTCGCGTTGAAGAGCGGCGTCGCGGACCTGGAGGGCCTCAAGGGAGCAGCGAAGCGCGTTCAGAGCGGAAATACCCAGGCCTACCAGGTCCCCCTCACCGAGGAGGCGCGCGGCAAGATCGTCGTTGGTGACACCACCTTTCTGTTTCAGTTCGTCACCCCGCCTCCAGTACAAGCGCGCCCTCAGCTCCCGTCTTCGGTCAAGGCGGGGCTGGGCGACCAGATTGACTGGACGACCACCATCATCGCCGCCTTCTCGTTCCTGCTGCACTTCGGAGCGGTGGGATCCATCTACTCGGACTGGATGGACCCGGTCATCGACGACGAGAACAGCGTCGCCGCGCTCATCGAGTCCGTGAAGCAACTGCCGCCTCCCCCTGTCGAGCAGCCGAAGGAGACCGAGACCGACACTGCGCAGACGGCCCAGGCAGCAGCAGAAGCGCCCAAGGCAGCAGGTCCGTCGAAGGGGGCTGCTCCCGGTAAGGTGAGCGATGCGCGCGCCACGGCGATCGTGAACGAGCTCCAGCAGCTCGAGATGCAGATGCTCGGCGCGCTGAACGCGAGCGGCAATGCCACTGCTGGTGTGCTCGCTTCCGGCGACGTCTCGCTCGGCCTCCTCGATGGAGCTGCTTCGAGCAGCTCCGGCGTGGGCCGGGGTGGGATCGCCGGCTTGAACCTGGGTGGGGGAGGGAGCGGGACCGTGCGCCCCGGAGCGATCGGCGGCAGCGGGCTCGCGGGGATCGGGGACACGTCGAGCGGAGGTCCGGCGACGGCGGGCTCGACGCAGAAAGTGAAAGGGCCCGTGGGCAGCGCCAACGTGGGTGGCGCGGCAGTGTCCGGCGGCAACGTGGCGAACGCCTCCTCCGTCGTGGCCGGGATGAGCGCAGGATTCAGGCGCTGCTACAACCGCGGGCTTCAGGAAGATCCGACCATGAAGGGGTCGGTGCGCGTCACCGCGAAGATCGGACCCAACGGCGAGGTGCTCTCGGCGACGCCTTCCGGGGGCGGGCTCTCGGGAACGGTCATCTCCTGCGTCGTTGCACGCGTCATGAGCGCACAGTTCTCGCCTCCAGAAGGGGGCGGCGCGACGATCGTCATTCCCGTCACCTTCGTGAGCCAGTAGTCGAACGTCGCGGCCTCTTCACGCAACCAATCAATGGGCGTCCTCTGCGTGGCAGGACCGGTTTCTGCTCAGGCTGGCGCGCTGGTTGCATTTTGACAACCCTGGAAGGCGGATTCTATACTCCGCACGTGGTCCGGGGTTCTCGGAGGATGGGATGAGGCGAGATCAACTTCTCAGCTTCTCCGCAGCGGCGGTGATCGCGCTGGTCATCGGGCACGGAATCGCTGTTGCCCAGGCACAGAACATCGCGCCGCCGCCTCCGCCCGAACTGGCGGAAGGGGCAGCGCGTCAGGCTGCACTGCCGCCTGGAGCTCAGCTCGCCGAGAGTGAAACCTTCCTGATCCGCATGGAAAGCTCGCGCCTCACGGTGCGTCGGCAGCTCGAGACCGCTCGCAACGAGCGCGATGTGGTGAAGACGCTGTGCCTGAACGACAAGCTGAACCAGGTCGACGTCGCCCTGCGCTCGGCCCGAGAGCGCAGGCAAGGTCTCGAGCTTGCGGTCAACCGTAGCGATGCCGATCTGGCGACCCACGAGTTCACCATCCTGACGGTGCTTCGCCAGCGTACGGAGCAACTCTCGGCAGAAGCCAACCAGTGCATCGGCAAAGAAGCTGGCTACATCGGAGATAGTGCCGTCTCCTCCTCTGTCGATCCGAACCTCCCTCAGGAAGATCCCACCGAGAAACCAGCCACCGAAATCATCGTCGAACCGCCTTCCTGCAGCAGTTGCTTCAAATAGGCATCCACGTTCAGGCACGAGACGGCGACTGAACAGGTGATGAAATTTAGCGCATCAATCGCTGCGTCGATCTCTGCGCTCTTCTCCCTGTCAGTGGTTTCATCGACCGCAGGAGCGCAGGACCAGCCCTGGCTCGCCGACCGCCAGTACACCGAGGGGATCGGGATCCGGGTCGGCGACTTCGAGTTGCACCCTGGTGCAGCCGCCGAATTCGGCTTCGACAGCAACTTCTTCCGCCGTGCTGACGTCGAGGATCCCGTCGGTTCGCTTCGATTGCGGGTCACGCCGTCATTCTCGCTGTCGACACTCGGACCGCAGCGCCTTCAGGCCTCCCCGGATGCCCCGCCGCCCGATTTCGCCTTTCACGCAGGAATTGCGGCGACCTACAACGAATTCATTCCGGTCTCCGGCCCAGATGAGGGCAAAGACCTGATGAGCGAGCAGCGCAACGTCGGTGGTCTACTGGACTTGCGCCTGGCGATTCTGCCGCAAAGGCCCTGGTCCGGGAACCTGGAGGCGTCGCTCGGCCGAACCATCGCTCCCACCGATCAAGGCCTCACGCAGGACAGCTTCAACAGGATCAATGCCGCTGCAGGCGGTGAGCTCATCTGGACTCCGGGTGGTGGTCTCCTCGACTGGCGGCTTGGTTATCACTTCGACGGGACGATCTTCGAATCTGGCGGCTACCAGGATCTGACCAACCTGACCCACATGTTCGGGACCAGGGGGCGCTGGCGGTTCCTCCCGCGCACGGCAGCCATCTACGACGCCTCGTTCGGATTTCTGAGCTATCCCGATGGCGGCAAGTCTGGACACCCGCTGCGCGTTCAGGCCGGGTTGAGCGGTCTGCTCACGCCATCCCTGAAAGTGCTGGCTCTCGTCGGCTGGGGCGCGAGCTTCTACACCGCGCCCGTCGATGGGAGCGACTTCGACAGTGTGATCGGGCAACTTGAGGTGAAGTACTACCTGACGCCGAGCCCGTCTTCCGACCCCGCTGCGTCGAGCCTTGTGATCCCCTCGATCTCAGCCGGGTTCATTCGCGATTATCAGGACAGCCTGATCGGAACCTACTTCGAGCGGGATCGTGTGTACGCGAAGCTGACCTACTTCTTCGGTGGGCGCTTCCTTCTGGATGTCGAAGGAGGGGTGGGGGCCATCATCTACCCGAACATCCCTTCCAACGGCTCGTACGCAGCAGAGTCGGCGTGGACCGATGTCCGGGTGGATGCGACCGCGTTCGGCGAGTACCGACTCAGGGACTCCATCGGGTTCAACGCCACCTTGCGCTACAACGCCAACCTCAGCCAGACCACGCTGACCGTGCCTGAAGGGGAGAACTCGCTGCAGTGGCAACAGTTCGAGGCATACCTGGGCGTACGCTGGTTCATGTGACGGTGCTCGTCCACTGCGTGATGCTCGTCCTCGCGATCGCGGTAGGGGCGTGCAGCGCTTCGCCTCCACACGCCGCCAACTTGCCAGCGCCGATCGAGGCGACCACCATCGATTCGGGAGACGTGTTCGAGCTCCGCGTGGTCGGGGAGGACAAGCTGCCGACGGAGTTCACGGTCGCGCCCGACGGGACCGTGGACGTGCCGTACATCAAGCGGATCAAGGTGGCGGGCCTCGAACCTCAGGATGTCGCGGCGCTGGTCCGCGCACGGCTGATGGAGGAGCAGTACTTCACCGATCCGAGCGTGTCTGTGAGCGTGAAAGCGTACAACTCGAAGCGGATCGAGGTGCTCGGCCAGGTGCAGAAGCCTGGCTCCTTCCCCCTGGAGCCCAGGATGACCTTGCTCCGGGCGATCTCACTGGCTGGAGGGTTCAGTAGCATCGCCAACCGCGACAAGATCATCATCCGGAGGAAGGTGAAAGACGGGCGAACGGTGGCTGACACGGTGTCCGCCGACGACATCTCCGCCAACCGGATCCCGGACGTGCTGCTGCAGGCAGGCGACTCGATCGATGTGAAGCAGCGGGTGTTCTGAGCCTCCACGAGGAGACTCGCGTCCCCATTCGCCTCCTTCCGCAGTGCGGGGGAGGCGAAGGCGACATCAGTGCTTGCGGGCGAGCTTGAAGCGATGCTTGCCGGTGACGGGATCGAGCACGGGGGCTTCGATCTTGAGCATGGTCAACGCCACCTCGCGAACACGGCCGTCCCGCTCCTGTCGGAGCCGGATCCGCTCTCCGTCGGACCCGATGACCTCGCACTCACCAAAGTGGAAATGGGTGACCAGGTCCCCGATCTCCGGGTAAGCCTCTTCGTGCTGCGTGGCTTGCCGCGCGGGTCGCTGTGGCGCCGTATGACCAGGCGCTGCTGCCAGGTCCGTTGCTGGCGCGCGCGAGGGCTCCGCGGCTGAAGGGCGTGGCGACTCCAGCGTCATGGTGCGCGGTGCGTCGGCCGGGACGGGCGAACCGCCTTGGAACGTCTGACCTGTCGCGGCCTGAGCTGGGGCCGGCTGGGCAAATGTGGTGGAGGACGTCGCGGGAGACATGCTCGCGGTGGGGAGCGGATTCGGGGTCGTGGCGCCCGATGAAGCGGGGCTCTGAGCTGCGTGCACCGGCATCGCTGGGGCGCCTGGTGCGGAGAGCGCACCAGCCTGCGCCGCCAGGACAGTCTGGCCAGAGCGCTCGTCGGGGATGCGCGCCAGGATCACGTCGTCGAACGCCGTGACCAGGAGTTCGAGAGCCAGGGCGCGGCCCCAGAGCAGCTCCCCCGCGGCGAGCTGCAGCCCGAACTCGGTTTCGCGTGCGAGCGTCACCCAGAGGCGGACGTTGCTCACCCCTCCCTGGGAGGCGATGCTGCCCGTGAGCGATACAACCTCACTGGGACCCTCGATGCGGCGGGGGGAGAGCCGGCCGCGTGCAGATGGATCCGCCGGTGCGATCTCGGCCGCTTCGAGCGTTCCAGTGCCTTCTATCCAGCCAGCTTTCGCCTCGATCTCGTCGAGGGCCTGGGCCAGCACAGTGGGGAGTTCATCTCCTCGGTCGACTCGGATGATCAGATGACGGGGGCGACGGGCCTCGATGACGTTCATCGATGCGGTACCTCGGCAGGCTTGGGAAGGGGTGAGTTGGGAGTAGGAGGCTGTTGCCCAGGTGTGGGCGCCTCCTTCGCTGGCGCGGTCCTGGTTCGGCGCGCGCTGGAGCGGGGGGAGCGGGTCACCGTGATCTCGATCTGCGGAGCGCCAGCAGGGCGCTTCAGTGTTGGATCACCGGCAGCAGGGGTGATCACCTCCGCCGGGATCCCTGCTGCCGTGAGGATTCGTTTCACGGCATCCGCGCGGGCGGCGGCGACCTCCATGCCGCGCGTCGAGCCGTCACCGGAGCGATCCGGATAGGCTTCGACGATGACTGACGCGAGCGGCATGCGACCCCGCATGAGCTGAGCGGCCATGCGGAACTGTGCCTCGAGCGTGGCCGGCATCTTTGCACCACCCGGCGTGAAGCGCGCGAGACCATCCACGATGGGCTGCTCGTTTTGCCAGCGCACGGCGGGTTTCCCACCAGGCTCCGGGCAGCCATCGTCGTCGGCCTTGCCATCGATCGTCTCCGGCGTGGAGGGACAAGCGTCATCCTGATCGAGGATGCCGTCCTCGTCATTGTCCGGTTCCGGACATCCATCGTCGTCCTGGAAGCCGTCACGG
The DNA here is from genome assembly GCF_000601485.1 of Chondromyces apiculatus DSM 436. Lineage (GTDB taxonomy): Bacteria > Myxococcota_A > Polyangia > Polyangiales > Polyangiaceae > Chondromyces > Chondromyces apiculatus. The sequence goes on from NZ_ASRX01000001.1 coordinate 40,311, forward strand.
TCTTCCTTCGCGTCCGGGCAGAGATCGCTCTCGTCGAGGACCTGGTCGAGATCATTGTCCGGATCGGGGCACCCGTCCTCGTCCTTGAACCCGTCGATGTCCTCGGCGCCGTTGGGGCAAACGTCCCGCTCATCCGGGATGCCATCGCCGTCGTTGTCGGGATCGGGGCAGCCGTCCTTGTCCTGATAGCCGTCCTTGTCCTCGGGCTCGTTGCGGCAGCGATCCTCGGCATCCGGGACGCCGTCACCATCGTCATCTGGATCGGGGCAGCCATCTTCGTCGCGGTACCCATCGACGGTCTCCGCGGCGTCACGGCAGCGATCCTGAGCATCGGGAATGCCATCGCCGTCGTTGTCGGGATCGGGACAGCCATCCTTGTCCTGGAAGCCATCGCGATCCTCCGGCAGGGTGACGCAGGCGTCATCACGATCGAGCACGCCATCCCCGTCAGTGTCGCGTCCAGAGGGGGCATACCGGGCGGCGAGCGTGAACCGGAAGCGCGGCGCCGTCACGGCAGACTCCTCGGCGAGTGGGATGGCGCCTCCGCCACCCAACGACAAGGAGACGTCGCCCGCGAGGAACGGCGCAGTCCGCGCGGAGAGGATCCACTCTGCAGGAACGAGAGGAGAGGAGGGCTGCTCTGCGAGGGTATACAGCGCGAATGCCTCCGTGCTCACGGTGAGCCAGCGCTCTGGGATCACTTCGTAGGACACGCCGAGCGCCCCGAGGAGCTGCGATCCCACCACGCTGCCGGCCAGGTTGGTGGCCTCGCGGAGACGAGCGCCTGCCTCGGCTGCAACTGCAAAGCGACCTAGCTGGAGATCCGCGACGACGCTGGGCGTTGCTGTGGCCATGGAGGAACCCGCGAAGACCGTCTCGTCACCGCTCGGCAAGCCGAGGTCGAGGCGGGCTGCGAGCGCGAAGGCCCCTGACGCCCCGACCCGCGCTCGGGGGAGGATGGCGAAGGCCAGACCCACGCGCGCATCGCGGATGGCGCTGCGCTGCAACTCCTCCTCCGTGTTGAGCACGCCGGCGAGGCCCGAGCCATCCTGGTAGAGTGTGAGCGGGGCGGCGAGCGTCAGCTCCAGTCGATCCGTGAGGCCGAGCGACCACAGAAAAGTCGCGTTGAGCACGTTGTCGAGCACGTTGACGGTGGTGCCCTCTGCGCTCGGCCCAGGGACGACGAGCCCGAGAGGGCGAGACTGGTAGCTGAGCGCGAGCCCGAAGGATGCCTTGCCGGGAGGTGCCGTGCCGGTGCTGGCGATCGAGAAGAACGGACCGCCACCTGGGCGGAGCCACAGGTTGTCGGCATCGATGCAGGGGGAGAGGTCACCCGCAGGCGCGCAATCGGCCGCCTGCGCAGGCGTCTCGGTGGCGCACACGGCGAGGAGCCCGGAGGCGAGGAGCGACCGCACTCGCGGTCCTACCGGCTGCCTCGGCGGATTCGAGCGCATCCAGCAGGACCCTTACTACTGCCCCACACAGGGTCAACAGAGCAATTGCGAGGATCACCGCTCGGCCTCGCCCAGGCCGTGGTAGCTAGGGGCCGCCGCGCTGGCTCGGACGCGCCGGGCTCCCGCGAGCGCAGGAGCGACATCGCGCCATGATTGACCACGCGCACCCTCTTCTCCTCGGATCGTCGTCTCCGCGCAGGCGCGACATCCTGGCAAGCCTGGGTCTCCCGTTCCGGGTGGCGGCTGCCGAAGTCTCGGAGATCAAGGCCGAAGAAGAACGTGCGGAGGACTACCAGGCCCGGATCGTCCTGGCGAAGCTCAAGGCCGCTCAGGAGCGGCAGGAAGCCGCCGATGCGGGCGCGCTCCTGGTGGCGGACACCGAAGTGGTCCTCGACGGGCGCGTCCTCGGCAAACCACGCGACCTGGTCGGGGCGCAAGCCATGCTCCGAGCCCTGTCAGGTCGCGACCACGAGGTGTGGACGAGGTTCGCGGTGACGGCTGGCGGCAGCGGCAGCGACGAGCGCGCAGTGCACGCGGAGACGGTGAAGACCCAGGTGTTCTTCCGCAGGCTTGAGGATGACGAGATCGTGCGCTACGCGGCCACGGGTGAGGGGCTGGACAAGGCGGGCGCCTACGCGATCCAGGGCCTCGGTGCGTTTGCTGTCGCCCGGATCGAGGGCTCCTACACGAACGTGGTCGGCCTCCCAGCATGCGAGGTGATCGCCGCGCTGCGTCGCACCGGGCTGCTGTCCGCGTTCCCGCTCCTCCCGGCGATGGATGACGGCGCGTCTTCGCCCCTGCCTGGCGTATGAACCCTGCCTCCGCGACGAGGTGGCGACGTGATGCCGCCGCCATCTTCGCGCTCGCGCTGGTGGCGCGGCTCATGGTGGTCGCATGGGCCGCGGGTCGCTTCGCGCCCGCTGCAGACGGCGCCTACTATCACCGCCTGGCGACCCGCCTGGCCACGGGGCTCGGTTACACCTGGAGCTGGCCAGATGGAGTGGTGACCTACGCAGCGCACTACCCCGTCGGCTATCCAGGAGCGCTCGCGGCGGTGTATGCGCTCTTCGGGCCTCACCCCGCCGGTGCGATGGTGCTCAACGCCTTCATGGGAGCGCTCGCCGCGCTCGCCGTGCACCGCCTGGCTGTACGCGCGACCAGCCGCCGGCTCGCCGCGCTCGCGGGTGGGCTGGTCGCGCTTCATCCGGGGCTCGTTGCATACACGCCTGCCCTGATGACGGAGGCTGTGACGGGGGCTCTGCTCGCCTGCGGGGGCTGGGCAACGGCTCGGGCCGCGGAGCGCAAAACCACATCGCGTTCACTGACGTCGCTCGTGGTCTTGGGTCTGATCCTGGGGGCAGCCACGCTCGTGCGACCCCAGTCGCTTCTGCTCGCACCGGTGTTCGGCTGGATTGCCGCGCGTGGTCGGCGCTCAAGGCTCGCCGCGGTCGCCGTCACCTCCGTGGCGCTGGCCGTCTGCGCACCCTGGACGGCCCGCAACTGCGTACGCATGGGTAGCTGCGCCCTGGTCAGCGTGAACGGCGGTTGGAACCTGCTCATCGGCGCCAACCATGAAGGAAACGGCGCGTGGGCTCCCCTGGAGGTGCCGGACGGCTGCCGCCACGTCTTCGACGAGGCTGGCAAGGACGCCTGCTTTGGCCGCGCAGCACGCCAGCAGATCGCATCACGACCTGCAGCCTGGCTCGCCCTGATCCCGCGCAAGCTCGCCGCCACCTTCGATTACTGCGGCGCCGCAGGCTGGTACCTGCACGACGCGAACCCTGCGGCCTTCGATCACCGCCAGAAGGTCGCGCTCGGAGCCGTCGAGACCATCTACGAGCGGCTCGTGCTCATCCTGTGTCTGGTCGGAGCATGGCGCGCAGCGCCAGCGCTGACGGGACGCCGCGTGCTCTCCGCTGCCCGGCTCGTGCTCTTCATCGTCGGGCTCCTCGCGGCCTTCCACGTGCACGCCTGGATTGGTTACGTCGTGCTGCTGGGGCTCTTCCTGCTCCACGGACGTGCCTTGCTCGGAGCCCCGGTGCTCACCCTCTGCGCGCTCTCGGTCCTGGGCACCACCCTCCTCACGCACGCCGCCTTCTTCGGTGCCGGCCGTTATGCGCTCGTCACCTTTCCCCTCCTCTCTGGCCTGGCGGCCCTCGGGGTACACCGTTTTTGGCCGGATTCACCCTCGAAGCCGGGCGCCGAAGTGGCTGGAACAGCCACGCCGGGGCCGAGCAAAGAGGAGCAACTTTGACAGCCCGCCGCGGAGTGCTGCATCCTAGGGTTCCCGAGCACCGAACGAGCGGTTCCCGGGCTGACGAGACCCACTCTGGAGCAGACGAATGCCCCTGATCGATACCGAAGAGGCGGCGCGCCGCCTGGCGCGTGCCATCGCGAGCGACCTCTCGCTCTACAACGAGGAGAAGATCGTTCAGGGAGTCCAGCAGGACGATCTCTTCAACGTTCTCTCGGAGGAGATCGAGGAAGGGCGAGCGCTCTACAAGAGCCGCGTGCTCCCCGATCTCTACCAGAAGAACTTCTACGACCGTGCGATCGTGGACATCCTCATCAAGTCGAAGAGCCACGTGAAATCGAAGATGTGGTAGCGAGCGCCCGCAGCCGGTTGAGCGCGCGCTCCATGTCTGCCGGCAGCGGGCTTTCCCAGCGCATCGTCACGCCTGTGCGAGGGTGAACGAACCCGAGCATCCTGGCATGAAGGGCCTGGCGCCCCAGCTCTTCTGCCGCCGTACGAACCTGCGGGTGACGGGGGCGCTTTCCATAGAGCGGGTCCGCGAGGACGGGCGTGCCGCCGCGCTCTGCGAGGTGGATGCGGATCTGGTGGGTTCTTCCGGTCTCCAGGGTACACGCGACCAGCGTGGCCAGAGCCCCGAACCGCTCCAGCACCCGCGCGTGGGTGACGGCGCGACGCCCGGTGTGCACGTGTGACGAGAACCGGAGGCGGTCAGTCGGGTGCCTGCCGTGCAGCGTGTCGTAGGTCGCGTCACGAGCCTCCCCGACCACGATGGCCAGATACTCTCGGTCTACGGCGTGGCTGGCGAAGAGTTCCTTCAGCGCCTCGCGCGTGGGCGCATCCTTCGCGACGACGAGCACGCCACTCGTCCCCTTGTCGAGGCGGTGCACGATGCCGGGGCGCAGGTGCCCTACCGGATCCCGTGGATCTGCTGCCGCCAGAGAGGAGCTGGGCCGCGCGAGCAGGCCGTTGATCATCGTCCCTGCTTCATGGCCTCTCGCCGGATGCACCACCATCCCGGCCGGCTTGTCGATCACGAGAAGGTGCTCGTCTTCGAAGACGACCGGGACGACCACGCTCTTGTCAGCGGCGGCAGGGCTCCGGGCGGGGGCAGGCGGATGGACCTCCACGCGAGCCCCGGCGGGCACTGCAGCGGAGCCGCGTGAGACCGAGCCATTCACGAGCACACGCCCTTCGTCGATCCAGCGCTGGACCGTGGCGCGCGAGGCTGTGCGTCCGAGGGTTGCGAGCAGGTGGACGAGGAGCTTGTCGAGGCGCTCTCGAGGCGTTTCCGTGGTCACCTCGAAGACCAGCGTCTCTCCGAGGTCATGTCTCTCGCTCGTCACGTGCCTCGATCCCTCATCGTGGCGTATCGACGCGCATGATGCCGACGCTCAGTAGTCGGAGTCTCCCTCGTCATCTTCGTCTCGGGTCTGCAGATCTTGGTTGATCGCGATGTACGATTCGAGATCTTCGAGGCGCTGTCCCTCGGTGAGCTTCACGAGGCCGACCTGGTGCGCCAGGTAAAGATCGAAAGCGGTGTAGCGAGGGAAGACGCGGACGCTCGTTTCCTCGTTGTCGAGGCCGAGGATCAACAGCTCGCCATCGCGCCGCGCCTCGCCCAGGTAGAGCGCGTTCCAGGGGTGTCCGGGGAGGTTCGGCAGTCGGACGACCTTCTGACGGATCTTGGAGTCGGTCCACCCGAGTTCGACCATCGCCTCCGCCAGCTTGCGGACCGAGGTCATCTTCGGCGCCGGCGCTGCCGGGGTCATCCCGAAGCGATGCCTGCCTTTGAACCGCTTGCCCAGGCTGTCGAACGTGAAGTCGAACTCCAGGAACGCCCTGAGCGTCGGCGGCAACTCGACCATCAGCCGTGACTCGAGCGCGTCGAGGTCCGCCGGGTTTGCCCCGGAGACTCCGTGGCTCTGGGGGCGCGTCTTCAGGTGCGTGATCACGCGCCGCACTAGCTCGACGCCTCGTTCGATCGTTGCCATGGGATAACGGGCCGTGGTGTTGCAGCGATGTTGGTGTGGCTGCGGGCGCGCGGCGATCGCGCATCCTGATCGAGCGGGGCCATCCCGCTCCGGCGGCACTCTATATCAACCCCTGAGGAAAGCGTCTTTTCTGGCGTGCTCCTTTGTTCCACGAAGAAGCCTCATCAGCGAAGATCTCGTCAAGGCTTGGCTCCCCCGTCGTTCGGGGGGGCGGCATCGGCATTCATCTGGGGATACCGCAGCCTGAGCGCGCCGAGCGCCACGAAGCCCACCGCGACCGCAAACCACAGCGTCGCGAACCGGATGAGCAGCATGGCCGCGGTCGCAGTTGCGCTCGGTACACCGCCCAGGTGCGCCATCTGCTCCTCGAGCAGCTTGTCCGTCACGCCGAGACCTCCAGGAAGGGGGACCAGCGCGCCGGCAAGGGTCGCCGTGGCATAGAAGAAGGCCGTCAGCGACAGCGGGGGCCGAACCGAGAATCCGCCGAGGATCACCCACAGTCCGAGCCCCTCTAGCCCCCATGCGCCGATGGACAGGATGGTCGGCCAGATGAGTTTCGAAGGTGCGGTGAGCCCCCGCAGCCCGTGCAGCGCCACGGCGATCTTGGGTCCGATGCGTGCCGCGAGCCGCCCCAGAGGTCCGGGCAAAAGCGTCAAGGCGCGGAGTAGCCCGTCCGACACCTTGGTGGACGCGACGACCATCAGGAGCACTCCGACCACGATCGCGCCGAGGGTCGCCCAGAGCGCGCCGCCAGGGAAGCTGATGCTTCCTACGGTGATGATCACGATCACCCCGATGAGATCGGTGACGCGCTCGGCAACGACAATCGGCGCCGTACGCGCGATGGGGATACCCCTCGTCTGCTGGAGGATGACCGACTTGAAGACCTCACCGACCTTGCCTGGCGTCACTGTCAGCACGAAGCCGGACAGGAAGGTCAGCAAGCTCTCTCCCTTGGGAATCCCGCGCACGTCGAGGTGCGCGAGGTAGTACTCCCACTTCAGGAATCGGAGCAGGTAGTTCGTGAAGGCGAGCCCGCACGCTGCAGCGAAGGTCCACCACGCATAGGTCTGGAGGCTCACGCTGATCTGGGTGAGCCCTCGCGAGAGGATGATCACCCCGTAGACCGCGATCCCCAGCAACATCACCACCACAAGGCGGCGTCCAAGCTTGCTCACGGGGTCCCTTCGGCTCCGCTCATCATCATGACCGCTTCGGAGAGCCGCTCTCGTCCCGGCCCTCGGAGCGCTTCAACGCGCGACGCGCTCGGAAGCCCAGAAAGAGCAGTGCCCCGAGCAGCACGGCAGCTCCCAGCGCGGCGATGGACCAGGGAGGCGCGGGGTAGCGGCCTCGCTGGAGCCCTTCAGGGGGCCGTTCCTGCTGGAGCTGCAGCAATCTCACGCCGTCGGGTGGTTACACGGTGCTGCAACGCCGGGCAACTTGTCGCTCGCACTGTGAGGGGCTCCGCTGATTCCACAGGAAGAGCGAGAGGCGGTCCGGAATTTGCCCTGAAGTGCTTTTTTCCCGGCAATATCTCCTGACGAGCATGACCCGTAGTGGTCCTGCTCGGGTTGGCCAGGGTCGGCGTACCATCGCGAGTGAAGCCGGCGAGGGGTCGGGTGAGATGACGCTCCGGAACGCACAAGGTGGGATCATGCTGGGCTCTTCGATGCGGATCGCGGTGCTGGGCCTTGGGGCGATCATGGGCCTCAGCCTCGCCATGGGGGCATGCGGTCGCACCGGGCTGAACGCGCTCGACCTGAACGCAGGCGGTGGTGGTTCCACTGCAACGGACACGACGAGCACCTTGAGCGGAGGCGGGGACGGAGGCGGGGGCGCAGGCGGGGAGGGCGGCGGCGCCCCTTGTGGCGGACCGACGGACTGCGACGACCGTGACGCATGCACGACGGACACCTGCGCTGAAGGCTCCTGCCAGTACCGCCCCCGGGATGACGACGGCGATGGTCACGCTCCCCTGACGTGCGGCGGCGGAGACTGCAACGACTTCAACCCTTCGGTCTTCCCTGGTGCAGCCGAGATCTGCACGGACGCCGCAGACAACAACTGCGACGGCGTGGCGGACTGCTTCGACCCTGCCTGCGACAGCGCGCCCCTCTGTGGATGCACACCTTCCCCGATGGGCGAGAACTGCGGCAACGGCGTGGATGATGACTGCGACACCATCGTCGATTGCTTCGACAGCGATTGCGCGGGGACCCAGACGTGCGGTTGCTCCGCAAGCGAAGCGGGCAAGTGCGGGAACGGCTTCGACGACGACTGCGACCAGGCGTTCGACTGCTCGGACTCGGACTGCTTCTCGGACCCGTCGTGCCAGTGCCAGGCTCAGACCGAGAACTGCGGAAACCAGACCGACGACGACTGCGACCTGCGCATCGACTGCGCCGATCCAGACTGCGCTGGCTTCTTCCCCTGTACATGCGTCCCTCCTGGCGTCCCCGAGGTCTGCGCGGACGGTGTGGACAACGACTGCGACGGCCTCGTGGATTGCGCCGATGCGCAGTGCTTCTCGTCTCTCTCCTGCCAGAACTGCGTGCCCGAGATCTGCAACGACGGCATCGACAACAACTGTGATGGCAGGATCGACTGCGCCGACACCGCCTGCTTCTTCGCGCCAAACTGCGCGCCGCTCCCGGAGCAGTGCAACAACGGCCTCGACGACGACAACGACACGCTGATCGACTGCCAGGACCCGGACTGCGCCAACAACCCGTTCTGCGTCCTCCAGCAAGCGAACTGCCTCTCTCCCAAGCTGATTCCGGGGAGCGGGACGTACACGGGCGACACCACGGGCCACATCAGCGAGACGAAGGGTGTGTGCGGCGGCGACGCGGGAGAGGCGGTGTTCTACTTCATCCTCACCACGCCCTCCCGTGTCGAACTCGACTCCATCGGCACGAGCTTCGACTCGACGCTCTACGTGCGCACCGGCGCGTGCAACTCCGGCGCGGAGATCGGCTGCGACGACGACAGCGCCGGGAGCAACTGGGCCGCGAGGCTCCTGTTCAACATCCTCTACCCGGGCACTTACTACGTCTTCCTGGACGGCTACACCATCGACCAGAGCGGCGGCGCGAACGAAGGGCCCTTCGCGCTCAACGTCCAGATCACGCCGAACCCTCCCGAGATCTGTGATGACGGCATTGACAACGATGGCGATGTCTACGTCGACTGCGCCGATCCGGACTGCGTCACCACGGGGGCTTGCCTCAACTGCGCCAACGGCGCTGCACCTGGGCCGGAGTTCGGGGTCGCCGCATGCACGGATGGCATCGACAACGACTGTGACGGGACCACGGATTGCGGCGACGACGACTGCAGCGCGAGCGACTACTACGTGACCGAGTGCTGCAACGGCGCGGACGAGAACGGCAACGGCATCCCCGACGACTTCAACTGTCGTTGCGTGTCCAATGCAGACTGCCCTGGAGGGCAGATCTGCTACACGCACACCGCACACGCGTGCGGGATCCCCTGCGGTTCTTATTTCGGTGAAGTCTGCCCCTTCGTCGCAGCCGGATCGTTCTGCAGCGGGGTGACCGGCCAGTGCGAGTTCTGACGGCACGCCCCTTCCGGCCTCCCCTCTGAGCGCTGCCTGGGCTACGTTGTGCCTCCATGGAAATCTTGATCGTGCGCCATGGGCAAGCTGCGGATGACGCTCCGGGCCTTGGCGACAGCGGGCGCTGGCTGACGGCCAAAGGGCGGAAGACCACGAGACAAGTCGCCCGCTGGCTCGCCAAGCGCAAGAGTCGCCGCCCTGCCGTCATCTGGACGAGTCCACTGGTTCGCGCCGTGCAAACGGCAGAGATCCTCGCCGAGGCAGCAGCGCTCACTGGCGATGTCTCGGTGGCATCCGAACTCTCCCCTGGGCGCGACCCGGCGGACCTTCTGCGCCTTCTGTCGGGCTACCGCGACCCGGACCCTCTGGTCCTCGTCGGTCACGAGCCCATGCTTTCTGCGCTGGTCACCTCTCTCGTCGGCGAAGCCACGTGGTCGGGCAGTGCTCAAAGCACGGATGGCGAACCCCAGCCCAAGCTGCGGAAGAGCGGGGTCGCCGCGCTGAGCTGGGATGGCCGAGGGTCAGCGACCCTTCGCTTCGTCTTCGACCCCAAGGAGATGTCGCTGGTGGGCCGGGTCAGCGAGCCCTCTCCGTCGGCTCCCCGAAAGCCCAAGCGCAAGAAAGGGGAGACGAAAGCCAGCGCGCCCTCCGAGGCGCGCACGACCGAGGCACAAGACTGAACGATCTACCTTTGCGCCGAGGCGCGCTCGACGGCCCTGAGCACGTCCACGTCACGCACCCCATCGGCTTCCGCCCGATAAGACAGCACGATCCGGTGGCGAAGCGCTGGCACGATCAGCGCTCGCACATCGTCGACGTCGGCGGCCGCTTCGCCGCGCAGCGCCGCACGCGCCTTCGCAGCGAGCACCAGAGCCTGGCTCCCGCGTGGACCTGCCCCGTATCGCACGTAATCGCGCACCTCGGGAGCGACCTTCTCTGCACCAGGCCTGGTCGCCCGCACCGTGCGTACAGCCAGATCGACCGCCTCGTCTGTCACAGGGATCCGGGGCACGAACTGACCGATGGCCCTTACCTCCCAGGCGTGGAGCACGGGCTTGATCTCCGGCGACTTACCCGACGTCGTGCGCCTCGCCACTTCGCGCTCGTCGTTCTCACTCGGGTAGCCCACGTGGATCTCGAGCAGAAAGCGATCGAGCTGCGCTTCGGGGAGGGGATATGTGCCTTCCTGCTCGATCGGGTTTCGTGTGGCGAAGACCTGAAAAGGGTCAGGGAGCGGGTGCGTCGTCGTCCCCACGGTCACCTTGCGCTCCTGCATCGCTTCGAGCAGCGCCGCCTGGGTCTTCGGCGGTGTCCTGTTCACCTCGTCGGCGAGGACGAGGTTGTGGAAGATCGGGCCCGGCTGAAATCGGAGGCTCCGTGTTCCATGCTGCTCGTGCAGCACATCGGTCCCCGTGATGTCGGCGGGTAGGAGATCCGGCGTGAACTGAACGCGCCCGAAGCTCAGATCCAGAGCTTTCGCGAGGGAAGCGACCAGCAACGTCTTCGCCAGCCCCGGGACGCCGACGAGGAGGGCATGACCCCGCGCAGCCAGCGTGGTGAGCATCGAGTCGACCACGTCGTCTTGCCCCACCACGGCTTCTGCCACAGCTTGCCGGAGACGCTTTGCTGCGTCAGCCGTGCGCTCGAGAAGCTCGGCGTCTGACAGGTCGCCCATCTCGCCAGGAACACCTGCGCCGGAACTCTGGGATGCCTGATCGCTCATGCTTGCAGGGCTCGTACCTCGCGAGCGACCTCACGACAAGCGCAGCAATCACCCATGGTCCCTGGCCCTCGCGTCCGCCGTGCCCCCCCACCCCCCCGCCCTGAAACTTCGAGCGGGCTCCCGGGGGGCACTCACGCGAGAGCTACCATCTCCCGCTCTTGAGCTTTCAAGAGCGCCTGCCCGTCTACGATCTGTCGCCGGAGTGCGCTCCAGAGCGCAACGCGCAGCCCCTCGGGTACATCGGGGATGACGCGCGCTTCCCGCAGCAGGGTATCGGGCGACAGCCCGACGCGCCGCTCCGACGCTGTGAGGAGGTCCGCGGGAGAGAGGGCACGGCGCTGCTCCGCGTTCAACCGCTTCACGGCCATGCGAAAATCCTGACGGGCGAGGCGAAGCCGAGAGCGTACCGTCGCCTCATTGATCTGCAGCTCAAGCGCGATCTCGGAAGGAGGAATCTCCAGCAGATCAGCCATGACCAGGATGACCCGCCGCTCTGCGCTCAGCCGCTCCAGGAGGGCCGAGACGAGCCGGGTCCGTTGCTCCAGCGCGACGATCTGCTCCGAGTTCGGACCTGCGTCTGGCTGTACGAGGGGCCAGCTGGCGCCCGCGCCTGCAGTGACCTCACGACGTCGATGGGCACGTTCGCGGTAATGGCTGGCCTGGCGCCGAGCAATTCCGAAGAGCCAGCACTTCAAGGGGTCGTGCTGCCCCCGCGAGATGGACGTGCGAGGACCACTGCCCGCTGTTGCTGGAGTGCCTTCGGGGCGTAGCTGTTCTCGCGAGGGAGCGCGCTCCGGATCGAACCGAGGGAGCGCGCGATAGGCAGCGAGCATGACCTCCTGGAGGACGTCATCCAGGTCTTGCTCTGCGACGCCCAGCCACCGGAGGCTCTGTCTGACGAATGCGACACTGGCGCTGTAGACGGTATCGAACTCCGGGATGAGCAGTTGCCGCTGTTGTTCGAGAGGTCGGCAAGCCATGGTTGAACGAACGTTCAGTTACCACGTCGCTCCCCCTCTGTCTTCCCCTACCCACCCCTCTCCTCATTTCCATCCGCCGCTCCGTTCGCCCCGTTCGTCGTTCGTGAGTCATGGTGTCCCACACGTCATGGGAGACTGACCAGCGGCAAGCGTTTGCGAGCGGCGTGATGCGTCAGCCCGGGGAGGCGCCCGTGCCTACCTCTTCGTAGGTGGTCGTGGAGAGGATGTTGTCCACCTCTTCGTCCATCTTTCCCTGCACGATCTTCGACCACATCACGAAATCGGCCTGGAGCGACCATCCGGGATACTTGAACGACGCCGGCCGATTCCCTTCCACGAAGAAATGCGAGACCCAGGCGGGCCCGTAACCGACGAGGGGCACGAGCGCCAGAAGGCTCCGCTTCCTGAGCAGCAATCCGGCTGCGAGGCATCCTACCGCCGCGGTCGTCCCGACGAAGTGCATCAGCCGTGTTTCTTTCTTGGCGTGCTCCCGGACGTACACGGGCCAGAATTCCTTGAAAGAGTGGATCGGTTGGTCAGTAATCATCGTCGAGGTTTTCCTTCGGCGCGCCCCCGTGGCGAACCACAAGATTCAATCATTTCCCCTGAAAGCTCGGCTTTCGTTTCTCCACGTACGCAGCAAGTCCTTCGCGCGCATCCTCCGAGGCGAAGAGTTCGGCCTGCAGCTCGCGCTCGAGGGCCAGCCCCTGCTCCAGGCCCACTTCCAGACCGGTCTGGACAGCGCGCTTGATCCGTCCCACTGCGAGCGCGGCGCGACCAGGCGGCGCGAACCCGCGAGCGTACTCGAGGACGCGCTTCATGAAATCCTGGTGTGAAGGCGTGTCCCATACCTCGTTGAGGAGGCCGTAGCCCTGCGCTGCGTCGAAGTCGAACGTCTTCCCTTCGCACATCATCTGGATGGCGCGCGAACCGCCCACCGCACGCGCGAGCCTCTGGGTGCCTCCAGTTCCCGGAAGGACCCCCAGCGCCACCTCCGGAAGCCCGATTTTGCCGGCCCCGCGCCGCCCGATGCGGAGGTCACAGGCCAGCGCGATCTCCAGTCCTCCGCCGACCGTGTGACCGTTCAGGGCAGCGATGCAGAGCTTGGGTGTGTGCTCGAGCCGGCTGAGCGTCTCGTTGGCATGCAGGCAGAAGTAATATTTGAAGGTCGGATCGGCCTCCCGCAGCATGCCGATGTTCGCGCCAGCGCAGAAGAATTTCTCCCCCTGCCCCGTGATGACGAGCACGTGCACATCGGCGTCGAAGCGCGCCTTGAGGATGGCCGCATCGAGCTCCTTCATCATCTCGTGCGTGTAAGTGTTGGCCGGTGGATCGCTCAGCGTGAGCAGCGCGACACCCTCTGAGGCAGCGTAGTCGACGAGGGCCATGACCGACTCTTTACCAAAGTGAAGGAAAAAGTGCTGCCCCCTGGCGAGGTGGCGGGAAACTGTGATACCTCGCGGGGCAAGTGCTCATGAGTGACCAGGAAGTGCGGCAGCAGCTCAAGGAGCTCATGGTCTCGGAGCTGAACCTGGAAGGGAAGAAGCCGGAAGACATCGAGGATGCTTCGCCGCTGTTCGGTGAGGGCCTCGGGCTCGACTCTCTCGACGCACTGCAGCTCGCGATGTCCATCGAAGAGCGCTTCGGGGTTCGCATTCCGGAAGGTGACGAGGCGCGCCCCATCTTCGCCTCGGTGAATACCCTGGTGGAGCACATCGTGAAATCGAAGGCATCGGCCTGAGCCGGGGAGCCCGAGGAGAGCCAGGCGGCGGTGCGTATCTGGGTGACGGGCATCGGGGTGGTCTCGCCCCTCGCGCGCGGCGCAGCGGCCACCATGGAGCGCCTCGTCGCGGGTGACCGCGCCTTCGCGCAACTCTCCTCGTTCGAGATCCCCGAAGCTCGGGCTCGCATCGCCGCGGAGGTCGCGGGGCTGCGCGCGGCAGACGTGGCGCCTCCAGGCGAAGACGAGGGGTGGTCACGCACGGACGCCATGGCCGTGCTCGCCGCGCGTGAAGCGCTGGAGCAGGCAGGTCTCGAACCGCGTCATGCCGACATCGACCTCGCGGTTGGAGGCACCACCGCGGGCATGTTCGAGACCGAGGAGCTCCTCGCCTGGCTCTCGCGCGATCCGGCCGCGATCACCCCCCTGAAGCGGATGCTCTCGCATCCCCTTTCGTCGACGGCGGACCATGTCCGCGCCGCCCTCGGTCCGTTCCGCCGGGTCAGGAGCATCTGCAGCGCCTGTTCGAGCGGGGCAAACGCCATCCTTCTCGGTGCCGCGTGGATTCGCGCCGGCCTGTCCCGGCGGGTCCTCGCGGGTGGCGCGGATGGCCTTTGCCGCCTGACCTATACCGGCTTCGGCGCCCTCGGCGCGCTCGATCCTGGCCCGTGTCGTCCCTTCGACCGACGCCGCGTCGGCCTGAACCTCGGGGAGGGTGCCGCATTCCTCCTCCTCGAGCCCGAGCACGAGGCCCGCGCCCGTGGTGCCGAGCCGATCGTGGAGCTGCGCGGTGGCGCCATCGGCGCCGAGGCTCACCACATCACCAACCCGGAGCGGGAAGGCACAGCCGCCTCGCGGGTGATGCACGACGCCCTCCGCCGCGCTGGCCTCACCCCGGCCGACATCGACTACGTCAACGCGCACGGCACCGCGACGCCCCTGAACGACGCCATGGAATCTGCGGCCCTGCGCCGTTGCCTCGGCGCCGACATCGACCGGGTGCCGGTCTCCTCCTCGAAGGGCCAGATCGGGCACACCCTCGGCGCGGCTGGCGCGATCGAGGCTGCCATCACCAGCATGGCGGTGGCGCGTGGCATCATCCCGCCCACCGTGGGCCTCGAAGAGGTCGATCCTGCCTGCGAGCTCGTGCACGTCACCAGGGCGCGTGAGGCAAACCTCCGCGCGGCCATGTCGAACTCCTTTGGCTTCGGCGGGACCGATACCGTTCTCATCGTCGCCCAGCCCGAACAGTTCCCGCCGCCTCCCGGTGCCGCTCCCGTGCGTCGCTCCGTCGTGGTCACCGCCGCGGCGACGGTCGGCCCTCTCGGCGTCCTCGGATCGCACGGCTCGGACGCTTACCTCGGCCCAGGGAGCGCGCCCCTTGAGCAAGGCATCGACTTCAAACCTGGTGACCACCTCGATCTCGCGCGGGCCCGCCGGCTCGACCGCGCAGGGCGCCTCACGACAGTGGCCATCCAGACTGCCCTCGACGACGCCGGCCTCGGCGAAGCCGCGCGCGCCGAGCCCGCCCTGAGAAGCGGCGCGGAGATCGGCGCCATCGTCGGCGCCTCGTTCGGCAGCGTGGACGCCTCCACGGCGTACATGCGCCGCATCTACGACAAGGGCGCCAAGTACGCGAGCCCTGCCGACTTCCCGAACCTCGTGCCCTCGTCCCCCGTGGGGCACGCCTCGATCTACCTGGGGCTGCGCGGCCCCGTGTTCGCCACCACCGATCTCGGCGCCACCGCCGAGTCGGCCATGAGCACCGCCATCGAGCTCATCGTCGCGGGTGACGCCACCATCATGGCCGCTGGCAGCGTCGAGGAGGCGAGCCCCATGATCGAACGCTGCCTGGGGCCGGTGTGCTCGGGCATCGTCGACCGCGGTGTACGCGGTGAGGGCGCCTCCGTGCTCGTCTTCGAAAATGAAGAGCGCGCCCACGAGCGTGGCGCCCGGCCTCTCGCGCGCGTCGCGTGGTGGAGCGCGTGGCGCGGTGACGGCGTCCACGCCCTGAGCGACGCCCCGCCGCCTGACGGCGCGTCGTCCTGCGTGTTCCTCGGCCGCGAAGAGCCCAGGAATGCTCTCTGCCTCGCAGGCTCCCGCTGGGCGGACATCCCCCGCCGCGTCATGGCGCCGCGTGTGGGCGATCATGAGGGCGCTGGCGGCTTCGCGGCAGCCGCGGCCGTTGCAGCGATCATGCGCGGAGACCTCTCCAGCGCGCTCGTCCTGGGTGGCGCTCCGGATCGCGGGTACGCCATCCTGCTCGTCGCACCTGGTCGCGCGTGAACTCCACGCGATCCCCGTCGGCTGCGTGGCGCTCCCGCTCCCGGGCGGCGCTCCCGCCCCTCCTCCTCGCCGCCCTCGTGTCTCTCGGCGGCCTCACGGCCTGCTCCACGAACCTTCCTCCGCGCACGGCCCTCGAAGACGAGTTCTCCGCGCTCCTGCCAGAAGGCGCTCACCTCGGCCGCGCCGACGTCACCACCCCTCCGTCGGCGGACGCATGGCGCTCCGCCCGGGAACGCCTCCACGCTCTCCGCGCCGAGGCACAGGGTCTCTCCGCGCGCACCCTCCGCGTGCGCTTCATGCTCCGCGAGCCGCGCTCCGGGCGTGTGCTCGAAGCCCGCGGCGCCGTCGCCATCAATCCCATGCTCGACCCCGACAGCGCGGGCCAAACGCCCGGCGCCCTGCGCATGATCCTGCTCGGACCTGGCGGCACCACGGCGCTCGATCTCTGGACGCGCGGCAACGCCTACCGCTTCGCGCTCCCTGCGCTCGACCTCCTCCTCCGCGGCGACGCCACCGCGGAGACCGAACGACCGCGCGGCCTCCCCGTGGACTTCCTCCGCTGGTGGCTCCTCCGCCCTGCCTCGGGCGATCTGGTCTGGTACGAGCGCGCCGGAGCGACCGACGTCTACGTCCTCCGTGACGGCGACGCCACGATCGAACTCCTCGCCCGCCAGGGCGGCGCCATCGCCGCGCGGCGAAGCACCTTCCGGAAGGTGGGAGCGCAGCACCTCCGCGACGAGGAGATCGTGATCGCCGACCGCATGGGCTGCGGCACTGTGCGCTACGGCCAGTCCTCCACCGGCCTGCTCGCCACCATCCACTGCGAGGACGAAGCGCGCACCGCGCCCAACCCGCGGGCCTTCGAGGACCCCGACGCACAGCCCACCGCCCCATGAGCGACGCCTGCGCCATCGCTGTCGGAGCCATCTCCGCGCTCGGCCTCGGGCGCGACGCCTACGCTGGCCCCCTCGCCGGCGAACCCCCCCGCGTCGCCCTTGCCGAGGACCCAGCGCTCGCCGCCGCGGGCTTGCAACGCCCCTCCTCCGGCCGCGCCCCTGCCGACCTCGGCACCCCCCCGAGCTCCGACCGCGCCACGGACCTCCTCCTCGCCGCCCTCGCTCAGACCCTCGCCTCCCTCGACCTTGTCCGGCCCGGCTTCCGCGCCGAGCGCCTCGGCATCGTCCTCGGTACCTCCAGCGGCGGCATGCTCACCTCCGAGCGCTACTTCGCCGCGCTCGAACGTGGCGCCCCTGACGACGAACTCGCCCCCCTCGCCCGGGGCGCCCCCTACTTCGCCCCCTTCAACGCCGCCCTCGCCGCGCTCGGCCTCGACCACGTCCCCCGCAAGACACAGATCCTCGCCGCCTGCGCCTCGTCCACCGTCTCCATCGGCCTCGCCCTCCGCTGGCTCGACCGCGGCGCCTGCGACCTCGTCCTCGCCGGCGGCTACGACGCGCTGAGCGTCTTCGTCGCTGCGGGCTTCGAGGCCCTCCGCGCCACCACCCCCACCCGCCCCCGCCCCTTTCGCGTGGGCCGCGACGGCATGTCTGTCGGCGAGGGCGCCGCCGTGCTCGCCCTCGTCCCTTCCCACCACACCCGTGGCGCCCCGGTCCTCGCCCGCATCGCTGGCTTCGGCGCCTCCACCGACGCGGTCCACATCACCGCCCCCGACCGTACGGGCTCCGGCCTCGCCCGCGCGGCCACCCGCGCCCTCTCCGACGCCGCCTGTTCTCCCACCTCGGTCGGTCTCGTCAGCGCGCACGCCACCGCCACCCCCTACAACGACGCCATGGAGTCGCGCGCCATCCACAGCGCGCTTCGCCTCCCGACCCCCTCACTCACCGCGGCGCCCCCTCCCACCGCCGCGCCTCTTCCCACCGCCGCGCCTCTTCCCACCGCCGCGCCTCCTTGCGCCAATCTGCCCGTCGTCCACCCCTTCAAGGCCCAGATCGGCCACACCCTCGGCGCTGCAGGCGCCATCGAGACGCTCGCCGCCGCCGACGCGCTCGCCACCACCACCGCACCTCCCGCCGCCTCCGAGGGCGACCTCGACCCGGAGGCCCCTGCGCTCCTCCTCGAACGCGCCGAGCATCGCCCCCTCGCCGCCGCCCTCAAGCTCTCGGCAGCCTTCGGTGGCGCCAACGCCGCGCTCTTGCTCTCGGCGTCTCCCAGCGCCCGCCGCCCCCCACCCCTCCGGCCCGTGCACCTGCGCGCGCACGCCCACATCGCTGACTACGACCGCGACGCCCTCTCTGTGGCCACGGGCGTCGCGCGCGATCGCCTCGCCCGCCTCGACGACCTCTCCCGCCTCGGCCTCGCCGCTGTCGCCGCCCTTGCCGCCGACCTCGGGCGTGAAGCGCTCCGCGGCGCCGGCATCGTCGCCGGCCACGCCCTCGCGACCATCGACACCAACGACACCTACCACGCCCGCCTGCGCCAGCGCGGCGCCCGCTTCGTCGATCCCCGCCTCTTCCCCGCCACGTCGCCGAACGCCATCGCGGGCGAGTGCGCCATCGTCTACCAGCTCACTGGCCCGAGCTTCGCGACCAGCGCTGGCCTTGGGGGTGCCCTCGAAGCCCTCCTCGCCGCCTCCGAGCTCATCGCTGCGGGCGACGCTGACCGCATGATCGTGGTCGCCGCCGACGACGACGGCCCTGTCGGCCGTCGCCTCCTCGCGCTCACCGACCCCCTCGGCCGCCTCCCCACCCGCGGCGCCGTCGCCCTCTTCCTCCAGACGGATCCCGAAGGATCCACACCCCTGCGCCGCGTCGACCTCGACACCCCCATCCACCACGACGGCCCCGTGGGCCACCTCGCCCTCCTCCACTGGCTCCGTGCTGCGTATGCGTACCCCGGCTCGGGGGCGTAGCACTCCGCTCCCCAACCTCGTCCCGGGACCTTGCCGAGGCGATCTGCGGAGCAACCAGGGGTAGCGACCATCGGGAGCGCAGGGGCCGACAGGCCCCTGAGCCAGGGTACGCAGTACCCTTGCGGTGGCCGGGAATCATCTGGCAAGGTCCCCCCTGGAATCTGCAAGCCACCTCGAAGGTTTCGACTGCCGCGTATGGTCCACCGTCTCACCAAGGTCGCCGCACCGCTCTTCCTCCTCGCGTCCGCCGCCCTTGGCGGGTGCAGCACCCACTACATCCCCAACACGGATGTCGAGGACTCGGAGGACAACCGCAAGATCGTCGCCTTCTGCGAGAAGTACCGGCGCGCCGTCGAAACCAAGAACATCGGAGGGCTTCTGCAGCTCGCCTCCCCCCAGTACTACGAGGATGGCGGCAACACCGACGCCGCCGACGACCTCGATTACGAGGGCCTGCGCGGGTACCTCTCCGGCAAGTTCCAGGACGCGCGCTCCATCCGCTACGAGATCCGCTACCGCCGCGTGACGATGGCCGAGGACGTCGTCTTCGTCGACTACACCTTCAGCGCCAGCTACCGCATCCCCGGCCCCAAGGGCGATGAGTGGCGCCACAAGGTCGACGACAACCGCCTGGAGCTCGTCCCCTACCGCGACGACTTCCGCATCATCGCTGGCATGTAGCGCCGCAAGAGCTGACCGAAAGCGTCGCGAGTGCTCCGCGGCCAGGGAGGCCGACCGACGACGCGGGGCGCAGCAGCTTCCCTGGTCGGCCCTTCAGTTCAGGGCCTTGCGCGGCGTGAGGGGACCGTCGAAGACGCCCTTCTCCTTCGCCATCGCGAGCACGCGCAGCGCGGTCCGGTAGCCGCGCATCACCAGCGGGCGCGCCGCGAACCGGTTCATGTAGCCGTAGGCGCCCACGGCGGGGGCCACGTCGAGGAACGTCACGTTCGGGTAGATCTTCGACAGCAGCTCCACCCCGCGCCGCTCCTTCTCTGCGAGCAGGATGTTCAGCGACTGCCGCAGCACCCCCAGCGGACCGCTCCGCGCCAGCGAGCGCTCCGACTCCGACCGCTCCTCGGGCCGGTAGATGTTCGAGATGATCACCACCCGCGCGCCTGCGGCCACGGCCAGATCGGCGGACAGGGTCCGGATCACCTCTCCGCTCAGAAAGTAGCGGTTGCCGATGCGGTACGGCCGGAACAGCCCCGGGATGCAGCAGCTCGCGGCCACGGCCTGGCTCACCGGCACCGTCTCCTCGAACCCCGGCCCGAACACCACCCGCTCTGCGGTGTCCACGTCCACGGCCGTCACGTACACCGCCTGCGGGATCTGCCGGAAATCGTTGATCGGCAGCGTCCTCCGCACGTAGCGCTCCAGCTTGTCGATGGAGAACATCCCCGACAGCAGGTAGCTCGGATCGAACAGATCCTTCAGCCCCGGGCTCCCGAGGAACGTCGACGCGTAGAGCCGTGGGCCCTTGTGACGCCGGCGCCACGGCAGCCGGTACGCATCGAGCATCACGTCGAGCGGGATGTCCTGCCCGTAGGTCGCCGACACCAGCGCCCCGGCGCCGGCGCCCACGTAGATCTCCGGGTGGATGCCCAGCTCCTCACAGGCTTTCAGCACGCCGAGGTGGGTCAGCCCCCTCGCCGCTCCTCCGGAGCTCACGAACGCAACTTTGAAGCGGCTCATGGGAGGGCGATGATGATGGATACCTACCCCCCTGGCAAAGCCTACTGGAGCTGAAAGTCCTCCAGCACCCGGTACACGCGGAAGCGCGTCCCGTCTCGGCGCAGCCAGAACAGAAGCTCGTCGCCGAGGAGCCTCTCGGCGCCCACCCGCGCCGTGATGATCGGCACCCGCACCAGCACGTCATCGTCGTCGAGCGTCTGGGTCTGAATCCCCGGGTGAGGTGGCACCTCGATCGCGTCCTCGGCCCGGTAGATCTCCACCTCCGACGCCCGGTAGATCGTCTCTCCTGCGAGCTTGCCGTAGTCCAGCCGCCGGAACCGTTGCTCCCAGAGCGGCCCCAGAGCCGGCGTCTGCCCACCCTGGTTGATCGTGCTCGGCACCACGACGAGCGCGTCGCGCGTGAGCATGGCGCTCAGCCCATCGCTGTCTTCCTGCACCACCCGCCGGAAGAAGTCCGCCACGGTGCTCACGGCGACGTTCACCCCGAGCGGCGCCTGCAGCGTCACCAGCCCCTCGCCGACCTCAGCGCGGCCCACTGCGGGGGGCGGCTCGCTGGCTGGATCGAGCGCCACTCCATCCGGACGGCGGCGCTCCTCCGGAAGCTCGGCGGACGTCGCGTAACCCGTCCCCGCGCCGTGCCCGCATCCCGAGGCCAGCGCCACGGCCCACGCCATCATCGCCAGCGCTATCGCGCGCACACCGTCGCGCGGCGCGTGGACAGGGGCTCGGGCTTCAGATCGGATCGACTGCAGGGGCATCACCGCGCGTGAACGTCACGATCGCACGCTCGTTCACCGCGGTCCATCCGGGCGGCGGCCGATCGTCCTCGAAGTCCGACGCCACCACGGTGAGCCGGCTCCCGGCGAGGTCTGGCAGCCGCGTCCTTCCGAGCCCCGCGTCGCCATAGAGCCGCTCCAGGTCCTGGCGCCCCTCGAACACCCGGTAGGCCATCAAGGGGCCCCGGTGCACCGCGAGCAGGTACTCCGGGTTCGAGAGCAGGATGTTCATCGCCGCCGGCCCGGCACCCTCCTCGGCGCAGAGCCGGTCCACCAGCGCGAGGCTCGACAGGAGCGCCGTGCGCGCGCTCGCCGCGTCCACGCTCGGCCTGTCGAGCTGACCGCTGTCGTGCAGGAACGAGAGGAAGAGGTGGAACAAGAGCTCGCTGTCCGTCTCGCCCTGCACGTCGCGCTGCAGGAACACCGGCAGCGACTCGCGCATCCGCGTCCGCAGCTTGGTGAACGCCTCCACCGTCCCCGTGTGCGCGAACAGCCACTGCCGGTACCGGAACGGGTGCGTGTTCTCGGTGCGCAGGCTCCCCACGGTCGCCTTGCGGATGTGCGCGATCAGGATGTCGGCGCGCAGGTTCGCCGTCATCTCGACGAGGCTCACCTCGGGCCGATCGTCGAGGGGCCGCCGCTTCAGCAGGATCTCCCCGCCCTGGTAGAACCCGACGCCCCACCCCGGGACCACGTCTGTCTTCTTGCGGACGGCGAAGGGGCGCCCCTCCATGTGGAGAGCACGCGCGCCGAGATCGGGACGATTACCGATGAAGCCGACGAGACGAGCCATGGGTGACCTCGGAGGGTTGGCGGGGCGTGGGCGGATGAGAGCAAGCGACCCGGGAGGGAACGGTCCGCCGCTCATCTTCTTTTTGAAAGGGGTTGGACCGGAGTGCAACCGATCCCGCGACGAAGCAGGAAGAACCTGCGTCCGTGCTGCCTGGGAGGAATTACGGGGACAGCCGGTTCAGCATGCGCGGGAAGGGGATCGTCTCTCGAACGTGAGGCAGGCCGCAGAGCCACGCGACCGTCCGCTCCACCCCGAGCCCGAAGCCGGCGTGGGGGAACGACCCGTAGCGCCTCAGGTCAAGATACCATTCGAACGCTTCGCGAGGCAGCTTGTGGGCCTCGATTCCTGCCTCGACGGTGGCGAGATCGTCCTCGCGTTGCCCGCCGCCGATGACCTCGCCGTAACCCTCCGGCGCGAGCACGTCGACGCAGAGCGCCAAGCGCGGATCCGAGGGATCCTTCTTCATGTAGAACGCCTTCACCTCGGCGGGGTAACGGTGGACCATCACCGGGCGGTCGTAGCGGCTCGAGATCACGGTCTCGTCCTCGGCCCCGAAGTCCTCTCCCCAGGGGAAGTCCCGGACCTCCTCGGCCCCCGGCTCTCCCGAGCGCCGCTTCTCGGCCCGCGCCTCGTTCAGGATCTTCACGGCCTCGTCGTACTGGATGCGCGGGAACGGCTTCTTCACCGACTCCAGCTTGCTCACGTCCCGCTCCAGGATGGCCAGCTCGGGCCGGCGGTGCTCGAGCACGCGCGCCACGATGAAGCAGATGAAGTCTTCGGCGAGGTCCATGTCCCCCGCGAGATCCATGAAGGCCACCTCGGGCTCGACCATCCAGAACTCGGACAGGTGCCGCCGCGTCTTCGACTTCTCCGCGCGGAACGTGGGCCCGAAGCAGTACGCCTTCCCGAACGCCGCGGCGGCCGCCTCCATGTAGAGCTGCCCCGACTGGGTGAGGTACGCCTTGTCGCCGTGGTAGTCCGTCTCGAAGAGCGTGCTGGTCCCCTCGCAGGCGTTCGGCGTGAAGATCGGCGCGTCCACCAGGGTGAACCCGCGGTCGTCGAAGAAGTCGCGGATCGCCTGGATGATGGTGTGACGCACCCGGATGATCGCGTGCTGACGCCGCGACCTCAGCCAGAGGTGCCGGTGGTCCATCAGGAAGTCGGTCCCGTGCTCCTTCGGTGAGATCGGGTACTCCCCCTGGGTCAGCGCGAGCACCCGGAAGTCCTTCACCGCGACCTCGAACACCCCGGGCCGCTTCGGGTGGGCCTTCACCTCACCCACGATCTCGATCGAGCTCTCCTGCGAGACCCGGTCTGCCGACGCGAACAGCTCGGGGCTCACGTCGTTCTTCCCCATCACACACTGGACCGAGCCGGCGCCGTCGCGCAGCTCCAGGAAGTGGACCTTGCCGCTGGAGCGCCTGTTGTAGAGCCAGCCGCGGAGGGTGACCTGCTGGCCAACATGCTCGGACAGAGCGCTGGTGGTGATCATGGGGGCATCCTGCATGCGCCGCGAATAGCATGGATTTGTTGCGGACGAAGCGCACTCCGGCCAAAAATGGGCCCACCGTGGCCCTCTCCCCGAACGTCCGCCAGCGGACGCGCCTCGGCGCGCTGCTCCTCCTCGCGCTGACCACCTTCACCGGCTGTCCAGCCGTCTACCCCGAGCTGGGTACCCGCCTCCGCGCGCCTGCGCCGGGGCAGGTGCTCGACCCCCCGCCGCCCGAGGACATGCGGTGGATCAAGTTCCTCTCCGGCAACGTCCCCGAGCGCACCCGTGACGGCCGCACCTGGGGTGCTGGCGCGGGCAGCCTTCCCGACCCCTACGCCCGCCTCCTCCTCAACGGCAAGGAGGTCCTCCGCACCAACCCCCAGTCCGACACCCTCGAACCCACCTGGCCGGGCAGCCCCGCCGGCAACTTCGTCGTGAAGCCCGAGGATCACCTCCGCGTCGAGATGTGGGACTCGAACGCCCTCAACGACAAGCCCATCGGCATCCGCGACTTCCGTCCCAGCGCGGACCAGATCTCCCTCGGCCGCGTCCCCATCGAGCTCGAAGGTGGCGCCCGCGTGGAGATCGCCTTCGAGCCGGCCCACGCTCAGGTCGGCCTCGGCCTCTGGTACGAGCTGCGCACCAGCTCCATCTACATCACCCGCACCTCCCCGAGCGGCCCTGCCGAGCGCGCGGGCGTCCAGCGCGACGACCAGATCCTCGCCATCGGCGGCCGCGAGGTCCGCAAGATGACCACCAACCAGGTGCGCAGCGCCTTCAACGCCGTCCCCCTCACCGGCATCGTCCTCCTGCTCAAGCACCCTGCGGGCTCCACCGAGACCGTCACCGTCACCGAGGGCCCCATCTACCCGACCTTCGAGCAGGTCGGCCCCCTGCCGTAGACCGGATCGCTCGTGAAGATCTCCTCCTTCGGCCTCAGCACCGCGGAGATCCGCGAGGAGCTCGCCCCGCTCCGGAGCGACTTCTCCATCGCCATCTGCCGCGCCAAGAACCCCTTCA
Source organism: Chondromyces apiculatus DSM 436 (assembly GCF_000601485.1). Taxonomy (GTDB): domain Bacteria; phylum Myxococcota_A; class Polyangia; order Polyangiales; family Polyangiaceae; genus Chondromyces; species Chondromyces apiculatus. Next base: position 64,938 of record NZ_ASRX01000001.1, read on the forward strand.
ACATCGGCGCGATCATCCGCACCGCCCACTCCTTCCTCGCGAAGGAGATCTTCCTCATCGGCAGCGAGCCCTATTACGAGCGCGCCGCCATGGGCATGCAGAAGTACGAGAACATCGTCGAGCACCCCGACGAGGCGACCTTCCTCGCCGCCGTCGCGGGCCGCCACCTCATCGGCGTCGAGCGCGACCACGCCCGCCAGACCCTCTGGGAGTCACCCTTCCCGTCGGGCCTGGTGTTCCTCTTCGGCAGCGAGAACGACGGCCTCTCCCCCGAGCTGCTCGTCGCCTGCCACGACGTCATCGCCATCCCGATGTACGGGATCAACCACTCGTACCCGGTGGCGATCGCCGCCGGCATGATCATGTGCGAGTGGGCCCGCCGCAAAGACCCCCGCGCCCGCGCCTGACCCACAAAAAGAAAGAGGGGACCGCTCTCGCGATCCCCTCTCGTCTCAGCGGTTCAGCTCAGCCGTCGATCAAAAGTCGTGGCTGTGGCCGGCGTGACCGCCGCCGCCGCCTGCGGCCTTCTCGTCCTTGGGCCGCTCGGCGATGAGCGCCTCGGTGGTGAGCATCAGGCTCGCCACGCTCGCTGCGTTCTGCAGGGCGGAGCGGACCACCTTCACCGGGTCGATGACGCCCATGGCGAGCAGGTCGCCGTACTCGCCGCTCGCGGCGTTGTACCCGAACGAGTCCTTCCCCTCGCGGACCTTCTGGACCACGATCGAGCCTTCCTCGCCCGCGTTCGCCGTGATCTGGCGGAGCGGTTCCTCGATGGCGCGGCGGATGATGTTCACGCCGAACCGCTGCTCGTCGGTGACCTTGAGGCCCTCAAGCGCGCCCTGGGCGCGGATGAGTGCCACGCCGCCGCCGGCGACGATGCCCTCTTCCACGGCCGCGCGCGTCGCGTGCAGTGCGTCCTCGACGCGGGCCTTCTTCTCCTTCATCTCGGTCTCGGTCGCTGCGCCGACCTTCACCACCGCGACGCCGCCGACGAGCTTCGCCAGGCGCTCCTGGAGCTTCTCGCGGTCGTAGTCGCTGCTGGTGTTCTCGATCTGGGCGCGGATCTCGGCCTGGCGGGCCTTGAGCTTGTCCTTCTTGCCGCCGCCGCCGACGATCGTGGTGTTGTCCTTGTCGATGAGGACGGTCTTCGCCTTGCCGAGATCGCTGATGGTGACGTTCTCGAGCTTGAGGCCGAGCTCCTCCGCGATCACCTGGCCGTCGGTCAGGATCGCGATGTCCTTCAGCATCTCCTTGCGGCGATCACCGAAGCCGGGGGCCTTCACGGCGGCGCAGTGCAGCGTGCCGCGGAGCTTGTTCACGACCAGGGTCGCGAGCGCCTCGCCCTCGATGTCCTCGGCGATGATGAGGAGCTGCTTCTGGCTCTTCGCGATCGCCTCGAGGACCGGGAGGAGGTCCTTCATGTTGGAGATCTTCTTCTCCGAGATGAGGATGAAGCAGTCCTCCATCACCACCTTCATGGCCTCGGGATCGGTCACGAAGTAGGGGCTCAGGTAGCCGCGGTCGAACTGCATGCCCTCGACCACGTCGAGCGTCGTCTCGGCGCTCTTCGCCTCCTCGACCGTGATCACGCCCTCCTTGCCGACCTTCTCCATCGCGTCGGCGAGGAGCTTGCCGATGGTCTCGTCGCCGTTGGCGCTGATGGTGCCGACCTGCGCGATCTCCTTCGCGTCCTTGGTCTGCTTCGCGGAGGCCTTGAGGTGCTCCACGATCGCCTCGACCGCCTTGTCGACGCCGCGCTTGATCTCCATCGGGTTGTGGCCCGCGGCGACGAGCTTGGAGCCCTCGCGGTAGATCGCCTGGGCGAGCACGGTGGCGGTGGTGGTGCCGTCGCCGGCCACGTCGCTGGTCTTCGACGCGACCTCGCGCACCATCTGCGCGCCCATGTTCTCGAAGCGGTTCTCGAGCTCGATCTCCTTGGCGACGGTCACGCCGTCCTTGGTGACCGTGGGCGAGCCGAAGCTCTTCTCGATGACGACGTTGCGGCCCTTGGGGCCGAGGGTGACCTTGACCGCATCGGCCAGCGCGTTCACGCCGGCGAGGATCAAGCTGCGAGCGGCTTCGTTGTAGAAGATTTCTTTGGCTGCCATAGTCGTTCTCTCCTTCTAGATCTCTGTCGCTCGCGAACTCAGCGCTCGATCACGCCGAGGATGTCGTCCTCGCGGAGGATGAGGTGCTCCTCGCCGTCGACCTTCACCTCGGTGCCCGAGTACTTCCCGAAGAGGATGCGGTCGCCCTCCTTGAGGTCGAGCTTCCGGGTGGTGCCGTCCTCGAGGACCTTGCCGTTGCCCACGGCGACCACGATCGCCTCGATGGGCTTCTCCTTGGCCGTGTCGGGGATGATGATGCCCCCCTTGGTCTTCTCTTCTTCCTTGATGCGCTTGACGATCACGCGGTCCTGGAGCGGACGGATCTTCATGGTGCGAGTCCTCCGAGGGCGTCGAATCCGGCGACCCTCTGTCAGAGCGAGGCCGCCGTCGGCGCCCGGATGAGCCCAGGCGGACGTAGCGAACCCCGCGATGACCGTGGTTTGGGTGGGTTGCTAGCACTCGCCGTTTGTGAGTGCTAGCTGCGGCCGGCAACTTAGTCAGTCGACATGGGCTGTCAAGCGGGGGGGGAGGCGGGATCTCGGCTCCGAGCCCCGCCGCCTTGGTCCCCGCCCGTCAAAGAGGGGCAGGGAAACGTCCAGGCTGTCCTCATGTGAGAAGGAAGAGAGGTCCGAACGTTCCGAGGCGTCTTCCTTCCAGAAGGGAAGCAGGGGGGAACGCTCCGGGGAGCTTTCCTTCCAGAAGGAAGAGAGGTCGGAGCGCTCCGAGGCGGCTTCCTTCCAGAAGGAAGGGAGGTCGGAACGTTCCCGGGTGCCTTCCTTCCAGAAGGAAGAGAGGTCGGAGCGCTCCGAGGCGTCTTCCTTCCAGGAGGGAGGCAGGGGGGAACGCTCCGGGGAGCTTTCCTTCCAGAAGGAAGGGAGGTCGGAACGTTCCGAGGAGGTTTTCTTCTGGAAGGAAGAGAGGTCGGAACGTTCCAGGGAGCTTTCCTGCCAGCAGGAAGAGGGGAGGGGGAGGTGACAGGCCCGGGATCAGGCCATGCCCTGGGCGCGGAACCAGGAGATGGCGCGCTCCACCGAGGTGCGGAGGGGCGTGCAGGGGAAGTCCAGCTCGCGGCGGGCCTTGGAGGCGTCGACGTAGGCGGACTGCTGAATGTAGCGGAGGCTCTTGTAGGTCGCGGCGGGCTCGGTGTGGGTCACGTGGTTGGCCCACAGCTCCATGCCGAGGGCGATGCCGCGGCCCGCCCAGCCCGGGACGTGCAGCGTGGGGGCGGGGACGCCGGAGATCTCTTCGACGAGGCGCGCGAGCTCGATGAAGCTCACGTTGTGGTTGGCGAGGATGTAGCGCTCGCCGACGCGGCCGCGGGTCTCGGCGGCGAGGTGGCCGTCTGCCACGTCGTCCACATCCACGGCCGAGACGCCGCCCGCGCCGACGGCGGGCGTCTCGCGCCGGAGCAGCGAGAGGAGGAAGCGCCCGGTGGGGGTGGGCCCGGCGTCGCCAGGGCCGAAGGGGAAGCCGGGGTTGACGACCACCACGGGCAGGCCGGCCTCCGCGAAGCGGAGCGCGGTGCGCTCGGAGAGGTGCTTGGTGAGCACGTAGTCGTTGGCGATCTCCTGGAGGTTCCACGCCACGGTCTCGTCGCTGGGGGCGCCGTCGTCGCGCAGGCCGATGGCGGCGATGGAGGAGGTGTAGACGATGCGGGGGACGCGGGCCGCGCGGGCGGCGAGCAGCGCGGTCGTGGTGCCTTCGAGGTTGACGCGGTAGATGGGCCGCGGGTCGGGCATCCACGTCTTGTAGATGGCGGCGAGGTGATGGAACGCGGCGCAGCCGTCGAGGGCCCGCGCCATGCCCACGTAGTCGCAGACGTCCACCGGGATGATCTCGACCCGGTCCGGGGGGAGTCCGTCCAGGTTCTGGCTCTTCGTCCCGGGCTCGACGAGGGCCCTCACGGAGCGCCCCCCATCGAGGATCTTTCGCACCACCGCCGAGCCGATGAAGCCCGCCGCCCCGCTGACCGCGACCACCTCGCCCATGCGCCGATGCTACGCGCATCCGGCGGCGCCTCGTCCAGGAGTCGGGCGATCCGCGTAGTCTCATCGCCGTACGGGCGCCGTTTCGCTCTGCACGAAGGGCAGCGCCGCGCTCCGGGACATGCTTCGCGCGCGCCGGGTCCGGGTGGGTCCGCCGCGCGGCGCGGGCACATCCCGGGGTCTGTGGGGAATCGTCCCTCTTGACCGATCCTCCGCCACGTACTCTCATCCGCCACCATGTCTGCTGCGAGCACCGCGCCGCTGCGCGTACTGGTTGCCGAGGACGAGCCGGCCATGCTGAGCCTCGTCACGCGTCACCTCAAGAACCTGGGCTTCTCCGTCGTCGAGGCGTCCGAAGGGGACGTCGCCTGGCGGATGGCGCAGGAACACGTGCCTGACCTCATCCTGCTCGACGTGATGATGCCCGGCATGAGTGGCTGGGAGGTTTGCCGTCGGATCAAGGGTGAAGCCGGTGAGGGCAGGCCCTTCGCCCAGACCGGCGTCATCATGCTGACCGGCATCGGCGAGAACCTGAACGAGATGACCTCGCCGCTCTTCTCGGCCGACGCATGGCTGAACAAGCCGTTCGAGTTCGCCGATCTCGACGACCGCCTGCGAGAGGTCCTGGGTCGGTACAACAAGGAGCCCGGACCCGCCTACGAGGCGGGTTCGGCCGAGTCGGGGAACGTGAGATCGCGGCGCGGCGCGCGGGCTTCGGCCTCGTCGAAGCGTACCTCGATCCCCCCGAAGAGCGCTGCCCCGGCGAAGCGCGCCGCCTCCGCGACCACCTCGTCGAGGAAGGCGAGCGCGGCGAAGGGCGCTGCGGCGAAGAAGACGGCGACGCGCGCTGGCGCAGCGAAGGGCGCTGCGGCGAAGAAGACGGCGACGCGTGCTGGCGCGGCGAAGGGCGCTGCGGCGAAGAAGACGGCGACGCGCGCTGGCGCAGCGAAGGGCGCTGCGGCGAAGGGCGCTGCGGCGAAGAAGACGGCGACGCGCGCTGGCGCAGCGAAGGGCGCTGCGGCGAAGGGCGCTGCGGCGAAGGGCGCTGCGGCGAAGAAGACGACGCGGGCTGGCGCGGCGAAGAAGGCGGCCCCTGCCAGGAAGACGGCGGGACGGGCGGGGGCCAGGAAGGCCGGCGCGGCGACGGCGAAGCGGTCCGCAGGGAAATCATCGGCCCGGAGCGCGAAGAAGTCCTCCGGGCGGTGAGATCCGCCCCTCCCGGCCATGCTTCCCGGGAATAGCACCTCACGATAAGGCGTAAGTTCTTTGCAGGCGGCGCGTTCCTCCCGAGGAACTTTCGGGCGTGCGCTACGTCTGCAGGTACAATGGCGCCCGAAGTACGTCGCGGTGTCATTCCCTGACGGGTTCCGCATGGCGATCTCCGCCACGCTCCTCCCCCAGCACGGGCGGCCCTGCCCGGATAGCCGAGCAACGTGAGCGATTCCCGCACGAAGCACCTGGGTCGTATCCACCGCGCCGCGCAGCTCGTCGAGTGGAGGCTGCGCTTCTCCCGGGCGCTCCGGGCGCTCCCCCTGGCCCTGACGGCCGCGTTCGCCGTGGCGGCCTCGGCGCTCGCGACGCGCAAGGTGATGCCGGCGCTGCTGTCGGAGCCGCGCGCGTGGCAGGTGCTCATCGGCGCAGGGGCGCTGGTGGTGGTGGTGGTGATCGCGGCGATGCTGCGGAGGCTGCCGCCGCGGGTGGGGACAATGGCGCTCGATCGCCACCACAAGCTGCACGATCGGCTGACGAACGCGGTGGCGTTCGAGTCGGTGCCGACGGCCCAGCGCTCGCCCCTGATGGAGGCGGCGATCGACGACGCCTGCGCGTTCTCCGCGGAGCTGCGGCCCGCGAAGGCCGCGCCGCTCCCGGTGCCGGACCAGCTCTGGGCGCCGGCGCTCGCGGGGCTCGGCCTGCTCGGGGTGGCGCTGCTGGAGGTGCGGGTGCCGCGGCGGGAGGCACCCGTGGCGCAGACCATCGACGCGCTCCTGATGTCGCCGGACGATCTGGAACTGTTCCGCGAGGCGTCGAAGGCGCTGGAGCGCAAGGACCAGAGCCCGGAGACGAAGGCCGCGGTGGAGCGGTTCAACCAGCTCATCGAGGACATCGCGAACAAGCGCCTCGATCGCACCGAGGCGTTCCGGCGCATGGAGGCGCTGGAGCGGGAGCTGCTCAAGGGCGCGGAGGCCGACCTCAAGGCGCTCGAAGAAGAGCTGAAGGAGACGGGCCTCGACCTGAAGAAGAGCGATCTCGCCAAGCAGGTGGGCGAGTCGCTCGAAAAGAAGGACCTGGAGAAGGCCAAGAAGGACCTGAAGGACCTCGCCGAGCGCCTGCGCGACAAGAAGAAGAAGCCCGACAAGGCGGAGCTGGAGCGGCTCCAGAAGGCGCTGGAGCGCGCGGCGGCGCGTCGCAAGGAGGCGATGCAGGCGCTGAACGAGAAGCGGGCCGAGGCGCAGGAGCAACTCCTCAAGCAGAAGCAGCAGAAGAAGAGCGAGGACGCGAAGCAGCGCGAGGAGGAAGAGCGGCTCCTGAAGAAGAAGGAGCGCGAGCTCGAGCGGCTCGATCGCGAGGCGGAGCAGAAGGAGCGCAGCGGGCGGCAGCTCGACCGGCTCGACCGCGAGCTGTCGAAGGCGGCGCAGGATCTGATGCGCGAGCTGGGGATGTCCGCCGACGATCTGGAGCAGGCCGCAGAGGACCTGAACCGCCTCCAGGAAGAGGAGATGTCCCAGCAGGAGAAGGAAGAACTGCGCCAGCGGCTGGAGGAGCTGCGGGAGGTGCTTCGCCAGCAGGGGCAGGGCGGCAAGCAGCGGATGTCGCGGATGATGCGCTTCGGCAAGCGCGCCCGCGGCGGCAGCGGCCAGCAGGGCGAAGGGCAGCAGCAGCAGGGTCAAGGCCAGGGCGAAGGCCAGGAAGGTGAAGAGGGGGAAGAGGGGCAGGAGGGCCAGGGCCAGCAGGGTCAGGGCCAGGGCCAGCAGGGGAGGAAGCCTGGCGAGGGGCAGGTCTGGGTGCTCGGTCCCGGCGGGAAGAAGATCCTGATGCCCGGTGGTGGGGGCGGTCAGCAGTCGGGGGGTCAGGGTCAGGGTCAGGAGAGCGGCGGCGAGGGCAGCCAGCCCGGCGGCGATGGCGCGGGGAAGGGGAGAGGCGGGGAGATCGCCGGCAACCGCACCGATCCCAAGATGGGGACGCAGGACGTGCAGGCCCAGGCGGTCGACACGCAGCAGGGGCCCTCGAACAGCGAGGTGATCCTCAGCGCCGCGGAGCGCGGGTTCAAGGGGGCGCCGTACAAGAAGGTGTTCACGGAGTACCGCACCGTCGCGGAGGAGCAGATCAACAAGGAGCAGATCCCCGACGGGTACAGGTTCTACGTGAACCGTTACTTCCAGCTCATCAGGCCGCGCGAGTAGAGGCAGCACGCGCTCGCGCGCTCTGGTCCCTGGTGGTGGGATGCCCGCGCAGGCGGGATCGGATGAAGAAGCCCGCGCAGGCGGGCCTGGTCGAAGGGCCCGGAGCGACGGGCCCTGTAGAGGACGCCATGGCCGAGAAGACGAAGGAAGCAGCGCGGGCCGACGTGGGCGATTTCCAGCGGAGCATCGGGGCGCTCCGGGAGGAGGTCGGCAAGGTCATCGTCGGGAACCGGGAGATCATCGACGGGGTGCTCACGTGCATGCTGGCGGGGTCGCACGCCCTGCTGGAAGGCGTGCCCGGGCTCGGCAAGACGATGCTGGTGCGCACCGTCGCCGAGGCGCTGGATCTGCAGTTCTCGCGCATCCAGTTCACGCCCGACATGATGCCGGCGGACATCATCGGCACCACGTTGATCGAGGAGGGCGCGGGTGGGCAGCGGAACTTCTCCTTCAGGAAGGGGCCGCTGTTCGCGAACATCGTGCTCGCGGACGAGGTGAACCGCGCCACGCCGAAGACGCAGAGCGCGCTGCTCGAAGCGATGCAGGAGCACCGGGTGACGATCGCGCGGCAGAGCCACACCCTGGAGCAGCCGTTCTTCGTGCTCGCGACCCAGAACCCGCTGGAGAGCGAGGGCACGTACCCGCTGCCGGAGGCGCAGCTCGACAGGTTCTTCTTCAAGCTGCACGTGGCGTTCCCGGGGCGGGAGGAGCTGAACGCGATCCTGGAGCGGACCACGGGCGCGGAGACGCCCACGGTGTCGCCGGTCCTGAACAGGCCGCGGATCCTGGAGATGCAGCGCCTCGTGCGCGAGGTGCCGGCGTCGAAGCACGTGCAGGACTACGTGGTGCGGCTGCTGCAGGCGACGCACCCCACCGTGGATGACAGCCTGGACACGGTGAAGCGGTTCGTGAAGTTCGGGGCGTCGCCGCGCGGGGCGCAGGCGCTGCTGCTGGCGGCGAAGATCAGGGCGCTCTTCGAGGGGCGGTTCGCGCCCTCCATCGAGGACGTGCGCGCGAGCGCGCTGCCAGCGCTGCGGCACCGGGTGCTGCTCAACTTCGAGGGCGAGGCGGAGGGGATCAAGACGGACGACGTGCTGACGTCGATCCTCAAGCACCTGCCCGAGAGCAGCAAGTAACGGTCGGAGCTGCCATGGGCCTGCTCGACGTCTTCAAGAGGGCTGCTTCACCGCTGTCACGCCGCGCGCGCGGCGCGTCGGTGAGCGTCGACGACGATCTGTTCGACGACGAGTTCCAGCGCAAGCTTGACTACCTGGCCATGGTGAGCCGCCGGGTGTTCTCGGGGGCGATGCGCGCCGAGCGGCGCACGAAGAAGACCGGCTCGGGGGTGGAGTTCGCGGATCACCGCGACTACGCGCCGGGCGACGACATCCGCTACCTGGACTGGGCGGCGTACCAGCGCTTCGACAGGCTGCTCATCCGCCTCTACGAGGAGGAGGAGGACCTCGCGATCTACTTCATCCTCGACACCTCGGCGTCGATGGCGTTCGGCGACGGGGAGAAGCTCCGGCACGGCAAGCGGCTCTGCGCGGCGCTGGCGTACGTGGGGCTCGCGAACCTCGACCGGATCACGGTGGTGACCGCGACCGACGAGATCAGCGGGCGCATGCCGTCGACGCGCGGTAAGGCGCGGATCTTCCGGATCTTCCGCTTCCTGCGCGGGGCCGGGGCGGACGGGGCGACGGACCTCGGCGAGGCGATGAAGACCTTCGTGGCGCAGCACAAGCGGCGCGGGCTCGCGGTGCTGGTGAGCGATCTCTACGATCCCGCCGGCTTCGAGCGGGGGATCAACGTGCTCCGGTACAACAAGTTCGAGCCGTTCGTGCTCCACGTGGCCGATCCGCGCGAGGCGCGGCCCGACTTGCGGGGGGACGTGCGGGTGTACGACTGCGAGTCCGGAGAGGAGCGCGAGGTGACGGTGACCGCAAAGGTGCTGGAGCGCTACGGCCAGGCCTACGAGGAGTACCTGGAAGAGGTGAAGCGCTTCTGCACGGCGCGGCAGGTGAGCTACTTCCGCGCCGACGTGTCCGTACCCTTCGACGAGCTGATCCTCCGCGTGTTCCGGCGCGGCGGGTTCCTGCGGTAGGCGGCGATGCACTTCACCGGACTCCCGCTCGCCACCTTGCTCCAGATCGGCGCCGTCGCCGGGGCGCTGGTGGTGGCGTTCTACATCCTCAAGCTGAAGCGGCGCCCGGTGCCGGTGCCGTTCTCGCGGATCTGGGAGCGCATCCTGCGCGACAAGGAGGCGACGAGCCTCTTCTCGCAGCTCAAGCGGCTGCTGTCGCTCTTGCTCCAGCTCGCGCTGCTGGCGCTGCTCCTCCTCGCGCTCGGCGATCCGCGCACGGCGGCGAACACCATCGAGGGGCGCAACATCGTGGTGCTGCTCGACGCGAGCGCGAGCATGAAGGCGACCGACGTCGCCCCGTCGCGCATGGAGGCGGCGCGGGACGAGGTGAAGAGGATGGTCCGCGGCCTGTCCGGGAGCGATCGCATGCTGATCGCGCAGATGGACGCCGCGGTGACGCCGCTGTCGACGCTGACGGGCGAGATCGCGGACCTGGAGGCCGCGGTCGCGGCGGTGAAGGCGACGGACGCGACGGCGGACTTCGCGCGGGCGCTCAGGTTCGCGACGGACACGCTGCGGGGGATGTCGTCGCCGGAGATCATCGTGGTGAGCGACGGGGCACTCGGGGACCCGTCGGACGGGGCGGGGGCCGTGGACACGGGGGACGCGAAGCTGTCGTTCGTGCCGGTGGGCAAGGGCGGGCGCAACGCGGCGATCACCCAGTTCTCGGTGCGGCGCTACCCGCTCGACAAGAGCCGCTACGAGGTGATGCTGGAGGTCACCAACACCAGCGACGAGGTGCTCGATCTGGAGCTGAGCCTCCTCGGCGATGGGCAGCTCACGGACCTGACCCGGCTCAAGCTGCAGCCGAAGGAGCGGCTGCCGCGGTTCTACCCGAACCTGTCGGGCGCGTCGCGGACCCTGGAGGCGAAGCTCGCGCTCGCCGACGGTGGGTCCGACGAGCTGCCCGCCGACGACCGTGCGTTCGCGCTCCTGCCGGAGCGGCGGCGGGCGCGGGTGCAGGTGGTGTCGCCGGGGAACATGTACCTGGAGGCGGCGCTCCTGCTCGACGAGTACCTCGACGTGACGGTGGTGGACCCCGGGCGCTATCCGGGGAACGGGTCGTTCGACGTGACGATCTTCGACGGGGTGACGCCGAACGTGGCGCCGGGGAGCGGGAGCCTGCTCTACCTGAACCCCACCGGCACCAACGTGCCCTTCGAGGTGAGCAAGGAGGTCGCGGACGACGACCCCAACTACCGCCTGGGCTTCGACGAGCTGGACGCGAAGCACCCCATCCTCCGGTACACCTCGCTCAGCGACGTGAACGTGGCGCGCGCGCACGTGCTGAAGGGCGAGAAGGAGGACAAGGTCGTCGCCAGCAGCTACAAGGGGCCGCTGCTCCTCCAGGGGCGGCGGGCGGGGGTGAAGTTCGTGGCGCTCGGGATGGACATCCGGGAGAGCGATCTGCCGCTCCGGATCTCGTGGCCGCTGCTCCTGCTCAACACCATCAACGACTTCGTGGAGGAGGACACGGGCTACATCTCCTCGTTCCGCACGGGGGTGGTGTGGCACATCCCGGCCCCGTCAGCGGCGGAGAGCGGGACGCTGTCCCTCCCCGACGGGAGCACGCGGTCAGTGCCGATCAAGGACGGGCGGGCGGTGTTCCTCGGGCAGCAGGCGGGGTTCTACACGCTCGCGGTCGGTGCGCCCGGCTCGGAGGAGAAGAGCATGTTCGCGGCGAACCTCTCGTCGGCGGCGGAGAGCGCGATCACGCCGGTGCCGGATCTCAAGGTGCACGGGCGCGCGGCGGGCGCGGTGGGTGAGTTCAAGATCGGCGTGCGGCGCGAGATCTGGGTGTACCTGCTCGCGGCGGTGCTGCTGGTGACCGCGATCGAGTGGCTGACATATCACAGGAGGGTGACGGTGTGAGCGTGTGGAAGGGGCGCCGCTTCCGGGTCATCGCCTGGACCATCACCTGCGTCGCGCTGGCGGGGCTGCTCTTCTGGGCCTACCGGCGCTTCGTGCTCCTGCACCCGGACCCGACGCTCACCTGGGAGCGGGGAGGGGTGAAGTACGAGCTGCTCAACCCGAAGATGCTCGGGGCCGCGCTGCTCGCGCCGTGGTTCGTCGCGGTGCTCGGGGCCTCGCTCGCGGACCTGCCCTGGCAGCAGCGGATCCTCTCGGTGCTCCTGCGGGTGGCCTTCGTGGCCCTCGTGGCGCTGGGGCTCTCGCGGCTGGCGCGCACGGCGACGACGGAAAAGGTGGCGACGGTCTACCTCGTCGACGTGTCCGACTCTGTGACGGACGAGGCGCTGGGCGACGCGCGCGAGGCGGTGCGGCGGGCATACGCGGAGAAGCCCGAGGACGCGGTGATCAAGGTGATCACCTTCGCGCGGCGGCCGCGGCTCGATGAAGGCGGAGAGCCCGGATCGGGGACGGAGGACGCGGAGAAGCAGCCGCCGCTTCCCACCATCGGGCGCCACGTGGACGCGCAGGGGAAGCGGGGCGATCTCGGCGCGGGATCGAACCTGCAGGCGGCGCTGCAGCTCGCGTACGGGCTGTACCCGCCGGGGTACCTGAAGCGGGCGGTGCTGCTCTCGGACGGGGTGCAGACCGATGGCGACGTGATCGCGGAGGCGAACCGGGCGCGTGATTTCGGGGTGCGGCTCCACACCATCCCGTACCGCAGGCCGGCGCCGGCCGAGGTGGCCCTCCGCGATCTGCGGATGCCGGACCGGGTGAAGGTGGGGGAGACCTTCGAGATCCACGCCGACATCTACGCGAGCCGCGCGACGACGGCGCGGGCCAGGCTCCAGCAGGGGGAGATGCTGAACGGCCTCGAAGGCCTGAAGCAGCTCGACCTCAAGGCCGGCGCGAACGACGTGGTGTTCAAGAGCGTGGTGCGCGTCGCGGGGCAGGTGACCTACGCGCTCGACCTGGAGGAGCTGAAGGACGACACCTTCAAGGAGAACAACCGCTGGGCGACCACCATCGACGTGCCGGGGCGCCCCGCGGTGCTCTACATCGAGGGGACGCCGCAGCACGCGGGGCCCTTGTCGAGCGCGCTCACGGCGCAGCAGCTCGACGTGGACGTGCGCCCGCCGGCGGGGTTCCCCGGGTCGATCAAGGAGCTGGAGCGCTTCGACTTCCTCATCGTCTCCGACACGGCGAAGGAGGCGATGAGCCTCCAGGCCCAGGAGCTGATCGAGACGTACGTGCGCGATCTCGGGGGCGGGTTCCTCTTCGCGGGGGGCGAGAGCGGCTACGGGCTCGGCGGCTGGTACCGCACCACGATGGAGCGGATCCTGCCGGTGCGGATGGACAACGAGCGGAAGAAGGAGATGCCCAGCGTGGCGATGTCGCTGGTCATCGATCGCTCGGGGTCGATGACCGGCCTGCCGCTGGAGATGGCGAAGGCCGCCGCGAAGGCGACGGCGGGGGTGCTGGGCTCGGACGATCTGATCCAGGTGATCGCGTTCGACACGGCACCGACGCGCTACGTGAAGATGCAGCCGGCGCGGAACCGGGCGCGCATCGCCGGGGAGATCGCCCGCATCCAGCCGGGGGGCGGGACGGAGATCTTCTCCGCGCTCGACGCGGCCTACCAGGACATGACGGTCACGCAGGCGCGGAAGAAGCACGTCATCCTGCTGACGGACGGCAAGGCGCCGTCGGGCGGGATCCGTGACGTGGTGTCGGCGATGGCCGCCGAGTCGATCACCGTGACCACGGTGGGGCTCGGGAGCGACGTCGACGATCAGCTCCTCAAGATGATGGCCGACGTGAGCGGGGGCCGGTACCACGCGGTCGCCGATCCCAACAACCTGCCGCGCGTCTTCACGAAGGAGACGGAGATGATCGCGCGGGCGGCGGCGGTGGAGGAGTGGTTCCCGGTGACGCAGGTGGGGGAAGCGGCGTTCCTGCGGGGGATCGACGTGCGGACCGCGCCGTACCTGCACGGCTATGTCTCCACCAAGCTGAAGCCGACGCCGGCGCAGGAGCTGCTCACGAGCGACGTGGGCGAGCCGATCCTGGCGCGCTGGCGGGTGGGGCTCGGGTGGACGCTGGCCTGGACGAGCGACGTGAAGTCGCGCTGGGCGGTGGAGTGGCTGAGGTGGCCGGGGTTCGAGCGGTTCTGGGGGCAGCTCGTCCACGAGCACATGCGGCAGAAGCACCGGCGCGAGCTGGACATGAAGGCCGAGATCGTGGGCGGCGAGCTGCGCGCGTCGGTCGATGCGTTCGGCGTCGACGAGCGCTTCGACAACAACCTGAGCTCGAAGCTGAGCATCATCGGGCCGGAGCCCGGGGGTGAGACGCGGGTCGTCGACATGCGCCAGACGGCGCCGGGGCGCTACGAGGTGGCGGTGCCGCTCGACAGGTTCGGCTCGTTCCTGCTGCGGGCGGAGCACCTGCGCGAGGCGACCGACGGGTCGATGAAGCAGGCAGCGGTGAGCTACGGGCACGTGTCGAACCCGTACCCGCGCGAGTACGCGAGCTTCGAGCCCGACGTCCCGACGCTCGACAAGGCGGCGGCGGCGACGGGCGGCAAGGTCGATCCGGAGAGCGTGGCGGCCATCTTCGATCCGGCCGGGGAGAAGGTGACCTTCCACGAGGAGCTGTGGAGCCGCTTCATCTACGCGGCGATCGTGGTGTTCCTCCTCGACCTGCTGGTACGGCGCGTGCGGCTCTTCGATCGCAAATTCGTGGCCCGCCGGGGGCGGACGGCCGACTCGGGCCGGAAAGCCCACGCGGCCTCGTGAGGTCCGGTCGGGCGTCGTCACGGTCAAGGGTGCGGGGGGGGCGCCGGGTCGCGCTGGCGAGCCTGGCGGTATTCCATCGGGTCAGGGTGTACCGCCGGCTTGTCAGGGCGCTGCCCGCCGCGCGGCGTCGAGCCCGGGGTGCACCATTTCGCGATGCGCCGGGTCAGTCTTGGGCTAGTTTCCCGGAGAGCACAGGTGATCGGCGAGCAGGGACAGGCTGCCAGCAGCGTCAGCGCAGACGAAGCGACGATCGTTCGCCCGTCGGGCATGCGTCCGCTCCTGATGGGCTGTGACGCGCTCGCTGCCCTGCGGGCCCTCGGGGTGCGGCTGGATCCCACGGCCCCTCTGGGCAGGCTGATCCGCGAGGCTCCCGACGCGGTGCGCAATCTCTACGAGGCGCAGATCGAGGCCGGGGTGGACGTGCTGTGTGCGCTCACCTGGGGCACGACCCCGAGGGCGCTGGCGCCGATCGGGATGGCCTTCCGGGCTGCCGCGTTGACGGGGGTGGCGGTGGACCTGGCGCTGGAGGCCACCGCGACGGTGTCGCGCCGCGTGGCCGTGGCCGGGGTGCTCGGGCGGTTCCCGGCGAACGTGAGCGGGCCCGAGGCCGACCGGGTCGCGGAGGATTACGCGACCCACGCGACCCGGATGTCCGCGGCGGGGTGCGAGATCCTGATGGCGTGCGGCTTCGACGCCGCTTCGCCCGTGCCGGCGGGGCTGGCGAGGATGGCGCGGCGTGCCGCGGTGGACAGCGCGAACGCGACGCAGCTCGCGACGTGGGTCCACCTGGAGCTGACGCCGGGCTCGTGCACGGCCGACGGTGAGAAGCTGGAAGATGCCGTCCAGGTGGCGATCGACGGCGGGGTGGACTCGATCGTGCTCGACGTGGACTCGTCGACGCTCGGCCTCGGCGCGCTGTCGCGGCTGAAGAAGACCAAGTTCGACGGTCAGATCGGCTTCTCGCTCGGCGCCTCGGCGGGCGCTGCCCTCCAGCAGGAACGGGCGGCGGCCGCTGGCCCGGAAGGGCAGGCAAGTCGAGAAGAACATGGCGGGCAAGAACACCAGGCGGAGGGGGCGTCCGGGGAGGATGCGCCCGGAGTGATGTCCGACGTCGACGCATGGGTTGCCGCCGCGATGCGTTTGATCGATGCCGGTGCCCGGATCGTCGGCGGAGGCGCGGGGACCACAGTGGAACACCTCGCATCTCTCTCGAAGGTCCTCCGGGAAGCCAGGCGCGTGCCCGCCTGGCGTCGGACGGTCTGAGCGGGCCTGTTGCCCGGGGGGGGGCTACCAGCCGCACAAAGATGCACCAGAGCAAGGTTGAAGATGGCCGAAGGTAGCCTGGCGGGCGATGTGAAAGAACAGCAGTTCCTGAGTTCTCGGGACGATCTCCTCGCGCCGTTCTTCGAGGCGATGAAGCCCGAAGAGCTGCACCGGATCGGAGCTGAAGCCGAGAAGTTCGGCGTGGATGCGTCGACGGGCGCGGCGCTGCCGTACGAGGGCGAGCGGAGCGTGCTGACGGTGCTCGGGGCGCTCGTCGAGCGGCACGGGTGGACACCAGAGCCGGAGAAGCCAGGCGGGCCGCTGATCGCGCTGCTGCGGCGCGGGGCCTCGGTGACCCTGGAGCCGGGAGGGCAGCTCGAACTCTCCGGCGCGCCCCTGGAGAACATCCACCAGATCTGTCTGGAGATGAGCGGCCACCTGGCCGAGCTGCGCGACATCTCGGCGGAGCTCCACCTGGTCTGGCTCGGGATCGGGTTCCACCCGTTCGCGCGGCAGGAGGACCTCACCTGGGTGCCGAAGGGGCGCTACCCGATCATGCAGCGCTACCTGCCCACACGGGGCCAGTACGGGCACGACATGATGCGCCGGACGTGTACCGTGCAGGCGAACTTCGACTATGCGAGCGAGGAGAAGGCGATGCGGGCGATGCGCGTCACGCTGCGCCTGTCGCCGCTCGTGACGGCGATGTTCGCGAACTCTCCGTTCTACGAGGGCAAGCCCTTCGGGGGGCGGAGCTACCGCGCCAGGGTGTGGCTCGACGTGGACCCGTCGCGGCAAGGGCTGATCCAGCGGGTGATGGAGGATGGGCAGAGCTTCTTCGACTACGTCGAGTGGGCTCTCGATGCGCCGATGTTCCTGATCAAGCGCGACGGGAAGGTCCTCGACAACACCAGCCAGACGTTCCGCGAGTTCATGGAGCACGGCGCCCACGGCTACCGGGCCACGCGGAGCGACTGGGAGACGCACCTGAACACCATGTTCCCGGAGGTGCGGCTGAAGCGGACCATCGAGGTGCGTGGCGCGGACTCGCTCCCGGCCAACCTGATCTGCGCGCTGCCGGCGCTGTGGACCGGGATCCTCTACGACGCCCAGGCGCTCGACGAGGCCGAGGCGCTCTCGGAGAGCTACACGTACGACGAGCTGATGGCGCTCCGCCCGGCGATCGCCGAGGAGGCGCTCCAGGCGACCTTCAGGGGGAAGAAGCTGGCGACGTACGCCGAGCGGCTCCTGGAGATCTCCGCAGGAGGGCTCGCGCGGCGGGGGCGCGTGAACAAGAACGGCAAGGACGAGCGGGTGCATCTTGAGCGCCTCGGTGGCCTCGTCTCCCGGGGCATGTCGCCCGCGGACGCGATGCTCGAGCAGCTCGGCGAGGGCGGCTCCGATCCTCGCCGCCGGATCCTGGAGCTCGCCAGGATCTGACACGCCTTCGACCTCCTCCCGCAGCGCCGGCTGACCGGTTGCGCGACGGGAGGGGGAGAACCTCTCCGGCATGACCATCGTCTATCTCCTGGCAACCGCGCTCCTGGTGCTTCTCAACGCGTTCTTCGTCGCGTCGGAGTTCGCCATCGTGAAGATGCGCCCGACGCGGCTGGAGCAGCTCGTGCGCGAGGGGAACGCGCAGGCGAAGCTCGCGCTCAGGATGTCGCAGCACCTCGACTCCTACCTCTCCGCAAACCAGCTCGGCATCACCCTCGCGTCGCTGGGCCTCGGCTGGCTCGGCGAGCCGGCGATCGCCCACCTCATCGAGCCCCTGCTCGAACCTTTCGGCAAGTGGGCCGGGGTCGGCGCGCACGGCATCGCAGTGGCGATCTCGTTCATCGTGATCACCGCGCTCCACACCGTTATCGGTGAGCTCGCGCCCAAGTCGCTCGCGATCCAGCGCACCGAGCAGGTGACGCTCCTCGCCGCGTACCCGCTGCACGGGTTTTTCCTGATGGCCTGGCCGGTGATCTGGGTCCTGAACTCCCTCGCCAACGCCTTCGTGCGGCTCTTCGGCCTGCAGCCGGCGGGTGAAGAGGAGATCGCGCACACCTCGGAGGAGCTGCGGCTCCTGCTGACGCGGAGCCCGGCGGGCCTGGATCCGGCGCTGCGCAGCATGCTGGTGCGGATCTTCGACCTGCGGCGGCGGACGGCGCGCAACGTGATGTCGCTGCGCACGGACGCGGCGACCCTGCGCGGCAACATGACCATCGACGAGGCGGTGCGCCACGCGGGCGACGCGGGGTACTCGCGCTACCCGGTGCTCGACGAGACCGGCAAGACCGTGCTCGGCTACCTGCACCTGCGCGACCTGTTCGACGTGCTGAGCGGGCGGAGGCGCGCGTCGAGGGTGGCCGAGCTCCTGCGCAAGCCCATCTTCGCGCGCGACAACATCACCGTGGAGCGCCTGCGGCTGGAGATGCAGGCGCGCCAGGTGCCCGTGGCGATCATCACCTCGGCGACCGGCGAGTTCATCGGGCTGGTCACCATGGAGGACCTGCTCGAGGAGATCGTGGGCGAGATCCGCGACGAGAACGACGAGGAGGTCCCGCCCATCCACCGCCGCGGGGGTGGCATCGTGGACGTGGACGGGCGCGTGCTGCTCGCCGACCTGGAGCGGGACGCGCACATCACGCTGCTGCCCGAGGTGAAGAGCGTGGAGACCGTGGGCGGCTACATGATCGCGCGCCTGGAGCACCCGCCCGAGGCAGGGGAGCGGGTGGAGTGCGAGGGGCACACGCTCGTCGCCATCGACGTCGCGGGGCGGAGGGTGCGCCGGGTGCGCATCGTGCCGACCGAGCCCGAGGCCCCGATCCCGCCCAAGGAGTGAGGGTTCACCGCGGGAGCGGCGGGGCCTCGCAGCGGATCAGCGCGCCGGTGCGGCGGGCATCCTGGTCCACCAGCGCGAGCGCTTCCTCCAGGCGCTGACGGTTGGCGGCAGGCACCTCGGGGGCTGCGGCGTCGAGGCGGAGGCGCTCGCGCAGTTCGAGCTGGATGTCGTAGACCTTCTGCAGGGCGCGCGCGTGCTGGTCGGGTGAGCCCTCGGCCGAGGCCTGCGCGCGTTTCTCCTGCTCTTCGAGCTCGGTCGAGAGCGCGGTGACGTCGCGCGGCGGGGCGTACCGGTAGAGGCCCTCGCACCGGTTCGCGCGCGGCCCGAGCAGCACGTGGGCCTGCTGCGCTTCCGCGCGCCCGCGCTCGTCGGGAGACGGAGCGACGAACGCGATCGCGTAGCCCTTGACCGCCATGGCCGTGCCGGGGGCGAAGCCTGGGCCTTCCCCGTCCGCCGTGCGTGGCAGGGTCGTGCCGTTCAGGGCCTGCGCGACGCAGGTGGCGAGCGCCTGTCCCCGCGCGTCGTCGGGGGTGACGGCGGTGACGCGGGCGTCGCGCAGGCGCGACATCTCTCCCTCCACGGTGAAGTCCACGGTGGTCACGTACTCTCCCTGGAACCCGGAGGCCTCGACCTGCTTCTCCCAGCAGGAGACGACGAGGGGGAGGTGGCCAGGCTGCGCTGCGGCCACGAGCTGGGCTGCGAGCGCAGGACTTCCCGCGCACCCCAGCGACGTCCCGGCGAGCGACACTCCGGCGAGCGTCAGCGCGAGGTGCCGCGCCGCCAGGGTCACTCCATCCATCGCCCGCATCATCGCGGTGCTCCTTGCGGTGCTACCGGCCTGGTCGAAGTCCCCTGCGGCGCGCCTGCGGGAGGCGCGAGGATGCTGGCGTTCAGCGCGCTGTAGTCCGGATAGAGCCGTGTCTCCCCCCGTACGCCAAGGTAACGAACCGTGGTCGCGGCGCGCTGCTCGCCCTGGAGCTTCGGCATGTCCAGCGTGTGCTGACAACCGAGCAGAAAGACGGTCGCAGCGGCAAGCAAGGCGCAGTGAATGCCGCGGCCCCGAAGCTGGCGGAGGCTCCCGGGTAGCCTTCGGGAGAGCGCCGCGCGGGGGCTTCGTGCCGTGGTGGTGGACGTGACGAGGCCCTGGAGCAAGGCGGGGGCAGCGGCCAGGGCAGCAGGGTTCGGCGCGAGGGCAGAGCGTCCCATCATCAGCCTTCTATCAGGATCCTCGCCGAGGAAACACTGCGGGGGCAGACGTCGGGGCGAGGCGCGGATCCTGGTACAAACTTCTCTTGAGGGGTACTAGGCTCGGGCCCTCCGTGGAAACGCTCGCCGATCGAATCTCGCGCGATGGACCGCTGAACGAGCTCGACGCAGTCGGATGGGCCATTCGTCTCGCGAAGCGGATCGAGGCGCTTCACGCCCTGGGCGTCGCGCACGGCAGCATCTCGCCAGCCTGCGTGGTCACCACCGCCGTCGACCGCAGCTCGAAGGGCGTGCTCGTCGACGTGCGGCGCATTCCGAGCCGGCTCGCCTACCAGTCGCCCGAGCGCGCGGCGGGGGGCGACCTGTCGCCGACCGATGACGTGTGGGCCATCGCGGCGACGCTCTACGAGATGCTGACCGCCACCTCCGCCTTCGGAGGCGTGAACGACGTGGAGACGCGGCAGCGCCTCTCGGCCGCGTCGCCTGCGCCGCTCGCGGTGTTCGACGTGGGTGACGACGACCTCCAGCACATCATCGACAGCGCGTTCCAGCGCGAGCCGGCAGCCCGCATCCGGAACGCTGCGGCGCTGCGCAAGGCGCTGGAGGAGTGGCACCCCGACATGGGCGTGCGGGGCCTCCGGGCCCTGGAGGACGAGGACTCCACGAGCGACGACGACGACGACGACGTCCGCACCGTCATGAGGGCGGGTGACCTCACGCCGGAGCCACCGCGCGCCGGGCCTGCGGTGCAGCGTCCTGCCGCAGGGTTTCCTGCCCAGCGTCCCGCCGCAGGCGCTCCGGCGGTGGGCTTCGGGCCACCTCCTGGCGCCCGCCCCATGGCAGCCGCGCCGAAACCCCTGGAGCGCGTGCCGCAGGCCCTCCACGACGACGAAGACGACGACAGCGCCGCGACCGTGATGCGCGAGTACCCGGTGCCCCGAGGCCCCGACAGTGCCGGGCGCAGGGGCGCAGGTGGGCCTGTCCCGAAGGCTGCGCCACCTTCCGCGCCCCGGGGGCCCAGGTTGCCGCCGCCGGCCTCGGCGAGCGCGCACCTGGGGAGCACCGTGGCGCTCGACACGTCAGCCTCTCCTGGCGTCCCCGATGCGCCCTGGGCAAGCCGGGGCGGCGGGCTCGCTCCGGCCCAGGGCTTGCCGGCGTCGTACGACGACGACGACGACGACGACGTGCGCACGGTCATGCGCGAGGGGCCGGAGGCCTCGCTCGCGGCCGGGCTGCAGCGCGGGCCTGGTCCCGCTGCTTCCCAGGTCGCCGGGAGCCACGGCGCCTTCGCTGCAACGGCTGCATTCTCCCCTCAAGCTGGAGCGCCGGGCGGATTCCCTGGTGAAGCGCGCCCGTCGCCCTATGGCGGTGTCCCTGGCGGCGGTCACGGCGGCGGTCACGGTGGAGCGATGTCCGGTGGCGCGCCGCTGTTCGGTGGTCCTGGCGGGGCTGGTGGGGCTGGTGGGCCCGCAGCGGCGTACCCTGGGGGTGGCGGCTACGGTGGGCCGGACGCTGCACCCCATGCAGGGGGGTATGGCGGTCCCGCGGGCGCCCAGCCGCCCGGCGGTTACGGTGGTCCCGGGGCCGGGGGTCTGTCTCCGGGCGGCTACGGCGCGCCCCCGGGAGCCCAGCAGCCTGGTGGCTACGGGGGGCCCGGTCCGGGACAGATGCCGGGCGGCTACGGCGGCTCCGGCCCCGCGCAGACACCCGGCGGCTATGGTGGGCCCGCAGGCATGGCGCAACCCGGCGGCTTTCCAGGCGCCGGGCAGCAGCCGGGAGGCCTTCTCGGCCCCTCGATGATCGGCTCCTTCGGCGCCAACCAGCGCCCCGGAGAGACCGGCATGGCCCCTTTCGCGGGGGCTCCTTCAGGACCGGCGGGGATGTCTCCGTTCGCGGCCCCCGGAGGGTTGCTCCCCGCTCCCGAGCCGCCCTCGAAGTCGCCCTGGCGCAGCGTGCTCATTCTGATGCTCGTGGCCATCGTGGTGGGCGCGGCGGTGGCGGTGCTCGCCATGAACTCCGGCGCTGTCTGAGCGGCCCTCCGCGTTCTCCCGGCGCACCCTGCCGCCCTCCGTATCCCGCACGAAGACCTGGATCTGCGCCTCGAAGCCGCCCATGTCGATGGACGTGAGCAGCTCGGCCTTCAGGCCCGAGCGCTCCGCCGCGGTCGCGGTACGCGTGGGCAGCGGCGAGATCCACACCAGCTTGCCCTCCGGTGCCAGAAGCCGCGCCGCATTGTAAACGAAGCGCTCCAGCATCTCCCCGAGGTCGGTCCGCCGATGCAGGCGGCGTCCCAGCGGCGGGTTGCTGAGGATCAGCGTCGGCGGCTCGGCCCGACGCCCTTTCCCTCCACCCGCGCCGCCACCGCTGCCCGCGCCGCCACCGCTGCCCGCGCCGCCAGTGCTGCCAGTGCTGCGTCCCCACGGCACCACGCTCGACAGCGCGTCCCGCTCGAAGAGTTCCGCGTCCCCGGCTCCGGCCGCGTTCAGGTTCTCGCGCGCGACCGCGAGCGCTGCCGGATCGAGGTCCGATCCGTAAAGCCGCCGGTAGGGCCCGAGCTTCGCCCGCTCGCACAGCTCCAGCCCCGAGCCCACGAAAGGATCCCACACCACGTCGTCGGGCCGCGCCCCGGCGATCCGCGCGAGCGCCGCAGCGACCGTCGGGTGTGACGCGGCGGGGACGTCGCCGCGCCGGTACGTGAAGCGCGGATCGGGCAGGTTCGGAGACAGCTCCACCCGCACCCGGTCCCCTGCCTCGTGCACCAGCACCTCCCAGGCGCTGTCGCGCGGATCGTTCACCAGATCGGGGGCCCTCGCCTGCACCGCCTGCGCGACCTTCCACGTCTGCGCGCGCCGCTTCCCGCCCCCGGTCCACGCGATCCGGTAGCGCACGGGCCCCGAGGTCAGCCCGCGCAGCGCGGTGCCTGCCTCGCGTGACAGGAGCCGCTCGGCCACCACGTCGGCCACGTCCTCGCCAGCCCGCAGCGCGCGCGCCGGGAGCGGGATCGCCAGCGAGAGCATGGTGCGCGCCTGGAACAGCGTGTTCAGCGGCTGCGCGAGCGCGAACTCCACCCGCACCCCGCCGGGAGGATCGTGCGCGATCTTCGCCTTGCCCCCCGAGAGCGCGCCGACCTCCTCCAGGAGGAGCCGTTCGAGCCCCGGGCGACAGCGCAGGGCGACCCGGAACGGCCGCTCCGGCGTGGCGTCGCCCAGGATGGTGGAGGCCCGCTCGCGGGAGAGCGTGCGCTTGACCATCAGCTCGGCGCGCTTGCGGGCCTCGCCGATCACCGGATCGAGCGACAGCCCTTCGAGCAGCGTCATCGCCTCGCGTCCCCCCACGCGCCCGAGCGCCGCCACCATGGCCCGCCGCACCTCCGGCGCCTGCTCCTCACGCGCCGCCGCGAGCATCGCCTGCTCGACGGCAGCGGGCTCTGGCCCCGCGCCCATCTTGCCGAGGGCCACTGCCGCGAGCCGCCGCGTGCGGGCATCGTCGTCCCGCAGCCTCGCCAGCAAGAAGGTCCGCGCTGCCGCGACCTCGGCGACCTCGGCGACCTCACCCACCGCAGGCTGCCCTCCCTCCCCGGGGGACACCTCGCGCGCCGCCTCGCCTGACGCTCCCCCCGCGGACTGGCCGGCGCCCCAGGGTTGCCCTCCGGCTGCGGGCGCCTCGATGGCCCCGCTGGCGATCCGCCCGATCAACCGGATCAGCAGCGCCCTCGCGGGGAGCACCGCCTCGGACGCGCGGCCAAGCGCTGCCGGCAGCGCCGCAGCCCCTGCCCGCCGCAGGGCCTTCTCGGCGAGCGCACCGGTCTCCTCGTCACCTCCGACCACGAGATCGAGCAGCTCCTGGAAGTGACGCTTCCCTGGCGTGAAGCCAGGGTCCGCGAGGTTCCTGGCGAGCGCGGGTAGAGTGGCGGGTGCAGTCATCTGATCCTTTCGTCCCGGCGAGGGGTCGCTAGAGTTTCATCCATGCCCGACCTGAGCCAGCTCATCCCGCGCACGGCCCTGCCGCACGAGGTCCTGCGCGTGGCGCTGGACGCTCTCGAGCGGGGCCGCCGGGTCGTAGTCGCATCGGTCGTGGCGCGCCACGGGTCTGCGCCCTCCACACCAGGACAGAAGCTCTGCCTCGTGGAGGACCTCACCGCGGTGGGCACCGTCGGCGGAGGCGCCGTCGAGAAAGCCGTGCTGACGGCCATGGCCAGCGCGCTCGACGATCCCACGAGCACCCCCAGGCTCGACACCTTCCGGCTCGGCCCGTCGCTCGGCATGTGCTGCGGCGGTTCCGTCGACATCCTCATCGAGCCCATGCACCCCGCCGTCCACGTCCTCGTCGTCGGCGCGGGCCACGTCGGCACCGTCACGGCGCCCTTGCTCGCCGCGCTCGGCTTCCGCGTCACCCTCTGCGACGCCCGCGAAGCCGCCGCGGATCTCTCGCGCCTCGTCCCCGTGGCCCTGCCGTCTCCTGGGGCCCCGCTCCCGGCCGGGCAGCGCATCGAGGAGCCCCGCCCTGCCCAGTCGGTGCGCCTCGTGCACGCCGACCACGACGACCCCGAGGTCACCGCCCTCTTCAGCGGTGCCTTCCCCGAGGCTGCGGCCGTGGTGATGACCCATGATCACCAGCTCGATCAGACGGCCGTCGAGTGGGCCATCACGCGCGGCTTCGGCTTCGTCGGCGCGGTGGGGAGCCGGGCCAAGGCTGCCCGCACCCGCGCGCGCCTGGAGGCCAAGGGCGTCCCCGAGCCGGACCTCGCCCGGGTGCGCATCCCCATCGGCATCGACATCGGCGCCCGCACCCCCGCCGAGATCGCCGTGTCCATCGCCGCCGAGCTGATCGCGTGGCGCTCGGGTCGTCAGCGCCCCCGCTGGTCCGCCGTGAACGAGGCCCTGGTCGACCGTTCCAGCGCCGATTGCTCCAGCGCCAGCGACGAGGTGGACGCGTGAGCGCCCCCGTCGCCATCCTCCTCGCCGCAGGGCGCGGCACGCGGCTTGGCGGCCCGAAGGCGCTCCTCGCCTGGCCCGGCGCGACGAAGGGCGCCCCCGAGCGTCCCCTGGCCATCGCGCACGCCGAGGCGCGCCTCGACGCCGAGAGCGCGCGCGTCCTCATCGTCGCCCGTCAGCCCGTGGTCACCGCCTTGATCCGCTACGTGCGACCGGGCATCGACCTCCTGGTCTCCCACGCCGCCGACGATCTCGGCCCGGCCGGCTCCCTCGCGGTGGCCGCGAGCCGCCTCGCCCCCACCGACATCGCCATCATCTCCCCCGTCGACACCCCTCCTGCGCGGGGGACCACGGTGGCGCAGCTCCTCGCGCGCATCGCTCAGGGAGACCCACCGCCCCTCGCCGTGCGCCCGCGCCACGACAGCCGTGGGGGTCACCCGGTGGTGGTCCGCGCCGCGGCCCTCGCGCGCTATGCCGAACCGGATCCGCCGCCGCTGCGCGACCACCTGCGCTCCCTCGGCGCCGGCATCGTCGACCACGACGTCGACGACCCCGCGATCCTCACCGACCTCGACAAGCCCATCGACCTCTTCCGGCTCACCGGCACCCAGCCTCGTTTCCTCGGCTGAAGAAGCGCTGACCGGCAACGCTGCTGCGCGCCCCGCGTTCCCCGCGTCGGGCCGTGTCTCAGGGCTGGTTCAACGGTGCCGCGGCGTGTCCCGCGGGCGCCTGGCGGCCCACGCGCTCCGTGGGAGGAATCGCCTCGATCGGGATGCTGGGCGGCACGCTGGGCCTCACGGCCAAGGGCTCCACCCGCACGTCGGGCCGCGTCACCGGGCCGGTGTCGGCGTGGTTCGGGGCGCGCAGGTGGATGCGCTGGAACTGCCGCGACTTCGGGCCCAGCGCGTCGCGCACCGCGCGCTTGAAGCGCAGGTAGCGCTCGAAGGCAGGACCGTACGCCGACGCGCGCGCCTCCCGCGCCATCCCGAGCGTCCTGTCGGCATGGAGCGCCTCGTTGACCTCCTTCACGGTCCGCGCGGCGAGCTGCCCGAACGCGCCCTGCGCCAGCTCGTCGGCCCAGGTCTCCCCGGCGTGATCGTCGAGCGTATCGATCATCCCCTCGATGGCGTCGAGCCGATCCAGGTCGGTCTGCTGCGACCGCAGCGCGTCGGGCAGCACCGCCTCCGGCGCGAAGGCCAGCACCCGCCCCCGCACCTCGCGGTAGGGACGATCGAGGGTGACCAGCGCCTCCATCGCCTCGCGTTGCTCTTTCCTGAACGCCGCCTCGCTGACCCGGACCGCCTCGTGCGCGTTCAGGAAAGCCTCGGCAGCCTCGCGGAGCGACGTCTCGTAAACCCGGACCACGACCATCTTCATGCCCGGCTCCGAGGCCACTTCGTCGCAGCGCTGCAGCACCCGGGAAAACCGACTGTAATCGATGGACCCCATGGGGAATACCTCCGGAGGGGGGGACCTGCCTTCAACCGCCTGAGATGCAGCAGGCCACCGCTGGCGAGGCACCAGACAGATCCGAGGGTAGCCGAAACCGAAAGGCCTGCCAGCCGAGAAAACTACGACCTGTTTGTCGGTAATCTCCTTCTGCTCACCGTAAGACAACAGCGTCACCCGTTACGCGGCGCAGGGACGTTCGTTCGATGGGGTCGCCTGCGGCTCCCCCGCAGGTCGTGTCTTCGTATCGCGCGCGGGTCGTGTGCGGGTCGTGTGCGGGTCGTGTGCGGGTCGTGTGCGGGTCGATCGCCTGAGGAGGCGCGGAGGTGACGCCGTACGGCGGTCGGGCTCGCCATTGAATCCCCCTGCGCGTAGCGCATTGCGACAGACGTCCCACGCAATCTGCACGCGGAGCCGGCAGCGCCGTGCGCCCGCTATCGAATGCGCGCAATCCGCCCTCCCTTTCACGGCGTAACCAGTCGACGCCCCTGTCCCCCGCAGGATAAGGTCGCAGGGACCAGCCCATGGCGACGAGCCCCCCCTCGACCCACTCTGTGGGTGTCAGCGTTCCCCGGACCGACGGCACGGCCAAGGTCACCGGATCTGCGCGTTACATTGACGATCTCCCCGGCATGCCCGGGGAGATCTTCGGACGCACCCTCCGCAGCACCGTCCCCCGCGGTGTCCTGCGCGGTATTCGTCTCGACCCGAGCTTCGACTGGAGCGACGTCACCGTCGTCGAGGCCCGGGACATCCCGGTGAACGCCATCCTGATGATCAGCGAGGAGCAGCCCGTCCTCGCCGAAGGCAAGATCCTCCACGCCTACGAGCCTGTCGCGCTCATCGCATGTCCCGACCGCCTCAAGCTCGACCGCGCCGCCCGAGCCATCACCCTCGACATCGAGCCGCTCCCGGCCATCCTCGACATCGACACCGCCCTCGCCGGCAAGGACGTCATCTGGGGAGAGGACAACGTCTTCAAGCGCTACCTGATCACCAAGGGCCGCGGCGACGCCGAGGGCCGCGCCGCGAGCGAGGCCGGCATCGACGCCGCGCTCGCGGCCTGCGACGTGGTGGTCTCCGGACGCTACGAGACCCACCACCAGGAGCAGCTCTACATCGAGCCCCAGGGCTTCGTGGCCTTCTGGGACGACGCCGGCGTGCACGTCACCGGCTCGCTCCAGTGTCCCTACTACGTGCACAAGGTCCTCAAGCGCGCCCTCGACCTGTCCTCCGAGCGCGTCCACGTGACCCAGGCCGTCACCGGCGGCGGCTTCGGCGGCAAGGAGGAGTACCCCTCCATCATCGCCCTGCACGCCGCCCTCCTCGCCCGGAAGAGCCGCCGCCCCGTGCGGATGATCTACGACCGCACCGAGGACATCGAGGCCACCACCAAGCGCCACCCCGCCATCGTCGAGATCACCACCGGCTGCGACCGCGACGGCACCCTGCGCGCGCTGAAGGCCCGCATCCTCATGGATGGCGGCGCCTACATGACCTTGACCCCCGTCGTCCTCTCCCGGGGCACCCTGCATGCCGCGGGCGCCTACCGCTGGCAGGACGCCTTCATCGAGTCCGTCGCCGTCGCCACCAACACCCCGCCGAACGGCGCCTTCCGCGGCTTCGGCGCGCCCCAGACCATCTGGGCCATCGAGCGGCACATGGACCGCATCGCCCGTGCGATCGGCAAGGATCCGGTCGCCCTCCGCGCCCAGAACCTCCTCCGCTCCGGCGACACCACCGCCACCGGACAGACCCTCGGCCTCTCCGTGGGCGGACACGCCTGCCTCGAAGCCGCGCTCGCCGAGAGCGGGTACCACGAGAAGCGCGCCGCTGGCCCCGCGGTGAACGGCCGCGTCGCCCGCGGCATCGGCGCCTCCGTCTTCATGCACGGCGCGGGCTTCACCGGCTCCGGCGAGCGCATGCTCAAGGGCAAGGTCGCCATCGACCTCCTCCCCGGCGGCCGCCTCCAGATCCGCACCGCCTCCACCGACATCGGCCAGGGCACCGAGACCGTCTTCCGCCAGATCGCCGCCGACGCCGCGGGCATCCCCGTCACCCACGTCGACTTCGCCGTCCCCAGCACCACCGTCGTCCCCGACTCCGGCCCCACGGTCGCCTCCCGCACGGTCATGGTCGTCGGCGCCATCGTGGAGGGCGCCTCCCGCGAGATCGCCGAGCGCGTCCTCGCCGAGCAAGCCGCGGGCGGCGGCTCCTTCACGGAGGCCGGTGACCGGCTCCTCTCCCGCGAGCGCGAGGTGAGCTGCCTCAAGGTGTACGAGCCTCCCTCCTTCATCCAGTGGGACGACACCACCTACAAGGGCGACGCCTACCCTTGCTTCGCCTGGGCCTGCGACATCGCCGAGGTCGAGGTCGACCTCGACACCTTCGAGGTCACCGTGAAGAACTTCTGGTCCGCCACCGACGTGGGCAAGGCCATCCACCCCGTGATGTGCAAGGGCCAGATCGAGGGCGGCACGTTGCAGGCGATCGGGTGGGCCCTCTGCGAGGAGGTCGTCTGGAAGGAGGGCCTCATCAAGAACCCCCGCATGACGAACTACATCATCCCCACCTCCCTCGACGCCCCGCCCTTCCACACCACCCTCATCGAGGAGCCCTGGCCGTACGGCCCTGGCGGAGGCGCCAAGGGCATCGGCGAGCTGCCCATGGACGGCGGCGCCCCGGCGCTCGCCGCGGCCATCGAGCACGCCACGGGGCTCATCGCCGACAGCTTGCCCATGACACCGGAGCGCCTGCATACGCTCGCGAGGACCGCATGAAGATCTCGTTCAAGGTGAACGGCGCCGCGCGGGAGCTCGACGCTCCGCCCCTCCAGCGGCTCCTCGACGCGCTTCGCCTCGTCCTCGGCCTGACCGGCACCAAGGAAGGTTGCGCCGAGGGCGAGTGCGGCGCCTGCACCGTCCTGCTCGACGGCGAGCCCGTCAACGCCTGCCTGGTCCCCGTGGGTCAGTGTCAGGGCCGCGAGATCACCACCGTGGAGGGCCTCGGCGCCGCGGGCCACCTGAGCCCCCTCCAGCGCTGCTTCATCGATCACGGCGGCGCCCAGTGCGGCATCTGCACCCCTGGCGTGCTCATCTCCGCGGAGCACCTCCTCCGCCGCAACCCCGACCCCGACGACGACGCCATCCGCGAGGCCCTCGCCGGCAACCTCTGCCGCTGCACCGGCTACCAGCGCATCATCGAGAGCGTGCGCGCCGCGGCCGTGCTCCGGCGTGCCGACGCGCGCGACGTCGGCGACCCGCGCGACGTCGGCGACGCGCGTGGCGCGCGTGATGTCAGCCACGACCGGCAGGAGGCCCCGTGAGCGTCTCCGACCTGCGCCTCTTCGAGATGCGCCGCCCCGCGGACCTCCCCGACGTCTGCGCCGTCCTCGCCGAGCGCGTCTCCCGGAGCGAGCCCACCGTGCTCCTCGCCGGCGGCACCGACTGGCTCGTCGAGCAGGAGACGCGCCCCGCGTTCGCGAAGGAGGCCGCGCTTCCGCTCGTCCTCGACGTCTCCCGCCTCCCTGCGCTGCGCGGCATCACCCTCGACGGCGACCGCCTCCGCATCGGCGCCGCCGCCACCTACCTCGACATGCGCCGCGACCCTGCCGTCCTCGCCCGCGCGCCCATGCTCGAACGCATGGGCCGCGACATCGGCGCCATCCAGATCCAGGCCCGCGGCACCCTCGGTGGCAACCTCGCCACCGCCTCACCTGCTGCCGACGGCGTGACCGCCCTCGCCGCCTACGACGCCACCCTCGTGGTCCACAGCGTCCGCGGCGAGCGCCGCATCCCCTTCGCCTCCCTCCAGACCGCCTACAAGCGCTCCACCCGCGCCGCCGACGAGGTCATCGTCGCCGTCGAGATCGACCTCCCCCCCGCCGGCTCCCCCTGGATCTGGCGCAAGGTCGGCACCCGCCGCGCCCAGTCCATCTCCAAGGTGGCCCTCGCCGGCGTGGCCGTCCGCGAAGGCGACCGCCTCACCCGCCTGGGCCTCGGCATGGCGTCCGTCGCCCCCGTGACCGCGCTCCTCTCCAGGGTGCGCACCCTCGCCACCTCGCGCCCCCTCCGCGACCTCACCGCCGCCGACATCGACGCTGCCGTCGACGCCGACGTCTCCCCCATCGACGACATCCGCTCCACCCGCGACTACCGCGCGCACTGCGCCCGCTCCGTGGTCCGCGCCTTCCTGCGCGACCTCGGCGCGCCCGTGTAACGAACGCGCTTTGCGCGGCGGGGCGAGGGGTCGCGAGACCCTTCGTGGAGACTAGAGCATGGTCATGTGCGCCTGGGCGCGCTGCTCGGCGGCCTCGCGGATCTGGCGCGCCTCGTCCTCGGCGAGGCCGAGGTGCGTCGACAGCGCCTCGAGGAACTTCTTCTCGGCCTCGTGCTGCTCCTTGTCCACGAAGGTCAGGTACACCGCGTGCTGGAGCAGCAACCGGCGATCAGCCTCCGAGAGATCGTCGAGGGGAATGTCGTCGAGCGTCTTCTGCTCGGAGGCGTACTCGCGGATGAACTGCGCCTCCGTCTCGTTCGCCTCGAACGCGGAGATGAGCGCCTCCACCATCTCGCGCTCGCTGTCGTGGTACTCCCCGTCCGCCCACGCAACGCTCACCAGAGACTTCAAGATCGCCAGGTCCTGCGTCTTCATGGCAGGGAGTGTCCACGGTCCGAGGGGCGAGCGTCAATCGCCAGCCGCGAGATCCCTCACGGCGTCGCTGCCGTCGCGGGATCCACGGACGCCGAGAGGAACCCCGGGCGCAGGGTGTAGGCCACCCCCGCCGCGCCGACGAGGAGGAGCGCCAGGAGCGCCATCCACAGGGGCCTCTTGCGCCCACCCCCCGGGGACACCACGACCGGCGCGACCCTGACCGGCGCGACCCTGACCGGCACCGGCGTCGGCGTCATCGCCGCCGACGTCTCGGCCGGGAGCGAAGACGTCCGCCGCGCCGGATCCACGAGCTGGAACCCTCCCACCGGGGGCGGCGTGACCGTCATGTCGAGCCCTGCGAGCGCCTTGAGGGTCCGCGCTGCGACGCGTCGGCCGGGGTCCTCCTCGGGCCGCGCGAACTTCTCCAGCAGATCGTCGGCCCGGGTCCTCTCTCCGACCTCCTCCGTCGTCCGAGCGGCCGCCCGCATGGCGACCTGGAGAAGGGCGGCCGTCGGCGTGAGGATCGGCTCCGGCGGTGCTGTCTCCGCGGATGGCGTGAGGTCACCGCCCGCAGCGAGGTCCTGACCTGCGGGGGAGGCCTCGGCAGGTGCGAGTACTGCAGCAGGAGCAGGAGAGGGGGTCGCGGTCCAGACCGGAGCTGCGGCGGCGAGTTCCGGGCCGGAAACCCCGGGGTTGCCGGGAGAAGCTTCTTCTGTCGCGGGAGGCGCGACGGAGGGCTCGACGGGAGCGATCACCGCGGGAGGCACGACGGAGGGCTCGACGCGAGCAGCCACCCCAGGGGGAACGACAGTGTTCTCGGCGTGAGCGGCCACCGAGGGCGGTGGAGCGGAAGGTTCCACGGCCACGGCCACCGGAGGGGGTGCAGCAGAGGGCTCCGCGGCGACAGCCACCGCACCTGACGCGGCGGGAACGTCGACGTGTGCAGCCACCGGCGGCGGTGCGACAGACGCCTCGACGACTGCGGTCACCTCGGGAGGCGCGACAGAGGGCTCGACGGCTGCGGCCGCAGGGGGCGGTGCAGGCGTTGCCGTGGAGAGGGCGTCGCACGGCTGCGGGTCCACCGGAGGAGGCGCGAGAGCGCTGAGGCGCAAGGGGAGCGTCAGCTCCTGAGGCTCGACGTGGTCGCGCAGCGGCAGCGAGAACGGTGCAGGCGCGGCGAACTGCGTCCCGGCAGCCGGAGAGGGCAGGGGAGTGACCGCGGGAAGGGGCGCAGGCGTCAGCGCCAGAGGAGGCACAGGCGTCAGCGCCGGAAGAGGCGCAGGTGTCAGCGCCGGAGGCACCGGAGGAGGCGCAAAGGCCGTCACCACGTCGAGCGTCGTGGGGGCCCCTGGTTCCTCGACAGCCGTGTCGACAGGCTCCACCCAGGTCATCCCGATCGCCGTCGGCGTAGGCTCGGGGGTCGGCGGCGCCGCCTCCAGTACCGGCAGCGCGGGCACGACGGAGGGCGGCAGAGGAGTCGACACACGCGGCGCGCCCGGACTGACCTCCAGAACCTTCAAGGCAGCGGGCAGGGAAGGGGACGGATCGGGAGGCGTCTGCCGTGCTGCCTCCGGAGGCTGCACGGACCGCGGCAAGGCAGCGGCTGGCGCAGGAAGGGGAGACAGTGCTTCTTCTGGCACATGCGCCGGCAAGAACGGGCTCGGCTCGACAGGCGTCTGCAGCGCGTGCGGCGACGAGGACGATGACGCGACGCGCGCCATCACGGGCGCCGGCGGCTCTTCCAGGGCGTCGAGCAGTGCCGCGTCGTCCTCCAGGCTGGTGTGGAGCAACGGAGCGCTCTCCTGGAGCGACGCACGGCCCTGAAGGCCCTCGCGCTCAGGCTCTGCGGCGGCGCTGTGCGCAAGCACGGGCCCCGACGCCTGCACGACCGGGAGGAGCGCCACCATCGTGGGGGGAGCGGTGGAGACGTCGTCCTGCACCGTGGAGCCCTGGGACGCGACCTTCGCGAGGGTGTCTGCACCGACGGTCAGCGCGGGGACTACGAGTGCGATGGCTGCAGGAAGCGAGGTCGCGATGTCGTCTTCCGGCCCCGGAAGAGGCGCCATGTTCCCCCGCACCACCTCGGGTGCAGGCAGGGACGCCCCCGCGGGCTGCGGGGCGAGCGCCGGGGCTGTCTGTGCTGCTCCGTGGGGTTCCGCAACGACAGGCGGTGCAACAGGAGCAACAGGCGCTGCGATCGGCTGGAGGGGTGCTGCGACGGGCTGGAGGGGCGCAGCGACGGGCTGGAGGGGCGCAGCGACGGGCTGGAGGGGCGCGGCGATCGGCTGGTGGAGGGGCGCGGCGATCGGCTGGTGGAGGGGCGCAGCGACCGGCGCGGCCTGCAAGGCGACAGGCGCCTGCGCTGCGGGCTGCACGGGCACCTGGGCTGTGACACGAGGGGCCTTCCGCAGCCGCCCGGACTCCCTGGCGCGCAGGGTCTCGCGCGCCAGACGGGCCAGCGAACGGCGTGCAGCGCTGCGGTTCACCGGGATCAGCGCCGCCTCGATCTCCTCCACCACCGTGTCGGCGCCGCGGTCCGTCTCCGCGCGCGGGCGCGCTGCCACCGCGAGCCCGGGCATGGCCGTCCCCGAGGAGACCGTGAGCAGGCGCGCCAGCACGTCCCGCAGCATCCGCGCTGACTCCGACGCGGGCACGGGAGAGCCGCGCCGCGCCATGGTCACCGTCCCCTCGGTGGTGAGGAGCACGGCCCGGTCGTCGATCGACAGCGGGAGCCGCGAGGTGGCGTCGGCGATGGCCAGGGTGAGGTAGCCCGCGGTCTCCGCCACCATCGCCGCGCTGCGCACGGCAGCGGCCGAGAGGACCTCTTCCAGCGTGATGCAGGCGTCGGTCATGCTCGGTCCTTCGCGGCGAGCCCCGGGGTAATGCACTTCGCGAGCATGCTTTGCCCGGAGCTAGCGGGTGCCCGGCACCTGGGCCAACTCCTCTGCATGACCTGCCCGACACCCCCCCCGTCCACCCCGGCTTCCCGGTGCCGCGTGTCCCAGAGCGGGGGGTGGCAACGGCCCTTGACGGATGCGCGGAGCCCGCTCCATGGTGCGCCGCTCGCCCCGCGTCCCATGCACTTCCCCCGCTCTTTTCTTCACGTCGCGTCGCTGCTCCTGCCGCTCTCTGCCGCCCTCGCCGCCTCGGCCTGCCGTGACACGTCCGGCGATGCAGGCACGACCGAAGGCAAGCCGGCCTCCAGCGTGGCGCACGCCTCGCTCCTCGGCGCGCCCACGACCGGAGCCTCCGCCGCTGCGCCCCCCGGCAGCGCTCCGCCGGGGAGCAGCGCCCAGGTTGCGACTGCGCCATCCACCTCCGCGAGCGCTGCCGCCGCCGCCGCTCCGCCGCCGCCCCTGCCCGACGAGGACCTCTACCCGACCACCCTGGACGCCCAGCGCGAGGCGATGTTCGGCCGCATGGCCGCGACCATGCGCCTCAGCGAGGCGCAGCTCGCCGCAGTCCGCGCCATCTTCGGCAAGTCCAAGGTCCTCGGCCAGGGCAACCCCGCCCTCGCGAAGTACGCCATGACCCGGCGCCAGTGCCGCGAGACCCGCGAGCGCGCGCAGGTCGTCGACGCCGACAAGCCGATGTGCGGCGCCCCCTTCATGGTCCCCCTCTACGACCCTGCCGCCGGCCAGACCGAGGCCGACGCCAAGGCGTGCATCGACCGCTACGAGTTCCCCGGCATCCCCTGCGAGCACCCCGTGGTGTGGGCCACCGCCCGCGAGGCCTCCGAGCTGTGCTCCGCCGTGGGCAAGCGCCTCTGCGACGCCCACGAGTGGGAAGGCGGCTGCGCCGGCGCGCTCCACACCCCCGACGACGAGTACGTCTTCAACCGCGAGCGCAAGCTCTCCCGCCACCGCCACAACGACAAGCGTGACATCCGCTGGGCCTACGGCGCCGAGAAGGACCACGCCCGCTGCGCGACGGCGAGCAACAAGACCAAGGGCTGCACCTCCGGAGGCTGGAAGCGCTGCGGCACCAACGCCTACCCGGCGGGCGCGTTCCCTGGCTGCGTGAGCCCCCTCGGCGTCTACGACCAGCACGGCAACGTCGCCGAGCACATGAACCTCCCCACCAGGCCCGAGGAGATGTCGAGCGCCGGGGGCATGGGCTACACGGAGATGAAGGGGAGCTGGTTCATCTTCTCCGGCTACGAGGCCCACCCCGACGACTGCCGCTGGCGCGCCCCCGACTGGCACGGCACCAAGGTGAAGGACCACAACAGCCACGGGAACTACCACCTCGGCTTCCGCTGCTGCGGCTCGGCGAGCACCCCGGCCACGCCCTGAACCATGCGGCCGGGGACGGTGTCCGCTTCCAGAGGCGACGGGCGTCAGGCCCGAAGCGGCAGAGCGCTGTGGAAGCCGCGGGTGGATCGCGGAGTGGGGGGCCCCGACGAGCTTTGCTCGGCGTGGGGCGGGTGCGCGAGCCCCTGCCGTGTGAATGAGAATCAGGCGAGGGCGGAGCGGATGCGGCCGGCTTCGCCGGAGTGGCGGAGGGCGTGGAGGATGCCGCTCTGGAGGGTGCCCACGGTGACGATGCCCTTGAGGTCGATGTTGAGGGACACGATGGTGTGGGCGACCTCGGGGCGCATGCCGGTGAGGACCACCTGGGCGCCGAGGAGGCGGAGGGCGGCGGCGGTCTTGATGAGGGAGCTGGCGACGTGGGAGTCGACGCGACGCACGCCGGTGATGTCGATGATCACCACAGAGGCGGCCCGTGACTGCGCGCCTTCGAGGGCGGTCTCCAGCACCTGGTTGACCCGCGCGGCGTCCATGGTGCCGATGAGGGGCATGACCATGATCCGGTCGGTGATGGGGATGAGCGGCGTGGACATCTCCGAGAGGCGCTCGTGCTGCACCTGGATGACCTCTTCCTGGAGCCTGGCGCGCTCGATCTCGGCCCGGGCGCGCTCGCCCAGCTCGCGGGTGAGGTGATCGTTCGTCTCGCGCAGCTCCTCGGTGCGCAGGGCGATCTGGGCCTCCAGCTCGCCGTTGAGGCGCTGCAGCGCGGTCGTGGAGGCCTGGACGCGGGCGACGAGGAGGGCGTTCTCCACGGCGATGGCGGCCTGGGAGCAAAGGACGTGGCAGATCTCCAGGCGGGCCGGGGTGAAAGCGTCGGCGGCGTCGTTGTGCTCCAGGTAGAGGACGCCGGTGAGCTTTCCCTGGTGGGTCAGGGCGAGGCACAGGAGGGAGCGCGGGCGCCGGGCGAGGATGTAAGGGTCGCCGGCGAAGCGGGTGTCGCGGTGGGCGTCGGCGAGGACCACGGGGTCTCGGGTGCGCTCGACGTAGTGGACCACGGTGTGGGCCACGTCCCGGGTCTCCTCCAGGGGGACAGGCGGGCCCACGGTGACGGTATCCGGCTGCACCGTCATCGAGGTGCTCGTCATCAGCTTGCCCTCGCGGGGCAGGAAGAGGAAGCCGCGCTGGGCGCCGGCGTTCTCGACGACGAGGCGCATGATCCGGTCGAGCACCTTCTCCAGGACGATCTCGCTGGCGATGGCCTGGGCGGCGCGGAGCAGGGCGACCATGTCGAGCGCGCTGCTCTTGGTGTCACCGGTGGTGGTGGTGACGGTGCTCGACGGGAGGGCAGGGGAGGCCTCTGCGGATCCCCCGGGTCGCTGCATCCCCGGCCAGGGGACGAAGATCTCGGCGTACGTCTCGGCGAGGTGCTCGGCCTTGGCGGTGGCGCCCCAGCGGAGGTAGGCGCCGTGCGCTTCGGAGAGGTGCAGGGAGGCCGCGTGGGGCCGGCCCTCGGCGAGGTGCAGCTCGGCGAGCATCTCGCTGGCGAAGGCCTGGTGGTGGACAAAGCCGTGGCGCCGCGCCGCCTCGATGGCCTGATCCAGGAGGCCCATCGCGGCGATCGGGTCGCCGGAGGCGCGCGCGAGCGCGGCGTCGACGAGGAGCTTCTTGTGCAGGAAGCTCTCGGGGCAGCTCTCGGTCCACGCGGCGAGCTGGGCGCGGCCCTGGGCGAGGGCCTCGGCGTCGGCGCCGCCTGCGCCGTCCGCGCCGTCCGCGCCGTCCGCGCCGTCCGCGCCGAGCGTGGCGCGGGCGAGGCTCGCGTAGAAGATCAGGTCGGTCAGGAAGAAGCACCCGGCAAGGGCCGTGCAGAAGGGCTCGGCGCGCACGGCGGAGGCGAGGGCGCCCCGGGGGTCGCCGTAGAGCACCGCGAGCTGGACCTTGAGGGTGTAGTACCAGCCGGCGTTGAACGAGGCGTCTGCCTGCTCCAGGCGGGCCTCGAGGGCGTCCTCGTCGAAGGTCGCGTCGCCCAGCGAGGTGCGGGCCCGGGTCTCGCCCATGAGGCACGCGGCGAACTGCATGCCGAGTTCCACCACCTCGATGCCAGGGGCGTTCTTCAAGCTCACGAGGCGCGCGCGCACCTCGGTGAGCCCGGCGCGAAGGGCACGCAGCTCCTCGCCCGCGGCGGCCTTGTTGAAGAGCTTCATGTAAGCGCAGTACGAGAAGGAGAGGGTGTCGCCCGACTCCAGCGCGAGCTTCATCCCCCGCGCGGCGCGCGGGAGCGACGCCCGGAGCGGCTCGAAGAGCGTCATCAAGGTGCTCGCCGCGGAGCAGAGGACCTTCGCCTCCACCCGGGGGCTGTTCCACCGCGCGCAGAGCGCGAGGCCGAGTTCACCGAAGCGGTGGGCCTCCCGGAGCTTGCCGGAGGCCTGGAGGACGAGGCCGTAGAGCATGTAGGCGTAGGCCGACAGGTCCATGTGGCCGTGCTCGAGCGAGATGTTGACCGCCCTCGCCACGGCCAGCGCGAACTGGACCGGATCGACGAAGTAGCCGGCGAGGCTCATGTCGATGAGGATCTTCATCTCCAGGCGCCGCTCGGGGTCGACGAGGCCAGGGGCGTCGAGCAGCGCTTCGGGGGTGCGCTCGGCCAGGGTCGCCTGGGCCCTGGCGAGCTCGGCCTCCATCCGCGCGGCGCGCCCTCCAGCGCCGGTGGGCGCCTCCAGGCCGAAGAGCGCGAGGGCCGTCCAGCCCGCGTCCAGGGTCTCGCGGTACTTGCCGGCCGTCGTGTAGAGCACCATCCGCATGTCGTGGAGGTGGGCCTGGTCGGCCGGGGCGTGGGCGCGCGCGATCGCCGTGCCGAAGAGCGCCTCGGCCTCGGCGAGGTCGCCCGTGAGGAAGGCGCACTCGCACAGCTCGGCGTGCAGGCCGTAGCAGAGCGCGTAGTCGTCCGCCCAGGAGGCGTCGAGCGCGTCGCCCAGCAGGGCGATCCCGGCGCGCAGGTAGTCCGCGGCGGTCTGGTAGGCAATGGCCGCCTTGGCCCTCCGGCCGACGGTGAGGTTCATCTCCGCGAGGGCGCGGCGCTCCGCGCGATCGGTGATGAGCATTGCCCCCCGGTTCAGGTGCTCGGTGATCGTGAACAGCGCCTCGTCGCGCGAGGAGCCGCCGCTCTCGCCGCGCAAGAGGCGGCCGATGGTGAGGTGGACCTCCTGCTTGTGACCGTCCTCGACCATCCG
>NZ_ASRX01000002.1 GCF_000601485.1 Chondromyces apiculatus DSM 436
ACAGCGCCTCGTCGCGCGAGGAGCCGCCGCTCTCGCCGCGCAAGAGGCGGCCGATGGTGAGGTGGACCTCCTGCTTGTGACCGTCCTCGACCATCCGGTAGGCGGCCTGCTGGACGCGATCGTGCAGGAAGCGGTACGAGGCCTCGAGGGCCGGCGCGCTGTCGTCCCGCCGCTCGTCCCGCCGCTCGTCCCGCCGCTCGTCCCGCCGCTCGTCCCGCGGCACGTCGAGGAGGTGGTAGTCGCCGTCCACGGGCAAGATGAGCCCCTCGCGGAGCGCCTCCCACAGGTCTGCGGCGGTCTCGGCCGGAGAGCGCTGGTGGACGACGGAGAGCGTCTTCAGGTCGAACTCGTGGCCCACGCAGGCCGCGAGCTTCAAGACGCACTGGGCCGCGAGCGGCAGGCGCTGGATCTTGTGGGTCATCAGCGCGACGACGTTCTCGGTGACGACCGCCTCGTGGAGGCGCTTCGCGTCCCAGGTCCAGGCGTTGCTGCGGGGATCGAAGGTCAGGAGATCCTGCTCGTGCAGGGCTTCGAGGAGCTGGTGGACGAAGAAGGGGTTCCCGTCCGTCCTGTCGCGGATGATCTCCACGAGGGAGGTCACGCGCGCGGGGTCGCAGCCCAGCGCCTCGCCGACGAGCTGACCGACATGGGACAGGCCAAGCGGCTCCAGGGCGACCTCGGTGACGGTCGTCCCTGCCTTGCGCAGCTCGTCGAGGCTCGCGCACAGCGGGTGGGAGGCGTCGACCTCGTTGCTCCGGTAGGCGCCGAGCACGAGCAGGTGGCGACCCTCGTGCTGCGCGAGGAGCAGCGCCAGGAGCTTGAGGGAGGCTGGATCGGCCCACTGGAGGTCGTCGAGGAAGAGGGCCAGGGGGCAGCCGCGGGTGGTGAAGAGGCACAGGAAGGCCTGGAAGAGCAGGTGGAAGCGGACCTGGGCCTCGGCCGGTCCGAGGGCCTGCGGGGGCTTCTGGGGGCCGATCACCAGGGCGAGTTCGGGGACGAGGTCGACGAGGATCTGGGCGTCGTCCCCGAGGGCTTCGCGCAGCGCCTCTCTCCAGTGCGCGAGCGCCGCCGGAGGCTCGGTGAGCACGCGGCGGATAAGCTCACGGAACGCAGCCGCGAGGGGAGCGTAGGGCGTGCTCGCGCTGAGCTGATCGAACTTGCCCGTGACGAAGGCGCCACCGGCGCGGAGCACCACCTGGCTCAGCTCCGCGACCAGCGCAGACTTGCCCAC
This sequence comes from Chondromyces apiculatus DSM 436, assembly GCF_000601485.1. Lineage (GTDB taxonomy): Bacteria > Myxococcota_A > Polyangia > Polyangiales > Polyangiaceae > Chondromyces > Chondromyces apiculatus. The sequence continues at coordinate 1,232 of NZ_ASRX01000002.1, forward strand.
CCCGGAGGGGCCCTCGACGAGCGCGAGGGCCGCGGTGCCCCGGGCGGCGCGCTCCCAGGCGGCCTCCAGGGTCCGGAGCGCGTCCTCGCGCCCGTAGAGCTTCTGGGGGAGGTGAAGCTCGCCGGTGCGGTCGTGCTGGGCGAGGGGGAAGGGGTCGATCCTGCCGGTGGCGGCGAGGCGGGTGAGGCACTCGGTGAGGTCGGCCTGGAGGCCGCGCGCGCTCTGGTAGCGGTCCTCGGCGGCCTTGGCGAGGAGCCGCAGGGTGATGTCGGAGACGACCCGCGGCAGGGCGGGGACGATCTCGTGCGGGGCCGGCGGGCGCCTGGCGAGGTGGCTGTGCACCAGCTCCGTCGGGTCGGTGGTGGGAAAGGGCAGGCTGCCGGTGAGCATCTCGTAGAGCAGCACGCCGAACGAGTAGAGGTCGGTGCGGTGGTCGAGCAGGCGGTTCATGCGGCCGGTCTGCTCGGGAGACATGTACGCGAGGGTCCCCTCCAGGGCCTCGGGGCTGCGGACGCTCTGGGCCTCGCGGGAGAGGCGGGTGGAGATGCCGAAGTCGATGAGCTTCGTGGCCAGCGTGTCCGGGTGGAGCAGGACGTTGTGCGGCTTGATGTCCTTGTGGATGATCTTGCGGGCGTGGAGGGAGGTCAGGGTGTCGGCCAGGGAGGCGGCGATCTGGAGCACCGCCGAAAGCCCGAAGCGCTGGCGCCTCATCGCGAGGTGGAGGGGCTCGCCGCCGAGATCTTCGAGGACGAGGGCGCAGCTCCGACCCTGCTCGACGAGGCCGTAGCTCTTGACGACCCCGGCGACGTCGAGGTCGCGCAGGATGGCGTATTCGTGGCGCAGCTTGGCGACCGTGCGCGGGGTCAGGGCCTCTTCTTTGAGAAGCTTGACCGTGACCGGCGCGCGGTCCTCATTGCGATAGCCACGACAAAGCAATGCCCCTGCGGTCTCATGGATCTCCTCCATGAGCGTGAACTCTGCGACCTGCATTTCCCACCCCTGCCGCGATGTTCTCAGGCGAGGTGCACTGGTGCAAGTGGGACGGCGGGCGGAACGGGAGGCGCTCGCGACGACGTGGACCGCATCGCCACGATCGTGAATCGACGCTGGATCCACCACGGTGTGGCGTCATCGGGGCTGACGTCGTCCTGCATGCGCCCACCCTCACGCACGCTGTCGTCCGACTCCGCCGAGCGCACTCCTGGCTCGGAATCGATCAAACGATCGATCCCGATGGATCCGAGGGTCGCTTCCACACGACGCGCCCTCACGGTGGTTCGCGAATGGCGGCGTGAACCGTTGTTCGTTGGCGCCACTGCGCGGCGGAGCATGCGACCGCGAGCCCGCGAGGCGAACGAGCCGGGAGTGCGACGATGAGCCAAGACGCTTCTCTGAAAATCGGAGGCCTCGTCGGGCCTGCGCTCATGGTCATGAGCGCGTCCGAGTTCCCCTGGTGCAACCGTACCTCCACGACGCGCAGATTCCGCCGCTCGTCTACATGTCTGGCACGCTGCATCGCGCAAGCGAGGAACGTGCGCGTCCAAGGCGAGGCGCCTCCGGGAAGGCAGGGCCGCCATGGGCTCGGGAGCGCGAGCGACAGGTCCGAGGTGTTCCGGGAACAGGTCCGAGGTGTTCGCGTGACACCATATGAGTTGTCACGGGAACAGGTCCGAGGTGTTCCGGGAACAGGTCCGAGGTGTTCGCGGAACAGGTCCGAGGTGTTCCGGGAACAGGTCCGAGGTGTTCGCGTGACACCATGTGAGTTGTCACGGGAACAGGTCTGAGGTGTTCCGGGAACACCTCCGAGGTGTTCCGCGAACACCTCCGAGGTGTTCCGCGAACACCTCCGAGGTGTTCCGCGGAGCGGTCCAGCTCACGATGAGGGCTGCTGCCTGCGCTCCGGAGACAGGGGGCTCTCCGGGCCAGCGTGCCCTCATTCACACGGCAGGGGCTCGCGCCCCCGCCCCCCGCCGAGCAAAGCTCGTCGGGACCCCACTCCGCGATCCACCCGCAGTTTCCAGAGCGCTTTGCCGCTTCGGGCCTGACGCCCGTCGCCTCGGGAAGCGGACAATGTCCCCGGCCGTATGTATCAGGTACCTGAAAACACTGGCTTCCGCTTCTCGGTGAGGGCTCGGAGGCCCTCGCCGAGGTCGGCGCTGCCGTAGCTCACGGCTTGCTCGTAGGCTTCGCGGTCGAGGGCGGTGAGGAGGGCGGCGCGGTCGAGGCCCAGCTCGGACTTGAGGGCGCGGATGGCGAGGGGGGCGTTCTCGGCGATCTGGGCAGCGAGGGCCTGGGCGCGGGGGAGGACGGCCTCGGCGGGGGTGGCCTCCAGGGCCATGCCCCAGGCCACGGCGTCGCGGCCGGTGAAGCGGCGGCCGGTGAGCAGGAGATCGGCGGCGCGCTGGGCGCCGACCTTGCGGGAGGCGAGGTAGGTGGCGCCCATGCCGGGGTGCAGGCCGAGCTGCACGAAGTTGAGCGCGAGCCTGGCGTCCTCGTCGACGATGAGCAGGTCGGCGGCGAGAGCGACGCAGAGGCCGGCGCCGATGGCCGGGCCGCGGACGGCGGCGATCACCGGGACGGGCAGCTCGGTGAGGGAGAGGTAGCGCTGGTAGAAGCCCATCATGAAGGCGCGGGCTTCGGCGAAGCTCGCCTGGCGCAGCCGCTCCAGCATGGAGAGATCGCCTCCTGCCGAGAAGGCGTCGCCGGCGCCCGTGAGCACCACGGCGCGCAGGTCGGGGTCTTTCTTCAGCTCCAGCACGCGCGCGGCGAGGGCGTCGCCGAGCTCGGGGGTCATCGTGTTCTTGCGCCGCGCGTCATCGAGCACCAGGGTGGTGACGCCGCCGTCTCGCTCCAGCCGAACCTCGGGCATGTTTCTCCGGAATCTCCTCTGGCTCGGGAGTCTACACGCCAGGCTGCATCGGGCGATGGCACAGCGCGTAGTCGAAGGTGGCGGTGAGGCAGGAGCCCGAGGACGACGCCGTGGCTGCTCAGGTTGCGCAAGAGTGGCTCGACGCAATGGCAACTGCCTGGCGCAAAAGGGTCCGGGGTGGTCCGGGTGGGCCAGCACAGCAGGAGCGCGGAGGGGTGTGTCAGACAGCGTCCTCTTCCGGGCTTCGGGCCTCGTTCTGCGGCCCGGCAGCGCTGGACGGGAGGGGGCGCGGCGAGGTATCGTGGAGGGTTTTGCCATTGCATGATTCCGGGTGACGACGTGGATCCAGAATGGAGGGCGCACCATTGAGCTGTACTTCGTGGCCTCCGGTGGGTTATGAATTCGCCTTCGTTCATCGAGGCGTTTCTGGGGACGAGCGCCTCACCAAGTTTATTGCTTTGAAGGAGACAGCACCATGTCGATCCGAATGCTCCGAGTTGCGACCTGTGCGTGGACGTCGATGATCGTGATGGGGGCCGTGGCGTGTACCGCGCCCACGGACGAGGCGTGGTCGGAGGACGAGATCGAGGCCGTGGGCAGCGACGAACAGGCGCTCCCCACGGATGGACAGGTGTGTCTCACGATCCAGCGGGGGACCTCGGGGACGGTGGCGGACTCCACGCTGTGGCAATCGGCGCCGACCTGGAGCGACCACAGCAATCAGCGCATCAGCAGCGGCACCTCGGTGACGGGCGGGTACAGCCGCTCGCTCGTTCATTTCGATCTCGGCGCGGTTCCCTCGGGGGCCACGGTGCTCTCGGCGGACTTCACCGTCCACCAGCTCTTCAAGAACGGGTCGAGCGCGACCGTCGACGTGCTGCGCGTGACCGCTCCCTGGAGCGAGACCACGGTGAACTGGGGCAATTTCGGCGGCGCGGTCGACCCCACGCCCGAGGCCAGCTTCGTGGCCGTGGGCAGCGGCGGGAGCGGCAACCGCACGGTGGATCTGAGCGATCTCGTGCAGGACTGGGTGAGCGGCGCGGTCGCGAACCATGGCGTCGCGATCGACGCGCCCACCGACCTCTCCCGCTCGGAGTTCCGCAGCAGCGAGAACCCGGTGACCGCGGAGCGTCCCTCGCTCTCGCTCTGCTACACGACCTGCAGCGACGGGATCCAGAATGGCGAGGAGACCGGCGTCGATTGCGGTGGCTCGCATTGCGGCGCCTGCGGCTCGAGCGGAGGAGGCTCGTTCTCCTACTCCGCGTCCAACACCGGCTCCGCATCCTACAACACCGTCGATCACCCGGTGACGGTGGCTCCTGGTCAGTGGATCGAGATCGGGACGTGCAGCCTGCCCGGGGCAACTGCGAGCGGGGACACGTACATTCGCCTCTACGATTCGAACGGCAACCAGGTGGCCTCCAATGACGATGCCTGCGGCGTCGCCACGTACCTGTCCTACGCGGTGCCTCCGGGCGCGGTCAGCGGCTACACCATCCGGGCGGGTTGCTACTCCAGCAATAGCTGCAGCGGCACCGTGGTCTACGCGATCCACTGAGCGCCGCCCCTCCCGCGAGGGACGTGCCTCGGGGGTCGCCCTCGCGGCGGTTCCTCGCATTCAGCGGGGGATCTCTCTCCGGCACTGACCTTGCGGCGGTTCCTTGCGTCCAGCAGGGGATCTCTCTCCGGCACCGAGTTCGCGGCGGTTCCTCGCGTCCAGCGGGGAACACGCCTCGGGCACTGACCTTGCGGCGGTTCCTCGCTAGCATGCATCGCCATGTACTGTCCGCAGTGCGGCAAGCCGATCCCGGAGGGCGCCGCAGCTTGTCCTCTGTGCGGTGCGGCTCTGACCACCACCACCACCACGCCGGCGCGGCGTCAGCCCTCGGGGGCGACACCGAGGGCCCGCACGATGATGGGGATCGCGGCATCGGACATGCTCCCCCCAGGGCTCCCGGAGAGGGGCGCGAAGCCCCTGCGAGCGGGTGCGGCGAACCGGACGATGATGGGGATGCCCCCCGTGCCCGTCGCGGGTGAGGCCCCCCGGGAAGCCCCTCCAGCGCGCGCTCCTGCTGCGGAACGCGCCATGGTGGAGACCATGGTCGCTGGTACGCCCGCGGCGGTGGCGCGACCCCCCAAGCCTCCCAGGACCGTCGATGGGACCCTGGTGGGTCAGCCAGCCGCTCCGCCGGTACCCTCGCCTCCTGCCAGGCCCGGCACGCCTCCGCCTCTCCCCAGGTCCGGGGCGGCGTCGCCGGCTCCCAAGCCAGCGACGTCCCCGTCCGGGGGGATACCTGCAGTGCGCCCCGTGCCCGTGACCGGAACGGCGGCAGCGCGTCCGGTGCCGGTAGTGGGGGAGTCTCCGGCGCGTCCGGTGCCGGTGGGAGAAGCGGTAGCGCGTCCGGTGCCTGCGGGTGGAGAAGCGGTAGTGCGTCCGGTGCCTGTGGGTGGGGAAGCGGCGGCGCGTCCGGTGCCTGCGGGTGGGGAAGCGGCGGCGCGTCCGGTGCCGGTGGCCGGAGAGCTGGGTGCACGCCCGGCACCCGTGGCGGGGGCGCCATCGCCAGCGGGGATGCAGGGAGTTCCGGGGTGGACCCACCCGGGGGCCGTGGCCGTGGCGCCGGATGCGTCGTCGGGCACGTTGCTGGGCGTGGCGCGGCCGGGCATCGCGCCCACGGCGCCAGGGGGGGCGCGCGCTGACGAGAGCCATGCCCTGCTCGGCTCCACGGGGGACGCGGTCGACGAGACGGTCGACGAGACGGTCGACGACGGGGGGCACGAGCTGGGCGCGACCCTCCTGCCGCGCCGCATGCAGGCCTTCAGGATGCCGAAGCGCGACGCCATGAAGCGGCTCCCGCCGGGCTTCTTCGAGGGAAAGCGGCGCGCTGGGCTCCCGAAGCCGCCCCGGACCAAGGCCTCGCGGCAGGCGCTGTGGTTGATGGTCGCGGGAGGCGTCATCGCGCTGGGCTCCGTGCTCTTCGTGGTCTTCTGGCCCGACCCGCCGCCGGTCACGGCGCAGCCGCGGGTGGACGAGAGCGGGCGGGACGTGCTGGAGGTGCGCTGCCCGAGCTGCCCGGATGGGACGAGCGTCGCCGTGAACGGGGGGCAGGCCAAGGTGATGAACGGTGTCGCGCAGGTCGCGCTGGGGGCGCCGATCCCCATCGGCAAGAACCGCATGAAGATCGCCATCGATCGGCCCGAGGGAGGGCAGGACGAGACGATCGCGATCTCGGTGGACGTCGCATACCGCATCTCGCCGGATCTGGCGACGCTGCAAGGAGAGAAGCCGGTGCTGCAGGTGTCGGTGGAGGCGCTCGCCGGCACGGAGGTGACGCTCGATGGCAAGCCGCTCGCGCTGAGCAACGGCCGCGCGGTGGCGGCGATCGACGTCGACAAGTCGATCGTGGGCGCCGCGGACGAGCCGCGCACCCTCGCCAGGCAGATCGCCTACACGGTGAAGCCGCCCGATGGGCCGCGCGAGCAGGGGGTGGTGAGCGTGTCGGTGGGGATCGTGCAGCTCCGGATCGACGCGCCTGGTCCCAGTGTGGTCATCGACAAGGAGAGCTTCGTGCTCCAGGGGCGCACCGCGAAAGGGGCGCAGCTCCGGGTGGGGAACCACGCCATCCCGGTGAACGACGACGGCACCTTCAGCCGCGAGATGAACGTGTCGTCGATCGGAGCGACCCAGTTCCAGGTGCGGGCGAAGCTCGAAGGGATGGCGCCGCGGATCGTGCCGATCGCGGTCCGCCGCGTGGAGCGGCTGGAGACGGCAGCGAAGGAGTTCCTGGCGCAGCAGCCGGTCGGCTGGGCGGAGCTGCTGGGAGACGCGTCGGCCCAGGTGGGGAAGCCCGTGGTGCTCACGGGAGAGGTGCAGGAGACGCACCGGAAGGGGCAGGCGGTGGTCCTGCTGATGACGGCGCCGACGAGCGCGGCGTGCCAGGTGGCGAGCGGGTGCTCGGCGCGCCTGCTGCTCGGGGTGGACCTGAAGGCGCAGCGCGGCGAGACGGTGACGGCCTACGGGCGCGGGGCGCCACCGTTCCAGCCCGAGGGCGGGGCGCCGGTGCCCGAGGTGCAGGTGGAGTTCGCGCTGAGGGGTGCGGCGCCAGGGCGCTGAGGGGTGCGGCGCCAGGGCGCTGAGGGGTGCGGCGCCGGGGCGCTGAAGGCGTGGTCGGCTGCCGCGCTCGGAGGCTGCGTCAGCTACCGCCGAGCAGGAGACCGAGAGCGGCGCCCTGCTCGGCGTCGCTCCAGCGGGACAGCTCTCCCGGGATCTTGACCATGACCTTCTGGCGCCCGCCGGGGCACGAGGCGAGGCCTTCGTAGCTGGGGCTGCCGTGGCTGGTCAGGTCGTAGCTGCAGCGGCCCAGGGTGCCCACGAGGCGATCGTCGGCGACGCGGAAGTCGGCCTGGTAGCCGCGGACCACGCCCCGGATGCGCAGGGCGCCGTCCTCGCGGGTGGCCCTGACGTCGAGCGGGATCATGCCGTCGAGGATGCCGTGGACGCGGCCCTTCTCCACCTTGAGGTCGAGCCACTGGCCGAAGGCCTCGCCGCGGAGGGCGCGGTCGTCGCCGTCCGTGTAGCGGCCGACGTTGACCTGGTTGCCGAGCACCTGGTCGCGGCCCAGGATGCCGCCGTCGTTCACCTGGGCGGTGAAGGCGCCGCCACCGGGGATGGCGAGCACGAAGCCGTCGTAGTTCCGGTGGTTGGCGCTGATCTCGGGCTCGGGCTGGTCGTAGAGGATGGCCTGTGAGGGGTAATCCGCGACCTCGTAGGTGCAGCCGGCCGTGCAGGCCACGAGCAGGGCTGCCAGGTGCCGGGCCGTCGTGTGCGTGAGCGTTCCTTTCATGGTGATCTCCCCGCCGAGTGTTCGGTCGGAAAGTACCATGGCCGGGAGCGGGGGGCTCACGGCGTCGGCGGGCTGGCGAGGTTCTGGGGGTTGGAAGGTTCGCTCTGCACGAAATCGGTGGCGTTGTTGCCGGTGTCGGTGCTGTTGCCGGCCGCGCCGCCGGGCAGGCGTTCCATGCTGCGGTCGAGGTTGTTGGTGCCGGCGGTGTTGTGGAACGGGGTGCCCTCACAGGAGAAGTTCGCGCCGGTCTGGAAGTCGGTGAGGGTGCTCGGGGTGGTGTAGAAGCAGAGGGCGTCGAGCACCTGGGTCGCGTGCAGGACGCGGACGCTGCTCGCGTCGGCGAGGCCGCTGCTCAGGGGGGCGTCCCGGGTGGGCATCTGGGTGTAGGTCGAGCCGCCGATGAGGTAGTGGCCGTGCGGCGGGAGCGTGACGCCGCTGCCGGTCCAGCGGGTGGTGTAGCTGCCGGCGGTGGAGCCGCGGGCTTCGAGCTTCCAGGTGTTGTCGAGCACCACGGGGACGCTCATGGGGTTGTAGAGCTCGACGAAGTCGTCGTTGGCGCCGCCGAGGCCACGGGCCCGGGCCTCGCTGATCAGGACGCGGGGCTGGCAGAGGCCGTCGGCGCCGCAGGCACTGGAAGCGCAGTCCGTGGCCGCGGTGCAGAGCTGACCGATGGCGCAGGGGGCGCAGGTGGGGCCGCCGCAGTCGACGTCGGTCTCGGCGTTGTTCTTCAGGGTGTCGCTGCAGGTCGGCTGACAGGTGGTCGCGCAGAGGCCGCCGATGCAGTCGCCGTTGTCCGTGCAGAGCTGGCCGGTGGCGCAGTCGTCGCAGGTGGGGCCGCCGCAGTCGACGTCGGTCTCCATGCCGTTGAGCACGGTGTCGTTGCAGGCGGGGGCAGAGCAGGTGAACTGGGCGCTGCACACGCCGCTCGGGCAATGGCTGCCCAGGGTGCAGGCGACGCAGGCGCCGAGGGCGTTGCAGTAGCTGCCGCCCTGGGTGCAGGGGGCGTCGGTGAGCGGGGTGTGGGTGGGCGCGCCCTGAGCGCAGGCGTCGGCGGTGCACTCGTTGGTGTCGTCGGGCAGGTCGGCGTCGCTCGGGACCTGCATGACGCTGCCCTGGCCATCACACTGCGCGGTGAGGCAGTCGCCCGCGGTCTGCTGCTGGAGGGCGGTGCCCTGGGGCGTGGCATCGACGCCGCAGGTGCCGCCGACGCAGGTCCGCGTGGCGCACTCGGTGTCGGCGCCGGGACACTCGGTCGGAACGGTGCACTGCGGGGCTCCACCCGAGCCGCCCGCGCCACCTGCGCCACCCGCAGCACCGACACCGCCCGCGCCGCCGGAGCCGCCCGTGCCGCTGGTCGCGCCTTCGCCGCCCGAGCCTCCGGAGCCGCCTGTGCCACCCGCGCCGCCGGTGTTTCCGGGGGCTCCTCCCTGCGAGGTGCCGCCGCCGGGGCCGACGAGGCCGTCGTCGTACACCGAGCAGGAGACCGCCGAGGTGGCGAGGAGGGCGGCAGGGAGGGCGAGGGAGAGGGCGAAGGCGAGGTTCAGCTTGGGCTGCACAGAGGCAGCTTACGGGACGTCGGGGGGGTGGTGATACGGCCCGTGCAGCGGATCAGGCCACGTCGGAGACGAGCTGCGCAGGGGCGACTGCCGGTGGTGTGGCCGGGGTTGCTTTGGGCTCGTAGCCGAGGTTCGGGTTCAGCCAGCGCTCCACCTCGGCCACGCTCATGCCCTTGCGGGCGGCGTACTCGGTGATCTGGTCCTCGGCGAGGCGGCCCACGTTGAAGTAGCGGGCCTGGGGGTGCGCGAGGTAGATGCCGCTGACGCTGGCGGCCGGGAGCATGGCGTAGTTCTCGGTCAGGGTGATGCCCACGGCGTTCGCGTCGAGCAGGCCGAAGAGCTTGCGCTTCTCGGTGTGGTCGGGGCACGCCGGGTAGCCGAAGGCCGGGCGGATGCCGCGGTACTTCTCCTCGATCAGCTCGTCGTTCGTGAGGCGCTCGTCGGCGCCGTAGCCCCACTCGTTGCGGGCGCGCTGGTGGAGCATCTCGGCGAAGGCCTCGGCGAGGCGGTCGGCGAGGGCCTTGGCGATGATGGCCTGGAAGTCGTCGTGCTCGGCCTCGTAGCGCTTCACCAGGGCGTCGAGGCCGAGGCCGGCGGTGACGGCGAAGGCGCCGACGTGGTCGCGCAGGCCGGTCTCGCGGGGGGCGACGAAGTCGCTCAGGCACGCGAAGGGCTTGCCGGTCTCGGCGCCCACCTTCTGCTGCTGCTGGCGGAGCATGTTGAAGCGGAAGAGCTCGCGGGTGCGCGCTTCGTCCTCGTAGAGGACGATGTCGCGGCCGTCGCCGCTCGCGGGCCAGAAGCCGTACACGCCGCGGGCGGTGAGCTGCTTGCCGTCGATGATCTGCCGGAGCATGGCCTGGGCGTTGGTGTAGAGGTCGCGGGCCGGCGGGCCGTACTCGGGGTGCTGGAGGATGGCGGGGAAGACGCCGCGCAGCTCCCAGGCGGTGAAGAAGAAGGTCCAGTCGATGTAGGGGACGAGCTCCGCGATGGGGACCTCGATCTCCCGGCGGCCGGTGAAGGAGGGCGTGGGGACGTCCTCGGCGCGCCAGGTGATGCTGGTCTTGCTGGCCTCGGCCTGGGCGAGGGAGATGACCGGGCGCACCCGCTTCTGGGCGAACAGGTCGCGCAGGCGGCCCTGCTCCTCGCGGTTCGAGGCGTCGTAGGTCACGCGCTTGTCGGGGTCGCGCAGGGCGGAGACCACGCCGACGGCGCGGGAGGCGTCGAGCACGTGCACGGTGATCCCGTTGTACGCGGGGGCGATCTTCACGGCGGTGTGCTGGCGGCTGGTGGTGGCGCCGCCGATGAGGAGGGGCAGGGTGATGCCGCGGCGGGTCATCTCCTGCGCGACGCTGACCATCTCGTCGAGCGAGGGGGTGATCAGTCCGGAGAGGCCGATGATGTCGACCTTCTGATCGAGGGCGGTCTGCAGGATCTTGTCGCCGGGGACCATGACGCCGAGGTCGAGGACCTCGTAGTTGTTGCAGCCGAGGACCACGCCCACGATGTTCTTGCCGATGTCGTGCACGTCGCCCTTCACCGTGGCGAGGAGCACCTTGCCCTGGGTGGAGGCGGCGCCGGCCTGCTTCTCGGCTTCCATGAAGGGCATGAGGTGGGCGACGGCGCGCTTCATGGCGCGGGCGCTCTTCACGACCTGGGGGAGGAACATCTTGCCGGCGCCGAACAGCTCGCCGACGACCTTCATCCCGTCCATGAGGGGGCCCTCGATGACCAGGATGGGGCGGCCGTACTTGAGGCGCGCCTCCTCGGTGTCGATCTCGATGAAGTCGACCATGCCCTGGACGAGGGCGTGGCTGAGCCGCTCCTCGACGGTGCCCTCGCGCCAGGTGAGGTCGATCTCCCTCTTCTTGCCCTTGCCCTTGACCTGCTCGGCGAACTCCACGAGCCGCTCGGTGGCGTCGGGGCGGCGGTTGAAGATCACGTCCTCGACGCGCTCGAGGAGGTCCTTGGGGACGTCCTCGTAGACGGCGAGCTGGCCGGCGTTGACGATGCCCATGTCGAGGCCGGCGCGGATGGCGTGGAAGAGGAAGGCGGAGTGCATCGCCTCGCGGACCACGTTGTTGCCGCGGAACGAGAACGAGAGGTTGGAGATGCCGCCGGAGATGCGCACGCCCGGGCAGGTCTGCTTGATGAGCCGCGTCGCCTCGATGAAGTTCTTGGCGAACTCGTTGTGCTCCTCGATGCCGGTGGCGATCGCGAGCACGTTGGGATCGAAGATGATGTCCTCGGGGGGGAAGTCGGCCTCCTCGGTGAGGAGCTTGTAGGCGCGCTGGCAGATGGAGACCTTGCGCTCCACGGTCTCGGCCTGGCCCGTCTCGTCGAAGGCCATCACCACCACGCCGGCGCCGTAGCGGCGGACCACCCGGGCCTTGCGGAGGAAGTCCTCGGGGCCCTCCTTGAGGCTGATGGAGTTGACGATGCCCTTGCCCTGCACGCACTTCAGGCCCGCTTCGAGGACCGTCCACTTGGAACTGTCGATCATCACCGGGATGCGCGCGATCTCCGGCTCGGTGGCGATGAGGTTCAGGAAGGTGGTCATCGCCTTCTCGGAGTCGAGCATCCCCTCGTCCATGTTGACGTCGAGGATGTTGGCGCCGCCGCGGACCTGATCGAGGGCGACCGCGAGCGCCGCGGTGTAGTCCTCCTTCTTGATGAGCTCCATGAACCTGGCAGAGCCGGTGACGTTGGTGCGCTCGCCGATCATGCTGAAGTTGCTCTCGGGCGTGAGCGTGAGCAGCTCCAGGCCGCTGTAGCGGGTGTCGCGGATCTGGCCGGTGGGCTTCGGCACGGGGCGCGGGGCGACGTCGGCCACGGCGTTCACGATGGCGCGGATGTGATCGGGGGTGGTGCCGCAGCAGCCGCCGACGACGTTGAGCAAGCCCGCCTCGCCGAACTCCCGGAGCAGCGCGGCGGTGGTGGAGGGCTCCTCGTCGTACTCGCCGAAGGCGTTGGGGAGGCCGGCGTTCGGGTAGCAGCTCAGGGGGACGGGGGCGGCCTTGGCGAGATCGACGAGGTAGGGGCGGATCTGGGCGGCGCCGAGGGCGCAGTTGAGGCCCACCGCGAAGGGGCGCGCGTGCTCGACGCTCGCCCAGAAGGCCTCGATGGTCTGGCCGGAGAGGGTGCGGCCACTCTGGTCGGTGATGGTGACGCTGATGATCACCGGCAAGCGGCGGCCCTGCTCGGCGAACACCTCCTCGACCGCCACGAGGGCCGCCTTGGAGTTCAGGGTGTCGAAGATGGTCTCGACGAGGACGATGTCGACGCCCCCTTCCATGAGCCCCCGCACCTGGTCCGCGTAGGCCTCGCGCACCTCGTCGAAGGTGACCGAGCGCAGCGCCGGGTTGTTCACGTCGGGCGAGATGGAGAGGCTGCGGTTCATGGGCCCGATGGAGCCGGCCACGAAGCGGGGCTTGTCGGGGGTGCGCGACGACCACGCCTCGGCGGCAGCGCGGGCGATCTCCGCGGAGCGGACGTTCAGCTCGCGCGCGAGGCTCTCCAGGCGGTAGTCGGCCTGGGCGACGGCGGTGGCGGTGAAGGTGTTGGTCTCGATGATGTCGGCGCCGGCGCCGAGGTACTCGTCGTGGATGGCGCGCACCACCTCGGGGCGGGTGAGCGAGAGGAGGTCGCTGTTCCCGCGGAGGTCGTGGGCATGGCTGCGGAAGCGCTCTCCCCGGTAGTCCGCCTCGTCGAGCTTGTAGCGCTGGAGCATGGTGCCCATCGCCCCGTCCAGGATGAGGACACGGTCGGCGAGGAGCTGGTTCAGGATCGCAGTGCGCCCTGTATTATTCATGGCGGTTCCTCCGGCAGCGCCGCGCCGGCCGCTTGACCCAGGCGCGGAGAACCTCAGGTTCTACCCCACGACGGGCCAGGGCTGGCGAAGAACGTTGGGGATGCGTATCCTGGGGACATCCCCTGGCCGGCCCGACGCGCCGAGGACGGAGAGACAGACGATGGTAACGATCACGGACAAAGCGGCGGAGAAGGTGAAGGAGATCGCTGTGGCGGAGGAACTGCTCGGGCAGGGCCTGCGCCTCCGGGTGGTGGGCGGCGGCTGCGCCGGTTTCTCCTACGACCTCTACTTCGAGGACAAACCGACCGATCTCGATGAGCAGTTCGAAGATCGGGGCATCAAGCTCTACGTCGATCCGCTGAGCTACCAGTACCTGGAGAACACCGAGATCGACTACGTCGAGGGCCTCCATGGCTCCGGGTTCAAGTTCAACAACCCGGGCGTGAAGAGCACCTGCGGCTGCGGGTCCTCCTTCTCCGTGTGAAGTCTCCACGAGGGGACTCGCGTCTCCTCGCCCCGCCGGGAGTAAATCCCGTCGGGGCCCCACTCCCCGCGAACCGCCCGCGCCGACTGGCGACGCCGTGTCCCCTGGGCAGGGCGCCTCGCTCCGGGCATCCTGAGGGTCTCCCCTCCAGTTTTTTCTGAGATCGCCCCGAACCGGACCGGGCACCTCGGGCCTGGATCCGACGTCCACCCACATCGGGGTGATGTGCACAGACATGAGACCACAAGGCCTCAGTCAGTCCGTGCGCCCCGCTCCTTCACTGCACACCCCTCCCCCTCAGGGGGCTCCGGAAACCTCTCCTGACTACGTCGTGGTCGAGCCCCGGCCTGTCAAGGTGCGGACGGTTCAGGGGGCGGCTCACCAGAGCGCCTCCGACGCAGGTCGACGGCCTTCGCCCATTCACGGGGCCAGGGCCATATCCCCAGGGAAGCACCCGGTTCTTCGGCAGCTCTGGACGGGGGATGGATCACGCGGAGAACGGAATTCGGCGCGTGCGCGAGTGGTTCGCATGGCATGCATAACCCGCAGCGATCGTGGTGCACAAGCTGCCCGCCCGGGGCGGCATGCTGGGTGCATTGACGTCCGAACAGGTCGCGTATCCACCCGGAATCTCTGGTGAAGGAGCCGAGCCTTCTGGCCTGGCTCCGTTCGGGGAGCGACCCCCCGAGCGATGGCTGGCTCTCTCGTCAGTGACGGACGTGTTCGTCGCGAGGGGAGAGCGGACAGGGGCCTTGGGCCCCGAAGGGACGACCCCGTGCAGACCTCGCGAGATCGAGAACACAACGCCGTTTCGAAGTACATCGCTCAGGTCCGGCACATCCCGGAGCTGTCGCGGGAAGAGGAGGGCGATCTGGCCCGGCGCTGGCGCGAGCATGGCGACAAGGAGTCTGCTGCGCGGCTGGCACTCGCCAACCTGAGACACGTCGTTTCGATAGCGATCAGTTACCGTCGCTACGGGATTCCCATCTCGGACCTCATCGCCGAGGGGAACTTCGGTATCGTCCACGCGATCCGCAAGTACGATCCGGAGCGCGGGAACCGCTTCGTGACCTACGCGGCGTACTGGATCCGGGCCTATATCCTCAACCACGTCATCCACTCGTGGAGCCTGGTGGGGGTCGGATCGGGGCCGCTGCGCTCGAAGATGTTCTTCCGCTTGCGGCGTGAGCGCGCGCGGATCGCGGGGCTCGTCGGCGAGGGCGAGGAGGGCGACAAGATGCTCGCGGAGCGCTTCGGGGCGCCCGCCGAGAAGGTCCTGGAGATGGCCCGTCGGCTGGAGTCGCGCGACGTTTCGCTCGACACCAAGGTCTTCGAGGACGGGGCGCGATCCCTGGTGGACACGCTGCCCGCCGACGAGCAGGACCAGGAAGAGCGCTTCTCGCGCGCCGAGGAAGACGCGCTGATGCGGGAGAAGCTCACCCAGGCGGTGGAGAACCTCGACCCGCGCGAGCGCTACATCGTGGAGACGCGGATGATGGCGGATCCCGAGGAGGAGCTGAGCCTCGCAGAGATCGGGCGCAGGCTGGGCGTGTCCCGCGAGCGCGCGAGGCAGCTCGAAGCGCGGGCCAAGAAGAAGCTGCGCGATCGGCTCCAGCCGCTCGCCGCGTGAGCGGTGCAGTCGTGGTGCCGTCGCGGCGAAGTCGCGGTGCAGTTCGGCGCGCTGGCGTGAGCCGAAAGGCTTCGTCTATAGTCGCCCCGTCGCAGCGGGACAGGTGGTCGCCGGCGGACGGGGAAACCCGGACGCGGGAGGAAAGTCCGAGCTCCGCAGGGCAGGGTGCCGGGTAACGCCCGGTGGGAGTGATCTCGAGGAGAGTGCCACAGAGAAGAGACCGCCGCGCCGCGGGGAAACCCGCCACGAGGTAAGGGTGAAACGGTGGGGTAAGAGCCCACCGCGTCCCTGGTAACAGGGATGGCACGGTAAACCCCACCTGGAGCAAGGCCGTGTAGGGAAGTGCTCCCGGTTTCGGCCGAGGAGCAGGGGTGGCCCGCCCCGATGCTTCCGGGTTGGCTGCTGGAGGCGCGTGGTGACGCGCGTCCTAGAGGAATGATCGCCGGCCTGGCGGGGGAGACTCCTCCAGGCAACAGAACTCGGCTTACGTACCCTGCGACCATGGAGCCCCGCTTGCGGGGCTCTGTGCTTTTGTCACCGCGTCGATCGGCCCGAGCGTGTCATCGGCGGAGCTTGGCGGACATCTGGAGCCCGAGCTCTGCAGAGCGGTTGGCGGCGGCCTCCACAGCGTCGATGAGGGTGCGCCGTAGGCCGCCGGATTCCAGGGTGTGGAGGCCCGCGATGGCCGTGCCGCCCGGGCTCGTCACCTGGTCTTTCAAGCGGCCGGGATGCTCGCCGGTCTCGAGCTGCAGCTTGGCGGCGCCGTAGACGGTCTGCGCGGCGAGGAGCAGCGCCGCGTCGCGGCCGAGGCCCACCTTCACGCCACCATCGGCGAGCGCCTCGATCATCAGCATGATGTAGGCGGGGCCGCTGCCGGACAGGCCGGTCACCGCGTCGAGCAGCGACTCGTCGAGCACGACCACCCGGCCCACGGCCTGGAACATGGCCCGGGCGACCTCGACGTCCTCGGTGGTCGCGTGGGTGCCTGCGGAGATGGCCGTCGCGCCGGCCAGCACGATCGCGGCAGTGTTGGGCATCGATCGGATCAGCCTCGTCCCGGCGGGCAGGCGGGCCTCCAGTGCCTCGATGGGGACGCCTGCGGCGACGGAGATGACCACGTCCGACGGCGCGAGCCCGGCGGCGAGGGGGGCGAGGATCCGGTCGACGATCTGCGGCTTCACCGCGATGACCAGCACGTCGGCCCAGCGGCTCAGCGCCTCGTTGTCGGTGGTGGTGGCGATCCCGTAGCGGGTATGCAGCTCGGCGAGGCGCTCGGCCTTGAGGTCGCTCACCTCGATCTGCTCGGGCTTCACCGAGTCCGAGTGGAGCAGCCCGCGGATGAGGGCCTCTGCCATGTTCCCGCCGCCGAGAAAGCCGATCTTGCGGCCCTGCAGCCGGGCCTCTTCACGTTCCGTCATGCGGAGCACCCTAGATCAGGGGGCTTCGGGGTGGGGAGTGTTCCGCGCGCGGGGTGGGAATGGACCCCAGGGCCTGCAGGTTCGAGGACACAGGACCCGAAGCAGGAGAGTCCATGAACGGTCTGGTTTCCGCGCGTACCCGGTTCGCAGCGCTCGCGCTGCTGTCTGTGGCGTCTCTGGGCGCTGCCGGATGTGGCCGGCAGGCTCACGCCAACCGCGTCGTCCAGCAGTCTGCCACCCCCGAGGTGCAGGTGGCCGCTGCCTCCGGGGCGGAGCAGGCGCCGCCTCCGGTGGTGACCACCACCCTGCCGCCCGCACCCGTGCCCGCGACCTTCGACGTCGCTGCCCTCTCGGAGCGGGTCAAGCCGATGGTCGTGAACATCACCACCACCCAGGCGAAGGACGTGCAGGCGCCGACGAACCCCTTCGAGTTCTTCTTCGGGCCGAACGGTCCGAGTGGTCCGAATGGGCAGGGCGGGCCGCGCGGTCGGGTGGCGCCGAAGCAGACCGCGCTCGGGACGGGGTTCATCATCGACGCGAGCGGTTACGTGATCACCAACGAGCACGTGGTCCACGACGCGGACGAGGTGCGGGTGCGCCTCGCGGACGAGCGAGAGCTGATCGCCGAGGTGGTCGGGCGCGATCCCAAGCTCGATCTCGCGCTCCTGCGGCTCAAGGGCGCGAGCGACTTGCCGGCGGCGCCGCTCGGTTCGAGCGACCAGCTTCGCGTGGGTGAGCACGTGCTGGCGGTGGGCAACCCGTTCGGGCTCGGGCACACCGTCACGCTCGGGATCGTGAGCGCCAAGGCGCGCAGCATCGGCGCCGGCCCGTACGACGACTTCATCCAGACGGACGCCGCCATCAACCCGGGCAACAGCGGTGGTCCGCTCTTCAACTGGCGCGGGGAGGTGATCGGGATCAACACCGCCATCCGCGCGGGCGCGAACAGCATCGGCTTCGCAGTGCCCATCGACGCCCTCAAGGACATCCTCCCGCAGCTCCGGGAGAAGGGGCACGTGGAGCGCGGCAAGCTCGGCGTGGTGATCCAGCCGATGACGGGCGATCTGTCCGCGGCGCTGGGTCTCGACCAGCCGCGGGGCGCGCTGGTGGCCCAGGTAGAGCCGGGCGGAGCCGCGGACCGGGCGGGGATCAAGGCAGGGGACGTGATCGTGGGGGTCAACGGCGTGACCATCGGCCACTCGGACGAGGTCCCGCGCAACGTGGCCCGCAACAGGCCCGGCACCGAGATCAACGTCAGCGTGCAGCGGGGCAAGGACGTGCGGCAGCTCAAGGCCAAGCTCGACCTCCTCGCGGACGAGGACGACGGCAGCGAGGCGCCGCGCAAGCGCGATGTCCAGGCCGAGCCCCAGCAGCGCGCGTCTCAGCTCGGCGTGGCGGTCACCGATGCGCCGGGAGGTGGAGCCCGCGTCACCTCGATCACGGGGGAGCAGGCCGACGAGCTATCGCCGGGGGACGTGATCACCGAGATCAACGGTGCGCGCATCAAGGACGCCGCGAGCCTCAACGCGGCCCTGACCAGGGTGAAGCCCGGGTCGACCGCGCTGCTCAAGGTCCGGCGCGGTACCCTGAGCCGCTTCGCGGCGGTGCCCATCCCCGCGAAGTAGTCGTCCGCATGCCTTGACCCTTGCGCCAGCGCGTTCCTCTCGCGATGCTCGGCGCCTCATGGCGCTACCGAGGAAGATCGCGATCAACACGGGAGGCGGTGACGCTCCGGGGCTCAACGCCGTCATCCGCGCCGCCACCCTGGCGGCCGTGGGGCGCGGCTGGGAGATGTGGGGCGTTCGCCACGGCTACCGTGGCCTGCTGGACCCAGCGGAGGGAGGCCTGGTCCGGCTCGATCAGGAGCGCGTCCGCGGGATCACCTACCTCGGCGGGACCATCCTCGGCACGGCGAACCGGGGTGATCCCTTCAAGTTCCCGACCAAGGCGCCGGGAGAGCAGGTGGCGGTGCCCGTCGATCGCTCCGAGGATCTCGTGCGGCGCTTCCAGGAGGAGGGCCTGGAGGCGCTCATCGCCGCGGGTGGAGACGGGTCGATGCGCATCGCGAACGCGCTGGTGAAGCGGGGCCTGCCGCGCGTCATCGGGGTGCCGAAGACCATCGACAACGACGTGCTGGGCACCGACATGACCTTCGGCTTCGACACCGCCGTGGGCATCGCCACGGAGTCGATCGACAGGCTGCACTCCACCGCCGAGGCGCACGAGCGGGTGATGGTGGTCGAGGTCATGGGTCGAAACGCCGGCTGGATCGCGCTGCACGCGGGCCTGTCGGCGACGGCGGACGCCATCCTGCTCCCGGAGATCCCGTACCGGTACGAGGCCGTCGCGGAGAAGATCCTGCAGCGGGAGGCGCAGGGGCGCAGCTTCTCCATCGTGGTCGTGGCCGAGGGCGCGTGCCCCGCGGGGGGCGACGTCACCATCAAGGAGGTGGGCGACGCCTTCCGCGGCGTCGCGGTGCTCGGCGGCGTGGCGGAGCGGGTCGCCGTGGAGCTTTCCTTGCGCACCGGCAAGGAGGCGCGCTCGATGGTGCTGGGGCACCTCCAGCGCGGGGGCGGCCCGTCCACGAGCGATCGGCTGCTGGCCCTGAGGTTCGGCGCGGCCGCCGTGCGCTTCCTCGAACAGGGGCAGGGCAGCGGGATGGTGGCGCTCCGGAACGGCCGGATCGAGCTGATCCCGCTCGACGAGGTGACCGCCGGGATCAAGACGGTACCGCTCGATTCGGACACCGTGATCACCGCCCGCGACATGGGCATCTGCTTCGGGGATGAGCCACCGGGGCATTTTGCGCCTTGAAGACGCGGTGACATCGTGCGCTCCCGGCGCGTCACCCGCCAGCGGCCGACGCAGCGCGCGACGCACCGGGTGATCCACCCGCTCTTTCCGGGGTTCTCGGGCCGCGGTTGCGCTCACGAAGCGATCTCGGGCGGTCCCGTTTGACACTCGCGGAACCGGGCCGATATCTTGATCCTGCCTCGCCGCGAGCCCACGCCGCGCGCCCCGCCAAACATGACCAAGGTCCTCGTTTTTGAGAGCGATCCCGCCTTCGCTGGAGAGCTCCGTACGGAGCTCGGACGCCTCGGCTGTACCGTGCAGATCGTCGACGACGGCAACGTCGGCCTGCAGGTCGCAACCGCGGAGCGTCCGGATCTCATCCTCCTCTCGATCGAGCTGCCGCGGATGAACGGCTTCTCGGTCTGTAACAAGCTGAAGAAAGACGGTCAGCTCAAGGACGTCCCGCTCCTCATCATGTCGAGCGAGTCCAGCGAGGAGACCTTCGAGCAGCACCGCAAGCTGAGGACGCGCGCCGACGACTACGTGCGCAAGCCCATCGCCTTCGGCGAGCTGCTGGAGCACATCCGCGCGCTGGTGCCCCTCGGCACCTCCGCCGACGACGCCGACTCGATCATGATCGACGAGGCCGAGGTCCTGGAGGCCGACGACGACGACGATGACGACACCGGCGAGCCCACCGTCATCACCACGTTGCAGTTCGACGAGAAGGGCGTCGCCACGGGGATGATCCGGCACGGTGCCCCCGCTGCCCCGCCGCCTCCTACCGCGCCGCCTCCCGTCGCGCCCGCTCCCGCCGTGCCGCCTCCCGCCGCGCCGCCCCCGCCGGTGATCACCCAGCCGTCGGCGCCTCCACCCCCTCCCGTGTCGGGCGGAGGGCCACGGAGCATCACCTCCCCGCAGTCGGGCGCCGAGGCGCGGCCGCCCCTCCGCTCGATGCAAGGCGATGAGCTCGACGAGTTCATCGGCGGCGCCTTCAACCGCATCATGACGGACGACGACGAGCGCACCTCGGCGCCTCCCCAGAGCAGCGGTGCGGCGCAGGCAGCTCCCGCCGCGGCGCCCTCCGCGCCGGGCTCGGAGCCCGGGGGCTCGTCGCGATCGAGCGCTGACGCGCGCGCCGACACCCAGGAGATCGAGCGGCTCCGCGGAGAGCTGGAGCGCTCGAAGTCGGACGTCGTGCGGCTGACCAAGGAGGTCGCAGCGGCGCAGGCGAGCGCGCTCCGGATGGAGGGCGAGCTGTCGCGCGTGAACGAGTCGAGCGGGGAAGCCCCCCGGCTCCGGCGCGAGATCGATGAACTCAAGGCGCGGCTCGCCGCGGGCGCTGCCAAGCCTGGCGCGGCGTCGAGCCGTGAGTTCCTCGACCTGCGCGAGGCGCTGAACAAGAAGGACAAGGAGATCCTCGGCCTGCGTGACCAGATGTCGCGCAAGGACAAGGAGCTGATCGAGCTGCGCGATCAGTCGCTCGCGCTGGAGCGGGAGAAGGCCGATCAGGTCGACCGCATCCTGGAGCTGGAGCGCAGCAGCGAAGAGCTGAGCGCACAGGTGGGCGCCCTGCGCGCCGACAAGGATCTGGCGGCAAAGCGGGCCGATGATTTCAAGGCGCGCGCCGAGAAGATCCAGACGCAGCTCACCGCGCGCGATGGCGAGCTCTCTGCGGCGCGGCAGGCCGCGATCGACGCCGACCAGGCGCACACCCAGGCCCTCCGCGACGCGCGTGACGAGCAGTCGCAAGCCCTCGCCGCCGCCGAGGAGGCCGGGCGCCGCGAGATGGAGGCGGCGCTGCAGACCGAGCGGCAGGTGGCAGCCAGCGCGCTCGGGGAGGCGACCCGCGCTCACCAGGCGGAGGTCGAGCGCCTCACCGCGGAGCACGCGGGCCGCATCGCCCAGGATGCTGCCGCCCACACCGCAGCGATCGAGGCGCTCCGAGGCGACCATGCCGCGGAGCTGACGCGCACCCGCGACGAGCACGCGGCAGCGCTGGATGGTCTTCGCGGCGAGCACGCGGGAGAGATCGAGCGGCTCCGCAAGGAGCACGTTGCCCTCATCGAAGGTGTACGCCGCGATCATGTGGGAGAGGTCGAGCTGCTCCGCGGGGAGCACACGGCAGCGCTGGAGGCCCTGCGCGGCGAGCACACGGCGGCGCTGGAGACCGCCCGGAACGAGCACACGGCAGCGCTGGAGGCCCTGCGCGGCGAGCACACGGCGGCGCTGGATGGTCTTCGCGGCGAGCACGCGGGAGAGATCGAGCGGCTGCGCGGCGAGCACGCCGGCGCGCTCGATGGACTGCGCCAGGAGCACGCGGCGGCGACAGCGCGGCTTCAAGATGAGCACGAGGCGGCGCTCTCCCGGCTGCGCGGCGAGCACGCCGAGGCGGTGTCGACCCTCCGCTCCGACCACGAGGGAGATCTCGACGAGCTGCGCGCCGAGCAGTCGGCGGCGCTCGACGCGCTCCGAGCGGAGCACGGCCGCACCCTCCAGGCCGAGCGCAACGCGCACGCAGCCGCCCTGGCCGCGCGCGAGGCAGAACTCACCGAGGAGCGCGAGCGCGCGATCCGGTCGCTCGAAGAAGCCCACGCCGCACGCCTCGCCGAGGTGGAGGGCCAGGCTGCGGAGCGGCTGCGCCAGGCAGAGGCCCAGCGCACCCAGGAACTCGCGGACCTGCGCGCCTCGCACGAGGCGGATGTCGGGCAGCGCGAGGCGGCGTGGGCTGCGGCGCGTACCCAGCTCGAAAGCTCCGTCCGCGATCTCGAGGCCGGGCTGTCGCAGGCGCGGGAGCAGATCGCGGCGCAGCAGAGCCACGCGGCGGAGCTGGACGGCTCCCTGCGCGCCACGAACGACGCCCTGACGGCGCGCAGCGAGGAGCTTCGGGTGCGCACCGAGGAGCGCGATCGCGCACAGGGCGCCCTCGACGAGCGCACCTTGCAGCTCGAGCACACCCGCGGGCAGCTCGGCCGCGCCGAGGAGCGCGCGCAGGACCTCACCCAGCAGCTCGCGGCGCGCACCGAGGAGCGGACCGCGCTGCAGGCGCAGAGCGAGCAGCAAGTCAGCGCGCTCGCTGCGGAGCGGGCACGCCTGGAGCGAGCGCACGCCAAGTGGGGGAACGACCGCGCCTCACTGGAGCGCGCGCGGATGGCCCTCGCCGCGGCCCTCGAACAGATCCAGGAAGCCGAGGCGCGTCCCATCGAGTGACGGTGGCTGCCGCGAGGCAGCGCCGCCGTTACTCGTGTGCGCCGTCTCGTTACGCGAGCGCGTCTCCGTTATGCGAGCGCGTCGCCGCGGAACGCCTGCGGGAGCAGCTCCGCGAGCGACGTGTCCCGCGGCGTCGGCGTCTCCTCACCCTCCACGGGCGCTGCGATCAGCCGGATGTGCAGGTCGACCGCGAACTCGGCGAGCGTCTGTCGGCACATCCCGCAGGGCGCCGCGGCGACCGGTCCGCGCGTCGCCACCACCACGGCCACCGGATCCTTCTCTCCCGCCGCGATCATCTGCAGCACCGCCGACCGCTCGGCGCACACGGTGAGCCCGTAGGTCGCGTTCTCCACGTTGCACCCGGTGAACACCCGCCCCGACCGCACCCGCAGCGCCGCGCCGACCTGGTAGCCCGAGTACGGCGCGTACGCCCGGCGCCGCACCTCCAGTGCCGCTGCCGCAAGCTCCTCCCACCCGGGGCTCTGTCTCTCCCCGGTGCTCACGAGCCCACGCTCCATCCCTCTGCGGCGGCGCCCACCCGGCGCACCCACGTCGACAGCAGCTCCACGAACTGCGCCCGGGATCGCCGCGCCGTCTCCTCGACCTCCGCGTGGTTCAGCTCTGCAGCCGTCAACCCGGCCGCCAGGTTGGTGATGCATGACACCGCCGCTGCCGGGACGCCCATGTGCCGCAGCGCGATGATCTCCGGCACCGTGCTCATCCCCACCGCGTCCGCGCCCAGCACCTGAAGCATCCGGATCTCCGCCGGCGTCTCGTAGCTCGGCCCCAGCATCGCGGCATACACCCCCTGCTGCAGCTTCACGCCCGCCGCCGCGGCGGCGGCGCGCGCCAGCTCGAGCAGCCGCGGATCGTGGGCGTACGTCATGTCGGGGAAGCGCGTCCCGAGGGCCGCATCGTTCGGCCCCACCAGCGGGTTCACGCCCGCCAGGTTCAGGTGATCCGTGATCAGCATCAGATCCCCGGGCGAGAACGAGGCGTTGATCCCGCCTGCCGCGTTGGTCAGGAGCACCGCGCGACACCCCAGCCGCGCGAGGAGGCGCACCCCGAACACCGCCTTCTCCACCGCGTGCCCCTCGTACAGGTGCACCCGCCCCTGCAGGCACGCCACCGACACCCCTCCCACCTGCCCCACGCACAGGTTCCCCGGGTGACCGTGCACCGCGGGTTGGGGCATGCCGGGGATGGCTTCGTAGGGAACCTTCACCAGCCCATCGAGCGTGTCTCCCCAGGCCCCGAGCCCCGAGCCCAGGACCACCCCCACCCGGGGGCTCACCAGGGGCGACGTGGCGCCCGCGGACGTGGAGAGCCTCTCACGGACGGCCCGGGCAGCCTCTTCCAGCGCGGTAAGTCCAGACATTGCGTGAAGCTAGCCCACCCTTGCCGGTAGGTACTAGTGCGCAGCGCCCTTGCTCGTGTTAGGGTGCGCCCCCCCCGCGTTTGGGGCTGGCTGGGTGAAGAGAATGGCGACGAAGATCGAAGATTTCCTGAAGGAGAAGAAGCTCGACCCCCGCAGGATCCTGGCCGCCTCGGCCGAGATCGAGCGGTCCAGGCCCGAAGATCGCGCGATCAAGCTCGCGCAGCGGAAGGCCCGCAAGAGCGAGGACAAGAAGAAGGAAGGGCTGGCCGCGAAGAAGCCGCGCAGCGGACGCCCGGTCACCCAGCGGTCGCTGGATGCTGCCATCGGTGGCAAGCCGCTCAGCGGGCCGGCGAAGACCCGCCTGCTCAGGGCGGTGAACAAGCTGCTCGAGCAGAAGAAGCAGGAGCCGGTGACGCTCCACGCGCTCTTCGACCTCCCGAAGAAGGGTGGCGCGGAGAAGGCTTCCTCCGAGGAAGCTTCCTGAGAGACAGGGGATGACGGGAGGGGGGCTCGCCCTTTGGGGTGCACCCTCTCCGAGTGCGTCCCCGAGGCGTTTCCCCCCTCCCCGAGTATCGTGGCGTGAGTGCTCAGCCCTTGCGGGGCTGCCGGCGCCGGGATGTCAAATCAAGAAAATCCGCGGCCACCAGGGCCACGGCGACCGAGACGGCGATGTAAACCATGCGCCCGAGGGTCGATCGATCTGCGTGATCTGGCCAAGTTTCATGCAGCACGTGGCCTCGCCCTGAATGTCTCGCCTCCGGGCCGCAACGAACAGGGTCGGTGAATGCGAGTTCACTCCCCTGCCTGGGCCTCGATGACGGCCGAGGGCTCTCCAGGACCCAGACACCCCGGCCGCGCGTTACGTTCCAGCTCGTGACGGATCCCGAGGACATCGGAGCGCTGGTCCGTCGGTTCCAGGACGGTGACCAGGCAGCCTTCACCGAGATCTTCCGCCGGCATCGGTCGGATGTCGCACGCCTGGTGTTCAGGATGGTGGGTCCTGCGATCGACGCTGAAGACCTCATCCAGGAGGCCTTCTTCCAGGTGCACCGGAGCCTCGGCGAGTTTCGTGGCCAGTCGAAGTTCACCACCTGGCTACACCGCGTCACCGTCAACGTGGTGCTGATGGCGCGCCGCGCCGCGCGCAGCAGACCGGCACTCACGCCGGAGCCTCTCGACGACGCCCGCCCCGACGAGCGCCTCCTGCCCGATGAAGACGCGGTCCGCCAGCAGCGCATCGAGGCCTTCCGCCGGCTGCTCGACCGGCTGCCGGAGAAGAAGCGCGTGGTCTACCTGCTTCACGAGCTGGAGGGGCTACCTCCTGCGGAGATTGCCACCATCGTGGGCGCCCCACTGCTCACGGTGCGGACGCGCCTGTTCTACGCGCGCCGCGAGATCGAACAGATGATGAAGGACGAACCGGCGCTCGCCCAGCTCGCCGAGGAGCTGGCCGAGGACGCCCATGCAGGGCGCGGGGCCAGCAGCGCGCCGCGGGATCCAGCAGAACCGGAGAGGACATGAGCCGAGCGAAACGCTTCGATCGCGCGCTCCAGCACATGGAGGAGCAGCTCCGCGCAGAGGAACCGCACGAGGTGCGCTGGGACGAGATGGAGCGAAAGCTCCTCGCCCGCGTGGCGCAGGAGGCGTCCCCGGAAGAGCAGCCCGACAGCGTGCCGAGGCTTCCCCAGGGCCACCTGCGGCTCGGCACACGCGCGCTCGCTTCCTGGCGCACGGTCGCGCTGATTGCCGCCGCTGCGGCCGTCGTCCTCGGTGTGGCGCTCCCCGCGTTGCGCCCCTCGTCGCCCGTGACCGAGGCGCCCGGAGCAGGCACCGCGCGCGCCCCTGGAGCGCACGCCGCAGGTGATCCTCGCGCGCCTCACGAGATCGATCTCACCACCCTCCACCCGGGTGACGTCATCGACGCCAGCGACGCTCCCAGGGTGCTCACCCACCCCGGCGTCGTGCGCTGGACCCTCGCGCCTGGCGGCCGCGCCCGCATCCGTGAGGCCAGCGGATCTCCTGCGCGGTACCTGGTCGCCCTCGACCGCGGCACCCTGCGCGCCGAGGTCACCCCGCGCCCTCCTTCCGCCACCCCGACCGAGATCTTCGCGGTGGACGTGGAGCGCGCCCGCGTCACCGTGCGCGGCACCGTCTTCACGGTGACCCGCATCGAGGGGCGCATGGAGGTCCAGGTGGAGCGCGGCGTCGTCGCCGTGGGGCCCGCCGCTCCGCCCAGCGCCTCACCCGCCGCTCCGCCCAGCGCCTCGCCCGCCGCTCCGCCTAGCGCTCCCCCGAACACCGAGCCTCACCTGCTCATCGCGCCTGCGCGCGGTGCGTTCTCGTTCGAGGGCCTCCCCCTGCCAGACGCACCCCAGGGCGCCACGCATGACGATCTCCACCCGCCCGCGCCCGAGCCTGCGCCGATCATCGCGCCCATCGTCATCCGCGCGTCCGAGCCCCTGCCTTCGCCCGAGGCGCCTGTTCCCCTCCAGGTCGAGCGCAGCAGCGCGCCGCGCGCTTCAGCCACCTCCGCGCCCGGTGCGCACGACACCGCGTTCCCCAGCCCCACCGCACCTGAAGCGCCCCTGGCGTCGCGGCCCTTGCTCACCGCCCAGAGCGCGCAGGCCATCCTCACCCCGTGCTTCGTCGCGCTGAGCAACCCTGCCCCTTCCCTGGTGCGGACCGCCATCCGCGCGACCTTGCACCTCTCCCTCCGGGCCGACGGCACCGTGGCCAGCATCCGCACCGACCCACCGCTCAAGCCCGAGCTGCAGGTCTGCGTGCAGTCCCTCTATGCGGGCCGCTTCTCCGGAGGCCCTGGCGCGATGACGATCCCCCTCGCCATCGACCTGTAGGCGCGCGTCCCCTCGTGGAGACTCAGATCGAGCCGAGGAACAGCATGAGTGCGTGCGTCTCGCGCGCGCCCATCACCCCGAACTGAACCCCCATCCCGTCGGGCTTCGTCCACCGCACCGTCGCCTTGATGGTGGTGTTGTGCATGCCAGGCAGCGGCAGGTAGAGGGTGACGGTGGCGCCGAAGGGCACCTGCGTCGTGGTCTCCACGAACATGCCTCCCAGGCTGATGTCGCGGCAGTTCGCCTCCATGCGCGGGCCATCTTCGTACTGGAACGTCACCGTGGACTGAACGGATTTACGCGGGTGCTGGCGATGGTCTCGCACGGATCTCCTTGGCAACCACGCTGCGGTAGACTGGCCACCACGCGGGGGTCTTTCCTTCCCCTGCCGTTGCCGTGTACCACCGAGCGTTGAGCCGGTTGCCGCGACTGCGGTCCGGCCATCTGAGGTCGAAGCGTTGCCGCAATCGTCACGACCAGGGAGCATACCTGTCAAGTCCTCGTCTCCTGGTTCGGGTGTCTCACACCCGGAGGAGCCGGACGTCTCGCGCCTCGATGCGCCAGAAGTCCCCCGCCCCCAGGAGCCTGGCACCTCGCGCGCCGAGGAGCCAGAGGTCTTGCGCGCCCCTGAACCCACCTCCCCCCCTGCGCAGGTGCGCGGATGGCGCCGACATACCGACGGGTGGCAGCCTGCGCTCCTCGCCGTCTTCCTCGCCGGCTCGGCCACCCTCCTCACCCTCCCGCGCGCCGTCGCCCCCACCGACGTCCCCGTCCCCCTCGCCGACATGCGCGCGCTCGCCCGCGTCACGGACGCCGACGCTGCCCGGGCCGAAGCCCTGGATCCGGCGCCCGGCAAGCCTGCGCGCGTCCTCGACGTCGACGTCCGCACCCTCGGCTCTGCCATCCGCGCCTTCGGCCTCGAAGATGCCCGCCCCGCCCGCCGCGAGCCGGAGATTGCCACCGCCCGCAGGCAGATCCTCGAAGCCCTCCCTCCGGCCCTTGCCCACGGCCCCGAGGAAGTCCTCGCCCTCCGCGCCTTCCAGCAGCGCGCCTTCGTGCGGGCCGTGCGCCACTGGGAAGCGACTGGCGAGGAGACCGAGGATCTCCTCGCGCTCGGCGGCGACTTCCCCGGCCTCGTGCGGCGAAGCGGCTGGGTCGTGGGGGAGGGCCGCCGCCTCCTCCTCACCGACCATGCCCTGGCCGTCCTCTTCAAGAAGCGCTGGAACCGGGTCGCGGGCGTCGAGGGCGCCGCCTTCGAGCCCACCCTCGACGAGGAGCGGGCCTTCTACCAGTTCCTCCTCAGCTACCCGGTCCGCGAGGCCCTCCCCGAGGCCCAGAACGCCGAAGCCCGGACCCGCGCCGCCCGCGCTGCGGAGCGCCGCGTCGACGAGTACCGCCTCAAGAAGATCGGCGAGATTGCCGCCCTCGACCCCGCCTATCCCAGCCACCTCGCCCGCGGGGTGGTCCTCTTTCGCCTCGGTCAGTATGAGGCCGCCGTCACCGCCTTCCGCAGGCACCTCGACGCCCACCCCGACGGCCCCCACGCCCTCCGCGCCCGCAACTACCTCCAGGCTGCCATCGAAGAGGTGAGCGAGGACCTGTGACCGCACCTGCGCGCTGGTGGCGCTCGGGATCTCAGGCGAGGCGCTGTTCGAGCAACCCCACCAGCAACGTCGCCTGCATCTGCAGCTCCTCGGGCAGGCGCCCTTGCGCATCGCAGTCTGCGAGCAGCGTCTCGGCCACCGCCCGGCCAGCCGAGAGCGGCGGGATGATCTCCGCGTCGGCGCGCCGGATCACCACGCCCTCTTCCGAGGCCTGCGCCACCTCGACCAGGATCGCCACGGCAGCCGTGTTGTCGTCGGCCCCGCGGTAGATCTGGCCGCTGTCGCTGCCCAGGTGATCGTAATGGGCGCCGATGAGGACGTAGCGAGCGGTGTCTCCCGCGATCTGCGCGATCACGTTGGCGCGGTTGCAGCCGGGCACCGCCTGTTCTTGAGGATCGAGGCCGGCGCGCCGGAGCGCGTCTCGCACGAGCTTGCGGGCCTCCTGGCCTCCGCGTGTCCCTGGCTTGCGTCCGGCGCAGGCATCCGAGCAGAGTGCTTCGACGAGGGCGCGCATCGCGCAGAGCGGAACAGAGGCCCAGGGCGCGCACGGGTTGACATGCCCCCCTGCCCCGCACTGGACTGGAAGCCCAGAAGAAAGAAGGATTCACCCGTGACAGCACCCCAGGAGACCGTCTCTCAGCCCCGCCGCTTCCGTCGCCTCTGCGTCTACTGCGGCTCCAGCGCGGGCGTTCGCCCCGAGTATGCCGAGGCTGCGCGCGCCCTCGGCGCCTTCCTCGCGCGCCGTGGCATCGGCCTCGTCTACGGCGGTGGCCGCGTGGGCCTCATGGGCGCGGTCGCCGATGGCGCCCTCGCTGCGGGCGGCGAGGTCCTCGGCGTCATTCCCGACAAGCTGCGCGCCCGCGAGCTCGCGCACCTCGGCCTCACCGAGCTGTACGTCGTCGACAGCATGCACGCCCGCAAGACCATGATGGCCAACCTCTCCGACGGGTTCATCGCCATGCCGGGCGGCTGGGGCACCCTGGAGGAGACCTTCGAGGTCACCACCTGGGCTCAGCTCAATTACCACCTCAAGCCCGTGGGCCTGCTCAACGTGGGCGGCTACTACGACAAGCTCCTCGATTTCGTGGAGCACGCGGTGAACGAGGGCTTCATCCGCCAGCCGCACCGCGGCCTCGTCGTCGCCTCGGCCGACGCGGACGAGCTGCTCGACCTCATGGCCAAGGTCGAGGTCCCCGAGCTGGGTCGCTGGATCGAGAACCCCTGACCCACGCCGCGGCAGCGTCGCTCGGGTGCCCGCGTGCCCGCGTGCCCGCGTGCCCGCGTGCCCGCGTGCCCGCGTGCCCGCGTGAAGGACGGGCTCCGGCGCGCAGTGCGCGGCGCGCGATGTCGTCGACATCGGCGCCGCGTCCGTGAGGCGCTCCGACTCAATCCCGCCGGCGACGACGGCCCAGCGTCACCAGGCCTGCGAGCAGCGCGAACCAGGGCGCACGGGTCTGCGCGCGAGGGGCCT
Source organism: Chondromyces apiculatus DSM 436 (assembly GCF_000601485.1). GTDB lineage: Bacteria > Myxococcota_A > Polyangia > Polyangiales > Polyangiaceae > Chondromyces > Chondromyces apiculatus. The sequence goes on from NZ_ASRX01000002.1 coordinate 31,149, forward strand.
CGCCAGCGACGGCGCAACTGCAGCCGTTGTCCTGGAACCCGCCGCCAGCCCCGCCGGCCGCGAAGTTGCCGCTCGCCGAGGTGGAGGTGGACGTCGTGGAGCCGTTGCCGCCCGAGCCGCCCATGCCGCCGGAACCGCCAGCGCCGCCGGTGCCACTCGCTTCCCCACCGGAGCCGCCCATGCCGCCGCCGGTGCCACTCGCTTCCCCGCCCGAGCCACCCATGCCGCCACCGGAGCCGCCCATCCCGCCGGTTCCAGTGGTGCTGGTCATTCCTCCACCGCTGCCACCGGAGCCGCCCATGCCGCCACCGGAGCCGCCCATGCCGCCACCGGAGCCGCCCATGCCGCCGCCGGAGCCGCCCGCGCCCCCGGCTCCGCCCATGCCGCCGACTCCGGTGGTGCTGCTGGTCATTCCCCCACCCGTGCCACCGGCTCCGCCCATTCCTCCGCCAGCTCCACCTGCCCCGCCCATTCCCCCACCGCTGCCGCCGGAGCCGCCCATACCGCCGCCAGCGCCGCCCATACCCCCACCAGCCCCGCCAGCGCCCCCGGCCCCTCCAGCTCCACCAGCGCCTCCCGAGCCCCCCGAGCCCCCCGAGTCCAGCGTTCCCGGCGTGATCTCCGCGCACGCCTCCCAGGTCGCCGACCCCTCCTCGCTGGTCTCGTCCTCGCCCGTCACCCCGTTGCCAGGCATTGATTGCATGCCCTCGGTGAGGTCGGTCCGGCAGGTGTTGAAGGCCGACCCGAGCGGCGCATGCAATGCCGCGTCGTCGGCCGTGTCATTGAGGTAGGTGCTCCCGGTCGTCCCGGGGTCCGGGCCGTCGATCGATACCCCCGACTTGTTCACCGCCGGGTGTGACGCCGATGCCGTCCCGGCGAACACGTAATCGACGTCGTCGACCAGGTCGCTCACCCCGTCCCAGGTGAAGAGCACCACCGGCTCTCCACTGTCGGCGAGCCCGCGCGTGGCGCCGATCGCACCCGCGAAGGGCGCCACCATGTCGGGCACGCTCGGCACCGAAATGGGCAGCCCGGCGCCGTAGGTCCCGCTGCTGGGAATCTCGTAGGTCGCCGCGGTCCCGTAGCCCGGGAAGGTCGCGTTCCCACACCCCAGCCGGAAACACTCGGCGCCGCCCAGGGCCACGGTCTGCACCTCGCCGGGCTGGATCACGGCCCCGACCGGGAAGCGCACCACGAAATCGGTGCTCTCCACCGTGGGCGCGGTCGCGGACACCACCCGGTAATAGCCACTGAAATCGGCGAGGTAGGTATCACCGAGCGCCACCGGCGTGCTCCCGGCGTTGTGGATCTCGATGAATTCACCGGCCGACGGCGCGGTCACCACCTCCGTCAGCAGCAGCTTCTCCGGCTGCGTCACCCGCACCCGCATCCGGCCCTGGAGCGCGTCGAGCTCCAGCGTCACGATGTCGCCCGTGGCCGCGGTGATCTCCCCGTTGCTCGAGTCCTCCGGGTCGAAGCTCCACCCGTTCGCGCCGAGCTTCGTCCCCCAGGGGCCCTGCGCGGCGAACTTGAACGGCTCTCCGCCCAGCATCGACGGCGCCACGAACCGGTACGTGTACACCCCGTCGCCCGCCACCCGATCCCCGCGCGTCCCGTCGTCGCGCGCGACGGTCACCGTCGACGCCGGGTTCCAGGCCGTGTCCCCCACCATCGCCTGCCAGGCCCCGACGGCGACCCACACCTGGGGCGCGCCGCTCGCGGTCCGCGTCGCCAGCCACGAGTTCGACGACGACTCCTGGGTCGGCGTGAACTCCTGCGCCGTCAGGTTCCGGGTGTCGTAGTGGAACGTCACCGCGTACGGACCCCCGCCTGCCAGCGTGATCCGCAGGTTCTGGTTCCCCGACGTCCCCAGCCCCCCGTCGCTCAGGTCGTTGCCGTTGCGCGAGATCTTGTACTCGACGGTCCCGCCCGATGCGAACGTCACGGCCGCCGAGAAGATCCCGTCGCCCGCCACTGCGTCTCCCGCCATCCCGTCGTCGTGCAGCGGCGCCCCGGCGCCGTTCTGCCAGTTGCCCAGCTCCGGCGCTCCACCCATCACGGCGGGCGCGGCCATCGCCACGCCTGGCACCATCACGAACGCCGTCACTCCGGAGCCGAACCAACCCAGTCGACGCATGAAAAACTTCTCCTCGCCGCAGGGCGCCCAGTGTGGGATGCCCGGATGCTGTCATCCTACCCAGGGCGAGGCGCGTGGGAACAGGGGGAGGTGGTCGGAACGGATCCGTCCCCAACCTTCTCCGCGACCATGTAGGATGCAACCGTGCCCGATCTCGACGCCATCTCCGACGCGGCCTACGTGGCCGCGGGCGCTGATTTCGCCTTCGTCCTCACCCTGAGCGGCCGGCTCCTCACCCGGCATGCGCCCCGGGACATGCCCCGGGAGGGCAGGACCCTCATCTCCCAGACCGCCCTCTCTCTCGCCCCAGGCGCCCGGTTCGGCCACCTGGAGCTTCCCCGCGAGGATCTCGTCCCCTACGGCGGCGCCGCTCCGATCGAGGTCTACTTCGGCATCTCCACGACCGACCGCATCCTCTGCCTGGTCATGTCCACCTGGGCCGCCCGCGACGGCGTGGCCGGCGCCCTCGACACCGCCCTCCAGGCCCTCGAAGACCTCGACAGGCCCGCCGCTCCTCAGGACGCCCTCGATCGGCTCGACGTCTTGCCCGACGCCGCCGCCGCGGTCCTCGCGGACGCCGCCATCCACACGGCCGACACCCTGGCCGGCACGCTCCCCGCGGCCGACGCGCTTCCCGCGGCCGCTGCGCGCCCCGTACCGGGCACCCCGAACCCAAGCGCGCCCGACCTTGCCCCTCCCTCCGTGCGCGAGGCCCCTCCGCCCAGCCGCCGTGAAGGCCCGGCTTCCGGCCGCAAGTCCAGCGCGGGCCGCAAGGCGCACGCCTCCAGGCCAGGCCCCCCCGAGTCCCGCCCGGCCCCGAGCGAGGGCCGCAAGCGCAGCGCCGTCGCCGGCCTCGCCTCGCTCGCCTCGGGCCCCAGCCGTTCCCGCGCCCGCGCCGCCACGCCTCCGCCCGTTCCCGTTCCTGTCGTCCGCATCCCCGGGCCTCCTCCGAAGCCGGCTGCTGCCCGCGCCCGCCGCACCGCGCCGCTCCTGCCCACCGAGGTCTCGCTCCTCGACATCCGCGTCGGCGAGGCCACCCTCGGCCGCGAGAGCCTCGCCGCCATCGAGCGCGAGCTTGGCCTCGGCCGCGCCTCCCTCCCGGATGTCCGCGTCGGCGTCGCCCCGGTGGGCCGCGAGACCCTGGTCGCCATCGAGGCCGACCTCCGCGAGTCTGCCCGCCCCGGCTCGGCCCCCGAAGCCGTCCGCTTCGAGCTGGGCAGCATCAGCCGTGAGAGCCTCCAGGAGATCGCCACCCTCGAAGCCCACAGCGCCGCCGCGGGCCCGCGCCCCTCCATGCCCCTCATCGTCCCTGCGCGCATGACCCAGCCCTGGGTCGAGTCTGCCGAGGATGCCAAGCGCGCCTCGGACGCCGCTGCCCGCGCCCGCAAGGTTGCCCCCCCAGACCTTCACCTCCAGGTCATCGACGCCGACCCCGAGATCCACGATCTCGCCCGCTCCGACCGCCCCCGCCCTGCCCGACGCCCCCGCCAATGACGCCCCGCTCCCTCCTCGAACGCCTCGTCGCGTTCCCCACCGTCTCGCGCGACTCGAACCTCCCCCTCATCGACTTCGTCGAAGACCTCCTGCGCGCCCACGGCATCGCTGCGACCCGCGTCCCCAGCGACGACGGCACCAAGGCCAACCTCCACGCCACCATCGGCCCCGAGGTCCCGGACGGCATCGTCCTCTCCGGCCACACCGACGTCGTTCCCGTCGACGGCCAGCCCTGGGACACCGACCCCTTCACGCTCGTCGAGAAGGACGGCCGCCTCCACGCCCGCGGCGCCGTCGACATGAAGGCCTTCATCGCCACCGCCCTCGCCCTCATCCCCGAGATGAAGGCCTTGAAGCGCCCCATCCACCTCGCCCTCTCCTACGACGAGGAGGTCGGCTGCGCCGGCGCCCCCCGCCTCATCCGCGAGATCTGCGCGCGCGTCCCCCGGCCCCGCGCGGTCATCGTCGGCGAGCCCACGAGCCTCCGCGTCGCCACCGCCCACAAGGGCATCGCCGTCTACCGCACCACCGTCACCGGCCACGAGGCCCACTCGAGCCTCACCCACCGCGGCGTCAGCGCCGTCATGACCGCCGCCCGCCTCATCACCTGGCTCGACGACCGCGCCCGCGAGCGCCTCGCCGACCCGCAGACGGAGAGCGGCTTCGAGCCTCCCTGCACCAGCATCCACGTCGGCAAGGTGCAGGGCGGCACCGCGGTCAACATCATCTCCCGCCACTGCGAGTTCTGGTGGGACGTCCGCACCCTCCCTGGCGACAGCGCCCCGGCCATCGCCGAGGCCCTCACCCGCTACGCCGACGAGGCCCTCCTGCCCGACATGCGCCGCGTCGCCCCCGAGGTCGCCATCACCACCGAGGCCCTCCTCGGCGCCCCTGGCCTCCGCCACGACCCCGACAGCGCCGCCACGGCCCTCGCCCTCGCCCTCACCGGTGCCCGCGAGACTGGCCGCGTCCCCTTCGCCACCGAGGCCGGCCTCTTCCAGGAAGCCGGCATCCCTGCCGTGGTCTGTGGCCCTGGGTCCATCGACCAGGCTCACCAGCCCAACGAGTACATCACCCTCGATCAGCTCCATGCGGGCGAGGCCTTCCTCCGCCGCCTCATCGCCGTTCTCTCGGGGTAGCCCACGCGGCGGCTGCCCCAGGCTTTTCGCACGATTTGCCGCAGAGAACGCCGCGGCCGCGTGCGTCATGACCACGTGACCGTGTACCATGCGCGCGATGCAGCTCTCGCCGGGGGACACCTTCGGCCGTTACCAGATCGAGCAGGTCCTCGGCGCCGGGGGCATGGGAGAGGTGTACAGCGCCCTCGACACCCGCCTGCACCGGCGCGTGGCCCTCAAGGTCCTGCTCTCGTCGCCTGGAACGGATCCCGAGAGCTGGACGGAAGCTTGTGAGGGCATGCTCCGCGAGGCCCGCGCTGCGGCTGCCCTCAACCACCCCAACGTCGTCGCCCTCTACGACATCGGCGAGCACCTGGGCATCCCGTACCTCGCCATGGAGCTGGTCGAGGGCGACACCCTCCAGGATGCCGTCTCGCCGGGCACGCCCCAGATCCTCCGCCTCCGCTGGCTCCTCGACGTCGCCCGCGCCCTCGCTGCCGCCCACCGCGCCGGCATCATCCACCGCGACGTCAAGCCGGCCAACGTCATGCTCCGCAGCGACGGCATCATCAAGGTCCTCGACTTCGGCATCGCCGTCCGCGTCCACCTCACCCCCGAGAACCCTCCCCACGACGGTGTCGATGCCGCCGCGCCTGCCCTCCGCGGCCTCGACGACCTGATCGGCACCCCGGCCTACATGTCACCGGAGCAGCTCCTCGGCGACGCCCTCGACGAGCGCGCCGACCAGTTCTCGTGGGCCGTCCTCGCGTACGAGCTGCTCTCCGACAGTCTCCCTTTCGGCCACGGCTGCGACACCAACACCGTCATCTCCGCCATCCTCAACGACCCGGCCCCGCCCCTCGAAGGCGTCCCGCCCCTCGTGACCTCCACCATCCAGCGCGCCCTCTCCAAGCGCCGCGTCGATCGCTTCGACACCATGGACGAGGTGGTGGCGCTCCTCGAGCCCCTCGCCCCCACGCCCCCTTCGCAACCCTCCCAGCGTCGCCCGTTCCTCCCCTCGTGGCACCCCGACGCCCCGACGCCCATCTCCCACCGGGGCATCGCGGTCGTCCCCCGCAGCTCGGTCCCGCCCACCGACCGCAGCCCCGTACCGCAGAGCGAGCGCATCTCCCCGGTGGCCTACGACCGCATCTCCGCGCTCACGGGCGAGCGGATCTCCGCGGTGTCTGTCGACCGGATCTCGGCGCTCACGGGCGAGCGTCGCTCCGGCCCCCCGAGCGAGCGCATCTCTGGGCTCCCCCTCGACCGGATCTCGGCGCTCACGGGCGAGCGTCGCTCCGGCCCCCCCAGCGATCGCCGCTCCGAGCCTGGGGGCGAGCGCCACTCCGGCCCCCCGAGCGAGCGTGCCTCCGGGGTACCCAGCGAGCGGATCTCCGGGCTGCCCGGCGACCGCCTCTCCGCCCCTTCCGCCGAGCGGATCTCCGGGCTCCCCTCCGAGCGGATCTCCGGGCTGCCCGGCGACCGCCTCTCCGCCCCTTCCGCCGAGCGGATCTCCGGACTGCCCGCCGAGCGGATCTCCGCGCTGCCTCCCGAACGCACCTCCGCCCCTTCCGCCGAGCGCCTCCCGATCTCGCTCGCCGATCCCATCGCGACCCCTCGCGTCGTCCCGATCCCGCCTGCGCCCCTCGACCCCCTCGACACCACGCCCCTCACCGCGGGCTCCTGCAGCACCAGCGACGCTCTCCCCCCGCTCGACCGTGACTTCTCCGACTCTCCCACCTCCGAGCGCACCACGCCCAGCCGCGTCTTCGACGTGCGCGGCCTGGGCGACGTGCGCGACACCTCGGAGCACACCCTCATCAGCGCTTCCGTGGCCCCTCTCCTCCAGGGACGCACGGGCGACAGCACCCTCGCGGGCCGCGCGCCTCGTGACGCCGCGTCCACGCGCAGCCCCGGCTCGACACACAGCCCTCGCTCGACGCACAGCCCCAGCTCGACGCACAGCCCCAGCTCGATACACAGCCCCAGCTCGACGCACAGCCCCAGCTCGACGCACAGCCCCAGCTCGACACACAGCCCCAGCTCGACGCACAGCCCTTCCTCTCGCGGTCCCGGCTCCACGCAAGGTGCTGGCTCCACCCGTGGCACCGCCTCCACCCGTGGGGCCGCCTCCGCCCGTGGCGCCTCGTCCTCCAGCCGCGCGGCTCCTCCCCGCGCCGCCACGACCGGCCGCATCCCCTGGTTCAAGGGCGGCCTCGCTGCGGCCCTCCTCGGCGCCCTCATCACGCTCGCCATGCCTCCCCTGGGGACGCAGCCGCCTGCCGCGCCGACCACCCCTCCCGCCGCGCTCCCGGCGCCGCCCGACCCGCACGCGGCCCCGGCGCCCACCCCCATCACGGCCCTCCAGCCCCCGCGCACCCTCAGCGAGCCGGCCCTCCTCGGCTACCGCGAGGGCCTCCAGGCCTACCGCGACGGCCGCTGGATGGCTGCCCACGAGGCCTTCGAGCGCGCCGTCACCTACGACCCCTTCTTCGCCGCGGGCCACCTGCGCCTCGCCCAGACCAGCCAGCGCCTCGCCTCCGTCACCGAGACCCGCGCCCACTACCAGCGCGCCCTCTCCTTGCGCCTCTCCCTCGACGACCGCGACCTCCTCCTCCTCGACGCCCTCGAACCCGTCCTCCTCCGCACCCCGCCCGACCCCGTCGACGCCTCGCGCCGCCTCGACGCCGTCATCCAGCGCTTCCCTGCCGACGCCGAGCTGTACTGGCTGCGCGCCCTCTGGGCCACCGACCCAGGCGTCATCCTCGCCGCCAGCCAGCGCTGCACCCAGCTCGACCCCGACTACGCCGACTGCTGGCGCTTCCAGTCCGTCGCCCTCATGACCCTCGGCCGCGCCGAGGCCTCGCGCGCTGCCCTCGACCACTGCATCGAGATCTCGCCCGCCGCCACCGACTGCCTCGTCGACCGCGCCCGCGCCCATGAACGCGAGGGCCACTGCGACCTCTTCGAGAAAGACGCCCGCCGCAGCGCTGCCCAGAGCCCTGCCGACCCTGACGTGCACCTCGACCTCGGCACCGCCCTCTTCGCCCTGGGCCGCTCCATCCCCGAGGTCCGCGGCGCCCTCCACCACGGCCTCGACGAGGTCTCGCCCGCGCTCCTCGCCCACCTGCGCCTCTTCGACGACGCCCGGATCGCCGTCCTCGAAGGCGACCTCCGCCAGGCCATCACCATCGCCAGCGACGCCGCCGCCCAGGCCCCCGCGAGCCTCCCCGCGAACGTGCGCCTCGCCCCGGCCATCCTTGCCATCCTCATCGAGCAGGAGCTCGGCCGTGACCGCGACGCCGCCCGCGCCGCCGACGCCCTCCTCCGCGCCCCGTACCCGGCCGCGTCCCTCGCCCTCGCCGACGACGCCACCATGCTCCTCACGCAGGCCAAGCTCCGCGGCGGCCTCCTCACCCGCGCCCAGTACCGCGCTGCCCGCGACGCCTGGCTCCGCGGCCGGGGCGCCACCGTCCCTCCCCACGACCGCGCGCTCCTCTGGGTCGACGCCTACGCCACCCCGGCCCTCACGGCCGAGGAGGCTGCCGAGGCCCTCGCCGCGCTCCCGTCTTACCTCCCCTTGCCGCCTGCCATGTCGACCGTCGAGCGGAGCGCCCTCGGCAAGGTCTACCTCCTCGCCGACCGCCCCGCCGACGCCCTGCCGCACCTCGTCGCCGCCACCGCCTCCTGCTCCGCGCTGCGCAACCCCATCCGGCACACCGTCGCCCATCACCACCTCGGCCTCACCCGCGAAGCCACGGGCGACACCGCCGGCGCCTGCGCCGCTTACCGCACCGTCATCGCCCGCTGGTGGACCGCCTCCGGATCGATCACCGCCCGCGCCTCCGCCGCGCGCATGAAAGCGCTGCACTGCCCGCCCTGAGCCGGCGCGCGCAACACCTGACACCCGCTGATCCCTGGACCAGGCCGTTGTGCGCAGGGGTACACGCTCCGCGAGGCGGCCTGTAGAGTGCCCGCATGCGGACCCCTTTCACGACCTGTTTCGCGCTTCTTCTTGGCCTTTCCTTCGTCGCCGCCTGTGGAGGTGACGAGGACGACGGCAGCACCCCCGTCCCCGCGTGCAAGCAGAACGCCATCTGCATCGGCCCTGGTGGGGGTGGCGGCACTGGCGGCTCGGGTGCTGCCGGCGGTGATGAGGGCGGCGCGGGCGGCATGGGTGGCGCCGGTGGCGCTGGCGGCCTGGGCGGCGACGGTGGTGCGGGCGGCGACGGTGGTGCGGGCGGCGACGGTGGTGCGGGTGGCGGCGCGAGCGCCGACATCCTCCCCCAGCTCCAGGCCATCCCGGGCATGACGGTCGTCGAGGAGCGCGCCTCCGAGCTGCCTGGCTACCGCTGGTTCGTCCTCCGGTACGAGCAGCCTGCCGATCACCAGGACCCCGCGGGCCAGCACTTCCAGCAGACCCTCACCCTCCACCACCGCGACGCCTCGGCGCCCCTCGTCCTCTTCACCAACGGCTACGGCGTCGACACCAGCTACGAGTACCTCAGCGAGCCCACCTCGCTCCTCGACGCCAACGAACTCGAGGTCGAGCACCGCTTCTTCGGTGACTCCCGCCCCGACCCCGCGGACTGGTCCCACCTCACCATCGAGCAGGCTGCCGCCGACTTCCACCGCATCGCCGAGGCGCTCCATCCCCTCTACCAGGCCCCCTGGATCTCCACGGGCGGGAGCAAGGGCGGCATGACCGTCGCTTACCACCGCCGCTTCTACCCCGACGACGTGCAGGGCACCGTCGCCTACGTCGCGCCCCACAGCCTCGGCGAGGCCGACCCCCGCTACACCCCCTACATCAACCAGCGCGGCGACGCCGCGTGCCGCCAGAGTCTCCTCGACTTGCAGCGCGAGGTGCTCCTCCGCCGCCCCGCCATGCTCGCGTTCGTGACCGACGAGGCCGACATGGCCGGCGAGACCTACGACATCCTCGGCATGGACCAGGCCTTCGAGTCGGCCGTCATCGAGTTCGTCTTCTACTTCTGGCAGTACTTCGGCGAGGACCACTGCGCTGCCATCCCTGCCGTCACGGCCACCGACGACGAGATCTGGGGCTTCTTCTCCTCGGTCAGCGCGCCCCTCGGGTGGGGCGACGGCTCCCTCACCTACTTCGACCCCTACTACTGGCAGGCCGCCGTGCAGCTCGGCTACCCCGGCTACGACGAGACCAACATCGCCGACCTGCTCCAGTATCCGGGCATCGACGTCGCCGTCTCCTACGTCCTCCCCGGCAAGACCCCGGTCTTCGATCCCGGATCCATGCCCGCCGTCGCCGACTGGCTCGCCACCGAGGGCGAGCGGATGATGTTCGTCTACGGCGAGGACGACCCCTACACCGCTGCCGCCTTCATGCTCGGCGGGGCCCAGGACTCGTACCTCTTCACCCAGCCCGGAGGCACCCACGGCGCCGAGCTGAGCGCGCTGCCTTCCGCCGACCAGCAGACCGCCTTCGCCGCCCTCGAAGCCTGGACCGGCGTCCCCGCCTCCCTTTCCACGCAGGCCCTGAACCTCCCGCGCGCCCCGCGCATGCTCCACGGCCGCCGCGTTCGGCACTGACCGCCAGCGCTGCCGCCCCGCGTCCGACCGCCTCCCTGCTCACCCTGACACCGCGCATGCCCGTCATGCGCAAGCGTCTGCGCAAGCCGCCTGCGCAAGCCACCAGCGCAAGCCACCAGCGCAAGCCACCAGCGCAAGCCACCAGCGCAAACCACCAGCGCAAGCCGCCAGCGCAAGCCGCCAGCGCGCCGACTTCCGTGCGCGCTGACCTCCCCGCCTGCCGGACCAGGGCTTCGGCACGGAGCGTGAAAGAGCCGCCGCCCACACAGGAAAGGTCCCCGGATGCGCAACTCTCTGACGACGTGTTTCGTGCTTCTCCTCTCCCTCACCGCGGTCGCCGCCTGCGGTGGTGATGGCGACTCGAGTGACGGCTGCGGAAACGACTGCTCCAGCGGTGGCTCTGGTGGAACCGGCGGAGGCGGGGACGAAGGCGGCGCGGGTGGTGCAGGCGGTGATGGCGGCGCAGGTGGCTCAGGCGGCGTGGGCGGTGATGGCGGTGATGGCGGTGATGGCGGTGATGGCGGTGATGGCGGCGCGGGTGGCGGCGAGACGGCGGACATCCTCCCGCTCATCGAGGCCATCCCCGGCATGCAGGTCGTCGAAGAGAAGCCCTCCGAGCAGCCTGGTTACCGCTGGATCATCCTCAGCTACGAGCAGCCTGCCGACCACGCCGACCCTGCGGGCCAGCACTTCCAGCAGACCCTGGTCCTCCACCACCGCGACCTCACCGCGCCCTTCATCCTCGGCACCAGCGGCTACGGCATCAGCACCAGCAGCGAGACCCTCACCGAGCCTGCGCTCCTCCTCGGCGGAAACCAGATCTACGTCGAGCACCGCTTCTTCGGCAGCTCCCGCCCCGATCCCGCGGACTGGTCGCACCTCACCATCGAGCAGTCGGCCGCCGACTTCCACCGCATCGCCGAGGCCCTCCACCCCATCTACCAGGCCCCCTGGATCTCCACGGGCGTGAGCAAGGGCGGCATGACCGTCACCTACCACCGCCGCTTCTACCCCGACGACGTGCAGGGCACCGTCGCCTACGTCGCCCCCCACAGCTACGGCGCGTCCGACCCCCGCTACGTCACCTTCGTCGCCCAGCGCGGCGACGCGGACTGCCGCGAGGCCCTCCTCACCTTCCAGCGCGAGGTGCTCCTCCGCCGCGACGCCATGCTCGCCCTCATGACCGAGGATGCCGAGGTCTACGGCGACACCTACGACCTCCTCGGCATGGAGCAGGCCTTCGAGACCGCCGTCACCGAGATGCTCTTCACCTTCTGGCAGTACTACGGCGAGCCCTACTGCCCCGCCGTCCCGCCCCCCACGGCCTCGGACCAGGACGTCTGGGATGCCTTCGCCTTCGCCGGCGTCCCCTACACCTGGGCCGACCTCTCCCTCGCCTACTACGAGCCCTACTACTGGCAGGCCGCCGTGCAGCTCGGCTACCCCGGCTACGACGAGTCCAACATCGCCGACCTGCTCCAGTACCCGGGCCTCGACGTCGCCGCCTCTTACGTCCTCCCCGGCAAGACCCCGGTCTTCGACCCCGAGGCCATGCCCGACATCGCCGACTGGCTCGCCACCGAGGGCGAGCGGATGATGTTCGTCTACGGCGGCGGCGACCCCTACACCGCGGGTGCCTACGAGATTGGCGCGGCCCAGGACTCGTACCTCTTCACCGAGCCCGGAGGCACCCACGCCGCCCGCGTCACCAGCCTCCCGGGCGCCGATCAGCAGACCGCCTTCGCCGCCCTCGAAGCCTGGACCGGCGTCCCCGTCACGCCTCCCACCGCCGCCATCCGGCACGCCGCCGCCCGCTGGGACCTCCACGCACGCCGCGCGCTGCGCTGACCCACGCTGGGGCCGCCACGGGCGCTCGCGGGGCCGTCGCGGCGCGTGGCGGCGCGCGGCGGCCCGTGGTGAGCGCGCGGCAGGAGGTCACGGCGCGAGCGCGTCTGCCGCCATCTTGCGCACGAGGCGGGAGGTGTCGTCCTCGGCGCGCTCGCGCATCGCCTCATGCACCGCGGCGCACTCCTGCGTCTCGCCCGCGTCGCGGCAGAGCCCCGAGAGACGTTCCAGCGCATCGGCGCGGCCGGCCACGTCGGGCTCGTGGCGGAGCTGCTGGAGGAGCATCGGCGCCGGGCGCGGGTGCTCGATCGCGAAGGGCAGGTGGCCCCCGTCGTCCGCGCGCGCCGACCGGAGCGCACCCGCGAGCGGGAAGCGCACCTCCTGCCGACCTGCGGTGATCGCGACCGTCCGGCTCTCCCGCCCCGCGTCCGTCTCGACGGCGAGCTGGAGCGGGAAGCTCCACGGCCCTTGCTGGCGCTGCTCGACCTCGAAGACAAGGCTCCTGCCTTCCTCGCGGTGACGGACCACCACCTCGGGGACCCCGGTGCCGTGGACCCACTGCTGGAAGAACCCATCGAGGCGCTCGCCGCTCGCCGCCGCCATCGCGGCCTGCAGCGCGTCGCTCGTCACCGCGCCCCCCGCGTTGTCCTGCACGAACGCCTTCACCCCCGCCCAGAAGGCCCTCTCGCCGAGCTGGTGGCGGAGCAGGTAGAGCACCGCGCTGCCCTTCGCGTAGGAGATGGGACCCGACACGTCCTTCGCCCGGACCGGCCCCGGGAAGGCGAGCGCGCGGTCCTCGCCGCGCTGGCGGATCCGCCCGTAGCTTCGCCGCGCCAGGAGCACCTCGCGCCCGTACTCGTCGGCGCCCCAGCGCTGCTCCTTGTAGGCGGCGACCATGAACGTGGCGAACGCCTCGTTCAGCCAGAAATCGGCCCAGCCGGCGCAGGTCACCAGGTTCCCCCACCAGGCGTGGGCCAGCTCGTGCGCGATCATCCAGTCCTCCCGCGGCTCGCTCAGCACGCTCTCCGCGTAGTCGGCCGGGAGCACCGCGAAGCCCGCGACCTCCTGCGGGCTCCCCCCCTGGACCAGCACCTGCGTGTAGTGCGCGAACGGGTACGGCACCCCGGCGCGCCCCTCGAAGAAGCGGAGCATCTCCTCGGTGCCCGTGAAGACGCGCTCGAGATCGGCGCCGCTCCGTTCCGTGGAGAGGAAGCGCAACCCCACCTTCCCCGCTGCCCGCGATGCCTCGTGGAACTCCCCCGCCGCGAAGCCGTAGAGGTACGCGGCGTGGGGGATGCCGAGGCGGAAGGTGTGGCGTTCGAGGCCCTCGGGGAGCGGCTCGCGCGCGACCGGATCGCCGCTCGCGACCACCGTGAGCCCCGCGGGCGCGGTGAGCCGCAAGGTGAGCGTCGCCTTGTCTCCCGGGAGATCGCTGGACGGCAACCAGCGCTCCGTGTGGAACACCGTGAACACGGCGTCCTTGCCGAAGCGCAGACCCCGGCTCGGCCACGCGTGGTAGGCGATCTCGATCGTGCGGGTGGTGCCTGGCGCCGCGCCTTCGAGCGGAATCCGCAGGCGACCGTCCTGCATCCCGTGTGCGCGCGCGTCGCCCCCCTCCCGCACGGCATCGAGGATCATCCCCTCCGCGGCGAGATCGAGGGTCGGAGACGCGGCGCGCACCTTCACGGAGATCCGGACGCGGCCCGAGATCGCGCGCGTCTCCGGGACCAGCCGGAGCGAAGCATCGTAGTCGAGGACATCGTACCCGGCCGCCGGGGTCTCCTTCCCCCGGAGGACGACCTGCGCACCTCGGCCGCGATCATCCTCGGCGCTGGGCGCGGACGTGCGTGGGTGAGCCCCGCAGCCGGACAGCCCGCCGACGAAGACCCCGAAGGCCACGACGCCGCGCCTGCAGAGGGCGCGCGCAGGAGATGGTGAGGGTCGTGCGCTCATGGAACGGCGGCAGACCGTAGCACCTCGCGCGCCTGCGCAAGCTGCTGCGCGCGTTTAGACCTCCTGTCCTCCCGCGCCCAGGCGACCGTCCCGGCCCGCGATCCCCCGCGTGCTATCGTCTCCGCCCCATGTCCGCCGCCGTCCTCCTCTCCTGCCACGGGACCGTCTCGCGCCACGAAGACATCCCCGCCTTCCTCCACAACATCCGCCGCGGCCGCCCCACCCCGCCCGAGCTGGTGCAGGAGATCGCCCACCGCTTCGACGCCATCGGCGGCTCCCCCTTGATGACCATCACCGAGGCCCAGGCCCGCGCCCTCGAAGCCCGCCTCGGCGTCCCCGTCGCCGTCTGCGCCCGCCTCTGGCACCCGTACCCGAGCGAGGTCCTCCCCGCCCTCCTCGCGCAGGGCGTGCGCACCGTGATCTCGCTCCCCCTCGCCCCCCAGTCCGTCGACGTCTACCACGCCGCCATCCGCGAGGCCGCCGCCGCCCACCCCGACCTCACCGTGCGCGCCGCCCCCGCCTGGGGCCTTGAGCCCGCCCTCCTCGACGCCTTCATCGAGACCATCGACGAAGCCCTCGCCGCCGAGCCCGAAGCCGACCGCAACACCATCCCCATCATCCTCTCCGCCCACAGCCTCCCCCGCCGCGTCATCGCCATGGGCGACCGCTACGAGATCGAGTTCCGCGCCATGGCCGGCGCTGTCGCCGAGCGCCTGGAGGCCCGCGGCTTCCAGACCCACATCGCCTTCCAGAGCCAGGGCGCCAGCGCCGAGCCCTGGATCGGCCCCGACCTCCCCGAGACCTTCGCCACCCTCGCCAGAGCCGGCGCCCACACCGCCCTCATCGCCCCCATCGGCTTCCTCGCCGAGCACGTCGAGACCCTCTACGACCTCGACATCGAAGCCCCCAAGCTCGCCGCCCAGGCAGGCCTCCCGCGCCTCCTGCGCGCCCGCGCCGTCAGCACCCGCCCCCGCTTCATCGACGCTCTCGAAGCCGTCGCCCGCCGCGTGTTGTAGTCCCGAGTCAGGGGCTCGCGCCCCCGCCCCCCGCCGAGCAAAGCTCGTCGGGGCCCCCCCCCCCGCGATCCACCCGAGCTGACCAGAGCGTGCTGCCGCTTCGGGCCTGGCGCCCGTCGTCACGGGAGGCGATCGCAGTGCCCGACCGTGTGGAGTCGCGCCCCCGCCGTCGCTCATCCCGTCACGCCAGCGCTCCCCCGTCGATCACCAGCGCCTGCCCCGTCACCCCGGCCATCCCCTCGCCGGCCAGCGTGAACGCCATCTCGGCCACCTCGCGCGGCTCCAGCATGCGCCCGAGCGGCACGCTCCGCGCCAGCGCCTCCGCGTCGAGCCCGAGGTCCCGCATCCGCCCCTCCGCCATCGCCGTGCGGGTCCACCCCGGGCAGATGGCGTTCACCGTGATCCCCCGCGGCGCCACGTGGAGCGCCAGCGCCCGCGTGAACCCGATGACGCCGTGCTTCGCCGCCGTGTACGCCGTCTGATCCGGCGCCCCCTTCAGCGCCAGCACCGACGCGATGTTGATGATCCGCCCCGTCCTGTCCGGCAGGTGCGGCAGCGCGTGCTTGCTGACCAGGTACGTCCCGTTCAGGTTCACCGCGATCACCTGGTTCCAGAACGCATCATCGTCCTCTGGGTCGAGCGAGTTCACCCCCGCCTGCCCCGCATTGTTCACCACCACGTCGAGCCGCCCGAACCGCGCGACGACCTCCGCGATCCCCGCCTTCACCTGCGCCGCATCGCTGACGTCGCACACCTTCGAGAACGCCGCGTGCGGCGAGTCCACCGGGCTGCGCGCGAACGCCGCCACCTCGAACCCCCCCTCCCGGAACCGCTCGATCAGCGCGCTCCCGATCCCCCGCGACCCCCCGGTGATCAGTGCTACCCGCGCGCTCCCGGCCTGCTCGCTCACTGTGCCACCCCCCCGCCGTCCACGGGCATCACCACCCCCGTCATGAACGACGCCGCATCCGACGCCAGGAACGCCACCGCCCAGGCAATCTCCCGCGGATCCGCGAACCTCCCGAGCGGCACCGCGTCCTTGTACGAATCCCCCGCGTCCTTGTACGCGTCCCCCTCCACCAGCTTCCGCCGCGCCGACA
This sequence comes from Chondromyces apiculatus DSM 436, assembly GCF_000601485.1. GTDB lineage: Bacteria > Myxococcota_A > Polyangia > Polyangiales > Polyangiaceae > Chondromyces > Chondromyces apiculatus. Next base: position 47,380 of record NZ_ASRX01000002.1, read on the forward strand.
GCTCCGCGACCACCCGCCGCAGCATCGGCGTGTCCGTGCTCCCCGGCGCCACGCAGTTCACCCGGATCCCCCGCGGCCCCCAGTCGAGCGCCGCGCTCATGGTGAGCTGCGCGATCGCCGCCTTCGACGCCCCGTAGATCGCGCTGTCCTTCTTCCCGATGAACGCCTGATCACTCGCGTTGTTGACGATCGCCCCCTTCCCCTGCCGCACCATGTGCGGGATCACCGCCTTCATCAGCAGGAACGGCGCCTTCAGGTTCACCGTCAGCACCGCGTCCAGGTCCTCCAGCGACGTGTCCACCAGGTTCCCGAGGTGCGTCACCCCCGCGTTGTTGACGAGGATGTCGACCCGCCCCTCCGCGGCCACCACCCGCTCCACGTGCCCCTCGATCGCCCCGAGGTCCCTGAGGTCCACCTCCGGCAGATCGAACCCGTGCACCCGGCACCCCTGCTCCCGCAGCAGCGCCTCGATCGCAGCGCCGATCCCGCTGCGGTGACCAGTGACGATCGCGACCTTGTCTGCAAGCCCCGGTAGCATCTGCGCTCTCCTCCGCTGCCCGATGAAGTGCCAGCGGGTGAACCAGACCCCCCGACCCCCGTCAAGCCTGCCGCGCGCAGCGCCCCCGTTGCGCGTATCCCGCCCGCCACCGCGCCGCGCCGATCGCGCAGCCCCCCCCGCCTCACCCGCGTCTCTCCGCGCCGCGCCGATCGCGCAGCCCCCCCCCGTCTCACCCGCGCCTCACCGCGCCGCGCCTGCTCACTCCGTCCAGGTGGCCCCGCGCCCCGCCTTGCACTGCGCCACGACCCTCTCCTTGTCCGCCGCCAGGAGCCTGTTTCCCGCGTAGTACACGATCGCCACCTGCTCCCCGCCCCGCCTGGCGCTGCACACGCCGAGCGCCTTCTCCCGGCTGCACGGCGCCTGCCTGGGCGTCCCGCCGCCCTGCGGGCACCGCGTCAGCAACGCCGGGTCGTCCGAGTCGCTCTCGGTGCAGAAATGCTCGTTCGGCCTCTCGCAGGCCGCGAAGGCCCGCGGCGCCGGCGCCTTCTGACCGGGCGCGCTGCGCTTCGGGATCGTGCAGCGCCCCGGCTCCGCCACCGTCATCGAGGTGTAGTCGAGCTCCAGCGCCGTCACCTGATCCTCGCCCCCCAGGTGATAGGCGCATCCCCCCGCGCGGTCCCGGTTGTAACAGCCGCGCATCACCGCCGGCATGCCGGGCGCGAACGTCATCCTCCCTTTCTTCTTCTCGCAGTGCGCCGTCGCCAGCTCCAGCGCCCCGTCCCCCTCGAACACGTAGTCGATGCACATCTCCGTCGCCAACACCCGGCACGTCGCGTCGACATCCCCGGGCGCCGTGCTCCATCCGCGCCCCCCACCCCCGCGACCGGCCTCGCCGCCCTCCACCCCTCCGGCCTCCTCTCCGAGAGGAAGCCCGTCCCCCGTGAGCGACATCCCGGCCTTCGTGGCCTCCTCCACCGTCCTCGGCTCCTCCCCGGACGAGCCCTGCCCCGCCTCCTGCGCGCCCTCCGCACCCGACCCGCGCGACGCCGTCGCCGCCCCCTCCGGCGTGCCGGGCGCGCTCCCGCACGAGGTGGCCCCCACGAGGCCCGTGTTCACCATCAGGGAAAGAACCCACCTGCAACGTCGCACCATGTTCAGCACCTGCCCTCGCCGCCCCGGCCCATCGTCGCGCACGCCGCGCATGCTCCGCACCCAGCGCGCCTCACCCCCGTCAACGCGCGGCTCCCCCTCCGTCCTTCCAGGTCCCTTCCACCAGGTCACACAGCTCGACGAGGTGCTTCTTCGGCGACGGGTGCCCCTTGTAGAACACCATCGCCCCGTGCTCCCCGCGCTGCTTGAAGCTGCAGACGCCGACCACCTTCTCCCGGTTGCACTACGTGAGCGCCTTCTGCAGTGTCCCCCCGAGCCGCCCGCAGTCCGCCGCCCACGCCGGGTTGTCCGTGTCGTTCTCGATGCAGTCGTTCTTGCCCGGCCTCTCGCAGACCGTGATGGGCCGCGGCGGCGGAGGCTTCGCGGGGACCCCCTTGAGCTCCTCGATCGTGCAGCGCTTCGGATCCACCACCGTCATCGCGTCGTAGTTGAACTCGAACACCGTCACCTGGTCCTTGTCCCCCAGGTTGTACGCGCAGCTCCCCGCGCGATCCCGGTTGTAACAGCCCCGCCTCCCCGCGAGCTTCTCCCCGGGCACGAACACCATCTCCCCTTGCACCGATCTGCAGTGCGCCTCCGCCCGCGCCCCGTTCTTCTCGAAGAGGTAGTCGATGCACATCGTCGGGTTCGCCACCTGGCACGTCGCGTCGACATCCCTGGGCGCCGTGCTCCGCCCGGAAACGACGCCACCCTGCAGGCCGCTCCCCACAAGAGGGGCAGCCTCGTCCTCGTCCGACCAGTCAAGCGCCTGGCCCTTCCGCGCCTGCGCTGGCGCCTGGCCCTTTCGCGCCTGCGCCTTCGCATCGTCCTCGTCCGACCAGTCGAGCGCCTGGCCCTTCCGCGCCTGCGCTGGCGCGCTCCCGGGCGGGTTCTGCGCCGCCGCCTGCTGCGCCCTCTCCGCGCCTGAAGCGCCCGCCGCCGTCCCGGCGTTCGTGGCCGCCTGCGTCGCTGTCTGCGGCGCGGTCGCCGCCCCCGAGGCGCGTGGCGTGGTGGCCGCCCCCTGCGACCTGCCGGGAGCGCTCCCGCACGACGTGACCGCCACCAGGCTGCCGGTGAGCATCAGGGAAAGAAGCCATCGGTCCTGTCGCATCGTGTTCACCGCCCGTCCTCGCTGCCGTCGACGCCGCGCACAGGGCCCGGCGCTTCGTGCAGAAGGCGCCGGCCACCTCGCGAGGCGGACCATACGCAGGGGTGGAGGCACTGCCAAGCCGTCCGGGGTCGGAGGAGCGGTGAGGGAACGGGAGAGCGGTGAGGGAGCGGTGAGCGGTGAGCGGTGAGGGAGCGGTGAGCGGTGAGGAAGCAGGGAGGCGTGATCGCTGATTGCGAGGTGTGTTCAACAAGAAAGGCGCCAGCGCGCATCCTGCCAGGACCATTCCGCATACTGCGGTGGTTTCCTGAGCAATGGTGCGCGTGGCGGCTCTCGCGCGTCACGAGACGCGAATCACGGCGCCTGAATCACAGCGCCGTTCAATGACACGCTCGTCTTTCTCAGGCGCTCGGCGTCGTCGGCTTCGTGGTCTCCGGGGGGATCGGGGTCTTCGAGGGAGCGCCCTTGAGCGGCGGGCGGCGCTTGGCCATGAACTCGGTCACGGGCTTCAGCTCCAGCGCGAGCTTCGGGTTCTGCTCCCCCATCTTGGTCAGCACCCCGTAATAACCGAGGAACGCCTCCCACATCTCCGACGACGCCTGCGCCGCCGTGTCCTCGGCGAGCACCAGCCCGGACCGGAACAGGTCCGCCAGCGGGTGGAGCCGCATGCGCAGATCGAGGTCGTTCATCATCCCGGCGAGCGGGATGTCCTGGAGCGTGATGCCGTAGTTGGTGGCCAGATCGTGGACCCGCTGCACCATCGGCTCGGCTTCCAGGCGCGCGTGCAGGAGGCGCTTCCGCTCCTCCGGCGCGAGAATGAGCCCGAAATCCTGCAATTGCGTGACGATATCGGTGAGCTGAGTGACGAGCGCGCTCAGCTCGGCCGCCGTGGGTGAGTTATCCCCTACTCGATTCGTGATCATGATGTGATGCCCTCCAGGGGCATAGCTGCGTCTCGCGGAATGCGACTCGCGCCGGCCGCCCAATGTATAGAGGCACAAAACGAATTCAAGGAGAATATCAATCACTGCCCATCTTCCATCGCCATTGGAACGGCAACTGCCGATCGGCTGGTGGGAAGAGGTGCGATCGTGAAGGTGGAATGGTGAGGGTGTGGGGTGCTCCTCGTGCGCCGAGGGAGCGCGTTTGTGCCGGAGAAGGCCGTGCCAGAGCTGGGAGATGGCGTGGCCGACCCGGTCCGGAGGCGTCGCCACTGAACGGAATTTGAGTTCGCGATGCCAATGGTTGGGGTACCGGACCCCGATGATTGGCGTGCGCGATGCCAATGGTTGGCGTGCGCGATGCCAATGGTTGACGTGCACGATGCCAAGGGTTGGGGTCCGTGATGCCAACGGTTGGCGTGCGCGATGCCAACGGTTGGCGTGCGCGATGCCAATTTGGGGGCGGACTGCTGAACGGAATTTGAGTTCGCGATGCCAAGGGTTGGCGTCAGCGATGCCAAGGGTCGGGGTCCGCGATGCCAAGGGTTGGGGTCGGCGATGCCAAGGGTTGGGGTGAAGGACGTGAAGGGTTGGGGTCCGCGATGCCAGGTCTCGGGGTAGGGGATGTGAGGGGATGAGCGTCGGCATGCCAAGGCTGCGGCCCGGAATGTGCAAAAGCTGGGTCCCGCACGAGCAGGGTCTGGGTCCCGGACGTCGTGGGTGGGAGTCGCGGACCTGAAGGGGAGGGGTAGGGGAGGTGCAGGGGTGGGCTCTGTGATGCCCGCAGTCAGAGGCCAGGAAGCCGCGCGCCCTCCCGGGTCAGGCTTGACCGGGGTCGCGGGGACGCCTCCCCTTCCTGGACCATGAACACCGCCCTCGAAGTCCGCGGCTTCAAGGCCATCCGGGACTCGGGCTTCCTCGGGCTCGGCCTACTGACCCTGCTGATCGGCCGCACCGGCTCGGGCAAGAGCGCGCCCCTCGAGGCGCTGCAGTGGCTCCAAGTGTCCCTCGGCCTCGGGCTGCGCGTCGGGACCCAGCGCCAGGCCGCGATGTTCGAGGGCCTCCTCCACCGCGGCGCCCACCGCATCACGCTCGTGGTGACGCTCGGGCCGGAGGGCGACGTCGAGGTGAGCTACGTGCTGGAGGTGAAGGCGGACGCCTCCGGCAATCCGGTCATCAAGCACGAGCCCTGCCGGGAGGGCAGCGACACGACGGCGCCCCTGACCATCCAATCGCGGGAGGTGGCCGGCAGCCCGGTGGTGCGCGGTATGAGGGTGCAGCGCCGTTGCGTGACCCGGATACCCTCGCCCTGTACTACGTGAAGAAGGACGCGGCCCCCGGCGCCGGGCGTCTGCGCGACTTTCTCCGAAGTGCCGTGTTCCTGCGCGCGGGGGACGCCATGGTGGGCCCGCGGGAGTGTGCGCCGGCCGGGAGGCGCCGTGAGGAGGGGCAAGCGCTGGACGAGGAGGAGGGCAGGCGCTGGTGGATGAGGAGGGGCAGGCGCTGGTGGCCCTGCTGCAGCGCTTGGGCCCGGAGGGGCGCGCCTCGGTAGGCGCAGGTGAGGAGATCCTGCCGGGCGTGGGCGGGGTGGAGGCGCTGCAGGGGAGGGGAGAGGGGAAGGGAAAGGGAGAAGGGGAGGGGGGCGGCGGGGAGGCGGCTGGCGCGAGGTGCGCACGCAGGGTGCGGGTGCAGGTGGGGGTGCAGGTGGGGGTGCGGCCGAGGCCGAGGCGTTCACGGAGCTCTCGCGGCTGTTGTAGGCGTGGGAGGGCACGAGTCGGCTCACCACGATTCTCGCGCTACTCGCGGTGCAGCCGCGCCCCAACCTGATCGCGAGCGAGGAGGTCGAGCACGGTCTGGACCCCTGGACGTTGCGCGCCGTGCTGGCCGCGCTCCGGCAAGCCTCGCAGGAGGGCGTGCAGGTGCTGCTGACGAGCCAGTCGCCCGTGGTGCTGGACGAGATGGACCCGGAGGAGGTGCTCCACATGCGGAGGGATAAGGGAGAGGCCGTCTACGAGTGCATGGCCGACTTCGAGAAGGTGAGCCGAAAGGACGGAGGGATGAAGCCAGGGGCGATGTGGCTGACGGATTACATGGGGGAGGGGAGGGGGAGGAGGGAGGAGGGAGGAGGGAGGAGGTGACGGTGAAGAGCGGGGTGTCCGTGAGGAGCGTGAGGTGTGGTGATCCCGGCCGTCTGGGGCACGGTGAGGGACTGTTGACGAGCGACCCAGGATAGATGGATCTTACGGGTCTATGAAGGAGGGGGGAGGCGGTAAGAAGGAGCAGAGCGACGCGCTGGTGTCTGACCTTCGCACACTCGTGAGGCAGATCCTGGCCAACCATGGGCTCGTGGCACCCGATCAGCGGCCTCTCTACGCCTACCGTGTCGATGAGGCGACGCTACACGCACTACAAACGGCGCTCACGTCGCGATTGAGTGCTCGGCATCGCCTTGATGATGACGAGAGCGCTGCCGCGCTCAGCCTCTTCGCCGCCACCTATTTCTGCCGAACATACCAGGGGGGCGCGTGGTCCTGGCGCGACGTGCTCGCAGCTCTCGACCATCAAGGCAGCTATACGGTCCTGTACGAACCCGTCGAGCGCGGACTCGCATACTGGCGTCGTAGTCTCCTCGTTGCTGCCCATCACCGAGGCTTCTTGCTCACGCTCGCCTGCGAGGGTGGCCTACCCCTCAAGGTCCTGCAGGCGCCCGAGCGAGAGTCACACATCAAGCGCTACTTTCGCGAGCTCGTGCGCGTGTCTGAGGCTTACAACCGTCCGGCTGCGGATATCGTGGCGCGCCATGCAGACGTTCTACCAGTCAGCCTCCACAACGATCTCGTCCTCGAGCTGAGCGCGAACCTCGTCGATGCGGTGGTCAAGCTCCGCAAGTGTGTGCGTGGACAGGCCGACCCCATTCACACTCTCGACACATGCCTACCTGAATGGCGGAAGTCCGTGCCGCTCCACCTTGATGATGACGTTGCGCGAGAGTTCCTCGATGGCCTGCTGCGCGCCCCCAGGGAGCCTACCACCGCGGAGGAGCCTGGCCTTCTTGTCGATACGCTGCTCCGTACCGAAGGGTCGCTCCGCGTCGAACGTCGCCTCGGAGGCCCGCCCGATCTCGCGGCCGCTAAGCTCGCGGAGCAGCTCCAGATTTCAGAGGAGGACTTGCCCGCGCGTCTCTACCTTCATCTCGTCACAGCGGACGGCGAGCGGCGGTTATGTGCGATCGCGACTGCCTCGGTTGCTGGTGAAGGGCGCTACGACCTTCAGCTCCTCGCAAGTAGGCCGATCGACCACACCGCCGTCGTCCAGGGTGGGGTCCTGCTCGTGGCAGCCGTGGGAGGGCGGGACATCGCATGCATCCAGCTTCCCGGCGGTGAGGCCCTCGACAATGTTCCCTGGATCTTCGAAGGGCATGAGCAGCATCCCACCCATGTTCTCGTCGGCGTAGGGGCGTACCGCACCCGCGCTGAAAGCATCATCGCCGTCGTCGCGACCACCGAGGTCCTGGCACCCGAACCCGGGGCGCGCGTAGAGGACTGGGGCGAGATCGCAGGGTTGGATCGGGTCGTGAAGCGGGTGGAGGGCTCGGTCCAATGCAAAGGCGCGGAGGAGTCTTTCGTCATCGCGACCCGGCAGCCCAGCGCCTATGCCGTCCGCTTCATCCTCAGGGGCAAGCCTTGGTGGAGCGCTTCCACCAGCGCTGAAGCCTGGCTCGGACCACCACAGATCAAAGAAGTCGGTGCTGACGGTACCGAGCGATGGGTTCCGCCCGACGCCATCGAGTGGCGCCCCCGAAGGTCTGGTGCTCCATGGCAACGTCTCGACGCCACTGCGCTCGGAGCGGGCAAGATACGCGTTATCCGTGGTGGCGAGCAGGTCTTCCGCACTTCTTGTACGATTCTCCCGCCTGATTTTGACCTTCGCATCCATCCTAAGGACGGTGGTGGTGGCCATATCCGCGTGGAGAGTCGGGCCCTCGCTGACGTGGGTGTGATCGGCCCTGGTGGGGATGTGGCGCGCAAGGAGCATGCAGAGGCCGGAGTTAACGTCACTCTCCAGGCACCTGCGACACCGCCGGCCTTCGTCGACGTATGGCTCCGCTTTCGCGGGGGCGGGGAGGCTCGCTTCAACGTTCCCTACCCGGCACGGGTGGTCGTCTTCTCTGGTCGCGGGGGCGTGGCTCTGCGCAACGGAGATCGCGTCTCGCTGGACGGGCTCAGCCTCGTCCGTGCGCGGGCCGTCTCCCCGGTTCGCCAGGAGCGTTTCGCCCTCGAGGCACGCCTGGAAGGTAGCACGTGGATCCCAATTCAGCCTCTGCATGTCGTTGGCAACGGGTGCTTCGAGCTACCGCTCGACGTGGTGCGCGACACGCTCCGGGCTGTCCTTGCCTCGTGCGACGAGCTAGACCACACCGTCTCGCTGCGTATCGTCGGAACACAGGCGACCGCGCCGTGTATGTTGAGGGTCGGCTGGTACGAAGCCAGCCTCGAGAAGCGCGATTCGCCCGACGGCAGCTCGACCCTGTTCCTCGCGGACGACGCACGGCGCGTGCTCGGCGACGATGTTGTGGAGAGGCTGCGGCTCGTCACGCGACCGCTCCTCGAGCCTGAGGCGCCCGACCTCGAGTTGCCAAGCGAGAATGGCAGGTGGTCCTTCGTGCCGCAGGGCAAGGTAGTCGGCCCGTGGCTGCTTCTCGGCCTGCAGGGCGATACCTTGCGGCTCCGGCCACTGCGAATCACGGTAAAGGGAGAAGAGGCGCCGGAGTCTACGTCTCTTCTTGAGCGGGCAGCTCGCATCAAACAGATGCAGGCGCGGCAACGCGCTTTCAGCGAGGTGGTCGAGACGCTCGCGGGTGACTTCGGGCACCCGGACTGGCCTCGCATGCAGAGCTTTTTGCGCACGCTCGGCGTTTGGCCGGCGAGCACCTTGGATGCCGTGCGCGCGCTCGCCAGTCACCCCGGCGCCTCAGCAGTGGCTTTGCTGAAAGCCTCCAGCAACGATTTTGATCGGCTGTGGGACGGACTTGAGCAGCTTTCGCTTCTATGGTCGCTCATACCCATCTGTGCCTGGCTCCGCGCGGCTCGGCAGCTCTTGCGCTGGGTGACGTCGAAACCCCAGTTTCGAGAGGCGCTTGATTGGTCCACGTCGCGTGCGGTGAGCGAGTTGCTTGCCAATTTTGCCGCCTGTGGCCCTCAACGTGCCCGCTTTCTTGCCGTCGTCACGGAGCTCATCCACCTGACCTTGCTGGGCATGCCGCCCCAGCCTGGCGGGTCAACGCTAGGGCATTCCGATGCGCTGCACGCACGCCTCTCATCCTCAGAGAGGCCTGCGCTCTTGCGGCGGCATACGCACGACACGTGGCCAGCATGGGAGGTGAGGCAGGCGGCGGTGATCTATCGTGTCCCGAACTCGCTCCTTGAGCCCGAACTCCTTTTGCCTGAGTTCCCTTGTCGCGATGGCATCATCAACGCCCCGGCGCTTGCCGCTGCAATCAGCATGCATGGCATTACGACAGACGATACGCTCCGCTTCCACATGCGACGACTTCGCGCCTTCGACGAGACATGGTTCGATGTCGCGCATGCGACGGCACTGACCCGCATGATCGCACGAAAGCTAAAAGAGGATCCGGGGTACTTCAATGCGCTCTAACGAGTTCTTTTCCGCGCTGACACATGAACTAGCGCAGCGCGCGGCCCGGGCGACCGCGAGCCAGATCGGCCCGGCCAGTCGCGGCCTCCGCGACTATCTGCACACGTCGCTCGAGAGTGCTCCTGGAAACAAGAGCAGTTTCCTGGCGCCACCCGTATTCGAAGCTCTGTTCGATTGGGAGCGGTCGCCCATGACACTCGAGCAGGTACCGTTCCTCGATCGCCGCCTTGTCGACGCCATGGATCAGCCGCCGCCCCAGCTCGCGCGTTACCGCTTCGCACGCGACCAGCAGCCATTTGTCCACCAGCACCGGGCCTGGCAGCTTCTGCGGCGCGCCGAGGGGCGCTCCGTCGTCGTGCGCACTGGAACGGCCAGCGGTAAGACGGAGTGCTTTCTCGTTCCCATCCTGGATGACTTGGCGCACGAGGTCGCCGCCTCAGACAGCAGGGAGCCGCTCGAAGGGGTGCGCGCGCTTTTTCTCTATCCACTGAACGCGCTGATCAATAGCCAGCGCCAGCGCTTGAGGGCTTGGACCCACGGCTTTGAAGGTCGCATCCGCTTCTGCCTGTACAATGGCGCAACGCCAAGGCGTGAGAGGGGAGATACGCAAGCGCGCTCGCCCACGGAGGTCATTTGCAGGGAGAAGCTGTGGTTGAACCCTCCACCCATCCTCGTCACGAACGCGACCATGCTCGAGTTCATGATGGTGCGCAAGGACGACAAGCCCATCGTGGAAAAATCGCGGGGAAAGCTACGCTGGATCGTGCTCGATGAGGCGCACACCTACTTGGGCTCGGGTGCCGCAGAGATCGCGCTGCTCCTGCGCCGGGTAATGCATGACTTCCGCGTTGATCCTAGACAGGTTCGCTTCGTCGCCACTTCAGCCACCATTGCCAGGCCCGGCGCCGAAGAGCTGCTCCGGCTCTACCTGGCGGATCTCGCGGGAGTGGACCCATCCAGAGTTGAAGTCATAGGCGGGCATCGTAGCGTGACTCCCCTCCCGGAGCGGTTTGAGGCCGTGTCAGCACCGCTGCCCGACCTCGCTGAACTTAAAGCGCTCGACGATGCGACGCTGTTCGAGCGGCTGGCTTCGGTGCCTGCCATCCGCGATCTGCGCCTCCATTTGTCCGAGAATCCGAAGCCTCTACCTGTCGTGTCCGAATGGGTCTTCGGCCGGGAGTGCGAGGCTGCGCTTTCTGAGGAGCGACAGCGAACGACCCTTCAACTACTGGATCTTTGCTCTCGCGCGTGCTCGGCCGAGAATCACCTGCCGACGCTTCTTCCCCTGCGAGGACACTTCTTTATGCGCACGCAGCAGGGGCTTTGGGCCTGCTGCGACAATCGGTGCGACAAGAGGGCGGGCACGGCGCTCGCCGAATCCGACTGGCCCTTCGGCAAAGTCTACTTCGAGCGGCGCGAAGAGTGCGACTGTGGAGCGCGGGCATATCCCCTCGTGATTTGCCAAGGTTGCGGCACGGCCTATCTGGCCGTGCGCGACCACCATGGCACGCTGGTCCAGCCCCTACCCTCGAACGGTGATTTCGATGCGGCCGAGGGTGTTGATGACGACGAGGAAAGCGAAAGCGAGGTGGCGAACCCTCTCACGTACATCGCGGGGAGCACACAAAACGACCACACCTCCGCACCCATATCGCTATCGATGGACACCGGCATCCTCGAAGGTGGCGGCGAGCGACGGCGACGGATCGTGCTCCTCCGTCAGGAGAAGGGTTCTCACCGCTGTGCTCGTTGCGGTGACCGCGAGAACCTCCAAAACGAGATCTTCCGTCCCGTCCGCCTCGGCGGCCCCTTCTACCTCGGCGTGGCAGTACCTGCCATCCTTGAGCGGTTGGCACCGAAAAATGACCGCACGACGCGTCTACCCGCGGACGGCCGACGCCTCATCACCTTTAATGATAGCCGACAAGGGACGGCGCGGTTCGCAGCCCGGGCCCAGCTCGAGGCCGAGCGCATGTACATACGCGCCAAGGTGTATCACCAGCTCTGGAGCAAAGTGGGCAAAGCCGACCCGGTGAGAGAAGCTGAACTCATCGGCCAGATTGCAAAGCTGAAGGCGATAGAAGATCCTGATTTCAAGGCGATGCTGTCCGAGAAGCAGGACGCACTGGACCGGCTACGCACCACTGCGCGCTCCGGCGCGGTGCCGTGGAAGGAGATGCGCGAGTGGCTCGAGGGCGACACCGTGGTGGGTGAGTGGATGCGAACCAGCTTGAAGAACCGCTATGCCCCCGCGGAACTGTCGACTCAAGACATGGCCCGCCTATGTCTGTTCCGCGAATTCGTGAGGCGTCCGAAGCGGCAGAACTCCCTCGAAACCCTCGGCATGGTAGCAGTCCAGTATCCGGATCTCGCGAAGGAAACGCGGGTGCCTGCTCCATGGTCGAACCTCGCAGGGAACGATCTCGCATCTTGGATAGGCTTTTTGAAGATCGTGGTCGACTTCTTCGTCAGGAGCCACACAGCCATCGATTTGCCAAGGTCCTTCTTTCGCTGGATGGGCGCCAACATCAGTCCGACCCGGATCACCAGTCCGGGCGACAGGACCGAGAAGAACAGGAAGTACGCTTGGCCAACCATCGTGAAGGGCAAGCGACTTCCCCGTCTGGCGCGCTTGCTCTTTCTGGCCTTCCGCCTCGACGAGAAGGACCCGAGAGCGCGCTCCGACGTGGATGGGGTCCTGCGCGAGGCATGGGACGTGCTCAGGACGCGGTTGCTCACCGACACCGGCGAGGGGCTCGTCCTAGAACTGGAGGACAAGGCGCAACTCGCGCTCATCACCGAGGGGTGGATCTGCCCTGTGACGCGCCGTGTTCTGGATACGACGCTGCAGGCCTTCTCGCCCTACCAGACTGAACGCTGGCTCGATTCTCAACAGCGCTGCGAGCCCATCCAGATGCCCCAGATTTCGTTCCCCTTCGGGGAGCGCGGACAGGGGGTCTCGCCCGAGGACGTCGCCAGGTGGCTGGACCACGATGAACAGGTGAAGCAGGCGCGCGCAAAAGGAGTATGGACCGAGTTCTCGGATCGGATCGCCTCGTTCGGCCACGCGCTCTACTTCCAGGTGGCCGAGCATTCCGCGCAGCAATCGAAGTCGAGGCTCGAGTATTTCGAGCGGTCCTTCGAGCAAGGCGAGGTGAACGTCCTCAGTTGCTCGACGACCATGGAGATGGGTATCGACATCGGTGCGCTGACGGCAGTGGGGATGAACAACGCCCCTCCTGGCCCTGCCAACTACCTCCAACGTGCTGGTCGCGCTGGTCGCCGCGACGAGCCACGCGCGCTGGCTTTTACCCTATGCCAGGGCTCACCGCATGGCGAAGCCGTGTTCGCCGACACCTCGTGGCCCTTCGTCACGCCCGTGCATGTCCCTGTCGTGTCGCTCGAGCGCAAGCGCATCGTGGAACGTCATGCCAATGCAATCGCGCTGGGCTACTTCCTCCGTGAGGTATACCGAGGCGACGGAGCGAGCCTCCTCTGCGAGGCATTTTTCTTGCGTGACGGTGAAGAGCGGTCAGGCTCGCCCGCGAACGCATTCTGCCTCTGGCTGCAAGACCACGCCAGTTCGGACGAGATCCTCATGCGCGGCGTGCGGCACCTCATCGCGCGGACCGCGCTCGATGGCGTGAGCGGCAAGGAGCTGTTCGATGCTGCGCGTGAGAAGATCGAGACAGTCGCGCGGAACTGGCACGCCGAAGACGAGGCACTGGCCCTTCTGCTCGCCGAGGCCGGCTTCAAGCCAAAAGGAAAAGACGAGAAGCCCAGCAGCCCGATCCAGCGTGCCCTGTGGATTCAGAGGCGACGGCTCCGGGAAGAATACGTCTTGAAGACGCTCGCCAGCGAGGGCTTCCTTCCCTCGTACGGTTTTCCCCTTCATGTGGTGCCCTTCATCCACACCACCAAAGAGATGCTGGATTACGAGAAGGAGCACCGAGAGCGCGATGAGGGGTACGGGCTTCAGCGGGGTTATCCGGCCCGGCACCTTGCGCTGGCGATCCGCGAATATGCTCCCGGAAGCGGCATCGTGCTGAATGGCATGATCTACGAATCCAAGGGACTGACGCTCAACTGGAAGATCCCAGCGAGCGATGCGCAGGTTCGAGAGATTCAGTCGCTGCGCTGGGCGTGGCGGTGCGATAACTGCGGTCAATACGGGACGACTGCGACAAAGCCTTCCTCATGCAAAGGATGCAATAGCGATCGGCTCGCGAAAAAACATTACATTCGCCCTGCCGGCTTTGCGGTCGATATTCGCGAGAAGCCCCACAACGATTTGTCCCAGCAGCGCTTCGTGCCTGCACGTGAACCCTGGATATGGGCGGGCAACGAGCCTTGGGTAAGGTTTGAAGACTTCCCGGTGGGCCGGTGGCGCTACATGCAGGATGGCATCGTCTTCCACTGGAACGATGGTGTTGGACACCATGGTTATGCGATCTGCCTTCGCTGTGGACGAGCGGCGTCGGAGCGTGGACTAGGGGGACGGACCTCCATCCCGCACGAGCTACAGGAACACTCAAGGCTGAGGGGTGGAAAAGAGGACCCGAAGAGCGCACGTTGCCCAGGAAGCGATGGTGGCTTCGCCATCCAGCGCAACGTTGATCTGGGCGGCGAGGAGCATACTGACATTTTTGAACTCCAGCTCACGCGGCCTGACACGGGGGCTGACGTCTCCGATGCGACGGAGTGCACATCGATCGCCATTGCCTTGCGCCAGGCGCTAGCGGAGATGCTGGGAATCGAGCCCCGGGAGATTGGCTGGGCGGTTCCTGTATCAAGCACGGCGCAGCAGACTGCGGGTCGCTCGATCGTACTCTTCGACGCGACTGCGGGTGGCGCTGGCCATGTTGCTGTTGCGCGCGACCAGCTTCCCAGCCTGCTATGGCGCGCGCGCGCCATAGTCGCCTGCCCGCGGCGGTGCGACCGCGCCTGCCACGGGTGCCTGCTCTCCTTCAACACCCAGACTGTGATCAACCGATTGAACAGGAAGGCCGCACAGAGCGTCATCGACGCGCTCCTCCTCGCCGCGTCCCGGGATGCTGACAGGGCGGATACAGGCGCCAGCTCTGCGTTCCTCCAGGTCACGGCAGGGTTCCTCGGACAAGACGGAATTGCCCCTGTGCGCCTTACCAGCGGGGTCCCAGCGCAATTCGAGGTCATGATCGATAGGGAGCGGTCGTCGAACATCGAACTGCTGAGATCTACTCCCCTGGACGTGATGGTGTTCTGCCCTGGAGCCCAGGTGACGCCGGCCAGAAACAGGTTCGAGCTGCCACAGCACCTCGGCCACATGGCGACGTGGACGATCACGCCTCAATGCGAAGGTCGACTCGCTCTGGATGTCCTTTTGCTCATACGCGGCGAACCTATTCACCGCAAGACGTTCACCTTCATCGCTGCAGAGAGTTCTTCCCAGGAGCAGGAGCCACGGTCATGAGCGCGCCCGCGAACGCCTCCTACAATGTGCCCATGTCGGTGCCGTCCGCCGACGAGTGGACGACTATCTGGATCGCTTCCTTGCCCAACAGTAGCGACGAGCTTCACATCTCCTTGTCAGCGGTCCTCAACCGGCGTTACGAGGTCGAGGCAAAGGCGATGGACCTGTTCTCGCCTGCCGGCGGCCGGATCGAGCTTCAGTACAAGGTCAGGGTGAACCTCGATGTCGCCCGCGGAGAGCTGTCGAAGCTGATACAGGCGATTTACAAGAGTGACTTGCGTAGCCCGCAGCTTCTGTGCTCCGACCCGCTCAAGCTCGTGCCCGACGAGAAATTGCGAGAGATGTTCGCGCCCATCGCCGTGGTCGGAGAATCGGTGTTCCGCAGGCTCTTCGGCGGTCGACCACACTTCGAGGGCTATCTTCCAGGCGATAACGCGATGCTGCAAGAGGTCGTTCGTTCCGTTCTAACCAGGCCCAACAATCTCATCATCAAGAGCCCTGTGCGGCTCTTTCCCTGGACATTTCTGTACGACGAGACGTTCGATCCGAATAACCAGAGTTCCTTCAGTACCAAGCGCTTCTGGGGATTCAAACACCTGATCGGGGAGGAAATCGACGGTATCGCCAGGAGGGCACCCATTCGAAGGCCAGCCCGGTTGATTGCCGCTGTATGTCCTCAGACCGACAAGGGCGAGGAGCACGCGCGCGGGCCCCTCGGCCTCCACGCGACACAGCGCGATATCAGCGTAGAGTGGGTGAAGTCAACGGCGGAGCTGCGGCGCGCGCTCTCGAACTTCGACGCCGACTGCCTCTATTTTTATGGTCACGCCCACCAGGACAACCCGCCGCTCCAGACGACAAGCTGGCTGAAGCTGGACGGTCTGAACCTGACTGCCAACGAGATTTCGCAAGCCGAACCGAAATTTGAGAAGAACCCGGTTGTGGTATTTCTCAATGGTTGCGAAACCGCGCCACTCCACCTGTGGAATAACGATTCGGTTGCTGGTTTGCTCTGGGAAGAAGGCAAGATGCGTCTGTGTTGTGTCACCACCTTCGCGCCGGTTCCGGCTTCTTTCGGCAGAGCGTTCGGTCTGGCGTTCTGGAATGACTTTATCGAAGGCCGTACCCTCGGCAGGGCTCTGCTCGACGCGCGCATCCAGCTCTTTGAGAAGTACTCCAACCCGCTGGGGCTCCTATACACGCTCTTCGGCAAGACGGGCACCCAGTTCATCTAAAAAATAAAACAAAGCCATGCCCGACCGCATTCGGCACAAGACAGCATTCATGATCAGCGACATCCACGTCGGCGATCCGCAGAGCCCGGCGCTTGAGGATTTCGACAGAGACGCGGATTTCGCCCGCCTATTGCTCGAAGAAATTCCAGCGCGTACCCGTGGAGATGCGACGCTGATCATCGGCGGTGACTTCATCGACTTTCCGCAGATCCTGCCTGTACTGGGGAAGAACAGCCCGCATGCTCTCTATGGTACGACCGAGGAGGAGTCGGTCGCCCGGGTGCGTCGTGCAATCGAGGGTCACCACCTCGTCTTCTCGGCGCTGCGTACGTTTCTCGATCGAGGGAACCAGGTCTTGCTGCTGCCCGGTAATCACGACATCGATTTGCACTTCCCTGGGGTGCTCGAGGAGATCCAGGCTGCCGTCGGAGCTTCTCAATCGACGGACTTTGCGTTCGTGCCCGAAGGGTTCCTGCGAGAGAAGCGTGTGTACATCGAGCACGGCAACCAGTACGCCTTCGATAATCGCTTCGATCACTGGGAAAGCCCAATCCTTGAGGCGCCCGATGGCAAACGCAGGATCGAGCGCCCATGGGGGACCCTCTTCATGGACGAGACCTATAACGAGATCGAAGAGGCATACCCTTTCGTGAACCGGATATTCCCGCACGGCGCACTCGCGAAGGTGCTCCTCTACCAAGACACGAAGACCGCGCTGCCCAAGCTAGCGTTGCTCGTCAAGTTTTTCATGACCAAAGGCAAACGCTATCTGATCGAACAGATGCTCGGTGCAGGCCCGGAAGAGGCTGACGAGCCGATGACCCGTCAGGCAATTGAGCAGTTCGTGGGTGGTCTTGAGAAGCTCTCACACGAAGAGAAGCGAGCGCTCGTTGAGGAGGTCGCCCGCGATACAGGAGCCGCGGAAGAACACGAGGAGCCAGCGGCAGGAATGCAATTCGCCCCAGGGCTTCTCGGTCGCACCGACGAGAACGGCCTCGAGCAGCGTGCGCAGGAGGTCTTGCGTTCTGGCACGGTGGACATCGTCGCCTTCGGCCATACGCACAAGCCCGAGGCGCGCCCACTATTCTTCGGTGGCCGCGCGTGCAGTATATTCAACACAGGTGGCTGGATCCCAGTGCTCGAGATTTTGCCGCATGCACTCCCTTCACTTGCGGAGCTACGCGCGGCTTCTCCGGTACACGAACTACGTTATCTCGTCCTCGACTTTGATTCGGGTCCGGTTGGCTCGCTGGAGAGGCTCAAAACGACGTAAGTAGGCTGCGTGTACCCGCCACAGCGGCCGCCGCTCAGCCGCTCAAGCAAACCGACCGGCGAGTTCCGGCGATGCTAGAAGTTCGTAAGGCACTGACTCAAGGTGTGCCAATCTATGGCGGATATCGGTGAGCGTTCCAAGAAGCCTCCGTGTGGGCTCGTCGATGTTGCGCTTGCGGACTTGATAGAGCAGATGACCCAGCTCGAAGTCGCGGATGTCGGTGATGGTTCCGAAGGGGGTTTCATGAGGTACCCGCAGAAAGCTGCGGAAGCGGGCGATGAGTTCGACGCGCTGCTCTTCGACGAACGGGAACAAAGTGCCTACTTGGCCGCGCCAGAGCCGACGCTCGATCTCGTCCCGTCCGTCTTTCTCAAGAATGACGCGCGCCGAGTGCAGAATGGACTTGCCATCGAGTACGTCCTCGTCCCCGAGTGACCATGAAGGAGACTTCTCAGCCCCCCACGGGCGCCAGCCTCGCCCGCGCGCGAACTCTTGCAGGATGTGGGCTGGTGCCAGGACCGATGGAAGATCGGCCCTGGCAAGGTGAATGGCGAGTTCTGAGTCGGTCCCCGCGAGTTCGACGCCTACAGCATTCCAGAGCTTTGCATGCATGCGCGTAACCGACCGAGCTGCGAGGAGATGCGAGAAGAAGAGGGTCATATCGAGGCGCGTCACAACCCCGCGCCATACGTGGACAGCACAGACGACGTCCTCCGCAGGCAGGTCGCCGATCTGCGCGCCCAGTACGGGCAAGCAGAAGACCGCGCGCTCGCGCTGCGGTCGCGCTCGACATAGGTGGCTGTATTCTTGAAGGAAGTCCCGCCACGAGCCCCAGCTTCCGGGGTCAATGCCGTCCACCCACACGATCATGTGACGAAACTGCTCGTGTTCGGACAGCTCCTTGACCGTACAGGGGCGGACGCCAGAAATGCACTGGCGAGCCACGATCTCTGCGGGTGTGGGCGCGTCGCTTGTGTCCTCCGAGGCATCGATGGGGTGCCAGGCGTGCAGTTCGCGGCGATTCACGAGTTCCGCAATGGCGTAACGAATACGCGCTGGGCCGTGCTCGGGAACGATGATGAAGACGTTTCGGCCGTCCCTAAAGCTCTGTGCGACGCGCTCAAGGAACAGCGAAGGTCCCGGTAGCTGCCAAAACAGTCCGCTCATGTCTTCATGCTGGACACTGCGCAAGCAGCCGGCTGAGCAGGCGATCAAGGCGCCATTGCTGTGTGCCTACCAGCATGGCATAACCAAGCAGCTCGGCCCAAGCCATAGCCTGCGCCACGCGTTCCCGATCCACATCCGGGGTGAGGTCACAGAGATCGTCCAAGCTGAGCACGTCATCCATGTCGGAGAGTACCTTCAGAACAGCCAGCGGCACAGGCGGCAATTCAAAGTGGTCAAGCCAGCTCCTCGTAGAGACGAGTTCCTGCTCGAACTCCTGCAGGTGACGCTCCCACTGGTGTCTGCCTTTGTCGCAGCGCCTCGCAACCTCGTGCAGCAACATACCCCAGTTCCCAGTCACCCGCGTGAACAGTTCGGCGCCATTGCCTCCACTCGGGCCTAGTTCTACGTCAATCAACCAGCGTCGAACGGCAGTGTCGTGCCAGGGAGCCAGGCTCACCTCCTTGATGCCAGCACTTTCCAGCTTCTCGCGCTTGCCGGCGTCTCGCTGCACCCACAGCCAGGCCTTCAATGGGTCGGCCAGGAAGGCGATCCTAACGATCTTCTTCGGCGACTTAAGCTGAGCTACCTTTGAGGCGGCTTCGGCCACCCAGTCGACGGTCCAAGGGCACGCGTCGGGAACTACGAAGACAGAGATCCTCTCACCGCGGCGCTCAAAACGATCGTCGAGGATGGCGCGAAACTCCTGGGCGCTCTTTACGCCAGCCCACTCATCCTCAATCTCTATATTCTGCGCTGACGATGCTGCCCTGAGGGATGCAATGGTATCGACGAGGCCCGCGGGCTCGCTACCGAAAAGCAATGAAATGCCATTTGTTGGAGTGAAGAACTGTGACTCTTGGAGCGCCGTGAGGGGACTGCGTCCGGAGATCTGTAGGTGCGGTACGGCGCGCCGGAACGTGGATGCCTCGTACTCCGGAGGCGGCTGGTGCTGAGCTGCGTCTAGGATTGCCTGCTCAATCTCTTTTTTAGTTCCGAGCAGGTTGACCACGTTCGGACTACGAAGCGCATAGTTGGCGATGTTGACCTTGCGGAGAAGACCGAGGCCGATCATCTCATCGAGGATCGTGCGAAAACCCTCAAGCGTGGTCGTGCCCTTGAATCCGGATTCCCACCAATCGAGTGCCTGCTCGCGTATCCATTGTACCGGGAAGCCATTAACCAAACCAGCGCGCCGTGTAGCGCTCTCGTGGGCGATGACGAGGGCAATAATGCGATAGCGAGGGTCGAGGTCGAGAGTCCAGCGGAATCGATCGACAATGGCCTTACGAAGTTCTTGGCTCTGGTACGCCTCCTCGATATGCTGCGAGGTAATCGTGTACGGCGGGCAGCTATGGATGCTGAACGAGGGGCGATTCGGATGAGTGAGGTGCTCGAGCAGGTGCTTGCAGAATAGCTGGATCAGGCTGGGATACCAGTTCGCGTGCGCGAGGATCCGGGTCGGTAGGTCCTCCGACTCAAAGCGGTAGCCCAGTTGCGAGAATGGCATGGTGACAAGCCGCCTTGCCTCCTGCCATTCACTGTTCTCGAGCAGCGGGCCGATACAGATGGGAGTGCCGAGGTGCGCGAGAGGGGAGTTCACGTCGCGCGAGGTGCGCTGCACGTTATGCAACCCGGCGAAAACTACCTTGAATCGCCTGCCTGTCTTATCCATGATTCCTTTGAGGCGCCAAAGATTTGAGAAAACCTCGCGATTGGGGCCCTCTGGGGTCTCGGCGTCAGATTTCAGGAATGCATCGGACTCATCGAGGAGCAGCACCACGCGCCGGCTTGCATCCCTATCCAGCCACTCAGCCACTTTGGTGCCGAGGGTGTCGGGGCTGTAATCTGACCTCGTCAGCACCTTCTCTTGAGAGAGGATGGTTGCGATGACCACCCACAGATCCCGGATCGGACGATTCATCCCGATGCCTTCGGCCTTGAGGTCGATCCACTTCACGATGATGCCTTTTGCAGGCGCGCTGTGCCGTCGCTCGACGTCCCGCAGAAGAGCGGTCTTGCCGAGCTGCCTGCCTCCATAAACAAGGTTGGTCCCTGTCGGCTCGAAAACTGATTGCTTCTCGCGGCTGCGACCGAAGAACATCTCCTGCGGCACGAGGCCGGCCGTTGTCGTGTAAGGATCAATGACCGTGAACGGGAAGGTGCAAGAAAAGAAGGCGTGCAGGCGCTGACTCTCCTCCATGGCCAGGAAAAAGATCAGGTTCTCGTCGATTAGAATGAAGGTGCGCCGGCGCTGACGGGAGAGCAACGCCAGGCTCCTACGCCGCACATCGCTCATCCTCCCGAAATAGAGGAGGATGATCTGCCGGTCGTGATGGTGCGCCGAGCCTACAAGCTCGACTACCTCTTCCTCAGAGGGGCGCTTCCAGGCGCAGAGCAGACGATAGCGCCCGGCGGCTAGGGACCCGTACTGCGGTATTACACAGGTCTGCTGCTCTCGGATTTGCTCGGTCTGCATGTTGTAAGAGCGCACGCGATCTGAGGCCTGACCATCGCTGGGAGTGAGACGGACGTTGCGAAACCCGAGCGCCTGGAGCACATCCACCAGCACCTGCTGGAGCCGCCCCCCGGCATCGGACCCCTCGAAGCCGAACGCTTCCATCCAGGCGAGGAGCATCTTCTTGCTCTCCTCCGCTTGCTCGTCGGAGACGCCACTCATGTCCAGCGGCCCCTGACTTTCGCGCCGCCCAACGGCGCGAATCAGCTCACGCTTACTTTGCCCCTGGCGATCCAGCAAATTCTGGACGGCCTGCACTCCTTCGGGGAAGAACCGAGCAAAGACGTCACGCACCTGCTCGATTGGACGGATGGGCTCTCCGCGCTCCAGCATGGCGATGTACTCATTGGCTGCGAGCAGATCGCCCTTCTCTAGGGCGCGCTCGACCGCGTCCAGGTCGACAGAGAATGGGTGGCTCCTGAGCCGCGCACGAACCTCGTCGATTCGCTCTCGGCGCCGCACGTCGACCTTTTGACGCACCTCCTCAAGGCGCCCCTCCGCAGACGCGAAATTACGAACCTCGCTGTTGTTTGAGTTCTCGATGATGCTCCGGAACTCGAGGACCTCGGACTCCGGGAAGAGATCCTCCGCGATCGCACGCTCGATGAGCGTGGTAGTGGTCCCGATCGAGAGCTTCAGTTTTGCGCAGCGCTCCCCAATGTCCTTCTGCTGGGCGCGGCGGAGTTCGCCCACATCCATCCCGGCGACTGGACGGCGCGCAAGGCGCTCAAGGATACGGTCCGTCGCCTCGTGGTTGCCCCGCGCGGATTGTTCGTCGAACGCTTTACACCAGTCGACCGGGCCGCGCTCCAGGTGCTGAAGGAGCGCGTTCAATAGCTCCGGCGACGCATAATCTGTGCTGGGGATACTCCACTCATGATCGAGCGAGAGTGTCGTGATCGTGAGTAGCTCGTCACATAGCGCTTGGCGCGGGAGGGGGCTCATGGAAGGAGCCTCTGTGGTTGGATCGAATAGGCGCTTCAAATCTCGTAGTGTGTCCAAGGCAACCTGACCCGCAATGGAGAGCGAGGCGGCAGTGGGCCCTGCCAGCAAGGTTTCCATTACCTTTTCGGCCTCCCCGATGTGGCTTCGGACTGCGAGTCGGCACTCGTTCGCCCGCACGTAGGTAGGATCGGAGCCGGGGTGCGGATCGCGCGCGAGGAGGTTGAGCCAGTCCCTCAGCAGCGACATCGCCTCTTTCACTCGTTCTTGCAGCTTGACCCGTGCCCGTGCCTCAATGGGCTTAGTCCTGGCGTCGGGCCGGATCTCGCGGTCCACCTTATTGACCATGTGATCCACGTGCTGCGGAGATGACCAGGACTCCACGGCGCGTCTAACTTCGCCGGCTCGGTCGCGTCGGTCCTCACCGATAATGTCGAAGAGGGCGGCCAAGTTGCCCCCAGGCTCGAACCAGCTCCGCCAAACGTGCGTAGCTGGTACGTAGACGAGCTGGGCGAGCCTGCTGCGCTCCCGCCAGAGCTGGCATTTTTCCCGGTGACTCTGCACCTGGCTCTCCCACGCCGCGTGTTCGCGCACGCCCTTCAGAATGCTGGGCGTGAGCTCCAGATTTAGGTGCGAGAACGCCAGGATTGCATTCAAGAGCGAACTCAGGCCCGCCAGTTGCCCCTGTAGGTCGAGCTGCTCTAGGAGAGCTGCGGCCCCAGTGCTTGGAGCGAAGAGCGCCGGCCGGAGGGAGAGCGAAAAAAGCACAAGGTCCCCAGCCAGGCGCGTTGTGCCCGACACGTTGCTGAGACGGATTGCATAGTCGTGGAGGTCGCGAATACACTCGCCGACGTCGTCCACGAGTTCGCCGAAAGATGAATTAATGAGGGGACCCAGTGCGAGAGCGCGGAGGGCGCTCGGCGGGATGGCCTCCAGCGAGCCCTCCTGCCTAGCTTCGAGGCAGCGCGCTAGATGGTACGCAATACCGACACGACCCAATCGAAGCAGCTCCCGGACCAGGCGCACCAGTACCTGCCTCGGGTGCTCGCGCAGATCCCCGCGTGCAAGTCTGGCGAGTTCAACAGGCTCCTGAGGTAGGGCTTCAAGGGAAACTACCTGCGGCGCCGGGAACGTGGCGAGTGGCGCCACGTCAGGAGCCAATGTAGTGAGTTGCGCTTCGGCCTCGACCAGCGCAGCGTGGCGCGTGTCGACAACTGGCGCGGGAGTCGGAGATATCAGCTCCACCGGATGAACATATTGCGATTCATGCGCTTCCACGGCTGCCGTCATCACTTGGGCAGTAGCCGTGGGCAAAGCCGAGTCTGTGCGAGCAGAAGGTGTGATGCAGGCTACTCCGGTGTTTGGTGATGCCACCTGCACGACGTCACTGTCGGTGGAAGTTCCATCCGCAGGGCCTACGCGGCAAGCCGCAGGTGGCGGAGGGCTTAGAAAGCCGTCTAGCAGCTGCTCAAGCGGAACCGGCCTCTGCAGAATGCTCGGTGGGGGTGGCGGGCTTGTGGTGGTCCGCAGCGCGGAGCGGGGCTCGTTGCCGGCCTCCAAAGCATCCTTGCGGATTCCGGGTTCGATACCACCAAGCAGCGCGGTGGTGCTCGCCCGTTTTAGCTTCCGCCGAGATGCCGTCATCGGCAGGTCTTTTCGTTCTGTTGACGGTGGTTTTGGGTCGTTGTGCTCGAGACGCTGACTCCGAAGATCCGTGTCTGTATCTGTTGGCGCAGCAGCCGGTGGTAGCGGTGTGGCCATGATTCTGGGTGCCTCGGTGTTGGAGGACGCCATCTCTGGACCTTGCCCATGCTGGCTCATCGAGAGGACCTGGTCGTTGGATCCTGGCCCGATGACGAGTCTCCGCCGGATCGCAGCCCGCGCCAGCGCCCTGCTCCAGAAATCCGTTACGCGATCTTCCAAGTCATCGAGTTCATCGTCTGACAGCTCTTCAATCCGCTCCACAATTCGGAGAACTGCAACAAATGGTGGGAGTTCACTGCGAATCATATCAAGCGTTGCGTCATCCGTGGAGTGCTCCAGTGCCCAGGTGATACGTTCTTGGAGCTGCCGGGCTCTATCCTGACACTCACGCAGGGGAGCAAATGTGGGCGACTCACGATGGTTCAGTGCCACGATGGTGGAGACAAGCTTCTGCGCTTCTCGAAGAGGCTTCTCGAGACTCTGGCGACGTGCCTGAACCCCTTTGCGGACTAGCTCACGTAGGTCATGTGCATTGTGCACAACATCGGTCGTGAACCCGGGAACATTATTATTAAGCTCACGAGCGAGTTGCTCGGCGAGGGTTTTAAATCGCTTGAGCACCTCAAGCATCGCATCGATCATGTCCTCGCTTGGGGGACACAGATCTTGCTCCATTTGATTTGTCAATCCCCGCATGCGGCCCGCAAGGAGTCGCAGATCTTCCTCAAATCGATCAATTTCGTTCAGCCAGTTCGTCATGCTGGTAACCTGCGCAGAGCGCCAGCCTAGCAGCTCTGCGGGCTCTCAGGACCCTAAAAGGCAGCTCTAGCTCGGAGCTTAAGGGTCCAGCGGGGTGATTCCGAGAAGCTAGGCGGAGAAGCGGGTGACTCGGCCGTGCGCAGGACCGGCAAGTCGCAATGGCAGGTCACGCCGTTGCCATTGCAGGCGAGATGCGGTCACATGCTATCCCAGCAGGGCGCCCTGGTGCGCTTGACGAGCCACCGAGAGGCATGTCTGTAATCTACGACGAAGCTGGCGTGAACTGCTCAGCGTTCGCGGATGATGTCGTCTTCAGTGGGCATCATCAGCAGGAAGATGGGCCGGAAGGGCTCGCTGTTCGTGGCTTGCCAGTCCTTGAACGCCTGCTCGGCCTCACCCAAGTGGGCGAGCACGCCCTGGCGCGTGAAGCGCTTCGAAGGGTCGTCGTCGGCATCGTGCCTCGCCTGCTGAAGCGTGCCGAATGCCTTGGCGACGTCTTGCAAGGCCTGCGAGGGAGGCGTAGTGCTGGCAGGCGAGGGCAGCGCCCTGCGGAGCTTGCTCTTGGCATGCACGCCGGTGCCGGCGAACTGCGCGCAGACCGCAGCCATGCGGGTGTGGGTGTACCACCGGACTGCGGTCTCGCCGATCTGGCGATGGGCAGGTCTGGGGCCGAAACCGAGGCAGGCCTCGACAGCGCTCTGGTTCAAGAGGTGGAAGAGCGCGTAGTAAGCGGTGGACACCGCACGGCGCAGGCTCGCTTGCCGAGGGCGATGCGCATCCAGCTTCGCCAGGTCCCGGGCGACATCGAGCAGATCCTCGGGCTCTTGGGCTTGATCAGGGTCAGCTTCCTATTTCGTCCAGCTCGCCGCCCTCCTCCGAATGAAGGCGGAACTCGACGTAAGGCCAGCTCGCGACACCGTTGTCGTTGAAACCCTTCCAGATCACATCGTTGATTGGCTTGAGCTGGGACCAGGGATAGGGGTCGCCCGAGGGCTGGTCCTCCACAATGACGACGATGAAGGCTGCATCGCGGCCATTGACGTCGGTGCCGAGCTTGACCTGGAGATCCCGGACGCGCGGTGTCGCGGTGAGGGGGCCAAGGGTCCGCAGGATGTGTGCGAGTGCAGCGTTCACGTCATCCTGGCCGCTCATGGCTTGCATCGGGTCCGTTCCAGTCAGGAGTCTTGTGCATGTTCTAGCACGTGGAGCCATCCACGACGATGCGCGTCGGGGAGAGCTTCGCGGGCTCGACGTGGTGGATGCCGCGGTGAGGTAGAGGGGGTGCGCCGGTGCCCGGGCCGCTGGTCTCGACCTTCATGACCGTCCTCGTGCGACCTCTACCCGGGGCGCTCCGTGGCGCGCTGCCGGCGCTCAGTGGCGCGCTGCCGCTGCGGTGACCACCCGCTTCGGCAGGAGCAGGGCGCAGAGCGCGGCGATGACGAGCGCCCCGCAGAAGAGGGTGATGGCCGTCGCGTGCTCGCGGAGCACCACCGCGCGCGTGGTCGACTCGGTGAGCACGATCCCCAGCAGGCTGACGCCGGTCACTCCCCCGATGTAGCGCATCGTCGAGGTCACGCCCGCGGCCATCCCGCTCCGGTCGCGGGGCACGTCGCTCATGGCAGCGGACTGCGCAGGCGCCGAGGCCAGCCCGAGGCCCGCGCCGAGCAGGATCAGCGCGGGGATGGCGTCCGTCAGCGCGTCGAAATGCAGCGTCCCGAGCAGCACCATGCCCGACAGGTTGAGCACGCACCCGGCGAGCGCCATCGCCCGCTCCCCGAAGCGCTCCGCCGCCCTGCCGCCGAGCGCCGTCGCCACCAGCATCGACCCCATCATCGCCACCAGGGTGTTGCCCACGTCCTGCTGCCCCACCGAGAACAGCCTCCCGGCCACCTGGGGCAGCTCGAACATCACCGCGTACATCCCCAGGTTCTGCAGCGCGATGATCACGCCTCCGCCCACGAACGCCGGACGGCGGAACAGGGAGAAGTCGATGACCGGATCGGCGACGCGGCGCTCCCAGAGCGCGAACGGCACGAGCCCCAGCGCGCCGAGCGCCGCCGCCCAGCGCAGCCCGGGGTTCTCCAGGCCCAGCACCAGCCCGAGGAGGGACACCCCGAGCAGCACCGAGCCCACCACGTCGAAGGGCTTGCGCGGCGCGGGCGCCGCTGCTGCGCCCTCCGCGGGCGCCGGTCCTGCGCCTCCCGTGGGCGCCGGCGCCGTGGCCATCGTCCTTTCGTTCTCTCTCGCCCGTTGCCTGTCCGTCGCGCGCCGCAGGATCGCCGAGAGCAGGAGCACCGGCACGTTGGCGAGGAAGATGGACCTCCACCCGAAGTGTCCCACCAGGAGCGCGCCGACCTTCGGCCCGACCGCCGCGCACAGGCCCATCAGCGCCCCGAACGCGCCGAACGCCCGGGCACGGCTCTCCGGCGGCAGCTCCGTGCGGAGGAGCGCCATCACGCTCGGCGCGATCACCGCGCCGCCCGCGGCCATCAGCATGCGCGCCACCACCAGCACCGGCAACACCGGCACGAGGTACGCGGCCGCCGCGCCCACGGCGAAGAGGATCTGCCCGAGCGCCAGCGTTCGCCGGTGCCCCACCCGGTCCGCGAGCTTCCCGCCGGGGCTCTGCAGCACGATGTTGGTGAGCAGGTAGCTCGTCACCAGCCCCTGCCGCAGCGTCGCGGACTCGGCGGGCAGCGTCCGCGCCATCTCCGGCAGCGCCACGGCGATCATCGTGGAGTTGAGCGGCGCCACCGCCACCGACAGCGAGAGCGCCGCGAGGAACCCGAGGGGGAGCCGCGCTCCCTCAGCCACGGGTGATGGCCCGCCTCTGAAGCAGGTAAAGGCTGTCGCGCGGCTCCTCGGGATCGTGGACGAAGGCCCACTCGAGGTCCTGCGTCCCGCCGAACGCCGCCTCGCACGACCCTGCGAGCCCCTCCAGCGCTGCGAGCCTGGCCTCGTCGAGGCACGGCGCGCTGACCAGGTGCGCGTCCACCTCCACCTCCCGGGTCCCTCCCGCCTCGTCCCAGAGGATCGCCAGGTCCTTCTCGCCGAGCCTCCGCTCCAGGACGCCGCCGCCGCGCGCCAGCCGGTAGTGGTCCGGCGTCACGAGCCCGGCCACCACCGCCTCGCCGAGGCCCCACGTCGCCTCGATCACGCGCTCGTCGGCGCCCGTGGTCGGGTGCCGCGTGAACAGCACCCCGGCGCACGTCGCGGGCACCAGGCGCTGCACCACGATCCCCATGCGGGGCTCCGCGGGGAGCCCCAGCTTGCGCCTGTAGGCGAGCGCCGCCTCGGTCCGCGCCGAGGCGTGCACCGTCGCGACGGCGGCCAGCAAGGCCTCACGGCTCCGCACGTTCAGCGCTGTCGCGTGCTGCCCCGCGAAGCTCGCCTCCAGCGCATCCTCGCCGATGCCCGACGACCGCACCGCGACGGGCCCCCCGAGCTGCGCGAAGGCTTCGACCACCTGCGCGATCGCGCCCGCGTCGCCAGCGACCACCGCCTCGACGAACGCAGACGACAGCGCCCACGCGGGAGGCACTGGCAACCCCAGCCGCCGCGCGCGCCCGAGCTGGACCGCCTTGCCGCCGAAGTCCTCCTCGCGCTCAGCCTGCTCCACCCGCGCGATCACGGCTGCACCTGGGATCTCTCGGAGAGCAAACTCACCTCGCCCGTCGTGCCGTCCACCCGCACGAGCGCTCCGTCCGGGATCACCGCTGTCGCCTCCTTCGTCCCCACGATGCCCGGGATCCCGTACTCACGCGCCACGATCGCGGCGTGGGAGAGCTGTCCTCCGCGGTCGGTGACGAGCGCTCCGAGCAGCGGCAGGACCACGTTGAAGTACGCCGACGTCGACCGGGTCACCAGCACGTCACCCCGCTGGATCCGGTCGAAGTCCGCGGCGTCGAGCACCACCCGGGCGGTCCCCTCGTAGACCCCCGTGTTGATCGCCAGCCCGGAGACCACCCGCGCGGGCTCGGTCTCCGCGCGCTCGGCGACCTCGGGCTCCGTCAGCATCTCCGTCTGGATCACCGACATCGCCCTCGCCCCGCGCCGCAAGGGCGCCGGCAGGACATCGATCGGCGGTGTCGGTCCCGGCGGCGCGTTCAGCCAGCGCGGCGCGTCCTCGATGCGCGTCGTGGTGCGCCAGGTCCAGCGCCTCTGGATCTCCTCGATGGAGGGCGCGGATCGCCCCCGCAGAAGCCCCTGGACCTCCGGTAGCTTCAGCTCCGCGGCCTGTTCGGCGTTCTCCAGCTTGCCCGCGGCGACGAGGCGTCGCCCCGCTTCGAGCAGCGCTCTGCGCGCCAGTCCGGTCCCCATGCTGTCCGCGAAGAGGCCGCGCTCGTCGCGCAGCCGGTTCACCAGGCGCGCCTCTTCCAGCAGCGCGTCGAACTGCCCGCGCAGGCCGAAAGGCACCCGCGCGCGGAGCGCCTCCCGCTTCTCTGCGAGCCCCTCGAGCCTCGTCTCCCGCGTGTCGCCGTCGACGACGGCCCGGATCGCGCCGACCAGCATCTCCGGCAGCTCGCCGAACATCCTGTCCGTCACGTCGTACCCGAGGGAGCGGAAGCGCACCACGTCCAGGTAGGCGCGCGTCGCGTCCCCGATCGGTCCTGCCATCGCCTGGAGCGCATCGAGCACCGCCCGGGCATCGCCGCGCTTCACCAGCGCTGCGCGTCCCTCTCCGCTCTCACGCAGCGCCGCCGCGAGGACCCCCAGCTCCGCGGCGGCCACCCCCTTCGCGATCGGCGTCGAGCCCCGCAAGATCTCCATCACCTCGCCCGAGCTCGCCCCGGTCCACTCCTGCACGCTGGCCACGTACTCCCCGACCGGCAGGATGCAGGCCATGTTGTACCGGTGGTGGATGACGACCATCTCCGCCAGGTGCGCCTCCGCGCGCGCCAGGTGCGCGCACAGCCCCTCTGTGTCGAGCGCCTCGATGTCCTCCGCGATCAGCGCCCTGTGCAGCGCCATGCAGCGCGGCCTGTCGATCTGATCCCACCGCTCGAGGTCGGCGCGCCACAGGCGGCTGTCGAAGGCCTGCGCGCATCGCGCCGCGTCTTCGCGCAACGCCGGGTGCAGCCGCGTCACGAGCCACATCAGCGATCTCGGAGGCGTCCCGCCCAGCCACGCCGGCCAGCTCGGGGTCACCCGCTGCACGTACGTGAAGCGGTTCACCACGGCCATCCGCATGGGCATCTTCAGCCCGTAGCGCTCCGCCCCCTCGTCCATCCCCCTCTGCAGCGCGCGGAACGTGACCGGCTCGACGAAGGTGCTCATCGGCCGCGCGAGGTGGCTCGTCTCGAGCTCCCAGGACCCCGGCCCAGGAGCACGAAACTCCACCCCGGCAAACATCGCACCGCTGCTGGTCTTCATGGTTGCTCTCCTCCTCGTCACCCTGGGTGCTGCCGGTCGCCCGCATGTACGGGCCCGTTCGTGCACGGCGCGCCGGGCGTCACGGCAACTGGTTGGTGCACGTTCTGTAACAGGAATGTCATGGAAACGTTTCAAAGAAGCAACTCGCCGTTGCCTTTGGCGAGGCGTGTCATGGCTGGTCTGGGCGATGGCCCCGGCTTCGGGCTTCACGCGGGCAACGCGCTGGTCGTCCTGGTGGGTGGTGACCAGTGTTGCTCCTGCAGCGTGGGCAACGGTGGCGCTTCCGGTGGCACCACCGGCCACCTCGCGCAGGAGGGCGTGCAGGTGCTGCTGACGAGCCAGTCACCCGTGGTGCTGGACGAGATGGACCCGGAGGAGGTGCTCCACGCGCGGAGGGAGAAGGGAGAGGCCGTCTACGAGTGCATGGCCGACTTCGAGAGGGTGAGCCGGAAGGAGGGCGGGATGAAGCCGGGGGCGATGTGGCTGGCGGGGTACTTGGGGGAGGGGCTGGAGGAGGGGAGTTGAGGTGCAGAACTTCTCAACCTGAGCGCATGCAGGAGCACAGGAAGCGCGCTCTCAATGCTCACGGCCTCCCTCAATTCAGTTCAGCGTCGGCGAGTTTGCTAGCGGTGTCTGGGCTCATCCTTTGGGGCCCGGCCGTGCTTGCCGGTATCGTTGAATCGCTGGCGCCCGAGCGTCTTGTCGCCGTTTCGGATCGCGCCATGCCGGCTGGACCAGGCGGCCGAAGATGGGGTGGGTATGGGTAGACGTCGGTCGGGGGACGGTCGGCGGAGTAGAGAGGGGCGGCACGGCGTCCGTGCCGGAGGCCCGGAGGGATGGAGGGCGGAACCTCAGCAACAAGCAGCGCTTCCACGCGCCGATCGCTCTTCGTCCACCAGGATCCGCTCCTCGAGCCTGCTCTTCGTCTCTTAGCGTCCACCAGGTCGCGCCGAGCGTGATGTATCGTCGAGAGTGATCATGGATCTTGTCTCTGCCTGCCCCCTCAGTGTCGGCTCGATCCTCTGGCAGCCTAGGCCTGCCGCGTGGATGCTCACGGTGGTCTGCAAGGCGACGTATGTCCTGCTTCCGGTCAACTCCGTCTTCGCTCCTGAGCAGGACCCCCTCAACGAGGCCGACGAGCACTGGAACGGCGATGAGCAACGCAGCCTGAGGGCGGCGAGCGATCTGGCGCCGATCAAGCGTCGCACAGACGTCGTCCTGGTAGGCCACGCCTATGCGCCTCGGGGGCAGCCTGTGTCGTCGCTGGTCGCGAGGCTTATCGTGGGCGAGGTGGATAAGACCATCGAGGTCCATACTGATCGCGCGTGGGCACAGGACGGGCAGATCATCGAGGGACCACTGTTCACCAGGATGCCGCTGGTTTACGAGCGGGCGGGGGGCGGGCCCGGGACCTCGAACCCGGCAGGAATGCGCGCCGACGCGCACGTGGACGTGTACGGTAGGGTGGCGATACCGAACCTGCAGCCGCCAGGGATCCACGTGGCACAGCGGGGGGTCGTGATCCCTCCGATCGGGTTTGGTCCGATCGCGTATCAATGGTCCGATCGACTGGCGAAGCTGTACCGGCACTCAGCGAGCTGGGATGACCGGACGTGGACGGAGCGGCCGTTACCGGAGGACATCGACGCGGCGTTCTTCAATGTGGCGCCTCTGGATCAGCAGGTCGGCGAGCTCCGGGGCGACGAGCGGCTCATCTTGGAGCACCTGCACCCAGATCATGCGCGACTCGTGACGAACCTGCCCGGGATCTCTCCTCGGGCGGTGGTGGAGCGCCCCGACGGCGCGCCGCAGGAGCTGCGGCTGCGGTGCGATACCCTGTCGATCGATACGGACCGGGGGATCTGCAGCCTGGTGTGGCGCGGACAAGCGGTGCTGGCGTGGCAAACGGAGCCGGGCCGAGTGGTCATCACCGCGGAAGGAGCAGGAGTTCATGAGGCTTTCGCGACGCCACCGGGAGTGATGAGCGCAGGGGTTGGCCCCTCTTACGGGAACGTGCCGGTGAGCGCACCGTTGCTGGCGGATGAGGAGGAAGAGGCGCTGCTCAACACCCTGCCGGGGAAGTTGGTGGCGTCTGGGTCAGTGCTGCCCTTCACGGCGGAGCCGCTGGGATGGACGGCCGATGCGGCGCCGACAACGAAGGCGGGCGCGCCGCGCAGCGGGGGTGACGGGACGAGCACCCTCGACGCAGAGCTCCTGCCGTCGACGACGGTGCTGCCGTTCAGAGCACCGGATCGAGCCGAAGCTCCTCCCCCGATCGTGGCGTCGTGGCCGCAACCGCACCTCTCCTACGAGGCCCCGGCGGAGCTGAAGCACGCGTGGGGGCCCGAGCGCGAGGTGGTCTCGTCGGAGGAGGTTCCGCCTCCACCAATGATTGGACCGCTGGCGAGGGCTGACATGGAGCAGCCTGCGACGCCGCAGGCGCAGGCGCCGGCGACTCCCGATAGCGTTCCCGAGGAGGCGCAGGTCGAGGTCTCCATCGAGCGCTACGCGAGGATCTGCGCCGAGATCGCCGAGGGGCGAGCCTCCCGCGCCGAGGTGGTGCGCCGGCACGAGCTGACCGAGCACGCCTTCAGCGCAAACGAGCAGCGCTGGACGAAGGCGCTCGATGAAGAGAGGGCGAAGGGATCGAGCCGGCTGCGGACGGCGAGCGACTGCGCGTACCTCGAGGCGGTCGAGGGGTTCCGCGGGCCCATCACCCTGCCGGAATACGTGCGGATCGTGATCGGCCTCGAGCGGGGTTCGGCGAAGCAGGTCCTCGACGATCTCGGGATCCAGCAGCCGGCGCTGATGCGGATCGTCCGCGTCTGGACCAAGAAGGTCGCGACCAACCAGAAGCTTGGCGAGGAGATGCGGGCGCTGGCCGCGGACATCCGCAGCTCGTGATGGCCTGGATGCCGTATCGCAAAGCGGCGTCCAGCGTCGTGGGGGGACGGTGAGAGATGACCCTGAGATTGACCAGCATACCGAAGATCAT
This sequence comes from Chondromyces apiculatus DSM 436, assembly GCF_000601485.1. GTDB lineage: Bacteria > Myxococcota_A > Polyangia > Polyangiales > Polyangiaceae > Chondromyces > Chondromyces apiculatus. The sequence continues at coordinate 80,150 of NZ_ASRX01000002.1, forward strand.
GCGCCATCAGGGCTGGCATAACGGTGCGCAGCTGCTCGACAAGTGGTTCTCGCGTCCGAGCGCGATCGCGCCTGCCTATGGAACACCCGACACGACCACCATCAAGATGGATGGGTTCGTGCTGACCTACCCGCGAGCGCGCGCCGTTTACGACGCCTTGGTCCGCGATTGCATCTGGGCCAACCCCGCCGCGCAGGCCGAGGTACGCCGGCTTCTCGGCCGGCTCGGCCGACTCGGCGGCCCGCGGGCCTGGTTCGGTGACATCAACCGGTCGCCAATGATCCTCGATGGGGAGTACATCAATCACCGCACGGTGGGCTTTGGCCTGAGCAACCTCGACGACCTGAGCGCTGCGCTCGGCAACTTCGCCTACCGCGTGGCCATCGCAGGAGAGGCGGAGGGCCTGTCGACGGGTGGCACCCGCGTGTACGTGCATCAGGTCGGCATCTACGTGCGTGACTCCTTCGACTTCAACGACTCGCAGTTCCTGGGGTACTGGGACGACTCGGACAGCTCGGTGAGCACGATGAATTTCCTATCGGGGGACCGGGTCGAAAACGCCAGCTTCCAGGCGTACCGGCGAGGCACCGGGATGGGTGGTGATTTCTTGGTCTATTCTGACACGAAGAAGCTCATGCGGTCTCCGCCCGAGGTCTTCGATGTCTGAGGTCAGGGCTCGCTGGCGACGCTGGCTCCTTGCCTGTCTCCTCCTGCTTGTCGTGCTGGCGGCGGTGGTGGCGTTCTCCCGGCCGAGAGAAGAACTGCACGCAACCTTCACGAGTCCTGACGGCAAGTACCGCGTGGAGGTGTATCGGCGGCCGGTATGGCTGGGGGTGTTTCCGGGCCAGGCGAGTGATGCGCCCGGGAGGGCCGTGCTGATGGACAGCTCGGGCCGGGTGCTGGGAGACGTGGACGTCGACATGGTCCAGCTCGTCGACGGTGTCGAATGGGAGGAACGCTCGGCGTCCATCCGCACCGTCGTGCACTGGCAGCTACCTTGATGCACACCCGGTGGGAAAGAACGGGCGCGGTGCGCGCGGGAACCCCCGCTTGTGCTCGTGCCTCGACCTGGGTAGCCTCCTCAGGGTTGGGGGTGCTTCGAAGCGCTCCAGCTGTCTTCGCGCAGTGACGGGGTGGAGGCGACGATGTCAATCGCGAACTTGGCCGTGTCGGTCGCTTCGAGCGACGCATTTTCGGTCCGGCAATTCACCGTCCAGGAGGCGCTGTCGTCGCCCTTCCTGGTGTCGCTGGTGGTGGTCAGCGAAAACGCCGGCGTGGACTTCGACGCCGTGGTGGGTCAACCGGCCCGGTTCTCGATCCAGGGCGAGCGCCACGCGCGCTCGTGGTCAGGGCTGTGTAATCGCTTCGAGCAGATCGGGTTCGAGCAAGAGGGGATGTCAATCTACCACCTGAACGTGGTCCCGAGGATCTGGTTGGCGACGCAGCGCCGCAACTACCGGATGTTCCAGCAGGCATCGGAGCCCGAGATCGTGCTGCAGTTGCTCGACGAATGGGGCATCGTGCCGGATGAGAAGCTCACCGGCATCTACAAGAAGCGAAAATACCGCGTGCAGTATGGTGAGAGCGACTTCGCATTCATGAGCAGGATGCTGGAGGACGCGGGAATCACCTACTATTTCGAGCCGCGCGGCGAGGAGACGCGGCTCGTGCTCTCCGACGCGCCGCAGACGAACGAGCCGCGGGCGCAAAAGATCCAGTACCGGGACGGCCACATGGCGGCCTCGTGGGATTATGTGACTGCCGTGCGTATCGGCCGGGAGGTGCGCCCGGGCCGCTATACGATGCGCGATCACGACTACCGACAGCCGCCAGACTACAAGCTCCTGGCCGACGCGGTAGGCGGCGACGTGATCGAGCAGCAGCTCGAACAAGTTCATTACGCGCCGGGCGCGTTCCTCTTCGGGACAGACAAGGGTGAGTCTACGCCGCACGCTGACGATCGCGGCAAGACCCGCACGGACGAGAGGGAGGCGAAATCCCTGGCGCAGCGGCGCCTCGATGCAAAGCGAGGGAACGCACGGACCTGCACGTTCGAGACCAACGCGCTCGATCTCGCGCCGGGGATGGTGATGAGCATGCTGGACCACCCGCGCGCCGAGCTGGGCGAGAGCGAGGGCCTGCTGGTGATCGGGTCGACGCTGAGCGGGACGTCACAATCCTTTACCCACGCCTGTGAGGTGCGGAGCGCTTCGCTCGCCTATCGTCCGAGGCTGCATACACCGAAGCCCAAGGTGTCCGGCGTCGAGAGCGCGACAGTGGTCGGGCCGAAGGGGGAGGAGATCCACACCGATGAATTCGGCCGCGTGCGCGTGCATTTCCACTGGGATCGCGAGAGCTCGATGAACGAGAAGAGCTCATGCTGGATTCACGTGAGCCAGGGGTGGGGGGGCGCGGGTTTCGGGACGACGCAGCTGCCTCGGGTCGGGCAGGAGGTGCTGGTCGACTTCATCAGCGGCGATCCAGATCGGCCGATCGTCGTGGGGCGCGTCTACACGAATACCATGAAGACGCCGTACAAACTTCCGGATCACAAGACGCAGTCGGGATGGAAGAGCAGCTCGACCGGCAAATCGGGCGGCTACAACGAGATCATGTTCGAGGATCTGGGTGGACAGGAGCTCGTCCGGATCCAGGCCGAGCGGGACCTGACCAAGCTCGTGAAGCGCAACGAGTCCGTGTCGATTGGCGGTAATCGCTCGACGTCTGTGGGCCACGACGACAGCCTCTCGGTGGGCAACGATCGGAGCCGCATGGTCGGAAACAACGAGAGCGTGACCGTGGGCTCGAACCAGTCGATCACCGTCGGCGCGGACCAGACGCTCACCGTGGGCGGTAAGCAGACCGAGACCATCACGGACGACCGGACGCTCGTGCTCACCGGAAATCTCACAGAGACGATCATCGGCAACGCGACGCTCACCCAGGTGGGCGACCAATCCGTGACGCTCTCGGGCAACCAGTCGGAGACGGTCTCAGGCGACATCTCGCTGGTGCAGCTCGGGAGCCAGACGGAGGTGCAAGCCGGGAGCCGGACGCTGCTCCATCTGGGCAGCGAGACGGAGCTGCGGCTCGGGAACGAGCTGCACGCGCAGCTCGGCAACGAGACACAGATCCGGGTCGGGACGTCGACGCATTTTCACGTCGGGTCGCAGACAGAGACCGTGACGACGGTGAAGACGATAGACACGCCGGTCTTGAACATCGACGCCAGCACGATGGCGGTGGTGAAAGCCGCGCTGATCGAGCTCATCTCCACCGGTATGGTCACGCTCGAGGGGACCACCGTGAGCATCGGCGCTGGTGCCGCCAACGTGATCGCCAGCGGCGAGACGACCATCAAGGGGAGCATCATCAAGCTGAACTGCTGATGGACGGCGAGAACCTCACGCCCTACCCCGCGATGCTGCTCACGACGGTCATCGACGAGGAACGCCTGAGCGCATCGATGATCGCTCGGGTCACGTTCGACCTGACCGACGGGGAGCTCACGCCATCCCCCGACCAGCCCTGGATCGTGTCGGTGGAGCCGTGGGAGTCTCCACTGGGCCCGTTCGATCCTGACCAGCCCTATCGGACCGGCGGGGTCGATCTCCTGGTCCGAGGCAACGCCTGCGCGCCCGGGGGTGAGCCCGCCAGAGAGGTGCATCTCTCCGTCGAGGTCGGGGGCTTCCGTGCTTCGGCCGTGGCCATCGGTCCACGTGTGTGGCGCAAGGCGCTCTCTGGCGCGCTGGTGCCGACGGATCCTGCGCCGTTCACCGCGCTCCCCATCGGCCTGGAGGCGTCGTTCGGCGGCATGGCGGAGATGGACGGGCAAAAGGCTCCTCATCCCCTGAATCCCGTCGGCAAGGGCTTCTACACCGATGAGGCTTCAGCGCTGCACCAGCCCCTCCCGGAACTCGAGGACCCGGCGGCCAGGATCACGACGTGGGACGATCGGCCCGAGCCCGTAGGATTTGGTCTCTGCCAGTATCCCCATCCGCTACGCCTGCGGGAATCCATGCTCCTCGACGGGCGCCCGGTGACGGAGGAGAGCGCGCTGCGCGGTCCGGGCGAGCCACGCGTGAACATCCAGCCGTCCCATCGCATGTTCAACCGCGCGTTCCCCAGGCTCATCGCCCCGAGCGTCGCGGCGGGCGATCTCGCGACGCTCACCGGCTTCTCGGCCGAAGGGCCGATCTCGTTTCGCATCCCGGCGACGCAACTGCGCGTGCGTCTCGAACTCGGAGAGAAGATCGTGGAGCGGACCCCGACGATCGAAGCGGTGGGCGTGGACGTGCCCGCGCGCAAGGTCTTCCTCGGGTACCGCTACCCATTCCGTTATGTCTTCGTCCCTCACCAGCGCAGGGTTTGCACCCTGTTCATCGTGGAGGCATAGCCCATGGCATTCCACCTGCTGCTCTTGAAATGGCACCCCATGCTCGGGCTCGATCTCCACCCTGAGCTCCCCCCTGTACCGCCACTGCTCTTCCTTCCGCATGTGGTAGGCGAGTTTCTCAAAGGCGTCGGCGGTGCGAGTATGACGGGCGATGATGTCCTCGCGAACAACTGGAACATCATCCTCCGCGACTCGGACATCGGCTCCCACATCCTCCACGTGCCAATACCTATCAGCAGCTGCTTGCTGGCTCCCCTCTGGCAACGCGTCAGCAGCTCGAAGAGCTACTTCGGGCCAAGCAGCGTCGTCGCCGGAGGTAAGCCGATCGCTGCCGCGCTCGAATCCTGGAAGAACTGGCAGCTGAACTGCAACGACCCGCTCTCGTTGCCGACTGGAGTAGCCTTCTCTTGGTCGACCGTCGTATGCGGACTCACGCTGGGCGACGTCTTCGGGGGTTTCGTGGCAATGTCTCTCGACATGGCAATGAGCTACTTCCTGGGTAAAATCGGCGGGAAGTTCGGAAAGTGGTATGCCGAAAAGCACCTTGCTGAGGGGACAGCCAAGTGGTTCGTCGAGGCGGTCGAGCAGACAGCCAGCGCAGTCTTTCTGCAGCTCATCGACTCGCCTCCTGAGCCCCTGATCGCTCCTGGACCCACGTTGGAGGACCCTTTCACCCCAGACGACTTGCCCGGGATGATCGGCCACGGGGCCGGCGACATGGTTGACTGTTTCAACCGTAGTCTCGCCAACTTTGTCGGTAGCTTCGCCGATGACGATGCCGTGGAGCAGCATTGACTTGAAGGCGACGGGCTTCACCGCGTGTGTCGCGCAGTTGTCGACGACCGACGAGCGAGGGGCGCCGCTGCTCTCGGTGCTCGTCAAACGCACCTATGTGCTCGACGGGGATGCGTGCGTGATCGCGCCCGAGCAGGTGCCGCTGCTGCCCCTGCGCGTCGACCCCGAGGAGCCCGAGGCGGTGCTCGACGAAGCCGACATCTGGCCGATGAAGCGGCTCACCGACATCGTCGTGCGGGGGCACGCCTACCCGCAGGCGCCGCGGGGTGAAGGCTCTGCCGCGGTCGGGATCGGCGAACTCACGAAAGAGATTGCCGTCATCGGCGACCGGCGCGCGAGCCTCCACAGGGGCCGCGTGGTCTTCAGCGAGCCCGCGCCCGTCCACAAAGTGCCCCTGCGCTACAGCCACGCCTACGGCGGCGTCGACCGCGTCGCGGAGGCGAAGTACGGCAACCCGCACGAGGCCCTGAAGCCCTACCTCTCCCCCATGCTCAAGGGGTGGAGGTACAGCCCCTACCGCTACCCGCGCAATGGCGTCGGCAAAGGCTTCTTGATCGAGGCGACCGCCGAGGCGCTCGCGGCCATCACCCTGCCGAACCTCGAAGACCCTGCGGACCGCCTGACGCCCTCGCGCCTCGCCGCCGGATCGCCGCTGGCGTGGCCGAGGATGCCGCTCCCGTGGTGTACGGACTGGGCGAGCATGGCCTCTTTCCCGCGCTACGCTTATATCGGTGGCTCCCCCGAGCACGAGCCACTCCCCGACGACTTCCCCGAGGTGCACCGCGGCTTCCTGGTTCGAGGATACCCGCGGCGCGGCGGGCCCCCGGAGGAGATGTTCAGCGACCGGGTGTTCAACGCAGGCTCGCTCGGCCTCCAGATTGGCCCAATCACGCCCGTGGCCGTGGGAGGCATCGTCTTCCGGCTGAGCCACCTTCATCCTCGGCGACCGCAGATCACATTTCGGCTGCCGTCCAATGCTCCCGTGATCAAGGCCGATGGGCGCAACGGGAAGCTCTTGCATACCGATCCGGTGCTTCACCACGTGGTGATCGAGCCGGATCTCGATCGGGTGAGCGTGGTGTGGCGCGGCGCGGCGCCCGCGCTTCGCCGCTACACGCTCGAGGAGCTCGTCGACATGCCGCTGGAGGTGAACTGGTGAGGACGAACGAAGGCAATGACGAGCAAGGGCGGGAGATGGTCCTTCGATCGGGCTATGCGGTTGACGTGGTCGATGGCGGCGGCCACGAGGTGCTTCGGCTGCGCGCCCCGGACGGGCGGATCTGCCTGAAGATCTCGCTATCGCCCTCAGGGCCCGAGGTCGAGCTGTCCAGCGTCGGGCTCTCGATTGTCTCCGACGGCGACGTGCGCGTCGCGTGCGACCGCTTCGAGGTGGCGGCGAAGAGCGGCCTCACGCTCGCCACCGGCGGATCCCTTCACGCCCGGGCAGAGGGAGACCTTGAGACGGAGGCCTTCGCCCAGCGGCACCGCGCGCGGAGCGGGGACGTCGCGCTGGTGGCGAACGATGACGTGACGCTCGACGGCGAGCGGATCCGACTAAACACCCCGCGGCCGCTCGAGCCGAAAGGGAAGCTGCCGCCGAGGTGACCCGGGAACCTGACTTTCACATACGCGGAGGCATGGCGGTCATGGATCCTCAAGCATCCTGACCTGGGGGCGTTGAAGCAAGTCCGCGCCGATTCGAGGCGACGGGGGGATGGGGAGGGGGTTCTGGATTGGCGTCATGGTCGTAAGCGTCGTCCTCATTGCGGGGCTTGCCGGCCTCTCCGCGGCGCTGCCGAAGCAGGCGATGCAGGCGGTGTCGTGCTCCCTGCGCTTTGCCTCATGCCTCCCGGCCCATGCGATGCTGCGATGCTGCAGCCCATGCCTCGCACGCCTCAGCGCTCTCCTCCCCAGGTGCTCACGCTGGAGGAGATCGGGGCTGAGGGCTTGCCCTTGCGTGTCCTGCGCGTCCCGGGGCAGGGGCTCATTGCGTCGCCTGCGCCGATGGTCTCGACCTTCTTCATGGTCTTCGTGCTGACGGCGGGGAGGGGGCGAGGCCGTCACCTGGAGCAGGTCGAGCTGCTTGCCGAGGACATCCACACCGTCCCCCCGAGTGTGGAGCACCAGCCCCTCGATGTCCGCGCGCTGGAGGGATGGATCGTGGGCTTCGATCCGACGCTGCTGGGCGCTTCGGAGCGGCTGCCACGAGGACCACGACGGCGGGGGGATGCGAAGGAGGTGCCGGTGCGCAGCCTCTTTTTGCGGGGACTGCTCCGGCTGCGGCCCGGGGAAGCGCGGCGACAGCGCATCGAGCGCGTGGTGGCCGAGATGGAGGGCGAGCTGCGAGAGGCGCGCTGGGGCGCGGAGAGTGCGGCGCTCGCCTTGTTCACGCTCCTGGCCACGGAACTCGTGCGCGAGATGCAGGAGCACGCGCCGAATCGCTGCGCCGTAGGTCCCTGCCTCGACGGCTCGGTGGGAACAGGGAGCCTTCCGGCTGGTGATCGTCGACGAGGGCCAGGTTGGGGGTGGGCCCATGACCCTGGCGATGGGTGGACCCATGAGGGTGGCGAAAAACGCCAGATCCTGGACCCATGAGGCTGGCGATGGGCAGCGAGCCCACCAGCCACTCTCCGTACGTATGCCCGCTTGCCCCGCGCCTGAGGCTCCGCCGGCCTCGCGCATGACGGCCTCGCGTACGGGCTCCTTGATCTCACCACGCATCCCGGCGCACCTTGGGATGAAAGGTTTCGCCGCGCTCGTCTCGAAGACGACCCGACACACGCACCGAGCCTCCGGTTCACGCACGGGGGGACGCAGGACTCGAGCCGTACTCGCCGCTGTATGGGACACAGCAAAGCTTTCGACGGACCCGACGCGATGGCCGCGCCGAGCTCCAGGGAGACGTGGAGAGGGCCGCCGAGCGCCACGGCGAGCTGGCGCGTCGAGCGATCGAGCTTCGTGGGGCGGGCGGATTCCATCCAGCAGCTTCAGGAGTACCTCGAGGATGGCGCGCGCCTGCTGACCATCCTCGGGGCACCAGGGCTCGGCAAGACGCGCCTTCTCCGGCGCCTCGGCGGCATGCTCGCCGACGAGGGGGCCAGCGTGTGCTTCTGCGATCTCACCGCGGCCACGACCCTGAGCGGCCTGCTCGGGGTCGTGGCCCGCGAGCTCGGCGTGCCGCTGACGAGCGGCGCGACGGACGACGATGAGAGCATCCAGCTCGGGCGCGCACTCGCGGCGCGAGGGCCGAGCGTCCTCTTGCTCGACAACTTCGAGCAGGTCGTCGCGCACGCCGAGGCCACCGTGGGGCGCTGGCTTCCGATGGCGCCGCTCGCCATCCTGGTCGTGACCTCCCGCGAGACGCTCAAGCTCGATGAGGAGGTGTGCTTCGAGCTGCAGCCGCTGGCGCTGGCGGAGGGGGTGAGGCTCTTCGAGGATCGCGCGCGCCTCGTGCGCCCCGACCTGGTGCTCGCGGGCGAGGAGCGACAAGCCGTCGTCCGGATCGTCGAGAAGCTCGAGGGGATCCCGCTGGCGATCGAACTCGCGGCCGCGAGGGTGGTCATCCTGCTCCCGTCCGAGATCGACGCGCGGCTCGGATCTCCCCTCGGGCTCCTGCGGATGCGCCGGCGGGGCGCACCGGAGCGCCACCTGGCCCTGGAGCGGGCGATCGATGGCTCCTTCGATCTGCTCACGCCCTGGGAGAAGGCAGCCTTCGCTCAGGCCTCCATCTTCCGCGGCGGCTTTTCGCTCGAAGCCGCAGAGGCGGTGCTCGATCTGACACCGTACCCCGGTGCGCCCCCGGTGCTCGATGTGCTCGAGGCCCTCTGTCAGAAGTCCCTCGTCCGCCGGTATCTCCCGCCCGGCAAGTCGAGCCGCACGCGCTTCGGGCTGTTCGAGAGCTTGCGGGTCTATGCGGACGGGAAGCTCGAGGAGGGGAGCCGCCGGGAGGCCGAGGCGCGGCATGGCCGTCACTTCGTCGAGGCGGCGGAGACCTGGGCCCAGATGGCGTCCGGCTCCGCGTACACGGTCGGGCTGGAGCGGCTGAGCCTGGAGTCGAGCAACATCCTCCAGATCGTGCACCGTCACGCGGAGGAGCCCGCGCTGACGTTTCGCGCCGCGCTGGCCCTCGACGCGCTGCTCGCGCGCGTGGGGCCGCTCCAGACGCGCCTCTCCGTGCTCGAACAGGTCTCCGCGGGCGAGCAGACCGCGACGCCCGCGCAGGTGCTCCGGTATCTGCGGATACGCGCCGAGGCCGAGTGGATGAGCTACCGCTTCCCGGAGGCGCGCCTGGATCTGGAGCGGGCCCTGGCGCTCGCGCAGCAAGAGGGCGACCCGCGCGCCGAGACGGCCACCCTCGTCGCGCTCGGCGACCTGTCCGTGTACCAGACCGATGCCCAGACGCTCGGGGTGCACTACCGGCAGGCGGACGCAGTGGCGCGCCGCCATGGAGATCGCGCGGCCCAGGCCGAAGTGCTGAGCGGGCCCGACGACGAGGAGCTCGACGCCGTCGAGGTCCAGGCGCTCGTGGAGGAGCTGAAAGACGCCCGCTCCCGGGCCATCGCCTTGAGGAGCTTGACCATCCGGAGGATGGTCAGGGGAAGGCTCGAACGGTCGCTCGAAGCGGCCGAGATGGCGCGCGTCGCCGCCCGGAGCACGGGCGACCCCATGCTCGAGGCGACGATGGCCTCGCTTGCGCTCATGCTGGACCTGTTCCTGGGCCGCACGCAGGATGCACGCGAGCTCGCGGAGGCGTCCGACCGGCTCCGCGCGATGGGCGGCGGCTTCTCGCATGAGGTTGCGCTCTTCCACCTGGCCGGGTTCTTCCATGGCCGGGGCGAACTCGAGAAGGTGCGCGAGATCCTCGACGAGCTGGTCAGCGTGTTCGCCTCGCGCGACTACCCTTCCGCCAGGTGGATGCTCGCCGCCTATCGCGGCGCCCTCGATGCCGAGGAGGGGCGCCTCGAGCTCGCCGAGGCCCGCTTCGCCGAGGCGTGCTCGGACGCCAAGGCGGAGATGCACCCGACCGCCTACGTCAAGATCCACCTGCTGGAGGGTTTTCTGGACCTCGCGCGCGCACACCGCTGCGCGGCCGACGGGCGACACGAGGAGGCGCGGGCGCACCGGGTCGCCGCTTGCCGTCGCCTCGCCTCTCTGGGTGAGCTGCTCGTGGGGGTGACACGCCTGGGCGCGCTGACCGTCGCGCCCGCCCTGGAGCGCGCCATCGCCGCCTACGATGCCGGCGTCTTCGCGTCGTGCCCGTCGACGCCCCAGGGCGGGCGCGGGTCGGAGAGGGCGCCGTCCACGCCGGAGCCGGACCTCGAACTCGACGCGAACGGCCGCTGGTTCCGCCTCCGCAAGGGCAAGAGGGTGAGCTTGCACCGGCGCCACGTGATGAGCGGCATCCTCGCGCGGCTCGCCGAGCGCCACGCGACCGCCCCCGGGCAGCCCTCGACGGTGGCCGAGCTCGTGGAGGCGGGCTGGCCGGGGGAGCGCATCTTGCCGAGCGCCGCCGCGAACCGCTTGCACAACGCGGTGGCCGTGCTCCGTGGTCTCGGGCTGCGCGGGGCGCTCTGCACCCGCGACGGGGGTTACCTGCTGGACCCCGACATCGTCGTCCACCGGCACCACGATCCGCCGCCCGCCAAGGGGTAGCAGCGTCAAGCGGCAGGGACGGGCGCGCCGACCAAGGGGTAGCAGCGTCAAGCGGCAGGGACGGGCGCGCCGAGCATGCCCACCCGACGCGGCTCCGCGCGCTGCACGACGGTCGCGGCGGGGTAGGTCGCGGCGAGCTCGAACAGCCGCGCGATGCGCAGCGGACGGTAGAGCTCCTTGGCGAGCCAGATGCGCTGGGTGCTCGGCGTGAAGGGGCGGTAGTCGTCGAGCAGGAAGCGCTGCGCCCCCGCGAGCGCGCGCTGCACGGCCTCCGCGCCCTGCTCCTCGGGGGGCAGCGTGCGCAGCGCGAGCACCCCATACGCCGTCTCCTCCGCGCTGGAGGCGTACGTGCCCCAGCCGCCGTCCCGGCGCTGCTCCGAGAGGAACAGCGAGACCGCCTTGCTCCGGACGCGCGCGTGCGCGGGGCCGGGCAGCGCCACGAGCGCCTGCGCCGTCGTGTAGAGCCAGGAGCCGTTCCACTTGTCGCCGGTCCATCGCCCATCGGGGTGCTGCTCTGCGGCGACGTGGGCCTCGGCCCGCGCATCTGGCGTCCCCAGGAGGGCCAGCGCGTGTGCGGCGTGGGCCGTCACGGACACGGCCGACTGCAGCTCACCGGGCCAGGCGCAGTAATGATCGCCGCTCGCGAAGCGCGAGAGGACCGAGGCGTCGGCGGCGAGGCCTCCCGCATGCAGCAGCGCGAGCGCGCAGGCCGTGTCGTCGCCGTCGGGCGCGAAGACATCGCTGAAGCCGAGGCCGGAAGGGCCCAGCGCGCCGCGTAGATCGGAGAGCTGCGCGCTCACGACGTCCGCGAGCGGAGCTGCGCGCAGCAGGTCGGCGAGCAGGAGCGCGTAAAGGCCGAAGGCCTGCTCGAACCGGTCGATGGGCCAGTTGTTCGGATATACCCCCGGAACCCCGGTGCCCGTCGAGGCCGACGCCTGCTCCAGAAACCCGCGGGCGTTCGCGCGCTCCGCGGCGAGGTCGTCCCGACCTTCCGTGGCGTGGAGCCACGCAGCGGTGGCTGCGGGGCTATGGCCCACGCCTCCGGTGGCATCCAGCACGGCGGTGGTCGGCGGAAGGCCGAGGGCCTCCCACGAGGCGCAAATCGGCGTCCCGGCCCGGAGGGGGCGCGCCACGATCGCGGCGTGACGCCTTCGGCCCATGGCGATCAAGGTCGCATAGGACGTATGGGGCACCTCGATCCCCATCCGGCGCGCCTCGTCGAGCAGGCACGGGACGAGCAATTCGACGCCGGTGGGCATGTCCTCGGGCTGCGGTCCCTCCCAGAGGCGCGCGTGCGCGTGCAGGAACGCGACGCCATGGCGGAGCGCCGCCCGATGCTCTGCCTCGGGCGAGGTTCCGAGCGCGAGCAGGGCCGCCAGGGTGGGGACGTCACGCGCGTGTCCGTGCAGCGGGTCGCCCCATCCGCCATCGGGCTGTTGCTGGGCGACGAGCCAGGTGAGCGCGGGCCGGGCGCCCTCGGGAGGTGGGGCGAGGCGCGCCACCTGCGCCGTGTCGTAGATGCTGGGCCCCATCATGCCGCCGCCGCGGCGCAGATCGCGGATGGTGCAGCGCAGCTCGGCGGTCAACGAATCGAGAAGGTGATCCATGGCAATGGCTCCGAGAGGGTGTTGCAGGAAGAAATGCCGGCAGGCCGACGCCCCCGGATCAGGCGTGGGTGGAGGCGGCGCCGGGCAGGGCGCCCGTGAACCAGCGGCGCAGCGCCTCCGAGGCGTCGTGGAAGTCGTGGTTCCGGTAGAGCGAGGTGCTCACCCGCTCGAGCCGCACCACCCAGGCGCCCCAGCGCTCAAGCGCCTCGGGAAGCTCTGCCGCGAGCTGCGCGAGTCGCTGTCCGTGCTGCTTCTGCACCTCCTCGATGCGCGCTCGGGCCGCGTCCTGCGCGAGCCGGTGGACATGTACGAGGATCGAGACGCTGTTCGGCTTCTGCTCGCGCATCTCGCGGGCGTAGGTGCGCAGATCGTTGGCCAGCCGGATGCTCGCCCCGCACGCGAGGGCGATCTCCTCGCGCAGCGCGGCAAGCTCGCCGGTCTCGACGCTCGCGCCAGGCCATCGCCCGGACGAGCCACAGAGGAGCAAGGCGACACCCGCCGGCGCCCCGATGGTCAGAGCGCCGCAGTGCAGGTACTCCTCGTAGGAGGGATACGCGCCGCGCGTGACGAGGGCCTGCTGCCAGGCCAGCTCTCGCGACATGCCGCGCAGCATGCGCGTCATGTCCTGCGCGAAGAGCGGGTAATACCGATCGGCGGCCGGGAGCGCCCGCACCTCACGGCAGACGACCGTGACGGCGTCGAGGACCTCGCGCCAGGGCTCCGCAACGCCGCCGGGCAGGCTGCGAGGAAGCTCGGAGTGCTCGCTCCGGCCCTTGTCCTCGACCGCCCTCGCGCACAGCGTGAGCAGCTCCTCGCGCTGCGCGTGGTCGTACCGGGAGCCATCCATGACCTCGTCGACCGCGAAGGTGGCCATGGCCCAGCGTGAAAGCGTGACGAGCAGCGGGAGCGACGCGTCCGGGCAGGTCGCCGCCCAGGTCAGGCACACGTTGGGGATGCGGTCGCTGAGGGCGCTCGGAAACCGCGAGGTCCATGCAACCACGTCGGGATACATCCGGCGGCCGAGATCGGCGACGAGGGCGCGGTCGGCGGGATCGATCCAGGCAATGGCGGGGGTCATCGTCACCTCACACGGATTCCAGGCGCACGCGCAGCCCGTGGCGCGGCGCGAGCGTCGCGCCGGCCGCTGCCTCGACCGGGTGGCCAGGGACGCGCCGGGGCCGGAAGCGCCGAGCAAGCAATGCGGTGATGAGCTGGGCCTCCGCGATGGCGAGGTGATTGCCGATGCACACGCGCGGCCCGGCACCGAACGGAATGAACGCATGGCGGTGGCGGCCTTCGGAGCGCTCGGGGGTGAACCGTTCGGGCTCGAACGCCTTCGGGCGATCCCACACCGTGGGGTTACGGTGCAGGAGATAAGGGCTCGCCACGATCGCCGAGCGGGCGGGTATACGACAACCGCCGACGACGTCGTCCTTCACCGAGAATCGCGGCAGGATCCACCCCGGCGGGTAGAGCCGCATCGTCTCCTGGATCACCGCCCTGGTGCAGGTGAGCCGCGCGAGGTCCTCGAAGCGCGGCGTACGCGTCCCGAGCACCTCGTCGATCTCCGCGCGCATCCGAAGATCCACCTCGGGATGCTCCTCGAGCAGGTGCCATAGCCACGTCATCGTGAGGGCCACCGTCTCGCTGCCCGCGAAGAACATGGAGAGGATCTCGTCTCGAAGCAGCCGATCGCTGATCCCCTCGCCGTGCTCATCCCTGGCGCCGAGCAGCAGATCGAGCAGGCCTCCGCTGCGCCGCGCCGCCGCCGCCGCCGCCGCGCGCTGCTGCCGGATGAACCGATGAAGGATCTCGTCGACCTGTCCAATCGCCCGGCGCAGGGCGCTCTCTCCGGGCAGGTAGACCCAGTCGGGCACGAAGAACAGGAACATGCGGCTGGCGATGACGCCGTGCGCGACGCCGACCGCGGCCCGCAATGCCTCCGCATCCGCGGCGGGCATCTGCGCGCCGAACAGGGCCCGCCCGACTACGCGTTGCGCGATACGGACCATCTCCGGCGCGATGTCGATGGGCCCATCCGCCGCCGCGCGCCCGAGCGCTTCGACCTCCTCGGCGATGACGGGGATCATGAGCTCCACGAGCCCGGCGAGGTGCTTCGGGGTGAAGAGCGGCTGCAGCAGGCGGCGCTGGCGCAGCCAGAGGTCGCCCTCGCTGAGGGGCAAACCATCGCCACCGAGCCGGCGCGCCGGCTTCCAGAACATCTGCCCCTTCTCGTAGTTGCGAACGTGGCTGACGAAGACGTGCTCCACATGCTCGGGGCGGGTGAGGAGGTAGAAGCGCACGGGTCCCGCCTTCAGCGGAACGACGCGCGTCGGGGCCTTGCCCGCCACCGCGTCGAGCAGCCGCAGCGGATCGCCGACCAGATGCGGAAGGACGCCGAGCAGCGGATACTCGCGCAAGGCCGCGGGGGCGCGGCGCGATGGGAACGGCCCTGGGTCGTCGATGGAGGTGCTGGGGTGCATGCGTTCTGGTGAGCGATGGTGATTGAGCGCCGGTATCCGTGGCCGCGCCCGCGCTGGAGCGCCGCCCGCGCTGGAGCGCCGCCCACGCCGATTGCGGGGCCGACTGCGGCTCGGCCAGGGAGCATAGGCATCCGCGCCCCAGGTGGGCGTTAGGTTGACCTTAGAGTGCCGGGGCGGGAGGGGGGCACGCGATGCCGTGAACCGCGGCTCCCGGAGGGAGGTCTGGCCCGGCGCTTAGGATTCTTAAGCGGGGCGGGCTGCGGGGTTCAGGGGCACATTGAGAGCGCATGCGCCACGGGGGCCAGGCATTGCGCAGCCCAGCCCGGCACGAGGTCCGCCACCGGGTGCTCCTCGGTGGTCTTCCTCGCGGCGACGAGCCAGGCCGCAGTGGCGGCAAGCGCCCCGCACTGGCGGAGCGCCCCGAGCGCCGCGTCCGCCATCTCCCACGTCCGCTGCTCGCGCGGCCGATCGAGGAGCGCGCGGAGGAGCGCGACGTCGGCCGGCGCGGCGTGTTCGTGAGCCCAGACGATCGGGAACGAGAGCTTGCCTTCCATGAGATCGGTGGCGCGCCGCGCGCGCCCCTTGTCGCCGACGAGGTCCAGGTAATCGTCCTGGACCTGGAACAGGAGGCCGATGTCGCTGCCGTAGGCCGCGGCGCTCTCCAGCACCTCGTCGTCCGCGCCCGCCGCGGCAGCGCCAGCGCGCATGCAGGCCGCGAGAAGCGCGCCTGTCTTGCCCCGGGCCATGACCTCCCAGCTCGCGAGCGTCGGCGGGAGATGCTCCACGTGACCCGGGGGGAGCTGGAGCTGGAACTCCATGGCCTGTCCCTCCGTGACCTGCACCAGCGCGGCGGCCACGTGCTCCAGGATCCGCGGGGCGGCGGGCGCGCGCGCGATGTGCGCGAAGGCCTCGAAGATCAGCGCATTCCCGGCATTGATGGCCTGCGGCATGCCCCAGCGATGCCAGACCGTCGGGTGCCCGCGCCGGTGCGTGTCCCCGTCCTGGAGGTCGTCGTGAACGAGCGTGGCGTTGTGCAACAGCTCGAGACCGGCACCGAGATCGAGCGCGGCCTCGCCATCTCCGCCCAGGTTCTCGCAGACCCAGACGGGCAGCAGCGCGCGCACGCGTTTCCCGCCCGTGGCCAGGTGGTAGCGGATCATCTCGCGCACCAGCCCCGTGGTCGCCACGGTCTGCAGCATGCGGCGCTCGATTTCGGGGAGGTGACGCTGGACTTCCACGAGCTCCCGCGGCGCGCCGGTCTTGCGCCGAAGCCCACTGACCGGACCGGTGGCGAGCAGACGCGAACTCGGCACCCCGTCGGTGGGCTCGGTGCCGGGATGGTGCTTGTACTCGAATGCGTGTCTGGTCATGCTCGTCCTTCTCGGCGATGCACGGCTCGGCCCGTTCTTCGGCCTGGAGCCAGCGCTACGCAGCGCGATTCGGCCGCGGTGCGTGGCGCTCCGGCAAGTCCGGGGGCAGCGCCGCCTGGAAGTGGTAGCGTCCAGGAACGTCAGCACATGCTTAGAGTTCGCTGAAATCATGCCTGGCGCGCGGCACCCCATCGCCCGCTGGCGACCGCCGGATGCCTGCCTTGTGTCGACCTTCCCGAGAGGTCAGGACAGGGGGCAGACGCGGGAGCGGCGGCAAGAGCGGGCGCGGGCGGGCAAGATGCCGGAGGGAGAGCGATGAAGTACAAACCCCGCGACTATCAGGAGAGAGCCATCGCGCGTGCGCGTCAGGCCATCCGGAGCGGGAAGAAGCGGCCGCTCATCGTGGCGCCGACGGGGGCGGGGAAGACGGTCATCGCGTGCGCGATCGTCGAGAGCGCGATGGAGAAGGGGAGCCGGACGCTGTTCATGGCGCACCGGCGGGAACTCATCGAGCAGACGTCGCGGAAGCTCGACGAGATGGAGATCGATCACGGGGTCATCAAGGCCGGACATCCCCGCGTCAGGCCGGAGCTGCCGATCCAGGTGGGGTCGGTGCAGACGCTGGCGAGGCGGCTCGGGGGGAAGAGTGAGCCGTTCCGGCTGGTGATCGTGGACGAGGCGCACCACGCGACGGCGGCGTCGTACCGGGCCGTGCTCAAGGCGTCGCCCGAGGCGGTGGTGCTGGGGTTGACGGCGACGCCGTACCGCGCGGATGGGGTGGCGCTGGGGGATGTGTTCGATGCGTTCATCGAGGTGACCACGCTCGGGGCTCTCATCGAGTCGCGGCACCTGGTGGAGCCGCGGGTGTTCGGGCGGCGGGTGCCGGACCTGAGCAAGGTGCGGAAGGTGGGGAACGATTACAACCTCGGGCAGCTCGCGGAGGTCATGGATCAGGACGAGCTGGTCGAGGACATCGTCGAGGCCTGGCGCGACAAGGCGGCGGGTCGGCTGACCGTGGTCTTCGCGGTGAACATCGCGCACAGCAAGCACATCGCGGCGGCGTTCACGGAGGCAGGGATCCCCGCGGGGCACGTGGATGGGGAGATGGGGGAGGATGAGCGGGCGGCGGTGCTGGGGAGGCTCGCGAGAGGGGAGATTCAGGTCCTCTCGAATTGCAACATCCTCACGGAAGGGTGGGATTTGCCGCGGTGCTCGTGCGTGGTGCTGGCGAGGCCCACGCGGTCACGGTCGCTGTGGAAGCAGATGTGTGGGCGGGCGCTGCGGCCGGCGCCGGAGGTGGGGAAGGTCGACTGTCTCATCCTCGATCATGGCGGGTGCTGGAAGCGGTTCGGGTTCCTCACGGATCCCGAGGAGAATTCGCTGGAGGGGAAGGAGCGGGAGGGCGGCGCGTCGAGGTTCGAGTGTCCCTTCTGCGGGGAGGTGCTGCGCGGGTGGCCGGGGCACTGTCCCGCCTGTGGGAGCGAGCTGCCACGCGATGCCCGGGAGGCCGAGAGGCCGAGCGCGCGCGCCGAGGGGAGCATGGTCGAGCTGCGCTCTCTGGAGGAGCGCGTCTACGTGTACGAGGGATGGGCGAAGCAGGCGCGTGCGCGCGGGTGGGCCCCGGGCCGGGTCGCCATCGAGTTCAGGAAGGCCTTCGGGCGGTATCCGAAGCGCCTGGAGATGGGCAAGGACCCGTCGCTGTGGACGCGGTACGACGATGCGCTCAAGCGTGGGGTGTGGGTGCAGGAAACCCCGGGAGGCGACGTCCCACGCGCGCGCAGGGATGGCGGCTGAGAGGGGATGAGAGGCACGTCGGCGACCCCCGGAGGGGCCTGCGTGTTCACCGCTTCTGCGCCTTCGCAGCCGCCACCAGCGCCGGGACGAACTTCGCCGAGAACTCCCCATCCGAGGCGGGTTGCTGCGCCGTGTACAGCTCGCGGTCCACGATGACGTGGCTCTTCCAGGGCTCGCCCACGATGACCTCTCCACCTGCCTCGCGCAGCGCTGCCTCCGGGTAGAACCGCACCTTGCCCCCGAGCATCGCGGCCGGGCCACCCTCCTCCACGGCGGACTCCTCGGCGGTGCTGAACACCGTGAGCTTGTATCCGGCGTAGGGCCACGCGGGCGGCGGGTCGGTCCGGGGAGCGCCGTCGCGGCTCACCAGCCCCTCCACGAAGCCCTCGGGGTTGTTCATGGCGGCGAGCAAGGCGATGGGGCCGTGGCAGAGGAGGCCGGTGGGGCGACCGGCGTCGTGGAAGTGGCGGAGGATGCGGCCCACGTCGCGGTCGACGAGGAGGTCGCCCATGGGGGCGTGGCCGCCGGGGAAGAAGACGCCGGCGTGGCGGTCGAGGCCCTCGGAGATGGCCTGGGCGAGGGGGAGGGGGTGGCGGAGGCCGTCGAGGCTGTCGCGGAGGGTGAGGGCCTGCTGGAGGGCCGCCTCGTCGTTGCCGAAGTAGGAGGCGCTGATGGAGTGGGGGTCGGTGATGGCAGGGTTGCCGTCGGGGTTGGCGAAGACGGGGTGCAGGCCAGCGTCGATCATGGCGCGGACGGGGACGATCAGCTCGTTGAGGTAGTAGCCGGTGGCGAAGACGCGGTCGTCGCGGAGGTCGAGCTGGTTGCGGCTGGAGAGGACCACGAGCACGGAGGGCTTGTCGTCGGGTGGGGTGGTGTCACCGTGGGCGCCTGGGGTGTCGGTGCCGCCGCAGCCGAGGGAGAGGGCGGCGGCGCCGAGGGTGCCGGCGAGCAGGAAGGAGAGGACGGTGCGGCGGGAAGAGGGAGCTGCGGAGGGGTTGCGGTCGGTGCGGGTGAGGTCGGTGTGGGCGCGGTGGAGCATGGGGGAGCCTTTCTGGTCCTCGGCGTTGACGGGCCGTTTCGGATGCACCCAGCTTGCTCGGCGCGACGGGCTCTGGGTACGCTCGATGGGAATGAAAGAGTTGTTCCTTGAGTGAACGAACGCGGTCGGCGTTCCCGGAGATCTCGCTGCCGCTGCTGGTGGCGTTCTGCCGGACGTTCGAGGAGGGGTCGTTCACGGGGGCGGCGCGGTCGTTGCACCTCAGGCCCGCGGCGGTGAGCCGGGCGATTGCCAAGGTGGAAGCGGCGCTGGGGGTGGTGCTGTTTCGACGGACGACGCGGCAGCTACGCGCGACGCCCGCGGCAGCGCGGTACTACGAGGAGGTGCGTCCGGCGCTGGAGATGCTGGCGGGCGCGGAGGAGCGCGTGCACGAGCGGGGGGTGGTGCGGGGGCGGGTGCGGATCAGCGTGCCGACCACGTGGGGGCTGCACCGGCTGCTGCCGCAGCTCGAAGGGTTCGCGGAGGCGCATCCGGCGGTGGAGCTGGACATCCTGGTGAGCAACATGGTCGTGGATTTCGTGCGGGAGGGGTGTGATCTGGCAGTGCGGCTGGGGCGCATCGAGGACGAGAGCCTGGTGTCGCGGAAGCTCGGGGAGGCGACGGTGGGCATGTTCGCGAGTCCGCGCTACCTGGAGCGATGCGGGGCGCCGAGTTCCGTGGAGGAGCTGGCGGAGCACACGCTGCTGCCGTTCGTGGCGCCACGAACGGGGCGGGTGTTTCCGTGGATCTTCGCGGGGCCGGAGGAGGAGATGATCCCCGCGGGGCCGATTCGTTCCTTCGAGGATCCGCAGGCGGTGATTGCGCTGGCCAGGGGCGGGGTGGGTATCTGCCAGATTTACCATTTCATGGTGGAAGCCGAGTGCCGGGAGGGGGCTCTGGTGGAGGTGCTGCCGGCACGCAATGGTCGCAAGCGGAAGTTCTCGCTGGTCTACCCGAAGCAGGCCGTCAGTCCGGCGGTGCGGGCGGTGATTGATTTCATTCTGTCGCGAGGGCGGTAGATCGTTCTCGGACTAGGCGCCATCGGAGGACCGTGGCGGTGCGCGCCTATCCGATGCCCTCTGCTGCGAGGACCTCGGCGAGCGAGCCATGTCCTCGCGACAGTGACGCGAAGAATTCGGCCTGCTTGTCCGCGACGGAGGCGAGGGCGGGTGGGTCGAGGCGCACCAGCTCCGAGAGCACCTTCCGCAGCGCGTCCACGCGCTCCGGGGACGCGGCGCAGGTCTCCAGGAGCTGCGCGAACCGGTCCATGGCCTGGGGGTCGTCGAGGTCCTCCCAGCGGGTGGGGGTGTCGGCGAGGGTGTCCCAGTCGGTCGCGGTGGGGGTGAGGCCGTGCGCGACGAAGGTGCGGAGCTGGCGGGCCTGGGAGGCGTTCTGGGAGGGGAGGAACACCACGGGGGTGCCCAGGGCCATGGCCTCCATGGCGGAGTTCAGGCCGGGGCTGGAGAGGAGGAGGTCGGCGGTGGACATGCCCTGGATCATCTCCTCGTGGGAGAGGGGGCGGCAGACGACGCGGGGGTCACGGCGCTCGATGTGCGCGAGCTCGGGGCGCCAGCCGGCGATGGTCACGCGCGCCCAGCGGGTGTCGGCGAGGGCGTCGAGGAGGCAGGACGTGACCAGCTCGGTGTAGCCGTGGAGGATGCGCACCGGGTTGTGGAGGCCGCAGAGGTTGACGAGGAGGTGGGGCGGGGCGTCCGAGGGGCGCTTGGCGGGGCGGGGGAAGGTGCGGGGAGCGACCACGCGCAGGGTCGATCGGATCGCGGGCGGGAGGGCCTGCACGCGCTCGGGGACGCCAGGGAAGTTCTGGCAGAGGTACAGCATGTCAGGCACGTGGAACGGGGAGACGGTGGCCCAGAACCAGAAGATGGGGTCGTAGAAGATCACGCGCTTGCCGGCCTTGGCGGCTTCATGGATGGAGTGGCTCTCGGTGGCGCTCCAGAGGATGTCGCACCAGGGGAGGTGGGCCTCGATGGGCGCGCGCTTGCCCTCGTAGAAGGTGCAGTGCTCGCGGTGGGCGGCGTCGACGAGGTCGCGGGCGAAGGCGGGGATGAGGAAGCGGAAGGTGAGATCGAGCGGCGAGAGAAGCTCGCGGCAGCTCATCAGGCTGCCGACGCCACCGAAGCCGAAGGGATCGGCCACCATGAGGACCTTCTTCATGGGCGGAGTGTCGTCCGCAGGGATCGGGGTGGCAACCACAAGGATTTCCATGATTTACCGGCGGCCGCCCTGCGCGCGTGCTCTTGACGGGTGACGGTGATCCCGGGAGGGTGGGGGCGCATGGCTGACCCTCAAGACCTCGATGTAGCGCGCGCCTGCGGGCGCGATGGGCGGCTCGACCGCCACGGGGATGGATCCAGGAGCGAGACGAGAGAGCCCTTCATTCCGGCCCGGGACGTCTTCGAGTTGCAGCTCACGCGGCTCTGGGAGGAGGTCCTGGGGATCGACGCGGTCGGTGTCAGGGACACCTTCTTCGCGCTCGGGGGGGATCTTCCGCGGGCCGGGGCCATGCTCGGGGCGGTGGCGCAGCAGTTCGGGACGCGCGTGGAGCTTCCGGCGTTTCTGGAGGGGCCGACGGTGGAGAGGCTCGGCTGTCTCCTGCGACGGGAGCGGAGGTCACTGGGCTGGGAGCCTCTCGTGGCGCTCCAGCCGAAGGGAACCAGGCCGCCGCTGTTCTTCGTGCCGGGGGGCGATGGGATCGTGTTCAATTACCATCGCCTCGCGCGGGCGATGGGGCCGGACCAGCCGCTCCATGGGCTCCAGGTGCGCGGGCTTTACAAGGAGGGGCCCGTTCACGATCAGGTGGAGGAGAGGGCGGCGGAGCACCTGGTCGCGGTGCGGGCCGTGCAGCCGCGAGGGCCTTACCTCCTCGCGGGCCATTGCGTCGGGGGTATCGTCGCGCTGGAGATGGCGCTCCAGCTCCAGGCACAGGGGGAGCGCGTCGCCTTGCTGGCGGCCATCGAGGGGCCGGCGCCGGTCCATTTCTATGGTCGGAGCTATGGGTATCTGCAGGACCCTCTCGAATTCCTGGAGATCATTGGCCGTGGGTTCAAGGACTGGTTCGGCAGGGCCATGCCGGTGAGCCGCGAGGAGCTGCTGGCGCTCGCGCCGGAGCGGCGGTCGAGGCATTTCATGGAGCGCGCGCGGGCGTTCGGGGCCTTCACGCCGGACGCGGAGGATGACCACATCGATACGCTGCTCGGGCTCTTCAGGGCGGTGGCGTTCAACACGTACACCCCGCGAGGCATGTTCTCGGGTGACCTCCTCTTCTTCCGGGGCAGCAGCTCCAACTTCTGCAGGACCGATTCGGGCGGCTGGGAGACCGTGTGCGAGAGGCCGCACGGCATTCACGAGGTCCCGGGAGACCATTGCTCGGTCGTGACCGAGGACGGCGTGGACGTGGTCGTGCGTGAGCTGCGGGCCGCCATTGCAAGGGCTCTGGAGGCCTGAATGGAGCGGCCGCGAAGCGCCTCGCGCTTGCCATTCCAGCGGGTTGCGGTGCTGGGGAGTCCCGGCAGCGGCAAGTCCACCTTGTCGGAGGGCTGGGGGCGGATCACCGGGCTGCCGGTCCTGCACCTGGATCTCCTCGTGTTCAAGCCCGGCTGGATCTTCGCGACCATGGAGGAGATCGCGCCCGTTCTCGATGCGCGCGTGCAGGAGGACGGATGGATCATCGAAGGGTATACCGAAGAGGCCCAGCGACGCCGCATCCTGGCCGCCGCGGAGCGGATCGTTCTGCTGGAGACACCGTTCGAGATCTGCATTGAACGCGCCGTGCAGAGGATGGAGGAGCAAAAGAAGGCTCCGAACCGGTTTACCCAGGAGGATTGCTCCTACGAAGACATCATGGACAAGCACCTGGAGTTCATTGCGCACTACCAGGAGACCTTGCATCCAGGGATCTTGAGGATGATCGACGAGGAGTTTTCAGCGACGCCACGGGTGGTGCTCGATGGGCGGCTGTCGGTCGAGGCGCTGTGCGCGATCGTGAAGTCGCTGCGCTGAGGCATGGGAGCACCCACCGCGAGGGGCGCTGAGGCCCTCAGGCACTCACCAGGTGCACGGCTGCCTGAGCGGCGCTCGGTCGTGACCAGCTACGCCACGAGTGGCGCACCACGCCACCGGTGGCGTGACGCGTGGCGCGCCACGACTTGCGCGAATAACCGGCCGGCCCAGGGGCGTTTGGCTTCGTCGTCATTACACTCATCTGGAAAGAAGGGAGCCCTTGGCTTCCTTTGCCTCGGGGCGGCGAGCCTCGCTTTTGGCTTGGAGAGACATCGATGACCAAGGTCTTGATCATGGGTGGCGGGCTCGCGGGCCTGGCCGCGGGGTGGACACTTCTTGAGTGCTCGAACGGGGCGCTCGAGGTGACACTGCTGGAGCGCGGGCACCTCCTGGGAGGGAAAGCGTCGTCGAAGGCGTTGCGGGAAGGGGATCGGAGCTACGAGATAGAGCACGGGCTCCATGCGTTCTTCGATTACCCGAACTTCCGGCGGCTGCTCGGGGATGCGGCGCCGGAGGCGCTGACCAGGATCAAGAAGAACACGAGCGGCGCGGCGTTTCCGGATGGGCGGGGGCTGTCCTGGCTGCGGCCGGTCAACCTGCCTTCGCCGCTGCACCTCATCGGGGGGCGGAAGGCGGCGAGCAAGGCCAATCCCTTCCGGCTGGCGCGGCTGGCGCTCGCGGGGATCATGCTCCGGCCCGAGTGTCTCTCGCCGTCGGAGCGGCGGCGGCTCGACGAGACGAAGTACGATGCATTCGTCGAGCGGCTCGGGTTCAGCAAGCTGGACCTGGCGGATCCGCTGTTCACGATGGGGGAGCGGGCGACGTTTGCGTTTCCCTATCCGGCCTCGGCGCTGGCGATGCTGCATGCGCTGCGGCTGACGCAGCAGCGGTGTGAGTCGCAGCAGGTCGGTCACCTGGATGGGCCGATCGGGGAGGTGCTGATCACGCCGCTGGCGCGCGCGTTCAAGGAGCGCGGGGGGAAGATCCTGCCGTTCTCGCCGGTCAGCGGGCTGGAGCACGAGGGCGGGCGGGTGACCGGGGTGCGGGTGGGGCCGCGGCCGGCGTGGCCGCATGGCGCGGAGGCGAAACAGAGGCCGGAGGTGCCCATCCGGCTCAGCCCCTACCACAGCCCGGATCCTGCGCCGGGACCCGGGGCGGGGTCGCGCGTGGAGGCCGACGTGTACATCTCGGCGCTGCCGCCGCGCGCGCTGGACAAGGTGCTGGACGAGGGGCTGCGGAGCACGCCGTTCTTCGCGGCGCTGGGGAAGCTCATCACCCAGCGCACCATCGCCTGTCAGATCTACTACGACCGGATCGTCACCCCGCCGTCGGTGGAGGGGATGGTGATCGGGCTGCCGGGGCGGTTCTCCGCGCTCCTCGATCGGGCGCGGGTGTGGAAGGCGCCGGATGGGCCGGGCTCCGTGCTGGAGCTGGTGGGCGAGGAGAAGCCTGGGGATTTCTCGGATCCGCAGCAGATCGAGGAGGCCGTGCAGGAGGCGGAGAAGTACATCCAGGAGATGTTTCCGGAGGCGCTGCCGGAGCGGGTGCAGCGCCGCTGGTTTCACTGCACCAACCACGACGAGTACTTCGTCACGGCCACGGGGTCGGATGCTCAGCGGCCGCCGGCCGTGACGCCGCTCGGCAACTTCCTGCTGGCGGGGGATTACACGGCGCACAGCTTCGGCGTGGTGGGGATGGAGGGGGCCGTGGTCTCGGGGATCGAAGCGGCGAACGCGGCGCTCCGCCGGCTCGGGCTGCCGCAGCGGGAGGTGCGGCCGATGAGCGAGCCGGGGGGGTTCATCCCGGCGCTGCGGGCCCTGCTGAAGATGACGGGGCTGTTCCGCTTCATGGTCGGCTACGACGAGATGATCGGCTGCTGAAGCGCGGACCCGGGAGAGTTGCTGCGCGCCCCGCCGGGATGGGTTCCGGCGGGGCGCACACGCGTTCGGAGTGCTCCCGACGTCTGCAAGTTGGGTTGGGGGGCCCCGCCGTGAGCACGTAAGAGAGCGATGGGCCGGCGCTCCAGTACTAGGTCAGGGCATCGAGAAGGGGGGGTGCTGCGGGCTGCCGCAGCGGGACGGCACGTCGAGGAGCCAGAACCTGAGCATCCGGTCGAGGCCGCGGGGGTCGAGCGCGAAGAGCTGCTCGACGAGGGCCGAGCCGGGCTTGAGGCGCAGCTCCTTCTGGAGGGTGACCACGGAGACGTCGGGGAGCAGGGCCCGGATGGTGAGCTTCCCCTGGTTGAGATCGACGTGTTCGCTGCCGTTTCTCTGCAGCCTGTAGGTGGTCGTGGCGGCGATGCCGGGATGGTGTTCGTACGCGACGTCGAGCCGACAGTCGAGATCGACGGCGTCCGGCGCGAGCGGGTTGAGCAGGCTGACGAACTCGCGGATCTGGGCCTTCCACTGGTTGCCGTGGGGCGGTTCGGCAGGGTCGATGAACTCGACCTTCTTCACCTGCAGGATGCACTGGCTCCAGAACTGCGGCTGGATGATGTGGGCGAGCTCCTCGATGGGCTCGGTGAAGGTGACGCTGACGCTGGCGCGGTAGATGCGGCCCCCGCGGCCGGGGACGACGTGGAGCTGTTCGTGGCGTCCCACCTCGGTGCCCCGCGGGAAGGGGGAGGGCTCCTGGGGGGCGATGGGCCGTCCGTCATCGCGGGGGCGCAGGGTGGAGGGCAGGGTGGGCTGAGGCTCGACCCTCGCCGGGTGACGCTGGGAGGCGACGCCGGACAGGTGACGCTGGGAGGCGACGCCGGACGGGTGGCGCTGGGAGGCGACGCCGGGACTTCGCTGGTTCTCGATGCCGGGGGCAGTGTTCATGGGTTCCCTCGTGGTTCTCTCGGTGGGCGGACGGGACTGGGCCTCACCACAGGCGGCGGCGGGCGAGGGCGCTCCGGGCGAGGTGGGCCGCGACGCGGAGTGCCCAGGGTCTGGGGTCGAGCAGGGCGCTCATGAAGCGCTCCAGGTCGCGGACGATGCGGTCCTCCGCGTCGGCGCGGATGGCCGGGTCGCGGGCCATGAGGCGCTCGGAGGTGTACCAGGCGGCGGTGCGCAGGACGCGGACCTGGTGGCCGAGGACCATGTCGGCGGCGCCGCCTCCGAGGAGGGAGAGCCAGCCGTAGAGGACGCCGTGGCGGTCCGACATGGCCTGCTGCATGTCGTCGATGAACGAGGCGAGCACGTCGTTGAGCAGCTCGAAGTCTTCCAGGGCTCTCTCCGGGCCGTCGGTCTCTTCGCTCCGGACCGCGGCGAGGGCGTGGGGGAGGTCCGAAGTCAGGTGCACGAACATGGAGAGGGCCACGGCGTCGAGCTCGGTCATGGTGCGGCGTTCGAGGGCGTCGAAGACGAGGGCCCAGGGCCGGGGGACGTGGCGGTGCTGGTCGTGGGCGTCGAGGGCGCTCAGGTAGCGCTCCAGGAACAGGTTGCTGAGGCGGGCAATCCAGGCAGCGTCGCGGATGCGGCGCGCGGGATGGGTGGGGACGCTGGCGCGGAGCAGGCCGCGCTCCACAACTTGGGAGAGGGCGAAGAGGGTGTCGGCGTAGACCTCGGTGAAGGCGGCGCGGAGGTCGCGCCGGGCGCGGAGCTGCCTGGTGTGGCTGGAGAGGCGCTCGGCGCCCTGGCGGAGCTCGAGGACGGGGCCGGAGACGCTGTCCTCGGAGGGCGGGCGCGGGGGGCCCATGCGGTTTGCCTGGTAGGTGAGCTTGCCCCAGGTGGAGGCGTAGGCGACGTCCACCTGGTCGCCGGCAGGGCGGTCGATCGCGTAGACGCCCTTCCAGGGGGTGCCGAACATGGTCAGGGTGTACTCGGCGCGCCTGCCGCCCTCGGTGACCACCGCGGTGGCAGGGGTGCGGCGCTGGAAGAGCATGGAGAGCGGGCCGTAGGCTTCGATCATGTCCACCTGGACGTCGCGTCCGTTGGGATCGAGCTGGTAGGCGCCGCGGAGGGTGTAGATGCGCAGCGCCGGGAGGAGCACGAGGGTCTCCAGGTGGATGGCGGCGTGGCTGCGGGCGAGGGTGCTGCCCGGGTAGCCGGTGATGGCGGAGTTGATGGTGGCCTTGCCGATCTTGCACGCGGCGTGGAGCGCCGTGGCCCAGACCATGTCCGGGAGGCTCGCGCCGGAGCGCACGAGGTCGGTGAGGCCGGTGATCTCGAAGTCGAAGGTGCCGATCCACTTTCCGTGGCCGAAGTCGAAGTAATAGGTCTCGTTGTCGCGCATGGTTCCCTCGGTGGGGGTGCCCGCGTGCGTCTCGCGGGCGGTTCCCCGGGTTCGTTCCTGTCCTCGACGCACCTGGGCGCGCCGGGACGGGGCATCGAGGTCCTCTGGCGGGCGGGGCCTCTCGGCACTCCGCTTCAGGGGACGCAGCTACGAGGCGTCGGGCGCCTCGGGAGGCCGGGTGCTCCCCATGGCCTCCAGGAGGGACTGCGCTCGCAAAGTGTGTGCCTCGCGCTCGGAGGGGGGGAGGGCCGTGGCCTGGCCGAGGGCGGCCGAGGTCAGGGCTTCCTCCAGGGCCATGCCCAGGGCCTGGGCGGAGGCCAGGGCGCGCTGGAGGGCGTCCAGGGCACGGCGGGGGTCGCCCGCGAGGGTGTGGACGGCGCCCTCCAGGCGCGAGGCTGCCGGGGCAGCGACGGGGAAGCGCCGGGTGAGGGCGTGGAGGCGGCGGCACGCGGCGGCGGCGGCGGCGGCGGCGGTGGGGTTGCTGCGGCCCGCGGCGAGGGTGCGCGTCCAGCGGTCCAGGTGCCAGGCAATGACGCCCTCGTGGCCGTGGAGGACAAGGAAGATGGTGGGGCGTGAGTGGGCCAGCGAGGTGTCGGCTTCGCGGGCGGCGATCTCGGCGCCGTCAGGATCGGCCTCGGCGAGGCGCGCGCGCGCGAGGAGGCCCGCGCAGACGATGGAGGACATCTGGTCGGCCTGGACGGCGAGGAGGGCGCGGGCCTCGACGAGCAGCGCAGTGGCGCGGTCGGAGAGGCCGAGGGCGAGCAAGGCGCGGGCGGTGCAATAGAGGCCCCAGGCCTCGGCCTGCTGATTGCGACGGGCGCGCGCCGATTGCAGGACCCGGGAGCACCAGGCCATTGAAGAGGGAATGCGGCCCTGGAAGTAATCGGGGTGGCTGAGGAGGGTGGAGACCAGCTCGGCGTCCTGGGGGTCTCCGGTCTGGTCGCAGAGGCGGAGGGCGTCTTTGAGGACGCCGCGCGCTTCGCCCCAGCGGCCCGCGCCGAGCAAGGTGGTGGCCTGGGCGGTGAAGGAGAAGACCAGGCCCGGGGCGTCGCGCGAGGCTTCTCCGGCGGCGCGGGCGCGGGCGAAGTAGCGGTCGGCGAGGGGGCGGACGCCGAGGAGGCCGAGCATGAAGCCGAGGCCCGCGTAGTTGCGTGCCGACTCCACGGCGGCGCCGGCCTTTTCCGCGAGGTTGATGGCGAGCAGGCTCGCGCCCATCATCCGGAGCGGGTCGCTGGCGAAGAAGCCCACCCGCGCCAGGGCGCCCGCGGCGAGCGCGCCCTCGGTGAGGACGGGGCTCGCCTCGGGCTGCTCGTAAGCGCGCACGGGCAGGAGGAGGTGCCCCACCTGGAGCGCGAGCTGGCGGGCGAGGAGCAAGCCCCACCCTGGCCTGGTCGAGGGGGAATCTCCGAGCAGGAGGTGCAAGGCCGCCTCGCCGTGCGCCTGGCAGCGGGGCAGGTCGCCGAGGTTGAGGTACGCCTGGGCGAGGCGCCGCTCCAGGGCGCCGCGGCGCGAGGGCGGGAGGCTCGAACCTTCGCGCGGGTGTGGCGCATCCCGCGCATCCCGCGCATCCCGCGCATCCCGCGCATCCCGCGCATCCCGCGCATCCCGCGTGTCGGCGCGCTGGAGGGCGGCGGTGAGCGCGGCGATGGCGTCGTGGTAGGCGCCGGCGCGCAGGAGGTAGTCGGCGTGGTGCTCCAGGTGGTGGAGGGAGCGGTCGCCGTCACCGGCGAGGTCCCAGTGCTGCACGAGGGCGGCGCGGACCTCGGGCGGAGGTGGCTCGGGGCCCACGTCGAGCGCCTCGGCGGCGCGTCGGTGGAGCGTGCGTCGCGCGGCTGGCGAGAGGGCGTCGTGGATCAGCTCGCGGAGGCGGTCGTGGCGGAAGCGCAGGCGCCCTGGCGCGGGCTCTTTGAGGATCTGGGAGGCCACCAGCTCGCCGACGGTGCTGAGCACGGCCTCGCGGTCGAGGGCCGAGACCTGGACGAGCAGGTCCTCGTCGATCTCGCGTCCGAGCACCGCCGCGACCTCGGCGAGCGCCCTGCCCCTGGGCGAGAGCTTCTGGAGGCGGCGCTCGACGAGCTTCCGGAGGGAGCGCGGGAGCGGGAGGCGCCGGGAAGAGGCGGACTCTCCGGGCTCCTCGGCGAGGCGCCAGACGCCGGCGCGGTCGCGGAAAAGGTAGCCCTCGGCGAGGGCCGTGCGGAGGTACTCGCCGACGAAGAAGGGGTTGCCCTCGGCCTCGCGCCCGAGCTGCTCGGCGAGGCCGGCGGGGGCGCGCTCGACGCCGAGCATGCCAGCGACGATCTCCGTCACCGCCAGGGAGCCGAGGCGTTCGAGCACGAGGGGCCGTTCGCCCAGGGTCCCCAGCAGCTCGCGCAGCGCCTCGGAGGGCTCCTCGGAGCGGTAGACGCCGAACACGGCGACGTTCGCGGGCGGGAAGCGCCCGGAGCGCAGGCCCTGGAGGTACAGGAGGGTGATCTCGTCCGCCCACTGGAGGTCGTCGAGGACGACGAGGAGCGTCCGGTCCTGGGTGACGGCGGAGAGGACCTCGTGGAGCGCGGCGAGGAGGCGGTCGCGCGCTGCCTGGGGGGGAAGCTCGGGGGGCTCGGGGAAGGTCTCGTAGCCGGGGATGGACACCAGGGCGGGCTCGATGGCGGAGAGGAGCCTGCACGCGGACCCGAAGAGAAGGCCAGTCTCCGGCTCCCCGCGGGCATGGCAGCGGTCGGCGAGGGCGAGGAGGAGGCTGCGGAAGGGGTGGAGCGCGCCGCCCCGGCTGGCGTCGGCCGGGCTGTCCCCGGCGATGGGGACGCACTCGCCGGTGAAGAGCGCGAGCTGCCGCGCGCGCGCGAGGCGTCCGAGCTCGATGGCGATGCGGGTCTTGCCCACGCCGCTCTCGCCGCCGAGGAGCAGCAGGGGGTTTGCGTTCTGGGCGAGGCGCTGCATCCACCGGCCCAGATGGGCCATGATCTCGCCGCGACCGACGAAGGGGGCGCGGTACAGGAACGAGCGCGGCGCGGGGCCGTCGCCGGGGGTCGGTGGGGGGACGAGCCCGAGGTCGGCGAGGGCTGCCGCGACCTCCAGGGCGTGGCCAGGGCGGTCCTGAGGGCGCTTGGCGAGGAGGCGCTGGACCAGGGCGTCGAGCAGCGGCGGGATGCCTGCCTTGTGCCGGGAGAGCGGGAGGGGCGCCTCGAGGACGTGCTGGCGGTGCAGGTCGGGGATGCTGCCGTGGAAGGGGGCCCGCCCGGTCACCAGCTCGTAGAGGATGCAGCCGAGGGCGTAGAGGTCCGCGCGGGCGTCGAGCAGCTCCTGGTTCCAGTGCTCCGGGGCCATGTAGGCGCAGGTCCCGGCGAGGCTCTCGTCGACCTCCAGGGTGTCGCGCCCCGTGGCGCCATCGAAGCGGGAGGCGAGCGCGAAATCGATGAGGGTGACGGTGCCATCCGCGCGGACGATGGCGTTGTCAGGCTTGAGGTCGCGGTGGACGAGGCCCTCGCCGTGCATCCACGCGAGCGGCTCGCAGAGGCGCGCGGTGAGTTCGAGCCGGCGCGCGAGGGAGCTGTCGAGAGGCGCGCTGGCAAGCGTCGCAGGCGTTGCCGGCCTCGACGAGGCGGCACCCTCGACGGGCTCCGTCACCGGGACGGGGTCGAGCGGTAACGTGCACGCAGAGGCGTCCGCCAGCGCCGTGGGCACGAAGTCGCGGAGCGTCGGCCCTTCGATGAGCTCCATGGCGTACCACGGCCGCCCACCGGCGACGCCCTCGGCGAGGATCCGTACCACGCCGGGGTGCTGGACCTGCTTGAGCATCCGGATCTCGCGGCGAAGGGCGCGGAGGAGGTCCTCGGCCAGGGTGTTGACCGTCTTCAGCGCGACGATGTCGCCGCTGATGCGGTGCTCGGCCCGGTACACCACCCCCATGCCCCCGCTGCCGAGCCGCCCAAGGAGCAGGTAAGGGCCAATCTCGGAGGGGAGCTGGTCGGACTCACCGGCGGCGGCCGGCGCGGTGCTGGCAGGGTCGCCGTCGCGCGTCTCATCGCTCGCCACGGGACTTGCCCTTTCGCCGGAGCGCGCCGAGCTTGCGCACGAAGGTGCGGAGGGGCATGCCGATCCGACGCGCCGCCTCGGTCTGGTTCCCCTGGGTCTCGCGCAACGCGTCGAGGATCATGCGCGCCTCGGTCTCCCGCGCGATCCGCCTCACCCCCGCCACCGACCTCACCGGCAGCGCCTCGGTGGAAGGGGGAGGCGCGACAGGGGAAAGGGAGGCAGGGTCCACCTCGGGAGGGGGGCTGGAACTCGACCCTGGAGGCGGGTTCGAGCTCGACCTCGGCGGCGGGTTCGAGCTCGACCTCGGCGGCGGGTTCGAGTTCGACCCTGGCGGCAAGTAGGCGTTCAGATCCGCAGGTGGGTGAGCGATCAGGCCCGCAAGCGGGACCAGGCTCCCCGCGGAGGGGTAGAGGCTCACCCCCGGTGGCAGAGAGGTTCCTGGGCCCGGGAACGAGGAGCGGAGGGTCGCGGGCGAGAGCGCGCTGTGGATGCGCTCCGGCAGGTCCTGCTCCGTGATCTCGCTGCCCTGCGCGATCACCAGCGCCCGCTCGATGACGTTGCGCAGCTCCCGGATGTTCCCTGGCCACGGGTAGCGTCGCAGCAGCTCCCAGGCAGGCTCCGACACCGAGAGCTTGCGCTCCGTCCCGCGCAGCCCGCGGGCCAGCATGCGCCTGACGTGGGGCTCGATCTCGTCGATGCGATCCCGCAGCGGCGGCAAGGTCACGCTCATGGCGTTGAGCCGGAAGAACAGATCCGGGCGGAACGTGCCCTCCCGGATCATCACCTCCAGGTTGCGGTTCGTCGCGGCCACGATGCGCACGTCGACCTCGATCTCCCGGGTGGACCCGACCCGCATGACCCGGCTGGTCTCCAGGGTGCGGAGGAGCGCGCCCTGCGCGGCCGGGGGCAGCTCCCCCACCTCGTCGAGGAAGAGCGTCCCCCCGTTCGCGGCCTCGAAGACGCCGCGCTGCTGCTGCCCGGCACCCGTGAAGGCCCCGCGCTCGTGTCCGAAGAGGGTGCTCTCCACGAGCTGGGGGGGGATGGCGGCGCAGTTCAGGGTGATCAGGCTGCGCTGGCGCCTGGGGCCGCGCTCGTGCACGGCCCGGGCGAACACCTCTTTCCCCACGCCCGTCTCGCCGAGCACCAGCACCGGGAGCGTCACGGAGGCGAGCCGCGTCGCCATCTCGAAGATGCCATGCGTCGCTCGCCCCACGATGGGAGCGTCCCCGAGTTCCTGCTCCGTGGAGTGGCTGGGGACCCACGCCTCCTCACGCACAACGCAGACGGGGCTCCGCGCCTCCGTGCGCTGCAGCGCATCCCGGCAGCTTTCGAGCAGCCGGTGCGCCGTGGGCGCCGACTCCGGGAACACCGCGACGGCCACGCCGAGGTGGACGCTCTCCTGATCCCCGCGCCGGCTCAGCAGCTCGGCCAGCTCCGTGGCGCGCTCCAGGCCGGCCTCCGGCAGGAGGACCTGGAGCGTGTCGGCGCTGTAGAGGCCGACGCGATCCACGCTGCGGAGCAGCTCCCGGAGCGGCATGCTCCAGCGGCTGACGTGCGGCGCCGGCGCATCGAGGGGCCGGATCATCAGGAGCGCGAGCGGGCGCCCGAAGTGCCGGGCGCGGATGATCTCCTGCTCCAGGGCCACGTGGAAGACGTCATGGCTCTCGATGCCAGGGAGCGCGAGCGGCGTCCCCCGCCGGAGGAAGAGGGACCCCACCACGTTCCCGAGCCGGATCTCGTGGCTCCCGGAGAGGACCTCGCACTTGATGCGCCTGGAGTCGACCTGGATCCCGTTGGTCGATCCCAGGTCCTCGATGCACACCCCGTCCGCGAGGAGCGTGATGCGCGCGTGCTTGCGCGACAGGCTCGCGTCCGGGAGGATCACGCTGGCAGGCGGCTCGCGCCCGATGACGATGGACTTGCCGGCTTCGAGCTGCACCGTGACCGCACCCTCGCGGTGGTAGAGCACGAGGATCCAGCGCGGGGTTCCCTCGGGATCAGGCGGACCGAGGTCCCCGCTGATGAGCTTCTCGGTGATCTGTGTCGCCCCCGCGACAGGACCCGGACCCGTCATGCACTCCGCGCTCCAGAGGCTGCATGCCCCTGTATTTCTGCGTCTTCCGTGAAGGTCCCGAGCGGTCGAGCCGCGAGATTCAGAGGCGCCTTCACAGCGTGGGAGCGCATCCCTCTAGTACACGGGGAGAGCATGGCCTTGTCAACGTCGCCCGGGATTTGCCGCCTGAGCGTCCAGCCTGGCGCTCCCAGCCCGTGGGCGAGCAGGTGCGCGGCGTGCGCGTCCCGCGTTCACGCAGGACGAGCAGCGTGGGGCAAGCAGGACGAGCAGCGTGGGGCAAGCAGGACGAGCAGCGTGGGGCGAGCAGGACGGGCAGCGTGGGCTGGTAAAGATTCAATCCTTCAAGTAATGACCTCAAAGCCCTGCCGTAGCCTCGTGCGAAGAGAGGCAATTTGGGCGAGACGTTCGCAATGGAACCTCGCAGCGTTCAGCATCCAGAAAAGAGCCTTCCTGGGCGAGCGTGACATGTTAATGCGCATTACGGGACATTGCACGTCTCGTGCGGTGTATCCCCGGGCCTGAACGATCCATTCTCCTCACGAAAGGGAATTTGCCGATGCATTGCGCACGGACGGCGATGGCGCTCCTCATGACGCTCGGACTGGGTGTGCTCACCGCCTGCCAGGCGGATGACGCTGCGAACTGTGGCTACGCGCGGGCGAACGCTCGTCGCTGGAACCCTGAAGGCATCCCCGCATCACCCTCCCCCGCTCCCGCTCCTCCGCCGGGGTGGACGTGGGTCTGGCTTTATCCAGCCGCCGGCAACGGGGTGATGGCCTCCCCGGAGGGCACGCAGCCGCTGGTGGTTGAAGGCGGGGCCGAGCCGCGCGCGTCCGCAGGCGACGGTAGCTGCGCCTGCGGTCAGCAGGAGATGTCCTGTACGCAGGTCAAGAAGCTGTACTCCGCAGATGGGAAGCTGGCGGCGTATGCCACGCCCTTGCCTCCGGCGACCTCGGGTTGCCGGAGCCCTCAGACCGTCCTGCACTGACGCGCGGGCCGGAGGACGTCCCGCCCAGGGTCGCGTGGTCACGGGTCGGACCAGGTCTGCACTACCCAACCATCCTCTGCTGTCAGAACCCGTGGCTCTCCACGCCGTGAGCTCCTGCGAGCGGTAGCGCGGGCACCAGGGTGCAGAGCCGTCCGCCCATCGCGGGGACGTGTCGTGATTGCGACCGTCAAAGGCAAGAGCTGTCCGATGCCAGGCAAGGGCAATGCCATACGCTCTCGGCCGCCAGAAAGAACCTTCTTGAACGCACCTGCCGTGATGCGAGCGGCGAAGGTGACTGCACGTTCCCGATAGCTCTCCTATCGACTGCACTCCCCGACGGATTCTCCATTCTCCTCACGTAAAGAGTGTTTACCGATGCGATGCGCGCCGAAGGCGTTTGCACTCGTCGTGATGCTCGGGCTGAACCGATTGCCCCGAACCCCGCCAGGCAGGCTGACTTCGCGTGGGATACGTTCGCGCGCGCCTGCAAGGCAGCCGCGACGTCCGACGGCTGTGAGGAGGGCTCTGCGACGTGCGAGGGGCCGCCTGGCCCGGGGTTTCAGCAATGCATCCTGCGGGAGGGCGAGCATGATGCGTGTCCCGCGGCAACCCCGGAGCTTCGCCGCTTTCATGGGACAATTGACGATAGGCTGTCCTGCACTCCTTGCACCTGCACCCTGCCCGAGGACACCGGCTGTCGGATCTTCGTCGGGATCTACAGAGGCAACCACTGCGTCTCTCCCTGGCTAGGCACACGCGTTTCTTTCGAGGAGCCGTTTTGCGACAGCACGGATGTCTCGGATCGGTACGCGAGCGTCATTGGCCAGATTCATCCGGTCGAACCCGCCGCATGCATCGCTGAGGGGGGGCAATCTGGCGGGTCAAGCTACACCCTTGCTTCCGACGACATTCTGTTGCCAGGGTTCGCAGACTTCCTCTCCGTGAATCACGGTATGGCCTCCGTTCCAGAAACCACAAGAGATGGCAAAAATGGCGCGGTCGGCGCAAGGTTCGACATAATGACTTTGACGCCATGAGAACAGCATCTCACCGGATTCCGGCATGGTACGAGCGGCTTGCATGCAATGCAGAAGGGGGCCGCGACGGCACGGACGATGATGAGAGAACTGCATCGAATGAAGGGCACTCTATTGCGACGCACCTGGGTACATCTCGTGCCCCACCTGCGGGTGTGCACCGCCTTCGTGTCAGTTCCCCGACGGGCTCGCGGCCAGCACGACCGACGCCTCCTGTGGGGGCACCTTGCAGTCGGTCGATCTCCCTGCGCACTGGGACGGCTCGTGCATCGCACCCACGCCGATCGACATGCCCCAGTCTTTCTCCGTCGAGGCGACCACGGTGACCTCGTGCGCGCCCCTGGTGGAGGCACCTCCTCACACGGAAGTTGCCTGGCGCACCTTGGCCAAGGCGTGCTCTTCGAGCCTCGTGCTCGAGCCGTGCGGGGACATCGGCAAGCTCTGTGCGCCTCCCTCCGGAAAGTCTCTGGAAGACTCCCAGCAGTGCATCTTCTACAGGGGCGCGGATCTTCCCTGTCCGCTGGGGTATTCCGAGCGGCATGTGGTCTATGGCGCCGTCGGGGACATCACCTGCTCGCCCTGCACCTGCTTGCCGCCCGAAGGGAGCGTATGTGAAGCCGCGCTACAGATGTATACGGACGCGACCTGCTCCCAGGGGGATCGGAATGTGCCGGCATCGCTGGACATGGAGAGATGCTGGCCGGTGAACACTATTCCGGGCCAGGTCGGCAGCGTGGAGGCCGTCTTCACCGTGAATCAGCCAGGCACCTGCGCGCCGCAGGGGGGACAGATGATCGGCGGCGGCGTCCCTGTCCAACCAGCCACCTTCTGCTGCATGTAGCCTCGCCCCGCCCAGGCCTCACCCTTCGAGGTTGCTGACCACGCGTTGCAGGAGGCTCACCAGCAGCACCTTCTCCTCGGCACTGAGGCCGGCCGTCGCCTCCTGCTCTCCCTGGATGAGCGCAGCCTTGGCCTTGGGCAGACGAAGGCGCGCGCTCCGGGTGAGCGAGGTCAGGGTCCCGCGGGCGTCGTCGGGGTTGGGCTCGCGCTGGACCACGCCGTCGCGCTCCATGCGCGCCAGCATCTCCGCCATCGTCGGCTGCTCCACCCGCGCCCCCCTGGCCAGCTCCTTCTGCGAGAGCGCGGCTCCGTCACCGAGCGCGTGCAGGACGGGCATCTGGTTCATCCCGAAGCCGAGAGGGCGGAGGCGCCCCTCGTGGAGCCGCAGGATCTGCCTGGAAGCGCGGTTGATCCAGAACGAGGCCGAGGACGCCGGGTCCCAGGGAGGCGGTGACTTTCCGTCTTGCATAGGGTCCTTGGTAAAATATATAGTTCCCTATGCAAAAGAGGAATGTTGGCATTGTCGGCGGGGGGCCGGGGGGGCTCACACTGGCGCGGCTCCTGGCGACGCGGGGCATCGGGTTCACGGTGTTCGAGCTCGACGAGCACCCGCTCGCGCGGCCCCAGGGGGGCTCGCTGGACCTCCACGCCGAGTCGGGGCAGCGCGCGCTGCGCGAGGCAGGGCTGGAGGCTCAGTTCAAAGCGCTGGCGCGGTACGACGATCAGTACGACGCCATCTACGATCACCTCGGGGCGCTCCGCTTCGAGCACGCCGATGCGAGCGGCGGGGATCGGCCGGAGATCGACCGCACGCAGCTCCGGGCGATCCTGCTCGATGGCCTGCCGGAGGAGACCATCCGCTGGGGCAGCAAGGTGTCGGCGGTGGAGCCGCTCCCGGATGGCCGTCACCGCGTGGTGGGCGCCGAGGGGGCGCTCGGCGAGTTCGATCTGGTGGTTGGCGCCGATGGGGCGTGGTCCAGGGTCCGGCCGCTCCTGTCGCGCGAGAAGCCGGCGTACACGGGCATCCTCTTCATCGAGCTGAGCATCGACGATGTGGATGCGCAGCACCCGGGGCTCGCGGCGCTCATTCCGCGCGGGAAGATCTCGGCGGTCGGGAACTGCCAGGGGTTCATCGCGCAGCGCAGCAGCAACGGCCACGTCCGTGCCTACGTCATGTTCCGGGTGCCAGAGGCGCAGCTCGAGGAGGGCGTTGTGGACCTGTCGTCGCCTGCGCACGCCCGTGCCCAGCTCAAGGCGATGCTGCCCGGGTGGGCGCCCTCGCTGCTGGCGTTCATCGACGGATGCAGCGACACCATCCACGCGCGTCCCATCGTGGCGCTCCCCGTGGGGCATCGGTGGGCGCATCGGCCCGGGGTGACGTTGCTCGGAGATGCGGCCCACGTGATGCCGCCGTTCTCGGGCGAGGGCGTGAACATGGCGATGCTCGATGGGCTGGAGCTGGGGCTGCGGCTTTCGGAGGTCTCCGACTGGAGCGAGGCGGTGGCCGGCTACGAGGCAGAGATGTTCGAGCGCGCCGCGGAGGCTGCCGCAGGAGCGATGGAGGGGCTCGCGTTCGTCTCGGAGGATGCGCTCGCGCACGTGCTCGGGCACTTCGCGTCGTTGAAGCCCGCGGCGGAGTGACGAGAGGTCGGGTGGGAGAGCGCAGCGGACTGCGCGTCAGCATGCACTCCAGGACGACCCGATCCATCCATGGGACCACCAGGCACTGGTTGCGGTCACGCGCCCACACGCTGTAGCGTCCTCTGGCGCGCCTTCGCGCGAGGGAGGAACACGTCATGTCGGGACACCGGGTTTGGGAAACGCTCCAGCGCTCTGACATCGAGGCCCTGTTCGACGTCGATGCCTCCGTCGCCCTCGTGGGGGACGCGTCGCACACGCACGGCGCGCCTGACTTCAAGGCGTTCCACCTCGAGCTGAACCTGTACATCTCGGACGAGCAGATCCGGTTGCTCCAGTCCCGGCACAACAGCACCTACATCAAGCTGAAGCCCGGGCTGATGCTGGGCGGCGGGAAGGTGGACCTGGAGGTCTACCACTACGAGCAGGACATCCTCGATCTGCTCGATCCCCGCTCCCAGTTCGCCCTCCGCACGGGCCGGGCGGCGTTCAAGCAAGGCGGGACGCTCGGGATGATCGGGCTCGATCTGAGGAAATCGTAGAGGAGCGGCGGGACGAGGGGGGCACGGCCCGCGGGGGGCGGCGGAGGGGCTGCGCGTGAGTGGGGTCAGTTCATTCCGCCGTTGGCGTAGATGACCTGACCGTTGATCCAGCGCGCAGGCCCCGCGAGGAACGAGACGACCTCGGCGATGTCATCGGGTTTTCCCAGGCGCTCCATGGGGTTGAGCTTCGCGATGCGGTCGACGGTCGCCGCGTCCTTGCCGTCGAGAAAGAGGTCGGTCGCGACAGGCCCGGGGGCGACCGTGTTGACGGTGATGTCGCGCCCGCGAAGCTCGCGGGCGAGGATCAGGTTCAAGGCTTCCACGGCGCCCTTGGAGGCGGCGTAGGCTCCGTAGGTGGGGAGGGCCTGGCGCTCTGCGGACGTGGACACGTTGAGGATCGCGCCTCCGGAGCGGACGCGCCGCGCGGCCTGCTGGGTGACGACGAAGGTGCCGCGGATGTTGGTGCGGTGCATCCTGTCGAGGTCGGCGAGGTTGAAGTCGGCGATGGTGCCGAGGACCATGAGCCCGGCCGAGTTGACGACGACGTCGATGCCGCCGAACTCGCGCTCGGCTCTGTCGAACATGGCCGCGACCGCGACCTCGTCGGCCACATCGGCCTGCACGGCGATGGCGCGGCCTCCCGTAGCCTCGATGTCAGCGACAGTGGCCCGGGCGTTCTCGGCATTGCCGGCGTAGTTGACGACGACGGAGAAGCCGTCCTTCGCGAGCCGTCTGGCGATGGCTTGCCCGATGCCGCGTGACGATCCGGTGATGATGGCGACTCTCGTCTGGGTGCCCATGGTGCTCTCCATCCCGGCGCCGCGCTCCTTGCGCGGTGGCCTCGGAGAAGGATGTAGGGCTTGTCTGAGCCTTCCGCACGCGCATACTGGGCAGTCTAAGCATGATGGAAAGTAGGGCTGGATGAGGTTCGATGGTCGTCTCCTCAGCGGTCTCGGGGTGCTGAGCGCGGTGATCGAGGCCGGGAGCTTCGTGCGGGCGGGAGAGGCGCTGGGCCTCACGCAGTCTGCCGTGAGCCGCGCCATCGCCCGGCTCGAACAGCGCGTGGGCGTGCGCATGTTCCACCGCACCGCGCGATCGATTGCGCTGACCCAGGAGGGGCGGCGGTTCTACGAGGCCGTGGCGCCGCATCTCACCGGTATCGAGGACGCTGCGATCGAAGCCGGCGGTGCTTCGGAGGTGGTCCGCGGGCGTCTCCGCGTGAACGTCGATGGCGCCATCGGTCAGTTCGTGCTGACGCCGCGTATCCAGCCATTCCTTGCCAGGCATCCCGACCTGATGCTCGACATTGCGGTCCGCGACCGGATGGGCGATATGGTGGCCGAGGGGTTCGACGTGTGCATTCGCTTCGGGTTTCCGGAGCCCTCGTCGCTCACCTGTCGCCTCTTGCTGGAGACACGCGTGCTCACCTGCGCCTCGCCCGGATACCTCGCCCGCAACGGCACGCCGAAGCAGCCTCGCGACCTGGCGCGGGGGCACCAGTGCATTCTGCTGCGTGACCCTGCCACCGGGAGCCACTTCGAATGGGAGTTCCTCCGGGGGAAGAAGGCGGTGCCGGTCAAGGTCTCGGGGCAGCTCATGGTGAACGATACGGGCGCGCTGCTGGGCGCGTGCCTTGGCGGGCAAGGCTTTGCGCAGCTCCTCGACGTCTATGCGCGCCAGTTCATCGAGGCGGGGAGCCTGGTCCAGGTGCTCCCCGAGTGGGCTGACGAGATGTTCCCCCTCTATGCGTACCACCACTCTCCGAAGCTGATGTCGGCGAAGGTCCGGGCCTTCCTCGATTACGTGGTCTCCCTCGGCGCGCGTCCCTGAAGGGCCATCGCGCGCGCCCAGGAGGCCTGAACCATACGGCCGGGGACATTGTCCGCTTTCCGAGGCGACGGGTGTCAGGCCCGAAGCGGCAAAGGGTTCTGGAAACTGCGGGTGGATCGCGGAGTGGGGGCCCCGACGAGCTTTGCCCGGCGGGGGGCGGGGGCGCGAGCCCCTGCCGTGTGAATGAGGGGAGGGGACGGGTCACGCGCAGGCACGGTTCAGCCGCCCGCCCGCGAGCCTGCTTGACGGATGATCGGGATACGGTTACCCGAACCCCTCGCTGCTCGCTGGCGACGTTGCCAGATCATCCGCGACCGTGCAGCGAGCGCCCATCGACGGAGCGCGTGGACACGCACCGAGGTGCGGGTGTCCGCAGGAGGCCT
Source organism: Chondromyces apiculatus DSM 436 (assembly GCF_000601485.1). Taxonomy (GTDB): domain Bacteria; phylum Myxococcota_A; class Polyangia; order Polyangiales; family Polyangiaceae; genus Chondromyces; species Chondromyces apiculatus. The sequence continues at coordinate 120,885 of NZ_ASRX01000002.1, forward strand.
GGACGTCCTTGGCACGGTTTCTCTTCGTCGTACCCCCCATGGCCGGGCACCTCTTCCCGTCGTCGAGCATCGCGCACGCGCTGGAAGGCCTCGGGCACGAGGTCGCGTGGGTCGTGCAGGCGCGGGCGGCGTGGGGCATCCTGCCGGCCAGCGCGAAGCTGTTCACGCTCGACGACGCCGCGGTGGATGGCTGCTTCGCCATGCTGGCGAAGAGGGAGCAGGAGACCGGCGTCGCCGCCGACAATGAGAGCTACTGGGAGCACTTCTTCCTGCCGCTCGCGCGGGTCATGGTCCCGGCGATCGAGGCGGCCGTCGCCGCGTTCGCGCCCGACGTCCTCCTGGTGGACCAGCAGACCCTGGGAGGCGCGGTCGTGGCGCGCAGGCACGGGCTGCGGTGGGCCACGCTGGTGACCACGCCCCAGGAGCTGCTGCGCGCCAGCATGAACATGCCGGAGTCGGACGAGACGCGCAGCGGGTACTTTGCCTTGCTCGAACGGGAGATGGGGCTCCCGCACACGACCGATCTGGATGTCTCGCCCCACCTCTGCATCGTGCTCTCCACACGGGAGCTGGCGAGGCAGTGGTTCGCGCCCCAGATGCGCCTCGTCGGTCCGGCGATCGCGGCGCGGGTGGAGAGCACGCCGTTTCCCTTCGAGGCGCTGCGCGAGGGGCCGCGGGTGTTCATCTCGCTCGGCACGATGAACGGCGACGTGAGCGGGCCCTTTCACGATCTGGTGCTCGAAGCCTTCGCGGGCGACGAGATCCAGGTGGTGCTCGCCGGCGCGGAGAGGCCTGCTTCGCAGGTGCCCCCCAACGTGATCGTGCGGCCGTTCGTGCCGCAGCTCGGCGTCCTCGCGCGGATGGACGCGGCGGTGTGCCACGCGGGGCACAACACGGTGTGCGAGTCGCTCTGGTTCGGGCTGCCGCTGGTGGTGGTGCCGGTGAAGGCCGATCAGCCGTTCATCGCCCAGCAGGTGGTGGACGCGGGCGTGGGCGTCCGGCTCGATTTCCTGCGCCTGAAGGCCGGTGAGCTGCGCGAGGCGGTGCACCGGGTGCTCGCGGAGCCCTCCTACCGGGCGGCGGCGGCGCGGGTACAGCGGTCGTTCCAGGAGGCAGGCGGGAGCCAGCACGCCGCAGAGCACCTCGCCGAACTGGCGCAGGCTGGCGGCTGAAGCGCGGCGAATCGGGGACCGTGGGGCTCATCCAGCAGATCAACCTTGAGGCGGGGGAGTCGCGCCGGCGCATCCTGCTCGCCAACTTCCTGACGGGGGCGGCGCACACCGGCATCATGGTCTGCGTCAACGAGGCCATCGAGAACCAGAAGGCCTCGGTGGGGCAACTGTTCTTCCTGTTCCTGGTGCTTATCCTGCTGTTCGTCGTGGGCTACCGCTACACGGCCCGGCAGGTGACCATCACGTTCGAGAACCTGCTCTACAAGATCAAGGTGCGGGTGACCGACAAGCTGCGCCGGATGGAGCTTCAGGGGCTGGAGCAGATCGGGACGGCGGAGATCTACGACCGCATCACGGAGAACATGACGGTCGTCTCGGAGCTGTCCGGGACCGTGGCGATCTTCCTGCGCTCGGTGTTCATGGTCTCGTTCGGGGCGCTGTACATGATCTACCTGTCCCCGAACGTCTTCATCCTGGAGGTGTTCCTGTTCGCGGTGTTCATCTCTCTCTTCCTGTCGGCGAGGAAGACCGTGAAGGGCTACATGCGGGACGCCGCGCACCAGCGCCTGGCCTTCTTCGAGGTGCTGACCGACCTGATCCAGGGGTTCAAGGAGGTCAAGTTCAGCAGGCGGCGCAGCGACGATCTCCAGGTGGCCACCGAGCAGGCAGCGAACACGGTGCGGGAGAGCACGCTGAAGGCCAACCTGCTCCTGGAGGACAGCCTCCTCGCACCGACGCTCAACAGCTTCGCGATGCTCGGTCTCATCGCGTTCATCGTGCCCATCTACATGCCGACCGAGCCCGAGACCCTGGCGTCACTCGTCGCCCTCGGGATGTTCATCTTCCACCCCATCACCGGCGTCGTCGGCAACGTCCAGTACTTCATGCGGGCGGAGCTGGCGCTGGAGAACATCGAGAAGCTCGAGCGGAAGCTCGAGGAGAGCACCCATGACCAGCGAAGCGCAGCGGACCCCTGGCATGGGCGCTTCGGGGCAATCGAGGCGAGGGACATCGCGTTCCGCTACGTGGCGCAGGGAAGCGACGAGGCGTTCCATGTCGGTCCCGTAAGCCTCACCGTCGCGGCGGGGGAGATCCTGTTCATCGTCGGCGGCAACGGGAGCGGAAAATCGACGCTGCTCAAGGTGCTCACCGGGCTCTACCCGCCAGCCTCGGGCAGCCTGCTGGTGGATGGGATCTGCGTCGGAGAGAAGAACGTTCAGGCCTATCGCGAGATGATCTCGACAGTGTTCTCCGACTTCCACCTGTTCAGGCAGCTCTACGGGCTCGGCGATCTCGACGACGCCGCCGTGGGCAGCCTGATCCGGTCGATGCAGCTCGACGGGAAGACGGGCTTCTCGGAGGGGCACTTCACGAAGCTCAGTCTCTCCACGGGGCAGCGAAAGCGCCTGGCGCTCATCGTGACCCTCCTGGAAGACCGGCCGATCTATGCGTTCGACGAGTGGGCAGCAGACCAGGACCCGGAGTTCCGCAGGTTCTTCTACGAGGAGCTGATCCAGGAGCTGAAGCGGCGCGGCAAGGCGGTCCTCGTGGTCACCCACGACGATCGTTACTTTCGCTGCGCAGACTGGGTGGCCACCATGGACTACGGCGCGCTGCGCTCGCTCGGGGCCGTGAAGCCCGGGGGGCAGGTCGAGCCTGGGAGCACCCCGGATGGCCTGAAGGCGCGGGGCTGATCCAGGGCGCGGGCGCCCGCGGGCCCATGGGGAGGGGAGGAGATCAGAACTCCACGCAGATCTTCCCGAAGTGGGCGCCGCTCTCCTGGTAGCGGAAGGCCGCCGCCAGCTCCTCCAGCGGGAAGCTGCGGTCGATGACCGGCTTGATGCCCGCCGCGTCGATGGCGCGGATCATGTCCTGCTGCTGCTCGCGGGTGCCGACGCCGATGCCGATGAGGCGGATCTGCTTCATCATCAGGGTCGCGGTGCTGACGTCACCCTGGTAGCCGGCGAGGACGCCGATGAGGGAGATGTGGCCGCCGATGCGGGCGGCGGCGATGGACTGGGAGAGGGTGCCGGCGCCGCCGATCTCGACGATGTGATCGACGCCCTGGCCGCCGGCGAGGTGGCGCGCGGCGTCGCCCCAGGCCGGGACGTCCTTGTAGTTGATGACCTGGTCGGCGCCGAGGGACTTGAGGCGTTCGAGCTTCGCGGCCGATGAGGAGGTGGCGATGACCTTGCAGCCGGCGGCCTTGGCGAACTGGAGGGCGAAGATGGAGACGCCGCCGGTGCCCTGCACGAGGACGGTCTCGCCAGGCTTGATGCGGCCCTCGACGACGAGGGCGCGCCAGGCGGTGAGGGCGGCGCAGGGGAGGGTCGCGGCCTGGGCGTGGGTGTAATCGCGGGGGACCTTGGTGAAGTAGCGGGTGGGGGCGACGACGCGCTCGCGGGCATAGCCGTCGGTGCTGTCGCCGGGCACGGAGGTGAGCTTCTCGGGAGAGGGGTCGCCGGAGGGCCAGTTGGGGAAGAAGGTGCTGACGACGTGGTCGCCGACGGCGAGTTCGGTGACGCCTTCGCCCACCTCGGCGACGACGCCGGCACCGTCGGACATGGGGATGCGGCCCTCGTCGGTGGGGATCATGCCGGCGACGACGGCGTAGTCGTGGTAGTTGAGCGAGCTCGCGTGCAGGCGGACGAGGATCTGGCCGCGGCCCGGGCCGTCGACGCCGACCTCGGTGAGGAGGAGGTTGTCGAGGCCACCGGGTTTGCGAAGCTGCATGGCTCTGGTCATGGGCGCTGCCTTTGCTGTGTGGTCGCTGCTCGGGCGTCGGGGCAGCGGCACCGTGTTCCGCTGCGCATACGCCTCCGTCGCGGCATGGTCGGTGCGCGCGGCGTAACGCGGAGGCGGGGCGGCGGCCAGGGGCAGGGGTGGAGAGGGCAGGGCGCGCCGAGCGCAGGTGCACGCCCAGCAGTCGCTGGGCGGGGTGTGAAACGGGTGTGCTGTGAACGGTAGGTAACGGAGAGCAGGCAGTCGCCGTCAGCTCGACGGCGGATGGACGCGGGCCGTGGGCGGCTCAAGGGTACTCTGGAGGCTATTTCTGCGTGGTTCAGGCTGCGGCACCAGAGTTGCACTGTCTTCTGGGAAGAACGGACCGTGGATAGGTGCTGAGCCAGGGTGACGTCCCGGAAGCGGGACGGAACGAAAGAGAGGCCATCATGTCGGAGAACAACGAACTTTCCCCCGTGCGCGCTGGTGTGGGTGCCGCTCGCTGGATTCGAGGGGTGCTGGTCGGGGCCGTGGGACTGGTTGCTGCGCTGGCCGGGACCGGCTGTGTGGCCACCGTGGGACCAGAGCCGGTGTACGTGGCCAGCAGCGGCGCGGTCTACAGCGACGGCGACATCGCGTACGCCGATACGGTGCCGGCAGACATCTATGCGTACCCGACCATCGTGTACGGCGGCGTGAACGTGTACTGGGTCAATGGGTACTGGTACTACCCGTACGCGGGGCGCTGGGCGATGTACCGCTCGGAGCCACCGTTCCTGTACCGGCAGCGGGTCTCGTGGGGATATTACGGGCCCAATTACTATGGCGGGTACTACGGCGGCTATTACGGGACGCACCACCATGGCCATTACAACTCGGGTCACGTGAATCGCGGGCCCGGGTATCAGGGGCCGTCGCGGAACAGGCCGGATTACGGGTATCAGGGGCCGTCGCGGAACAGGCCGGATTACCGGAACGATGTGCCGGCGCGGCCTGCTCCGGCTCCGATCCGGCCCTCGCAGACAGAGCGGGGAGGGTCGCCGGTCTTCCGGGCGCCGAACCGGACGCCAGCCCCTCAGGGCGCACCGGCGCCCATCGTGAGGCCGCCGAACCGGGTGACCCCTGCGAGCGCGCCGACGCCGCGGATCATGGCACCGACCCCCTCGGCCCCGCGGGCGACGCCGACGATGCATGCGCCGACTCGGGTGGCACCCGCGCGGAGCACGCCTGCGCCGCGGGCCATGCCGGCGAGCCGCGCCCCGGCGATGCGGTCGGCGCCCGTCCAGCAGCGTCCCACCATCTCCCGTTAGGATTGCCATCCACGGCCATCTCGGCCGGTATCGACCACGCAGCGTCTGGCCCCAGGCGGGTGCTCCTCGCGGCGCGATGCTGGTGCATCACCTGCCCTGATACGCGCGGCGCCGGGGACGGGCGGGGGCCTGACCCATCGCGTGCACGATGCCGGCCTGGAGGGTGCCGAAGGTCGTCAGGTCGGCGAGGTCGATGTCGAGGGTGACGAGGAGGCTGGCGACGTCGGGGCGGATGCCGGTGAGGGCGACGGCGACGCCGAGGAGTCGCGCGGCGCGGGCGGTGCGGACGAGGGCGTCGGCGACCGTGGCGTCGATGTTGCCGACGCCGGTGATGTCGAGGATGGCCCAGCGGGCGTGGTGGGCGCCGAGGCCTTCGAGGAGGGTGGTCATGACCTGCGCGGCGCGGTGGCTGTCGACCATGCCGATGAGGGGCATGACCAGGATCTCGTCGGTGACGGGGATGAGGGGGGTGGAGAGCTCGAGGAGCGTGTTGGCCTGCTGCTGGATGGTGCGCTCGAAGTCCTTGCGCTCGGTGATGTCTTGCCAGCTCCCGAAGGCCTCGAGCGGGTTGCCGGCGAGGTCGCGCGCGAGCTTGGTCTCCTCGCGGACCCAGCGGTAGGTGCCGTCCTTGTGGCGCCTGCGGTACTCGTGACAGACCGTGCCGCTGCTGGGGAGCACGCTGGGTGTCTGCGGGAGGCGCTCCTGGTCGTCGGGGTGGATGTTGTCGAACCAGAGGCGGGGGGTGCTCAGGAACTCCTCGGCGGTGTAGCCGAACATCGTGCTCACGTTCTCGCTGATGAAGGTGAGCACCGGGTCCTCGCCGACGCTGAAGGCGTAAAGGACGACGTCGCAGGAGTGCAGGAGGTGCTGCAGGCGCTCGTGGGCCGTATTGAGGGAGGCCTGGGCGTCCTCGCCGTTGCTGACGTCGCGCGCGACGGCATAGCTGCGTTCTCCCACCTGCACGGAGTGCCCCCAGGAGACGCGGGCGTAGGTGCTGTCCTTGCGGCGGTAGCGGTTGGTGAAGGGCCCGGGAGGGCCGCCCGCCTGGAGGCGCGCGAACTCGATCCACGTGGAGGCGCGGTCGGCAGGGTGGAGCAGATCGTCGAAGCGCAACGCGCGGAGTTCCGGGAGGGTAAAGCCGAGGGTGCGCTCCCAGCTCGGGCTGAGGTCGTCGATGGAGCCGTCGACGCCGATGCTCAGGAACAGGTCGTCGGTGGATGCGAAGAACCGCGCCCAGCCTGGGCCCAGTGTCGCGATGTCAGGGGCAACTTTCTCCGCGGCCTGGTCCTGAGAATCTTGCTCCATGGAGTACCTCTTCATGATGTCACGTAGGCCATCGTACGGAAAGTGACGCTGCCCTCGCGCTTCCTCCATCCTCCCTGGTGCGGGAGCGTGCGCGTGCGCGGCGCTGTTCGGGCATGCGGTGAGGTGGTGGTGCGTGGAGGCGGAAATCCAGACGCTGGCGGCGGGGTCAGCGGTGAGGGCCAGAGCGGCGCATGGCGTGCTGGATGCCGGCCTGGAGGGTGCCGAAGGTCGTCAGGCCAGCGAGGTCGATGTCGAGGGTGACGAGGAGGCTGGCGACGTCGGGGCGGATGCCGGTGAGGACGACATCGACGCCGAGGAGCCGCGCGGCGCGGGCGGTGCGGACGAGGGCGTCGGCGACCGTGGCGTTGATGTTGCCGACGCCGGTGATGTCGAGGATGGCCCAGCGGGCGTGGTGGGCGCCGAGGCCTTCGAGGAGGGTGGTCATGACCTGCGCGGCGCGGCGGCTGTCGACCATGCCGATGAGGGGCATGACCAGGATCTCGTCGGTGACGGGGATGAGGGGGGTGGAGAGCTCGAGGAGCGTGTTGGCCTGCTGCTGGATGGTGCGCTCGAAGTCCTTGCGCTCGGTGATGTCTAGCCAGCTCCCGAAGGCTTCGAGCGGGTTGCCGGCGAGGTCGCGCGCGAGCTTGGTCTCGTCGCGGACCCAGCGGTAGGTGCCGTCCTTGTGGCGCCAGCGGTACTCGCGGCGGACGGTGTTGGCCTCGAAGAGGGCGATGGATTCAGCGAGGACGCGCTCGCGGTCCTCCGGGTGGATGCTGTTGAGCCAGAGCCGGGGCGTGCTCAGGAACTCCTCTGGGGAGTAGCCGAACTGCTCGGCGACGTTGTTGCTGATGAAGCTGAGGGCACGATCCTCGTCGAGGCGGAAGGCATAGAGAACGACGCCGCTGGACTGCAGGAGGTGCTGGAGGCGCTCGTGGGCAGTGTGAAGGGCCGCCTGGGTGTCCTCGCTGGCGCTGATGTCGCGCGCGATGGCGTAGGAGCGATCCCCGATCTGCACGGAGTCGCCCCAGGAGAGGCGGGCGTAGGTGCCGTCCTTGCGGCGGTAGCGGTTGGTGAAGGGGAGGTGAACGTTGCCGGCGCGGAGGCGCGCGAACTCTGTCCAGGTGGAGGCGAGGTCGTCGGGGTGGACAAGGTCATTGAAGCGCTCGGCGCGCAGCTCGGGGAGGGTGAAGCCCAGGGTGCGCTCCCAGCTCGGACTGGCTTCGTAGATCACACCGTCGATGCCGAGGCAGATGAACAGCTCGGTGGTGGATTCGAAGTACTGGGTCCAGCCCCAGCCCAGGCCTGCTGCACCGGGCGGGTGATTCGGGGGATCTTGCTGCGACATGACGACTCACTCTCGGTGACACGCGATGCATGGAGGGCAAAGGTGGGCGATGCTCCCGGGGCGACGCGCCCCCCTCCGCCGTCGCACGTCCCGAGGACGTCGCCTGGTCCTACTTTCCGGTGAGGACCTTGCGGACCTTCTTCCGCAGCTCGTCGAACTGAAAGGGCTTGGTGATGTAGTGCTTCGCGCCGGCCTGGATGCCGGCCACGATGTCCATGGGGGCCGACTTGGCGGTCAGGAAGATGACCGGCGTCTTGCGGTTCGGGTCGCGCTCACGGATGCGCTTGACCATGGTGATGCCATCGAGCTTCGGCATCATCACGTCGGTGATGATCAGGTCCGGCTTGGGGTCGACGAAGGCCATGTCGAGGCCTTGCTGGCCATTCATGGCGACGACCACGTCGTACTCGTTGCCCAGAAAGCGGGCGATCATGTACGCGACGTCCTGCTCGTCCTCGACGACCAGGATGCGCCTCTTGATCTCGTCCACACCCGTCATCGGGGGGGATTGTGCCATCCACTCGCCAGGTGGCTAGACAGGAACCACCCCATTCACATGGCCGGATGGCCTCATGGCGGAGCGAGGGCGATGAATGGCGGATTTTTCCGCTCGATGGCGCGAAGGTACGCCCTATGCGGTGCGCGGTGCGCAGTTGGGCGAGGGGGGGGCGAGGAGGGGGCTGGGAGGGCGCGCCGGGGGCGTGAGCCGTCAGGGGAGCTTCACGTTGCGGGGGAGGTCGGCCTTCACGCGAGGGGCGAGCAGCTCGCGGGCGAGGTGCACCTCGAGCAGGTCGATGACGGGGCTCCGGGAGACGGCGCGAAGGCCCTCGGCGGCGTTGGGGTCGCCGGCGACGCGGCGGGCCATGGAGGTGTAGAACTGGGCCTCGACGCGCTGGGCAGCGCTCTGCGCGGCGGTGCCGAGGTCCTGATCGCTGAGCTTGCCGGTGGCCCAGGCGGCAAGCCTGCCGGTCCAGGAGCCGCTCTTGGCGCCGCTCAGGGCGCGCTCGGCGGTGCCGTCGGTGGGGACGCGCTGCTGGCGTTCGAGGAGGGTGACCCAGAGGCCGCCGTAGACCAGGTCGTCGTTCTCCGCGTTCTCTTCGAGGCCCTGCTGGAGGGCGGCGCGGGCAGAGGTGAGGTCGCCGCGGACGAGGGCGCGGCCGACGGCGTCGAGCATGGTGGCGCCGAGGATGGGGCGCTCCTGGGAGGCGAGGGCGAGGGCACGCTCGTGGGCGCGGGCGGCGCCGCGGGCGTCGCCGTAGCCGTCGAGAACGCGGCCGAGGAGGCGCTCGGCGCGGGCCATGGCGCCGGCGCCGCGGGCGCGCTGGCGGGCGGCGAGGGTGGCGGCAAGGGCTGCGTCGAGGGAGGTCTTGGCGCTGGCGGTGTCGCCGGTCTCGCGCTGGAGGTCGAAGGCGAGGAGGTGGGCCTCGGCGACGTCATCGAGGGACTCGGCAGCGTCAGGGGCGGCGAGGGCGAGGCGGAGGGTGGAGAGGGCCTTCTGCGGGTTGCCGCTCTGGCGTTCGGCCATGGCGACGAGGGCCAGGGCGTTGACCGTGGGCTCGGCCTTGGTGGCGACCTGCAGGAGGGGGAGAGCCGCGCTCAGGTTGCCGGAGCGCAGCTCGACGGAGGCCATGAGAAAGCGGGTGCGGGAGACGATGGGACCGCCGCGTCCCGCCTTGTCGGCGAGGGCGAGGATGGGGGCGGCCGCAGCGTAGGTGCGGCGGACGGCGGAGAGGTCGTCGACCTCGGCGTCCGACGACATGGCGTGGAGGATGATGCCCATGGTGCCGCCGAGGGACTGGAGGCTCGGCTCCTTGCCGAGGGCCTGGCCCATGACGAGGGGGGCAGCCTCGCTCATGCCGAGGCGGATGAGGGATCGGGAGAGGAGGGCTGCGCTCTGGAGGCTCTGGGGCTCGCGGCGGAAAGCTTCGAGCGAGGCGCCCCAGAGGGCACCGTCGAGCAGGTCGTGTCCGAGGCCGCTCTCGTCGGGGCGGGCGCTTTCTTCCTCGTCGCCAGAGCCGTCGTCGCTGTAGCGGCTGAAGGCACCCGCGATGGACTGCCAGGGCTCGGGGTCCTTCACGGACGAGGCGGCGGCCTTGAGGCGATCGAAGAGGCCAGGGGGGATGACGCGGCGGGCGCCGGTGCGCTCGATGCTGTCGACGGCGCCGCGGGCGTCACCGTTCCGGAGGTAGAGCGCGGCGAGCATGGCGCCGCCGCTCTCCAGGGCCTGCTCGGCTTCGAGGGCCTCGTCGCGCTCGGGGCGCTCGCCGCTCTGGCGGAAGTCGATGTTGAACTGGATGGCGCCGTCGATCCACGCGGCGATGGCGGCGGCGGCGCGGTTCACGCTCTCGGGGCGGGTGTCGACGAGGGCGCGGCTGACGAGGGCGCGCTGCTCGGCGCCGAGCTTCGCCATGGGGCCGCCGGTGCGGGTCTCCTTCATCCAGCGGTCGATGGCGGCGAGGCTCGCGTCGACCTCGGCGCGGCCAGGGGTGCCAGCGGGAAGTGCGGCGGCGCGCATCTCCAGGAAGGCGGCGGCGCGGCCCTCGTCGCCGCGCTGGCTGACCTGGGCGATGGCACTGGCGAGGGCGCGGGCGCCTGCGTCGTCGATCATCTCCGCGCGGCCTTCACCGGAGCGGATGAGGTACATGGCACCGAGGACGCTGCGGAGGGCACGCTCGGAGTGCCCCGAGTCGAAGCGAGTGGCAGCGTGGGCGAGCTGGCGGCGGACGACGCCGACGAGCAGGCCGCTGCGCTGCTGGCTGGGCTCACCGTCGCGGAGGATGGAGAAGAGGCTGGCCGAGAAGTCGTCGTCTCGGACCTCGACGGGGACGACCTTGCCCTCCACGAGGGCGGGCGGCTTGCCGTGGGCAGGGCCGCCCGAGGCGCCGCATGCCGTGGCCGAGAGGGCGAGCGCGAGCGCGGTGCAGCGGAGCGCGGTACGGCAGAACGCAGTGCGGCGAGGAGAGGAGGCTCGGTGCATGTAGGGGGCACCAGTGTACACAGGCGGGGCCTTCATGCACGCGCCGGGGTGCCGGGTGTCTATCGGGCGAGGTCGTCGACCTTCTTGCCGAGGAGGCGCGCTGCCAGAACCTCGCCAAGCTCGCTGGTCATCAGGCGTTCGACGACCTGCTCGGTGGCGAGGCGCTCGTCCTCGCTGTCCCACTGGAACTCGATGCCCATGCCGGGTTGCCGCTCGGGGGTCGTCGTCTCCTCGGGGGGGACGACCCACTTCACGCGACCCTTGATGCGCAGCGGCTCGTCCAGGCCACGGATGCGCAGGGCGAAGATGAACTCCGTACCGAGGCCGAGAGGGCGATCGGTGCGGATGAAGGTGCCGCCCTTGGAGATGTTGCGCGTGTAGTCGGCGAAGAACGTGTTGAGCCGCTTGTACTCGACGCTCAGCTCGATGGCCGAGCGGGGGACCGAACGCCGGTCGGGGTGGCTCACGGGGCGACACTACCACGGGCTGCCCGGGCCGGAGTAAAGTCTGCTCGATGAGGATGCGCGAGGTGCTGGACGGGGCACAGGCGAGGGCGCGCTTCGCCGCGTGGAAGGCCAGGACCATCTCCCGGGTGATGGTGCAGACGGGGATGCTCTCGAACCTGCGCTGGCCCGGAGCGCGGCGGCTCGTGACAGAGTTGCTGCGCGGCAAGACCGGTCCCTCGACGCTGTTCAAGGTGCACCGGGAGAACACGCCCTACTCCATGGCCGTGGTGGATCCGCGCTCGATGTACCGGCGGATGGCGGCGGGGGAGGGGGCGGGGGAAGGGGCGGGGGAAGGGGCGGGAGAGCCCGCGAAGGACCGGATCTACTCCTTCCGGGAGCTCGACGAGACCATGGACAGGCTCGCCCTCGCGCTGCACCGGCGCGGGATCGGCCCGGGCCGGGGCGTGCTGGTGATGCTCAAGAACCGCGCGGAGTTCCTGATGATCCAGCCTGCCGTGGGGCGGATCGGGTCCGCGGCGGTGTCGGTGTCCTGGCGCTCGACGGTGCCGGAGCTGTGCTACCTGGCGGAGCACTCGGGTGCGGGGGCGCTGTTCTTCGACGCGGAGCTCGCGTCGCTCATCGAGGAGGCGGCGCCCCGGCTGAAGGGAATCCCGCGGGAGAACATCGTGGCCGTGGGCGGGGACGCGCCCGGCTTCCATACCTTCGAGGAGGTGGTGGCGCGGGCCGGTGCAGGGCGCGTGCCCGACCTGAGCGAGGGTGGGTCGGTGGTGATGTACACCTCGGGGACCACCGGCAAGCCGAAGGGGGCGGTGCGGACCTTCTCGAAGGACGCGATGGCGGCGACGCTCGCGTTCATCGGGGAGACGCCCTCCCAGGTCGGTGACGTGCACCTCGTGGTGCTGCCGCTGTACCACGCGACGGCGTTCGCGTTCGCGAGCATGAACTTCGTGGTGGGGGGGAGCGTGGTGGTGCTGCCGGAGTTCAGGCCGGAGCTGTTCCTGGAGGCGATCGAGCGTTACCGGGTGGCGTCCACGGCGGTGGTGCCGACGATGCTGTACCGGGTGCTGGAGCTGGGTGAGGAGCGCATCCGTCGCTACGACCTGTCGTCGCTCAAGTGGGTGATCGTGGGCGGAGCGCCGCTCTCGGCGCAGCTCGCCAGGGAGGCGATGCAGGTGCTCGGCGACAAGCTCTACCAGTTCTACGGGGCCACGGAGACGGGGGTGGTCACCGTGGCGTCGCCCGAGGACATGCGGGCGGCGCCGGGGACCATCGGGCACGCGGTGCCGGGGGTGGAGATCCGGCTCATCGACGAGGCAGGGAAGGACTGCGGCGCGGGTGAGGTGGGGGAGCTGTTCGCGCGGAGCCCGCTGCTGATCTCGGGCTACCACCGCGACGCGAAGGCGACCGAGGACGCGACGCTGCAGGGGTTCTTCTCGGTGGGGGATCTGGCGCGGCGGGACGCAGCAGGGCGCTACTTCATCGAGGGGCGAAAGCGGGACATGATCATCTCGGGCGGGGTGAACGTGTACCCGGCCGAGGTGGAGGCAGCGCTCCACGAGCACCCGGCCGTCGCGGAGGCGGCGGTGGTGGGGGTGCCGGATCAGGAGTGGGGCGAGCGGGTGCGCGCGTTCGTGGTGCGGAGAGCCGGTGCATCCGGGGACGACGCGAGCGAGGAGGCCATCAAGGCGCACTGCCGCACGAGGCTCGCGGGTCCGAAGGTGCCGCGCGAGGTGGTGTTCCTGGACGAGCTGCCGCGCAACCCGACCGGCAAGGTGCTGAAGCGGGAGCTCGTCCGCTGGCAGGAAGCGTGACGCGCAGGACAGCGTGAGGAGGCGGGCCGTCTTCCGCAGGTATCGGTTGCCTGTCGTCCTGTCCTGCGCGCCCCCCCCATGCTATTTCCCGCAGCGTGCGTGACCCCTACGATGTACTGAGCGTCGCTCGATCCGCGACGCAGGACGAGATCAAGGGCGCATTCCGCAAGCTGGCCGCGCAGCACCACCCCGATCGGAACCCGGACGATCCCGGAGCGCAGCAGCGCTTCAAGGAGATCAACGCGGCCTACCAGATCCTGAGCGATCCGCAGAAGCGGGCGGCCTTCGACAGGTTCGGTCCGGCGATGGCGGGCGGGACCACCGGGCCTTTCCAGGGCGTGCCGTTCGACATGAACGACCTGAACCTGGACGCGATCTTCGGGGATCTGCTGGGCGCCCTCGGCTTCCGACAGGGAGACCGCGGCACGCTCCAGAAGGAGGTGCGGATCTCGTTCGAAGAGGCCGCGTTCGGGTGCACGAAGGACGTGACCTACGAGCGGGTCGAGTCGTGCGTGGACTGCAGCGGGACCGGCTCGGCGCCCGGGTCGACGCCGGACAGGTGCTCGGCGTGCTCGGGGCGAGGGCGGGTGCGGGTGCAGCAAGGGGTGCTGCCCATCGCCATCGAGCGCCCCTGCTCGCGGTGCCGCGGGACGGGGCGCATCGTGATCGATCCCTGCACGACGTGCAGGGGCGCAGGGCTCGTCACCAAGGAGCGGACCATCGAGGTGACCATCCCGCCGGGAGTGGAGAACGGCGCAACGCGGCTCGTGGAGCGCGGTGGCAACGCGCCCCGCCCCGATCGCGCTGCGGGTGACCTGGAGCTGACGGTGCGGGTGGCTCCGCACGACCTGTTCCGGCGTGTGGGCGACGACATCGTGTGCACGATGCCGATCTCGTTTCCGCAGGCGGCGCTCGGCGGTGAGCTGCAGATCCCGACGCTCGACGGGAAGGGGAAGCTCAAGATCCCCGCGGGCACGCAGCCGGGGACCGTGCTTCGTGTCAAGGGGAAGGGGATACCGCGTCGCGTCATGGGAGGACGCGGAGATCAGCTCGTGGAGGTGACCGTGGAGGTGCCAACGAAGCTGACGGCACACCAAAAGGAGCTGATCGCGCAGCTCGCGCAGGAGATGGGCGAGGGTGTGCACCCGCAGGATGCCTCGTTCATGGACAAGCTGAAGGGGTTGTTTGGCTGAGTGTTACCGTGCGTGTCCGGTGGGACTACGGTAAGACCTGGCCAGTGTGGCTGTCGGGGCTCGGGGCTCCGGTGAGCTGCAGTCCTGCATCCGGAGCGAGGTCTTCGTGGTTGCCTTGCAGAGCGACAAGCCCAAGTACATCGATGTTCTGAGCGATTCGACGGGTGAGACCGCCGAGAAGGTGGTCCGCGCGGCGCTCCTGCAGTTCCCGCAAGCTGGGGTGCAGATCCGTCTGCATACCCGGGTGAGGACGCAGGAGATCGCGCGGCCCGTGCTGGAGCGCGCCGCCAAGGAGGGCGCGCTGGTGGTGTTCACGGTGGTGAGCCCGGAGCTGCGGGAGTTCGTCTACGCACTCACGGCGGACCTGCACGTGGAGGCCATCGATCTGATCGGATCGCTCATCGGCCGGCTGACGAATTACCTGGATCGCGAGCCGATCAACCTGCCAAGCGCGATGTTGCCGCTGACCGAGGAGTACTTCCGGCGGATCGAGGCGGTGGAGTTCGCGGTGAAGAGCGACGACGGCAAGGAGCCGCGCAACTTCAGGAAGGCAGACGTGGTGCTGATGGGGGTATCGCGCACCTCGAAGACGCCGCTGTCGACGTTGCTGGCGCAGCGGGGGCTGAAGGTGGCGAACCAGCCGCTGGTGCTGGGGGTACCGCCGCCCATCGAGCTCCTGGAGGCGCCCCAGGACAAGATTGTCGCGCTCACCATCGGCCTCGAGCAGCTCTGCGAGATCCGGCAGGCGCGCCTCCGGCAGCTCGGGATGCCGCCGGAGACGAACTACGCGATGCGAGAGCACGTGCGCCAGGAGCTGGAGTACGCGAACTCGATCTTCCGCGCCCATCCCGAGTGGCCGGTGGTCGACGTGACCGGCAGGGCGATCGAAGAGACGGCGGTGATCATCCTGGAACACCTGAAGGAACGGGACGAGCGCGCGAAGGCTGCACGGGCCGGTCTCCGATAGCCGTATGCAGCCATGAGGAGGTAGGGCATTGTCTGCCCGCCCCTCGGGTCCGTTCACCGGGTCGGCGATGGTCTCTGCAGGGTCGCCAGGATACGCTGGCGACACGATGCGGCAGGGGACGGTGATCGCCGGGAAGTACCGCCTCCAGCACCTCCTCGGGGATGGCGCTGCCGGTGAGGTATGGTCGGCGATCAACGCGCGCACCGAACGCGAGGTGGCCATCAAGTTGATCACCGGCGCAGACCCTGAGCTGCGCGAGCGCGCGGTGCGGGAGGCGCAGATCCTCGGGCGGGTCAGCCACCGGAACGTGGTCGAGGTGCTCGACGCGGGAGAGACGGAGCGCGGCGAGCCTTTCCTGGTCATGCCTCGTCTCTTCGGGGAGACGCTCGCGGAGCGGCTGAAGCGCGAGGGGCGGCTCGCGCCAGCGAAGGCTGCGGCGGTCGCGCTGGAGGTCGCGCGGGGGCTCGCTGCAGCGCACGCGCTCGGGGTGATCCACCGGGACCTGAAGCCGTCGAACATCTTCCTGCACCGCGACCCGGAGACGGGGGAGGATCTGGTGCGCGTGCTGGACTTCGGGGTGGGGAAGCTGCTCGGCGGGCACGGGCCGAAGATGACGCGCGAGGGCGAGATCGTGGGCTCGCCGGCATACATGAGCCCGGAGCAGGCGCGGGCGGACGAGAGGCTGGATCACCACACCGACGTCTGGTCGCTCGGGGTGGTGCTGTTCGAGATGCTGGCGGGGCGGAGACCGTTCACGAGCCGGAGCATCGCAGTGATCACGGAGATCGTGGGGGCGCCGATCCCGTCCGTGGACACGATGGTGCCGGGGCTCCCGCCGGAGCTGACCCTGGTGGTGTCGCGCTGCCTCGTGCGCGACGTGACGCAGCGGGTGCAGACGGCGCAGGAGCTGGTGACAATGCTGCGCGCGTGCGCGGGCGGCGAGGTGTCGAGACCCTCCAGTGACCTGCGGCGGTCGTCATCGGAGCACGCGCTGGAGGCGCCGGTGTCAGGCACGGCCGCGACGCTGCTGCCGGGGGCCGTGGATGAGGATCAGATTCCCACCATGGCGCAGGGGCAGGCCGCGGGGAGCGAAGAAGCGCCGGGCTCTCAGGGGAACGGCTTCCGGCCGGTACCGACGACGTTGCTCGATTCGTCGCGTCCGTCGCAGCTCTGGCGCGACGCGATGGCTGTCGCGCGGGCGCACGCAGAGGCCGGCGGGGCGGGGAACGCTGGGACAGAGGCCGCCCGGGCAGCGCAGGCGCAGGCAGCGCAGGCGCAGGCAGCGCAGGCGCAGGCAGCGCAGGCGCAGGCAGCGCAGGCGCAGGCAGCGCAGGCGCATGCACAGGCAGCGCACGCGGCATGGCGTGCGCAGAACGCATCGCCGCCCCAGGCAGTACACGCGTCTCAGGTAGCGCCGTCCTCGCGGGACGCGCAGGCGCACGCCTCGCCAGGAAATCAGCCGGTACATCCCTCGATGCTGTCGGCGCCCATCGCGCCGCGCCCGGCCTCGACGTCCTCGTCCATCGACGGCCATCCAGCAGCACAGCAGCACAGGGCGGGGCAGCCACCGCCATCCAGCCGTGATCGGGAGCCATCCTCGACGCCTTCTTCGACCGACGGGTACCCGGCAGTGCCGCAGCAGCTTTCAGGGCAGCCGGGCGCAGTGGGAGCGCGGATGACCGGCCCGCCTTCCTCGGGGCATCTGCCCTTGCCACCTGCACGTGAGCCGGGGCGGCTCGGCACGGGGATGCTGGTGCTGCTCGGCGCAGGGAGCCTGCTCACGGTGGCCGTGGTGGTCGCCATCGTGATCGGGATCGGTCACCACCTCGCGGCGGGGCGCAGCGGGGGGGCCGTGGCGCCGCCCGCGGACGTGGGGACTGAGGTCCCGAAGTAGAGCTGCGTGCCCTCGCCTCCGACGTGGATCCACGCGTCGAAGCTCCACGGAGCGACCGTCCAGCGACGGTGGCCCCGCCAGGATGGGCTCTAGGGATTACGGGCGCAGCGGGCGCCGACATACCGGTAGCGCCCGGCGACATCGCCAACGATGGGCGCGACCCTGCCGCGGTACGAGGCGAGGAGGAGATCGGCATTGTTGACGAAGCCGCCGCCGCGCAGGACGCGCTCGGTGCCGGAGGCAACGCTGGCGCAGTCGACGCAGCCCTCAGGGTAGGAGGCGACGAACCAGTCGAGGGTCCACTCGGCCATGCTCCCGGCGAGATCGGACTGCCCCCAGCGGCCGTCACCCGTGGGAGAGCGTGAGCCGACGGGAGACAGGAAGTCGGCATCGCAGGTGCCCTGGAAGCATCCGTAGAGGGCGAGGGTGTCGTCGATGCCGGTGCCCCACGGGTAGGCGCGCTGCTCATCGCCGCCGCTGGCCGCGTTGTTCCACTCGATCTCGGTGGGGAGGCGGCCTCCATCCCAGGCGCAGAAGGCGAAGGCGTCATACCAGCTGATGCAGTTCATGGGGCGGCCTTCGCTGGCGCCCGGGGCGTCGGTCCAGACGCCGTGCACGTCGTGGCACTTGAGGCGGTCGATCAGCACCGCAGTGGTCGAGGGAAGGTACTGGTTCCAGGCCGGATCCCAGCCGCTCCCGGGGATGCGGGGATGCATGCCGGCGGCGTCTGGCGGAGGCTGTGCCTGGGTACCGTGGCCGGACTCCACGAACGCGCGGTAGCGCCCGAGGGTGATCTCGTAACGATCCAGGCGGTAGTCGCTGAGGGTCACGGTGGGCGTGAGGACGCTGAAGGTGTCACCGTCGTAGCTCGGCATGTAGCTGCCGCAGGGGATGAGCCGGTTCTCGCAGCAGCCCGTGAGGTCAGGGCCGCAATCCTCCGTGGCGCCCGTCGTGCCCGCGGCGCAGCTTGGGGGCGTGGGAGGAGGCGTATCGGCAGACCCGCAGACGGGAGTCTGGACTGGGCCCTGCCCTCCAGAGCCGCCACCACCGGGGCCACCCCCTGCCTCTCCACCTCCCTGGCCCGCCCCGCCCGTGCCTGGGTCCGCGCCGCCCATGCCGCCCGTGCCGGCGCCGCCCGTGCCGGTGCCTCCAGGGGTTCTGCCCTCGCTGTCTCCACTCCCGCAGCCCGCCGCGAAGGCCAGGCCGACGGCGAGCGCGCATCTCCATCCCGTGCCGCGGCCAAGAGAAGAAGTGAGCATCCCCATGGAAGAGCAAGGTCCACGACACCTCCCGCCCTGTCAACGCGCCCCTGTCCCCCGGCGCCGTCGAGATCCGTCACGAGGGCTGTAAGGTCACCCGAGGGCGTCCGTTCTTCGCATGCATCCCAGGAGGAACACCATGCGCGCCCGGACCGTGAAGCTCGTCGTCTCGACCTTGATCCCCGCCCTGCTCGCCGGTTGCGGCGCAGCTCCCGCGATGGCGCCCGAGAGCCCCGCGGAGACGGCAGCGTCCACGCCGGCGGCCATGTCGGCGTCCGGAAGCCAGGCCGAGCTGTTCGCGCCTTCCGAGGAGGCTGCGCCCAGGGACGACGCGGCACCTCGGGCGGAGGCGGAGTCCAAGATGATGGCGGCACCGGCTGCGCAGGCACCTCTGGGGGCCGCCCCCCCGCCCGCGCCGCCTCCTCCGCCCATGGGTGCTGCGGCTGCTGCAGCTCCGGCGCGCGCGCTGGCGAAGCCCGAGAAGGCTGCGAAAGATGCGGCGGGACCTTCCGTGGCAGCGACGGCCATGCCGGTCGTGCCTGCGCCGGTCGTGGCGGCACCTCCGCCCGAGCCGACGGGGACCGAGCGGTACACGGACTACGGGGTCAACCCGGTCACGGATCCGGCGAAGGACAGGTTCTCGACCTTCGCGGTCGACGTCGACACGGCGTCGTACACCATCGCGCGCCGGAAGATCACGGAGGGGACGCTGCCTCCCTTCCAGGCGGTGCGGGCCGAGGAGTTCCTCAACTACTTCGAGTACGACTACGCGGCGCCGAAGAGCGAGGCGTTCTCGGTGCACCTCGCGGCGGCGCCGTCGCCGTACACCCAGGGGCGCCACCTCTTGCGGGTGGCGGTGCAGGGCAAGCGCATCGCGCAGTCGGAGCGGAAGCCCGTGCACCTCGTCTACCTCGTGGACACCAGCGGATCGATGCAGGCCGAGGACAAGATGGGCCTCGTGAAGAAGTCGCTCGGGCTGCTCACCGGCGCGCTCAAGCCGGGCGACACGGTGGCGCTGTGCACGTACGCGGGGAGCGTGCGTGAGGTGCTGCCCCCGACGGGGGTGGAGCAGAAGGCGCGGATCCTGGCGGCCGTCGACGATCTGTACGCGAGCGGATCGACGGCAATGTCGAGCGGGATCGACCTCGCCTACAACCTCGCGCAGCGCACCATGGTCGCGGGGCACGTGAACCGGGTGATCGTGCTCTCCGACGGCGACGCGAACGTGGGCCCGACCTCGCACGAGGAGATCCTGAAGACCATCAAGCGGGCGCGTGACAAGGGAGTCACCCTGTCCACCATCGGCTTCGGGATGGGGAACTACCAGGACACGATGATGGAGCGGCTCGCGAACGAGGGGAACGGGAACTACTACTACATCGACAGCGACGCGCAGGCGCGGCGGGTGTTCTCGCAGCAGGTGGACGGGACGCTGGAGGTGATCGCGCGCGACGTGAAGATCCAGGTGGAGATGGATCCGGACGTGGTGAAGACCTACCGGCTGATCGGGTACGAGAACCGGGACGTGGCGGACAAGGACTTCCGGAACGACAAGGTGGACGCCGGGGAGATCGGGTCGGGTCACAGCGTGACGGCGTTCTACGAGCTGGAGCTGCGGGGTGGGAAGGCGGCGAAGGCGCCCGTGACGGTGCGGCTGCGGCACAAGGCGCCCCTCGGTTCCGACAAGGCGGCCGAGACGCTGGTGCGGATGGCGCCCGGCGCGATCTCGGAGACCTTCGAGGCGGCGCCCGCGGACTTCCGGTTCGGGTCGGCGGTGGTGGGGTTCGCCGAGATCCTGAGGCAGAGCCCCCATGCGCGGGGCTGGAAGATGGCCGACGTGGAGCGGATCGCGCGCGCCTCGGCGAGCCAGAAGGGTGACCAGCAGGAGTTCACGGGTCTTGTGCGGCGCGCCAGCGCGCTGGCCGGGGGACGGACTGACGCAGTGGTTGCGAAGTAGTCTGGCCCGCTCGGAGCGGCCCGCCCCGCAGGGATTCCCTGGATCTCCGAGGGCTTCCGGGGGAGACTCCGGCGCCTGAACAGGGCGGTTGGAGGCGGAGGCGGGCCGGGATGACGGTGGATGGGCAGCTCGCGGGCGGCGCGGCCAGCGACGCAGCGCGGGAGCGAGCGAAGTCCTTTCTCGGTCGCTCGATTCTCGATCGGTACAAGGTGGAGGAGCTCGTCGCGCTGGGCGGCCTCGCGGCGGTGTTCCGCGCGAGGGTCATCGGCCACGGCAAGGGCGAGGACGTGGCCCTCAAGATCCTCCACCCCGACACCGAGCAGCTCCCCGAGCTGGTCGACCGCTTCAAGCGCGAGGCGATTGCCGGGCGCCACATCTACCACCCGAACGTGGCGGCGGTGCACGAGGTCGTCCAGCTCGAGGACGGGACCTGGTGCATGGTGATGGAGTACGTGCGCGGGGTGACGCTGCGGCAGCTCATCGCCCAGGGGCCGATGCCGCCGATGCGGGCGGCGAAGATCGCCCGGCAGATCGCGGTGGGGCTGAACGCGGCGCACGACATGGGGATCATCCACCGCGACATCAAGCCGCTGAACGTGATGGTGTGTCCGGCGCCGGGCAGCGAAGACGGTGAGCGCGACGAGGTGGTGAAGGTCATCGACTTCGGGCTCGCCAGGGTGCCGGTGGACGAGCTGCGCGTGGGCGTGGAGGCGAACCACGAGCTGACCCAGGCGGGGGTGGTGATGGGGACGATGGCGTACCTCGCGCCCGAGGCGGCGCTGGGGATGCGCTCGATCGACAAGCGCTCCGACCTCTACGCGCTGGGGGTGATCCTCTACGAGATGCTGTCGGGGAAGCACCCGTTCGACGCGGCGACGCCGAGCGAGATGTTCGCGAAGCACCGGAAGGCGCCGGTCCCTCCGATCGAGAAGCGCGCCCCTGGCGTGCGGGTGCCTCAGACCCTGGAGACGCTGGCGCGGAAGCTTCTCGAAAAAGATCCGGAGGAGCGGAACCCCAACGCACGGGCAGTGATCGCAGCGCTGGAAGCGGCGATGCGGGAGATGGAGGAGGATGCGACGGGAGGCTTCCTCCGTGGCTGGAGGATCGTGGCCGCTGCAGCGGGCGTGGGGTTGATGCTGGCGGCGGGGGTGGCGGCGTACCTGCTCGCGGGCAGGTAGCGGGAGTGCAGGGACTGCGAGGCCCCTGCTCTCGGGTACGCGGTGCTCAGTCCCGGCGGTACATGGTGACGACGCAGGCGCCACCGAGGCCGAGGTTGTGCTGCAGGGCGACCTTGGCGCCCTCGACCTGGCGCTGATCGGCCTGACCACGGAGCTGCCACACGAGCTCGGTGCACTGCGCGAGGCCCGTCGCCCCGAGCGGGTGACCCTTGGACAGCAAGCCGCCCGAGGGGTTGGTGACGTACTTGCCGCCGTAGGTGTTGTCACCCTCCCAGATGAACTTCTCGGCCTCGCCCTCCTTGCACAGGCCGAGGGCCTCGTAGGTGAGCAGCTCGTTGGCGGTGAAGCAGTCGTGAAGCTCGACCACCTTCACGTCCTCGGGGCCGACGCCGGCCTTGTCGTAGACCTTCTTCGCCGCGAGAGCCGCCATGTCGTAGCCGATCATCTTGATCATGCTCTTCTCGCCGAAGACGGAGGGCACGTCGGTCGTCATGGACTGCGCCGCGATGTAGACGGGGCTCTGGATGCCCTTCTTGCGCGCGAAGTCCTCGGAGCAGAGCACTGCCGCGGCGGCGCCGCAGGTGGGCGGGCAGCACTGGTAGCGGGTCAGCGGGTCGAAGACCTCGGGCGAGGCCATGATCTCGTCGAGCGAGAGGACCTGGTTGAAGAGGGCGTAGGGATTCTTCGAGGCGTGCTTGCGCGCCTTCTCCGCGATCTTGCCGAAGGTCTCCCGCTTGGTCCCGTGCTTCCAGCGGTACTCCCGGCCGGCGCCGCCGAACATCTGCGCCGTGGGCGGGGCCTCGCCGAAGCCCTGCACGTCGTTCATCACGCCCACGTGCTTGTCCATGGGGTTCGTGCGGTCGGTGAACTTGGAGGCGAGCGCTCCCTTCTCCATCTGCTCGAAGCCGAGGGCGAGCACGCACTCCGCGAGCCCTCCCTCGATGGCCTGGCGCGCCAGGTAGAGCGCCGTGGAGCCGGTCGCGCAGTTGTTGTTCACGTTGACGATGGGAATGCCGCTCAGGCCCACCTCGTAGATGGCGCGCTGACCGCAGGTGCTGTCGCCGTACACGTAACCGGCGTAGGCCTCCTCGATGTCCTCGTAGGCCACGCCGGCGTCCTTGAGGGCGGTCCGGGCGGCGTTGGCTGCCATCACGTTGTAATCGTCGCTGGCGCCGGGCTTCTGGAACTTCACCATCCCCACGCCGATCACGTTCACACGTCGACCCATGACATCCTCCTCAGCTCTGCTTCCCTGCGTTCGCGGCGAGCAGACCTTCGAGGAGGCCCAGCCGCTTGGCGACGCGCACGTCTCCGTCGACCCTCACCTTGCCACGCTGGAAGAGCGACGACAGGGGAGACTCACCACGCACCAGCGCCACCAGCTCCTCGCCAGCGAGGGTCAGCGTGGCCGCCGCGTCCTTCGCCTCACCGGGGCGCAGCTCGGCCCGCCCCTCGGCGAAGTCGAGCACCCACGCCTGGTCCGGTGAGGTGAGCTTTAGCTGCACGATGGCGTTGATGTCCTTCGCCCGACCGCCGAGCACGCCCTGGAGCTGGTCGAGGACATCCTTCACCTGTGTCGAGGCGGCGGGGGCAGCGGACTGCGCGCCTGCCGCGGCCGGTGCTGCGGTCGTCGTCGCGCCGGACTGCGCCTGCCTCTGACGGTGCGCGGCGACGGCGGCCTTGGCCTGCTCGGGATCGATCTTCTTGAGGAAGCCGAGCTTCTGGGAGGCCATGATGTTGCCCGAGATCTTGAGCTGGCCGCCGGAGTAGAGCTTCATGGGATCGAGCTTGCCGGTGGCCATGCCGATGAAGTCGGCGTCGCTCAGCTCCAGGGTGACGTCGGGCTTGGCGTCGGTGGTGCCCTGGGCGACGGCGCCCTTGCCGTTCTTGAAGTCGAGCGTCCAGGTGCTCTCGGGGCTGGCGAGCTTGATCTGGAAGACGGTGGCGGTCTTGGCGACGCTCTCGGGGTTGCGCTCGAGATAGTCGCGGATGGCGATGAACACATCCTCGCTGCCTCCCCCTTGCGCTGCGGCAGGGACCACCGCAGCTCCGGTCGTGGTTGCAGCGCCGCCGCCCTTCCTGGCGCGATGCGCGGCGACGGCGGCCTTGGCCTGCTCGGGATCGATCTTCTTGAGGAAGCCGAGCTTCTGGGAGGCCATGATGTTGCCCGAGATCTTGAGCTGGCCGCCGGAGTAGAGCTTCATGGGATCGAGCTTGCCGGTGGCCATGCCGATGAAGTCGGCGTCGCTCAGCTCCAGGGTGACGTCGGGCTTGGCGTCGGTGGTGCCCTGGACGACGGCGCCCTTGCCGTTCTTGAAGTCGAGCGTCCAGGTGCTCTCGGGGCTGGCGAGCTTGATCTGGAAGACGGTGGCGGTCTTGGCGACGCTCTCGGGGTTGTGCTCGAGATAGTCGTGGATGGCGATGAACACGTCCTCGCTGCCCCCGCCCTGGGCCGCGGCGGGGACCACCGCGGCAGCGGACACGGCCTGGGCCTTCGCCTTGGGCTTCGGGATCTCCGTGTAGAGCTCGATGGCGGCGGCCGAGAGCACCACCTTGTCGCGCTCCTGCACCTTGGCGCGGAAGACGACCTTGGTGGCCGACTCCTTCCACATCTCGGTGATCAGGGTCTCGCCGGGGAAGACGCTGTCGGAGAAGCGGACCTTGATGCTCTTGAAGAGCCGCGGGTCGATGTCGAGAGCGCGGAGCACGTGCCGGGCCGCGTAGCCGAAGGTGCAGAGGCCATGCAGGATGGGCCTCGGGAAGCCGAAGTTCTCGGCGAAGCTCGGGTCCGCGTGGAGCGGGTTCACGTCGCCGGACAGGCGGTAGAGGAGGGCCTGGTTCGGCCCGATCTTCTCGGTGATGGTGGCGTCGGGGGCGCGCTCGGGGGGCGTGTTGACCTCGGCGCTCGGGCCGCGCCCGCCGCCCCAGCCACCAGCCCCGCGGACCACGGAGGCGTACTCGTTGTAGAGCAGCTCCTCGCCCGTCTCGTCGGTGCTGCGCACCTCGGTGATCACCACCGCGTTCTTGCCCTTGTCGAAGATCTCCTTCACCCGCATGCGGTGGGTGAGCTTCGCGTGCGGGGGCAGGGGGCGCCGGATCTCGGTGTACTGCTCACCGTGCAGGATGCGCTCGAAGCCGTAGTTCAGGCCGGGGGCCTTGGTGCCCTGCTTGTACTGCTCGACGAGCGCGCCCATAGCGGGGATGACACCGAAGGTGGGCAGCGCCAGGAAGCCGTCCCGGTGCAGCTCGTAGACGTAGCGGAGGTCCTTGTCGTCGAGCGGATCCGCGGCGGCGCCGACCCCGAGGGCATAGAGAGAGAGGTCTCGCTCGTCGTAGCTCGACGTGAGGCTCGGGTACTCGTAGCCGAGGGCGAGATCGACGTCGATCAGGTCGTTGCCGCCCTTGCTCGGGCCTGCTTCGAGGTTGTTCATCACCGGCTGCATGGAGGCGGTGATGGTGGGGGGGTGCGTCGACTTCTCGAAGCTCGTGATCTCGTCCCAGCGCGAGGCGATCTGCTCCAGCGTGAAGGGGCGGCCCAGGCGGAGCGTGGTGCCCTCGGTGCGCTCCCAGCGAAGCTTGGCGAAGAAGCCGCCGCCGACCTCGAAGAGGCCGCCATTCTCGGTGGAGCTCTCGTGCACGAGGTACGCGCAGAGGGGGCTCACGAACTCCGGCTTGAGGGCCTCGATCATCTCCTTGGGGAGGACCGTCTCGGTGAGGCGCGAGCCCGCGAGGGGAGCAATGGTGTTGACGAGGACGTTGCGCTTCTGGCCTTCGAGGGCGAGCGTGTTCGCGAAGCCGACCAGCCCGAGCTTGGCCATGCCGTAGTTGGACTGCCCGAAGTTGCCGTAAATACCAGCGGCGGAGGCCGTCATGATGATGCGGCCGTAGCCCTGGTCCCTGAGGTGCGGCCATGCCGCATGGGTGACGCGGAAAGCACCGAGGACGTGGACCCGGTAGATGAGGTCCCAGTCTTCTTCCGTCATCTTGTGGAAGGTGACGTCGCGGAGGATGCCCGCGTTGTTGATGACGATGTCGATGCGGCCGAAGTGGTCGAGGGCTGCCTGGACGATGCGGCCCCCCTCCTCGACCGAGTCGTAGTTCGCGGCGGCCTCGCCTCCTGCGGCCTTGATCTCCTCGACGACGCGGTCGGCAGCGGCGGAGTTCTTGCCCCCGCCGTGCATGCTGCCGCCGAGGTCGTTGACCACGACCTTGGCGCCGCGGCTGGCGAGGAGCAGCGCGTGCGCACGCCCCAGTCCGCCCCCCGCGCCGGTGACGATCGCGACCCTACCGTCGAAACGCAGCTCGTTCGCCATCAGCTCCTCGCGTGTTGATCCACGCATCTGACGCGTGTTGATCTTACGTATACGAAGTATTCCTGCTGCTGTGCGTCGTCAACGGCGTACTGCCGGGGATCGCCCGGGGTCGCCCCGCGTGCACGGGTCCCTCGGGGGGGGCGCCGGTCAGCGTTCGAGCTTGCGGGTCTCGCCGACGTCGAGGATCCACAGCGCCTCCTCGGGGAGTCCGTGCTCGGTCCACAAGGCGCGGGTGCGCTCGGGCGGCTCGCCGGTGGGCTCGTCGGTGAGGCGGAACGTCCCCCAGTGCATGGCCACGAAGGTGCGCGCCCGGAGGAGGCGGTAGGCTTCCAGGGCGTCGGCGGGGTTCATGTGCTGCGGTTCCATGAACCAGCGAGGCTCGTAAGCGCCGATGGGAAGCATGGCCCAGTCGATGGTGCCGGCGTGCTCGCCGATCCGCGCGAAGTCGTCGAAGAAGCCGGTGTCGCCCGAGTGGTAGGCGGTGCCCTCGGGGCCGCGGATCAGGTAGCCGCCCCACAGGGCTTCGTTGCGATCCCAGGGGACCCGCATGGACCAGTGGCGCGCCGGGACGAGGGTGATCTCCAGCTCACCGACCCGGGTGCTCTCCCACCAGTCGAGCTCGACGACCTTGTCCGCGCCGATGCTCCTCAGCACGGCGGCGTGACCGAGCGGGGCGACGTACACGGGGTGGTTGCCGAGACGCTGCAGGGTCCAGGTGTCGAGGTGGTCGCGGTGGTTGTGGGTGAGGAGCACCGCGTCGATGGAGGGCAGCTCGGCGAGCGGGATGCCGGGCGGTACGAGGCGCTTCAGCGGGCCGGGGGCATCGCGCCAGACGGGATCGAGGAGCACGCGCGTACCCCCCATGGAGAGCAGGAAAGAGGCGTGGCCGATCCAGGTGAGGGAGGGCGCGTCGCTCGCGACGAGGTCGCGCGACCAGGGGCGCGTCGGGGTGAGGAACCCCCCTGGATCGCGGCGGTTCTTGCCGGCGAGGGCGTCGACGACCTTCCAGCGAAGGATGTCGGCGGGGCCGCGGCTCGGCCTCGTGGCGCGGTCGTCGAAGCGACCCACGCCTTCAGCTCACGACCCGCAACGCGCGGCCCACGAGCACCTCGTTGTGGCTCCCGGTGCGGTAGCCCCCGAGGTCCAGGGTGACGTAGCGGAAGCCGTGGCGCTTGCCAGCCGCGACGATCTCCGCGCGCATCTCGGTGCCAGCGGCGCGGGTGAGGTCGGCGAGGTCCAGCTCGATGCGGGCGAGATCGTCGTGAAAGCGAACGCGGACCTGCCGGAAGCCGAGGGTGCGCAGGTCGGCTTCGAAGCCGCCGATCCTGGCGAGGCGCTCGCGGGTGACGCTGGTGCCGTAGGGGATGCGGCTCGACAGGCACGCGGCTGCAGGTTTGTCCCAGATGGGCAGGCCCACCGCCGAGGCGCCGGCGCGGACGTCTGCCTTCGTGAAGCCGAGTTCCACGAGAGGGCTGAGCACCCCGGCTTCTCTCGCGGCGTCGAGACCGGGCCGGTAATCGCCGAGGTCGTCGACGTTGGTGCCGTTCACGATGGCGGCGATGCCCCACTCGCGCTGTTTGTACACCGCGATGCGGTACAGCTCGCTCTTGCAGTGGAAGCAGCGGTCGGGGTTGTTGGCGACGTAGCTGGGGTCGTCGATCTCGTGGGACTCCACGAGCCGGTGGTCGGCGCCGATGAGCCGGGCGATCGAGGCTGCCTCCTCTTTCTCGGAGGGCGCGAGGCTCGGCGAGACCGCGGTCATGCCGACGGCGCGCGGGCCGAGCTCCTGGTGGGCTACCGCGAGCACGAAGGCACTGTCAACGCCGCCGGAGTAGCAGACGAGGACCGAGTCGAGGTCGCGCAGGCGGGCGCGGAGCTGGTCCAGCTTGGGCTCGATGGAGGTGCCCGGATCGGGGTTGGTCGCGGCCATGACGGTTTCTTCCTACCACGCGGCGGCCGCGGGTTCATGGCGCCCGACGCCGGTTCGGGGGGACCGCTGGCCGCCGCCTGGCCGCCGCCCGGGCGGTCAGGGCGGCCTGCGCCGGTGCGCTTCCCGAGGTTTCAGGGGTCGGAACCCTGGCGAGTTACTTGCGGTCGCTGGTCGGGTTCTGACACGCTGGGGCGGTCATGGATCGGACCAAGAAGCGGGATGCTGTCGATACCCTGGGCGCGTCCGGGGTGAACCGGGGGCACTTCCCGCGGGTTTCGAGGCAGTTGAGCGTCGCGGCGGCCCTGCTCGCCGGGGCTTCGCTCACGCTGGGCTGCTGGGACAACCGGCTACCGCCGCGAAAGCTGCCCACGGAGCAAAACCAGGCCGGCCTGCCGCGCTGGTACCCGGAGAAGCCCTGGTCGGAGCAGAGCGGCGAGGCGCAGATCTTCATCGAGGGCAAGATCGTCTTCGACACCGGCAGGGCCATCATCCGGCCTGGCAGCGACAAGGTGCTGAAAACGCTGCTCCAGTTCATGGGCGATCACCCCGAGGTGAGCCGTCTCCGGATCGAGGGGCACACCGACGCGCGCGCCGCCGAGGACAAGAACCTGGAGCTGAGCGCCGAGCGCGCGCTCGCGGTGGCCAACTGGCTGGTGGACCAGGGGGTCGATCCGGTCCGCCTCATCGCGGTGGGTTTCGGGGAAGAGAAGCCGCTCGCTCCCAACGAGTTCGAGGCTGGCCGGAGCGACAACCGTCGGGTCGAGTTCCACGTCGCCGAGGTGAACGGCCGGCCCTTCCTGGGGAGGGACCCCTATGCAGGGGGCTTCGCGCTCGACGTGCTGAGCACGGAAGAGAGGAAGAAGCGCGCTGCCGAGGCGCTGATGAAGCGCCTGCCGCCGCCTCCTCCCCAGTACAAGGCGACGGGCAACGAGGTGAAGGAGTACGACCGCAAGAAGCGGGAGCAGGACATCAAGAAGCGCGCGGCGCCCGAGAACATCGCGCCTTCGCCCACGAGCGAGCCTGTCAACCAGGCGCCCCCCGCAGGGCAGCAGGGCAAAGCGCAGCCGTCCGGCGGCGGGGGCTGACGCGCGCCTCCCCTCAAGGCGCGAGGTGCCGCGCCCTG
The DNA here is from genome assembly GCF_000601485.1 of Chondromyces apiculatus DSM 436. Lineage (GTDB taxonomy): Bacteria > Myxococcota_A > Polyangia > Polyangiales > Polyangiaceae > Chondromyces > Chondromyces apiculatus. The sequence goes on from NZ_ASRX01000002.1 coordinate 149,810, forward strand.
GGATCCGGAGTGCGGTAGCGTTCGAGCAGATCCAGGGTCGACCGCAACGACGTGGGGTAGTCGAGGACGTTGCCCTTGGGCGTCGCGTACTCGAGATAGAGATTGTCGTCGGTCGAGATGACGGGACCGCTCTCCGCAGCGACGTCGGCGACGAGGCGATCCAGCTCGGCATCGGAGGTGAGCATCTCGCCGAGCAGATCGGCGAGCCTCCGGCCCTCCAGCGTCTCACGCAGCTCCGGGCGCGCTTCGAGGGCAGTGAGGCGCCCCTCCGAGGCCACGAGCGGCGCCGCGCTGGCGACGAGGATGCCCTGACCACCTCCCGCGAAGAGCGCGACGTGCGGAAAGACGGAGCGCAGCGTGCGGATCACCGTCGCCAGCTCCCGCGGCCTGATGTGGTGGAGCTGCACCCACTGCTGGAGGATGCCCCGCTCGGAGAGCCGTGAGCGGACCAGCTCGTAGAACTCCTGGCTGTAGAGGGTGGCCGCGCCCGCGAACCAGATGCTCGTCACCTCCATCGTGACGAGATCGTAGGGCTCGGTGGCAACGAGCAGCTCGTTCCTGCCGTCGTTGAGCGACAGGCGCACCCGCGGATCGTCGAGGGCGCCTCGGCTCGGACCGGAGAAGTAGATGCGGGCTGCCTCCACGATTGCCGGAGAGATCTCGGCCACGTCGAGGCGCTGCCACGGGTACGCCGCGAGGGTCCCCACGGTGGTGCCCGTGCCGAGGCCGATCACCAGGGCCCGACGGCTCTCCTCGACGAAGAGCGAAGGGAAGTGGGCGAAGCGCCGCTGCGCGGCCATCTCCGGTCCATCGTCGCCCTGGAACTTCCCGTTCGTGTACATGGTGGTGATGCCAGCGCGCCGGACGACGGTGGTCACACCTCCGTGCACGTCCTCGTGCACGAAGTCGATCCGATCCGGCGGAGGCCCCATCACGAAGTACACATTGGCGCCGCTGGTGAGCCGCGCGAGATCCCACCGCGGCTGGAGCAGCGCGAGGACCGCCGCCGCCGCTGCGACGATGATCGCGCGCGTGCGCTCACGCCGCGCCTCGGCGTCGTTGCCCACGGCGACCGCCGCCGCTGCGGCAGCCAGGCCGAAGCCCGCGGCGACGACGCCGAGCGCCCGCTGGGAGCCGAGCGCCGGCAGGATTGCGTAGCCGGTACCGATGGAGCCAGCGATGGTCCCCAGGGTGTTCACCGAGGTGAGCACCCCGACGCGCGCCGCCACGTCGGCGCGGCCCGCGACGCGCTGGAGCAGGAGCGGGAACGTGGTGCCCATGTACAGCGTCGGGAGCGCGAGGATCGCGAAGGCCGCGACGGCGCGCACCACCTCGCGGCCAGCCCACGAGTGTACGTGCTTGCCGGCGAAGGCGAAGAAGAGGGGGAGCAACTCCCAGAGCGGCAAGGTCACCGCGAGCGTCAGCGCCGCCGCGGCGAGGCCCCGCCAGAGCGCGGCTGGACCGTGACGGCGCGCGAAGCCGGGAGCGCGCGCGGCGCCGAGGGCGAGGCACACCAGGAACACCGCGAGCATCAGACCGAAGGCGTACGCGCTGTTGCCGATGAGCAGCGCGAGCAGGTGGGTCTCGACCACCTCGGCGGCGAAGACCAGGAAGCCGGACGCGAAGGCGAGGACCGCGAGGACCTGCTGGGTTCGCGCTGTCTCCCGGGGCTGTCGCGAGGAGGCTTTCGTCTCGTCGGCTGCGTGCGCGGCGCTCGTCTCCCGAGGAGGCTCGGACGGGGACGCCGAGGACGCGGCTGCGGCGCTGCGCGACGCCTCCTCGGGGCGCGGCGACGCTCCCCGGGTGCCCGCCGCGATGGCCACCGCACCCACCACCACGTTGGCGATCGCTGCCGCCCACACGGTGCCCCGGATCCCGAGGGCGGGGAGCACCATGTAAGCGCCCGACAGCGCTCCCATCGCTCCCCCCGCGGTGTTGATCGCGTAGAGCGCGGCGAGGCGCCGGGCCGCACCGGGCGCAGCGCTGACGGCAGGGGCCTCTGCCGAGGCCGTGGCGATGATCCGGGACAGGACGGGCAGCGTCGCCCCCATGCCCATGGTCGGGATCACCACCACCAGACCCGTCAACCCGGCTCGGACCACGGTCAGCACCGCGAGCGACCCGGGGAACGCCCGCGCCACGTGCACGTAGATGGACGTGAGGGCGTCGAAGGCGAACGGCGAGAGCGCGCAGACGATGCCCACCGTGATCTCCAGGACCCCGTACGTGACGAGAGGTCGCTGGAGACGGGCGGCGCGTCGGCCGCCGAGGTGAGCGCCGAGCGCGAGGCCGCCCATGAAGGCCGCGAGTACCGTGCTCACGGCATAGGCGGTCGCGCCGAAGACGTAGCCAAGGAGCTTGGAGAACGCGACCTCGTAGAGCAGGCCAGTCGCGCCCGACACCAGAAACAACGCCGCCACGAGCGGGAACCTGGAGCGCACGGGGGCGCACGTTAGCCCAAAACCGAGGCGCGGCGCGCCGCAGGCATCACGCGGCAGGCGTCGGGGGAGACGAGGTCATCCGGGCCGCGGCCGCACATTGCCGCGCTCTTCCGCCTTCTCCCATGTTCTGCCGCTTTCTCTCCGTGTTCCGCGGCCGTTGCTTTCCACGAGGGCGGCTGCAGGGCCCGGGAACCTCGTGTTACGATGCGACCGCACCCTGATTCCTGGGCTCTCACGAGATGACGTTCCGGCCACCCACCCCCACCGCGCCCGGCCCGATGGCTGCTTTGCGCGTGTTGCAGGCGCGCGGGGACGGGCGTCATGACCGTGAGGAGCAGCGCCTCCTCGGAGCCGAAGGTTGAGCGCTGCAGGGGACATCATCGCCGGGAAGTTTCGGCTCGAACGGCTCGTCGGCCGCGGCAGCATGGGGACCGTCTGGAGCGGCCGGCACCTGCGCCTCGACATGCCGGTGGCGATCAAGTTCATGGAAGCCAGCGCTACCGAGGAGCCCGAGGCGCGCCAGCGCTTCGAGCGTGAAGCTCGGGCCGCGGCGCAGATCCGGTCACCGCACGTGGTCCAGGTCCTCGACCATGGGGTCGACGAGCACGACGCACCCTACATCGTGATGGAGCTCCTCGAAGGCGAGGACCTCGGAGGCCGCCTGCGGAGGCTCGGGAGGATGACGCCCGCGGAGTTCGAGCCGCTCCTCACCCAGGCCGCCAAGGGGCTGCGGCGCGCGCACGAGAGCGGCATCGTCCACCGCGATCTCAAGCCGACCAACATCTTCATCTCCACCGTCGACGACGAGGAGACCGTGAAGCTGCTCGACTTCGGCGTCGCCAAGGTGCGCTGGAACGCCCTCGGCCACGCCACGCAGACCGGCACCCTGCTCGGCTCGCCGACCTTCATGAGCCCGGAGCAGGCCCGTGGCCACCGCACCGTGGACCACCGGAGCGATCTCTGGTCACTCGGCGTGATCACCTTCCGTGCGGTCACCGGCCTCAAGCCCTTCACCGCCGACTCCATCGCGGAGCTGATCATCAAGGTGTGCATCGAGCCAGCGCCCGTGGCCTCGCAGATCCTGCCAGGCTTGCCCCCGGAACTCGATGCGTTCTTCCTCCGTGCGTTCCAGCAGGACCCGGAGCAGCGGTTCCAGAGCGCACTCGAGATGGCCGCCGAGTTCGCCGCGATCGCCCGCGCCAGCGCGGCAGGCGGAGCCGTCGACACCCCCGGGTTCTCACCGAGCGCATCCATGCCCCCGGACTGCATGCTCCCTGCGGGTGAGCCCCAGTCCGGAGCGCCGAGCAGGCCGATGTCAGCGGCGGTCCTCCTCCATGCGCGCGCCGAGGTCGAGGACGCGGTGACCCACGCCCTCGCCGCGGGCGCTGCGGTGCCGAGCGCCGAAGGCGACGCTGGCCTTCTTCGAGCAAGCGCAGCGGGCCCGTCGGGCGCGCCGTCCCAGTCCACCCCTCTGCCACACGCCCCCTCCTCGACGCCTCGGCCGCACGCCCCCTCCTCGACGCCTCAGCCCCATTCCTCCCCCTCGAACCCGCGTTCCAGCGCGCCGGTGCTCCCCTCTGCCGTCGAGGCTCCACTCCCCGCGCTGGGACCCGATGCCGATGTCGCCCTGTACCAGGCGGGAGGCCTGGGTGGGCCGGTGTCCAGCGCGGCGGGGCCGATGCGCCGGGCTGACACCTTGCCGCTGCCCGAGGGCTACCATCCCCCGTCTCCAGGGGCTCCCCTCAAGGCTCCGGAAGCTGCCGCGCCGGGTGGCCCCGTGTCGGCGCTGCTCCAGCCCTTTCAGGCGCTTCCGCCGAACACGCGCCGCCATGTGGCCACCGGAGCGGTCGTCGCCGCGGTGGTGATGACCTTGCTGGTGCTCGTGGTGATCCTCACGAGCGGGTCCGACGAGAGGCAAGAGGGCGCGGCCGAAGCAACGCCAGCTCCCTCCAGCGCGCCTTCCGCAGCCGGCGACACGGACCGTCCCGGAGCCGAGAACGTGGTGCCACCCGGTTCGGCGCAGGGCAGCGTCGGCACCGCCGAACCCTCCGAGCCCTCCCCGGCGACGGCGCCGACCTCCGCGCCCACGTCGGGGGTGGAGGCCACCACGCCCGCCGAGACACCCGCCCCGACCGATTCCAGCACCCCGCGCCCTGGCAACACCCCGCGCCAGGACTGGAAGCGCCCCTCGGGGACCACGAAGAAGGCGTCCGGGAAAGTCGACCTGGGGTATTGATCCACCCTGGCGATGACGAAAGAGCGACCCCTCACCCGCGGGCTTCTCGCCGCCGTGACCGTGCTCGCGCTGGTGCTGGTCGGTCCTCCTGCCACCGCAGCACCGGGCCCCCCGGGTGAGGACCGGCAAGCACGCGAGACGGCGCGCACCTTCGGGCAGCGCGGCGTCGAGCGCTTCGAGGCAGGGGACTACGCGGCCGCCATCGAGATGTTCAAGCAGGCGGAGGAGAACTTCCACGCCCCCACCCACTGGCTCTTCATCGCGCGCGCCGAGAGCAAGCTCGGAAAGCTCCTGAGCGCCGAGCGCTCCTACAAGCGCGTGCTCGAAGACGAGCTGGGCAAGGACGCCCCGAAGGCCTTCACCAGCGCCCAGGAAGCGGCGCGTGACGAGCTCTCCTCCCTGAAAGCGCGCATCCCGGAGATCAGCGTCGACATCCGTGGGGTGCCCGAGGGCGCCACCGCCGAGGTCTTCCTGGACGGCGACCGGCTTGAAGCTGGGCCGCGCGGCAGCCGCGCCCACGTCGACCCCGGCACACACCACCTCCGCGTCACCGCGCCGACCGTGGCCCCCTTCGAGCGCGAGGTCGAGGTCACCGAAGGCAAGAACCAGCAGGTGCTGGTGGAACTCCAGTCTACCCGCACCTCGCTCGGCAAGGTGCCCGGAGCCGTGGTCCTCGGCCTCGGGGCTGTCGGCCTCGGCATCGGCACCGTCACAGGGGCCATGTCGCTGTCCAGGGTCAGCGAGCTCGATCGGCTCTGCCCCGACCGGCAATGTTCTCCTGCCGAGCAGCCCATCGGCGACGACGCCCGCACCCTGGGCACCGTGTCCACGGTGGGCTTCGTGGTGGGCGGCGTGCTCGCGGCAGCGGGCGTGACCCTCCTCGTGATCCAGCCCTTCGACCAGCCGCCCACCTCGACCACCTCGACCACCTCGACCACGTCACCGCCCCGGCGACGTGGCACGCCGCTCAGCGTGGCCGCAGGACCTGGCTCGATCCTCGTCCGCGGCAGCTTCTGACCTCGCCTGACGTCGCACGTCGCACGTCGCACGTCGCACGTCGCACGTCGCACGTCGCACGTCGCACGTCGCACGTCGCACGTCGCACGTCGCACGTCGCGCCTCACCAGCGCGCTCCCCCACCCAGCGCCTTCGCGATCCCCGCCTGCAGGTGCAGGCTGGTCGCGATCCCCCCGAGGCTCGTCTCGCGGTCCGTGAGCGCCCGCGCCACCTCCGGACCGATCCCCGTCAGCATCACCTCCACCCCCAGGAGCCGCGCCGCCTTCGTGGTCCGCGCGAGCCCCTCGGCACCCCGCTCATCGAGGCGCCGGACGCCCGTCATGTCGAGGATGGCCACCCGCGGCTGCCGGGTGGAGATCCCTTCGAGGAGCGCCTCCATCACCCGCCCGATCCGGTCCGCGTCCAGGCTCCCCACGAGCGGCATCACCACCACCTGCTCGTGGACCGGGATCACCGGCGCCTCCAGCGCGCGCAGCGCCTCCTTCTGCACCCGGATCACCTCGTCTTGTGCCAGGTGCTCCTGCACCAGCGCCTGGGCGCGCTCGTTGTGGAGGGCGGCGCCGAGCAGCCCGGCACCTGCCCGCAGCGCCTCGATCTCCGCCTCCGACCACGCGCGCGGCACCCGGCACTCATCGAACCCGATGAACCCCCACCAGGAGCCCTCGGCGAAGATGGGCACCACCGCGAGCGAGACGATCTCCTGCGGCTCCAGGACGGCCCGCTCGCCCTCTGGAAACTCGCGCACCAGCCCGTAGACGGCCTCATCGCGCGAGAGGTGCTCCACCCACCGCCCCAGCCCCAGGGCCTCGAAGGGCATGTCCTGCAGGTCGGGGTTGTCGATCTCCGGCTTCACGCCTGGCGCGCACCACTCGTACTTCTGGCTGCAGATCCACCCCCCCTCTGCCGAGAGCCGCGCATCGAAGACGTACACCCGGCTGACGTCGGTGGCCTCGCCGAACCGCCCGAGCGCCCGGGCGACCCGCTCCTCCCAGACGCCGCCCCCGAGGAACTGCGAGGCAGCGAAGCCCACGGACTTGAGGACCTCGTGGTAGCGCTCCGACGCCCGCGCCCCCACGTGCTCCACGGTCACGTCCCGCTTCGTGACGACGAGCCCCGCCCCGTCTCCCTGCAGCCAGGGGGCCACCTGGGTCAGCACCCACCGCTCGTCGTCGGCTTCCTCCACCCGCCCCCGTCGCTCACCCCGCTGCCCGTGCAGCCCTGCCTTCAGCAGGCCTGTATCGTCCTCACCCCGCCCCAGCCTCCGGCTCCTGCACCCCCCGAACGCGCGCCCTTCCGCATAGCCATCCTCCGCCTCGCGCTCTTCCGCGGGCGTCACCTGCCGCCAGGCCTCGTTGAGGTACTGAATGGTCAACCCTGCATCGAGCAGGGCCACGGGCTCGGGAAGCGCATCCAGCAGCTCCCGAACCTCCCGGGGTAGCAGGGGGTAGGGCATCCCCCCATGATACCGCAGCGGAGTGTCTTTTTAGCGTGAAGATGAACGGCGCAGGTGCAGGTCGCTCTGCAGGCCAGCCTACGCCGTCAGGGTGAGCGCGGTCGCGTTCCTTGCGATTGCGGTGAGCGCGATCGCCGTGCAGCTCACTGGAAGGTGTACGCGGTGAGGCTCGCACCCTTGTAGGTGTTGTAGCCCCGCAGCGAGACGTACCAGGTGCCGGCAGCGGGCGTGGGGATCACGCACGCCTCGTAATGCCCGTTGTTCTGGCCCGTGCAGGCGTAGCTGCTCGTCGTGGGCTGCGAGCCCTGGCGCACGTAGAGGTCGACGTCGCCGCTCGCGCTCGTGCCGTTCGTCACGTACGCCGCGAGCCCCTGGGCCCCGGCGGGAACGGTCACCGTGAAGTGCTTCCAGGTCCCCGAGCTTCCGGCCTGGTTGGCCTGGTTCACCGCGAGCGTGAAGGGGCTCCCGATGACGTCGGTGATCCACGACTGGAACGAGGTGACCCGCGCGTAGAGGCCCGGCCACCGCTTGTCGGCGCAGCCGTTCCCCCAGCTCACCACGCCCGCGAGGATCCTGCCCGAGCCCTTGGCCACGGTCAGCGGCCCACCGCTGTCGCCCTGGCACGAATCCTCGCCGCCGTTCACCGTGTCACCCGCGGGGAGCTGATCGCTGCTGATGGTCATCCCGTACAGGCTGCCGGCCGTCGCATTGGAGACGATCGGCACGTTCACCGCCTGCAGGGTGTTCGGCGACGATCCACCCGACGACAGCGTCCCCCAGCCGCTCACGTTGGCCGTCACCCCGACGTTGAGCAGCCCTGCCGAGGCGTCGGCCGCGGTCGCGAGCGCAATCGCTTTCACGGTGGTGGTGTTGAGGGTGAGCGGGGTCGAAAGCTTGATGAGCGCGACGTCTTTGCCTTCATCCGTGTCCACGTACCCCGGATAAGGAATCACCTGCTCAATTTGCCGGATCTGGCCGCTGGTGCTCATCCCGCTCAGGGTGGAGCTGCCCGCCGCGATGCGCATCGTCCCGGGAGCCGAGACCTCGAAGGCATTGCCCGTCGCGATGCAGTGCTGGGCCGTCAGGATCCAGCTCGCATTGAGTATCGAGCCGCCGCAGAAATGGCCTCCCGAGGAGGACTGCAAGGAGATCTGCCAGGGATGGCTGGTGATGTTCTGGTTCGTCCCGCCGACAATGGCGTCGGAATCTTCCTCGTGCGCGGCCTCATCGCCGAGGTCCTCGGGGCCATCGACATCGGCAGTGCATGCAGAAAGGAGGGCCGCGGTGAGTGTGGTGAACAGGAGGAGAGACGGGTTGCGCATGGCACATCGACTTACCTCCACCGCACCACCAGTGCAACACGAACCATAGTGAGAATTTGTTAACGACCAGCACCGGACGTTGCCGCGGTACTTGTCCAACCGAATGCTGTCCGTAATCGGTTCGGCGACGTCACCACGGTAGTTGTTCAACCGTGCACGTCTGATTGCGCGTCGCCAGGACGTCCCGCCTGCGTTCCAGGCGCCAGCGGGATCCGCCGCGCTGCGGAGGCGTCACTCACGCCCGGAGACCTCGCGCCTCCAGCCTCTCGCGCGCGCCCTTCACCCCGAAGATGGCCACCTCGTCTGGCGGCACGATGGGCGCCTGCAGCGCGGCAGCGAGCACCGCCGCGAGCGCGAGGGGAGCGCGCGCATCACCGCCCTCCTCCACGGCGGCGCGCACCTGCCACACCCGCTTCGCCCGCGCCACGAGCGCATCCATCCCGGCGCCACCGATGGCCGCCACGCTGCGCGCTGCCGCCGCGCGCACGGCGTCTGCCCTGTCGAACGGCACCGTGACCATGCGGACCCGCGTCGTCGCGCCCCCGCGCCAACCGACGTCCACCTCCAGCGCGTCCGCGAGGGGCGTCGCCCCCGACGCGTAGGACTTCTTCTGCACCACGCCGAGATCCACGCGGAAGAACGCCGTGGCCACGTGAGCCCAGCGCGCCTCGTCCACGCGCGCCTCGGGGTCGGGGGAGAGCACGGACCACGCCTCGGCCACGGGCATGAGATCCACCCGCCCAACCACCCAGCCCGCGCCGTCGAAGTCCATGGCCCTCACCGTGCGACGGGCGACCCGGTCGGTGCAAGCAAGCAAGGAGGAGCGGCGTCGGGCCCGCAACCGCCCGCGGCATCGCCATTGCTGGAGCCCCCTGACGGAGGCGCAGCGTGAACAGAATGCATGCAGCCAAAGCACATCCCTTCGGCCTGATCGCGCTCGGTTGCGTCGCGCTCGGTGCTGTCCACTGTGCGTCGACGACACCCGGTCGGAGCGCCGACGGGCACGATGTTCGAACAGGCTCGTCCGCATGGAACGCCGCCAGCAGCCCCGCGTCCGGCGCGCGCGCTTCCTCCGGAGCCTCTGCCCGAACGCCGACCTTCGAGTCACGCGTGGAACCGGAGGACCCCGGCGTCCCCGCACCGCGTGGCGCGCTCCCCGCGCTCGACGAGGAGCCGCTCATCGAGATCGACGTCCCTGGCCACCACCCCGCGGTCGTCTCCGTCCCGCGCCGTGCCACCTCCCCGCGCCCGGTCATCGTCGCCACCCACGGCGCCGGCGATCGCGCCGAGCCGCATTGCACCATCTGGCGCAACACCATCCAGGATCGGGGCTTCGTGCTCTGCCCGCGCGGCACCGCCATGGGCGCGGGAGAGCCCGGCCCCTACACGGGCTACTTCTACCGGGATCACCACCACCTCGGCCGCGAGATCGCCGCCGCCCTTGCCGCCCTCGAAGCGCGGTTCCCCGAGCACCTCGACCTGGAGGCACCCGTCTACACGGGCTTCTCGCAGGGAGCCATCCAGGGCGTCCCCGTGCTCTTCGAGGGCCCGGCCCGCTTCTCGCGCGCCGTGCTCATCGAGGGTGGCTACGGCGGCTACCGCGAATGGAGCGCGCTCGCCGCCCGGCTCTTCAAGGATCGCGGCGGCGAGCGCGCGCTCTTCGCCTGCGGCGGCCCCTCCTGCGTCACCAAGGCGACCCACGCCTCGAAGCTCCTCGAAGCCGCCGGGGTCACCGCGCGCGTCCTCGATGTCGAGGGCGCTGGCCACAGCTACGGCGGCGTCATGGAAGACCAGGTGCGGCGCGCCTTCGCCTGGGTCGTCGAAGGCGACGACCGCTGGGGCAACCTCCCCGCCCTCGCCCGGCGCTGACGCCCTCTTCGCGCGTCACCGCCGGGGTGGTACACGGGATCCACCCCATGCTGCCCCGCCTCCCCCGCGCCTCCCATGCCCTCCTCGCCGCCTTCGCCCTGGCAGCCATCCCGGGTTGCGGCGGCGACGACGCCCCCGAGTTCACCGCGCCGAACCGCGCCGCCGGGGATCGCACCCCCCTGACCGCGCGCTGCGGCGACACCGAGGACCTGCATTGCCTGATGCCCTGGCCTTCGAGCACGTTCAGCCAGGTCGACACCGCCTCGCCCACGGGCCTCCGCGTGCACGTCGACGCGAGCGCCCTCTATCACGCCGAGGACGACCCCGCCTCGTTCAACCGGGCTGACGGCTTCTCTCGCCTCACGCCCCTCGTGGTCGGCTTCCAGGCGGGGCTCGCCGCCCTGCCCGAGGCGTCTCCCACCGAGGGCGTGGTCCGTCTCATCCTTGCACAGCACGATCACCCCGCTTACGGCGAGCCCGTCCCCCTGCGCATCGTCGCCCACGCCGACCCCGACCTCCCCGACCGCTCCATGATCGTCGCCTACCCCCTGCGCCCCCTGGAGCCGGACGCCGACTACGTCGCCGTCGTGACCGACGCGCTCCGCTCCACCAGCGGCGGCGCGCTCCAGCCCACGCGCCAGACCCTCCTCGCGCTCGATCGCGAGGCGCCCGCCTCGCAGGAAGAGGCCGACCTGCTCGGCTACCACGCCCCCACCCGCGACGTCCTCGGGCGCGCCGGCATCGACCCCACCCGCGTGGTCCGCGCCTGGGACTTCACCACCCGCTCCTCCGACGACGCGACCCGCCGGCTCCTCGCGATGCAAGAGGAGGCGCGCGAAGCCGTACGCTCGGGAGACGTCGAGGTGACCTTCGACGTGGTCGATGTCCCCGCGGACGGCACCATCGCCGCCGTCGTCGAGGGACGCCTCGTCGGCCTGCCGACGTTCAGCGGCGACGCGGGCCTCACCCTCAGCGACGCCGGCCTGCCCATCGCTCAGGGCAAGGGCGAAGCCCCCTTCCGCGTCTCCCTCCCCGCAGGCACGGGCGACTACCGCTTCCTGATGTACGGCCACGGCATGGGCGGCTCCTACAGCGACGACTCCTTCGACGCAGAGGTCACCGCGAGCGGCCTCGCCAAGGTCGGCATCCAGTTCCGAGGGTGGACCGGGGACGACCTCATCGACACCTTCGCCGGCTTCGTGAGCATGGCGGAGGGGACCCACCTCTCCACCGCGCGGCTGATGCAGTCGCTCGCCGACGCCGCCGCCGTCCAGGAGGCCATGAGCGGCGTCCTCGGCGACGCGCTCGCCGATCCCATGCTGAACACCACCCCGAACCCCCTCGCCGGCCGCCGCCCCGACGGCAGCATCCCCGTGTGGGCGGGCGGATCGCTGGGCGGATCGCTGGGCCTTGTCTACGCGAGCGCCGACCCGGAGATGCGCGCCGGGCTGCTGAACGTACCGGGCGCCGGCTGGACCCACTTCGTGCCCCTGTCGGTCGTCTACGGCGTCGTGGAGGGCCTGCTCCGGAGCAGCTACGGCGGCAACCTCGGCTTCCTCCACGCCCTCAGCATGAGCCAGGGCAACTGGGACGACATCGACGGCGCCGCGTGGATCGACAAGCTCCGCGCCAAGGACCCCTACTTCCTCGTCCAGGAGAGCATCGGCGACCCCGTGCTACCGAACCCCGGCTCGGAGATGGTGGCCATCTCCGTCGGCGCCGTGATGGTCGGCGCGACCCTGGTGCCCATCGAGGGCGTCACCTCTACCGACGAAGCCGTCGGTCAGAGCGCCATCACCCAGTACTGGGTCCCCGGCGACGACGCCTACGCGGTGCACGGCTTCGCCGCCGAGAGCGGCCCTGGCGGCGAGGCCGCGCGCCAGCAGATGTTCGAGTACTTCGAGACCGTCTTCGCTGGCGAGCCGCGGATCACCGTCCCCTCCGGTTGCACTGGCGGGAGCTGCGACTTCCGCTGACCTCATTCACACGGCAGGGGCTCGCGCCCCCGCCCCCCGCCGAGCAAAGCTCGTCGGGGCCCCCCACTCCGCGATCCACCCGCGGTCTCCAGAGCGTTTTGCCGCTTCGGGCCTGACGCCCGTCGCCTCGGGAAGCGGACGATGTCCCCTGCCGCGTGTATCAGGACACCGTCTCGGGAGGCGGCGCGTCCCTGAGCCCGATCCCCACCCCGATCGCCGCGAAGATCGCCGCCGAGAGGCCGTACGCCGCGAGCCTCCCCTGCCCGATGAACGTGTTCGCGAGGAGTGGCCCGGTGATGAGCGCCAGACACGACAGGGTCTGGCTCACCCCGAGCACCGTCCCCTGCTCGTGCGGGCCCACGCTCTTCGTGATCAGCGTCGTCAGCACCGGCCTCACCACCGCCGACCCGATCGACGAGAACGCCACCACGACCAGGAGCATCGGCAGCGTGTAGAGCGCCCCCAGGAACGCGTACCCGACCGCCATGAGCGCGAAGCCCATGATGGCGATCCGCTGCTCGCCGAGCTTCTTCGCCATCCTGCCGATCAGCCCCCCTTGCACCATCCCCCCGATGAGCCCCGAGTAGGCGTACAGGTGACCCACGTTCTTCATGGTGAACGAGAACCGCCGCTGCAGGTAGAACGACAGCCCCCCCGTCAGCGTCGCGAACGACAGGCTGAAGAAGAAGAACTCGATCAGGCGTCGCCGCGGCAGTGGCCGCTGGAAGAGCTGCTGGAAGGCCGCGACGCGGCCCCTCGTATCGGGCACGGTCAGCGGCTTCCGGGCCGGGAGCAGCGTCGCCGTCAGCACGAAAGACAGCAGCGACAGGCCTGCCGCCGCGAGCCCGGGGACGCCATACCCGTACCGCTCGGCGAGCTCACCGGAGAGCGCGGGGCCGATCAGGAACCCTGTCCCGAAGGCCACGCCCACCAGGCCGTAGGCCCTCGTCCGGTCCTCGGGCTTGGTGACGTCGGCGATGTACGCCTGCGCGACGGTCAGGTTGCCCGCCGTCGAGCCGGAGATGAACCGGCTCAGGAACAGCATCCACAGCGTGTGCGAGAAGCCCAGCACCGTGAAGCCGACCATGGTCCCGAGCTGGCTCGCGAGGAGCGTCGGCTTGCGGCCCACCCGGTCGGAGATGCGCCCCAGGATCGGCCCGGAGACGAGCTGACACGCCGCGTACGTCGCGAGCAGCGCCCCGGTCACCACCTCCGACGCGCCGAGGTGCTGCGCGAAGAAGGGGAGCACCGGGATGATCATCGTCATGCCGAAGACGTCGACGAAGATCGTGAGAAATATCGGCAGAAGAGGGGAACGTAGCATCGGTGCCTGTCGATCGACCCTGGGCGCGTGGCCGGCAAACCGGGCCCTGAGGCGGCGCCCTGGTCACGGAGCGCGGGCAGCATAACCCCTTTCCGCCCCCGCTCATGCCCTGAGCGCCAGGGTCATCTCGATGTCGTCCACCGAGCGGCCATCCACCCGGAAGGCATCGTGGCGCACCCCGATCTCCACGAACCCCATGCTCACGTAGAGCCGCTTTGCCCGGTCGTTGCCCACGAAGACCCCGAGATCGACGTGATCCAGCCCGGCCTCGCCCCGTGCCCAGTCGATGGCCGCCTGCATCAAGCGTCGCCCGTGGCCCTGCCCCCGGTAAGCCGACAGCAGCCCGATGCCCAGCGTCGCCCGGTGCAGCTCCGCGCCGATGCGCCCTCCCTGAAGCTCCACGTGCCCGACCACCCGCGCCCCCGGATCGTGAAACCCTGCCGGCCCTGCCGCAGGAAGCGGGCCAGACCACAGCAGCCACGCGCGCCCCCACCTCGGGCTCGTGAGCGGCCGCGACCAGCGCTCGAGCGCCACTGCCTCCACCTCCTCGCCGGATCGATCGGGCTGCAACGCATGGGGAGGCATGCCGTCCTGCCCGGACTCCGCCGCGTGCTCCAGGACGAAGGCGGTGAAGGCGCGCACGTGCTCTTTCGTGGCGGGCAGAACCGGCGCCACCGTGTCCAGCTCGTTTGGGGGATGCAGGCGCTGCATGCGCCGCATGGTAGTCCCGCGGGCCCCGGATCTGGGGACCGTCGCGCCCTGCTCTTTCCGTGGCCGTGCCCCCGAGCGTCACCGCCTGCCCGCGGAGAGCACCTCGCCAGGCGTCCGGTCCTCGTGCACGTCGCTCCTCCGCGTCGCTCCTGGCCGGGTTTTCCGGGGAACCTCGCGCCTCCGTGGCCAGTCCATGGCCAGGATGGGGACGGCCTGTGACCACCTCTCCCCAGGTCGTGCGCCGAGCTGTTCTTTGCTATGGTCGCGACGTGGACCTTTCCCTCCTCGCAGCGCCCTGGGCCGGGTCGGCCGACCCGTTTGGCGGAGCCCCGGGCCGTGGAGGGAGGACCGTCGCATGAGGCACGAAGGGATCATCGGCCGCAAGATCGCCGGACGCATCACCGTCAAGCGGCTCCTCGGCGAAGGGGGCATGGCCGCGGTCTACGTGGGGGAGCGCGACATCGAGCCGCGCCAGGTGGCGGTCAAGATCATGAACGCCGACCTCTGCGCCGACCGCGCCTTCGTGCGCCGCTTCCAGCGCGAGGCCAAGGCCGCCTCGGTCGTGAAGCACCCGAGCTCCGTCACCATCTACGAGTACGGCACCGAGGGAAACCTCAGCTACATCGTGATGGAGCTCCTCGACGGGCACGACCTCTACCAGCTCCTCGAACTGTACGGCGTGCTCCCTCAGGCGCGCGCCGCGCGCATCCTGGCCGAGGTCTGCGACGTCCTCCAGGTCGCCCACGAGATGGGCATCATCCACCGCGACCTGAAGCCCGAGAACATCATGGTCATCCCCGACGTGCGCGTGCCCCAGGGCGAGCGCGTGAAGGTCCTCGACTTCGGCATCGCCAAGCTGCTCGAAGTGGAGGAAATCGAGGAGTCCGGACCCATCGACTCCGCGGACGGCCCCCCTTCGGCGATCACCCGCGTCGGCCAGATCGTGGGCACCCCCGCGTACATGTCGCCCGAGCAGTGCGGCCTCCTCCCGGTCGACACCCGCTCCGACATCTACACGTGCGGCGTGCTGCTCTTCCAGCTCGTCACGGGCCGGCTGCCCTTCGAAGGCGACACCCCGTTCCACACCGCCTCGCTCCACATCCACGCCCCCATCCCCTCCGCCGCCGCCTTCGCGCCGGGCCTCGATCCTCGGCTCGACGCCCTCATCCAGAAGGCGCTCGCCAAGCGCCCTGCGGAGCGGCACCAGACCGCGCGCCACCTCGGCGCCTCGCTGCGCAAGCTGCTCCCCATGCTCTCCGACGCCTCCCTCGTCACTGGCCCCATCTCGCGCCGCCAGATCAGCTCGAGGTGGCCCCGCGAAGAGGCGCGCGTCATCGGCGCTGCCCTCGAAGACACCCCTCCTGCGACCCCCATCGCGGGCCTGGCGGCCACCCCGCGCGTCCAGATCCAGCCAGCGCTCATGCCCCAGGCCCCGACCCCTGCGCGCCCGCCGGGGCCCCTCGCCGCGCTGGTGGCCTCGTCCAACGAACCGTACTCGGACGAGGAGTCGCTCGAATCGGCGAAGACCCTGGTCTCCACCGCAGCCGAGATCGGCACGCTCCCCCAGGTCCTCCTGAACGACCCCCTCCAGGTGCGGCAGTCGTACCCGAGCAGCGACGACATCCAGACGCTGGAGCATGATCGCAGCGCCGCGCCGCCTGCCGCTCCCCGCACCGAAGACGCCATCGCGACCAGGCCGCGCCCCATGGCGGAGCAGGCACCTTCGGCCGGGTGGCCCACGGCCTCGGTGCTCCCTGGTGTACCCCGCGCCGGGGCGCGCTTGCCCGGGGACCTGCGCGACGACGACCCTGACGAGGATCGCGCGGTGACCTTGATCCGCACCGCCAGCGACTCCTCACCCGACCTGGACTTCGCCGCTGGCGCCCAGAGGCCCGGCGTCCGCGAGGTGAAGTCCACCCTCCGCTCGGCCGAGGAGTTCGGGATCAAGCCGCCGGTCCCGGAGAAGCGCCCCGAGGTCCAGGTCCAGATCCCGGCTGCCGGCGCCCGGCACGGGCACGCCGGACCCTCGTCGGACCCCACCGACATGCTCGCCCGATCCGGGCGTGGCGTGCCGGCCGCGGCCGTCTCGCCCCAGGTGCTAAAGACGGTACGCATCAACCAGCCCGCGGGGACCGGCCCGAACCCTGCCCCGCCGCGCGACAACTACGGCTCCGGCGGCACCTTCGGGACCCCCGTACCCCGCCCGACAGGCACCCTCCCCATCCCCCCACAGGCCCCCGTCCTGCCGCCCACGGTCAACGACATGGCGCAGTTCTCCGGCCCCCAGCCCTCGACGGGCGGTGGGCTGCTCAGCGGCCGCGTGGGCCTCCTCATCGGGTTCATGGCCGGCATGGTGATCACCGCCATCCTCGTGATCGTCTATCTCTTCGTGCTTCGCTGACCCGCGTACGTCTCTGCTGTCAGCGACCAGTCCTCCCTGGATCCTCGGCCTTCGGGCCTGATCTCCGCCGCCTGCGACAGCGCCCGAGATCTCCTGCCGTGCGCGGCGCGAGGCCAGGCAACGGCGTCGCGATCGCGCTTGCAGGGCTGCGCGTCGCCGCCTGTCTGGAGTGCATCTTCGCCTTGATCCAGGCCCGCAGATTCTGCGGCAGCAGGGGCGCAGCGCAGCGCCGTGAAGGACGTTGATGAAGCGCGTACGGGCGCGCCCGAGGCACAAAGAACGCCTGAAACCGCGAGCAACGGAGGCCCGCCTCGAACATCTTATCAACCAGTGATTGGGACCTCGGTGCCCAGGAACGAGGACGCGCCACCGCGCGTCGCCGTGCCTAGGCAAGGGGCTTGCTGACCCTGATCGACAAGGGGAAAGAACGCATGAAATCAGTAGCAATGCTCGCGCTGTTCGTTCCGCTCGCAGCCGGCTGTGCAAGCCTGCCCGCGCCCACGGAACAGATGGCTTCCACAGAGGCTGCGGTTCGCGGTGCCCGTGAGGTCGGTGCGGAGCGCGTGCCTCAGGCATCGCTCGAGCTGCGCCTCGCCGAGGAAGGCATCGCCAAGGCCAAGGCTGCCATGGCCGAGGACGACAACGAGACGGCGGACCGGCTCCTGAAGCGCGCCCAGTCGGACGCGGAGCTGGCGCTGTCGCTGGCACGCGAGAGCAAGGCCCGGACCGACGCTGCGCAGGTGATGGGACAGGTGTCCCAGCTCCGCAACCAGATGAAATGAGCTCAAGGACCTAGGAAGGATACGACCATGAAGTGGAGCCGAAGCGCACTGGTGCTGGGGTTGGGGTTCTGTCTGGGTGGGTGCGCGGCAGCGCAGCCGCCCCAGGAGCTCGTGAACGCGCGGGCCGCCTATGAGCGTGCCCAGGCGAGCAAGGCGCCGCAGCTCACGCCCGTGCCGCTGCACGACGCGAAGCAGGCCCTCAACGCCGCCGAGGGAGCCTTCAACGAAGACGCCGAGTCGCAGCGCACCCGCGATCTCGCCTACATCGCCGAGCGGAAGGCGCTCCTCGCCGAGTCCAAGGGCAACACCGCGCAGGCCACGACGCAGCGCGACCAGGCCCATCGGGAGCTCGCACAGCTCCAGAGCCAGATGCAGACCCGCCAGCTCGCGAACGCGCAGGCGGGCATGCAGGCCGCTCAGGCCAACCTGGCGGCGACCCAGGGCGCGCTGAACAAGACCCAGGCCGAGCTGGCCAGCGAGAAGAAGGCCCGCGAGGAGGCAGAGCGCCGAGCGCGTGACGCCATGGACAAGCTCGCCGTCGCCTCGGCGCTCGCCGTGAAGGAAGAGCAGCGCGGCACGGTCATCACCATCCCGAGCGGCGTCCTCTTCACCTCCGGCAAGTACGCCCTCTTGCCGGCGGCCCAGCAGAAGCTCGACCAGGTCGCCGATGCCCTCAAGAACCAGGATGACCGCAAGATCATCGTCGAGGGTCACACCGACTCCCAGGGCACCGACGAGTCCAACATGGTCCTCGGCAAGAACCGCGCGCAGTCCGTGCGCGACTACCTGGTGTCTCGCGGCGTGCCCGCCGAGATGATCTCCGCCACCGGCCTCGGCGAGTCGCGCCCCGTCGCCGACAACAACTCGGCCGAGGGCCGCGCCAACAACCGCCGCGTGGAGATCATCGTTCAGCCGGTCGAGAAGCGCTGACGTCGCGGCGGTGACCCGAGCACGGTCACCCCTCACGACCTCGCACCGAGCCAAGGCCTGACCCTCGACCCGGACGGCAACGTCCCCGGTCGGCGGCCGGGCCTTCGTGCGTTCGCTCCCTGGCTCTCCTCCGGGACGCGCGGGGACGCGCGGAGATGCCCATGCCCCTGATTCGGGGGACGCAGCCCCCGCACTTGGTCTAGAACCCGGGCCCGATGGACTTCTTCGCCACTGCCGCCAAGGGCACCGAGCCCGCGATCCGGGACGAGCTGCGCGAGCTTCGCTTCCGCGGCGTGCGGGCCGACCGGGGAGGCGTCCACTTCACCGGCGCCCTGGACGAGGGCTTCCGGGCCTGCTTCGAGCTGCGCTGCGCCCTCAGGGTGCTCACCGAGCTGGGTAGCTTCGACGCCCCGCACGAGGGCGCGCTCTACGAGGGCGTGCAGGGCATCGACTGGACCCGGTTCCTCGACCCCTCGCGCACCCTCGCCGTGCGCGCCGCCTGCCGCTCCAGCGCCCTCACCCACACCCAGTACATCGCCCAGAAGACCAAGGACGCCGTGGTCGACCAGCTCCGCCAGCGCCACGGGGCGCGCCCGAGCGTGGACCGCGACGACCCCGACGTCCTCATCTTCGTCCACCTCGTCCGCGACCGGGCCACGGTCTACCTCGACCTCGGCGGGGCCTCGCTCCACCGGCGTGGCTTCCGCAGCATGGCGGGAGAGGCGCCCCTGAAGGAGACGCTCGCCGCGGCGCTGCTCCGGCTTTCGGGCTGGGACAGGGAGCGCCCGCTCGTGGACCCGATGTGCGGCTCGGGCACCATCGCCATCGAGGCAGCCCTCTGGGCACGCCACATCGCCCCCGGCCTGCTCGCCACGGACGGCGAGGAACGGCAGTTCGGGTTCGAGCGCTGGGGATGCCACGACGAGGCCGCCGCGCGCCGCATGGCAGAGATCCGGGAGGCCGCGCGGGGACGGGTGCGCACCTCGGCCCCCCCCATCCTCGCCAGCGACAGCGACGCCGCCATGGTCGCGTTCACGCGCGAGAACGCCAGAGCCGCAGGGGTGGAGGTGTCGGTCCACAAGGCGCGCGTGGAGGACCTCGGCCCCACCGATCCGCCAGGTCACGTGATCCTCAACCCCCCCTACAACGAGCGCCTGCCGGGCACCCGCGACCTCTACCGCGACATGGCCCGCGCCCTCCGCCGCCTCCACGGCCACCGGGTCGCGCTCCTCTCCGGCACCCCCGACATCGAGCGGGCCATGGAGCAACGCCTCCCGGAGCCCCCCGCCCCCCGCCCCCGCTCCCTGGCAGTCTGGAACGGCGACATCGAGTGCCGCCTGCTCACCTACGACATCCCTTGATCCTGCGGGCCCTGAGCCCGGGACAGCTCACCGGAGGGGCGCTGCGGGCGCCTCCGCGCAGCGACCCACGCCGGCGGTCCTGCGTGGCCTCTCAAGGCCTGCAGGCATCCGCCTCCATGCACGAGAAGTCCTGGCAGTCGATGGTGCCGTTGTCGTTGTCGTCGACGCCGTCCGTGCAGTCTTCCTCGCACGCAGGGTGATCCCAGCAGCGGTAGTCCTCACAGTCGGTCATGCCATCCCCGTCGTCGTCCTGGTTGTTGGTGCAGAACTCGGGACACCCGCCGAACTCGAAGCAGTGGAAGTCCGCGCAGCCGGAGAGGCCGTTGCCGTTGTCGTCGGCGTTGGGGTTGAAGCAGCTCTCGTCACAGTCCCCCGAGTCGTAGCAGCCGAAGTCCTCGCAGTCGGTCAGGCCGTCCCCGTCGTCGTCCTGGTCGTTGGTGCAGTCCTCTTCGCACGCCGAGGAGAAGGCGCAGAGCATGTCGTCGCAGTCGACGTCGCCGTTCCCATCGTTGTCGACACCGTCATCGCAGACCTCGGCGCAGCTCGGCCCGGCGCAGTCCGGATCCCTGCAGTCGGTCAGCCCGTCGTCGTCGTTGTCATCGCCGTCGTGACACTCCGTCTCCGGCTCCACCGGCGACCCGCCGGAGCCGCCGCTCCCCCCGCCCCCCACCGCCGTCCCGCCGCCGCTGCTGGTGGTCGTCGCGGTGCTCGACGAGGTGCTGCCGCCGCCCCCGCCGGGACCTGTGGTGGTGGTGGTGGAATCACCCGAGGTCGAGTCGAACCGATCGAAGTCGTTCATGCAGGCCGCGAGGGCCATGAGGGTCGCGAAGGCGACGACGAGCCGAGGCCGCATGCTGCTGCTCCAGGAAGATGACCGCGATGACGCCTGAGGGATGGCCGCGGATGCTACCAGGAGCCACGGCCTGGATCGACGGTCGCCGTCTCTCAGGCGACGCCGATCCAGGCAGCCAGCGCCCTCACGGCCTCCGGATGGTCGACGAGGACCCGCGCAGTCTCGTGCACATCCTCGGTGGCCCCCGCCGTCGCGGACGCAGCATCTTGCGACACCTCCCCCGCTGCGCCCTGCTGCGCCGCGTCGCCCGTCGTGGGGCCCGCAGCACCTCCAGCGCTCACGGCACCTGCCGCCGCCCAGCGCCCGTCGATCCCGAGCCGCGCGGCGATGCCGTCGAGCGGTTCGGGATGCGCGCGCAGCATCGCTGCAATGCTCGCCTCGGCAGGCGAGAGCGCAGGCCCCGTCGGCGCGGGAGCCGCCGCGCCTCCCGGAGGCTCGGGCACCGCCGCCCCGCCCGCCGCAGTGGGCCCAGGCGCCGGCTTCGCCGCGGTCTTGGCCTGGCGCTCCCAGGGGAACTGCCAGCCCGACAGCTCCTTCGCCACGCGCGGGAACGCGAGCCCCGCCTCCTTCACCAGGGTGCTCATCACCCCGGGCCCGAGCGGCCGGAGCGCGACCACGAGCTTCGGCAGCCAGGGCACCAGCACCTCCTCCGGCAGCTCGGAGAAGGCGCGCGTCATCAGCTCCACGCAGAGGCGGGTGATGCGCGGGGTGAACTCCAGCGCGAGCAGGAACCCCGCCACGTACTCTGGAAAGACCGGGAGGAGCAGCGGCTGCGAGAGGAGGTGGGTGAACTCCTGCCGCAGCTCATCCTCGCTCTTGAGGAGGAGCACCCACTGGGCGGCCCACAGCAGCGCGCGCTTCGGAGCATCCTCGGGCGCTGCCTGCTGCACCGAGATGAGGAGCTGGCTGCGCTGGCACCCCACGGAGAACGCGAGCGCCTCCTGGGTGAAGATGAACGCGAGCATCGCCGCGAGCTGCTGGGGCGTGACCCCCCGGTCCGTGAACGCTTCGGGCAGCAGCGTGGAGTAATGCTGGTAGCCCGTGGCGACGAACTCCTTGATCCAGTCCGGGAGCCCGACCGTGCGGTAGTAGTGCACGAGCCGCCGCACGCGCTGGAAGATCTCGGGCGCATCCGCGCCGCCCGCCTCCGCCTTGAGCAGCTCCACCGCGCGCAAGCCCAGCTCGCGCGCGAGGCGTCCACTCTTCAGGTAAATGACGCTGTCCTCGGCCGCCTCCAGAGCATTCACCGTGCGCGCGTTCTGCGCGAACGCCTTGACCTTGAGGCGCTTCTCCAGGACCTGCTCGACGGTGATGCCCTCGTAACCGAGCTGGATCAGCGAGTGCTGGCTCTTGCCGATCGAGATGTCCCACGACTCCTGCTTGGGCTTCGTGCCGAGGTTGCGCTCCCCCATGACAGGCACCACGGGGACGCCGAGGTAGCGCAGCCGCCAGAGCAGGTCAGAGGCGGGGAGCTGATCCGGCCGCGCCGTGAAGTCGAGCAGGGCACGCTGGATCTGGCTGGCCTTGAGGTTCACACCGAGGACGGCGAGCCTGTCGTAGACGTCCTGCGCGAGCGGCGGGAGCGACTCGTACCCGACCTGCCCGAGCTTGTCGCCCCCGAGGAGGATGTCGCAAATCCGCGCGATGTTCCGCTTGCCAGGAACGCGGTTCTTCTCGAGACAGGTGATGGCCGCCTCGCGAAAGTCATACGGCGAGGGATGGGCGCGGTCGCGCAAGCGCGCGAGGAGATACGAGGTGTGGAGGATGGCAATGGTGTCCGCCGTCGACGACAGATACCCATTCTTGCGAGCGAGGCGCACCACCTCCACGCACCACCCCATGAGCTGCTCGTCATCCCCTTCGACGAACGAAGGCGGCCGCATCAGCAAGTCATGGAGCCTGACCCCCGCCGGGCCGGCCACCGGCCCGGCCGCCGGCCCGGCCGGTGCGGGTGAGGGGGCGGAGCCCCCTACGCTCCCGATGGTCGCTACCCCTTGAGAGGTGGTTCCGGGGGCAGGTTTTTTTGACGTCGTCGCGGGCGTCGCTGCGGCCGTCGCTGCGGTCTTCTTGGTGGGCCTGGTGGGAGCCAGGTGCTTGCTGGGCGCCTTGATCAGGAAGGGCTCGACGCCGATCGCTTTGTGCCCCTTCTCCCAGGTCTGCCGCGCGATGGCGATCTCGCCCGACGGCAGCCCGAACTGGTGCTCGATGGCCGCATAGCTGGAGGGCACGACGCCGTAGAGCCACGCGGTCTTGGTGCGCGGCGGTACCTCCCACTCCGTCGTCGCGTTCACCCCGAACTCGGGGATGGGGCTCACCGCATGGATCGCGCCACAGACGTGGATCGCATCCTTCGCGTCCACCTTCTTCTCGCGCAGCCACTGCCGCATGCGCGACCACATGTACCGCTCGCGCTGCTCGTTCTCGCCCTGGTCCTTGGCCCGCGAGCCCACGCGCCGGAGCAAGCTCGCCACGAGGAAGAGCACGTGGCGGTACGTGGCGTAGTCGGCCCCGAGCGTCGGCCCCTCCACGTACTGGCTCCACCACTCGCTGTAGTGGCTCACCCGCGCATTCCTCAGCAGCACCTCCAGGAAGTCGCCGAAGGTCGGCTCCATCGCGCCAATGCGGAGCCCCACCGCGCCACCGTGGAGGTTCTGGGTGTCCTTGGCCTCCGCGCCCTCGTCCTCGGAGTTCGAGTCCGCGTCCGCGCCACCGTCGTCCGTCTCCGCATCCTCCGCCCCAGGCAGCTTGTCACGGGGGCTCCACTGGAAGACGTGATCCGCCGAGCGATCCACGAAGACCAGCTTGGTCTCCGGGTGCTCCATGCAGAACGCGATGGCCTGGTACTCCGCGGAGAACTCCGTGAGCGGCAGGACCAGGTTGAGCGGCGTCCAGTCGGGCGGGAACTCCGGAGCCTCCGGCGCAAACGCCTGGAGCGCCACCGGGAACTTGCAGTGCTCCAGGCCCTTCAGCGCAGCGGTGAGATCCTCACACCCCTCCATGAAGATGACCTTCGGCGGCCGCGCCCTGAGCCGCTGGCTCATGTGCAGCGCCGACGCCGGCGAGTGGTGCTTGACCGGGAAGATCTCCAGCGGCTCGGCAGCGGCGCGCTCGACGTCGTCCACCATCGCCCGCAAGAGGTCACCGACCGACTGCGCGCTGTCGGTGAAGGCCTGGGCCGCCGCGACGAGCTGGTCGCGCAGCGCGCTCAGCGAGGGGTCCGCAGTGAGCTGCTCGATCTTCTTGGCCATGGGACGCCGCCGGCCGCTACTTGAAGCTCGCGAGGGCGTTCTTGCCGCCGTCGGTGAAGGACTCCCAGGACTTGTCCTTCTTCTTCTTGGCCCCCGGCTCGACCACCGCGTGCCAGAACTTGTTCATGATCGAGACGTCCTCCGGAACGCGCCGGACCAGGGTGCCCACCACCGAGCGCGCCAGGGTGTCGGCGCCCAGCTCCTGCGAGCCGAAGAAGCGGCTGTGCAGGATGGCATCCTCCAGGACGCCAATCTGCTCGGCCGTGGAGAGCGACGACTCCAGCTTCTGATCCTCGTTCGACGCATTCGCCGCCGTCTCCCGGAGATCCGCGAAGGTCTGCAAGAGGATGTCGAGCAGCGTCGGGGGAACGTCGAGCTGGATCTGGTTGCGCGCCATCAGCTCACGGGTACGGAAGAGGACGATCTCCTTCTCCGACTTCTTGTTCGTGACGATGGGAATGGTGACGAAGTTGAAGCGGCGCTTGAGCGCCGTGGAGAGGTCATTGACCCCCCGATCCCGGCTGTTCGCAGTGGCGATCATGCTGAAGCCAGGCTTGGCGAAGACCACGTTGTCCCCGGTGCGCAGCTCGGGGATGGAGACGTACTTCTCCGAGAGGATGGAGATGAGCGCGTCCTGCACGTCGGAGCCGCACCGGGTCAGCTCCTCGAAGCGGCCAATCTCGCCACGCTTCATCGCCGTCATGATCGGCGAGGGGATCAGCGAGTCATGCGACTGGCCCGAGGCGATGACCATCGCCACGTTCCAGGAGTACTTGATGTGATCCTCGGTGGTGCCCGCCGTGCCCTGGACGACGTGGGTGGAGTTGCCACAGAGCGCCGCAGCCAGCAGCTCCGCAAGCCAGCTCTTGCCCGTGCCCGGGTCGCCAATGAGCAGCAACCCCCGGTCCGAGGCGAGGGTGACGATGGCCCTCTCGACAAGCGAGGTGTCGCCGAAGAACTTCTGGGCGATGGGCCTGTCGAGCTTGTCGGCAGGCGTCGCGCCGAGGATGAAGGTGCGGATCATCCGCGGGCTGAGGCGCCAGGAAAAAGGCTTTTGCCCCTTGTCCACAGACGCGAGGTACTTGAGCTCTTCGGCGTACTTCTCTTCCGCTGGAAGGCGGAGCTTGTCGTCGCTGGTCGCCGCTACCGTGCTGGTTGCCATCGTCTCTCCCGCATCATCCCGGCGCGCCGGGGCTACAGCATTTTCTTGATCTGCTCGATGAGCTTCTTGGGGCTGCCATTCAAGATCGGCGTGCCAAGCTCCTTGAAACGTTCGCGATAGTCCGCATCCACGGAGAAGTAGCCGCCCGTCTGGAGCGACCCGACCGGGATGAGCCGGCACCCCGACTCCTTCCAGCGCTTGAGGACGCTGAAGAAGTCGCTGCTGTCGTAGTAATCGCTGATCACCACGATCGCAGTGTGCGCCGGCGAGTCGATGAAGGGCTCCGCCGCGTCGAGCGCAACCCGCATGTCCGTGCCCCCTCCAAGCTTGGTGCGGAGCAAGGTCTCCACCGGGTCATCCACCCACGGCGTCAGGTCGATGACGCGGGTGTCATACGCGAAGAGGTGGACGATGACATTCGGCAGCCCCGCAAAAATGGACGCGAGGATGGTGGTCTGCACCATGGCCGCCGTCATCGACCCCGACTGGTCGACGAGGACAATGAGCCGGGTCGGGAGGCTCTTCTTGGACGTGCTGTTGTAGTAGAGGCGATCGACGTAGAGCTTGCGCCGCTCAGGATCCCAGTTGGTGAGGTTCTTCCAGACCGTGCGCTTGAGGTCGAGGTTCCTGAAGATGCGCCGCGGCGGGACCGAGTCGTCCTTGGTCTTGGTAATCGCCTTGCGCACCTGGAGCTTGAGCACCTTGGCCAGCTCGTCGACAAACTTCTTGATGAGGCGCTTGGCATTGGCGAGCGCCTCCTTGGAGAGGTTGTCCTTGTCCCAGAGGAGCTGCTCGACAAGCGCCATGGACGGCGTGAGCTTCTCCGCCAGCGCGCGGTCCTGAAGCACCTCGCGCAGATCCATGCGATGGATCATGTCCGCTTCAATGCTCTGCAGCCCCGCCCGCAGCTCGTCATCCCCGATGGGCGGCCGCGTCGCCTCCCCCGTGCCCGCCCCACCCCCACCCCGCGCCTGTCCCCGCAGCGCCCCCGGCGCAAGCCCGAGCGACCGCTCAAGCCAGCCGACATCCTTCGTCCACTGGTTGTACTGCGTCGCCGACACCTTGGGCGCCTGCGTGGTCGGCCCGAAAGCATTGAGCAGCAACTTCGACGTGACCAGCGTCCTCCTCACGACCTCCGGCACGGCCGGTGCGGGTGAGGGGGCTCCGCCCCCTACGCTCCCGGTGGTCGCTACCCTGCGGGCAGGTGGTGGCGGGGCTGCGGCGGAGGTGCCGCTATCGGCGTCGTCGTCAGCGTCGTCAGCGTCGTCAGCGTCGTCGTCGGTGCTGGTGTCTTCGGCCGGGGGCTCGAAGCCGGGGAGGGGACGCTCGAAGTCGGGACGCAGCTCGGGGAAGCGCTGCACGATGCTCTCGATGCTCGTCTCGGAGTCGAGGAGCACGCGCGGCAAACTCGCCTGGTCAGCGAGCCCCTCGGCAATGCCCTCCAGGTTGGGCGCCACCTCACCCTGGTTGAAGATGCCACCCAGGAGGCGCCAGTAGAGAGCCTGGCGCGCTTTCTGGACGAGCGGATCGGAGGCGTCGTCGCTCATCGGTCAGCTCTTCTTGCGGAGCAGCTTGCTGGAGCGCTCCTTGAGGGTGGAGAGGGCGCCGAGCTTCGACTTCTTCCCCTTGCCTCCGCCAAGGCTCGCGCCAATGAACTTCGGCTTCTTCTTGGCGCCACCCCCCACGAGCAGGGGCTGCAGGGTCCAGCGATCCGCATCGAAGCGGAGCAGCGCCACCATCTCGGAGCAGGCCTTGACCTCGATCAGCGCCAGATCGTCAGTCTCGGGGAAGCGGTCGTGATCGAGCGGGAGCGTGGCCCCATCGACGGTGATCGTCAGCGCTTCCTCCTTGCCGCCCACCTTGTAGCCCGCGAGGTAGACCAGCTCCTCCAGCAGGGCAGGGTGGCGATCCGCCGCGGCAAGCGAGGGGCGCGCCGCCGGCGCCGCCTTCAGCACCTCGGCGGCCTCGGCGAGCGGATCGAACGCCGCCCCGAGCTTGGCAGCCTTGTCGCTCCAGAGCAGGTCCCCGGTGGCCGTGAGGGCCATGTCGCTGAGCTGCAGGGCCTTCGACTGCGCGAGCCCATCGAGCAGCGTCGCACCCGCGTCCGCGAGCAGGGGCCCGAGCTCCTCGCCCTGGATGACGTCGACCTTGAAGGCGCTGATGGTGGCGCGCACGAGGCGCGCAGGCTTCCCCTTCTCGCGCAAGGAACCAAAGGCGACGAGGGTCGCAAAGGTCTCGTGCTGGCGAAGGTCGGCCCCGAGGATGCGCAGCTCACCGCTCACGGTGTAGGTATGGGCAGGCGCAGGCGCGCGGGCCGAGAGCACCATCGCGCGTGACCACAGGTCGGCCCAGCGGAAGAGCGGGAACTCCGGGGTCCCTCGCGCGGGAAAGACCGTGAGCAGCTCGTCGAGGAACCCCCCGAGCAGCGCCGCGTGCCTGCCGAGCCGCGGCTCCGACTCGACCTGATCGAGCGTCGCCTGGAACGGCAGCAAGGTGTTCACGTCGAGGTTCGCAAAGCCCGCGAGCCCCAGCTCCATCAGCCAGTGGCGCACGCTCTCCAGCCACACCTCGATCTGGGGCGGCACCGCCTGCACGGCGCTCGCCGGGATCTCCTCCGGCTTCGCCACCGCGCGCCCGAGCGCCCCCGCCGCCTGCGCCGCGAGCGCATCGTGCTGCGCGCCCTGCAAGGCCGCGCGCGCCGCGGCAAGCACCAGGAAGTGCCGGTCCAGAAACTCGCTGCGGCTGATGCCTTCGAGCGCCTCGCCGAGCGCGCCCGCGAGCGGGGTGCCCGAGAAGGCACGCCCGAGCGAGGCGAGCGCGTCGAGGTGCTCTCCGTGGAGGCGCGCGAAGCCCCCCGAAAAGGACTGATCGAGCCGATCGAGGAGCGCCGCAGCTTCGGCAGCGGCGGCCGGCGGGGTGGTGAGGTCGGTGAGGGGCATGGCTACCGAACGAACCAGTTCATTTCGGGGATGGGCAAGGTCGTCGACGGCAAGCCGACGTGGTGCAGGTAGGTGAGGAACCGGCTGAAGACCATTCCAGCCTCCACCTTGTGCGGCCCACCCTTGATGAAGCGAAGCAGGTCGTACGCTGCCCTGGCAGTCGCCGGATCCGCGCCGAGGCTCAGGTAGTTGATGAGCCGCGGCGCCCCGTACTGCAGCACCGCCTCGGTCATGAGCGCCTGCAGATGCTTGCACGGGCTGCCCCGCAGGCCTCCGCAAGGGCGGTTGTTGTTGGTGCTGCAGAAGAAGTTCCCGCTGCCGCTCTCGAAGTAGGACACGTACACCCGGTCCTCGTCAGAGCCGCTGGAGACGACACCCTGGAGCCGGCCGGCATAGAGCTCGACGAAGGGCACCTTGTCGACCTTGCGGGGGCGGGCGAGGGACGGCGGTCTGATCACGCTCCTGCGCGACGTGGCGGCAGCAGTCATGGACGGCGACGTTATCGGTCGCGACTGATGAGTTCAATGCCCCTCACCGCTGACTAGGACGCATTTCGTCCCGCACCACCGCTGGAATGTTCCTCTTGCGGCGCGGTCCGAACCGCGGTCAATCAGCGACCGTGACGTCCATTGCAAGGTGGCGAGGCTGCTGCATCACCCTGGCATTGCTCGCGCAGGCCGCGTGCGGGAGCGGGGCGGGGCCGTCGGAGGCCACACCGACCGCGCTGCCCTCCGGCGCACCTCCGTCAGCCGGCCCCCCCGGCACCCCACCTCCCCCCGGCTCCGGCATCGCCGACCGCCTGACCCCACCTCCCCCCGCGGACCACCGCGTCGACCGCCTCGCCGCCGGCGGCCATCACACGTGCGCGCGGCTCGCCGCGGGGACCGTGTGGTGCTGGGGCAACAACGACCACGGTCAGCTCGGGTGGGGCGAGCCCACGCTCAACATGCCCACCCGCACCCTGCCCACCCGCGTCCTCGACCTCACCGACGCCGAGGACCTCGCGCTCGGCGCCGAGCACTCCTGCGCACGCCTGAAGGACGGCACCGCGCGCTGCTGGGGCGCGAACGAAGGCGGGCAGCTCGGCGACGGCACCACCGAGGACCGTTACCACCCCGTCGCCGTGCAGGGCCTCGCCGGCGCCACCACCATCGCCGCTGGCGCCTCGGCCACGTGCGCCGCCCTGAAGGACGGCTCGGTGCGCTGCTGGGGCGCGCTCGCCGAGCCCTCGACGCCCTCCGCGCAGCCGACAGCATCCGCACCACCCTCGCCGTCCGCGCAGCCGACAGGGACCGCGCAGCCGACAGGGACCGCGCAGCCGACAGCATCCGCGCAGCCGACAGGGACCGCGCAGCCGACAGCATCCGCGCAGCCCACGTCCTCCGCGGCAGCCGTCGCCGACGCCGCGCCCGTCGGTCAAGGTCGCACGGCCTCCGCAGTCCCTGGCCTCGCGGGCATCACCGCGGTCACCGTGGGCGGCACGCACGCCTGCGCGCTCGGCAAGGAAGGCAAGGTGGCCTGCTGGGGCGCCAACGCCGCGGGCCAGCTCGGCGACGGCACCACCGAGGCGCGCCCGCGCCCCGTCCCCGTGAAGGGCATCTCCACCGCCGTCGCCATCGACGCCGGCCCCACCTCCACCTGCGCGCTCCTCCGCGACGCCCGCGTGGTGTGCTGGGGCAGGCTCGGCGAGCAGGTGCTCGGACCCTCTCCGAAGCCCCTGTCCGGCGGCAGCAGCGTCGCGGAGATCGACGGCCACTGCATGCGCGGGACCGAGGGCGCCGTGAGCTGCAAGCGCGGCGACGGGATCGAGG
Organism: Chondromyces apiculatus DSM 436; assembly: GCF_000601485.1. Lineage (GTDB taxonomy): Bacteria > Myxococcota_A > Polyangia > Polyangiales > Polyangiaceae > Chondromyces > Chondromyces apiculatus. Next base: position 179,646 of record NZ_ASRX01000002.1, read on the forward strand.
TGGTGGAGGAGAGCGGCGTCGCCCACATCGCCTCGGGCGAAGGCCACGCCTGCTTCCTCACCACCGCCGGTGACGTGCGCTGCTGGGGCTCCAACACCTCGGGCCAGCTCGGCGACGGCAGCAAGCTCGCCCGCCCGACCCCCACACCCCTGCGCTGGTGAAGGCCACCCGGCCTTGGGCGTGCCTCCAGAACCTCCCGTCGCCGGTCCAGTGGCGTCCGGTGGCGTCCAGTGGCGTCCGGTGGCGTCCGGTGGCGTCCGGTGGCGTCCGGCACTCCAGGCCCTACGTCCTCGCGCGCCCTCCGACCCGCTGTCGATCGCGCTCTCCTCTCGAAACGTCCGTGGCTCCCAGGTCCACGCGCCCCAGGGCGTGGGCGATGCCTTGTTCAAGGCTGCTCATCGTGCGGAGCCCCCCGAGCGCAGCGCCCATGCTCACGAGCATCCGCGCCACCTCGGGCCCGATCCCGGTGAGGATGAGCTCCGCGCCGAGCAGCGCCACCGCCCGCGAGACCCGCACCACCCCCTCGGCCGCCGCCGCGTCGAGGCTCGGCACCCCCGTGACGTCGAGCAGCACCACGGCGACGCCCCGCGCTTGCACCCCCGCGAGGATGGTCTCGAGAAGCTGCGCTGCGCGCTCCGGCCCGATGTCTCCGATGAGCGGCACCGCGACCACCCGGCGCGCGATGGGCACGAGGGGCGTGGAGAGCGCATGGAGCGAGGCCCGCTGGGCGTCGATGACCTGCCGCTGGAGCGCGAGGCGCTGCTCGGACGCGGCCTCCAGCGCCACGGTGCGCTCCTCGACCCGCGCTTCCAGCTCGGTGTTCAGGAGGCGCAGCGCTTCCCGATCCTGCCGCTGCTCGGTGATGTCCCGGACCACCACCACGACCTCCCCGCGCTCGATGGGGATGAAGCGGCCTTCATACCAGCGGGGCACGCCCTGCATGGGCAGCTCGTACTCGACCTTCCCGGCCTCCCCCGAGGCGTTCACCTTCGTCAGCGCCTCGACGAACTGCTTGCCGAGGTGCGGCGGCAGGATGTCCTGCATCGGCTTGCCCATGAACTCCTCGGGCGGCATGTAGAAGTCATCCGAGGGCCGGATGATGCAGCGGAGGATGGTGCCGTCGCGCGCCACCTGGAAGAACAGGTCCGGCACCGCCCGGAGAACCTCCTCCAGCGTGTCCGCGCGCTGCCCGTGGCACTCGCTGGAGCGCCGCGCCTCATCGAGATCTCGCTCGCGCTGCGCCAGCCGTTCGCGCAACTGCAGGTTCTCCGCGCGCAGCGCAGCGATCTCCCTCTCGTCGCTCACGACTCCTGTGAGTATCACGCCCGCGCACCGTACCTGCGCTTGACCGTGTGGGAGGACACAGACCCAGAGAGGTAGGAGGATCTCGTCCGATGGGAGAGAGGACCCCCTCCGGTGGGTAGGAGGACCCCGCGCGATGGGTCGAGTGACCCTGCCCGATGGGTCGAGTGACCCTGCCCGATGGGTCGAGTGACCCTGCCCGATAGGTCGATCGACCCCGTGCGATGGGTCGAGGGACCCTGCCCGATAGGTCGAGTGACCCTGCCCGATAGGTCGAGTGACCCTGCCCGATAGGTGAGGGGACCGCGCTCGATGGGTCGAGGGACCCTGCCCGATAGGTCGAGGGACCCTGCCCGATAGGTGAGGGGACCCTGCTCGATGGGTCGATCGACCTTGTCCGATGGGTCGATCGACCCTGTGGGATAGGTCGAGGGACCCTGTCCGATAGGTCGATCGACCTTGTCCGATGGGTCGATCGACCCTGCTCGATAGGTCGAGTGACCCCGTCCGATAGGTCGGCTGACTCACTCGGGCAGGTCAGGCGACCTAGCCTTGTGGCTCAAAGGCGCGGGCCAGCGTGATGCCGGCCACCTCGCCTCACATCCCAGCGTCTTGCTGGCGCCGTCGTTTTCGTGCTGCCGCCATCAGGGCGAGCACGCCTCCCAGGGCGAGCCCCCCGCATCCGTCGGCATCGACCGCGCCGACCGGCGCCACCGCGCAGCCCACCTTCGAGCGCCACCCTGTCGCCGACGCGCCGGGCACGCACCGCGGCGTCGACTCGCACACCGCCGGCCGCGTGCAGCTCCCGTCAGCCTCGCACGGCCCGCGCGCGATCCGGCGGAGCTGCTCGCCCGCGCCTGCGCGCAGCGGGTGGTAGCGCTCCGTCTCCACGCACATCGCGACCCGGCGGCAGCTCTGCTCCTTGCCGCATCCCTGGTCCGGATCGCAGGTGGTCGGCTCGCAGTAAGTCCCGGTGTGATCCTTCCGGGCGACAGATCCTTGCGGGCACTCCGGCGTCAGCGGCGGCAGCACGTCGGCCGCCGCGACACCTGGCGCGAGCCACCCCGCGAGCACGCATCCGGCCACGAGCGTCCACCCACGGGCACGCGAGCCGGGAAGGTAGAAGAGATCCGTGTCGGGCACGCCGCGTCCTTCAGAGCGCAGCCGCGCCGCAGCTCGCCGCGGCAGGCTGTTCATCGAGCACCACCGAGAGCGGCCCCGTCGTCGCGGGATCATACTCCCCCTGCCAGAGGAGCTTCGGCCCCCCCTGCACATCCGTGACATCCCGCAGCACCCGCACCATGACCGGCCCCATCGGCGCCGCGATCACCCCCACCGCCGCGTCGTACGCGCATCCCGGCTCGCACCGCCCCAGGGCAGGATCCGGCTCATCCCGCACGGTGATCTCCACCGACCCGCCAATGGGCCCCCCCGCGCGCTCCACCCGCAGGCTCCGCTGCCCGCAGCAGTTCATCAGCGCGCGCGCGTCGGCCACCCGCAGCGTGTCGAACGCGCCGTCGTACCGGAGGCGCAGCACCTCGGCCGCGCAGTAGTCCCCCTCGTCCGCGCCGGCCAGCCGGACCTCGGGCTCGGTGAAGCCGCCGCGCTCACTGAGGATCTCCTCCTGCACGCCGCTCATCTCCGAGCAGGCCGGCAGAGACACCACGGCGAAGAGCATCGTGGCCAGCGTGGCCGAGAGGCTCGCAAACTTCATGGATGGACGGGCTCCCGCGCATCCTGCCCGCTCACCGGAGCCCGGACACGCCTCGTGCGGTGGAATCGTTCGCGCAGAGCGTACGGCGCGCCGCAGAGACAGGGCAAAGAAGCGGCACCTCGTCGGATGGCTCATGATCCTGAAACGCACCGGGCACAGGCGCCCATCCCGGCTGCAGCGATCAGCGCTGTCGCCGCCCGAAGATGAGCGCGTCGAGCGAGTACTTCCCCGGTCCAGCCACGGCGAGCGCCAGGAAGAGCACCGACAGCAGCACCGGGTACTCGAAGGGTGTGCCCTTCCCGGTGCCGAGGAACTGCGCCTCGCCGAGGTGCATGGTTGACCAGGCGACGAGCATGGTGATGCAGGCCGAGGCCGCGGCGGGTCGGGTGAGGAGGCCCAGCACGATGAGCACCCCGCCCACGGACTCGGCCAGCGTCGCGCACACGGCAAGCACGAACGGCGCTGGCATGCCGCGCACCGCGAGCCCCTCGGCCATGCTCCGGGCGCCGTCCACCAGCTTGTGCATGCCGTGGGGGACGAGCAGCATGCCCGCGCCGACGCGCATCAGCAGGAGGCCGAGAGAGCCGCTCCGCGCCGGGTCCGGGTAGAACAGCGCGCGCAGGGGGCTCTGCGCGGGGGCCGGGGCGTACGCGGGCACGGTGGCGTGGTCCGCGAAGGGATCCCGCAGGTGCGGCTCGGCGTGGTGGCGCGCGCTGCCCGCAGGCCTGAAGCCCTGAGGGGCGCTGCCGTCGTGCGCGTGCCTGTCGTGATCGCGGGCGTGCACGGGGCCGAGCCGCACCGGCAAGGCGCTGTATTTCCCGGGCACGGCGCTCTCGCGGTCCTCGGGCGTGTGGTGCTCGCGCGCGGTGGGCACGGCGCTCTCGCGCGGCACCGTCGCCGTGGTGGCGTGCATCCGGATGGAGTGTCCGAAGGCTTTCCGGTAGGCCGCCGCGAACTGCCGGGGGCTCACCGCCTTGAACTGGTCGGCCCCGAGGAGCTGGGTGATCCGCCCGTGCGCGTCGCCGGTGTGCAGACCCTGGTGCTCGCGGTTGACCCCCAGCCAGGAGCCGTCCGGAAACACCACCCGCAAGGGGAAGCCGCTGCCCTCGTGACGCTCGAAGCGGACCCGCTGCATCCCTGACGACCTCCAGCAGACCACCCTGCGCGGCGCGCGGCATGGAATCAAGCGGGCTCGCGCGCGGTGACCCCGGGACTACAGGTATGTCGCTCAACGACGCTTCGGGAGCTGCACCAGGAGATGGTCTGTGAGGCGTTCAGAACCCTTCGAAGCTCGTTCTCGAACCTGCCATCGACCGACCAGGTTTGGTGGTGTGGCGAGGCGCGCAGCGTCACGCCCGGCAAGGCAAGCATGCTCGTAGGCCTCCGGCCAGCCTTCGGTTCCTCGATCGCCCAGCGTCACGGTGATTCCGTGTCGCGTGTCATCGAGACGATATTCGTCGAGCTGCTGTTGAAGCCCGGCGTTGTACTCTTTGCCACGCCAGAGTTTGACCTCGATGAGCGTGTGTTCGGGAGGGTCTGTCCGAGGGCTTGAGAGCACCTTGATGTCGGGGAAACCTGCCGCCTGCATCGGCTCTCGCTCTGTCTCCCAACCCAGTAGACGGAGCCCGACAGAGAGCACCGAGCTGAACACTTCCTCGTGGAGCAGACCATCCTTCTGGTGGAAGTCGCGCCCGAAACGACGCAGGTTCGCGAGCACCGCGCACACGTCACGAACCAGCCGCTCCGGGGGGGCATCTGCTGCGGCGGGGGTCTCCGGAAAGTTCAGGATGGAGGCGACGGGCCACGCCCTCACGGGGTCGGCCAGGGTGGAACCGTCGACCCGAACGAAGCAGGCGGCCCTCAGGAGATCCAGCGCCTGCTTGGGGTCGATGGTGATGCTCTCGTCGGGAGCAGCGCATGCCTCGCGCAGACGCTGCAGGGGCACCGCGCCTGCGCTGCGGCGCACCTCTTCCAGTACCCGCCAGGGCGCGTCGAGTCGGCCGCGCTGTGAAATGGACGCGTGGACCGAACGGATGAAGCTGTCGTGCTGCTCCCGGAAGACGCCGAAGATGCGTTCCAGCGCCTGGGTGGCAGGTGCGCTCTCATCCCAGAGGCGCTCCAGGCCGAACGTCACGAGCGCTGGGCTGCCTCCGGAGAGCACCCGCAGCGCTTCCAGGCAATTCTCGTCCAGGGGACGACCGTCTTCCTGGAAAGGCGTCGCGAGGTCGCTGATCTCCGCAGGACCGAATGGCTCGAGCAGGAAGGACTCCGCGCGGCTCACGATGGCCGAGCCCAGCTCTCGCTCCAGATAGAACAGGCCGAGTCCACCGGCGAAGACGACACTGAAGCGGGGTGCGTACTGCTTGCGGATGGCCTCGAGTTTGTTGAACCAGTTCCGCGCGAATGTGGCTCCCCCGGCGCCTCCACCGAGCGTGACGTACTGGTCGGTCTCGTCGAAGAGAGCGACAAGACGCGCCACGCTGCCCTGGAGAACACGGTCGAGAAGGTCGTCCATGCGAGGTGCTGCGAGATCCTGGATGCGGAGCCGCGCTGCCAGATCGCCAACCGCCCCGGCCACCGTAGCCTCCTCGGGTGGACCTGGAAGTCGCACCACCCGGGTCCCCTGTGTCTCCTGAAGGTGTTGTTCGAGCTGCTGGAGCAGCACGCTCTTGCCCATCCCGCGGCCACCGACGATCTTGACCGCAATGCCTCGGTGCACGAACTCCGCGATGCGTCTGACGGATACATCGCGTGCGACACACCGAAGTGGCTGATCGTGCTGCCAGGAATAGGGATTCCCGCGCATTTCGGTTCACACGGCCATGCGACGCATGGGTGGAAGCAGCTTCCGTACGTACCACGAGAGGTAGGCTGGCAGCGATTGCGTCCTCTCATCGAGGATCCCGAAGTTTCGCAGCGTCTGCGATCCATCCGTGTGAAGCTTCTGATTCTTCAATGTCCCGGGAGGACCCTCCTGCTCCGCGAGCGTCAGCAGCAAATCGTGCGCAGGGCGATACCTCTTGTCGAGGAGAGCGAGAACCTCACGGGCCACCGTATGCACCGTGTCTCTCTCCAGGAATCGCTCGACCGCCTCGTTGCAGTGGGCGTCGGTCTTGGCTTTCCAGGCCAGGGCCGGATGGTGGTTCAGGGTGGCCTGGCGCAGCGCAGAGCCGAACTGGCGATGAAGGAGCGGGTGTCCTCCGGTCCAGTGGCGGGCGCGCTCCGCGCTCTCGGGCCCGATGTCGAGACCAGTCCGGCGTCCGAGCCTCCGCAACATGGCCGTGTCCCGCGGAGCGGCCAGAGGTCCGAGCCACATTGGTATGAACCACGCGAGCAGAGGATTGCTGACCCCGTCGAGGAGCGGCACCGAGAGGTGCTCCGGGTCGCGTCCGATCAGGATGAGGGACACCGTGCCTTGCCGGGTCTGCGACCAGGCGCGCAGCAACCGGAGCAGCCGCGATAGCCCGGGAACGGGCCCGGCGTCCGCCTCCCGCTCGAAGAGAAAATCGTACTCGTCGATGACGAAGCACAACCTCCAGTTTTCATCGAGCAATGCCTCGCCGGCGTCCTTGAGACCTGCGAAGCCTTGCCGCTCCGGGGCGGCATACGGCATCTGGGCAGCGCGCATGCGCCTTCGCAAGGAGACCAGCATCTCACGCGCGACGTCATCGACCTGCGCATCAGGATCCAGCATCTCTGCGTCGACCCAGACCACACAGGTTCTGGACGTGACGTCGTTTCCACCGGCCTCGTTACGCAGCGCGCTCGCCGGGTCGAGTGAATCGGTGACGGCCCGGACCAGGGAGGTCTTGCCCATCTTGCGCAGACCGAACACGCCGACGGCGTCCCCACGCACGACACGGGTACGTAGCGTGGCGACTTCCGCGTCACGGCCCATGAGCTGATCTCCTCGAACGGGATCGCGCTCCTCGAACGCATCGTAGGTCGGGAGCTGCTGCCGAAGAACCTCTGACAGCGGTGCCCAGTGGTCCTTGTCGTCCCAGACCCAGGCCACGCGCTGTCCAGTCCCCGGGATGCGATCGAGCCTGTCCTGGAGATCGAAGTGCGTGTCGGTCACGATGACCAGATTGCTGTCGAGGCGTAGTCCCGACAGCATGACCTCACTGTTTGCTCGCTGGATGTCCCGCGCCTGGACTCCACCCTGGGTGATCACGATGAGGAGGATCTCGGGGGCCAGCCCGAACCCTTCTTGCAGGTGTTGCGGCGGTTTGGCACGAAGAAACCAGGTCGATGGTGCCACCTCCCGAGCATGCGTGATCTCGATGCCGTCGGCCTGGAGTAGCCCAACCATCTCCCCTGCATGTCTGAACTGGCCGGCGAAGCGCCTCAGGTGCTCCTTGAGTATCTCCTCCACGCTCGCGTCCATGCGACCGAGTTTTCCATACCGCAGATCGAATGTCACCCTGACCCAAGGCACGCCCGACCGCGTCTCAGGGTGTCCTGCAGGATGCTGGATGCAGTAGGAGAGAGCGCGTGAAGAAGATCGTCATCCCCAACGCTGGTAGCTACGACGTCCTCCGCCTGGAGGAGCACCCCGATCCGGTCGCGGGCCCCGGTGAGGTCCTCGTGGCGGTCGAGGCCATCGGCGTGAACTACGCCGACTGCGTGGTGCGGATGGGACTCTACGAGTCGGCCAAGAAGTACGTGGGCTGGCCGATCACCCCCGGCTTCGAGGTCGCGGGCACCGTGAGCGCGCTGGGGGAAGGGGTGACGGATCTCGAGGTGGGCGCGCGCGTCATCGCCGTCACCCGCTTCGGTGGGTACGCGAGCCACGTGGTGGTGCCGCGCCACCAGGTCTTTCCCGCGCCCGCGCGCCTCGACACCTACCAGGCCGCGGCCTTTCCCTCCGTGCACCTCACGGCCTGGTACGCGCTCCATGAGCTCACGCGGCTCCGGCCCGGGATGAAGATCCTCGTGCACTCGGCGGCGGGTGGCGTGGGGGGCGCGCTGCTCCAGGTCGCGCGCATCGCCGGGTGCTTCGTGGTCGGCGTGGTGGGCGGGAGCCACAAGATCGAGGCGGCGCGTCAGCTCGGCGCCGACGTGGTCATCGACAAGCGCGCCGAGAATCTCTGGGAGACTGCCGCGCGCCACGCACCGGAGGGCTACGACATCGTGCTCGACGCGAACGGCGCCGAGACGCTGAAGCACAGCTACCGCCACCTCGGCCCCGGCGGTCGGCTGATCATCTACGGCTTTCACACCATGATGCCCCGCCGCGGCGGGCGCCCCGACTACCTCAAGCTCGCTGTCGACTTCGTGCGCACACCCCGCTTCAACCCCCTGGATCTTTGTAACGACAACAAGAGCGTGCTCTCCTTCAACCTGTCGTACCTGTTCCCGCGGGCGGACCTCCTCAAGGAGGCGATGGACCAGCTCCTCGGCTGGGTGGAGCAGGGGAAACTGCAGCCACCGCAACTGCGCACATACCCGCTCGCGGAGGTGGGTGAGGCGCACCTGGCGATCGAGTCCGGCACCACGGTCGGCAAGCTCGTCCTGACCGTTTGACGCCAGAGCGTCTTTCCCGGATGGTGCTCTGCGCCAGGGCGGGCCAGACGGCCGTTGGCCCGAGCCCTGCAAATCCAAAGGCAAGGCAAGGCGAGGCGAGGCGAGGGGAGCGGAGATGACAGCGAGGAGCAGCGCCGTGCGAACACCGTCGATCGCGACGGAGCCCTCGGCTTCCCGAGCCTTCAGGATCGGGGTCGTCGCGGGTGGGCTCTTCCTCTGGACCTGCATGCTCACGCAGCCCGGTTGCGGCGATGATGGGACAGGTCCCTCGTCGACGATGACGACCACCACCACGACCTCGAGCGGCGAGGGCGGCGAGGGCGGCGAGGGCGGGCACGGGGGCGAGAACGCCGGCGGCCATGGCGGCGAAGGCGGCCGTGGCGAAGGGGGTCAAGGGGGCGCCGGGGGAATGGCGCAGCTCCAGATCCTCGCGTTCAACGATCTCCACGGGAACCTGGAGCCCCCCGGCGGGAGCAGCGGCCGGATCCAGGAGCCCGACGGCACCAACGTCCTCGCAGGCGGCGTCGCCTTCCTCGCGAGCCGCATCGATGCGCTGCGGGCGCAGAACCCCAACACCGTGGTGGTCTCGGCGGGAGATCTCATCGGCGCTTCCCCGCTCACCTCGGCGCTCTTCCACGATGAGCCCACCATCGAGGCCATGAACCTGGTCGGGCTCGACTTCAACGGCGTCGGCAACCACGAGTTCGACCAGGGCTCCTCGGAGCTGGTCCGCATGCAGACCGGGGGCTGCAGCCCCGTGGACGGCTGCTCCGACGGCAACCCGTTCCCCGGCGCGAGCTTCAAGTTCCTCTCGGCCAACGTCTTCGTCGACGAGGCCACGAACAAGACGCTGTTCCCTCCGTACGGGGTGCGCGAGGTCGACGGCGTGAACGTCGCGTTCGTGGGGATGACCCTCGAAGGCACCGCGACCATCGTCTCGCCCCTCGGCGTCTCGGGGCTCTCCTTCCACGACGAGGCGGAGACCGTGAACGCCCTGGTCCCCGAGCTGCGGGCGCAGGGCATCGAAGCCATCGTCGTCCTGCTCCACGAGGGCGGGCAGCCCACCGGCTCGTACAACGAGTGCCCGGGCATCTCCGGCCCGGTGGTCCAGATCGTGGAAGCCATGGATCCGGCCGTCGACGTGGTCGTCTCCGGCCACACCCACCAGGCCTACACCTGCGTCATCAACGGGAAGCTGGTCACCAGCGCCGCCTCCTACGGGCGCCTCGTCACCGACATCGACCTGACCCTCGACCGCGCCACGGGTGACGTCGTCGAAGCGCAGGCCGAGAACGTGATCGTCCGGCGCGAGCAGCCCGACGTGGTCCTCGAAGACTTCGTGTCTCTGTACAAGGACCTCGCCGCGCCGCTCGCCACCTTGCCGGTGGGGAACATCTCGGCCGACCTCACCATCATCCCCGATGCGGCTGGCCAGACCACCCTCGGCTTCGTGATCGCCGACGCCATGCTGGAGGCCACCGAGGGCCCGCTGCTCGGCGGCGCCCAGATCGCCTTCATGAACCCCGGCGGCGTGCGCGCGTCCCTCCTCTACGCGGCAGCCCAGGGCGAGGAGACGAGCGGGATCGTCACCTACGGCGAGGTGTTCACCGTGCAGCCCTTCGGCAACAACCTGGTGGTCCTCACGCTCACGGGCGCGCAGCTCAAGGCGCTCCTCGAGCAGCAGTTCATTCCCGATGGCAACGGCGGCTTCGAGGTGAGCATCCTCCACCCCTCGGCCGGGTTCACCTACAGCTTCAGCGCGAGCGCGCCGCTCGGCGCCCGGATCGACGCGAGCAGCCTGCGGCTCGAGGGCACGCCCATCGACCCCGCGCAGTCCTACCGGGTCACCGTGAACAGCTTCAACGCGAGCGGGGGTGACGGCACCACCGTGCTCCTGCAGGGGACCGATCGCGTGGGTGGGGCGCTCGACCTGGACGCGACGCGGGCCTACATCACCGCCCACGCGCCCGTGTCGCCGCCGGCGCTCGACCGGATCACCCTCCTGCCCTGAGGCGGCTCACGGCGTGAGGGAGGGGGTGGCGCGGCGCGCCCGGCAGGTGTAGTGCGCCAGGCTCGCCGATGAAGCTCAGCGTCAACGTCAACAAGCTCGCCGTCGTCCGCAATTCCCGGGGGGGCAACGCGCCCGACGTGCTCGATTTCGCCCGTCGGATCGTGGGCTGGGGCGCCCACGGGATCACCGTGCACCCCCGCGCCGACCGGCGCCACATCACCCCGGCCGACGCGCGCGCCGTGGCCGAGCAGATCACCACCGTGGAGACAAACTTCGAGGGCGATCTCCGCGAGGAATTCCTGGACCTCGTGCTCACCCACCGGCCCACCCAGTGCACGCTGGTGCCGGTGACCCCCGGGGAGATCACCTCGCACCGCGGCTGGGACGTGGCCCGGTGGGGCTTCCTGCTGGAGCCGGTGCTGCGCAAGCTCCGGGAGATCGGGGTGCGCAGCAGCCTCTTCGTCGAGGCCGACCCTGCCGTGATCCCGCTCGCCGCCGCCATCGGCGCCGACCGGGTCGAGATCTACACCGGCCCCTACGCGCACGCCTTCGACGCCGGAGACCACCGCGCGGAGCTCGACCGCATCGTGGCCACGGTGAAGGCCGCGCAAGCCGCCGGCGTCGGCGTGAACGCGGGTCACGACCTGACCGTCGCGAACCTGGCCCCGCTGGTGCGCGAGGCCCCGGAGATCCTCGAGGTGTCCATCGGCCACCACCTGACCGTGCACGCGCTGGAGGTGGGCATGGAGCAGTCGGTGAAGGACTACCTGCGGGCCGTCGCGGGTGCTGCGCACGGCACCAGAGGCGCCTAGCCAGGAGCGGCTGGTGCTGCAGGTTGTCCGGCGGTTTCGTCGGGATCGCGCAGATGCGTCAGACGTGCTGGTCGAGCAGGATGGGATTGCCGTCGGGATCCACGATCACGAGGCTGCCCGGCCCGGTCCCGTTCTCATCAGCGAGCGTCGCGGGCTCGATTCCCTCGGCGCGCAGCCGGCGTTGTAGCTCGCGCACGTCGGTGAACTGGGGGAGCTGGTTGCACGTCGCATCCCATCCGGGATTGAACGTCAGCATGTTCTTCTCGAACATGCCCTGGAACAGGCCGATGGTCGTGATCCCATTGCGGAGGATCAAGAAGTTCTTGCCGTCGCCGACGCCGATCGGCTCGAAACCGAGCTTCTGGTAGAACGCGCGGGACGCCGCGAGATCCTTGACCGCGAGGCTGACCGAGAACGCGCCGAGGCTGGACTGGATGGTCGTCATGGCTGCAACCATACTCAGACGCACCGGTGGCCGACTTGCCAAATCTTGCGAACCTCGACTACGTCCATCGCGTCAACCGCGCGATCGATCACATCACGCGCAACCTCGCGGACCCGTTGCCTCTCGAGGAACTCGCGCGCATCGCGTGCTTCTCGCCGTTTCACTTCCACAGGGTCTTCCGAGCCCTCGTTGGCGAGACCTTGCACGTGTTCGTCAAGCGTCTGCGCCTCGAGCGCGCGGTGCAGTGGATGTGGTATCGGCCATCGGCGTCGCTCACGGAGATCGCGCTGGCTGTCGGCTTCGCGTCGAGCTCCGACTTCTCGCGCTCGTTCCGCGCGCACTTCGGTGTCCCGCCGAGCGTGTTCGATGTCGAGGCCTACCGCCGCAGGCGCCGCGATCAGATGATCGATACGCTCGTGCCCGACGCGCGCCATCGCCTCGCGAGGCTGCCCGCCGGCGCGAACCCCGACCACTTCACGCCGCGCATCCGCGACCTGCCGAAGCGCCGCGTCGCGTACATCCGCGCGCTCGAGCCGTACACGTCGCAGGGCGTACCCGATGCCGTCGCGCGGCTGACGGCCTGGGCGCGACCGCGCGGCCTCGCCGGTGGCCAGTGGCTCGGCTATCAGTGGGAGGATCCAGAGGTCGTCGCGCTCGAACAGTGCCGTTATGACGTCGGGCTCGAGATCCCGCCCGCGACGCCGGTCGACGCTCCCGGCATCAACGTGACGACGTTCCCACCGATGGAGGTCGTCGAGCTCGACCTCAGCGGGGGGATCGAGCTCGAGATGCGCGCGCTCGACTGGCTCTACAAGACATGGCTGCCGACGAGCGGCTACGTGCCTGATCACCAGCCCGGCTTCGAGGCGTTCCTCGGCGAGCCGTTCGCGCATGGATCGGAGCACTTCGAGCTCCGCGTCCAGATCCCGATCGTCGACGCCGCGACGTCGCTGTGACGCCCGCAGGCGGGGACGGGGAGCAGGGAGCTACGCGTCGAGGATCTTGCCGGGGTTCAGGAGGCCCTGCGGGTCGAGGGTGCGCTTGACGGCGCGCATCAGCGCGAGTTCCGCGGGGGCGCGGGTGTAGCCGAGGAAGTCCTTCTTCAGCAGCCCGATGCCGTGCTCGGCGGAGATGCTGCCGTGGTGGGCCTTCACCAGCGCGAAGATGTCGTGGTCCGCCTCGTGGGTGCGGGCGAGGAACTGCTCGCGGGTGAGGTCGTCGGGCTTCATGACGTTGATGTGGAGGTTGCCGTCGCCGATGTGGCCGAACAGGCAGATCTCCCAGCCGGGGTAGCGGCGCGCGAAGAGGTCGTCGAGGCCGGCGCAGAAGCCCGACAGCTCGGAGATGGGCAGGGCGACGTCGTTCTTGTGGGGCAGGCCCGTGGCCGAGAGGCTCTCGCTGATGCCCTCGCGCAAGGTCCACAGCTCCGCCGCCTGCGAGGAGTGCTGGGCCAGGGTGCCGTCGGTGACCAGCTCCCGCTCGAAGAGCGAGGCGACCCACGCCTCCAGGGCGTCGCGGTGGGCGTTCTCGACCTCCATCAGCACGTAGTAGTCCGAGGGCGCCGAGAGGGGGTTGCGGACCTTGCGGTGGCGCTTCACCCGGTCGAGGCAGCGCTCGGTGAAGAACTCGTAGGCGGTGACGGTGAAGGGGCCGTGCCCAGGTTCGAGCCCGGCGCCAGGCGCGAGGGCGCCGCCCATGCGGGCCTCGCGGAAGAGGGCGAGGACCCCGGCGAGATCCGCGACGGCGAAGAGCAGCACGTCGAGGTGGCCGGGGAGGCGGGTGAGCTTGAGGGTGGCCTCGGTGATGATGCCGAGGGTGCCCTCGCTGCCGATGAAGAGCTGGCGCAGGTCGAGGCCGGTGTTGTTCTTCTCCAGGGCGCCGCCGACCTCCAGGACGTCGCCGTTCGCGAGCACGACCTGGAGGCCGAGGACCCACTGGCGGGTGAGGCCGTAACGGATGACCTTCACGCCCCCGGCGTTGGTGGCGATGTTGCCCCCCACCTGGCTCGACCCCTTGGAGGCGAAGTCGACGGGCCAGGTGAGGCCCTGCGCGGCGCAGTGCTGGTGGACGGCCTCGGTGACGGCGCCCGCCTGGACGCGCACGGTGCCGCCGAGCATGTCGACAGGCCCCATGTGGCGCATGCGGTCCAGCGAGACGACCAGCTCCCCGCGCGCCGCGACCGCGCCCCCCGCGAGCCCGGTACGCCCCCCCGAGGGGACGACGGGGACAGCGTGGGCGCTGCAGAGGCGGAGCAGGCGCGAGACTTCGTCGGTGGTGCGGGGGAAGGCAATGGCGCCCGGGCTCGGGGCGTGGACCTTGGTCCAGTCACGGCCGAAGGTGGCGAGGTCGCCAGCGTCGAGGGAGAGGAAATCCGGGGGGAAGTCGGCCTGGATTGCCGCGAGGAACGCTTCGGGGAGACCCGCCATGCCGCCTCGGTAGCGTGGCGGGCGGGGCGGAGCAAGGTGCGGGGGAAGAGGCGAGGAATGTGCGAGGAGAGCAGGGAGCGGGACGGTACTTCGCGGGGGTGGGGCCGCGGTGGTAGCTTGCCGGCGTGAGTCAGATCAGCCCTCCTTCACCGCCGTCGACACCACGGGTGGACTACGGTGAAGCCGCGCGGAGACATCATCACGACGCCGAGATGTTGTTCACGGCGGGACGGCGCGGCAACGCGGACCACCTGTACGGGATCGCGGCGGAGTGTGCGCTGCTGGGCATCCTGAGAACCAGCCCCACGGCAGCAGGGCTGTTCAACGCTGATGGCGCCTTGAAAGATAGAGAACGGCGCAAACACATCGACGTGCTGTGGACCCAGTTCTGCAAGGAGGCGGCAGGATTCCGGCTGGGCACGGCAGTGGGCCGGCTCAAGGAGGCTTATCCGGCCAAAGCACAGCCCAGCAAGTCACAGTACCGCGCAGGACAGCCCGGTCCCGCGAACCCGTTTCAGGGGTGGAGCGTGGAGCAGAGGTATCTCTCCGAAGCGGCGATGGCCACTGAGGTGACCGACGAGATCTTGGAGAAGCACAGGGCAGCGGCGAAGCGTTGTTTGACGCTGCTCGACGAACTGCGACCTGCGCGCTCGGCAGGGGCACCACAATGAGCCGAGCGGCGTCGGTGGTGCGCTTCGATGAGGCTTTCGAGCGCGCCCGCAGGATCCTCAAGGCGCGAGCCAGAGATCTGGAGGGTCGCACCGTCTTGATACGTGACGTGCAGGGAGGCATCTCGGTGCTGACCGAGTCTCCCAAGGGACCACGCACCGAGGAGCTGGCACGCGAACTGTCGGAGCAACTGGGTGCTTTCGGAGGTGATGCGAGCGAGGTCTTGCTCTTCCCGGAGGACCTCTTCGACGCGGAGCGCATCTTCCAGTCCTCGGATGCGCGTCCCCTCTTCCCGGCCCGTCTCCTCGAGACCGGGCCCGACAACGTGCTGCTGCTGGAGCGGGAGATCACGGGGCTCGACTGGATGCGTGCGCCGCTGCCGGTTCCGGATTCTTCTGAGGGAGAGGCGCCGAGGATGACCTTCTTCGGCTTGAAAGGAGGGGTGGGTCGGTCGACGGCGCTCACGCTCGTGGCGCGTGCACTGGCGCGTGCCGGATCTCGTGTCCTGGTCTTTGATCTCGATCTCGAATCGCCGGGCCTCGGGCCTTTGCTCTTGCCGAGGGCTCGTGCTCCGAGGTTCGGGATCGTGGACTACCTCGTCGAAGAAGCCGTCGGCCAGGACGATGAAGAGCTGCTCGCGAACATGGTGGCTACAAGCCCGCTGGTGCTGGACGCTGCCGGCGAAGTGCTCGTGGTCCCTGCTGGCGGGGCTGAAGGCCATTACCTCGCAAAGCTGGGTCGCGCGTACCAGCCCAGCGCATCGAAGGACGGCGTGCACGAGCTTGCAGAGAGGATTGACGCGCTGATCACAGGCCTGGCACGCCGGGAACATGCGGACGTGGTGCTGATAGACAGCCGTGCAGGTCTGCACGATCTCGCAGCATTTGCAGTGACACGCCTTCGGGCCCAATCACTCCTCTTCGGGGTGGCCACGGAGCAGACGTTTCACGGCTACCGGCTCCTCTTCGAGGACTGGCGGAGCCACCCGCAACTCGCCTCGTTTCGTGACAACCTTCGCATGGTGGCGGCGCTCGTTCCCGAGACAGGCCGCCCGGAGTACATGAAGCGGTTCGTCGAATCGAGTCACGAGATCTTCCTGGAGACGCTCTACGAGGAGGCTTCCGAGAGGGACTCAGATGACGTGGAGCCCTTCAACTTCGATGTCCACGATGAGACCGCGCCGCACCACCCGCTGACCATCTTCTGGAACCGCGCGCTGCAAGAGTTCGATCCCGTGTCTCGCCCGGAAGCCGTACCGGATGATCAGATCCTCGTAGCGTCTGGCGCGTTCTGTCATCGCGTCGGCGAGCTCTTGGACCGAGAGGTGAAGCCGTGAAGCTCGTCTTTCCGGCAGAGCCAATGCGTCGCGCCATCCTCTCATCCATTCCGGAAAACACGAGCCAGTTCGAAGAGCGTCCGCCCGAGATCCGTTTCCTGTACTTCCCAGCAGCCCACAGTCGAGCGCTTAGCTTCGATACCATGCTCGTGCAGGGGATCCGCGGTGCGGGCAAGAGTCTCTGGTGGGCTGCGCTGCAGTCGGCGCCACATCGGGAGATGATCGCCCAGGTCATGGGCTCTCGTGTTGTGGACCCAACGACAGAGGTCGTGTCTGGTTTCGGAGCTTCGTCGAAGCCAGACGCGTATCCGAGCCGCGGTTTGACGCAGCTCGTGGCCGACCACGATCCATCGAATCTCTGGCGTGCGATCCTCTTGCATCATGCTCTGAGTGGACCAGCGCGAGAGAGTCTCGGGCGCCCGTGGTTGATCGACGGACTCTGGGTGGAGCGGCTGGCTTGGGTAGCGTCTCATCCGGAACAATTTGAACGGGCGCTCTACCAGTGTGATGAGGCACTAGGGCAAGCAGGGCATCGCAAGCTGGTCGTCTTCGACGCGCTCGACCGGACTTCCTCGGACTGGGGTGAGCGGCGACGGCTTCTCCGCGGGCTCCTCCTCGTGTTGCTGGAAGTGCGCTCTTATAAACACATTCGGGCCAAGGCATTTGTGCGTCCCGACATGCTCGATTCCGCGGAGGTGGTGAACTTCCCCGATGCATCAAAAGTCGTCACGAACGACGTGCGGTTGTCGTGGTCGCGCGCAGACCTGTTCGGATTGTTCTGGCAGCATCTCGCCAACGCAGACGAGGGCGGAGACGTTTTTCGCGACGTATGTAGCCGGCAATTGGGCGTCGTGTTCGAGAGGGTGGGCGACACCTGGCGTGTCCCCGAACGGTTGAAGATCGATACCGAGCTTCAGCAACAGGTTTTCCACGCCATCACCGGCCCCTATATGGGTCGCGACGCGAGGCGGGGATTCCCATACAAATGGCTCCCAGGCCACCTGGCGGACACACTCGCTCAGGTGAGCCCGCGCAGTTTTCTCGCGGCGCTCCGGCGCGCTGCCAACGACGCCACAGGGCATGTAGGAACGGCTTTGTCGTACGACGGCATCAAGGCCGGAGTCCAAGCTGCATCCAAGATCCGGGTCGAGGAAGTCGCGGAAGACTTTCCGTGGGTGCGTGAGGCCATGAAGTGCCTTGAGGACATGGTTCTGCCTTGCAAGTTCTCCGAGGTGAAGCAGCGCTGGAAGGGACAGGGGCTGCTGGAGGCGCTTCAGCAGAGCAAGAGCCGACCGCAGCACCTCGACCAAGGTGAAGAGGGTGTGCGGCGCGATCTGGAGGAACTGGGCTTCTTCGAACGGATGAGCGATGGTCGGGTCAACATGCCCGACGTGTATCGCGTGGCGTTCGGGCTGCGTCGCAAGGGCGGGGTGCGCCCCGTGCGCTGAGGCCCGACGTGGCTGGCGAGCTGTCTCCCCGGCCCTGCGTCGTGCTCAGTACAGCACGCGGGTGCGGATGTTGGTCTTCAGCGCGGCGATGCGGCGGCTGACTTCCATGGCCACGTTCTGCTCCATGTCGATGATCAGGTAGCCGATGTGGGCGTCGGTCGCGAGGACCTGGCTGTTGATGTTGGCGTCGAGGTCCGAGACGATCTGGTTCACGTCGCGGAGCACGCCGGGCACGTTGCGGTGCACGTTGAGGACGCGGTGGGTGCCGCGGCGGGGCGGGAGGTCGACGCGGGGGAAGTTCACGGCGCCGGTGGTGGCGCCGCTGGTCTCGAAGTGGGCGATGGTGTGGGAGACCTCGTAGCCGATGGCCTCCTGCGCTTCCTCGGTGGAGCCGCCGATGTGCGGGGTGAGGATGACGTTGGGGAGGTTCTGCAGCTCGGTGTGGAACTGCTGGTCGTTCGACTCGGGCTCCTCGGGGTAGACGTCGATGGCGGCGCCGCCGAGGTGGCCGGTGCGCAGGGCCTCGGCGAGGGCGGAGATCACGACGACGGTGCCGCGGCTCGCGTTGAGGAGGCAGGCGCCCTTCTTCATGTGGGCGATCTGGTCGGGGCCGATGAGGTCGCGGGTCTCGGGGGTCTCGGGGACGTGGAGGGAGATGAAGTCGGCCTGCTCGAGGAGGGCGTTCAGGGTGGGGAGGGCGCGGTTGTTGCCCATCGGGAGCTTGGCCATGATGTCGTGGTAGAGCACGCGCATGCCGAGGGCCTCGGCGATGACGCCGAGCTGCTGGCCGATGTGGCCGTAGCCGACGACGCCGAGGGTCTTGCCGCGCACCTCGTGGCAGTGGGTGGCGGTCTTCTTCCAGACGCCGGTGTGCACCTCGCGGGAGCGGTCGCCGATCTGGCGGGCGAGGAGGATGATCTCGGCGATCATCAGCTCGGCCACGCTGCGGGTGTTGCTGAAGGGGGCGTTGAACACCGGGACGCCGCGGCGGTTGGCGGCGACGAGGTCGACCTGGTTGGTGCCGATGCAGAAGCAGCCGACGGAGAGGAGGTCGGGGGCGTTCTCCAGGACGCGGGCGGTGACGCGGGTCTTGCTGCGGATGCCGAGGAGATGCACGCCGGGCAGGGCCTTGATGAGGTCGTCCTCGCCGAGAGCGCCGCTGCGCATCTCCACCTGGAAGCCTTCCTCGTCGAAGCGCTTGAGGGCGCTCTTGTGGATGTTCTCCAGCAGGAGCACCTTCACGGGCTCCTGAGCAGGGTGGGTCTGGGGGGCGGTGCTGGGGCTCTCGGCGGTGCTCATGAGTTCGAAGGGCGCTTCTTAGCGCATCTCCCTGCTGCTGTGCGCGCTGACGACGTCCGGCCGATGCCGGGTGCGCTGGGTGAACACGCGCGCGGAGGTCCCGGACGGCAGAGGACGCTTCGACGAGCCTGGTTGATTAAGAATCCTCTCAGGCGCGTCTCAGGAACCGTCGGTAGGGCGTCACTAGGGTGCGGGCCATGGCTTCCTGGCTCATGGTTCCGCTGTCCTGGTTCGGGCTCACCATCGCGGCGGCCGTTCCTGCAGGGCAGGCGGTGTCGTTCGATCAGGCGATCGGGCTCGCGGAGCAGGCGCCCGATGTGCAGGGGGCGCGGCGTGCGGTGGGCGCGCAGCGGGCGCTGGCGGGGGCGATCCCGTCGCTCGACGCGAACCCGCAGATCCTGGTGCAGCCGGGGATGCGGGTGGCGCAGCCGGAGAACCGGGGGTTCGAGATCCAGGCGAGCCTCACGCAGTCGTGGAACCTCGCGGGGCTCGCGGGGGCGCGGCGCGATGCGGCCCGGGCCGAGGGACAGGCGCTCGATGCGGCGGCGCGATCGCGGGCGCTCGGGCAGCGGCTCGCGGCGGCGCAGGCGTGGATCGCGCTGTGGGAGGCGCAGGAGCTGCTGCAGGTGGCGCAGCGAGAGGTGGCGGTGGCCGCGGAGCTTCTGGCGCTCGTGGAGCGCGCCGCAGCGGCGGAGGCGGCGACGCGGGCCGACGTGGCGGATGCGCGTACGTACCAGGCCGAGGCGCGGCTCGCGGTGATCGCGGCCGAGGGGGTGGCGGTGGAGCGAGGGCTCGCGCTCGCGCGGGAGATGGCGGTTCCGGGCGGCGAGGGGGTGGTGGCGGCGGGGACGCTGCCGGAGCCTGCGCTGCCGCCTCCGGGGAGCTGGGTCTCGGTGATCCAGCGCGCGGGGCGGCTGCACACGGCGGAGGCGCGGGCGCTGGAGGCGCGTGCGGAGCGGGCAAGGCTGGTGGAGGCGCGGGCCGCGCGCGGGACGCAGCTCTCGCTCGGGGTGCAGGTGCAGCGGGATCAGCCGGATGGCCTGGTGCTCTACGGGGTGGCCGCGGTGACGCTGCCGGTGTTCGACCAGGGGGAGCGGGAGCGGAGCGCGGTGGCCGCGCGGGTGGCGGTGGCGGAGGGGGAGGCGGCCCGGGCGGTGCTCGATGCGCGTGCGGAGATGCGCATGTCGCTGCACGAGGTGGAGCACACGGGGGAGGTGCTGAAGGTGATCCGGGACGTGCTGGTGCCCGCGGTGGAGGACGGGCTGGCAGCGCGGGACAAACTTTTCCGGGCAGAGAACGCGACGCTCCTGGAGGTGCTGCTGGGGCGGCGGCAGGCGCTCGGGACGCGGGCGCGGTTGACGCAGGCGCGTGCGGCAGAGGCGTGGGCGCGGGTGAAGGCGTGGATCCTCCTGGCGGCGCTGGAGGAAGGGTCCGCGGCGTCGTCGGGGCAGGGCGCGGCGGGAGGCGGGCGATGAGGCGGGCGATGAGGCGGGCGATGAGGCCGGCGATGAGGCCGGCGATGAGGCCGGCGATGAGGCGAGGAGATGCGGTGAGGCGTCGTGAGGTCAGAGAGGCTCGCTGGGCGTCGTGGGGGGGCTCGCTGGCGGCGCTGATGGTCGCCCTGGCAGGGTCCGGGTGCGGGAAGGGCACGGAGGCGACGGCGGCGGCCGAGAGCAAGGTGCAGGCGCAGCCTCCAGCGCAGGGGGTGGAGGGGGGCTCCGGGCGAGGGAGCGCGCCGACGCCCTGGGTCAAGGCGCGCGCGGCGGGGGACACGGCGCTGCTCGAAGCGCCGGCTGTGGTGCTGGCGCCTCCGGAGGCGGCGGGCGCGGTGGCGGCGCCGTTCGCGGCGCGGGTGACGCGGATCCACGTGCAGCCCGGGCAGGCGGTGGAGAAGGGGGCGCCGGTGGTGGACGTGCTGATGCCGGAGCTGATCGGGGCGTCGGGTGCCTACGCGGCGGCCGGGACGAGGCTCGCGGCGCACCGGCGGCGGAAGGCGCAGCTCGATGGTCTGCGCGCGGATGGACTGGTGAAGCTCTCGGAGATGGCCGAGGTGGAGGCGCAGATCGCCGACGCGGAGGCCGATCAGCAGATCGCCGCGGCGACGCTGCGGAGCGCCGGGATGGGGCCCGGAGAGGCGGGGAGGGTGCTCGGGTCGGGGGGCGGGGTGACCTTGCGGAGCCCGGTGGCAGGGGTGGTCACGGAGGTGCGCGCGGCGCTCGGAGAGATGCGGGATCCCGCGGGGGAGCCGCTGGCGCGGGTGGTCGGTGGTGGCGCGGCGCGGGTGGAGGCACGGCTGCCGTCACGCCCGCCGGAGGGAGCGCGGTACGACCTGGTGATCGGGGCTGCCGCGCCGACGCTGCTGCGCAAGGTGGCGGAGGCTCCGGCCGTGGATGGGCGCGATGGGACCCTCCGGATCTGGCTGGAGGCGGAGGGCACGTTCTCTGCGCCGCACGGGGCGCTCGGCAAGGTGCGCGTGCGCGTGGATCCGGGGAGCGGGGCAGTGGTGGTGCCGACCGCCGCGCTGGCCATGCAGGGAGGTGGGGCCGTGGTGGTGGCGCGCAAGACGGGGCAGCCGCTCCAGGTGGAGGTGCTGGCCACGGCGGGCGCCGACGCGCTGGTCCGGGGGGCGCTCGCGGCGGGAGACGAGGTGGCAGCGGAGGCCATGCGGGCGATGGTGGAGGTGCAGGGGGGCGGGGAGGGGGCGCCTTGATCGAGAGGCTGGTGCGCGGCGCCATCGCCTGGCGCGGGTGGGTGCTCGCGGTGACGGTGGCGCTCGCGGGGCTGGGGCTGTTGATGGCGCTGCGGCTCAAGCTCGACGCGCTGCCCGACATCACCAGCAACCAGGTGGTGGTCATGTCGGGCGCTCCGGGGCTGACGCCGGAGGAGGTGGAGCGGCAGGTGACGCGGCCCGTGGAGCTGGCCATGGGCGGTCTGCCGGGGCTCGTGGAGCACCGGAGCATCTCGCGCTACGGCATCTCGTCGGTCACCGCGGTCTTCGAGGACGAGGTGGACCCGTACCTGGCGCGGCAGATGGTGGCGGAGCGCCTCGCGTCGGTGGCGGAGGACCTGCCGCCCGGGGTGGGGCCGCCGGAGCTGGGGCCGGTGACCGGGGGGCTCGGGGAGGTGTTTCATTTCACGCTCAGCTCGCCGTCGCGCACGGCGGCGGAGCTGTACGAGATCGCGGTGCTGCGCGTGGCGCCGCTCCTGCGCGGGCTGCCGGGGGTGGTGGAGGTGAACACCTGGGGCGGGGAGCGGCGCACGCTGGAGGTGGTGGCCGATCCGGCGCGCCTCGCCCAGCGGGAGATCCCGCTGGAGGCGCTGCGGGAGGCGCTGACGCGGGCCACGGGGAGCGCGTCCGGGGCGAGCTTGCCGGCAGGCTCCGGGCAGGCGCTGCTGCGCGCGGTGGCGCGTCCGAGGGATCCGTCGGAGCTTGCGCAGGCCATCGTGGCGCGCGGGTCCGGGGAGCGGGGCGCGCCGGTGCGGGTGGCGGACGTGGCGGAGGTGCGGGTGGGCGCGCTGCCGCGGCTCGGGGCCGCCACCGCGGACGGGCGCGGCGAGGTGGTCTACGTGATGGCGCAGATGCTCCGGGGGGACAACGCGCTGGAGGTGATGGACCGCATCCACGCGCGGCTGCCGGAGGTGCGCGCGGCGCTGCCGGAGGACGTGGCGTTCCACGTGGTCTACGACCGGAGCATGCTCGTGAAGAGCACCCTGCGCACGGTGGGGAGGACGCTCGTGGAGGGCGGGCTGCTCGTGGTGGCGGTGCTGTTCGCGATGCTGGGGAGCCTGCGGGCGGGGCTCCTGGTGGCCTCGGTGATCCCGCTCTCGATGATCGGGGCGGCGGCGGGGATGGTGTCCACGGGGATCGCAGGCAACCTGATGAGCCTCGGGGCCATCGACTTCGGCCTGGTGGTGGACGGGGCGGTGGTGATGGTGGAGCACGTCTTCCACGCCCAGCACGAGCACGGGGCGCCTGGGGCGAGCGCGGGCGTGGGCGTGGGCGGGGGCGGGGGCGGGGGCGGGGGCGTGGAGGAGAGGCGGAGCTGGATGAGCCGCGTCTGCGGGGAGGTGGCGTCGCCGGTGTTCTACTCGGTGCTGATCATCCTCCTCGTCTACGTGCCGGTGCTGACCCTGACCGGCGTCGACGGGAAGATGTTCCGGCCCATGGCGCTGACCGTGGTGTTCGCGCTGGTGACCGCGCTCGTCCTGTCGCTGACGTTCGTGCCCGCGGCGGCGAGCTTGCTCCTCCGGGCGCGCGACGTACCGGCGCGCGCTCCGCTGCTGGTCAGGCTGATCACCTGGGCCTATGAGCCCACGCTGGGCGTGGCCTCGCGCCACCCGCTGGTGGTGACGGTGAGCGCGCTGCTGCTGCTCGCCTCGGGGGCGCTCCTGTTCGCGCGCGCCGGCAGCGAGCTGACGCCGCAGCTCGACGAGGGGGACCTGGTGGTGCAGACGACGCGCGCGCCGGACATCTCGCTCGCCTCGGCGGTGCGCGACGCGGGCCGGCTGGAGGCCGCGGTGGGGCGCGTGCCGGAGGTGCTGCAGGTGGTGTCGCGGGTGGGCAGCCCGGCGGTGGCCACCGACCTGATGGGGCTGGAACAGGCCGACGTGTTCGTGGCGGTGCGCCCGCGCGGCGAGTGGCGGGAGGGGCTGACGCGGGATGCGCTCATCGCCGAGATCCAGGCGGCCATCGATGAGGGGTCGCCGGGCGCCGAGCCGTCGTTCACGCAGCCCATCCAGATGCGCTTCAACGAGCTGCTCGGAGGCTCGGTCGCCGACGTGACGGTGAGCGTGTACGGGGAGGACCTCGGCGAGCTGCGCCGCCTCGCCGAGGGGATCGCGGGGGAGCTCGGCAAGGTGCAGGGCGCGGCAGACGTGCGGATCATGGCGCCCCCGGACGTGTCGCTCGTGGAGGTGCGCCCGAGGGCGCTGGACGCCTCCCAGGCGGGCCTGTCGGTGGGCGAGATCCTCGACGCGGTGCGCGCCCTCCGGCAGGGGGTGCACGTGGGGGAGACGTGGGACGGGCCGGTCCGGGTGCCGATCGTGCTGCGCCTCGGGGGCGCGGCGAGCGCGTTCGAGGTGGGGCGGGTCGCGCTGCCGACCTCCACGGGCGGGGCCGCGCCGCTCGACCGGGTGGCCACGGTGGAGACCATTCCCTCGCCCAGCCTGGTGAACCACCAGAACGGCGAGCGGCGCCTGGTGATCGGGTTCAATGTCCGGGGGGTGGACCTCGGCGAGCTGGTGACGCGGGCTCAGGCGGCGGTGGGGAGGCTCGGGGAGGTGCCGCGCGGTTACCGGCTGGTCTGGGGTGGCCAGTACGAGACGCTTCGCGAGGCGACAGCGCGGTTGACGCTGGTGCTGCCGGCG
Organism: Chondromyces apiculatus DSM 436; assembly: GCF_000601485.1. Classification (GTDB taxonomy): domain Bacteria; phylum Myxococcota_A; class Polyangia; order Polyangiales; family Polyangiaceae; genus Chondromyces; species Chondromyces apiculatus. The sequence continues at coordinate 204,001 of NZ_ASRX01000002.1, forward strand.
GTGGTGGCGCTCATCCTGGCGGCGCTCTACGCGGCGTTCCGGAAGGTGCGCCCGACCCTGATCATCTTCACCAACGTGCCGTTCGCCTGCGTGGGGGGAATGATCGCGCTCGCGTCGCGGGGTATGCCGGTATCCATGTCGGCGGCGGTGGGCTTCATCGCCCTGAGCGGCGTGGCCGTGCTGAACGGGGTGGTGCTCTTGTCGCGGGTGATCGCCAACGAGGCAGAGGGGCACCCCGCGGGGCAGGCGGCGCTCCTTGCGGCGCGCTCGCGGGCGCGGCCGGTGCTGATGACGGCGCTCGTGGCGGCGCTCGGGTTCATCCCGATGATGCTGAACACCGGGGTCGGGGCCGAGGTGCAGCGTCCGCTCGCGACGGTGGTGGTGGGGGGCCTCGCGACCTCCACCCTGCTCACGCTGATCATCGTGCCCACCCTCTATCCGTGGCTTACGCTGCGGACCCTGTGGCGGTGGAGACGGCGAGCATGAGACGAGACCCCTCGCGAACACGGCGCCTCTGCGGCTCCTCGAACCCCTTTGGGGCCCTGGGCGCAACGCTTCCTGCTGGCGACGGGGGGAGCGACCAACGGGAGCGTGGGGGCCGAAAGGCCCCTGCTCCAGGGGACGCAGTACCGTGAAGCTCCTCGTGGTGGAGGATGAGCCGAAGATGGTGCGCCTGCTCGAGCGCGGCCTGCGCGAGGAGGGGCACCAGGTGGACGTGTGCACGAGCGGGGCCGTGGCCGTGGAGCAGGCCGAGGCGGTGGCGTACGACGTCATCCTCCTCGACTGGTCGCTGCCCGAGCTGGACGGCCTCGCGGTGCTGCGGCGCTGGCGCGAGCGCAACCTGCGCACCCCGGTGCTGCTCCTGACCGCGCGCGGCACCGTGGGGGAGAGGGTGACCGGGCTGCGCGCGGGGGCGGACGACTACCTGGTGAAGCCGTTCGACTTCGAGGAGCTGGTGGCCAGGATCGAGGCGCTGCACCGCCGCTCGGGAGGGCACGACGTGGAGCGGCGCCTCGGGCCGCTCACGCTCGACGCGCGGCGGCGCACGCTTTCGCGAGGCAGCGAGGAGCGCACGCTCACGGGGCGCGAGTTCGCGCTCCTGCAGGAGCTGTCGGGACACGCGGGCGACGTGCTCACCCGGAGCGAGCTGCTCAGCACGGTGTGGGGGACGGGCTTCGACGGCGCGCCCAACGTGGTCGACGTGTACGTGGGCTACCTCCGCAGCAAGCTCCGGGAGCTCGCGGACGAGGCGGTCACCATCCAGGCGGTGCGCGGCGTCGGCTTCCGCCTGGTGATCGCCGACAAGGTCGAGGGGAAGCGTTGAAGGTCCGCACGCGACTTCTCCTGTTCGGCGCGGCGTTCCCCACGGTGGCCCTGCTGGTGACGGTGCTGATCGCGGGACAAGCCTTTCGCCTCAGCCTGCTGCGCGCGCTGGACCGGGCGCTGCTCGCGCAGGCGGCCGTGGAGAGCGTGAGCCTCTTCGACGGTCCGGCCGGCGAGCCCCACCTGCACCTCACCACCTCGCCCCTCGCGGTCGAGGTGCGCGCGTTCGCGCCCACGGCGGGCCTGTTCGGGCCGGGCGGCGAGCTGCTGGCGAGCTACGGGAAGGGGCCCGCGCCAGCGCCGCCTTCCGGGGGCGAGGCCGGGGCGCTCGGCGAGCCTCCCAGGCTGCGCACCAGGCCCGGCGTGGACGGGCACCTGATGCGCGAGCTGACCGTCCGGGTGCGGTCGCCGAAGGGGAAGGAGTACACCCTCAAGCTCGCGAGTTCGCTCGTGGAGATCGATGCCACGCTGCGGACCTACCACCAGACCACCCTCGCGGTCTGCGCGGCGGTGGCGCTGGCGCTGCTGGGCATCCAGGCGTGGCAGGCCTCGCGGATGAGCGGCCGGCTCGGAGAGATGGCGGCGTACCTGCCGGAGCTGAAGGGCGGCGACCTGGTCTGGCGCCTGCCTCCGGATACGACGGGGGACGAGATCGCGGCGCTGCGCCGGGCGCTCGAAGAGGCCATGGGGCGGCTGCGCGCCGCGCGGGCGGCTCAGGAGCGGCTCATCGCCAACGCGGCGCACGAGCTGAAGACACCCCTCGGCCTGATGCGCACCGAGATGGACCTCGCCCTCCGCAAGGAGCGGCCAGCTTCGGAGCTGCGGGAGGCGCTCCTTGAGGCGCGGCGCGAGGTGGACCGGCTCGCGGCGCTGGCCTCGCGGCTGCTCGACCTGGCGGCCCTCGGCGGGGTGGCCTGGGTGCCAGCGCACGCGGACCTCGCGCTCCTGGTGCGGGAGGCCGCGGAGGTGGCGGAGGCCGAGGCCACGCGGCGCAGGGTGCGGCTCGCGGTCGAGGTGCCCGACGAGGCGCAGGCCCAGGTGGAGGCGCTGACGCTGCGGCAGGCCGTGGACAACCTGCTCGCCAACGCGCTCCGCTTCGCGCCCCAGGGGTCGACCGTGACGCTCTCCCTCGACACCGACGAGGCGCGCCACCGGATCCGCGTCCGCGATGCCGGTCCGGGGGTGCCCGAAGGCGAGGAGGAGAAGATCTTCGAGCCCTTCTACCGCGGCGCAGGCTCGCGGGAGGCTGGTCAGGGGGGCGCCGGGCTCGGGCTCGCCATCGCCCGGGAGATCGCCCGCAAGCACGGTGGTCAGGCCTTCCTCGCGCCGGGAGAGGCGGGGCGGGGGGCGACGTTCGTGCTGGAGATCCCGCGCGGCTGAGGTCCTCGCGTTCCGGCACGGGGGAACTGCCCATGGCCTCACCCTGCGGCCCTGGCTACCCTTCAGGGGCCATGTACGGATCCCCCGAGGCCCGCGCCCTCCACGCCCGTTCGCCTGCCATCGATCTGCACGCGGATAGCCTGATGTGGTCGCGCTGGGTGGGGTACGACCTGCACACGCGGCACGACCCGCCGCTCCCGCTCGCGGCGATCGGCGGGCACGTCGACGTGCCGCGGCTGCGCGAGGGCGGCGTGGGGGCGCAGTTCTTCGGCCTGGTCTCCCTCCCGATCGGGCAGCGGCGCGGGCTCGCGGCGGTGATCCACGAGCAGATCGACGAGCTGGACAAGGCCGTACGGGTGGCGCCGGACCGCCTGGTGAAGGTGCGGACGGCGGCGGAGGTGGAGGCCGCGGCAAGGCGGGGCGCGGTGGCGGCGCTCCTGGGGATCGAGGGGGCGCACGCGCTGGAGGGGGAGATCGCGCAGCTCGATCACTTCGCGCGGCGGGGCGTGCGGTACCTGGGCCTGTGCCACTTCAGCGCCAACGAGGCCTGCTTCCCGGCCTACGGGCAGGGCAGGCGCGACGTGGATGGCCTCACGGCCTTCGGGCGCGAGGTGGTGCGGCGCTGCGAGGAGCTGGGGGTGATCGTGGATCTGGCGCACATCAACCGGCGCGGGTTCCTGGACGCCTGCGCCATGGCCACGCGGCCGCCGATGGTGAGCCACACCGGGGTGCTCGGCGCCTTCGCCCACTGGCGCAACATCGACGACGAGCAGCTCCGCGCCGTGGCGGACCTGGGCGGCTGCGTGGGGGTCATCTTCTGCCCGCAGTTCCTCGGCGGTGATGGGCTCGAACCGGTGGTGCGGCACCTCAAGCACATCGTGGACGTGGTGGGGGAAGACGCTCCGGCGCTCGGGTCGGACTGGGATGGGTTCATCGTGCCCACGCGCGACCTGTGCGACGCCGCCCGGCTCCCGCTGCTCACGGATGCGCTCCTGAAGGGAGGCTTCAGTGAAGTGCAGATCCGGAAGCTCCTGCGCGACAACGCGCTGCGCGTGATCCGCGACAACCCGGTCCCGGCATGAAGGGCGTGAGCCGTTCCGGCGCCGAATTTTCCCGAAGCGTGGGGCCGTGTCACGTTCCGGGCCCCGGCTGCGATGGACCTGTGCGGGCCCACCTTCCAGCCGGGCTTCCGCGCAGGAACACCATGGTGGCTCGCTCATCGCTGTCTTCATCGCCGCGCGCCTTGTCGCTGTCTTCGTCGTCGCGCGCCTTGCGGGCGTTCTCCGCCCGGCTGCTCGGGGCGATGCTCGCGCTCGGTGCGTCTGGCGCCCTCGACCCCTCAGGCGCAAGCGCCGAGCCTGCCGCAGCGGCGAGCGCGGTCGCCCAGCGCTTCCCGCCCACCGCGCCTACCGCGCCTGCCGCGTCCATCGCGCCTGCCGCGTCCACCGCGCCTCCCCCATGGAGCGCGGCGGACCCGCGCATCGCCGCCGAGGTGAAGGCCGGCAAGCCGCTGGTGATCTCGGTGATCGTGCCCCTCTGCGATGGCGCCATGCTCGACTGCGGCAGCAAGCCTGCCGGGCTCGCGGGAGATCTGGGGCGCAACCTGTACTGGGGAGCGATCTTCGGGCAGCGGCGCTTTCTCGACCGGCCGAAGAGCGGCTGGGAGCAGGTGGAGGTGAAGGCGGGGGAAGGTCCCCTCCTGGAGCGCGCGATCTACCGGCGCACCGGCAGCCAGGCCCCGTGGGGTGGGAGCGCGGAGGCCCCCCTCGAACAGCTCCTGGTCATCCAGGCGGTGCACGGCAAGTCCATCGACCAGGCGGTGGCGATGTTCTGGTCGACGGCGACGGGAGGCGGCGAGGTGCGCTTCCAGGACGGCGGCAAGGAGCGCGTGGAGCGCATCCAGGTGGCCGGGTACGCGGGGCACAACCGGCTCATGGACCGGAGCGCGGTGCCGCTCACGCCCGCGCTCCAGGCGCCGGTGCCCGCGTTCGTGATGGCGTGCTCCTCGGAGGCGTACTTCGCGGCGCCGCTCAGCGCGGCCGGATCCGCGCCGCTGCTGACGACGCGGGTGCTGATGGCGCCGGAGGGGTACGTGGTCGAGGCGATGGCGCGTGCGCTCGGTGAGAACGCGCCGCTCGCAGGCCTGCGCGCGCGGGTCGTGGATGCCTATGCGTCGTGGCAGCGGATGCCCGTCGCCGAGGCGCGAAAAGTCTTCGCCGGTGGGCGCTTCCTCACGCCGCCCGGATCCTGACGGCGTGGCCCATGCACCCTCGCATGAGGGCGTGAGGACGTCCGCGGAAGCGCGTCTGCGGAAGCGCATCGTCAGCGCGGTGCGCCAGAAGCGGAAGAACGTGACAGACCCGGAATCGTCACGCCGATCGCCGCGGTTCGGCGCGGTTCGACGCGGTTCGACGCGGTTCGCGGCCCGGAGGCGCGCTGGTCGGCGGACGGAATCCTTGATAGGGTCCGCGCCGTCTTTCCCCCGCAGTACCCCCTCAATGGCCGAACATCCTCCCTTCGATCTCGACGCCGTCGACCTCGACGCCTTCTTCGCTGACCTCAAGGCCCTCCGTCGCGAAATCGACGCCTCGCTCGGCGAGGAGGACCTGCGCCATCTCGAGAAGCTGGAGCGCTGGGGGCACGTCTGCTCCGGGCTCGGGCTGCTCACGGCGGGCCTCGCGCCGAACCCTGTGAGCGCGGCGCTGCTGGGGATCGGGCGGTCGACGCGGTGGATGCTGATGCACCACATCGGGCACCGGGGCTACGACAAGGTGCCGGGGGTGCCCGCGAAGTACACGAGCAAGGTCTTCGCGCGCGGGCGCCGGCGCTTCCTGGACTGGCCGGACTGGATGATCCCCGAGGCGTGGATCTACGAGCACAACGTCCTCCACCACTCGCACACCGGCGAGGAGCGCGACCCGGACCTCATCGAGCGCAACACCGAGGAGCTGCGCAGCTACCCGAAGGCCGCGCGCTACGGGCTCCTGGGCGTGCTCGCGGCGACGTGGCGCGCGTCGTACTACGCGCCGAGCACGCTGGACGCCTGGCGCGAGCGTCCGGTGCCTGCGGCCGGCGACGATGCTGCGCCGAAGGAGGACCGGACGCGCGCGCTGTGGCTGCGCTGCTACCTGCCCTACGTGGGCCTGCACTTCGGGCTGATGCCCCTCTGCTACCTGCCGCTCGGGCCGTGGGGCGTGATGAGCGCCTTCTGCAACTCGCTGATGGCCGAGCTGGTGACGAACCTCCACACCTTCTGCGTGGTGGGGCCGAACCACACCGGCGACGACCTGTACCGGTTCGACGATCGCCCCGCCTCACGGGCGGAGCATGCCCTGAGGCAGGTGCTGGGCTCGACGAACTACGCGACCGGGACCGATCGGATCGACTTCGCGCACCTTTGGCTCAACTACCAGATCGAGCACCACCTCTGGCCCGACGTCCCGATGCTTCAGTACCAGCGGGTGCAGCCCAGGGTGAAGGCGCTCTGCGAGAAGTACGGCATCCCGTACGTGCAGGAGGGCGTCTTCGCGCGGGTGAAAAAGATGGTGGACATCGCGGTGGGCAACACCGAGATGCGCCGGAACGTGACGGGCGGAGAGGCGCGCACGGCCCGGGGAGCGGCTCCGACCGCGGGCGTGCGGGCGTCCAACAGCAAGCCGGAGGCCCACGCCGTCGCGGCGCCGGCCGCTGCCGGGATCTGAGCGGGGCGCTCGCCGGTGGCCCTCTCGAAGCGTCACACCCAACTCGGGAGGCTCGGCCGCGGGACGGCCGACCGGGTGCAGGTGCGCTCGCGCGGGTCGTTCGCCGTCGGCTCCGTCGTCTGGCGCGACGCGCTGGGTGCCCTGGTGTGCACCGTGGTGGCCAAGGCGACGTACGAGCTCGCGCCTGGCGAGTGCACGCTGCTCAAGGATCCCCTGCCCATCCAGCACGACGACGCGCACTGGGACCGCGACCCGGGGGCGAGCGTCCAGGTGCCGAGCGATCTCGCGCCGTTCAAGAAGGCGGCGGAGGTCGTGGTGGTCGGCTCGGCGTTCGCGCCCGCGGAGCGCGCTGTCCAGCGGGTCGTGGCGCGGGTGGTGGTGGGGTCGATCGACAAGGGGATCGAGGTGTGGGGACCGCGGTGGTTCCGCGCCGACGGCTCTGTCGAGGGAGCCACGCGCAAGGCGCGCTTCCCCCTGCGTTACGAGCACGCCGCGGGCGGCAGGGACAGCGACAACCCGGTGGGCATCGACGTCGGCGTCCCCGACGAGATGGGCAGGCGCCGCATCCCCGAGGTGGTCCCGCACCTGCACGAGCTGGTGTCCCCGAGCGACTACATCCCCACCGTGGGCTTCGGCCCCATCGCGTCGAGCTGGCGCTCGCGGGAAGCGAGCCTCACCGAGCATGGCCGCGCCTGGATCCGGCGCGCGGCCGACAGCCCGCTGCCCCGCGACTTCCCGGCGCAGTTCTTCCAGGCGGCGCCCGTGGACCAGTGGCTCGACCGGCCCTTCGCCCCGAACGAGCGCCTCATCCTGGAAGGCCTGCACCCGGAGATCCCGCGCCTCGTCACCAATTTTCCCGCCGTCGAGCCGCGGGTTCTCCTCGCCGACGGTGGCGCCGAGCCGCTGCGGCTCCAGGCCGACCTCCTGGTCATCGACACCGACCGCAGCCTGGCGACGCTCACCTTCCGCGGTCAGGTGGCGCTCGCCGGGGGTGTGCTGCGGGCGATCGTGGTGGATGCGGCCATGGGCGCGGAGCTGCGCCCCGAGGCCGTGCGCCAGATGCTCGACGCCGAGGGGAGCTTCCGCCTCGGAGCACCCTCCCTGAAGGTCACCATGGTCCCGGTGAACCGGCCTCCCGCCTTCTCGGGTGAGCAGACCGGCGAGCACGTTCCGATGTCCACCGCGCAGGCCTTGCCGTTCACCGCGCAGGCCCTGCCGTTCACGGCGCCCTCGACCCCAGCGCGGAGCACCTCGTCGCCTCCGGAAGACAGCGCGCTGCCCTTCCGGCGCGCCTCGCCTTCGGTGCCACCGCCGCGGCATGCGGCCATCCCTGTACCGCCCGCGTCCGCGTCGCCGTCGACGATGCGGCCTCCGCCTCTTCCCGTCCCCTCCAGCCCGGGGACGCCGGCTCCGCCGCGGCCACCTTCCGTGCCCGTGCAGCCGGGGCTCGGCATGATGGTCGGGGCGCCGATGATTCCCCCCGCGCCTCCGCAGCCTCCCGCTGCGGTGCCGATGCCTCCCGCTGCGGTGCCGATGCCTCCCGCTGCGGTGCCGATGCCTCCCGCGTCGGTGCCGGGCAGCCCTGCCCCGGCACCGAGCGCGCCTGGCGGGATGTCACCCGCCCCCATCGCGCCCCCCGGCCCTGTCCTCCCTCCAGCGCCCGTCTCGGCCTCCGCGTCGCCCTCCTGGTCCCCTTCGCCGGTGGCGCCTCCTCCCCCTGTGTCCAGACCCGCGGCGTCCACGTCGCGGAGCAGCTTCGACGCCGCGTTCGGGAGCGCCAAGGCCATCGAGCCGGCAGTGGGCAATGGCAAGCAGGCCGAGGTCGTCTCCAGGGGCGGAGCGCCCGGCGACCTGGCCCCCGGCACGAGGAAGTCCACCGACGCGGCGTTCAGCGCGAAGTCTGCCTCGGATGCCGCCGCGCAGCAGGATCGCTCCCAGCAGGGCACCCTCCACGGCGGCGCCCTCCAGCCCGCGAAGCCGACCCTGCGCAGGCTGGCCGTGGTGGACCTGCTCTCCTTCGAGCCGGCCGTCGTCCCGCGCCTGCGGAGCATGCCGCGCTTCGCCGAGGTCTTTGCGCCGAGGACCCGGGCGCGCGCGGTCCAGGGCGTGGACGAGGCCCGGAACGAGCCACCCCCGCGCGACCGCACCGACGTCCTGCGGGTCCTGTCGTGCGCGCGCCCGTCCGAGGCCTCCGCGCTCCGCCGCGCCCTCGCCGAGGGGCTCGACGACGTCGACGACTTCGACCTGCCGCTGCTGCTCGTGGCGGGGGAGCTGCGGCCCTCCTTCGACGAGGTGGAGATGCTGCGCGCCACCGTGTCGGTCACCCAGTCCATCGCCGGCACCGACAAGCGGATCCTCTCCGCCGTCGCCCTGGGTCAGGAGGCGCTCGCCGCTTCGCTCCTTCCTCGCCCGGAGATCGCCACGGGCCTCTGCCGGCAGATCGAGCAAGCCGCGTCGACACCGGCCTTCCCGCCCCGCTACGTGGCGGCGCAGGTGGAGCGCCTCCTCCTCGAGGAACGGAAGTACAAGCGCCGCACCCTCCTCGGGGCCTCGCGGGTACGCGCCGAGCTGGCGCTCCCCGGCGGGGGTGAGCCCTGGCTCCTTTACGTGCCCGATGCCGCCGCCGCCTCGCTGCCGCTGCTCCTGACCTTCCCGGTGATCGCGCTCTGCGAGGTCAGGCCCCGCGAGGACGTGGCCGAGACGCACCCCGAAGCGCTGTTCGCCGCGGCCCTGGGCCGGGTGCTGCACGGCCGCGCCGAAGGTTGAGCGTCCGGACGTCGCGCCTCCGGACGGCGCGCCTCCGGACGTCGCGCATCCAGCCGGCTGCACGGGTAGGTCACGGGGGGGGGTGGTGGTCGGTTCATCCATCATGTGGATCGTGCGTAGTCCATGACGCTGCGCAGCGCACACCGGCAGCGCTCGTGGTGAATGCGGTGAGGAATCGCGGGCCCGTCCTCGGGGAATGACGCGGTGGAGGAGGACGACGAGGGCAGCACGTGAAGGGAAAGCGCCTGCCGTGGCATGTGGCGTGCAGCCCTGGCAGGACGATGGCCGACGCATCGGGCCTTTCGCGCCCCAACCTGCACCTCGACGTACCCGTTCAAGAGTCCTTCGACGTCCGGGAGTTCACCGTCGACGACGGCCTCTCGACGCTCTTCACCGTCGATCTGGAGATCGCCTGTCCGAACCCCGCGCTCGATCTGGAGCTGGTGGGGCAGCCGGCGTCCTTCCACATCGAACTCGACGCGCTGGCCTACCCTGGCCAGAGCAAGCGCTCCTGGTCGGGCGTGATCTCCGAGCTGCACCTGCTCCGCTCGGAGTCCACCGGCCTGTCGACCTACCGCATCTCGCTCGCCCCCCGGCTGTGGCTCCTCACGCTGCGCACCAACTGCCGGGTGTTCCAGCAGCTCACCGACCTCGACATCGTCAAGGCCATCCTCGGCGAGTGGGGCATCGAGCCCGTCGTCGAGTGCACGCGCTCCTACAAGACGCGCAAGTACCGCGTCCAGTATCAGGAGAGCGACTTCACCTTCATCTGCCGCATGCTCGAGGCCGCGGGCATCACCTTCTACTTCCGCGCCGCCGACGGCGAGTCGCAGCTCGTCCTGGCCGACACCCCCGAGCACGGCCCCGAGCGCGAGGGCAACCTCGACTACCTCGACGAGCCCATGGAGGGCGCGACCTTCGCGACCCAGCTCCGCGCCTCGCGCGCCCTCACCTCGGGCAAGGTGACCCTCGCCGACCACGACCACCGGCTGCCGAACACCCCGCTCACCGCGCAGGCCTCGCCGAGCGCACACCCCGTCGAGTCCCAGCTCGAAAACTACGCCTACACCCCGGGCTCCTTCCGCTTCGGCAACCCCGGCCCGAAGGACACCCCGACCGCGGACGACAGGGGCCGCACCCGCACCGATCCCAAGGAGGGCCAGCGCATCGCCGACCAGGTGGGCGCCGCCTCCGTGGCCCGCGCCAAGCGCTTCATCTTCGACTCGAACGCCCTCGACCTCGCGCCCGGCCTGCGCTTCTCGATCGGGCAGCATCCCCTCGCCGAGCGCGTCGGGCAGATGCTGGTCACCCGCACCACCTTCACGGGCACCTTCGACAGCGAGGCCCACGTGCTGTGCAACGCCGCGGCCGCCAGCACCCCCTACCGCCCCGAGGCGGTGACGCCGACGCCGGTCATCCACGGCGTGGAGTCCGCAATCGTGGTCGGCCCCGCCGGCGAGACGATCCACTGCGACGAGTTCGGCCGCGTCCGCGTGCAGTTCCACTGGGACCGCTACGGCAAGATGGACGAGAACAGCTCCTGCTGGGTGCCGGTGAACCAGGCCTGGGCAGGCGAGGGCCTCGGCGCCCTGAACATCCCCCGCATCGGCCAGGAGGTGCTGGTCAGCTTCCTCGCGGGCAACCCCGAGGAGCCGGCCATCGTCGGCCGCATCTTCACGAACCTCCTCCGCCCGCCCTTCCCGCTGCCGGCCAACAAGACCCAGAACGGCTTCCGCAGCGCCTCGGTACCCGCAAACGGCGGGACCGCGAGCGGCGGCTTCAACATGATGATGTTCGAGGACAAGCAGGGCTCCGAGGAGATCCGCATCCGCGCCGAGAAGGACCAGAACACCCGGGTCAACAACGACAAGACCCTCTCCGTCGGCCGCCACCGCAAGATGGACGTCGTCGGCAACGACAAGGAGAAGGTCGAGGGCAACCAGACCAACTCGGTCTTCGGCACCATGAAGAGCGCGGTGGGCGTCGACAAGCTCGCCAGCGTGGTCGGCGACTTCCTCTCGATGACCGGCGGCCAGCGGGTGCTTCAGACCATCGGCTCCTACGTCTCCAACGCCCTCTCCCACAACATCTCCAGCGAGGAGGGGACCACCATCTCCGTGGGCAGCTCGATGATCCACATCGGCCCCGACTCGATCACCATCCAGACCCCGAAGCTCCTCCTGAACCCGGGTGCGGACACGGCGCAGCAGACCCAGCTCACGGGTGAGGCGCCCAGCACCGAATCCGAGGCATGACCCTGTGAAGCTGCTCCGCGCCACGTTCCTCTCGGTCAACGGCCTTCGCGACGTCACCTGCGACTTCTCCCGCACCATGCAGGAGTCGGCACGGGACGTCGTGGTGATCACCGGCGCCCCCGCCTCGGGCAAGACCCGGGTGATCGAAGCGATCCTCGCGGCGAAGGAGGTGATCGCGCCCTACGGGCCGCCGATCCACTCCGACCCCTGGATCCGCCCCGGCGACGACGCGGCGAAGGTCGCGCTGACCTTCCTGTTCGACGAGGAAGAGCAGCGCCGCATCGGCGGCATCCCGGCCGTGATGGAGGCCGAGGCGCTCTTCAACATGAGGGGCGCCAACGCCGACGCCGACGAGGGCCTGGTCGCGCTCGTCGAGCGCTACGGGCACGACCCTCGCCACGGCAAGCTCGACTACTTCGCCGCGAACCGCTGGCTCCCGCCGCCGGGGCCGATGCACGGTCTCGGGGCGATCGAGCAGCGGCTCTACCGGCTCGGCCGCGACGCGCGCAAGTACAGCTTCGTCCCCCGCCTCCTCGCCGAGATCGTGAACGACGCGGAGAAGCAGGCCCGGTTCCGGACGGCCATCGAGCGCCTCTCGCCCACCCTGCGCTACGTCGGGCCCCCGGGCACCGACCCGCTGCGGTGCTTCTCCAGCCGGGGCGGCTACGCCGCGACGCCCTCGGAGCTGTCGACCTCGGAGCAGGACGCCGTGGTCTTCGCCGCCACCTCGGTCCACGTGCGGCACGAGAAGTCCGTGGTGTTCATCGACCGCCCCGAGCTGTTCGTGGGCGAGCGCGGGATCGTCGCCTGGATGGAGGCCGTCCGCGGGCTCGCCGACGACGTGCAGATCATCGTCGCCAGCACGAGCCCGGCCCTCCTCGCCAGCATGGAGCCCGGCGCCGTCATCAACCTCGAGGCGTGACGTAAACCCTGATGAGCATCTATTACATGAACGAAGCCGCGTTCGACCTGCCCGAGGGCTTCGTCGACCGCACGGTGAACTACCTGGAGGGCAGGTCCCCCCAGGGCACCCCCGTCGCCCTCCTCGTGCAGCGCGAGCCCTTCCCCGAGGGCAAGACCCTGCGCCAGGCCACCACCGCGCACGTGAACGACGCGAAGAAGCGCCTCCGCGCATACACCGTGCTCTTCGAGCGCGAGGTGCAGGTCTCCGAGGTTCCGGCCATCGATCTCGGCGTGCGCTGGCGCGACGAAAAGGGGATGGTCTACACCCGTCAGGTCCACCTGGTGCTGGACCGGACCCACACCATCGTCGCTGGCGAGACCCCGTTCGAGGAACGGGAGTACTGCGACACCTACGTCGATCACGTGCTGGCGTCGCTGCGGCTCCGCGACTGACCCGACACCCACCCCGATCCAGGAGAGTAGCCGTGGCAGGAGAAGCCCCCGCAATTCAAGCAGCCCGGAGAGACGCGAACCGGGCATGGCCCAACCGGAAGAAGGCGAGCGACGGTACCTGGGGCGACAAGGCGCACCAGGCGCGCAAGAGCGATCACAACCACGGAGACGCGATCGACATCACCCACGACCCGGCCTCGGGCGCGGACGGTGACAAGATCGCGGCCGCCGCCATCCGCGATCCGCGGGTGAAGTACGTGATCTGGAACGGCCGCATCTACAACACCTCGAAGCCCGGCTGGCGCAAGTACAACGGCAAGAACAAGCACGACAAGCACGTGCACATCAGCGTCAAGCCGGCCGGCCGCGCCGACACGAGCTCGTGGGGCTGGGTGTCGGGCAAGCCAGCGCCGTCGCTGGAGATCCCCCAGAGCAAGGGAGGCGGGACTGGGGGTGGGAAGGCGCCTCCGAAGAAGGCCCCCCCGAAGAAGGCCCCCCCGAAGAGGGCCGCCGGCGGTGGCTCCGGCGGCTCCAAGGCTGGAGGGCGCCGCATCATCCGCGGGGAGCACTCGGTGGTCTACGGGTCGACCCACCTCCAGGCGGCGCACGTCGACAGCCCGCACACCGGCGGCGGCCGCATCCGCAAGGGTAGCTCCACCATCTTCGTGGGCAAGAAGAGGAAGCAGGCCGCCCGGATCGCCGATCCCACCACCGACAATTACAACGTGATCACGGGAATCCTGAGCATCTTCATGGGCGGCTGAGCGCCGCCCGCGCCGGCCGTATCGCCCGCACCTCAGGAGAGACGTCGTGGCAGGAGAAGCCCCCGCGATTCAGCAAGCCCGGACCGACGCCAACACCAAGTGGCCGAACCGGAACAAGAAGAGCGACGGGACCTGGGGCGACAAGAAGCATCAGGAGAGGGCGAGCGATCACAATACCGGCGACGCGATCGACATCACCCACGACCCGGCCTCGGGCGCGGACGGCGACAAGATCGCGGCCATCGCCATCCGCGACCCGCGGGTGAAGTACGTGATCTGGAACCGGCGCATGTACACCCCCGGCACGGGCGGGTGGGTGCCCTACAAGCACCGCGACAAGATGCCTCACGACAAGCACGTGCACATCAGCGTCAAGAAGGCCGCCCGCGCCGAGACCACCTCGTGGGGCTGGCTGAAGGACGAGCCTGCGCCCTCCATCAACGTCCCCGGCGAGTCCACCTTCGAGGACGCCTACCGCCCGCCGGCGCCTCCCAAGAAGAAGAAAAAGAAGGCCGCGCCCAAGGCCAACCCGGGCGCGAAGGGCAAGGTGGCCGGGCGCAAGATCATCGTCGGCGAGCACTCCGTCGTCCTCGGCTCGGCGCAGCACCAGGCCGCGCACGTGGAGAGCCCTCATACGGGCGGGGGCCGCATCGCCAAGGGCAGCCCCACGGTGTTCGTGGGCAAGAAGATGCTGGCGTTCGCCCGGATCGGCGACCCCACCACCGACAACCTCAACGTGGTGACCGGAAAAGAGACCGTCTTCATCGGCTGACCCGGGAGGGCTCGTGTGGCGCACGGCGTGCTCCACGGGTCCCCCTCACCTGCTCCGCAACCCTGATTTCCTCGCGTCCTCGTTCTGCCTCACTGTCCCCGGAGAGAACTCACGATGTCGAACCCTGCTCCCGCATGCCGCCAAGCCATCCTGGACGCCAACAAGCGCTGGCCCAGCCGCAAGAAGGCGTCCGACGGAATCATGGGCGACGCCCGCCACCAGGCGCGCAAGAGCGATCACAACCTGGGCAACGCCGTCGACATCACCCACGACCCGAGCTCGGGCTGTGACGGCAACGTGATCTCGGCGCTCGCCATCAAGGACAGCCGGGTCACGTACGTGATCTGGAACCACAAGATCTACAGCCGCGCCCGCGCCGCCGAGGGCTGGCGCCGCTACACCGGCTCGAACCCCCACACCAAGCACTGCCACATCAGCATCAGCACCAAGTCGCGCAACGACACGCGCGCCTGGGCGTGGGTCTCGGCCCACGGTGCCCCCGCCACCCCGGTGGTCACCCCGCCCCCGCCCGCGGAGGCGAGTGGCGGCGGCGACACGCCCCCAACCTCCGGCGCGCCGCGGCCGAAGCCGAGCCCGCAGAGCGTGCCCTACCCGAACGTGGCGCTCCGTCAGGGCACCCGCGGCCCGAACGTGAAGCGGGTGCAAACGCGGCTCGACGCGCTCGGCTGGGACCTCCCCGCCGACGGGATCTTCGGCCCCATCACCGACCGCAACGTGAAGTCTTTCCAGCGCCGCAAAGGCCTGCTCGACGACGGCGTCGTCGGCCCCAGGACCTGGAGCGCGCTGTTCGCGTGAGGCGGTACGGGGGGGACGCGGCGCGGGGGGACGCGGCGCGCGAGGGCAAAAAAAAAGGCACCCTGAGGTGCCTGTCTGCGCGCCACACACGATTCGAACGTGTGACCTTCGGCTCCGGAGGCCGACGCTCTATCCAGCTGAGCTAGTGGCGCACCCGCAGTTTCCCGCGGAAGGCTGCGAAACTAGCCGGCCTGTTCGATCCGCGCAACCCCAAAACTCGGGGTCTCGGCAACCCCAAAACTTGGCCTCTTTGCGCCCCGTCCTGCATCGGGAGGTATGCATGCCCGACCGCGAAGCTCCGCGCCCACCGCGTCCACCGGTGCCAGCGTCCCTGCACCGGAGCCGTCGCGCGACGTGCCGCGCCCGTCGCCTCCCGCGCCCCCGTCACCTCCCTCGCGCCCGTCGCGCCTCCTGACGGCCCTGGCCCTCTGCGTCTCGGCCCTCGCCCTGCCCGCCTGCGACCGCAACGCGCAGGCCGCCCCGGAGGGCATCGTCAGCCTCTCGGCCGCCGCGTCGAACCAGCAGGACGACGATCCGCAGAAGATGCCCCGCCCCGACGGTCCCCGCCTCGGCGCGGTGCAGATGGCGGCTCCCATCTTCGAGCGCCCCGACCGCCGCGCCCCCAAGCTCGGCTACCTGCGCGCGGGCGGGACGACGGTGCGCGCCGAGAAGCCCGTGGCCCTCGACGACTGCCAGGGCGGCTGGTACCGCGTGCTCCCCGCCGGGTACATGTGCGCCGAGGGCGACGCCACCACCGACATGAAGCACCCCATCCTGCGGGCGCTGACGCGGCGGCCAGACCTCGGCAAGCCGATGCCGTACCCCTACGCCTTCGTGCGCGCCATCGCGCCCAACTACTACCGGGTCCCCACCAAGGACGAGCAGCTCCGCTACGAGATGAGCCTGGAGCGCCACCTGCGCAGCTACAAGAAGCTCAGGACGAAGTGGGACGAGCTCAACGTGGGCGCGAACGACGTGCCGCTCGACGCCCTCGGCAACGCCGCGGGGGAGGCCCCCGAGGGGCCGCCGGCGTTCAGCGACAACGAGATCTTCGGCGGCCGCGGCGACGACGCCATCCCCTGGTTCTTCAAGGGCGGGCGGCAGATCCCGAACATCGCCTCGTTCAAGGTGCCCCAGTACGCGGTCATCACCAACCGCATCGCCCGCAAGGCCGGCCTCGCGCTCATCGACTCGTTCATGGGCCCCAACGACCGGCGCCTCGCCCTGACCACGGACGCGCGCCTCGTGCCCACCTCCAAGCTCAAGCCGGCGCGCGGCTCCACGTTCCACGGCGTGGACATGACCAAGGGCTGGGAGCTGCCGCTGGCGTTCGTGCACAAGGAGGGCGCCTACAAGTACGACCTCTCCAAGGGCGCGCTCGACAAGGACGGCAAGATCGCCTGGCACTCGCCCATCCAGCTCACCGGTCGCTCGAAATTCATCGGCAAGACGCGGCTCGTGGAGGCGAAGGACGGCTCCTGGGTGCGCAACGACGAGGTGGCCATCGCGGTCAAGCCGAGCGAGCTTCCCCCGCACGCCAAGGGCACGACGCGCTGGGTGGACATCTCCATCCTGAACCAGGTGGTGATCCTCTACGAGGGCCCGAAGCCCGTCTACGCCACCGCCGCGGCCACGGGGCGCGACGGCCTCGGCGACCCGAAGACCACGTTCTCCACGGTGCGAGGCACGTTCCGCATCCGCGAGAAGCACGTGACCACCACCATGGATTCGCACGAGTCCGGCAACAAATTCGAGCTGCGCGACGTGCCGTGGGTGCAGTACTTCGAGGCCGGCTACGCCATCCACGCCTCTCCCTGGCACGACGACTACGGCCGCCCCCGCAGCCACGGCTGCATCAACCTGTCGCCCATCGACGCGCGCCGCGTGTTCATGTGGACCGACCCGCCCCTCCCCGCCGACTGGCACGGCGTGAACGCCAGCGCCGCGACGGGCGAGGGGACCATCGTGCACATCCACCCCTGACCCGCGGGGGGCCCGCGCCCGCGCCACCTCACCCATGAAGATCCTGCGCTTCGTGCTCGGCCTCGCGCTCGGGATCCTGATCCCGCTCGCCTTCCAGCGCTGGCACCGGCGCAGGCTCACCCCGGCCCAGCGCGAGGACGCCTGGAACACGGCGAGCTGGGGCGCCGCGCTCTACGCCTTCGGCCCCCTCTCCCTGCTGGGGTGGGCCGTGGTCACCCGGAGCATCTGGCCGTATCGTCCGGCGGTCCGCGTGGCCGTCAGCATCGCCTTCGGCCTCGCGCTCACCGCCGCGGCCGTCCTGCTCGTGTCCGCCATCGACTGGCTGATCGCCACGGCCCTGGGTCTCCCCGACTGACCACGAGGTCCTCGCTCCGGGCGGGCCATCCCGTCGTGACGGACGTGGAGGCGGCCGCTCACGGAATCGGCTATCTCATGGATCGATGCAGGGGTCGCCCGCGCAGAGCCAGAGGAGATCGCAGCCGCCCCCGGAGCTGATCGCGGGGCGCTACCGCGTGGAAGGGCGCGTCGGCGCGGGCGCGATCGGGCTGGTCGTGCTCGCCACCGACCTGGAGACGAGCACGCGCGTGGCCGTGAAGAAGTTCGATCCCGCGCGCCTCCAGAGCACCCGCGCCGCGGATCGCCTCCTCCGGAGCGCGCGCGCCGCCATGGCGCTCACCGGAGAGCACATCGCGCGCGTGCTCGACTGCGGCGAGCTGCCCGACGGCGCCCCCTTCGTGGTCACCGAGTACCTCGAAGGGTGCCACCTCGGCGCGTACGTGGAGCGCCGCGGCCCCATGGGCCCCAAGGCGGCGGTGAAGCACCTCTTGCAAGCGTGCGAGGCGGTGGCCGCGGCGCACGCCGTGGGCATCGTGCACCGCGACCTCAAGCCCCAGAACCTGTTCCTCACCTTCTCCGACGCCGGGCAGCCCTCGATCAAGGTGCTCGACTTCGGCACCCACGCCGTCGCGTGCGGCGCCGAGGGCGAAGGGGCGCTCGGGTCGAGCTCCATGCACGACTCGCTCCTGTACATGGCCCCCGAGCAGCTTCGCTCCGGCGGGAAGGTCGACGAGCGTGCCGACCTCTGGTCCCTCGGCGGCATCGGCTACCTCCTCCTGCTCGCCAGAGGCCCCTTCGATGCCGAGGAGCCTCTCGAGATCATGGCCGGGGTGCTCGACAAGCAACCCCCGCCCATCCCTGCCGATCTCAAGGCGGGTGGCCTGGAGAAGGTGCTCCGCCGCTGCCTCGAAAAGCAGCCCGACCAGCGGCACGCCAACGTCGCCGAGCTGGCCCTCGCCCTCTCGCGCTTCGGTGGTGAGAAGGCGCAGAGCGCTGCCGCGAAGGTGTGGGAGATCCGCTCGGCGCCCTCGGGTCCCTCGTCCGGGGCAGGCTCCGACGGCCTGCCGATCATCCCCGACCTCGACGACGGCTCCGAGCCCCCGCCCTCGTCGAGCCTCCTCGCGAGCGTCGCCTCCGAGCTGGGCGTCGACGATCCCGCGCGCATCACCGGCCGCCCTCCCGCGCCCCGCAACTCCGCGCCGCCCCGCCAGAGCCACGCGCCGGCTTCAGAGGACGTGCACGCCGCGCACGTCCCCGTGATCCCCCCCATGCCGCGTGCGCCCTCGATCCCGCCTCCGTCGAGGTCTCCCGCGTCTCGCAACGCCGCGCCTCCCCCCGCAGGACACCTGGCTTCGCAGCCGCCACACGCCTCGGCGCGCGGCTCCATGCCCCCTGCCGCGCGGCCTGCCGTCCTGCAGCCACGCACGCACGACGCCCCCTCACGCCCTCCCTCTCCCCCCCTCGCGCCCGCTGCGCATCGCAGACGGCGCATGCTGGAGATCGCCTCCGTCTCCCTCCTCGCGGTGGCGCTCCTCTCCATCTGGCTCGTGCGCGGGCGCATCCTCACCTTCGACGACGGCGGCACCTCCGCGAGCGCGAAGACCGGCATCGCCACCCATACCATCGAGGTCATGCGCGCGTGGGTCGCCCGGCGCGATGCCGTCGGCTCCGTCGGAACCGTCCCGAGACCCACGATACCCGGCCCCAGCGTGCCCACGCCGAGCCCCTCTGCGGCGGGTCTCCCGGCAGCACCCGACCCCGTGCCGACGGCGCCTGCCATCGCCTCACAGCCGGCTCCTCCTGACACCGCGCCCACTGCCCCCGGCCTCACGCCGCCGCCCGGTGGCTGGGAGTACCCGCCGGAGATCATCTACGACGAGGTCGAGCGCGAGCGCCGCCGCCTGCGCGCGCTCGAAGAGGCAGCGCGACGGAAGCAACGCTGACGGCCTGCTGACGGGCGGGATCCCTGCTATAGGGCGCCCGTGCCATCGAGGCGACCCACCCCCCTGCGCCGCAGCCTCCACCGCTGCGCTGCCTTCCTCGGCGCCGCGATCCTCCTGGCCCTCCTGCCAGCAGCCCTGCACCCCTCCACCTTCGCCGCGCCCGCCTTCGCCGCGCCCGCCTTCGCCGCGCCCGCCTTCGCCGCGCCCGCCTCCGCCGCGCCCGCCTCCGTGGCGCTGGGCAGCCGCCGGGTGACGGCGCCTCCCTCCCGCGCCGCCGCCCCGGCCTCCCCGCACCTCCTGCCGGGCGCGGAGAGCTGGGCCGCCGCGCGTCTTGGTGGCATTCGCGGCATCACCCTCGGGCCCATCGAGAGCCTCCGCCACGCGGGCCGTGGGTACGGCACCCCCGCGAGTGCCCGCGCCCTCGACGAGGCGACGGCCCTCGGCGCCACCTGGGTCAGCCTCACCCCCTTCGGGCGCGTCGCCAGCCTGAAGGGCACCGGCATCGACCTGGTGTTCGAGGCGCCTTTCCAGGAGAACCGCCGCGCCGTGCTCGCCGCCATCGCCCAGGCGCACGCCCGCGGCATGAAGGTCCTGCTCGTCCCTCACCTGTGGGTCGAGGACGGCGAGTGGCGCGCCCGCATCGACCCCGGCGACGACGCGGGCTGGGCGCGCTGGGCTGCGTCGTACCGGAGCTTCCTCCTCACCTGGGCCCGCGTCGCTGCCGAGGGCGGCGCCGAGATGCTCAGCGTCGGCGTCGAGCTGCGGAGCTGGGTGACCACGCCGCGCGCCGAGAGCTTCCTCGCCATCATCGAGGAGGTGCGCCGCGTCTACCCCGGCCTGCTCACCTACTCGGCCAACTGGGACGACGTCGACCACACCCTCATCTTCGACAGCCTCGACCTCGTCGGGATCAACGCTTTCTACCCGCTCGCCGAGCGCGAGGGCGCCTCCCTCGACGACCTCCTCGCCGGCGGCCGCCGCGTGGCGACGCAGGTCGAGAACGTCGCCCGTGCCTGGGGCAAGCCCGTGGTGCTCACCGAGATCGGCTACACCACCCGCCGCGACCCGGCGCTGCGCCCCTGGGAGTGGCCCGACGGCATGAAGGATGTGGTCATCGACCAGCGCGCCCAGGCCGAAGCCTACCTCGGGATCATCGCCCCCTTCCTCGATGCCCGCTCCTGCGCGGGCTTCTTCGTGTGGCGCTACTACGCCGACCCCGAGGACGTGTCCCAGGAGGCCGAGTGGGGCTTCTCCCCGCGCGGCAAGCTCGCCGAACTGGTCCTGCGCGACGCCTTCTCCGCC
Organism: Chondromyces apiculatus DSM 436; assembly: GCF_000601485.1. GTDB lineage: Bacteria > Myxococcota_A > Polyangia > Polyangiales > Polyangiaceae > Chondromyces > Chondromyces apiculatus. The sequence goes on from NZ_ASRX01000002.1 coordinate 224,698, forward strand.
CGCTGGGCCGCGGACGGCGCGTGGATCTCCGGCGACGCCATCGGCCACCACCGGGCCTGGACCCCTGGCGTGCTCGGCTGGGAGCTGCCGCTGGAGGGCTGGTAACCGCGGGCGTCCTGCGTACCCTGGTCTGGAACCCGCCCCCGGGGGAGCCTCATGACCACGGACCTGTCATCGCGCCCGTCACCGCGCCCGCCGGACCCTTACGAAGCCGGGTACATGTCGGGCGAACCGGTCGTCTACCGGGACAAGATCAAGGTGGGCCTCGGCTTCCACCTCCTGCTCTTCCTCGCCTTGCTCATCCCGCTCGCGGCGCTGGGCAGCCTCCTCTGGGCGTCCGCCTCCACCGGCCAGCCGCTCCCGCTCACGGCCTACATCGCGCCCCTCGCCATCTCCGTGCTGATGTCGCTGATCTGGATCCTCTTCTCGGTCCTGCGGGTCACCGTCACGGCGCGCTCGGTCTACATCCAGTACGGCCTCTTCGGCCCGCACATCCCCCTCGATCGCATCACCCGCTGCGAGGCCGCCACGTACGACTGGAAGCGCTACGGGGGCTGGGGCATCCGGCGCGGGGCCGACGGCTCCAAGGCCTACAACATCATGGGCGACGCCGGGCGCGCGGTGCGCATCGTCTGGCGCGACGACCGGGGCAAGGAGCAGGTGTACCTGATCGCCTCGCCCAACCCCGAGGCCCTCGCGGCCGCCATCCAGCGCGCGCGCCTCTCCCGCTCGGGCACGCTCCCCGCTCCGATCGAGGGCGCGCAGGCGCACACCGACGACGCGGATGCGCTCGCACGAGAGGCCGAGGCCGAGCTGGAGGCCGAGCTTGCCGAGCTTGCCGAGGACACCGCGCGGCAGAGCGGCACGCGCCGGGTGAAGGGCCGCCCTGGTTGAGCGGTCACCCCCGGGCCACGGTCCTCACACAGCCTTCCCTTCCTCCGGCTGCCTCAGCGTCTCGACCAGGAAATCCCACACGGCGGCCACCCGCGGCACGTCGCGCAGCGCCCGGTGCCCGAGGAGCCACAGCGCGTCGGTCGGTAGCGCCGCCACGCTCTCGTCGAGCGCCCGCGCCGCCCGCAGCCGCGTGAGGGCTCGGTTCTTCAGGTAAGGCTCGGGCGCGAGGAGCACGCCGAGACCGGACTCCGCCGCCGAAAACTGCGAGGCGAAGTGGCTCGTCCTCAGCACCACCTCGGCCTTCCCCGCGTACCGCGCGATCCAGCGCGCCGGCGCGAAGCTCGCCAGGTCCGTGTCCCAGGTGATCCACGGCAGGTCGTCCCACGACCGCACCCGCCCGACCTCCGCGCACAGCGCGTCGGACGCCACCGGCACCCACCGCGCCGTCAGCAGCCGGGTCATCACCAGCTCCGCGCCCCGGGGGGCCACCGAGCGCAGCGCCAGGTCCGCCTCGCGCCGGGTCAGGTCGAGCACCCGCGCCGAGGCGTCCAGCTCGATGCGGATCTTCGGGTGCTTCGCCCGCAAGCGCACCAGGGCCGGCGCCACGAAGAGGTCGGTGATCCCCGGCGCCGCGCTCACCCGCACCACGCCCTCGGGCTCGGCCTCGATGCCGCTCGCGTCCCGCACGAGCTGCCCGTGGGCGGTCTCCATCGCCTCCGCCGCGGGCAGGAGCCTCTCCCCCGCGTGCGTCGCCGTGAGCCCCTCGCGCGCCCGCTCGAACAGCCGCGCCCCGAGCGCCGCCTCCAGCGCCGTCAGGCGCCGGCTCACCGTCGAGGTGTCCAGCCCGAGCTTCGCGCCCGCCTGGCCCAGCGTGCCGTGCCGGTGCACCGCCAGGAAGATGCGCACGTCGTCCCAGCGGACGCCCCCGGGGTCTTGCATTCTTGCAGCCATTCTTTGCCGTCATGCAGTTTGTCTTGCAGCGGTGCAAGTCCTAGGTTCGGTGCATGAACACCGCGACCTCGCCCCTCCATGTCGTCCTCGGTGCCGGTCAGGTCGGCGCCCGCGTCGTCGACCTCCTCCTCGCCGCGGGTCACCGGGTCCGCAACGTGCGCCGCGGCAAGGCCCTGCCCGCGCGCGAGCGTCTCGAGCACCTCTCGGGCGACATCACCGATCTCGCCTTCGCCGAGGAGGCCACCCGCGGTGCCGCCGTGGTCTACGACTGCATGAACCCCGCCTACCACGAGTGGCCGACGCTCCTGCTCCCCATCGCCCGCGGCGCCCTCCACGGCGCCGCCAAGGCCGGCGCGCCCCTCATCGCCCTCGACTGCCTCTACATGTACGGGCGCCCCTCGGGCCCCATGCGCGAGGACACGCCCATGGCCCCGTGCAGCAAGAAGGGCGCGCTGCGCGTGCAGCTCTCCGACCTGCGCCTCGGCGCCCACCGGAAGGGCGACGTGCGGGTCGCGATCGGCCGCGCCAGCGACTTCTTCGGACCCGACCTGCCCTACTCGTCGTGGAGCGACCGCTTCTACGAGCGCGTCCTCGCCGGCAAGCCCGCCGAGTGCATGGGCGACCCCGACCAGCCCCACGCCTACACCTACGTGCCCGACGTCGCCCGGGCCCTCGTCACCCTCGGCGCCGAGGAGACGTCCCTCGGCCGCGTCTGGCACCTGCCGACGCCCCCCGCGGAGAGCACCCGCGCCCTCGTCGCGCGCCTGGGAGACGCACTCGGCGTGAAGGCGGAGGTGAAGCGCGTCCCCAGGCTCGTCCTGCGCGGCCTCGGGCTCTTCTCTCCCTTCATGCGCGAGGTCGTCGAGATGACGTACCAGTGGGAGGTGCCCTTCGTGGTCGACGACAGCCAGTTCCGCGCGGCATTCGGCCACGGAGCGACGCCAGTCGCCGAGGCCGTGGAGGAGACCGCGGCCTGGGCGCGCCAGAAGTACGGGCTTCAGGCGGCGGCGTGAGGCGGCGGTGTGAGGCGGCGGCGTGTCAAAAGGACCCGCGCTCAGGGCACGGCGGACGCGCTCACGAGGGCGATGTGGGCGCCATCGGGCGGCGCGCTCGGGTCGGGGGCGTCTTCGCGCCCACGCCAGCCGACCGCGACGCGCTCCTCGTGCACCGAGACCTCGTACTGATCGTCGGCGACGAAGACGCCCTCGATGCGCGCAACCGGCGTGACGACCTGCGCGTCCGCGCCGACGCGCGCCACGAACAGCGGGCTCACGGTGCCGCTGGGTCGGGAGAAGAAGACCAGCCGGACCCCGGAGGCGGTGGTGATCGTCCGCGCGTGGCGGTAGGCCTGCCCGTCGTCCGGCGAGACGGGGTGGGGGCCGGCCACGACGTTGCCGGCCTCATCGAGCTGCGCGTAGTAGATGCGCGCTGGCGTACCCACCTGGTACGCGAAGCCGAAGGCGCCGGGGAGCGCGGCCACGTGTCCTCCTTCGCACGCGTCACAGACGACCACGGGGGCGGTCCCGTTGGCCGCCTCGGAGACGCTGATGAAGGAGCCCTGGCTCTCTTTGTGCCAGGTGATTCCGAAGCGCGCGCCGTTCCAGGCGACGGCCATGGGGGCGCAGTCCTGGCAAAAATGGGCGTACTCCGCCGCCGTGTTCTGCCCATCGAGCGCGTGGAGCATGACGGAGTGTGAGGGGATGTACTGGGCGATTTGCGCCAGCACCGCGTACCGGTTTCCGCTCCAGGGCATGTCGTGCCCGGCGAGCGTCGCGGGCTCCTGCCCCATGCCCGCGGCGATCTCCGATCCCTGCGTGTCGAGGATGTGGAAGTAGAGGACGTCGTCGGCGACCAGCAAGCCGAGGTTCACGCCGTCGTAGCCGAGGAGGTGCCTGGCGATGGTCGGCCGGGAGGAGAGCGGCGGGGAGGGCGCGCCCACGGGGCCAGTCTGGGCATCGATCTTCTGCACGCGCACGGCCTGGTTCGCCATGTCCGGGGAGATCCACGCGGCGGCGAAGCCGTCGGTCAGGGGAGCGAACCGCGGCACCGACAGGGCGTCGCTCGCCAGCCGCGCGATCAGCTCCGCGTCGATGACCTCGATCTCCGTGGTCCCTCCGTCGGGGTCCGGCCCATCGCCTCCGGGACCCTCTTCCAGGGTGTCCTCGCCGCACTCCTGCATGCACTGCTCCGGGCTCACCTCCGCGTCGATGCAGCGTCCCTTCACGCAGGTCTGCTCCGCGGGGCACGCCACGCCGAGGCAGGAGAGCCGCAGATCGATGCGCATCTTCAGCTCGTCGTTCGGCGAGTAGCGGAGCTGCCGCCGCGACACGATGCAGTCCGCGGGCATGGGCGTCTGCAGGCACTCCTCCACGGGGGCCACGTCCTGCCGGGTGGCGACGGCATAGGCGAGCTGCTTGTCGTCGCCTTCGGCAGGCGCGATCACCACGTCGCCCACGCGCCCGGGCGACACGCAGCCGCGGCTCGTGGCCGACGGCGCACGCTCCGGGAGCCCGGCCAGATCGGAGGAGACCGTGAGCGAGACCTCGGCGTCGATGGCGCAATCGAGCTCGGTGTAGATGTCGACCCGGATGGCGGTGGGAGAGGCGCACGATCCTGCACCGACCACGGCGACGAGCAGCGGCGTCAACGCTGCCGCCGACGCGCGCTGGAGAAAGGCGCGGCGCGCGCGGCGCGTGCGGTCTACCTCAGGGGCCGTCAGAGGGCGATCTGGCTTCGCCTCGCGGGATCGCTCCGGCATCGGAGGCAGGGTAGGGAGCAGGGGGGTCCGCATCAATCTTCAGAAGCGGATGACGCCGGGTGAGAAGGAGCCCGTGGGGGGAGGGCCCTCCGTGGTGGTGACCACGTACGTGACCACGGTACCAGCGGCGACGACGCCGACGGCTGTCCAGAACCACCAGCGCGCGTAGAGCGGGGGCCTCTTCACAGGGTCCACCGAGATCTCCCGGCGCTCGCCCGCGCCCACCACCACCTGGGTGCTCGCGGTGTCGTGCCCCTCCGCCGCCACCTCCACCGCATGCCGGCCCGCCTGCAGGGAGGCTTCGGCCGGCGCGGCGCCCACCGCGCGGCCGTCGATGGTGACCCGGGCTCCCGCGACGTCGCTGCGGACGAGCAGGCGCCCCTGGGTGCTCTTCGGGGTGAGGTCGGCCTCGATGACGTTGAGCGCCTCGTCGCCGCGCAGCTCCACCTCGCGCTGGAAGGGCATGTAGCCATCCGCGAGGACCTCGACCGAGACCTTGCCAGCGTTCACCGGGAAGGGATCGCCGAGGGAGGTGACGCCGATCTGGCGCTTCGCGATCAGCACCCGGGCCCCCGCGACATCGCAGTCGATGCGCACCATCGCGACCCTGGAGCGCACCTCGGCGACGAGCGCTGCGAGGCCAGGGACGCGGGCGCGCACCGCTCTCGGCGCCTCGGCCTCGAAGCGGCGCAGGGCGGCGAGCGCCTCGGGGTGACGCGCGAGGAACTGGAGCGCGCGCCCGCGGTTGTAGAGGAGCACCGGGTCCGCCGTGATCGCGTACGCCGCGTCGTAGTCGCCGAGGGCGTCCTCGTAGCGCTTGCCGCGCATGTGGTCGTCGCCGGCTTGTTTGAGCTGCGCCGCGCTCCGGGCGGGGCCCGCGGCGGGGCCCGTGTCCGCGTGCGCCAGGGGAGCCGCCCCCGCGACCAGAGCAGCGGTCAGGGCGATGCTGCGCAACCGGCGGGCGCGCGCGCTCACAGGAAGTCCGGCTGCGCGCCGCGCGAGGAAGGCGCCGCGCGGCGAGGTGGAGGTGCGGGAGGGGCCTCCTGACGCTGGTGGTCAGCGCGCTGGCTCGACGCCCCGTCGGGGAGCTGCCCGGGCGCCGGTGCAGCAGGCGCGGCGCCGCTCCCCGACGTCGCAGGCCCCCCTGGCTGTGGCGTGGCTACGGTGGGCTCTCCGAGCGCTCGGGCAGGTGGTGTAGCGCTCGCCGTGCTCGCCGTGGTCACCGTCTCCCGCGCGCTGCTCCCCGCAGCGTCGCCGGGCAGCTCGCCACGCCGCTCGCCGCCGGCAAACAGCAGCACCGCCCCCGCGCCGACGACTGCGGCGGCTCCGAAGAGGATGGCCAGCGAGGTCGCGCCCCGCCGGAGACCGGACCTCGGCGGCGTGACGTCCACCACCGCCGCGGCTGGAAGCAACGAGGCCTCGCGGAGCGACGCCGCGCCAGGGCCGGAAGCCGGTGGCGCGCTCGCCCTGACCTCCGCCAGTGCGTCCTCCGCGCTCCGGAACGAGACCGGCCCGGTCGCCTCGATGTGGGCCACCATGGCGTCACGCGCCGCGAGCCTCTCGCTCCCCACCCGCTGCACCCAGGCGCTGATCTCCGCCGTGGTCGCCATCTCGACCGCCTGCTCCATGGCGGTGGCCATCTCCTTCGCGGTGGCGAAGCGCTGGGAGAGGTCCTCGCTCAGCGCGCGCATCACCACCGCTTCGAGCGCCGCGGGGATCTCCGGCCGCACCTGGCTGGGCGGGACGATCTGCCGGGTGAGGACGGCCAGCATGATCTGCATCTCGTTGTCTCCCTGGAAGAGGCGCGCCCCGGTCAGCGCCTCCCAGAGCACGACCCCTGCGGAGTAGACGTCCGACTGCCGCGAGGCGCGGCCGTTGATCTGCTCGGGCGCGGCGTAGCCGACCTTGCCCTTCATCTGGCCCTCGCTGGTGCTCTGGAGCCGCACCGCGGCCTTGGCCACCCCGAAGTCGGCCACGCGCACCAGCCCGTCGGCGCCGACCAGCACGTTGTGCGGAGACACGTCGCGGTGCACGATCTCGAGCGGCGCCCCCGCTTCGTCCCGCGACTCGTGCGCGGCGTGGAGCCCGTGCAGCGCGTGCGCGACCACGGCGGCCACGACCCGGATCGGCGGGGGCTCGCTGGCCTCGCGGTGCGCCTTGAGCAGCCCGGAGAGCGCCTCCCCCCGGACGTACTCCATGACCAGCAACAGCTCGCCGTCCGCGGCGACCACGTCGAGGGTGGGCGCCACGTTCGGGTGCTGGATGCGCGAGGCGAGCCGCGCCTCGTCGAGGAACATCGCCACGCACCGCGGGTCGTCGGCGAGCTGCGGGTGCATCCGCTTGATGGCCACGATCCTGCCGAAGCCCGCGGCCCCGCGCAGGCGACCGAGGTGCACGGAGCCCATGCCACCCTTGGCGATGGCCTCGTGCACCTCGTATCTGCCTACATGGACGAGAGGGGGCAACCGGCGGTTCCTCGATGTGCCGAGGAGCGTAATCGGCCGCCAGATCGTTGCCAAGGATCACGCGGCCGCGGCGCGCGCGCTCCTCGTCGGGTCAGCGCTCCTCGTCGGGCCAGCGCTTCGCGTCGCTTCACCGTTCTCTCGCGGTGCGCTCGCCGCCGCGGGCCTCAGCGCTCCCCGAGCTGCGCCCGCCTCTGCTCCTGCCTCTGCGCCCGCCCTCGCCGCCGCACGGCCCATGCCGCCACGAGCGACCCAGCCGCGATCGCTGCGGCCCCTTCACCGCCTGGCGCCACCCCACAGCCGCACCCCTTCATCGCGGCAGGTGTGCCCGCGGCCGTGCTCCCGGCCGCCGCTTCCGCCGGCACGCAGCGCTTCACCACCTCGCACGCCGCGGGTGCCGCGCAGCTCTCCGCGCCGCCGCACGCGCGCGCGGCGATCTGCAGCTCCACCTCCTTGGCACCTCCATGCCTGAAGGGTGGTACGTCCACCTTGCGCCGCTCCACGCAGAGCCCTTGCTCCCGGCACGCGAGCGGCGGGCTCTTGCGCGAGAAGCTCCGCGCCGCGACCTTCTCGCAGTCGCTGTCCACCGCGCAGGTGGTGGGCGCGCAGTGTTCGCCGAGGTGCCCGGTCACGCCGAGCGCTCCGGGGGGGCAATCCTCGGGCGGAGGTGGCACGGCATCCGCGCGCGCCGCGGTGACAAAGAGGGCCGTGGAGAGGGCGAGCGCTCCAGTGACGCAGGCGTGAAGGAGCAGGCTGCTGCGTGGACGGGGGTTCTGCATGGAAACGACCTGAGGTGAGAGGGATGGAGAAGGAAGTCGGGGCGTGTGGAGGAACCATCGATCAGGGCGGCGTGCCAGACGCTCCCTTCATCCATCCGGCGAGATCGTCGACGAGGCGCTCGTCCACGTGTCCGGGCCGCTGGTACTCGCTCGGGGTGCTCTTGCCGGCGCCTTGCATCAGGAGGTGGTTGAGCTCCGGATAGAGCTTCAGCGTCACGTCCTTCCTGCCCGCGAGCGCCTCCTCCCAGGCCCGGTAGTCCACCTCGGTGACCTGGTAGTCGCGCTGCCCCTGGGCCACGTAGATGCGCATCTTCAGGGTCTTCACCGTGGCGAGCGCATCGTACGCGCCCACGTCGCGCCAGTAGGCGGCGCCTGCGCCCAGGATGACCTCTCCCGGGCCCGGCGCGGCGCCCCCCTGGAGGGCGCGGATGCGCTCTCCGGCGGACTTCAACCCGTCGAGCTGCGCGTTCACCTGGTCCGGGGCCTTGCCTTCCGCGGAGGCGAGGTAGGCGATCTGCTCGCGCATCATCTCCACGATGGGCCTCGTCGCGCCGGCCAGGATCGCGATCCCCGCGAGGTGTGGCGCCTCGCTCCCGATCCGCGGCGCGAAGGTGCCCCCCAGGCTGTGGCCGCCCACGAAGATCTGCGCCGGATCGACGGCCCCCTCGCGCGAGAGCAGCGCCACGGCGGCGAGCGCGTCCTCGATGGACTCCTGGTCCATCCGGAACTGCTGCACGTCCAGCCGATCGCCGTACGCCCTGGTTCGCTTCTCGAACCGGAGCACCGCCACGCCCTTCGTCGCGAGGCCCAGGGCGAGGTCCTTGAACGGACGGTTCGGTCCCACGGTGGCATCGCGATCCTGCGGGCCCGAGCCGTGGATGAGCACCATGGCCGGGAACGGCCCCGGGCCCCCCGGCAAGGTCAACGTGCCCGGCAGGGGCCACTGCCCGGCGTTCACCACCACCTCGCGCTCGGTCAGCGTCGAGAGGTCGGCGTAAGCAGGCGCCTCCCAGGCGAGGGTGGGGGGCTCCGTGGGGGTGAAGTAGAGGCCCGCGACCTGCCCCGCCTGGTCGAAGGCCACCTTCACGTCGAGCGAGGCCTGCTCGAACGCGCACGTCAGCAGGACCGCCCGGTACGCCCCCCGGACGGTCACGCGCGCGGCGCCGACCCTCTTCAGGGAGCCCACCTGCCCGATCAGGCCTTCCCAGACCCTGGCGAGGTGCTCCACGGGAAGGCTCGCGGTCATCGTGGCGTCGAAGTGCGCCACGATCTCCGCGAATTTCTGCTCGCTCAGGTGCTGCACGAGCTGGCTGGCGAGGCTCGTGAGGCCCTGCTCGTCCTCCGGGAGAGACGCATCGTTGCTCATGGCGACCTCCGCTTCACGCCAGCATCCCGCGCATGTTACCGGCCTCCCCCGGGCGCGCCCATGCCCCAGTTCGCCCCCGACATCTATCTCCCTCCCCCACGCTCCCCCACGCTCCCCCGCGCGCCGCCGTGAACTGCGCTGCCGGAGCATCCGCGCTGGCCGCACCCGCGCCTCGGCGCCGCGCCCTCGCCACCGAATGCTTCTCCTGCCGCTGGATGAGCGGAGCAGGCTGGCCTATGGAGCGTGGGTGTCGCCCCAGCCTCCCAAGGATGCCGCGCCCCCCGGCGAGATCCCCACCGCCCTTCAGCCTGCCGTCCTCCAGCCCGTGCTGCGCCGCTACGACGAGCGCCTCGCAGTCCTCCGGGCCGAGGTCCAGAAGCTCGACGGGCGCTCCCAGAGCATCTCCTGGATGCGCGGCGTCACCTTCCTCCTCGCCGTCGCGGGGGGCCTCTACCTCGGCTTCGGCGCTCCTCTCCCGGCCGTGAGGATCGGCACCGGCGTCGCCGTCGCCCTCTTCATCGTCCTCGTCGTCGTCCACGCCGTCCTCGTCACCCGCATGGCGGAGCTGGAACTGCGCGTCGGCCTCTTCGAGCGGGCCCGCCGCCGCACCACCGGCGACTTCAAGAGCCTCCCCACGCGCGGCGAGCGCCTCGCCCCTGCCGAGCACGACTACGCCAGCGATCTCGACCTCTTCGGACCCGGCTCCCTCTTCCAGCTCCTCTGCGTCGCCGAGACGGGCGAAGGCGAGGCCACCCTCGCCGAGTGGCTCCTCCAGCCCGCCTCTGCGGAGGTCATCGCCGAGCGCCACGCTGCCGTCCGCGAGCTCTGCGACCAGCGCGCGTTCCGCGAGGAGCTGTCCGTGCTCGGCGCCACCTCGGGCGCGCGCGGCCGCAACGCCGAGCCGCTCATCGCCTGGGCCAGCGCGCAGCCCCTCCTCGCCGCCAGCGACCCCCTGGTGCGGCTCGCGATGATCCTCGTCCCCATCACCCTTGCTGCCTTCACCGTCACGCAGGTCATGGAGCCCGCGACCCTCGGCCTCCTGCGGCACCTCTGGATCCTGCTGCTCCTCGCCCAGATGGTCCTCCTCGGCGCCCTGCGCTCGCGCACCGAGCCCACGCTCGTCGCGGCCTCCTCCCGCGAGGCTCCCTTCGGCCGCTACCGCCCCGTCCTCGCGGCCATCGAGGCGCAGCCCTTCTCGGCGGCCCTCCTCAAGCGCCTCCAGGTCGCCCTGCGCGGCTCCGCGCCCGACGCCCGCCCCGCCTCCGAGGAGATGCTCTCCCTCCAGAAGATCCTCGGCTACGCCGACCTCCGCCACAGCGCCCTCGTCCACGTGATCCTCAACGTCGCGCTGCTCTGGGACGTGTGGTGCGCCCTCGCCCTGGACCGCTGGCGCGCCCGCACCGGCCCCCGCCTGCGCGGGTGGATGCAGGCCCTCGGCCAGATGGAGGCCCTCTCGAGCTTCGCCACCTTCGCCGACGAGAACCCCGACTACGCCTTCCCCGACGTCGACGAGGGCCCGGCGCGCTTCGAGGTCCGCGACATCGCCCACCCCCTCCTCCCCCGCGCGAGCCGCGTCGCCAACGGCCTGCAGCTCGAAACCCGCCCCGCAGACGCATCGAGCGACGTGCCCGTGGCCTTGCTCATCACCGGCTCCAACATGTCCGGCAAGAGCACCATGCTCCGCTCCATCGGCGTGAACACGGTCCTCGCCCTCGCTGGCGCCCCCGTCTGCGCCGCGTCCCTCTCCCTCACCCCCGTCGCCGTGCGCACCAGCATGCGCATCGCCGACTCCCTGGAGCAGGGCGTCTCTCACTTCTACGCCGAGGTGCGCCGCCTCAAGCGCGTCGTGGACAGCGCCAACCGGGGCGACCGGGTGCTCTTCCTGCTCGACGAGATCCTCCACGGCACCAACTCCCGCGAGCGCATCCTCGGCGCCCGCGCCGTGGTGAAGCACCTCATCGAGCACGGGGCCATCGGCGCGGTGTCCTCGCACGACCTCGGCCTCGCCCCCCTCGAAGACGAGACCTCCGGCCGGGTGCGCAACGCGCACTTCGAGGAGAGCGTCATCGAGGACAAGATGTCCTTCGACTACACCCTGAAGCCCGGCGTCGTTTCCAGCGCCAACGCCCTCCGCCTCATGCGGCTCGCGGGCATCGGCGTGGATCTCCCCGACGCCTGAGCGTCCTTCCCTCCCGCAGCCTGATCCGCCGGCCTACCCGGCCCGCTTCGCCGGCGCGGCCATCCCCCCGGCGTCGCCGCCCGCCTCGCCCTCGCCCGACGCCGCCACCACCTCCCGCGCGAACGTGACGATGCGGTGCGAGAGCCACCGCGGATCGTCGAGGTGCGGGCAGTGGCCCAGCGCCGGCTCCTCGATCTGCGCGTGGGCCGGCAGGTGCCGCCGGAAGTAGGCCAGGCTCGACGTCGGCAAGAGCTGGTCTGCGGTCCCCCAGAGCAGGAGGATCGGCATCTTCAGCTCGGAGAGCTGCTCCGGCGTGAACGCATGATCCGCGCGGACCGCCCCTGTCAGCGAGCGGATCACCTCCCGCGAGAACTGCCGCACCACGTCCGGCGCGAGCAGCGGCAAGTACCAGGACCGCCGCCCGTTCAGCCGGGCGAGGAACGCCACCCCGTCCGCGCGCGAGCGCATCTTGAAGCCCGCGAGCAGCGCCTCCATCTCGGCCGCCTCCATGATCGCCCCTGCCGGCGAGGTCAGCACCAGCCCCCGCACCCGCTCCGGCCGCTCCAGCGCATACCGCAGCGACACCGCGCCCCCCAGCGAGTTGCCGCAGAGGATCGCCGGCTCCGTCAGCTCCCGGTCGAGCAGCTCCGTCATCGACTCCATCAAGAGCTCCACCGTGAGCGGCACCTGCGGATCGCTGCTGAAGCCGTGGCCCGGCATCTCCGGCACGATCACCCGCCGCGCCTTCCGCCGCAGCCGCTCGATCACCGGCGCGAACCCCAGCGCCGAGCTGCTGATCCCGTGGATCACCACCATGGTCGGGAGCGGCCCCGTCCCGGGAGCGTCGTACAGGTGTTGCCGCGCCACCGACGTCTCGACGAAGCGGCTCTGCACACCGCGGGCAGTGAGCGCCCGCTGCGCGAGCCGCTCGGCGAAGGGGATGAGCACCATACCCCCGCATTACCAGATCCCGCCGTCCCCTCCCAACACCAGGACCGCCCCTCGGCCTGAACAGCGGGCCTGAACAGCAGCGGGCCTGAACAGCAGCGGGCTTGAACGGCAGCGGGCCTGAACGGCCTGAGGCTCAGCGACGAGCCTGCTCCGCTCCCTCCCTGCCTCACCCGCATGGGAGCCTCACCAGGGATAGACGCCCAGCTCATCCATCGCGAGCAGCACCTCACCCACCATCCGCCCCTGGCTCGCCAGCGCTGCCGGTGTGGCGAGCCCCGTCAGCGCCCGCCGCCCCCGGGCGCGGTACGCCTCGTCCCCCGTCAGCCGGTGCAGCGCCGCCTCCAGCCGCAGCGCCAGCGCGTTCGGCGTCACCGGCCGCTCCTGCCGCGCGAACACCCCTGCCGCTGCCGGATCGGGCGTGCTCGCGAGCCACGCGCCGCTCGCCGCATCGGTCAGGTCCCGGTCCATCGCCGCCGCGATCCGCACGGCCGCCTCCCGGTAGCTCGCTTCTCCGGTCACCTCCGCGAGCCGCGCCAGCCCGAGCCCCAGCGCCGCGTGATCGGCGAGATACCGCGCCTTGCGCACCACCCCGTCCCGCCGCGGCCTCTGCACTGCCCCGTCGGCCTCCACGTGCGTCCGCAGCAGCAGGTCCGCCGCGCGCCGCGCCCTCGTGAGCGGCCCCGCGTCCTTCGTCACCTCGTGCAGCGCGCACAGCGCCGCGATGGCCAGCCCGTTCTCGTGCCCGTACACGCTGTCGTCCACCCGCGGCGTCCCCAGCGCGAGCCGCGCCTTCTCGTCGAGCCGGTAGTACACGTGCCCGTCCACGAAGCGCTCCCGCCGATCGTGCCCGCCCACGTCCGCGTCCTGGCTCACCAGGAACGCCCCCTCGGCGTTGCTCAGGAACCTGTCGAGATACCCCGCGATCGCGCGCGCGCTGGCGAGCATCGCCGGATCCTTCGTCAGCGCGTACGTCCGCGCGAACGCCTCCAGGTTCGAGGCCTGGAGCGGCATGAGCTTCTCGAAGTGAGGATCGTCCCACCTGCCCCCCACCGAGTACTGGTACACCCCGCCCCAGACCGGATCGAGCAGCGCCCGGTGCTTGCCCAGCGTGAGCACCGCCCGCGCCCGCGCCTCCCCGTCGCCGTGCTCCGCGCGCCGCAGCTCGAACAGCACGTTCCAGCCGAGGGGCACCTTCTGCCGCCCCCAGCCCCCCTCCTCGTCGTCGTAGTAGCGATCCATGTCGAGCCCCACCCGCGCCGCGATCCACCCGAGCGCCTCGGGAGGCCCCGGCTTCTCCGCCGGCCGCGGCCCTGCCACCGCGGCCTCGGCCCTCTCCAGCGCGGCCCTTGCCTGATCGATCTCGCCCAGGATCGTGCGCAGCTCCTCCGGCGGCAGGTACCCCCGGTACTTGCCCAGCTCGCGCGCGTCCGGCGTGAGCACGATGGTCGCCGGCCACCCCCAGTCCCCGTACCGCTCCGCCAGATCCGGGTGCTCGTCCACGTCGAAGCGGATGGCCACAAACCGCTCCTGGAGCAGCCGGTTCACCTCCGGATCGAGGTAGGTGGTCTCGTCCATCACGTGGCACCAGTGGCACCACGACGCTGCCCCATCGAGCAGGATGAAGCGCCCCTCCCGCTTCGCCCGCGCGAAGCTCTCCTCCCCCCACGGCGCCCACGCGAACCGCTGCTCCCCACCGCGGGCGCGCGACCGGGCGATGTCCACCTCCGGCGGCGTCCCCTCCGGCACCACCCCGTGCCTCCCCTCCGCGGCGCCCTTCACGGCGTCCCTCGGGGGACGCACCGGAGCCGGGGCACACGCGACGAGCAGGGCTGCGAGGACAGGAAAGAGGGCAGGGATGCGCATGGCGTGACCATGCTACGCCGCCCCGGCGCGGCCGTTTCATCCCGGACCACGCCAGGGCCTACCGCCGCCCGTTCAGGGACACGCCGTCAGGCGGCCTTGCGCTTCCTGGCGTTCTCCTGCGCGTTCTTCTCCTGCTCCTTCTTCTCCTCGCGGGTCGTCAGGGCCTCGCCATCGGGCAGCTCTGCCGACTCCTCCGTCTGACCGAGCACCGCCTCGCGGGGCTTCTTCTGCGCGAGCTCCTTCATCGTCGCTTCCATCTCGGCGCCGAGGGACGTCAGCGTCTCCTCGTCGAAGAGCTTCTTCACCTTCGGGAACAGGTGCTCCTCCTCCTCCTCGTGGTGGTGCTCTGCCTGCTCCTTCAGCACGTGGAGCTTCGGCTCGAACTTCTCGTCCTTCGTCGTCATCTCCACGAGGTCGGCGAGCACCCGCTTCAGCGACAGGTGCTCCTCCAGCCCTTCGAGCAGCACGTCCTCCGTGCGCTTCGCCTTCACGGCCGGATAGAAGTGCCGCTCCTCGATGGTCATGTGCGCCATCAGCAAGTCAGCCGCCTCGGTGAAGCACCGGCCCCGCTCGCTGTCCTCGGTCGCATCCATCGCCTTCTCGAACAGATCCTCCAGACGACGGTGGTGGCCCACCAGCAGGTCGATCGCGTTCATCCCTGAGTTCATCCTTCAATCCATCAGCAAATCTCGGGCCCGCGTCATCCGCACCGAGTGGCTCATCGGGTGCACACGTCGGGGCCACCCCTGGCGCATCTCCCGGGGGCGGGCTCACCGGACACCGCCTCTCCTGGTGACTGTCGAGCACGCCAGGGCTTCCCGTGCGCACTCCGCCCATCCTGCACACCCGTTGCTGAACACCTCCCGACGGAGATGCGAACGCGGGAACAGAACCCGGCAGCCTCGGCTGGAGGACGCCGCTCCATCGTGTCCGTCTTATTGGACGAGGCGCGCCGCCGGGACTAGAAGCCTCCCTCAATTCACCGCAAGAGGATGATCGCCATGAAGCTCGTTCGTCTGTTCCAGCTCGCAGCTCCCCTCGCCCTG
Source organism: Chondromyces apiculatus DSM 436 (assembly GCF_000601485.1). Lineage (GTDB taxonomy): Bacteria > Myxococcota_A > Polyangia > Polyangiales > Polyangiaceae > Chondromyces > Chondromyces apiculatus. The sequence goes on from NZ_ASRX01000002.1 coordinate 239,947, forward strand.
TGCCTCGCCGCCACCGCCTGCGAGGACCCGGCGAAGGACAAGCCCCGCGCCACCGTCGCCCCGACCTCCGGCGCGAGCGCGGCCGCTGCGCCGACGGGCGCCGCCAACCTGCCCCTCGGCGCCAGCTCCGCCGCGGCTGCTGCCACCCCCACGGTCGCTGCCGCTGCTGCCGCCCCGACCGGCGCTGGCGTGCCGATCGACGTGGCGTCTTCCACCGTGGGCTTCATCGGCTCCAAGGTGACCGGCAAGCACGAGGGCAAGTTCGAGAAGTTCAGCGGCACCCTCTCCCCGAGCGCCGACGGCAAGGCCGAGGGCGGCCAGGTCACCATCGAGATCGACATGAACAGCGTGAAGACCGACGAGGCCAAGCTCGACGGTCACCTGAAGTCCCCCGACCTGTTCGACACGACCAAGTTCCCCACCGCCAAGTTCGTCTCCACGGAGATCAAGGCTGGCGGCGACAAGGGCGCGACCCACACCGTCACCGGCGACCTCGACCTGCACGGCGTGAAGAAGAGCATCTCCTTCCCCGCCACTGTCACCGTGAGCGACGCCGAGATCACCGCCAAGACCGAGTTCGTGCTGAACCGGAAGGACTTCTCCATCATCTACCCCGGCAAGCCCGACGACGCGATCCGCGACGACGTGGTGATCAAGTTCGACGTGAAGGCCCCCCGCAAGAAGTGAGCCCCCCGGCGCGCCACGAGGCGCCCGGTCAGCTCTGAAGCGAGACGCCGCGCCTGGTGTGCGGCGTTTTGCATTTCAGCGGCTGGAAGCCGTCTCCATGGGATCGGGTCTCCTGTGCTCCCGGAGCCGCTGTGATGTTCGTGGGTCGCACTTCCTGTGCTCCGAGGGGCCCTGTGGGCCTCTGGAGGGGCGTGGAAGGGGCTGACGTGTGCGGGGTCACCCCTGGTGCGCCAGGAGATGCGCCGCCAGGAATGACGCCTGAACGGAGGTCAGGACTCGAAGTCCATGACGAGTGTGCCTTCGGGGCCGCCGTCGACGATCTGGATGAGGTTTGCGGCGACGCGCTTGTGGTCGGGGTGGGGGAGGTAGGCGTCGCGGCTCGCGGCGCTGTCGAAGGTCATGACGAAGCCGTGGGTGTAGCCGCGGCTGCGGCTCTCGGTGCTCGCGTCAGGGCCGCCCACGAAGTCGAGGAGGCCGGGGATCTGTCCGACGAGACCGCCCAGCTCGCGGAGACAGGTGTCCACGGTGGTCTTCGGGGTGCCAGGGCGGAGCTTGAACAGCACGCAGTGCTTGATCATGGGGCGAGGTCCTCTCGGTGATGGTGGTCTCGGGGAGCGGCGTCGGGCATCGAGGCGGCTCACACCGAGCACGGACATGACGGTGCGCTCCCGCGCGAGGCATGATCAGCGCAGCGGCGGTCGGTTGGCGAGGAGGTTCCAGGAGCGCCAGAGAGAATGTTCCGGGTCCCCTTCGTTCTGCCATGATCTGCCGAGAAGAGAGGTTCTTGAATGAAAACGCTGAAGTATCACGTCGCCTCCACCGTCGACGGGTTCATCGCGGCGCCCGACGGGACGTTCGATGCCTTCCTCGCGGAAGGGGAGCACGCCACCGATTATCTCGACGCCTTCCGTGGGTACGACGTGGTCCTGATGGGTCGGAAGACGTACGAGGTGGGGCTGAAATACAACGTGACGAGCCCGTACCCGACCATGCGGCAGATCGTCTTCTCGCGGTCGATGAAGGCCTCGCCGGATCCACAGGTGGAGATCGTCGCCGATGACGTGTCGAGCTTCGTGAGGAAGCTCAAGGAAGGGGAAGGGAAGGCGATCTATCTCTGTGGCGGAGGGGAGCTGGCGAGCTTGCTCCTCGCGGAGGGGCTGATCGACGAGGTGGTGATCAAGCTGAACCCGGTGCTGCTCGGCACGGGGATCCCGCTGTTCGGGCCGCACATCCCCAGGGCGTCGCTGGAGCTGGCGAGCAGCAAGACGTACAGGAACGGGGTGGTGCTGCTCCGCTACCTGGTCACGCGGTGAGCGCGCAGTCTTTCGTGCGCCAGATGGCGGTGGCGAGGCCCTCGCTGACCTTCCACTGGGCGCGGCTCGCCCGACGCGCTGGGCGGGGCCCAGGGAAGCCGGCACGAGCGCGTGCGGGGCGCTCGCGGGCTCGTGAGCGGGCGGTATCCGTGATCGTCGGTGTGTCCGCTGGAGGCGCGGGCCAGGTGTTGATAGCCTGGCGAGGCCCGATCAACCGCGAGGTGCCATCGTGAAGCCTTCCCCCACCATCGTTTCGAGGTCCGTTCTCGGGTCTCTCGCAGGGTTGCTGTTTGCGTCCGTCGCCTTCGGCGCGTGTGGCGGTGGCGATGACAAGCCGCCGCCCAGGACCACGAGCGGCACCACCACCTCCACCAGCACCACGTCCACCGGTGAGGGTGGGTCAGGCGCGGGAGGCGGCGGCAACACAGGCGGCGCTGGCGGCATGGTCGGTGAAGGCGGCGCTGGCGGAAACGGTGGGAGTGGCGGCACACCACCGCCCGTGAGCTGCACGAACGGCACGATGGATGGCAGCGAGACCGACCTGGACTGCGGCGGCGCGTGCCCCTCGTGCGCCGACGGCGCCACCTGCAGCGTGGCCGGAGACTGCGTATCGCGGCGGTGTCAGGGGAGCGTCTGCGTCGCGGCGAGCTGCACCAACGGCACGCAGGACGGCAGCGAGACCGACGTGGATTGCGGTGGTGGCACCATGACCACCGGCTCGAACCCGGCGTGCCCGCCTTGCCCGCTCACGGCCGGGTGCAGCGTGCGCGAGGACTGCGAGACCCTGAACTGCGGCTCGACCAACGTCTGCCTGGCCGAGAGCTGCAACGACGGCTCGCAAAATCAGGATGAGACGGACATGGACTGCGGTGGTCCCTGCCCGGCGTGCGCCGCCGGGAGCGCGTGCGTGATCCCCGCCGACTGCATGGACCAGGTCTGCACCACCGGGGTGTGCATGCCGCACACCTGCAACGACGGCGTGAAGAACGGCATGGAGAGCGACATCGACTGCGGCAGCGCGTGCGGGAGCAAGTGTCCGCCCGGGCAGAAGTGCAGCGTGAACGCGGACTGCTCGACAGGGGCCTGCACGCCGCAGGGGCTCTGCGCGTGCCCGACGGGGATGCTGGTCTCCCCGGTGATCGGCGGCGGGGCGTACTGCATCGACCAGTACGAGGTGACCAAGAAGGAGTACAACATCTTCCTCCAGGCCAACCCCAACATGGCCGGGCTGCCGACCATCTGCGCCGGCAACGTCTACCAGCCCTCGGCGGAGTGGCCTCCCGTGGATACCCGGACGCCCGTCACCGCCATCGACTGGTGCGACGCCTACACCTACTGCAAGTACGCGGGCAAGCACCTGTGCGGCAGGATCGGGGGGGGCACCAACCCGCCGGGCTCCCACGCCAACGCGTCGCAGAGCGAGTGGTTCAGCGCCTGCTCGGGCCAGGGCGTGAGCGCCTATCCGTACGGCAATACGTACTCGGCCGGTATGTGCAACGGCGGCTCCAACGGCACGACGCTGCAGAGGAAGCGTGAGAACCCGGTGCCCCCGGAGGTGGACTTGCCCCCCTTCCCCACCTGCAACGGGGCCGTCTCCACGCTCTACCAGATGAGCGGGAATGCCTCCGAATGGGAGGACTCCTGCAACGCCACGATGACGAGCTGCAGGGTGCGGGGCGGTTCGGTGAACACGACGAGTGAAGACCAGATCCGCTGCGACGCCGACCTCATGGACGACCCGCTGGACAACTCGGACGTGTACCGCGGCTTCCGCTGCTGCCTGTGAGAGGCTGAGCGCCCCCTTCACGAGGGGGCGCCGTGCTCCTGACCGGCCTCCGCCGCCCTGCCTTCAGCGGGCTGCGGCGCGGCCAGGGCGTCGTCTTACTGGATGGCCTTCGCGGTCTCCTCGGCGGCGCGGGCCCGGTCCTCGGCGTCCTTCGCTTCGGCGCCGGAGAGGAGCGAGGCCGCCTCGTGGAAGCGCGCGGCGATCTCGCGGAAGACGGCGGCGCCCGCGTCCTGGGGGGCCGACATCTGCTTCACCAGGGCGGCGTTGAAGGCGGCTGCTCCGGCGAACGGCGAGGCGGGCTTGCTGCGCGCCACCCAGTCGAGCGCGGTGACCTCGCCGAGGCCGAGGGCGGTGAGGGGCGCGCGGCGCATCATCAGCGCGGCGTCCTCGGGCCCGTTGCGGAGGGCGAGGGCGAGGGCGAGGGTGAAGGTGACGTCCGCGGGGCGCTCGGTGTCCTTGGGCCACACCTTGAGCAGCGCCGTCGCCTGATCGAAGTCGACGGCGCGCCAGTAGAGCCGGCCGAGGTCGAGCCGGGCCCTCGCGTAGAGCGCGCGCCCCTCGGGCGTGAGCCCCAGCTCGTGCAGGGCTGCGCGCTGCTGCATGGGGACGCCGCGCGCGAGCAGCGCCCGCAGGGTGCCGGGCCTGGTCACGGCCTCGGCCGGGAGGAGGCGGCCCGCGTAGAAGGTGGGGAGCGTCGCGGCGAGGCGCTCCTCGGTCGAGGCGGGGCTCGCGGCGGGCAGCGGCGGCACCATCAGGGTGTCGAGCGCGTCGATGCGGCGCCCACCGTAGAGCCGGGAGAGCATGGCGCGCGAGGCGTCGACCCGCGCGTCGTGGAGGATGCCCACCATGGCCATCTCCCGGAGGCCCACCAGGGCCGCGTCACGGCCGCGCGACTTCCACGGATCGAGGAGCTGGTCGAGGGTGCCGTAGTAGACGTTGCGGGCCTCCTCGTCCTTCGCCATCCCGTCGGGGAGAGGCGCGGCGCGCACCGCCTCGACGAGCCGCAGGTCGGCCATGCCCGCCTCCACCGCGACGAGCCCGCGCGCGTAGAGGCGCAGCTCCACGCCGAGGCGCCCGAGGTCCTCGATGGCGCGGGCCTGGTCGGTGAGCCAGGCGAGCAGGGGCCCCTTGGTGAAGGCGAGGACCCGCTCCTTGTCGTAGGGAGGCGCCATCTTCGGCGGCTGCTGGGCGGTGCGGGCGAGGCGCGCGGCGAGCGTCTGCCCGAGGAGCACCTGGTGCATGTCGCCCCTGAGCCCCGCGGGCGGCTTCGCCAGCACCGAGGCGTCGATCGCGTCGGCGCAGGCGGTGGGCGCGAGGTCTGCGCGCAGGGCGCGGACGAGGCCCGGCTCGATGCCGGCGCACGCTTCGAGCCCCGCGAGGCGGGCGTCGCGCTGGGCGGGGTCGGCCTCGGCGAGGGCTGCGTCGAGCGCGGCGAGGCCTGCCGGCCGATCGGCGCACGCCGGCTCCTTCACCGGAGCGCGCTTGACGAAGGCGTCACACGTCGGCGGCGGCGCGGGCAGGCCGATGGGCGCTGGCGGCACCGCGGCCGTGCGGGCATCGAAGGTGGGCTCCTCGAAGATCGAGAGGGTCTCCTCCTTGAGGGGTCCGCTCACCGCGAAGACGTCGCCCTGGGGCGGAGGTGGCTGGACGACGGGACCTGCCTGCGCGGGCGCCCCCTCCACGGGCGTCTGGGGCGCGACCACCGGGGACGCCGCGCATGCTGCCAGCGGGAGCGCGGTGACCAGGGCGAGCACGGGACGGAGGGCAAGGAGGGAGCGAAGGGGGGCGAGGGGGGCGAGGGGACGAAGAGCGAGGAGGAAGGGGCGCATCGAGATCCTCGGACAGGTGCGGAGGGAAAAGGTTTCCGGAGACCGGGTGTACCGGAGACAGGACGGCCCCGGCAACAGCGGCCTGCCCCCGGTCCTGGGCCTCTCAGCGCCCTCATTCTTACGGCAGGGGCTCGCGCCCCCGCCCCCCGCCGAGCAAAGCTCGTCGGGGCCCCCCACTCCGCGCTCCACCTTCGATGTCCAAAATGCTTTGCCGCTTCGGGCCTGACGCCCGTCACCTCGGGAAGCGGTCAATGTCCCTGACCGCATGTATCAGCGCCCGTGGCGCGCCCCTGTCAGCGCCCTGGCTGGTTCAGGGGGCGACGCAGAGTTCCCCGCCCTCGGCGAAGCCACGGCGGAACCGGCACATCGCCTGCAGCCTGCCCGCCGCGCCATCGAGCACCTCGATGCTGCCATTCTGGAGCGGGGGCGCGCACCCCCCGCCGAGGGCGGAGAGCGCGGCCAGCGCGACGAGGGGAAGGAGAGCGCGGCAGCGCGCGCGGAAGCTCATCGAATGAAGCGCCATGCTGGCCTTGGGACGCGCGACCGCGCCCTGGCTTGGCTCGCGTGGATCATGCGCATCCAAGACTCGCCCCCGCCCTGCGTCCAAGTCCAGCGGGGATGGGATCCCCCGGGCGCGGTGCCGTCGAAGCGAGCTCCGTCCCCGCTTCCGGCTGTCCTGTGTCCGGTGCGTGATCCTCGAACGCTGCGTGGTCGTGCATCGCGTCTTCACTCCACCAGCCGCAGGCCCACGGGCAACCCCTCGCCGAAGAAGGCTGCCCGGTCGGACTCCTCCACGGCCACGTGCTCGCGCACAGCGCGGATCCAGGCCTCCCGGGCGCCGACCTTCTCCAGGCGGCGCGCGACCTCGGCGCGGGTGCGCTCGGGGATGTCGCGGGCGCGGTCGCCGGTGACGCGGGCCATCTGCACCGCGGCGGCGGCGGCGGTGGAGAGGGTGTCCCACTTCTCGCGGAGGAGGTGATCGAGCCAGCGGTCGACGGTGGTCGGGGAGACGACGTGGTGCAGGCTGGCGTAGGTGGGGACGCGGGCGCCGAGGCGGCCGATGGCGGCCCATAGGCGTGGATCGCGGTCGGTCCAGGTGCGTTCGAGGAGCCAGGCCCCGAGTTCGCTGCGGCGGTTCGGCGGGACGCGTTCGAGCGAGGCCGCAAGCTCCAGGAGGTCGTCGAGGGCCTCGGGCTTGAAGCCCTTGGGCTTCTTCAGCTTGCGCTCGGAAGGGGCGAGGAAGGGGTCGGCGAGATCCCGGAGCGCGACCTGCGTCGCCTCGTCGAGCCCTCCGGCGACGCGGCGCCAGGCGATCCAGAGCTGCTGGTAGCCGCGCGGCTCCTGCGGAAAGGCGAGCTTCTCGGCGAGGAGCGGGGTGAGGGCGGCGATGCGCGCCGGGTCGCCGGGATCGCCGAAGCCGGGGCGCAGGCAGTAGCCGGCGATCTGCCAGAACACCCGCTCGTGGTCCGCGGTGCGGCGGCGGGAGCGGGCGTTCGGCAGCAGGGTGTCCACCAGCGCGCGTGCCGTGTCGGTGGTCCACGTGGGGCGCTCGCCGAGGATGCGCTCCAGCTCGCGGATGAGGTTCTTCACCTCCCGCGGCGCGACGTCTGGGCGCCCCTTGCCGAAGACCCGCTCGATGGCCTCCCGGGCCTCGTCGAGGCGCTTGCCCCCGATCCGAGGCGCCACGCTGGAGGCGCTCGCGTCGCCTGCGGCCCCCGCGTCGTCGCGGAGCTGAAAGGCGAGGCGGAAGCGGCGCGGACGCTCGGCGGCGACCTCGACGCAGCCGAGATCGAGGGTGCCGATGGCGGTGAGCTCGCCTTCGAGCTGCACCTTCACCTCGGTGCCGCGCTTCGCCGTGCCGTGGTCGAACGCGGTGGCCACGGGCGGGAGCGGCTCGAAGCGCTCGTCGTCGAGGGAGACCACGTCGCCGGGCTGGTCGACGCGCGCGTCGTCCGAGGCGAAGAGGTCGAAGCGCACGGGCCGCCCCACGACGAGGGCGAAGGTACGGCCGGCGGCCACCTGGGGGACACCCTCGGGGGAGCCGCGGGGGACGACGCAGACTGCGCGGCGCGAGGGGGCGCCCGCCGGATCGATGCCCACGTAGTAGCCGCGTGGCGCGCCCCCCTCGATGCGAAGGCCACGCCCGCCGAGCGCGAGGCCGTAGGCGACGGCGCCCCGGGCCACGGCGAGGTCGGGATCGGCGTTCGGCAAGAGGGCGAGGGGAGGCCCGCCCCAGGCCTGGAGGACCTCCTGGAGGCGCTCGGTCACGCGGCGGGCGCGGAAGACGCCCCCGTTGAGCAGCAGGGCGTGGGGCCCCTTCGCCGGCGCGCCATCGGGCCCCGGGGGCGCGTGGCGCGCGAAGAACCAGGCGATGTGGCGGGTGATGGCGGCGTCCTTCTCGTAGGGGAGACCGAACGCGAGGAGGCCCGCGCGGGAGCGCTCGGGGCGCGCGGAGCGGGGGACTGCCGGGAAGAAGCCATCGAGCACCAGCGCCTCCACCTCGGCGCGGGTGATCTCGGTGCGCAGCGTGTTGCCGATCAGGCGCGAGCCCGTGCCGAGGAGCGCGATGGGCACCGCGTCGGGGATGCCTGCCTCCGGGCCGCCGCTGCCGCCGCTGCCGCCGCTGTCCTCGCGTCCGCCGAGGAGGCGCTCCTTGGCGGCGCGGCAGGCGAGGACGAGCTGCGAGAAGCGCGCGGGATCGAGGTGCTCGCCCTCGGGCAGGAGCCGCCGCTCGCAGCGGTGCGCGAGGGCGAGGTCCATGTTGTCGCCCCCGAGGAGCAGGTGGTGGCCGACCGCGATGCGCTCGATGTGGAGCGGCGCGCCGTCCGCGCGGGCGACGCGGATGAGGGAGAGGTCCGTGGTGCCGCCGCCGACGTCGACCACCAGCACCAGCGCCTCGCCGCCGCGCTCCTCGACGAGCGCCGCCAGCCCCTCGGGGCCGAGGGCATCCATGGTGTCGTAGAACGCGGCCTGCGGCTCTTCGAGGAGGCGGACGTCGAGCCCTGCCCCCTGCGCCGCCTGGAGGGTCAGCTCGCGCGCCACCTCGTCGAAGGACGCGGGCACGGTGAGCACCACCTGCTGCCCTGCGAGCGGCGCCTCGGGGTGCGCCTCGTCCCAGGTGCGGTGCACGTGGGCGAGCAGGCGCGTGGCGGCGTCGCGCGGCGAGGCGCGGGGAAGGTCGACGGCATCCTCGGGCGCGCCCCAGGGGAGGATGGGCGCGGTGCGGTCGACGCCCGGGTGGCAGAGCCAGCTCTTCGACGAGGCGATGAGCCGACCGGGGACCTCCGTCCCGCGGCGCCGGGCCAGCTCGCCGAGCAGGAAGGGCGCGTCCCCCCACGGATCGGCGACATGCTCGGAGGCCACCGGCGCGTAGAGGAACGACGGAAAGAGGGGGCGCGCGTTGCTCTCGGTGGGCGTGACGAGCTGGGGGACCGGGAAGATCTGCACCCCGGCTGCTGCTGCGCCCGAGCTGCCCGCGGCGCCTGAGCTGCCCGAGGTGCCTGCGGTGCCCGAGCTGCCCGAGCTGCCCGCGGCGTCTGCCCAGGCGACGACGGTGTGGGTGGTGCCGAGGTCGATGCCGACCACGCAGCGCGCGCTTCCAGCGGCTGACGTCGGGCGCGGCGTCGGTCCGGCGGGGAGCGAGGTCGGGGAGGGGGAGGACGCGCTCATGACGGCGCGGGGATTCTGGTACGCCGCGCCCTCGCTGTCATGGGTCGTGCGACCGGCCGCTGCGCGCGGCAGCCATCAGCCGCGGCCCGTGGTGATGGCGTCGTAGCCCTGGCCGTGGAACTGGAGCAGGCAAAAACCGTGGCCGAACGGGTCGGCCATGCACGCCATCCGCCCCCAGCCCGAGGTGCTGAGGGGCGCTTCCAGGACGGCGCCGGCATCCTCGGCCTGCTTCACGGCAGCCTCCAGATCGGCCACCGCGACGTCGAGGTGCACCGGCGTCCAGTGTCGGTGGTAGTCACGCGCCCCTGCCGCGCCACCGTCTCCCGCGCCGCGCGGCGCGGGGACTGGCTGGGTGCCGGCGGCCTTGGCGAGGAGGTACAGGGGCGAGGCCGCGCCGAGCAGCTCGACGCCCGCGTCGCCGAAGCGTCGCCCCACGGTCAGCCCGAAGGCCCGCGTGTAGAACGCCACGGCCCGCGGGAGATCGTCGACGTCGATGTTGATGAGCAGCTCGGCCATGCGGCTGTCTCTGCCGCAGCCGAGGGCGGGACGCCAGGGCGGGATGCCAGCAGGACGGGAGGGCGCGCCGCTCGGGCGAGCGCGCTGCGTCGGCTCAGCTCGGATCGGGCTTGGGGGTCTTCGGCCCGCTCTTCGGCAGCTCGGGCTTCTTGATGTAGTCGGTGGGCAGATCGCCGGTGAGCGCGTTCAGGAAGGTGACGATGCTCTTCATCTCGCCTTCCTTGAGCTTCACGTTGAGCTGGTGCCAGGCCATCTTGTCCACGGCCTCCTCCAGCGTCTTGATGTGGCCGTCGTGGTAGTACGGCCCTGTCTTGGCGATGTTCCGCAGCGACGGCACGCGGAAGAAGAACTTGTCGTCGTCCTTCTTCGTCGCGTCGAAGCGCCCGAAGTCCTTCAGCTCCGCGAAGGCGTTCATCTTCCCGAGCTTCTGGTACGTCGTGCCGCCGAGGGCCTCGCCGTCGTGGCAGCTCTGGCACCCCACGGTGAGGAACTTCGCCAGCCCGTTCTGCTCCTCCTGGGTGAGCGCGTTCTTGTCGCCCGTGAGGTACTTGTCGAACCGCGACGGCGTGACCAGCCCGCGCTCGAACGCCCCGATCGCCCTGGCGAGGTTGTCGTACGTCACCGGATCCTGCTCGCCCGGGAAGGCCTCCTTGAAGAGCGCCACGTACTCCTTGATGGAGGCCAGCGTCTCCAGCACCTTCTTCTCGTCGGGCATGGCCATCTCCACCGGGTTCAGGATCGGCCCCTTGGCCTGGTCCTCCAGCGTCGCCGCGCGCCCGTCCCAGAACTGCGAGACGTGGTTGCCCGCGTTGTAGCTGGTCGGCGAGCTGCGCCCCCCGAGCTGCCCCTTGTGGCCGGGCGAGAACGGCTTGCCGTCGACGCCATACGCCGAGAGGTCGTGGCAGGAGTTGCAGGAGATGTCGTGGTTCTTCGAGAGGCGCGGCTCGTAGTAGAGCATCCTCCCGAGGTTGATCTTCGCCTCCGTCGCCGGGTTCTTCTCGATATCCATGCGCTTCGGCAGGGGCTTGAGCTTCTTCAGCTCCTCCTGCAGCTCCGTGGAGGCCATCGTTGCCTCGGCGACCTTCGCGCTGCTCGCGGCGCTCGGCTTCGCCGCGGGACCCGGCTTCGCGCCCCCCGGCGGCTTCAGGTCGGACTCGCGCTCACAGGCCGCGAGGGATGCCGCGATCGCGATGGCAGGAACAAGGGTAAGAAGGGATCGCATGCGCAGGGTGACTCCTGACTGACGTTGTCCTCCCCACCTATAAACAGCCCGCCACCCTGTCAACTGAGCCGGGTCCCCGGCGTGAGAAAACCCACAGCGCGTCCGGGTTTTTGTGGGAGAGGGCGGAGACAACCAGGCCGGTGCGGAGGAGGAAGCGGCGGCGTGGAGGAGAGAGGCGGCGCGGAGGAGCAGAGGACCATGCGTGAAGCGGAGCGGGCCGAGGTCGTGGTGGTGGGCAACATCGGCATCGACACCTGCGTGTACCTGTACGGCGACGACATCGACTGGTCCGTGGAGGGCAACTTCACCGAGAACATCGACTGCGTCGGCCAGGCCGGCGGTTACGCGAGCCGCAGCTACGCCGCGCTGGGGAGGCGCACCGCCTTCCTCGGCACCGTCGGCGACGACCCGGCGGGTCGCGTGATCCGGGAAGCGCTCGCCGCCGAGGGCATCGACGCGCGCGGTGTGTTCGTCGATCCGCAGGGCACGGCCCGGAGCGCGAACCTGATCTACCCCGGAGGCCGCCGGAAGAACTTCTACGACGGCAAGGGTCACATGACCTTCGCGCCCGACCTCGCCGTGTGCCGGGAGGTGATGGCCGGGGCGCAGCTCGTGCACGTGAACATCCCCAACTGGGGGCGGAGGGTATTGCCGATTGCGAGGGAGGTGGGGGCGCTGATTGCGGTGGACCTTCAGGATGTGGTGAATGCGGCAGATGAATATAGACGCGATTTCGTGGAGGCTGCGGATTACCTGTTCTGCTCAGGTGTGAATCATCCGGACCCCGAGCCGCTGGCCAGGGCGCTGCTCGGGGCAGGGCGGGCGCGGGCACTGGTGATCGGCATGGGCGCAGCGGGATGCGCGCTGGCGACGCGCGAGGGAGGCGTGCGGCGATTCCAGGTGGCGGCGCTGGAGTTGCCGGTGGTGGACACGAACGGGGCTGGCGATGCGCTGGCGGTGGGCTTCCTGGTGAGCCACGTGCTGGAGGGGAGGCCGATGGAGGAGGCGGTGCAGCGAGGGCAGGTGGCGGCGCGGGTGGCGTGCGCGCAGCGGGTGCCGAAGCGGATGATCTCGCAGGAGGAGCTTGAGATACGGTGCGGGACGATGCATGGCGTCGATGAGGGCAGCCGTGGAGAGTGAGACGAGCACATGCGCTTTCTAGACAGGCTCCGGGAGTACCTGGAGCAAGTGGCCCATGTTCCTGCAGAGCGCGTCATCCAGCTCGATCACGCCGCCCTGCTCCGATACTTCCTCGCGGAGCGAGATCGCCTTGAGCCTTCCGCACAGGGCGCGGAGCGAGACGTGGCTGATCGTATTCAGCAGTGCTTCCGGCCCTTCTGCCAGCATCTGGCCGCCCTCCTTGTCGAGCATCTCTTGCCTGGTGCTTCCGCCGAGGAGTTGTCGGAGTTGTTGAGACTCGCGCTCAGCGCCACAGTGGACCAGCGGAGCGCGGCAACCTCTTCATACAGCGATCGAGAGGTCCTTCGTCTTGCCATGAACGCCCTCACGCAGGCGGAAACAGAGGCCAAGTCGGAGGACCCGAAGCCCGAGCAGTATGCTCTGGAGATCCAGGCCGTCCGTCGCGCTGGAGACCGTATGGTCATCACCCGGAGCGGGAGCACGTTCCTCGGCCTCAGAGGGTTGGATGCGGTTCGCTGGCTCCTCACTCTGGAGGCCGCTCAAACGCAAGGGCCCCGGGATGAATGGCGTATCTCTCAGGAATTGGCTGCGCAGCTCATCACGGTGCCCTCGGGGGGGCTCACATACTATCAGGACGAGTTCGGTGACGTGGTGTCAGAGCCTCCGGTGTGGAATTTCTCCACCTCTGCATTCGAGCGCCTCGACCTGATGGGGATCTTGACATACACGCCACGACCGCCGGAGTGGGGGGGAGGCTTCTCCTACGAGGTTTTCAAGAGTTCACGACCACTCCTCGAAGAGATTGCCAACGGACATCCAACTCCCTTTGCAGTTCTGGCTGCCGCGTTGCTTCGCGATGAGAACGCTCAGATTCTTGATGCCTTGCGCCTGAACGTGAACCAGACGCTGCCTGATGGCGCGGCCGAGGCAACGGCCTTGCAAGCGCGCATGGTGGCCCACGAGATCCGCAACGCGCTCATCCCTTCCCAGCTTGCCCTCTCTCGCCTCGCCAGCGATCTCGGGGACTCTGCCAGTTCGGAGCCGTTCCAGCGAAGCCGCGCGCGCGTCGAGGCCGGCCTCCTGCGGGCTCTGCAGTTCGCCGACGAGATGCTGCGCGTCGCCAACCTCGGCGTCGAACCTTCAACGTCCTTCGACGTCATGGCCGCGGTACGCGATGCGGTCGCGGGCGTCTCCAGCGAGCTGAATGGCAGCCTCCAGCTCACCGTTCCCCAGGAGCCAGCGCTCGTGTCCGGCCCACGCGCGCGCTTTGTCCTCGCGGTGACCAACCTCCTCCGCAATGCTGCCCAGGCCGTTCATGCCGCACCGCCTTCCTCCGGCAAGGCTGGGACCGTGGCGCTGGCGATCGAGGTGCGCGAGCAAGAGGTCGCGATCCACGTGGACGACGACGGCCCTGGTGTTCCTCCCGAGCAGCGACGGGCCATCTTCGAGCAGGGCATCGCACTGCGCCCTGGCGGCAGCGGTCAGGGGCTCTCCATGGTGCGCCAGGTCGTGGAGGGCGAGATGCAGGGGGCTGTCTCGTGCGGGGGAAGCCCGCTGGGCGGCGCTCGATTCGAGATCGTGGTACCTACGAAGAAGGCACAGAGCAGATGAGCGGCTACGGAAGAATTCTCATCGTCGATGACGATCCGGCATTTCTGGAGGCCTACAATGATCTGCTCTCCGACGCGGGCTACAGGGTCGTGACCGCCACGACCCACGCCGACGCGCTCCGGCTGCTCGACAAACCTGGATGGAGCATCGTGCTCGTCGACCAGAAGCTTCAAGGTCCTGGGGGCCCTGACCTCGGCCTGGATCTCATCACTCAGGCCCGCCAACGTGCGCCGGGTGCCAAGGTGTTGCTGGTCACAGCCTACGCCAGCAAAGAGGCCATCGAGCGCGCGTTCCGGGAGGGTGCCTACGACTACCTGGAGAAGACCTCCGTCTTCGGGACGATGCTCCAGGTCAAAGTGCGCAACGCCATGGAAGCGGTGCGGGAGCGCTGGCTCGGCACCCTCGACCCTGACGGCACCGAGCGCGCGATCCAGTCCACCTGGGAAGAGGTCCAGACCGAGCAAGACCGCAACCGCAAGGGCGTTCTCCTGGAGCAGCTCGTCGCCCTGATCTTCAGGACCATCCCCGGCTTCGAGCGCCTCGATCTCCGCCTCCGGAATGACATCGAGGAGCTCGACCTCCTCGTGCAGAACAGCTCCTTGGACCCGTTCTGGCAGAAGGAGTCGCCGTACCTCCTGGTCGAGTGCAAGAACTGGTCGAAGCACGTCGGCACCAAGGAGCTGCGCGATCTCTGGGGCAAGCTCGACGGGCGCTACGATCGCTGTCGGCTGGCGCTCTTCATCGCACCGGGTGGCTTCGCCGAGACGGTGCAGACGCAACAACTGCAGCGGGCCAGGGAGAACAAACTCGTGATCCTGATCGGTCCCGGTGACCTCGACGAGCTGGTCCGGCGCAAGGATCGCAGTGAGGTGCTCAAGGAGATGCACCGGCGCGCCGTGGTGGCCACGGTCGAGGGGAGCGGGAGCGAAGGTTCCTGAGGCACGTCGCGGAGCGACTCTCTCTCCACGACCTCCCCGCTTTGACGCCCCTCCGCGGCCTCTGTACGAGCGTCCGCCATGGCTTCCCTCGCCGCCCGCCTCCTCTCCGAGACCACCCTCCCCCCGGTCCCTGACACGCCTGGCCAGCCGCACCTCCTTCTCTAGCACCCGGAGGAGAAGGCCCTCTGGCTCCTCGCGCTGGGCAACCGCGAGGTGTGGCGCGTCGCCGAGGACGGCTCGGGGACCCTCGTCGCCCAGGGGGACGCGCTCGGCGTGCCACTCGGCTTTGGCCGCTACCTGCACGGCGGAAGCTCCTTCCACGTCGACACCGCGCGCCGCACGCCGGTGTGGCTCTTCTCGACCTACGACGCTGCCTTCGGCCAGGGCCTCCTGCTTGGCGCCTGGAACGGCCAGTCCTTCGCGCCCATCCCGCAGGAGAACGGCATCCAGGTCGCGTCGAGCGACAGCTTCGTCTTCGACCCGGTGCGGGGCGTGCTGGTGCACTTCGCGGGGACGCGCGACATGGATGGCGCGATCGACGCGCAGCGGAGCGCCCGCGGCGGCCTCACCGTGCGCGAGCTTGGTGCAGACGGCGTATGGCGCGACGTGGGCGAGCCGCTCGCTGGCGCGTGGGGGCGCGCCGGGGTGGCTGTCCTGCCCCAGCCCTGGGGCATCGTCGCGTACGACAGCGGGTGCCGCGTGCTGGTGGTGGCGAGTGAGTCATCGCTGGCGGAGGTGGCGATCGGAGAGGCGCTCGACGCAGCAGCGACGGGGGAGGCGACGGGGGAGGCGGAGGAGGTGTCAGCGCCGGGAGAGGCCGAGGGAGCGGCAGGGAAGGGCAGCGCGGCGAAGGGCAGCGCGGCAGGGAAGGGCGGCGCGGCAGCGAAGGGCGGCGCGGCGAAGGGCGGCACGGCTGCGAAGAGCACCACGCCGAAGCCGGAGGCGGTGGCGTCTGCGGTGTGGCTGCGGCTGCAGGAGGGGGAGAGCGACAAATTCTGGTTCGTCTTGCGCAAGGGCACTGCGTGGATCGCGCGCTGGGGGCGCCGCGGCGGCAAGGCGAGCGAGAAGGGCTACACGTTCGAGAGCACGGGTGACGCGAGGGTCGCCTACGAGAAGGCCGTGCGCGAGAAGCTCGCCAAGGGGTACGAGCACGCGCCCGAGCAAGAGGCGGCGGCGATGGCTACCTGTTCTGCTGCCCCGAGGAGCACGAGGCGAAGTTCCTCTGGCAGCAGTGAGCGGCCGGCGGCGGTGAACGCGGCAGGGCTGCGTGGGGGGCTCAGCGCGGGGCGCCCAGCTCCTTCAGCTTGATCTCGGCGTTGGTGTTCGTCGGATCCAGCTCCAGGGACCTGCGGTAGCTCGCGATGGCGAGCGCCTTGTCGCCGCGCACCTGGTAGGCCTCGCCCAGGCTGTCGTGCACGTTGCCGGACGTGGGGAAGCTCTCGACGTTGAGCTGGAAGATCCGGACCGCCGCGTCCACCCGCTTCCGGTGCAGGAGCTGGTAGCCGAAGCTGTTCATGCTGCGCTCCCCGAGATCGCAGACGTCGGGGGCTTCGCGCCTGAGGCGCTTGATCTCCCGCTCCACGGCCTCGACGTCGTGCTGCCGGAGCACGGGGCCGAGGACGTCGGCGAGGCGCTGCTTCGGCTCCGGAGGCGTCTCGCCGTGCAGGATGTCGAAGATGCCGTGGCCGAGGGCGGGCACCGTGTCTCCCTCGCTCATGTTGTCGAGCAGGACGATGAGGGCGTCGTCCGAGGTGGACCTCACCACCAGGCTAGAGAAGCCGAGGACGTTCCCGCTGTGCATCATCACGGGGAGCGTCTTGCCGGTCTTGCCGACCTCCCAGGGCTTGATGTCCCAGCCGTAGCCGTAGTCTTGCAGGACGGGCGTGGCCATGCGCCGCAGCGTCTCGGGGGAGAGGAGCTTGCCTGCCGCGAGGGCGCGGTCCCACAGGTACAGGTCGTCCACCGTCGTGTAGAGGCCCCCCGCGGCGTAGTAGGAGGACGGGTTCACGTAAGGGGCGGCGATGATCTCGCCGAGCTCCTTCGAGTACCCGAACGCCGCGCGCGGGACGATGGCACCCTCGCGCGCGAGCCCGGTCTGGGTCATGCCCGACGGCGCGAGGACGCGCGCCCTCAGCGCCTGCTCGTAGTCGTGGCCCGTCACCCGCTCGACGAGGACCCCGAGCAGGTAGTACCCGGCGTTGTTGTAGGCCCAGCGCGTGCCGGGGTCGTAATCGAGGTTGCCCTTGATGTGCGCGCGCACGAACTCCGCGACGGTATAGCTGCGCCGGCCGTCGCCGGGCCAGAAGTCGGGGTTGCCGTTCACGGGGCTGGAGAGGCCGGAGGTGTGGGACAGGAGCTGATGCACCGTGACCTTTGCGGCCGGCGTGGTGGTGAGCTCGGGAAGGTAGGCGCCGAGCGTTCCTTCGAGCTGCAGCTTGCCCTCCTGCACGAGCTGCATCACCAGCGTGGCCGTGAAGGGCTTGGTCACGGAGGCGATGAGGAACTTCGTGTCCAGCGTGTTGGGCGTGCCCCACTCCAGGATCGCCGAGCCGGAAGCCTGCCGGTAGATGACCTTGCCATGCTCGGCGACGAGCGCGGCGCCATGAAACTGACCGAGGCGCGTGTACGTGCGCAGGAGGCGATCAATCGCCGCGGCCTTGCCCTGAAGAGGCACCGCTGGTTGCTCGGGAGCCGCCGACCGCGCCGCGGGCGTGGTTGCGGAGACGGGCCTGTCGGGAGGCTTCGGGCTGCCGGCGCACGACATCGCCGCGAAGGAGAGAACGAGGGAGAAAAAGGCCTGCGGGGAGGTGAGGCGTCGCTTCACAGGCGCGAGCCTAGCGCAGCACAGACGAGCGAGGGGTGGGTGCGTCGCGCTGCCGACAGTGTGGGGTGAGCACCGGGTGATCGGCGCGGGGCCTCGTGCCGCGTCTGGCTTTTGCATGCTGGAGGGGCATGCGTGCGTCGTCCTACCGTCGGACGAGCGCCCGCTGGCGACATGGACGCGCGGTGGCGCTCGCGGGCTCGGCCCGCACCCACGTGGCGCGCAGACCGATGCGCCCACTCACAGGAGGAGATGGAGATGAACACGGCCCTTGCGAGATTCACCCTCGTCGCCGCGCTCGCCGGCGTCACGCTGAGCGGAGGCGCATCTGCCGCGGGCTCCAGCGACGAAGGGTCCGCGCTGCTCCCGGAGGGGAGCGAGCGTCCCATGGTGAAGCGCGTCACGGCCTCGGGCTCAGGCTGTCCTGATTCCTCCGCCGTCACCGCTTCCTTCTCCGAGGACGGCGGCTGGCTCGTTCTCCAGTTCGGCCAGGGCCAGCTCACGGCTGCGGTGGGCCCTGGGGTCCCGCAGGCCGCTGTCCTCAGCGCCTGCGACATCCAGCTCAGGCTGTCGCTGCCCCAGGGGTATCGCTTCGCGATCGATCGGGTGAGCTACCTGGGGTACGCGAACATGGACCCGGGGACCATCGCCCTGCATTCCACCCGTTACTGGTTCCTGGGATCGAGGATGTCGGCGCGCACCGCCATCCTGGAGGGCTCGGGCGACGGCGAGCCCTACCTGGTGGGCTCCAACTTCGGCCCGGGCGCCGTCGCCTCGTTCTGCGGCCTGGACAGGCCGATGAACCTCGGCGTCACCCTCGGCATGTCGAGCCTGGGCGTGCCGTCGCTGCGGGGCCTGGCGACCCTCGGCGGTGATTACCAGGCGATCCTGTACCGGCTCTCCTGGAGGGAGTGCTGAAGAGAGGGAGTGAGGTCTTTGCTCGATGTCTTCGGATGACGTGAAAGGAAGGTCAACATGAAGCTCAAGATGCACAGGTTGGTCATCGGCGCGCTGGCGACAGCGGCGATGACCCTGACCGGCGCGGCAATGGCAGGCATCCCGGGGGTGGACGTGCCCCCGAATGTCACGATCAGCAGCCTGAACCTCAACGGATCGGCGTGCCCTCCAGGCACGGCGTACGTGGAGCTGACGGAGGATCTGCAAGCGTTCGTCATCACCTACGACGAGTTCCACGCCACCGCGGGACCAGGCGTGCCGCTCCAGGAGAGCGTGAAGTCGTGCACGGCGACCATCAACCTCAGCTTCCCGGCGGGCTGGTCGTGGACGGTGTCGAGCGTCGCGTACAGCGGCAGCGCGCAGCTCGACAGCTACGTGACCGGGCGGTTCAGCTCGAAGCTCAGCTTCCCCGGGCAACTGCCGGTATCGCGGGAGGTCCGCCTCCCTGGCCCCACCCTGGTGGGTGGCCAGGACTTCGACCTGGTGGGCGATTACACCATCGCCAACTGGTCTACCTGCGGCCGTAACCGCCCGATGACGGCCCTCGCGACGGTCCAGGTGGACAACTCGGCGAACCGCCGCCGCAGCGGGGTGATCCGGGTCTCGCAGCAGACGGGTGAGTTCCAGATGGTGTTCAACATCGACTGGAGGCGTTGCTACTGACCACCGCGCGCACTGCCACGTGCGCCTCCGCGTGCACCACCACGTGCACCGCCAGCCACGTGCCCCTCTCGTCCAACAGGAGCGTGAGCCATGAACTCAGGTCGATTCACCCGTGTCATCCTCGTCCTTCTCGGCGCCAGCGGGTTCGCGTGCGGACCCCCGCTGCCGTGGGAGGAGCGCGATCAGGAACCCGAGGGCACAGAGGCGCTCCTGGAGAGCGGCGACGTGTCTCCGGAGAGCGCGGATAGGCCATCGGAGTCGGAGGGCGAGCTGGACGTCGGCGAGAGCGCGGAGGACCTGACCGTCGTCACCACGGCCAGCTCCCTCGGCCAGAACGACTTCGACGGCGATGGCCTGGCCGACCTGGCCGTATGGCGGCCCAGCAACGGCACCTGGTACGTGCTCACCTCGTCGAGCGCCTGGGGCTCGTCGATCGTCCGGCAATGGGGCCTCCTCGGGGACATGCCGCTCGCGAACACGGACTTCGACGGCGATGGTCGCGTCGACATGGCCGTGTGGCGACCGAGCGATGGCACCTGGTACGTGCGCACCTCGTCGAGCAACTGGAATACCTCACTCGTCCGGCAGTGGGGCTTGCGCGGGGACATGCCGCTCGCGGACACGGACTTCGACGGCGATGGTCGTGCCGACATGGCCGTGTGGCGGCCCAGCAATGGCACCTGGTACGTGCGCACCTCGTCGAGCAACTGGAATGGCTCGCTCAGCCGGCAATGGGGCCTGAGCGGGGACATCCCCCTCGCGCATACCGACCTCGATGGCGATGGTCGTGCCGACATGGCCGTGTGGCGTCCCAGCAACGGCACCTGGTACGCGCGCACCTCGTCGAGCACCTGGAATGGCTCGATCTCCCGGCAGTGGGGGCTCAGGGGCGACGTGCCGTTCGCCGGGGCCGACTTCGACGGCGATGGTCGTGCCGACATGGCCGTGTGGCGTCCCAGCAACGGCACCTGGTACGTGCTCGTCTCCATCAGCAACTTCAACGTCTCGCTGTCGCGGCAGTGGGGCTTGAGCGGGGACATCCCGCTCTCCAACGTCGACACCGACGGCGATGGGCGCTCCGAGATGATGGTGTGGCGACCGAGCAACGGAACCTGGTACGCGCTCACCTCGGGGAGCGGGTGGTACGACGCGTTCACCCGTCAGTGGGGCTTGCGCGGCGACATCCCCCTCGCCCGGAAGTGAGCGGTGGCGGGCTGCGAGGCCCTCGTCGTCACCCTGCGGCCCTGAGGGGGACGCTGGCGGCCCTCACGCAGCCGCTGCTCGGTGGTCGCTCTCGGCTGGAAGAACGATTCATGGCTGGTGAATCGGATGCAGCAGGCGTGCCGCCATTATCGAGAAGGTGCGCGTCGTATTCGTCCTTGCGGCGCAGTATGACGGACATCTGACGTTTTCATGGGACTTGGCCGCGCGACCCGTCATTCGCATGTTGAGCGCGGATGAACGCGTGACCTCCATCGGGCGAGCACCCGCTGGCAAGGGTCATGCGTGACGGGAACGAGGCGATCGATCGTCTATCGCCATCCAGAACACTTTCACCCATCGGGAGCATGAACGATGAATCCAGGTAGAATCACCCTTATCCTCCTCGCCTCCCTCGCGAGCGGGGCCTTTGCGTGTGGAATCACGGCGACGGAGGACGAAAGCGACAGCGGCGAGAACAACGCCAGTGCGGCCGCGGAGGACGATGCGGCGATCCCGGAGAGCACGGAGATGCCCTTGGAGAGCGCGGTCGCTCCTCCGGAGAGCGACGAGGCGGTGTCGGAGAGCGACGAGGCGGTGTCGGAGAGCGCGGATGCGCTGGTGATCGTGTCCGCGCTGGGATCATCGGGGCAGAACGATTTCGACGGCGATGGCCGGGCGGACATGACCGTCTGGCGACCCAGCAACGGGACCTGGTACGTGCTCACCTCGTCGAGCAACTGGAGCACCTCGATCGTCAGGCAGTGGGGATTGAGTGGTGACACGCCGCTCGCCGACACCGACTTCGACGGCGATGGTCAGGCGGACATGGCGGTCTGGCGACCGAGCAACGGGACCTGGTACGTGCGCACCTCGTCGAGCACCTGGAACAGCACTTTCAGCAGGCAGTGGGGCCTGAGCGGTGACGTGCCGTTCGCCAGCACCGACTTCGACGGCGATGGCCGGGCGGACATGGCGGTCTGGCGACCGAGCAACGGGACCTGGTACGTGCGCACCTCGTCGAGCACCTGGAACAGCGCATTCAGCAGGCAGTGGGGCCTGAGCGGCGACATCCCCCTCGCCAGCGTCGACCTCGATGGCGACGGGCGCTCCGAGATGACCGTGTGGCGTCCCGGCAACGGGACCTGGTACGCGCGCACCTCTGCCAGCGACTGGAACAGCGCGTTCAGCAGGCAGTGGGGGCTGAGCGGCGACATCCCCCTCGCCCGGAAGTGAGCGCGGCCTGCGTCACGCCTCGGAGCGGACCGACAGCTCCACCCGCCAGCGCTCGTTGGGCTTCTGCGGGCTCGTCGGGATCGCTTCGAGGAGGAGCGTGCCGATCTCGGTGATGGAGGCGTGCAGGTGGACGGGGACCACGTCGCCCTCGGGGCGCCCCTCCGCCGGGAGGGTGACCTCGATCGGGGACAGCTCTTCCAGCTCGCCGGGCTTCCAGCGAGGAAGCTCGGTGCCGGGCTGATCGTCGCGCCGCACCGAGGAGCCGAAGAACCGGAAGTGCACCGGCTCGCCCACCACGACCATCAGCTCCTGGGGCGGGAGGTTGGCCTCGGTGCCCTCCTCCATGCCGAAGGGCGCGACGCAGAGCGCGGTGATCGGCGGCTCCAGACCGGGGACGGCGGGCACCGCGTCCTCGATCCCCACGTAGTACGCGCGCGCCGTGCCGCCGCGGATGCGCAGGCCACGGCCGTGGCGGGAGAGGCCGTAGGCAGCGGCGCCCCGGGCCACGGCGAGGTCGAGATCGGCGGCGGGCAGGACGCGCACGGGCGGGGCGCCATCGGCGGCGAGCCACTCGTTGAGCGTGGCGAGG
This sequence comes from Chondromyces apiculatus DSM 436, assembly GCF_000601485.1. Lineage (GTDB taxonomy): Bacteria > Myxococcota_A > Polyangia > Polyangiales > Polyangiaceae > Chondromyces > Chondromyces apiculatus. The sequence goes on from NZ_ASRX01000002.1 coordinate 262,124, forward strand.
AGGCGCTCGCGGAGGGGCTCTCCCTTGAGCACGCCGCCGTTGAAGAGGATGGCGGTGGGGTGCAGCAGCGCGCCGCCCTGGGACCCGGAGAAGCCGGGGAGCTTGGCGGTGGCGCCTGCCTGACGCCCGAGGAACGCCGCGAGGTGGCGGGTCACGGCCGGGTCCTGCGCGTAGGGGAGGCCGAGCTGGGTGAGGCCGGCGCGGGTGCGGGTGGCGGGGCGGGCGTTCCCGGGGACCACCGGGAAGAAGCCGTCGACGAGGGTGCGGGTCAGCTCCTCGCGGGTCAGCTCGGTGCGCAGCGAGCCGCCGAGGAGCTTCGAGCCGCGCGCCGCGAGCGCGATGGGCGCGGCGTCCAGGCTCCCGTCCCCGAGCAGGCGCTCCTTGGCGATGCGGGCGGCGTGGGTGAGGGCCGTCATCTGCCAGCGGTCGAGCTCCTTGCCCTCGGCCTCGAGCTTCTGGCGCACCACGTGGGCGAGCGCGAGGTCCATGTTGTCGCCGCCGAGCAGGATGTGATCGCCGACGGCGATGCGGGTCAGCTCCAGGTTGCCGTCCTGCTCCACCGCGGCGATGGCGGAGAAGTCGGTGGTGCCGCCGCCGATGTCGGCGATGAGCAGCACGTCGCCGGGCTTGAGCAGCTTGCGCCACCCGTCGCCGATGGCGTCGATCCAGGCGTAGACCGCGGCCTGCGGCTCTTCGAGGAGGGTGACGTCCTCGATGCCCGCGGCGACCGCGGCCTCGACGGTGAGGTCGCGCGCGGCGGGATCGAAGGACGCAGGCACGGTGATCATCACCTCCTGCTGGGCGAAGGCGAGGTCGGGATCCCCCTTGGCGATCACCTGGTCCCAGGCCTCGCCGAGGTGCTCCAGGTAGCGCCAGGAGGCCTCGACGGGCGAGATCTTCTCGATGTCCTCGGGCGCGCCGAGGGGGAGCACGCCGCCCCGCCGGTCGATGGCCTGGTGGCTGAGCCAGCTCTTGGCGCTGGCGACGAGGCGCGCGGGGGCGTCGAGGCCGCGGGCGCGGGCGTGCTCGCCGACGGCGAAGCGGCGCTCCGCGTCCCAGGGCAGCGGCTGCGGGCCCTCGCTCTCCGGCGGGAGGTAGAGGAACGAGGGCAGGAGCGGCCGCGCATCGAGGGTGCCCTGCGCGACGAGCTGCGGGACCTGGAGCACGCTGACGGGGGCGGGGTCGCGCGTGTCGCTGGCATTGCGCGCGTCGCTGGCATTGCGCGTGTCGCCGGCGTTGCGCGCGTCGCTGGCGGGAAGCGGGGCGTAGGCGAGGGCGCAATGGGTGGTGCCGAGATCGATGCCGATGACGAAGCGTGCGCTCATAGTTCCACCTCGGCGGGCGCCAGGATGTGGGGGTCGTGGCCCGCGATGGGTACGGGTAGCTTGATCTGGGCGACGCGCCAGCCGCGGTGGGTGAGGACGCCCTGGTAGGGCGGGCTGCCGCCCACGTTGCCGCTGAGCTTCACCTCGGCGGGGCTGAAGCCCGAGGCGATGGTGATGCGGGCTCCTTCGTCCTCGGTGCGGACGGGGGTGACCGTCGCGTGGTCGCGGAGGGCCTTGCGGCAGCCCTCGTGGATGACGCGGGCAGCGGCGCCGATCTCGGCGTCGGGGAAGGTGGCGATGTCCTGCTGGAGGAAGTCGATGAGGCGGCCCTCGCGCTGGAGCAGGGCGAGGAGCTGCAGGGCAGGCTCGGTGCTGGGGGCCGCGGGCGTGGTCGTGGTCGCAGGCGCGGCCGCGGAGGGGGTGGCAGGCGCGGTCGTGGTCGTGGTCGTGGTCGTGGTCGTGGTCGTGGTCGCTGATGAAGGCCTGGGCTCTGGCTTGGCCGGAGACTCGGGCTCGGACGAAGGGTCGGACGAAGGCGCGGGCGGCGGCGAGAGCGGGGCCTGGCCGCGCCGGGGGCGATCGGGGATCGTCTGCTGGGCGGCGCGCGCGGCTGCGGACAGGGCGGGCTTCACCTGCGGAAGGCGCGCCAGCTCCGCGGCCGACGGCAGCGAGGGCGTCCGCTTGCGGGGCGGAGGGGGGAGCTCCCGCTCGGGCGACGCGGCCTCACCTTGCCGCAGGGCGAAGGCGCGGGCCGCGAACGCGGGGTCGAAGAGGACGCGGAAGAGGCACACCCAGGCGAACCAGAGTCGGGTGGCGAGGGGCAGGGGGGTGGACTCGGGCACGGCGGGAGCCTACCGCGGCACGACGTCGGGTGCCCAACGGAAGCCACCGTGGTGGCGCCGTCGATCCGCGCGCGGTGCTCCACGCGCATCGCGGAGGGGCATGGCTGCGGTGATGAGGCTGGGCTAACGGGTGCCGGATGCAGACGCCGACCCTGAGGTCCAGGGACCTCGACCGGGCCACGGGCGTGCGCCTCGGCACGCTCTGGGCCTTACCCTTTCTGGGTGTGGTCGTCGGAGGGGTTGCGCTGGTCCTCGGCCAGGAACACGAGGCTGGCCTCGATCTGTTCTGGGCCGCGGCGAGCGGTCTGTCGTTCTTCCTCTTCGGGTGGGCCTGGAACGAGCGTCGTCAGGCCCGCCGGCTGGCGCGGTGGCTCGTCGCGCACGAGGACGAGATCCGGCGGGTAGAAGCCACGTGGGCCGGCCAGCGCCTCACCCGCGCCACGACACTGGTCCAGTACGAGGTGCTGGTCTCTCTGATCCTCGTGGAGATCTCGTTCATCACGGCGCCGCGCCCCGACCGGCGACCTCTCCTGCCCACGGCCACCACGCTGCTGCTCGGCTGGTGGGGCATCCCTTGGGGGCCCTTCCACACCGTGCGTGCACTCAGGACCAACCTGGGCGGCGGGCACACCCGGAACGTCGCGCAGCTCCTGGTCGCCCTGCACGCGAAGCCGCCGCCCCGGGCTGCATGGTGGCGCCGGCTCCTGGCCCTCGACACGGGTGACCGGGGCCAGATCGCCATGAACATGGCCGTGCTGGGGATCTTCGGGGCGGTCCTCCTCGCCATCCTGATCGTGACGATCCTCGCGGCGTTCTACCCGGGCCCTTGAGCGCTCCCAGGTATCTGGTGGAGAGGTCCCCACCTGTCTCGGGGATACCTGGGGAGGTATCCGAGTGACACCTCACCAGAGATCACAGGGACACCTCGGAGGTGTCCGGTGGATAGGTCGGAGGTGTTCCGCGAACACCTCGGACCTGTTCTCGGAACACCTCCGACCTGTTCGCGTGACAACTCATATGGTGTCACGGGGACACCTCCGACCTGTTCTCGGAACACCTCGGAGGTGTCCGCGGAACACCTCGGACCTGTTCTTGGAACACCTCCGACCTGTTCCCGGGACACCTCGAAGGTGTCCGGGGTTACCTCGGTCCGGGCTTCGCGGTGGCGCGGACGCTGTCGACCCGCGACCGGCAGACTTGCTCGTCGGCCCGGGCCGTGGCCTCGGAGACGTGGAGCAGCTCCATCCGGCGCGCGGCGGGCATGCAGTAGGTGGTCGCCGCCCAGAGGCGCGCGTCGTCGAGGCCGTGGAGGGGCTCGGGGTCGGGCCAGATCCAGGCGGTGCCGTCGTCGGAGGCGCTGACGATGCGCTGGCCGTCGGGGCTCCAGGCGGCGGTGTTCACGGGGGCGTCGTGGCCGCGGAAGACGAGGGGCTCGCCGGTGCCGTCGGCGTTCCAGACGCGGATGGTCTTGTCGTGGGACGCGGTGACGAGGGTCTTGCCGCCAGGGTGCCAGGCGACGTCGTTGACCCAGTGGTCGTGGCCGCGGAGGACGGTGGGGGTGCCGGTGTGGTCGATGTTCCAGAGGCGCACCGTGCCGTCCCAGGAGCCGGTGGCGAGGCGGCGGCTGTCGGGGCTGAAGGCGACAGCGTGGATGACGTCGGTGTGGTCGCGGAAGACGACGGGGGAGCCGGTGCCGTCGGCGCAGAAGACGCGGGCGGTGCGGTCGTCGCCCGCGGAGGCGATGTGCTTGCCGTCGGGGCTCCACGCCACGGTGAAGACGGGGCCTTCGTGGCCGCGGAAGACGACGGGGGAGCCGGTGCCGTCGGCGTTCCAGACGCGGACGGTGCGGTCCTCGCCGCCGGTCACGAGGCGGGTTCCGTCGGGGCTCCAGGCGACGCTGAGGGTGACAGGGCCGTGGTGGAAGACCACGGGGGAGGCGCTGCCGTCGGGGTTCCAGAGGCGCGCGGTGCCGTCGCGGGAGGCGGTGGCGATGCGCTTGCCGTCGGGGCTCCAGGCGGCGGCGTGGACGTCCTTGTCGTGGCCGCGGAGGACGTGGGGGGGCTCGGCGCCGTCGACGCTCCAGAGGCGCGCGGTGTTGTCGAGGGAAGCGGTGGCGATGTGCTTGCCGTCGGGGCTCCAGACGGCGCCGGTGAGGGCACGCTGGTGGCCGCGGAAGGGGATGGGCTGCACGATGCGGCTCATGCGCCACACCCGCGCGGTGTGGTCGAGGGAGGCGCTGAGGATGGTCTGGCCGGTGGCGTCGAACTCGGCGGAGATCACCTCGTCGGCGTGGCCGCGGATGACGATGGGCTCGGAGGCCTTGCCGCCCGCGCTCCAGACGCGGACGGTCCTGTCGCTGGAGGCGCTGACGAGGTGGGTGCCCTGCGGGCTGAAGGCCGCGGAGAGGACCTTCTCGTCGTGGCCGCGGAAGACGAGGGGCTCGCCCACGCCGTCGGCGGACCAGAGGCGCACGGTCTTGTCGCTGGAAGCGGAGGCGATGTGCTTGCCGTCGGGGCTCCAGGTGGCGTGCCAGACGTCGTCGGTGTGGCCGCGGAGGACGATGGGCTTGCCCTTGCCCTCGGCGGGCCAGACGCGCACGGTGTTGTCCTCGGAGGCAGTGGCGATGCGCCTCCCGTCGGGGCTGAAGGTCGCGGAGCGGACCTGGTCCTCGTGGCCGCGGAGGATCACGATCTCGCCGGTGCCGTCGGCGCGAAAGATGCGCGCGGTCCGGTCCTTCGAGGCGGTGACGATGCGCTCGCCATCGGGGCTCCAGGCGGCGAAGTAGACGGCGTCCTCGTGGTCGCGGAGGACGAGGGGTTCGCCGGTGCCGTCGGCGGACCAGACGCGCACGGTGCCGTCGAGGGAGGCGCTGACGATGCGCCTCCCGTCGGGGCTGAAGGCGGCGCTGGAGACGCGCTGGGTGTGGCCGCGGAGGACGAGGGGCTCGCCGGTGCCGTCGGCGCGCCGCACCCGCACCAGGTCGTCGAAGGAGCCGCTGACGATGTGCTGGCCATCGGGGCTGAAGGAGGCGCGGGTGATGCCGGTCGGCTGGGCGAGGACCAGGCTCGCCACGCCCTGGCGGAGGGCCCAGCCGGCGAGCTCGGACCAGCCGCGGGGGGCCTCGGGCAGCTCGATCTCGCGGAGGAGGGCGAGCACGGTGGTGGGGTCGGTCTGCAGCTCGCGCGCGGCGGCGAGGCGGGTGGCGTTGCGGGCCTGGCGGGCCTCGGCCTGGGCGTGGTCGGCTTCGCGGTCGGCGCGCTGGGCCTCCTCGGCGGCATGCGCGGCGGCGCGCTGGGCGCGGGCTGCCTCGTCGCGGGCGCGCACGGCGAGGGAGGAGACCACCACCGCGACCACGCTGAGGGCGGCGATGAGGCCCGCGGAGGCCCAGCGGCGCACGCGCCTCGCCCGCTCGGCGAGGCTCACCACGGCCCGGAGGTAGCGCTCCTCGCGATCACCGAGGCGCGCGCTGCCCTTGCCCTGCGGGGTGCGCCGGCGCTCCATCCAGGCGCGGGCCTCCACGGCGGCGCTGTCGCGCCAGAGCAGTCCCTCGGGCTCTCCGTCAGCCTCCCACTGCTGGGCGGCGGTGCGGAGCCGGGCAAGGAACTGGGCGTCGAGGGCGCTCTCGTCGAGCCAGCGCCCGAGCCGCGGCCAGCGGTCGATGAGGGACTCGTGCACCAGCTCGACGGTCGAGCCGTGGTGGTGCGCGGCGTCGTGCCTCGCGTCGTGCGCGGCGTGCGCGGCGTCGCCATCGGTCTCGATGGAGAGGAGGCGCGCCTCGCCGAGGTGCTGGACCACCTGCTCGATGGCGCGCGCGTCGTCCGTGGGGTTCGTGACGTGCTCGCCGTGGGCGCCGTGGGCGCCATGCGCGGCGCCGCCCTCGCGGGCGAGCTTGCGCAGCTCGTCCAGGCCGACCACGGCGCGGGTGCGCTCGGGGGTGACCAGGCGGAGAAGCAGCTCGCGGCAGAGGCGCTGCTCGTGGGGCGAGAGGGCGGCGAACACGGTGTCGGCGTGGGCGGAGAGGGCGCCGGCGATGCCGCCGAGGCGCTCGTAGCGCTCGCGGGTGACCAGGCGCCGGGCCGGGTCGCGGGTTTCCCAGAGCTTGGTCGCGGTGAACTGGAGGAGGGGCAGGGGGCTCCGCGCGCCCTCCAGCGCGTCGAGCATCTCCTCGACCAGGGCCTCGCTCTCGAAGCGGTGGTCGAGGGCCTCCAGGGGGCGGGTGAGCGCCTGGCGCAGGCCCTCGCGGCCCAGGGGAGAGAGCACCACGAGGCCGCGGGTGACCTCGGCGAGGAGGCGCTGGTCGCCAGCGACCCGGTCGAGGAAGTCGGAGCGCATCGCCAGCATCACCCGCAGGGGCGAGGAGGCCTCGTCGGCGACGCTCTCCAGGCAGGCGAGGAAGGCGCGGCGCTCCTCGGCGCCGACGCCGAGGGTGTAGAGCTCCTCGAACTGATCGACGAAGAGCAGGAGCTTGCTGCGGCGGCGGCGGCAGTGGGTGCGGAGGTAGGCGCCGAGGGCGCCGGGCTCGTGGCTCAGGGTGTGGGCGAGGGCGTCGAACTCCGCGGCGCCGGGCATGCGCTCCCGCTCGCCGCTGGTGTCGGGGTGGCGCGAGGACGCGGGCGAGAGCGCGGGGTCGGTGACCTGGGTGAGCACGTCGACCAGCGAGGCGAGGGGCCTGCGCCCGGGCCGCAGGATGAACGCCTCCCAGCCCTCCCCCGAGCGCTTCAGGGCAGGGATCACCCCGGCGCGCACGAACGACGACTTGCCGGCGCCCGAGGGGCCGGCGACCGCGAGGAGCGGCTGGTTGGCGAGGCGGCGGAGGACGGCGGGGATCTCCGCTTCGCGGCCGAAGAACCGCGCGGCGTCGGCTTCCTGAAAGGCGGAGAGGCCGGTGAAGGGGCTCTCGTCGTCCGCGAGGTTCGGGACGTCGCGCCCGGTGCGCAGCGCTTCGAGGATGGTGAGCAGCTCCCGGGCCGAGGCGAAGCGGGCGTCCTTCTGCTTCTGGAGGCAACGGTCGACGATGGCGCCGAGGGCGCCGGCCTCGGGGCACGCCTCCCGGAGCGAGGGCATGGGGAAGGTGAGGTCGGCGACGCGGGCCATGCGCGCGGGGAGGACGGGCCAGAGGGGGTGGGTCCCGGCGCAGAGCTCGTAGAGGAGGAGCCCCATGGCCCAGATGTCGGCGCGCTGGTCGGTGACCTCGTTCCGCCACTGCTCGGGGGCCATGTAGAGGATGGTCCCCACCCGCTCGTCCTCGACGTGGCCCGCGCCGGTGAGGCGCGACATGGCCTCGGCGCTGAGCTGCTTGGCGATGCCGAAGTCGACGACCTTCACCGGCCCGGCGTTGGAGAGGAGGATGTTCTCCGGCTTCAGGTCGCGGTGGACGATGCCCTGCGCGTGGGCGCACACCAGCGCGCGCACCACGGGGATCATCAGCTCGATCGCCATGCTCGGGGAGACGCGCACGGCGGGTGTCTCCGCGCCGTCGAGGAGGGTCGCGTTCGCGGCGCTGGCCCGTCGCTCCATCCACGCCCGCAGCGTGCAGCCCTCGATGTACTCGAGCACCATGTACGGGTGGCCCTGGTGCTCGTCCACCTCGTGGATCACCACGATGTTCTCGTGCCTGCACTGGGCCGTGGCGCGGGCCTCGACCATGAACTGGTCGCCGCGGGAGCCCCGATGTTGAAGGAGCATCTTGATCGCCACCAGCCTGCCCAGGCGGGTATCGCGCGCGAGGTACACGGCTCCCATGCCGCCCTCGCCGAGCTTGCGGATGATCTCGTACTGCTTGATCGGGGTGCCCGCGGGCAGCAGGAGGTCGAGGGGGAAGCGATCCACCGAGATCTCCGCGGACCGCGGCGGCACGTCCGGGAGCGAGGACGCCAGCGAGGCGTCGGGCGAGGCGTCGGGCGAGGCGTCGGGCGAGGCGTCGGGCGAGGCGTCGGGCGCGAGGCGGCCAGGGATCAGCCCGGGGGGCGCGTCTGCTGTCCTGGTGAGGGCCGAGAATTGCGCGGGTTCTCCGCTCATCGGACGGACCAGTATCACTCAATCCGAGCGCGGTCGCTGTGGGTGCGGGGGAGCCGGGTGCGCGCCGGGTGTGTGTGAGTCGGCGCTCACCGCGTGCTCACCGTGCGTTTGCGGGGCACGCGATGGCCGGTTCAGCGCGTCATTCCATCTGGCGGCGCTCTGCGACGCTGTGCCTAGAATGCAGCTCGGACCACTGAAAAGCGGAATTCCTGGCCCTGGGTGACACCGAACCGGAGCATCTCCTGCGGTGAATAGAGGGGCCTGACGTCGGGCGCGGGGAGGCCGAAGGCGACGCGCTGGGGGTCGAGGTCGAGGAGGCCGAGGGCGGGGCGCGGGCGGGGATGGGCGGCGGGACGGGTACGCTGTGAGGTGAGCTGTGAGGTCACCTTGAGGTCGCCCTCGACCTTGGGGCCGTCAGGGGAGGGTTCGTTCTTGAGCGGCTCGTCGCGCTCCTCGGGGGGGCTGTAGGCGGTGGCGTTGAGGGTCACCACGACGGTGGGGATGATGAGCGCCATGCCTCCGGCGAGCAGGTAGAGCGGCACCTCGGCAGGGGGAGCCGCGCCCTCGATGGCCCAGCCGCCGATGCCTCCGGCGATCATGCCCGCGCTGCCGAACACCAGGTAGGGCCAGGTCGCCTCCACGCCGAAGGCGCCCATGCCGATCATCACGGCCTCGCCGCCGAGCAAGGCCGTGCCGACGATGCCCTTGCCGGTGCCCGTCACCTTCTCCTGCGCGCTGGCGGTGCCCATGCCTGCGGTGAAGGCGGCGGTGAGCGCGGCGGTGAGCGCGGCGGCGGAGAGGAGGGAGCTCGTCCATCGCGGCGACGATCCTCGAAGCATGATGTCTTGCGGCGCTCCTCGGGTTCCTGGCTGGCGTGGGGGAGGGGGTACGGGGGAGCGGGAGCGTAGCACGGGGATCCGCGGCGCCGAAGCACCCGCATCCGTCTGCCCCATCTCGACGTCCGGCGGCGCAGGTCTATACTCGTCGGCCGTATGCCCCAAAGACTGCTCGAACGTCTCGGCAAAGCCCTGGCACTGTTCGGGGCCTTCGCCCTCGCGACGTACTTCGCCCTGCAGTTCGGACCGGGCGGTCTATGGCGTGGGTTCGAGCCGGCGCTCGCGGTCACGGGGCCTTCGGCGAAGGCGCCCTACGACCTGACCCGCCTCGAAGCCGTGAACGAGACGCTCAAGATGATCCGCGACAAGTACGTGGATCCGGAGCGGGTGAAGCCGCGGGAGATGTTCCTGTCGGCCCTGAACTACGTCCAGCGCGACGTGGCGCAGGTCATCGTCCTGACCGGCGGGGACGCGAACGAGGTCAGCGTCCGGGTCGAGAACAACGAGAAGAAATTCCGGGTCGACAACATCCAGGGGCCCTGGGACGTGTCGGCGCGGCTGCGGGAGGTGTTCGCCTTCCTGCAGAAGCACCTGAAGGGGACCGAGGTCGACCTGCGCGACGTGGAGTACGCGGCGTGCAACGGGATGCTGCACACGCTGGACCCCCACTCGGTGTTCCTGTCGCCGGACGCCTACAAGGAGATGAACGTCTCCACGTCGGGGGCGTTCGGGGGGCTCGGCATCGTGATCTCGGTGCGCGACCAGCTCCTGACGGTGATGAACCCCATGCCGGACACGCCGGCGGGGCGCTCGGGGATCAAGCGGTTCGACCGGATCGTGAAGATCAACAACGAGTCGACGCTGAACATGCCGCTCGACGACGCTGTGCGGCGGCTGCGGGGGGATCCGGGGACCAAGGTCACGGTGTGGGTGGTGCGCGAAGGGGAGGGGGGCTGGAAGGAGCCTCGTCCCTTCGAGCTGAGCCGCGAGGTGATCAAGGTGCGCTCGGTGGAGTCGCGGCTGCTCGACGCCGGGGTGGGCTACGTGCGGCTCAAGCAGTTCCAGGCGACGTCGACGGCGGAGCTGGACGCGGCGCTCGACCAGATGCGGGCCAAGGGGCCGATCAAGGGGCTGGTGCTCGACCTGCGCGGCAACCCGGGCGGGCTCCTCGACCAGGCGGCGCGGATCGCCGACAAGTTCCTGAACGACGGGGTCATCGTCTCCACGGTGGGGGCCTCCGAGGGGCGCGAGGAGAAGCGGGCCAAGGGGCCCGGGACCGAGCCGCCCTACCCGATCGTGGTGCTGGTGAACGGCAACAGCGCGAGCGCCAGCGAGATCGTGGCCGGCGCGCTCAAGAACCACAACCGCGCGGTCATCGTGGGGCAGACGTCGTTCGGCAAGGGGAGCGTGCAGCTCGTCTTCCCGGACGTGACCCCGGAGAAGGCGGCGCTGAAGCTGACCATCGCCCAGTACCTGACGCCGGGCGACGTCTCCATCCAGGGCGTGGGCGTGACGCCGGACATCGAGCTCGATCCCATGACCGTGGACGATCTGGAGATGGACCTCACGGTGACCAAGGATGGCCTGCGGGAGCGTGACCTGTCGGCCCACCTGTCGAACGCGCAGGCCGCCGGCGGCAAGCCGCTGGAGGTGGTGCGCTACCAGCTCACCAGCGCGGACCGGGAGCAGCTCCGGGAGCGCGGCGGGGAGCTCGACGACGACTTCGCGCTCGACTTCCCCATCCGCTTCGCGCGGGACCTGGCGGCGCGGGTGCCGCAGCGGGTGCCCCGCCTGGAGCAGCTCCGGGCGGCGCACGACTTCATCGAGCAGGTCGGCAAGGAGGAGCTGAACAAGGTCGCGGCGGAGCTCGGCAGGCTCGGGGTGGACTGGGCAGCGCCGCCCGAGGGCGCAGCTCCGGTGAAGCCAGAGCTGGAGGTCACCATCGAGACCGACCGCAAGAACGCGGAGGTGACGGCGGGGCAGCCCATGGAGCTGCGGGTGACGGTGAAGAACACCGGGACCCAGCCGGTCTTCCGGGTGCGCGGGACAACCGACAGCGACAACCCGTACTTCAACTCGAAGGAGCTGATCTTCGGGAAGGTCGGGCCGGGCCAGTCGAAGACGGCGAAGACGCCGCTCGGGTGGTGCGAGGTGGAGGGGCGGAAGTTCGGGACCATCAAGCCGCGCTCGGGAGACGAGAAGCGGAACTGCCGGATCCCGATGGACGCGCTGTCGCGGAGCGATGGCCTCAAGGTGAAGCTGGAGGCCGAGGGGCTGTCGTCGGAGCCGGCGCCCGTGGAGATCCGGCCGACGGTGCGCGCGCTGGAGCGGCCGCTCTTCCAGTACTCGTACCAGATCGCCGACAACCGCGGCGGGAACGGGGATGGGCTCATCCAGAAGGGTGAGAAGGTCAGCATGTACCTGACCGTGAAGAACGTGGGGAAGGGGCGCTCGTACGAGTCGCAGACGAACATCTCGAACCTCTCGGGGGACGGGCTGCTCCTCGACGGGGGCCGCTTCGACATCTCGAACATGCAGCCCGGCGACGTGCGGCGGGTGGTGTTCTCGTTCGATGTGCAGCCGCAGCTCATGGAGCCCGAGGCGACGCTGGCGCTCACCGTGGGCGACCGCGACCTGCGCGAGTTCGCGAGCGAGAAGGTGAAGATCCCGGTGTCGGCCCCGGCGGTGCTCACCGCGGACAGCGGGACCGTGAAGGCGGGCGCGGAGGGCGCGGCGCTCCTCGACAGGCCGGACGCGAACGGACACACCTTCGGGAAGCTCGCCGCAGGGGCCGCCGTGAAGGTGCTCGGGAAGGTGGGCGCCCACCTGAAGGTGGACCTCGGGAGCAACCGCTTCGCCTTCGTGGCGGAGAAGGACGTGGCCCGCGGCGGCGCGGCGCCCGCGGCGGTGACCTTCGAGGACGTCTACTCGCACGCGCCGCCCTCGGTCGAGGTGACCGCCTCGGAGATGGCGACGCGCGGGGACACGGTGAAGATCACCGGGACCGCGGCGGACGGCGAGCGGCTGCTCGACGCCTACATCTTCGTGGGGAGCCGCAAGCTCTACTACAAGTCGAACCGCGACGGCACCGACCCCAAGAAGATGGGCATCGAGTTCGAGGCGCCCCTCAGGCCCGGGGTGAACGTGATCAGCGTGGTGGCGCGCGAGAACGCGGACACCACCACCCGCAGGACGCTGGTGGTGCGGAAGGACGGACCCGATGGGTCGATCTTGAAGACGCCGAAGTCGGACGACCCGGTGGACGAGTGGATCGCCGGGGCGGTCGAGGAGTGATGGTGGCCGTGAGCGCTGTCCGGCGGGTCTGCTAGGGTCAAGGCAGTGGGTCTACTGTCCTGGCTCGGCCTGCAGCGGGAGAGCTCTTTCCCGAACCTCGACGCCTTGCTCCGGGAGCTCCGCCAGGCGCTCCCGGACGACGAGGGGGTCGTCCTTCGCTACATCGCCATCGTCGTGGTCCTGCTCGGCAAGGTGGCCTGCGTCGACGGGCGCTTCTCCCGGAAGGAAGAGGAGCTGCTCCGCGCGCTCCTGGCGCACGTGGAGGGGCTCAGCGCAGGGGCCATCGAGGCGGTGTGCACGGCCCTCGAAGGCAAGCTGCCCTCGATCCACGAGCAGGAGCTGGATCGCTGTTACCGGGAGCTGAAGTCGCTCTGCGACGCGGATGAGCGGGCGCGCGTCGTCCGGTTGCTCATCCAGCTCGCCGCCGCGGACGGGGCGCCCACGGAGGCGGAGCGGGCCGAGATCGAGCGCATCGCCGAGGAGCTGGGGGTGCCGCTCGAAGAGATCGCGCCCGACCTCAACGCGCCCCCGCCGCCAGCCTGACGCCCGTCACCTCCGGAAGCGAGCACCACCCCCGGCCGTGTGAATGAGGGCGACGGTCAGGGGTCCTGGGTGGCTTCGCTGCGGGGGCGCTGGCGGAGGGCGGTCAGGGTCACGAAGAGGACGAACAGGACGGCTCCAGCGACGGCCACCAGGGTGCCGGCGTTGAAGAGGTAGTGCATGTCCCCCGCGCCGCCGATGCCCATCAGGAAGATGCCGAGGAGCGTCACGCCGGCGCCGATCACCGGGTCCGGACCCGTGGTGGCGCGCCGAGGGGCGGCAGGAGGTCCGGGACGTTTGCGCGCGCTCGCTGCCTCGTCGGGCGAGGAGGAGGGGGCCTCGTCGTCTTCGCGCTGGTCCGCCTGTTTTGCCGTCACCACGGGTCCAGGTTACCAGACCGAGGGGCGTGGGGGGGCTCGGCGTTGGGGTAAGCTCGCGCGGTGAGCACCGCACGTGACTTCGCCGGCAGGCGCGTCGTCAGCTTCGAGAGCCGCCGCGCAGCGGAGATGGCCTCGCTCATCCAGCGCCACGGTGGGGTCCCCATCCAGGCGCCCACGCTGCGCGAGGTGGTGGTCGACCGGAACGAACACGCCCTCGCGTTTGCCTCGGCGCTCCGGCGCGGCGAGGTGGACGTGGTGGTGCTGATGACCGGGGTGGGGACCCGGGCGCTCGCGGGGGAGCTGGAGCCCGAGATGAGCCGTGAGGCCTTCGCCGCGGCACTCGGGGGGGTGCAGGTGGTGGCCAGGGGGCCGAAGCCCGCGGGGGCGCTGCGGGAGCTGGGGGTGACGGGCTTCGCCACGGTGCCCGAGCCGAACACGTGGCGCGAGGTGCTGGCGGTGCTCGCGCGGGTCTCGGCGCCGCTCGCCGGCAAGCGGGTGGTGGTGCAGGAGTACGGCGCGCCGAACCTGGACTTCCACGCGGCGCTCGCGGGCGAAGGGGCGGTGGTCACGCCCGTGCCCGTGTACCGCTGGGCGTTGCCCGAGGACACGGGCCCGCTGCGGAAGGCGCTCCACGCCCTGGCCGCGGGGGAGGTGCCGATCGCGCTGTTCACGAGCCGGCCGCAGATCGAGCACTTCACGATGGTGGCCGCGGAGGAGGGGATCCTCGCCGCGGTGCGCGCGGCGCTCGCGCAGGGGATGGTGGCCTCGATCGGGCCGGTGTGCTCGGAGGCGCTCCGCGCCGATGGCCTGCCGCCCGACCTGGAGCCGGAGCATCCGAAGATGGGGCACCTCGTGAAGGAGGCGGCAGCGCGGGCGGAGGAGATCCTCGCGCTCAAGGGCGTCGGAGGGGCCGGAGGGGCCGGAGGGGCCGGAGGGGCCGGAGGGGCCGGAGGGGCCGGAGGGGCCGGGTGATGGCGCGGGGTGAATGCCCGCTCGCAATGCCCGCTCCGATACACACGGCCGGGGACATGGTTCGCTTCCCGATGCGACGGGCGTCAGGCCCGAAGCGGCAGAGCGCTCTGGAAACCGCGGGTGGATCGGGGAGTGGGGGGCCCCGACGCGCTTTGCTCGGTGGGGGGCGGGGGCGCGAGCCCCTGCCGTGTGAACGAGGTACTCAGGGCTCGTAATCCTCGTCCGAGGCAATCGCTGTGGAGGTGCGCGAGGGCTTGGTGTGGCCCGCGTCGATCACCTCGGCGCGGTAGATGACGCTGCCGTCCTCCGCGGTGATCTCGCCGCCCACGTCGCCCCAGGGGAACCGCTCGCTCTGCACGGTGTGCATGGTCGCGGTCTTGCCGCCGATGCGTACCCGGTAGCTGGTCCGCTGGCAGGCAATGGGCTGGCCGCCCACGTCGAGGTTGAGGGATTCGGTCCCGAGCTCGGCTTCGTTGACGTCGGCGGCCACCATGGTGCGGGCCATGAGGGCCTCGTAGGCCGCGAGCGTCGCGGGCCGCTCCGCGCCGGTGGCGTCGACGCGCAGGACGCCGAGGACCTCACCGCGCGTCGCAGGCGCGTCGCTCATGCGCACGCGAAGGGACTCGTCGCGCCCCTCCGCCGAGAGGGTCATCTCCACGAGGAGGGCGTCGCCTTCACGGGCGACGACGCGCTGGGTGAGGGTGACGGGCTTCTTCTGAAAGGATCCGGTGAAACGGTAAGCAACGTAATCACCAGGCTGCCGCAGGGGAGACGCCGCGAGGAGGGCGGCGGCGGTGGCGGTCGGGCTGGATTTCCCGGAGATCTCGTCATTCGTTCCCTTTTCGGGGGAGGTCGCGGCGGCGTCACTGGACGTCTTTGCCTTGGCGGTATTCGCGGGGGTCGTCGGCTGTGCGTCGAGCGCGGCGCGGCCGCAGCCGACGGCGAGGAGAGAGGCGAGGGCGGCGGAGAGGAGCGTTCGCGTCATGGGCTCCCCCGCTACCGGAGGTTGCGGCGAAGGGACCAATTTCCGGAGCAAAGGCGGGTCGGAGGGGCCCGTTCGCGCTGCGGAAAAAGCCGCTCGTGGTGTGGCGCCGCGCGGGGTGGACCTGGTCAGGGAGGGGCCCCTGGGATCCGGGAGACCGGGTCACAGATGATCCAGTCGGCCGCTCTGGCTGTGGTTCTCCAGCGAGAGGGGGGAATAAAGGCTGAAATGCGCGCCTGCACCGAGGTTTCCAGGGTCCGATGAGGTTGGCCCGCGATGTGCAGTAACAGGGTCGCGCTGCGGAGAACTGCTTGGAGGTCTCCCGGAATCGGGAGAGGATAAGAGGCTATGCTCAAGGTTCACCTGTCACGATCGAACCCCCTCTTCTCCATGGTGCTCATGGGAGCCGGGTCGCTGGCGCTCGCGATGGGCGTGGCGACGGGCTGTGTCAGTCCGCAGCAGTTCCCCGACGATTCCCCGGAGCCTACGGGGGGTCAGGGCGCGAACAACGGTGAGGGCGCGGGGACGAGCAAGCCGCCGGTGGTCGTGGAGACGATCGACGAGGCGAAAGCGCTTTATTTTGCGGTCGACGGCATCTTCAACGCGACCTGCGGCGTGGGCTGTCACGACGGCAAGGGCGGGCAGACCGAGGATCTGTTTCTCGACGCCGAGACTCCGGAAGGTCGTTATGACCGCCTGAAGGCCCAGGATGGCTTCATCAAGAAGAACTGGGACGAGAGCGTCCTCCTCGTCTACCCGCGGACGGGCGCGACGCACCCGACCCAGGGCAGCGTTCACGGCGGCAAGAACTTCGACACGCTCTCGGACGGCACGCTCGAGACCGGGCTGACCGAGTGGCTGCAGGCCGAGGCGAGCCTGATCGAGGCGCCGGCGAACCCGCTCGGCGCTGGCACCGAGCCCTTCACGCCGGTCATGGGCATCAATGCGATCTACCTGGAGGACATCGATCCTCAGCTTTACGGCGTGACGGTCACTTTCATGGCCGAGGAAGAGGCGGGCATTCTCTATGTCTCGGATCTGCGGGTCTATACCTCGAACGTGACCGGCGTGACCGTGAACATCCCGAAGTTCGCGGTCTATCCCCCGAACAAGCCCGCGGTGCTGGACCGGAGCTTCACGGGGGTCAAGGTGGACGTCGGTGCCAATGAGACCGCAAATATCGGTATCGGCTCGGTGATTCTCACGCAGTGGGAGCCGGACTCGCTGATCGCGATGTTCTTCGAGAGCATCACTCCGTATACTCGGCCGGAGACGGGCGGGGGCGGATGCGAGGCCTTCGAGTCGTTCTCGACGGGGGTGGGCGGCGCGCAGAGCCCGCAGCAACTGTTCCGGGCAAGCTGCGGTGGCTGCCACGGAAACAACAACAACAACCGTGCAGTCTCCGCGATCGATATGACGGGGCTCACGAACAATGCACCGACGGGTCCGGAGGAGGCCTGTGCACAGATCAGGGTCCGGGTATCGGGGGATTATGCAAACCCTGCGAATAGCCTGATCTTCAGGAACACCAACCCGGCGATGCAAGCGAATCACGATTTTCGTTTCCCGAACGCGAATGATTTCAACAACTTCAGGACGGCGGTCACGACTTGGATCGAGGCTGAGGCGGATGCCGCTGAGTCTGCAGGTCAATAGCAGCAACATGGTGAAAGGAATGCGAGGCGGTCTATGAGAACCACTCCGATTCTCCTGGCTCT
Organism: Chondromyces apiculatus DSM 436; assembly: GCF_000601485.1. Taxonomy (GTDB): domain Bacteria; phylum Myxococcota_A; class Polyangia; order Polyangiales; family Polyangiaceae; genus Chondromyces; species Chondromyces apiculatus. The sequence goes on from NZ_ASRX01000002.1 coordinate 279,031, forward strand.
TGCGACGGCAGTCGTGGCGGCCGCGTGCTCGGGCTCTTCTCCCGATGACACGAACAACACGGACAATAACCCCGGGGCGACCCCGGGCGTGCCTGGCGGCTCGGTCGACGATCCCAACAAGCCGGTCAACCCGGATGATGTCGAGCCCGAGGAGGAAGAGTTCACGGTGCTCGGCGAGCGGCAGATCGAGTACCCCGAGGCGCTCCGCACCGCGAGCCTCAAGCTTCTGCGACGGCTGCCCACGCTGGCAGAGATCAAGGAAGTGGAGACTGGCGGCAAGGAGGCCTACGAGGCTGCCATCGACGACATGCTCCAGGATCCGCTCTTCGCGGCCCGCATGGTCAAGTGGTGGCAGGACATCATGCGCCAGGGCGGCGGCAACGGCGACGATCGCAACACGGCGCCGACCTTCGCGGCTCAGCTCATCGTGGAGGATCGTCCCTTCACCGACGTGCTGACCGCGACGGCCAACAACTGCCCGACCTACAACGAGGGCATGAACACCTTCCAGGCCGGGACCTGCAACAGCGGCGCTCCCGCCGAGGCAGGCGTGCTCACGAACCCGGGCGTGATGCGGCAGTTCTACGGCCCCATGGCGTTCCGGCGGGTGCGCTGGGTGCAGGAGATCTTCGCGTGCAAGGCCTTCCCCGCGGAGACCGGCAAGGCGGAGAACCGCGGCAACGGGACCTACTACGCGGCGTGGCCGTGGGAGTCGATCTCCGCTGATCCGGTGAACTTCCTCGACACGCAGGCGGCGATCTGCGCCAACTGCCACCAGACGAGCAATCACCTGGCGCCGCTCTTCGCCAACTTCGGCGAGGACGGCATGTGGCAGAACATGCCGGCGGTGAAGACCAACGTCAACGGCGAGCTCGTGGACTCGCAGCGCACCCACTGGCTGCCCGACTCCGAGCAGACGGCGTGGCGCTTCGGCAAGCCGGCAGCGGACCTTCCCGCCCTTGGCGCGGTGATGGCCGAGGACGCGGAGGTGCACCGCTGCATGGTGTCTCGCGCGTGGAACTTCACGATGTCGAAGGAGGACATCGTGAGCGACGCGGCGAACATCGATGGCGCGGTCATCAAGCCGTTCATCGACATGTTCAGCGCGAACCGGAACCTCAAGGAGGTCCTCCGGGCGATGCTCAAGAGCGAAGACTTCGTGAAGTACTAGAGCCTAGAGGAGAGAAACCATGAAGCGTGCAACAACGATTCTGCATGGGTTCGCCGTACCTGGCCTCCTCGCCGCGCTCATGCTCGCGGGGGTCGGATGCGTCGAGTCGGTTCCTGGAATTGAGGAGCCGGGTTCGGAGGAAGCTCCGGAGAACAACGTGATCATCGCCAACGACGACGACGCAACCGTCGGCGGCGAGGACAGCACGTTCGATCACATGGACGATCTCACTCCGGGCGCCGGGAAGAGCGACGAGGAGATCATGGCCCAGCGTGAGAAGGAGGGCCCGCTGCAGGTGCGCAGCCGGCTGCACTCCTGCTCGAAGCTGACCGTCGCGACCCTGGGGAACATCCTCCAGGACTTCGGCGTGGATCTCGGCGCCGGCGCGGGCCAGGGCATGCCGCCCTCCGCGGGGCAGCTCTACAACGGCGGCCTCCGTACCCTGGGCGTCGAGGACTACAACGCGATGGCGGCCGAGTCGATCGTGTGGCGGTCGTCGGGTGCCACGAAGACGTTCGACATCTTCGTGCAGGCGGCGCCGGCCATCATCCAGAACCTCCCGACCACGGAGCACTGTGGCGTCGAGATGTTCAACGCGGACGATAGCTGCAACCCGGACGCGGTCACCTGCCTGATCGGCAGGCCGGCGACCGACAAGCATATCTCGATCTGCTCGAAGACCGTCGAGGACGCGAGCAGCGTCGAGAAGGGCAAGATCATCGCTGTGGCCTCGCTGCTTGCTGCGGCGCATTCGTGCGAGTGAGGAGGACGACATGGTTTGCGATAAAACAAAGAATCTCCAGGGTGAGTCGCGTCGCACCTTCCTCAAGCTGACGACGGCGTTCGGTGCGGCCATCGGCCTCGATCAGGCCGGTATCCTCAACGCGATCGCGGACGTCGGTGGCTCGGCGCTCGCGCAGTCGGCCAAGGCGCCCACGAAGAAGTCGATCCACCTGATCGCCGGCAACGGTGGGTTCGCGTGGTTCAACCTGCTGTGGCCTCACCGCGACATCGCGATGTCGGGCAACAACAACTTCTCCTACCACCGCATGGGGCAGGTCCAGGAGGGAGACACGGACGAGCCGTCCGCCGTCGGTCCGGACACCCCGTTCGTGGGCATGGGGCGCAACAAGCAGGTCTCCATCTTCGGCTGCGGCGTCAACCAGACGCACACCCAGAACCCGAACCAGGTCTCGGTGGTCGCTCCCAACCGGACCATGATGGCCTCGGTGGCGTCGATGCAGATGGTGAACTCGTCGCTGGTGCCCGTCATCGGCATCGAGCCCGTCAACTTCGGGACCGCGCCTGGCGCGCCTGCGATCACCACGGTCCAGGACCCCGGCGGCATGGTCGAGCTCTTCAACAGCGCGGCGTCGCAGTACGCCCTCCAGGCGTCGCAGGACGCGGTGCTGTTCGAGTCGACCTACAAGGCGCAGGTGAACCTGCTCAAGGCCGCGAACCGCCAGACGTTCCACAAGTCGCTGGATCTCGGCCGGTCTGCCTCGAACTTCCTCGGGCAGAACCTCCGCGACAAGCTCGCTCCCACCCAGGACGACCTGGCGCGGTACGAGATCAACGGCAACACCGAGAACAAGATGCGCCGCATCGCGCAGACGTTCATCACGGCGTCGAAGGCGTTCAAGCTCGGGCTGACCCAGAGCGTGATCGTGCAGGTCATGAGCGACGACCCGCACGGCGCGTTCGGCAACATGACCCGCCTGAACGAGACGGCGCGGCTCCTCAAGCTGTACTTCGAGATGCTCGACAAGGACCTCGACGTGGCGAACTCGGAGAGCGGCGGGAAGTTCAACGAGGAGTACGTGGTCACCGTGCACGGCGACACGCCGAAAGACGCGCGTCAGCGCGACGGCTGGCCCGACGGCACCTCGAACAACTCGAACTGGATGTACGTGCTCGGCAACGGGCGCCTGCGCACCGGTGGGTTCATGCGCTACCCCACCCAGGGCAACGCGGTGGCCAGCAACCCCGTCACCGGCAAGATCGACAACAACCGCAACACCGCGAGCTGCACGGCGGCCGCCAACGCGGCAGTGCTCTACGCGATCAGCGGTGACATGCGGCTGGTGCGCAACTACTACCAGGCCGACGAGGGCATCGACGGTTACATCCGCCCCGATCTGGACGGCTGATCTCGTCGCCATCTCGTGATGAAGGAGCGCGCTTCCCCAGGGAGGCGCGCTTTTTCTTTGTGCGCTCCGCAGCGGCTTCTGCGTCACGACCGTCACGACCGCCACGACCGCCACGACCACCACGACCGCCACAGCCGCCACGGCCGGGAGCGCGATGCTCAGGGCAGCTTGGCGCGGCTCAGCAGGTCGTCGAAGGCAGCGTCGAAGTCGTCGCCGAGAGGATCGGCGCCCACCGCGGCGCGGGCCACCGGCTTGGGCGCTTCGAGGCGGCGGATGCGGTCGGCGACGGCGCCGCGCGGGTCGTTGTAGCTCGCGTTCAGCCGCGACACGCGGTGGAAGTAGTAGAGCGCCTGGTCACGGTCGCTGCGCATCTCGTAGGCGCAGGCGATCTCGTAGTTCAGGGCGAGCTCTTGATCGAGCGTCTTCTGGGGCGCGCGCAGGCCGAGGATGAAGGCATCGATGGCACCGTCGATGTTGTTCGTCTCCAGGTGAATGACGCCGATCATCGACTGACACACGCATTCACGCGCCGGGTCGCGCGCGGCGAGCGCGAACTCTTTGATGGCGTCCGGAAGCAGGCCCATTTCCTTGTAGGCGACGCCGAGATCGTAATGCGTGGCGGAGTCGTTCTCCTTGACGTGCTCTTTGAGCTGGTCCTTGAACTGGTTGAAGATCTCCTCGGCGCTCACCTGATCCGACGCTGCGGCCGGCGGTGGCTCCTCGATGACGCTGTCGAGGTTGTCGAGGTTGCCGATGATGTCGATCCAGTCGCCCTGCTCCGCCTCCTGACCCTCCGCGGGCCTCGGGCGCGTACCGCTCTGGTTGTCCGCGGGAGGGTTCGCCTGGTGCTCCAGGCCGTCGAGTTCGCTGAGCCTCTCAAGGAGCAGGGGATGGTTCGGCAGGCGCGCGAGTTGCTCGTGCAGGATGGTGCGGGCCTCGCCGTACATCTGGTGCTGCGCGAAGAACTCCGCTTCTTCGAGGGCATCCTCGTCGAGCGCTTCGGCGCGAGAGCCACCCGAGGTCGGTGGAGGCGCTGACTGCGAGCCCATGCCGCCCATGCCGCCCACGCCTTGCGAGGGCGGAGGGCGGTACGAGGCGAACGGGGGCTGGCTCGGCATGCCAGGGGCGACCGAGGCGTAGATCGGCTGGTCGAAGTGAGCCTGCTCCGGTTCGAGGGGGAAGTGCGGTAGCGGCGCGCCGTGCTGCTGCGACGCCGGGGGGTCGAGGGGGAAGCTCGGGAGGGGCTCGCCCTTGAAGGGGTCGTCGAGGTCGTCGAGGATGCTCGGCATCACCGAGCGGCGGTAGTCCTGCGAGATCGCCTGCGCGGGGTCGACGGCTTCAGGGTCGTAGGAGGGGAGACCCTCGGGGCTGTAGGCCGCCTCCGGCGCGACGGACTGCTGGTAGGCGTCCGGGTAGATGTGCTGTGCCTCGACCGCCTCCGTGTAGCCGAGCGCGGCGAGCATCTCGATCGCGGGGGCGCACTCTCCGTCGAGGAGCAGCACCTCGTTCAGCTTCTGCACCGCCGCGTCGACGTCGTTCTCTCCGAGGAGCATCTCCGCGAAGGCGAGCATCTCCTGGATGGCGCCGTCCTGGTCCTGCGCGTCTTCGTACAGGGCCGTGTGGAGGCGCTCGCGGAGGCTGCGGTCCGAGGGCAGACGCTGGACCCCGGTGCGCAGCAGGCCAATCGCCCTGTTGATCTGCCTGGCCCGGAGCAGTCCATCGGCCTGGCCGATGATCTGATGCGCCATGGCCGCGGGGTCCTGCGTGTTGAACGCTGGCGGGGCAGGGCGCTGGTAGGCATGCGCGACAGGCGCCACCGGCGCGCGGACCTCCTCGGGCTCCTCGTCGGGATCGAGGTCGATCTCCTCGGCGACGGAGTCCTCGACCTCGACGTCGATGGAGGCACGAGGATCCTGGGTGCTCGCCGGCTGTGCCGGCTGGAGATGCGCCGCGAGCTGGCGCACTTCCTCGTCGTTCGGCGCGCGGGTGCGGAGCGAGGTGACGATCGCCGCGAACTGGTCGGATCGCCCAGCTTCCTTGGCGGTGCGCGCGGCGGCTTTCTGGACCTCGATGGCCTTCGCGGGCTGGTTGAGCAGGTCGAACGCGCGCGCCAGCAGCGTCAGCGTCTGGAGGTCCTTGGGGTTCTCCTTGAACGCAGTCTGCAGCCGCTGGAGCGCCACCATGCCGTCGTTGGGGTCGCCGCGGTCGAGGTAGATCTCGGCGGCGAGGCGGGCGAAGCGCGCATCAGGGCGCTGCTGCAGGAGCCGTTCGAGCACCTTGAGGGCGTCGTCCCTGCGGCCGTGCTTGAGCAGGATCTCGGCTGCCGTGCCGAAGCGCTGGATGGCAGTGTCGAAGTCCTTGATGCGGACGAGCGCCTCGGCGAGGCGGAGGTAGGGGAGGGGATTGCTGGGATCGAGCTCGACGATCTTGCGGAAGACGTCGATGGCGTCGCGCTCGCGGCCGGCTTTCTGGAGCCGCGTCGCCACCTCGTCGTAGGTGGCGAGGGCGTCGCTGGTGAGCCCGAGCTGGACGTAGAGCTCGGCGAGCCGCGGGACGATGTGGCCGAAGCGATCCGACAGGTGCGGGACGTACTTGTTGATGATCTCGCGGATCTGTTTGTAGACCGCGATCGCCTTCAGCGCGAAGCCCTGGCCCGAGTAGAACTCGCCGACCCGCTCGTACGTGGTGATGGCGTCGACGTACTCGTCGGTCTTCAGGTAGAGGTCGCCGATCTTGAGCAGCGTCCGGACGTCCTTCGGGTCGTCGGCGACGAGCTTCTGGTACTCAAGGATGGCCTTGTCGAAGCGCTTCCGCTCGACCAGCTTCTGTGCGGCCTGGAGCACCTTGTCGCGATCGACCGCCACGATGTCGAGGATCTCCTACGGACCTGAGTCCGGACGTTGAGCAGTGGGACGAAAGTCTAGGGACCAGAGCCGCGAGGAGCGGAGACCAGGACCCCCGCCGGGCCACCGGACCTCGACTGAAAACACCTACCGAATCCGGTCACCCCATACAAGCACGGGGTACCGGAACTTCTTGAAGCTATGGCAGAAGCGCTGGATGGGCGGCCAGGTCACTGCGTCCGAGAGGGTCGCCTCACCCGGGAGGGGTGGAGGCGCGTGGCGACCGGACCGGAACACGGCTCGCGCCACGAAATCACCTGGGTAGCTTGACGATGGCAAAGAAGGCAGCCGCGGCCGCCATCAGCGCCAAGACTGCCGCGATCTTAGCAGCCGGGCCAGCTTCTTGCACTTTCCCCTGCGCCATCTTCCGGGCGCGCGCGCCGAGGACGTGGTGGAGCCCGATGACCACCAGGGCGGCCGGTAGCTTGGGGTGCATCCAGTGGCTCTGGACCAGGTAGTAGGAGGTATCCAGGGCGAGCCGCGTCGCGCCACACACGAACGAGACGATGAAGGCGGGCACCGCCAGGTGGTTGTACACGCGGAGGCCGATTTCCCCGCGGGTCCTGGCGTCCCCGGCGGCCCCGGTGAGGACCGCGGCCACGGCGAGGATCGCGCCGATCCAGGTGATGTTGCCGACGACGTGCAGCCAGATGAGAACGGTGTTGAGCGTGAGCATGCAGGCCTTTCGGAAGAGGCTAGCTGGCGCTGGCGGGATGGTCACGTTATCGGCGCGCATCGCGCAGTCCCCGGGCGCTGCTCGGGCGCTGCCCGGACGCTGCTTGCGCGTGCCTCTCGCGCTTCCCGAGCGCCGGCCGCGGCTCGACCGGGGGAGGAGAAGGGCTTACAGTTGGGCAGCATGACACTCAGCCAGGCCTACCGCGCCCCGTTCGCCCCCGGAGGGGACAGCCCCGTGGATGCCGCTCTCTGCGAGCGCCTGCTCTCCGCGGCGCTCTCCAGGGGCGGAGACTATGCCGACCTCTTCTTCGAGTACCGCGCCGGTGGGGGGTTCACCTTCGATGAAGGGATCCTGAAGGCTGCCTCCCGCGGCGTCTCGCTGGGGCTCGGGGTGCGCGTCCAGCGGGGGGATGCGACGGGGTACGCCTACACCGAGGACCTGACCTGGGAGTCGATGAAGCGGGCGGCGGAGACCGCTGCCCAGATCGCCACCGGCGGGGGCGGGGTCGAGCGGATCGAGCTGCGCCGGAGGGAGCTGCCGCAGCGCTACGATCTGCCGGAGATCTCGCTGGACATGGCCGGGCTCGCGAAGCGGGCCCTCCTCGAGCGCGCCAGCGCTGCCGGGCTCGCCCACGACGCGAGCATCATCAAGGTCGAGGCGAGCTTCGCCGAGGAGGTGCGCGAGATCCTGGTGGCGACGAGCGACGGGCGCATGGCCCACGACGTCCAGCCCATGATCCGGTTCGGGGTGCGCGCGCTGGCCGAGCGTGACGGCAAGCGTCAGGAAGGGTCGAGCGGGGGCGGGGGGCGGATGACCCTCGCGTACTTCGACGGCAAGTCACCCGAGTGGCACGCGACCGAGGCCGCGCGCCAGGCGGTGATCATGCTGGACGCGCGCGAGGCGCCTGCGGGGGAGATGGCGGTGGTGCTCGCTCCGGGCGACAGCGGCATCCTGCTCCACGAGGCGGTGGGCCACGGTCTGGAGGCCGACTTCAACCGCAAGGGGACCAGCAATTACTCCGGGCAGATCGGCAACGGCGTCGCGAGCCCGCTCTGCACCGTGGTCGACGACGCGACGATGATCCAGTCGCGCGGCTCGATCAACGTCGACGACGAGGGGAACGAGCCGCAGCGGACCACCCTGATCGAGAACGGGAAGCTCGTCGGTTACCTGCACGACCGGCTCTCGGCCCGGCACTACGGCCTGACGGGCACGGGGAACGGGCGGCGCGAGAGCTTCGGGGCCGCGCCGCTGCCGCGGATGACGAACACCATCCTGCTCGCCGGGCCCGACGACCCGGAGGAGATCTTGAAGAGCGTCAAGCGGGGGGTGTTCGCCAGGAAATTCGGCGGGGGTCAGGTGGACATCTCGAACGGCGACTTCGTGTTCTCGTTGACCGAGAGCTACCTCATCGAGGACGGGAAGCTGACCTCTCCCCTCAAGGGCGTGAACCTCATCGGCAACGGCCCCGAGGTGCTGCGGCGGGTGACCATGCTCGGTCACGACGTCGAGACCTCGGACGGGATCTGGACCTGCGGCAAGGATGGGCAGAGCGTTCCCGTCGGCGTCGGGTGCCCCACGATCAAGATCGACCGGATCACCGTGGGCGGCACGCGGATCGGTTGAGAGAGGCCGGAGCTTCTGCGGCGTCGCTCGTTCATTGCCATCGTGGGCCACGAGCCCGAGCTGGGTCGCGAGGAGGGCGCCGCGGCGGTCCTGCGCGGGCTGGGGGCCGAGGTGCGCGCGCTGGATCTGTGGGACGAGCCGTGGCGTCTCTTCGGCAGCGACGAGGAGTCGACGGCGAGGGCCATCGTCGTCGAGGCGCTGGAGCGGCCCGATCTGGCCGCCGCGGCGCTGAGGGCGCTCCGGCGGGAGCCGCGCCTGGAGCAGGTGGGGGCGCTGGTCTCCGTGAGCGTGGCGCAGATCGCGCGGCTCGATCCGTCGAGCGGCTTCGATGATTTCCTCCTCGTGCCCTATGTCCCCGCAGAGCTCTACGCGCGGGTGCGCATGGTGGAGTGGCGCCGGAGCGAGTTCTCCACCGAGGAGCGCTTCAAGGTGGGGCCGCTGGTCATCGACCGCGCCGCGCACGAGGTGACGGTGGGCGGCGCCCAGGTGGTGCTCACGGCCAGGGAGTTCGCCCTGCTCTCGTATCTGTGCGAGCGGCGGGGGAAGGTGGTGTCGCGGGCCGAGCTGCTGCGGCGGGTCTGGGGTTCGGATTACGAGGGAGGCGAGCGTACGGTGGACATCCATGTGAGGCGCCTGCGCGCGAAACTCGGAGCGGCGCTGCCACTCGCGACCCTGCGCGGCGCGGGATACCGGCTGGAGCGGCCCGATGCGACGGACGGTGAGTCGGTGAGCGCAGGGGGCGCGGGCTCGACGCAGGGAGCGGCGCGATGAAGGCGCCTCTCCTGGCGATCAGCCTGGGATGCCCGAGCGGGGTGGGGCCCGAGGTGGCCGTCGTGGCAGCGGCGCGATCCACCGGGGCGCGCTGCCTGCTCGTCGGCGATGAAGCGGTGATCCGGCGCGCGGCAGCCCTGCGGCGGGTGGCGCAGAAGCGCATCGAGCGTGTCGATCGCGCGGGGCTCTCCCGCCTCGCCCCGGGGACCGTGGGCATCTTGGCGGAGAGCGCTGCCCTTCCACGTCCCAGCGCGTACGGAGAGCCCGGCAAGGCCGACGGCGCCGCGCAGCTCGCGTGGATCGATCAGGCCACCGACCTGGTTCGCCAGGGGTACGCTCAGGCGCTGGTGACGGGGCCCGTCTCGAAGCTCGCCATCGCCACCAGCGGGGCTCCTGGATCGGAGGCGTTCCTGGGCCACACGGAGCACCTCGCGCGACGGCTCGGCGCCCGCGAGGTCACCATGGCCTTCGCGTCCGACGATCTCGTCACCGCGCTCGTGACCACACACCTGCCCCTCTCTGCGGTCCCGGAGGCGGTGACCCCGAAGGAGGTGGCGCGCGCGACGTTCTGGCTGGGGCGGCTCCTCCACGATCTCGGCCGAGCCTCGCCGAAGATCGCCGTGGCAGCGTTGAACCCTCATGCAGGTGAGGGGGGCCTGCTCGGCGACGAGGAGCAGCACAAGCTCACCCCCGGCATCCGGCGCGCGCGGCGGAGGCTCACGACGGCAGGTGTCCCGGCCGAGATCCTCGGACCCGTCGGCGCGGAGACCGCGTTTCGGCTCGCGGCGAAAGGGGTCTACGACGGCGTCGTCGCGATGTACCACGATCAGGCGACGATCCCGAGCAAGCTGCTCGGGTTCGGCGAGGCCGTGAACGTGACCCTGGGCCTGCCGATCGTCCGCACCAGCGTCGACCACGGGACGGCTCACGACGTCGCCGGCACCGGTCGGGCCGATGCCCGAGGCATGCGGGAAGCGATCGCGCTCGCGGTGCGCCTCGCCCGCTGATGCGCTCCGGCGCCCCGCTCAGTGGACGGAGGGGCGGCCGGCGAGCTGCCGGAGGAGGCGCTCCAGGGCGGGCATGGGGACGCCATGCTCCTCGCCGAGGGCGACGATGCTCGCGCCCATGGCCAGGTGCTGCTCGTGCAGCTTGGCGCCGAAGTGCACCTCGACGAAGCGCACGGCCTCCGGTGACACCCGCCGCGCCAGCGCGACGCCGGGCTTGATCGTGTACTGGCCGACGAACCGCGTGAGCAAGTGTGCCCACGACGCCACCCGGCCGAGCTTCGGCGCGAGGATGTCGCTCTCCTTCGCGGCCTCCATGGTGGTCGCCAGCAGCGCCTTGTCGGTGAGGACGCCCTCGATCCCTCCGCCGGCGTCGATCGCGGCGATCAGCGGGAAGAATGCCGTCGTGGTCGCGGCGTTGTACGTCGCGACGTCGCGCTCCAGCCGGGTCGGGACGTCGGCGTTGGTCAGGCGCTTCGCGAGCGCCTCCAGGGTGGCGTGGGCAGGGCCCTCGGGATCTTCGATGAGCGTCGAGGCCACGCCCATCAGCCAGTAGCGCACCACGTCCCGTTCATCGATGTACCCGGACACCCCCGGCATGGCCGCGAACACGCGGCGCCCGAGGGTCTGTTCGAGGGAGCGGAGCTGCGCAGGCAGCGGCGGTGTCAGGAGCACCGTGGGGCGATCGGGACCGCGCCGGAGCAGCTCGGCGACGGAGCCCTCGCCGGTGCCTGTGAGCTGATCGAAGCGCACCGTCACCAGCACCAGGTCCACCTCCTCGGGGATCTCGGCCACGCGGCGCGGATGATCGAGCACGTCGCGGCGCTTCGGGCCGTTCACCTGTTCGACGGCGAAGGGAGAGGTCTCGCCCACCCGCTCGGGGCGCACCACGAAGGTGATCTCCGCGCCCGCCGTGGCGAGCCGGACGCCGTACACCCGACCGAGGGCGCCGGCCCCTACGAAAGCAATGCGCATGGGGGGTGGGGTAGCTCGCCCTCCGTGGCGGGGGAAGAGCCCCGCTCAAAAAGTGCGCTTCGAATCCACGAGGATCGTCACGGGGCCATCGTTCTCCACGTGGACCTGCATGTCGGCGCGGAAACGGCCAGTCTCGACGGTCAGTCCGCGCGCGCGCACGCTGGCGATGAAGCGCTGGTAGAGCGCCTCGGCGCGGACGGGCTCCATGGCTCCCTCGAAGCCCGGCCGCAGCCCTCGGCGCATGTCGCCGAACACCGTGAACTGGCTGATGGCGAGCACCGCTCCGCCGACGTCGGAGAGCGCCCGCGACATCTTGCCCGCGTCGTCGCGGAAGACGCGGAGCCCGGCGACCTTGCTGGCCACGTAGTCCGCGTCGGCTTCGGTGTCGTCCCGGCCAGCGCCCACGAAGACCACGAGGCCCAGCTCGATCGCGCCCACCACGGCCCCCTCGACCTCGACGCGCGCCCGGCGGACGCGCTGCACGACCGCGCGCATCAGCCCAGCCCGAGCTCCCGGGTGAGGCGCGCCGTCAGCGCGAAGTACGCGCTCCGGTCGTAGGGCTTGTTGAGGATGTGGAAGTCCTTGCGCGAGAGGCCCACGCAGCCGAAGCAGTACGTGCAGTTGGAGCAGTCGATGGACCGCACCACGTACGACGACTGAGAGCAGCGCTCCGACGCCACGCAGTGGCTGCACCCGATGAGGTCACGGCACCCGCGGCAGTGGGTGCTGTCCACGCAGCGCTGGGAGTCGACACAGTAGTGGCAGCGGGTGAGCGCCTTCGACCCCCGGCAGAACGTGCAGTCGACGCAGCGCTCGCATCCGACGCACTCCACGCAGCGCTCGTTGGCCGTGCGCCCCTCGTGCTCGTGCATGAGGCGGCGCAGCTCCGCCTCGAACTCGGCCCGGTTCATTGCTCTTCCTGGACCTCCGGAGCGCCGTTGCCCGTGGGACGGGTGGCGCTCACCGGCGGGGCCGCCACGGTGCTGGCGCTGTCGACCGCCTCGTCCTTCCGGCGGCCCGAGGGGGAGCCACCGAGGTGCCTCCGCAGGTGCGCCGCGGCGTCGCGCGTGCGTCCTTCCTCGGCGAACTCCTCGATGCGCCGGAGCCGCGACTCCAGCACGGCGCGGCGCTTGGGGAGCTCACCGGCGAGGATGGTGGTGAGCGCCTGGATCGCGTCCTGAACGCGCTCCTCGTCGGTGTGCTCGAGGAGCTGCAGGTAGACGTCCTGCTCCTGCGGGAAGGTGTGTCCCGCTTTCATGAAGTCGTTGACCGCCTTCGAGATGGCAGGCCTGCCCGTCGCGGCGAGCACCCGCGCCAGCAGCTTCTGACGCTCGACCGCGACCGGATCGCTCTGAGGAGGAGACGCGAGCACGATGCGCCCGGGCGCCTCCCGCCCCGTCTTGACGCGCGGCCCGCTCTCGACGGCCGGCTCCGGTTCTTTGCGGGGTGCGAACAGCGCCTCCAGCGCTGCTCGGTGCTGGTTTGCTGCGCGGCGATCCTCGCCGCTCGGCGCCACCCGCGGCAGCACGCCGCCGGGCTGACTGCGGTGCAAGGAGCCGTGAATTTCCGGGTTGTGCCAGACCTTGGTTGCGTCTTTACGAATTCGCCGCATGCGTTGGACCCTGTGGTAACGCACCTCCGAGGCACACGGAGAGCAGGCCGGGCTGCGCGAATGCGCGCGAGCCGACGCTGTCTCCTCCCCTCAGGAGGAACGGAGGCGGAGCTTCTGGGCTCCGTGGAGTGATGGGTGGTGTGGTGATGCGCAGTCGCTCGCACGAAGCGAGCAGATGTTCCGGGTGTTTCCCCGCCGTGCTCAGGACACGCATTCAACGCGCTGCGTCCAGAGCTCGGTCGCTTTGTTTCGCCCCTGTGGCCGGGGTCTGCGCCCGACCTGCCCCGGACCGTGGTCTCGAGACACACGGTTCCTACCACAGCCAGCGTCCGAAGCCGCAGAAAATTGGGCTCGCCCGATGCTTCATGGCATCCGTTCCCGTCCATGGGCAGCTCATCGGGTTGGTGCTGGGATCGAAGGACGGCGCACGCGCCGAGGTCGGCATCGGCGCGGTGGCTCCTTCGCACGGCCCTGAGCCTCTCCCTCGCAGGTGTGTTCGCGTCGGTCCCCGGGACGGTCGCACGCGCTGCTCCCCCGTCCGCAGCGCAGTCGAGCGCACCCGCCTCGCGCGGCGCAGAGCCGTCTGCAGAGGGGAAGTCGAAGCCGAAGTCAGAGGGGAAGTCGAAGCCGAAGAAGGAGAGGTCGAAGGCCTCCCCTGCGAAGTCGCAGAAGAAGCAGGGGCAGCAGGGCGCGACGAACCTGGAGAAGCCGAGCGCACAAGGGCCAGCACCGGAAAAGTCTGCCCCCGGCCGCACCGGGACCCGCAGCGGCGAGACGTCCAAGAAGGCCGAGAAGGCCGAGAAGCGCGCCGCCAGCGAAGCCGACAAAAGCAAGCCTGGGAAGAAGACGGTCGCGGTCCGCATGGGCGGAAGCAAGCGGCGCGAGGAGACGCGCTCGGGGAAGAAGGCGAGCAAGCCGGCTCCCAAGCCCTGCCTCGGCACGGCGGTGCAGATCGATCGGGGCGGCCTGGAAGGCGAGCGGATCACGCTGGTCACCTGTGCCGGCAAGCCGCGCGCAGAGGCGCGGAGGCAGCTCTCCGTGCTGGCCCGACCCTGGGGGACGCCCCACCCTGGCGTGCTGCCGGCGCCTGAACCCCAGGGCCGGCCCACCAAGGGACAGCAGGCGAAGCGTGGCGAGGAGATCGCTCCCGGCGTCCGGCTCGTGGATCCAGGGCTCCTCGTGCGCATCGACGCCCTCGCGCGCCGCTACCCTGATCGGACCATCTCCCTGGTCAGCGGCTACAGGCCTCGCAGCCGGGGCAGCTTGCACCAGACCGCGCGCGCTCTCGACCTCCGCATCGCCGGTGTGCCCAACCACGAGCTGGTCGCCGCGTGCCGCACGCTGACGGACACGGGCTGCGGCTACTACCCGAACAGCTCCTTCATCCATGTCGATGTGCGCTCTCCGGGAACGGGTGTGGTGTCGTGGATCGACGCGTCAGGCCCGGGAGAGACGCCTCGCTACGTGAGCGCCTGGCCCCCGCCCGCGTCGGAGACGCCTGCCTCGGAGCCGCCCGCGTCGGAGCGCCGCCCGCGTCGGAGCCGCCCGCGTCGGAGTCGCCCGTGTCGGAGCCGCCCGTGTCGGAGCCGCCTGCCTCGAAGACGCTTGCCTCGAAGCCCGCGTCGGAGCCGCCTGCCTCGAAGACGCCCGCCTCGCCCCCGGAGCCGAGCGCCCGGAAGGCAGACACGAAGAAGCCAGCGCTGAAACCCGAGAGGGCCGAGGACGCCGCGCACAAGGAAAGCGCCACAGAGAAGGCGCCTCACCTCGCTGCAGAAGGCGACTGACCGCGGGGAGGTCGTGCTACCCCCTCCCTGTGCCCATCAAGATCCCCCGTCGCCTTCGATCTGAGCCGGCTGGCCGCTTCGGTCCACTCGGTGTGGACCGCCACGATGTCGAGACCGAGGGCATCGCTCACACGGCCTTCACGATGGTGCTCGACGACTGGGTCTCCGTCGCGGCGACCACGGCCGAGGGTGAGGTGCTCCTGGTTCGCCAGCACCGCCATGGGCTCGACGCCGTGACCATCGAGGTGGCTGGCGGCTGCATCGATCCTGGTGAGACACCCGAGGAGGCCGCGCTGCGTGAGCTGCGGGAGGAGACGGGCTATGCCGCCGACTCTGTGGAGCCCCTCGGCTGGGTGCACCCGAACCCCGCAATCCAGGGCAACCGATGCTTCTTCTTCCTGGCGCGTGGGGCCCGGCACGTGGGCGACCCCTCGGGGGACGAGCACGAGAGCATCGAGCCCGTGCTCATGACCCTGGAGGACGCCGCTGCCGCCACCCGTGATGGCCGCATCTCCCATGTCCTCGCCGTGATGGCCCTCGATCGCGCGTTTCCCCTGCTGAGAGACCCGCGCGGTTGAGCCCGCGAGTTGAGCCCGCGAGTTGAGCCCGACCAAAGGGACGCGCTGCAAACCGGGCAGTCCGGTTTGCGCTTTGCAGGTTGTCGAGCGATGTTCAGGGAGATGAGGAAGCGGACCAAGAGCCAGGCGGCGAAAGCGGTGAAAGCAGCGGACACCCCGTTCTTTCAGCCCTTCGCGGGCCTGAAGCGGGCCGTGCAGAAGCAGAGGCAGGAGAAGAAGAAGGAAGACGCGCGCGCCGCAGCAGCACAGGCCGCCAGCCGCTCTGCCCACACCCCTGCTCACCCGACCCCTGGCTCGTCAGTCGCGACCGGCTCCTCGGGCACGGCACCTCTCCCCCGACCTCGCGCCCTGGATGCTGACGCAGACGAGCCGCCGAAGATGGTCGATCCGGACACCTTCGCCATCTACATGGCCGGTGTCCGCGTCCTCGATCATCGCGGTGTCGAGCGCATCCCGACCACCGCCAGCCGGGTGGAGCGGGCCACACCCGGCTCCGTGCCGGTGCAGGACCTCGACGCCGAAGCGCGCGACCGGATGCGTTCTCTCGTCATCGAGGGCATTCGCTTCGAGATCAGCGATGACGGGGAGCACCTCGAAGGACGACGCCTCGACGTGGACCCGCGCGCGCTCCGCCTCCTGCGGCGTGGCCGTTTCGCGATCGACGGCACGCTCGACCTCCATGGCCACCGCGCCGACGAGGCGCGCACCGCCGTGGAGGGCTTCATCCGCCGCCGCCAGGGGGAGGGGGATCGGGTGGTCGCCTTGATCCATGGAAAAGGAAACCACTCACCCGGCGGCCGAGGAGTCCTCCGGGGAGAGATTGCTGCGTGGCTCAGCCAGGGTGCCGCAGCGCGGCACGTCGCCGCGTTCGCGACCGCGCCCACGGACGATGGCGGCAATGGCACTTTGTTGGTCCTCCTAGCACGTTAGATCGGTTGGCACGGCTCCGGGGACGGAGTAATCGATCCTGGCAACCCCCTCGCTGTCCCTCGTGGGCAGCACCTTGCGGCCCTCTGCAGATGGCAGAGCGTCGCACAGCCCAGCGCCGCCTCGGCGAGCGCCCGATCCACGGAGAAGGAGCCCTCATGGTCGACAAGGTGAAGAAGATCTGGTTGGAAGGCGAGCTCGTCGACTGGGACGAAGCAAGGGTGCACGTGCTGACCCATTCGCTGCACTATGGTCTCGGCGCCTTCGAGGGTATCCGTGCCTACCGACGCAGCGACGGGCGCACGGCCATCTTCCGGCTGCGCGAGCACATCGATAGGCTCCTCGACACCTGCAAGCTCGTGTTCACCATGCCGCGCTTCACGCGCGCGCAGATCATGGATGCCTGCTCCCTGGTCGTCCGCGAGAACGGCATGGACGAGGCCTACCTGCGTCCCCTCGTCTACGTGGGCGACGGCGCCATGGGCGTCTACGCTCCCGACAACCCCATCCGCACCATGATCGTCGCCTGGCGCTGGGGCACCTACCTCGGCAAGGACGCGCTGGAGCAAGGGATCCGCACCAAGATCTCCTCCTGGTCCCGCCACCACCTCCACGTGGGGTTGCCGCGGGCCAAGATGATGGGCCAGTACACGAACAGCACCCTCGCCAAGCGTGAAGCGCGCATGGCCGGCTACGACGAGGCCATCCTCCTCGACACGTCGGGTCAGGTCTGCGAGGGCTCGGGCGAGAACATCTTCATCGTCAAGAACGGGCGGCTGTACACGCCACCCCTCAGCCTCTCGATCCTCGCGGGCGTCACCCGCGACACCATCATCACCCTGGCGCGCGAGGAGGGCATCCCCGTCTCGGAGGAGTCCATCATCCGGGACCAGCTCTACCTCGCCGACGAGGCCTTCTTCACGGGCACCGCCGCCGAGGTGACGCCCATCCGGGAGGTGGACAACCGCGCCATCGGCGAGGGCAAGATCGGCCCCATCACCAAGCGGCTCCAGCAGCGTTACTTCGACGCCGTGAAGGGCAGCGACGACGCGCACCCGGAGTGGCTGACGTTCCTGCGCTGAACGCTTCCTGCCGCATGCGCCGTGTGCTCTTCCGGGCTGCCCTGCTCCTCGCCACGGCCTGCGGCGCGCCTCCGCCTCCCACCGAGCCCACCCCCACCCCTTCCTCCGCCTCCCGACCCTCGCCACCCCCACCCCCGACAGAGCTCAACGGCCCTCTCGGGGAGCACCACTCGGCGCGCTTCGACCTCGTCCTGCCGCTCCCCGACGGTGCTGGCTGGCGGGTGGACGACGCCACGACCCTCTGGCTCGTGGCCACCCATGCGGCCTCGGCGACCACCTTGCTCCTGCGCACCTGGCGCCCCGACGATCGCGGGACCCGCCCCGCGTGCGAAGCCCAGGCCCGCCTCTGGCGCGACCTCCCTGGCGGCGATGGCCGGGGGATCATCGACCAGCACCGCGTCGATGTGCCCACCGGCTTCGACACCGAGGTGGCCATCGGCGTGACCTCGACCCCCGAGCACCCAGCCCTCGTGGAGGGGTTCGCCGTCGCCTTCGGGGGCTGGTCCCGCCGCTGCTTCGCCTACATCGCCACGACGCGCGCGCAGGGCGACACTGGCCCGGCCCTCGTTGCCACCCGTCTCGCGGCCATGGTCGAGCTCTCCCTCGCCGGCATCCGCCTCGAAAGCGAGCTCGCTCCTTCCGTCAGCGGTCCCCCGCGCTTCAGCCCTCGGCCTTGACCGCGGGCGCTTTCTCCCCGAGCGGCGCCTCCGGATCGAGCACCAGCAGGCGCACGCGCCCGCTCGCGACCACCCGCCCCGCGTCGTCGTGCACGTTGGCCTCCCACACCTGGGTGCGTCGCCCTCGGGTGAGCGGTCGGGCCACTGCCCGCAGCGTCCCCTCCCGGACCGCGCGCAGGAACGAGGTGTGGTTCTCCAGCCCCACCACGTTCTTGCCGTACGCGATCGCGTCGAGCGCGGCGCCGATCGACGCCACCGTCTCGATGATCGCGCAGTGCATCCCGCCGTGCACGATGCCGTAGGCCTGCAGGTGCTTCGGCGCGAGCGTCAGCTCGGCGACCACCTCGTCGCGCGTGGCGCTGACGATGCGCAGGCCGTTGGCCTTGGCCCACCCGTCGGGGCTCTGATTCAGCAGCTCCGAGGCGTCCTGAGCTTCCTGATCACTCATGCCGCCCGTGGTAGCACGGCCCGCGGTGCGCTTCACGACACCGGCTGCGCCGACGTCTCCTCCAGCTCCCGCCCGCGCGTCTCGGGCATCGCCAGGAGCAGCAGGACCATCGCCACGAGCGGCAGCACCGTGGTCGCAGCGACCGTCTTGCCCCACCCGATGCGCTCCGCCATGTGGCCCGCGACGAAGGGAGAGACGACCATCGCGGTGCGGCCGATCAGGTTGTTCGACAGCCCGAACGCATCGCCGCGCAGATCGGTGGGGAACAGCTCGGCGTTGTAAGCGGAGAGCACCGTGCCCACGGCGGTCACCCCGGTGATCCCGAAGACCAGGCAGACCAGCACCAGTGCGCGCGGCTCGATCGTGTAGCAGCCCAGCACGCCCACCACGAGCGAGCCGAAGATGACCACCGCGCCGCCTCGCCTCCCCATCCGGTCCAGCAGCTTGCCCGAGGCGAGCGTCAACGGGATCGCCGCCACCGCCGCGATGGAGATGTAGAGACCCACCTCCCCATCCTTGTAGCCACGCTCCTGGATGGCGTGCTCCTTCCAGAAGGTGATCGCGTTGGCCACGCAGGCGTAGGTGAGCCACCAGATCAGCCCCAGGAACAGGGTGCGGTTGCGCCACGGCGGCCTGAGGAGCTGCGTCACCGAGCCGGGCAGGAGCGGCTCCTTCGTGAGCTGCGCCTGCGCCAACCGGTCCGAGAAACGCTGCGTCTCGCGCAGCGAGCGCCGGGCGATGACCATCAGGAGCAGCGGCACCGTCCCGATCACGTAGACCCCGCGCCAGCCGAGGGGGGACGCCACCACGGGGGCCGCGATGCCGGCGCAGACCACCGCGCCGAGGCCGCTCAGCCCGTTCAGCACGCCGATCACCATCCCCCGCCGCTCGGCCGGGAACTCCTCGGCCGCGTACACGATCCCGATCGCCCACTCGGCCAGCAGGAAGAGCCGCGCCATGAGCTGCGCCCCCGCGAACACCCAGATGTCCGGCGCGAGCCCGGTGATCAAGGAGCAGAGCGTGTACCCCAGGATGGTCACGGTCAGCACCCGCCGCCGCCCCCAGAGATCCGCGCGCCGCACCAGGCCGTACGCGAGGATCCCCCCGAGGTTGATGAAGCCGATCAGCATCCCCTCCGAAGCGGCGGCGAGGCCCATCTCGCCGCGGATCGTGGGCAGGAGCTGCGACAGCGCGAACATGTCGTAGCCCTCGAAGAACCCCGCCACGCCGAGGAAGAAGAACAGCCAGCGCTGGTAGGTGCTGAGCTTCGCCGCCGTCGCGCCCTCGGCATTCATTGGGGCGGCATGCTACAGCGCGACGCCCTCAGCGGTACATGGTCGCGCGGGTCCGCGTCTCCAGCTCGGCTGCGAAGGCGTCCTCGCCGAGCGCGCGCGCCTCGTCGCCGAGCGCGCGCACGTCGGATGCTGGCAGATCGTCCCCGGCCTCGGGCGCGACCCGCACCCGCACCAGCGCGGCCAGCCTGTTCAGCGGCGTCCCCAGGTCCACCCCGAGCCCGCGACCCCGGAAGGCATCATCCACCGCGGAGAGCCGCGACTGGCTCCGCCAAGCCTCGGCCACCACCACCCGCCCGAGCCGCGCGTCGAACTCTCCGCTGCCCGTGGGCAGCACCGGCGCCGCGAGCTGGGCCGCCAGCATCCGGTCACCGAGGTCCAGCGCGATCAGCGCGCGCGCGGCGTTCAGCAGGCGCTCTTCCTCGGCGCGCAGCAGCGATCGGTTCACGCCCGTCACCTCCTCGGCCGCGCGCGCGGTGTCTCCCCGCCGCACGGCATCGAGCGTCGAGGCGAGCTTGAAGAGGGTGATCGCCGAGGGGGCCATCAGGAGCGGATCTGCCTTCTGCAGGGGGCGTTGCCGCGGGTCGGTGATCCCCAGGCACACGGCGCGCCACAGGGCCGCGCGCGCATCGGTGGTGGCCTTCGCCGCGAGCACGCCGACCACCACGAAGGCGATGCAAGGCAGCAGCGCTCCGGCCAGCAGCCCGTAGCGTACGTGGAGGAATACCGCGGCGGCGCTCAGCAGGAGGGCGAGCACGTAGAAGGCACCACCCCCTGGACGTCGCGTCGCCCCGAGACTCCTCGCGCACCACTCCAGCACCCACGCCCACATGGTCGCCCCGCCAAGCATGACACCTCGACCCCGAGCGGGCGAGGGGGGGCTTTCCCACCGCCCCGGAGATCGCTAGTGTGCGCCCATGCACCTCCGAAACTTTGTCTTGCCGGCCATGGTCGCCTCGTTCGCGCTCGGCTGCGGCTACTCCGAGGAGGAGTGGCAAGCGCAGCTCGACAAGTACAACCGCCTCCAGGGCGAGCACCAGAACACCGAGGCTCGCCTCGCCAAGACCCAGGCAGACCTGAAAGCAGAGCAGACCCGGGTCTCTGAGCTGACCAAGAAGCTCGAAGCTGCGGGCTTCGACATCACCAAGCTCAACGAGAACCTGCAGAACACGGCCTCGCAGGTCTCCCAGCTCAGCGCCAGCCTCGAGGAGCGCGAGCGCGCCCTCGCGGAGTACAAGGCCCGCGCCAAGCAGCTCGAGCAGATCAAGGCGCGCTTCGACACCCTGCGCAAGAAGCTCGACGAACTCACCAAGCTCGGCCTCGCGGTCAACATCCGCAGGAACCGCATGGTCGTCTCCCTCCCCGGCGACGTCCTCTTCGACTCCGGCCGCGAGACCCTCAAGAAGGAGGGCAAGGAGATCCTCGAGAAGGTCGCCACGGTCATCCGCGCCGACGCCTCGCTCGTGCAGCGCGACTTCCAGGTCGCTGGCCACACCGACAACAAGCCCCTCGCTGGCGGCATCTTCCGCGACAACTGGGGCCTGTCCCTGATGCGCGCCCGCGAGGTGCTCCTGTACCTCGTGAGCGACAAGGGCAAGCTCCCCATCGTCCACTGGAGCGCCTCGGGCTACGGCGACACCGACCCGGTGGCCAACAACGACAGCGACGACGGCCGCCAGAAGAACCGTCGCTGCGACATCATCGTCGTCCCGAGCGTCGAGGAGATGCTCGACCTCAAGGCGATCGCGCAGTAGCCGCGCCCGCCGCGCCCGCCGCACCCTTCAGAGGAACCGCACACCCTGCGCGAGCGGCAGCTCGCTGCCCCAGTTGATGGTGCACGTCTGCCGCCGCATGTACGCCTTCCAGGCGTCCGACCCGGCCTCCCGGCCGCCGCCGGTCTCCTTCTCGCCCCCGAACGCCCCCCCGATCTCGGCCCCGCTCGTGCCGATGTTCACGTTGGCGATCCCGCAGTCGGAGCCCATCGCCGACAGGAACTGCTCCGCCGCGCGCATGCTGTCCGTGAAGATCGCGCTCGACAGCCCCTGCGTCACCGCGTTCTGCGCCGCGATCGCCTCGTCGAGATCACCCACGTCGAACAGATAGAGGATCGGCGCGAACGTCTCCTTCCACGCGATGGAGAACTCGTGCTGCCGGGGCGCCCACACCAGCGCCGGCTCCACGAAGAACCCGGGCCTGTCGAGCGCCTTCCCGCCCCACAGCACCTCGCCTCCTTCCTCGCCGGCGGAGCGCAGCGCCGCCTCGTACCGCAGCACCGCCTCCCGCGTGGAGAGCGGCCCCATCAGCGTCCCTTCCTCCAGCGGATCGCCGATGCGCACCGTCTCGTACGCCGCGATGAGCCGCTCCGTGAGCTGCCCCGAGATCCCCCGCTGCGCGAACACCCGCCGCGTCGACGTGCAGCGCTGCCCGGCCGTCCCCACCGCCCCGAAGGTGATCGCCCGCACGGCCAGCTCCAGGTCGGCGTCGTCGAGCACCACCACCGCGTTGTTGCCGCCGAGTTCCAGCAAGCTCCGCCCGAGCCGCGACCCGATCCGCGTCGCCACCTGGCGACCCACGGGAATCGAGCCGGTGAAGGACACGAGCGGCAGGCGCACGTCGTCGGCCATCCACTCGCCGGCCTCCGCGCCGCCCACCGCGAGGCACAGCACCCCGTCTGCCTCGTGCTCCGCGAACGCCTGCTCGACCAGCCGCTGCACCGCGACGCTGCACAGCGGCGTCACCGGCGACGGCTTCCACACGCATGCATCGCCGCAGATGGCCGCGATCGCCACGTTCCACGCCCACACCGCCACCGGGAAGTTGAACGCCGTGATCACCCCCACCGTACCGAGCGGGTGCCACTGCTCCATCATCCGGTGCCTCGGGCGCTCGCTGGCCATGGTCAGCCCGTGGAGCTGCCGGCTCAGCCCCACCGCGAAGTCGCAGATGTCGATCATCTCCTGCACCTCGCCGAGCCCTTCGGACAGGATCTTCCCCATCTCCAGCGACACCAGCGCGCCGAGCGCCTCCTTGTGCTGCCGCAGGAGTTCTCCGAGCCGCCGCACCACCTCGCCCCGCCGCGGCGCGGGCCGCATGCGCCACGCCGCGAAGCGCTCGCGGGCGTGATCCACCACCGCGTCGTAGTCGGCGCGCGCCGCCGTCCGCACTCGTCCGAGCACTTCACCCGTGGACGGGTTCAGCGTTTCCAGCTCCGCTCCCGAGGCCTCTCGAAACCCGGAAGCACATACGCCCGACATCCCCTCCGACGAAACGCCGAGCTCTTCGAGCAGCCTGTTCACGTCCACGGTCATCACACCTCCAGGGGGGGGAGCAGCACGTACCCAGGTGGAATTCCGGCCTTGAGAACGCACGCACGTCCAGCGGCGACGCCTGACCGGGCTCCACCATGCATCGATACCATCGGCCCAGCCTCGACTCCTACGCTGCGACGCGACCACCGCGCAGTTCATGTCAGGAACACGCGGTCCGATCCGTACCCCGTGAGGGTCGACAACTTGTGTAAGTCGTGGTGAGAGCGGTAACCTTGTGAGACGATGGAGCAACGCATGACGGCTGGAAACTTGCGCTACCGCCGTCCTGCTTCGGATCCCCCTCCTCATGGCTCGAGCGCGGCCAGAACGCCCTGGAGGATGCCGTGAACGAACCGATCTCGGTGGGAGATCTCATCGCGGGTGTGTACCGCGTCGAGGGGGTCATCGGCCGTGGCGGCATGGGCGTCGTCTACGAGGCGACCCACGTGCCCACCGGGATTGCCCGCGCCGTCAAGGTGATGCTCCCCGAGGCCGCGCGTCACCCCCGCGCCGTGAAGAGCTTCATCAGCGAGTCCTGGTCCGCGTGCACCCTCCAGAGCGAGTACGTGGTGCGGGTGCTCGACGTCGGCGAGCACCACGCGCTGCCGTTCATGGCCATGGAGCTGCTCGAAGGGCGCGACCTCGGCGCCGTCCTCGCCGAGCGCAAGGTGCTCCCTGCCCGCGACTCCGCGCAGTACGTCCTCCAGATCTGCGAGGCGTTGACCGAGGCCCACGCGCTCGGGGTCGTGCACCGCGACATCAAGCCGGAGAACGTCTTCCTCGCCCGCCGCCCCGACGGGACCACCGGGGTCAAGGTGCTCGACTTCGGCCTCGCCAAGGTGGAGGCGGTCGCCTTCCCCGCGGGCTCGGCCACCCCCCGGGCCTCCCTCATCGGCTCCCCGTGCTTCATGTCGCCGGAGCAGATCCGCGGCGAGGAGATCGACGGCCGCAGCGACCTCTGGTCCGTGGGCGTTCTGCTCTACCGCATGCTCACCAGCCAGCTCCCGTTCCGGCCAGCGGGCCGCGTGGGCATCGCCTCGCTCCTCACCTCCATCCTCAAGTCCGAGCCCATCCCTCCCTCGCAGCTCATGCCGAGCATCCCCACGGCGCTCGCTGCCATTGTCATGCGCTGCCTCGAAAAGAACCGCGACCGCCGCTTCGGGAGCGCCGCGGAGCTCGCCCTGGCCCTCGTGTCGTTCGCCTCCCCCGACGCGGTGCAGACCCTCACCCGCCCCCGGCGCACCGTGCGCCCTTCTGCCTCCACCATCCCGCCGCGCCTGTCCATCGCGCCCCTCGGCGCCTCGCGTCACTCCATCGCGCCTCTCGGGGCCGCGCTCTCCTCGATCCCCCCGGCCGGCTTGCCACGCCACTCGGTTCCTCCCGTGGGCGCGTCCCGCCACTCGTTCTTCCCCCCGGGCCTGCCCCGCCACTCCCTCGTGCCGCCGGGCGCCACCCACTCCACGAGCCCCCCCGCGCACGCGCCCCGGTTCTCCTCGGTGCCTGCAGGCTGCTCCTGCTATTCCACCGTCCCCCCTCCCTTCTCCCTTCCGCCGCCGGTCCCCCGGTTCAACCCGACCCTGTGGGATTCGGTGCCTCCCTCGTCGTCGTCCGCGGCGCGCCAGGGTGGGGTCCGGCATGCACGCGCCCTCGTGGCGAGCGCGAGCCTCCTCGCCGCCGCGAGCTCGCTCGGCGCCGAGATCCCCGAGCCCGTCGTCGCGCCTTCGCCTGCCGCTGCCGAGCCCGGGGTCGCCGCGAAGGTCAAGGCGCTCCTCGCCGCTCTCCGCGCGCCAGACCGTCCTCCCGAGCGCTGACGGCACCGCGCCGCGCGTCCTGCGGGATCAGACCCGGGCGATTCTCCCTGGTGGCCCCGAGCGCGTCGGTCACGGGTGAGCGATGGGTACATCCCGGGACGGCCCGCGCCCGCGCCGATGGTCGTTGCGGCTGGCACGCGGTACCGTGGGCGCGGGAATGCGCTGCGGATTCGCCGCGGCGCGCTCCAGCTCGCGTGTGGGAGGGAAAGGGTTCCATGGATCAGCAACCGAGAGAGCGTGAGGACGAGGAGGACTGGGGGAAGCTCTTCGTCACGCGCGCGTGCTGTGGCGCCGCCACGTGCAGGAACTTCGCGCCCGAGCTTCTGGGCGAGGTGGCACCGGCGCACTGGGACGCGATGGACGGAGACGTCAAGAAGCACCGCCTCAACGTGCTGCCAGGCACCTACGAGGAGGGCGCGTTCACGGGTGTCCTGCGTCAGCCCCGCAGCAAGGAGGACCTCGAAGCGGCGCGCACGGCGGTCGCAGCTTGCCCCTTCCACGCCCTGCGCCTCACCGCCCCGAAGGACCGCAAGCGCATGGGTGGCATGGGCTCTCCCTGGCGCGCGTGGCCGCGGCGCATCGACGGCGACGTCTGGGCCCTCGGCCACCCCTCACAGAACAACATCGGCGCCACCGCCTACTTCATCGAGCACCCTTCCGGCGGCGTCCTCGTCGACCTCCCCAAGCCGAGCGAAGAGATCTTCCGCTTCCTCGCCGAGCATGGCGGCGTCCGCTGGATCTTCCTCACCCACCGGGACCACACCGAGCACCACGCCGAGTTCGCGGCCCGCTTCCCGGGCAGCCGCCGCATCCTCGGCGCCGCCGACGTGAACCTCACCGGGAACGAGTACCGCGCGGCCACCGGTGACGTGGAGATCAAGCTCGGCGACAGCCCCGACCCGCTCACGCTGGAGGGCGCGCCCATCCCCCTGCAAGCCCTCCCCGATGCGGAGTTCGCGGTGATCCCCCAGCCTGGCCACACCCCGGGCTCGCTCTGCCTGCTCCACCGGGGCCGCTTCCTCTTCACCGGCGATCACCTCGCCTACTCACGCCGCCTCGGCCACATGCTGGCCCACCGGCTCCAGTGCTGGGAGGACTGGGGTCGCCAGACCCGCTCCGTGCGCCGCCTCGTCGCCCTGGCGGAGTCGGGTCACCTCCGCTTCTCGTGGGTCCTGCCTGGCCACGGCGAGTGGCAGCGCCTCCAGGGCGATGGCAGCGCCCTCGCCACCGCCGCGCAGCTCCGCCGCACCCTCTTCTGGATGGAGCGGCAAGCCTCTGGTCACGTCGACCTCCGCCGCTACATCTTCTTCACGCAGCTCCGCATGAAGCCCCGCAGCAAGCTGGCCCGCGCTGTCCGCGCCCTCGGCGGGGAGGGCCCCGGCAGCGACAACTGGCTCCTGTCGCGCGCCACCCGCCCTTACCTCCCGGATCACGACCCGAGCAAGGAGCGCACGGCCCTCCTCCGCGCCTCCTTGATGACCGCCACCGCGCTCGGCGCCTCGATCGGCATCGCCTGGCTCGCCACCCGCGCCCTCTCCTCCGCCTTCTCCGCCGCCTCCTCCGCCGCCCTCAAGCCGAGCACCTGAGTCACGCGGCAGGGCGTCGCGCCCCTGTCCATGTGCCCGGCGCGCCCTCGCACCTCGGTGCGACACACCCTGATCGCGGCGATCGGCCGACCGGGTTCCTCGTGGACGTCAATCCCTGGCACCTGATAGCGTCGCAGTTTGCGACGGGTGCGACGGGTGCGACGCACGCGACGCACGCGACGCACGCGACGCACGCGAGGAGGACGGTATGAGCGGCGGCGGTAACGACGACGTAAAGGTGCAGGGTAAGTACCTCCTCCTCGAAGTCCCCGATTTCGATCCCAACGACCCCGAAGACAATCGCACGAGCTATATCCGGCTCGGCAAGACCAACACCAATTGGCAGAACGAGGGAGGCGCCACCCTCGCCCTCATGAGCTACCTGGCAGGGGCTGCCGGTCGCGAGGGCCTGGAGGCGCTCAGCGCGAAGCACCCGAATGGCCAGTCCTTCGACGTCGTCGAGCTCTTCGAGTCGAAGAGCGGCACGGACGAAGCCGTGAAAGCCATTGCGGAGGCCATCGACGGCCCCATTGAAGAGGTCAATCTCCCGTTCATCGACGACAATCGTCGCCGCGGCACGGGGAACGTGAGCCCGGTAGGGCCTCCGGGCCATGGGCTGGATCCCGCAGGGCGGGCGGCGGTCAGCGCCGACCTCCACGCCCGGTGCGGCTGGCGTGACCATTGCGACGGCAATCGCATCACCACCACGTACGGCGACAAGGTCGAGGTGGTCTGGGGCAATTACAAGATGATTGTCATGGGGCGCCAGTGGGACCCCGGACAGGCCATGGGCTGGGAAGCCTCGGGCAACAACGTGCAGGACTACGCGGGCGCCACCATGCCGGGCGCCTCGGTCACGGTCGAGTGGATCGCCACGGCCTACAACCCGGCGGCGAGCGACGTGTTCAAGCCCGGCGAGGAGTTCCCGGGGGGGGCGTGGCTCCTCCAGAACTCGACGGAGAACGTCTGGCAGTACAGCCGCAACGCCGGCAATTTCAAGGAAGAGAACTGGGGCGACCTCTGGGAGACCTACGTCGGCTCGGAGAACCCGACGCGCATCAGCACGAAGCTCACGGACGGCACCGAGGGGCACCCGACGGAGCACACCACGCCCAAGCTTCCCCCGGGCGCGAACTGGAAGAAGGAGACCAACGTGCCCATGCCGGTGGTCCCGGGCGTGGGCCTGCCCCGCGGCAACCCGCACATCATCGAGAAGACCTGGGCCATCAAGATGGAGGCGTACACCGGCTCGAAGAAGTGGCGCATCCCCGAGATGCACGAGGAGACGTGGGCGGAGACGACCAGCGAGGTCGTCGACGTCTCGGGGGACACCTCCTCGGAGACCACGGTGGGCGGCACCATCAAGGAGCGGACGTCGGCCGAGGCCATGGATTCGCACACCAACGTCTCCGGGGGCGTCGCCGAGATGACCAACATCGGCGGCGCCATCAGCACGCTGACCAACGTCGGCGGCGCCATGGCCGAGGTGACCAACGTCGGCGCCACCATGGTCTCGGCGACCCACGCCGGCACCATCTTCGAGGAGACGGTGACCGCTGCGCACGTGGAGTTCCATGGCGCGCTCGCGCACGCCAGCATCGAGATCGGCGCCGTGTTCGACCTGTTCCTCGGCGCCAAGCTGGAGATCGACATCTCGGCCGCCTACGAGGTGACCATCGGCCCGCACAAGAAGTACCTGACGGCCGAGGAGAAGACGGCGCTCGCGAGCCTGAAGCGGACGGCGACGAAGCACGAGCAGTCGCTCATGTCCACGGAGCGGGCTCTCAACAAGTCGCTCTGGGCGCTCCAGGTCCTCATCGGCGTCTGAAGCGGCCGATGACGACCCGCGCGCTTCGCACCTCCACCTCGCAGATGCGTCTCCGCCCCGGGGACGCACGGCAGGGCCCCGCATGCTGACGAAGAACCTGACTCCCTTCCTGTTCGGCGTGAAGGTCACCTCCCGCAAGCCCCCGCAGCGCGAGATGACCATGGTCGTCCGGGGGACCTTCACCCTCGCCCACGGCGCGCCCATGCAGGCCGTGGAGGGGCTCGACCAGGGCTTCCTCACCGGAGACGTCTTCCGCGACGACGACGACGAGCGGCTCGGAGAGTGCCTCTATCCGAACGACTTCGCCGACTACAAGCTCAACGCCGAGGTGCTCCTCCTCGGCACGTGTCACGCCCCTGGCCAGCGGCAGGTCGTGGAGTGCCCGGTGCGCTTCGCCGTGGGGTCGTGGTCCAAGATCCTGCGCGTCGTCGGCCCGCGTGTGTGGTCCGACAACCTCTCGGGCGCGGTGATGTCGGAGCCCTTGCCCTTCACCCGCATGCCCCTCGACCACGCCCATGCGTACGGGGGCCCCACCTTCGCGTGGAACCCCTCGGGCAAGGGGCACGACGGCCGCGAGCTTCCGAACGTCGAGCACCCCGCGCAGCCCATCCGCAGCCGGAACGACCGCCCCGAGCCGGCGGGGTTCGGGCCCCTGAACCCGCTCTGGCCGCAGCGCGCCAGCAAGATGGGCAAGGAGTACGGCAAGTCGTACCAGGAGAAGCGTGCGCCCTTCTACGCCGAGGACTTCGACTGGACCTACTTCAGCGCGGCGCCCCTCGATCAGCAGCTCAAGGGCTACCTCCGCGGCGACGAGGAACTCTCCGTGCACAACGTGCACCCCCACGCGCCGGTGATCGTCGCGCGCTTGCCGGGCCTGCGCGTGCGCGCCTTCGTCAACGACGTCGTCGGCGCGTTCCGCGAGGTCGCCCTGAGCCTCGACACCCTGACCGTCGACGCCGACAAGGGCGTCGTCTACCTGACCTGGCGCGGCCTCGACAAGGTACGGGAGGACGACCTCACGGACGTCAAGACGGTGCTCATCGCCTCCGAGCCGCTCGCCGACCACCCGTTGCCCGAGGCGCACTACCGGCAGATCCTCGACGCCTTCGAGAAGGACCCCACCGGCCTCCTCGCCAGCATGCCGCCGGATTTCATCGCGGCAGCCGCGGGCGCAGGCCAGGCGGGCCAGGCTCCGCCGCCAGGCGTCGATCCGCTCACCGCCACCATCGAGCAGAAGTTCGGCAAGACCCTCACCGCCGAGCAATCTCCGCTCGGCCAGGCCGCCGACGTCCTGAAGAGGCCGGAGGTCGCTTCCCGGCTCGACATGAAGGCGGCGCTCGCCAAGGCGGCGAACGACGACGCGAACCGCGCCCCGGCCTTCCTCTCCCTCAAGCCCGGCTCCCTGGGGAACCTCGGGCTCCGCGACACCATGCGCGGCGTCATGGCCAAGGTGGCAGAACTCAAGAAAGCCGCCGCCGCGTCGAACCGTGAGGTCAAGAACATCGCCGAGCTGGAGGCGCTCCCCCACGATCCGCGCCTGAAGCAGCTCGACCCGAGCTACACCCCGCCAGGACCGATCTCCACCGACGAGCCAGGCCCCTACCGGAACCTCTCCGAGCAGGACCTCTCCGGTCGTGATCTGAGCGGGCTCGACCTGCGCGGCGCCACCATGGAGGGCACGAACCTCACCGGCGCCAAGCTGCGCGGGACCAAGCTCACGGGCGCCATCCTGAGGAACGCCGTCCTCTACAAGGCCGACCTCACCGACGCCTATCTCACCGACGCCGACCTCACCCTCGCCAACTGCGGCGCGGTGCACGCCATCGGCGCGAGCTTCCGGGGAGCCACCCTCGAACAGGCGTTCTTTCAGGGGGCGAACCTGACGTTCGCCACCCTGACCGAGGTGAAGGGCGAGTACGTGGCCTTCGGGGGCGCCGACCTCACCGAGGTCAAGGCGCACCGCGCCCGCCTGGACCACTCGGATTTCTCCGAGGCCTCCCTCCAGCAGGCGGACTTCTCGTCGGCCTCCCTCGCGCTCTGCCTCTTCACCGCCTGCCGCGCCGCGCGGGTCAACCTCTCGGGAGCGCTGCTCAACGGGGCGAACTTCGCTGGCGCCGACCTCCGGGGCGGCCGGTTCAACCAGGCGCGCGGCGACCGGAGCTTCTGGACCAAGGCCCTCCTCGACGGCGCCGATTTCGGCCACGCGGTCCTCCTCGCCGCCCACTTCACCGAGTGCTCCGCGGTCTCTGCCCGCTTCTACGGCGCGAACCTCAGGGAGTGCCGCTTCTACCGCGCCACCCTGGAGCGCGCCGAGATCGTCCGCGCCAACCTCTTCTCCGCCGACCTGTGCAAGGCGAAGCTCGACGGCGCGCGGTTCACCGGATCGAGCCTCTACGACGCGAAGTTCCTCCAGGCGAGTGGCGCCGGGTGCGACTTCACCGACGCCAACCTCAAGCGCTCGACGCTGGAGCGGTCATGACGGCCGAAGACGACTTCATCGCCCAGATCCGCGCGGACCGTTCCATGGAGGGGGCCAGGCTTCACGGCATGGACCTGCGCGGCCGCGACCTCAGCGGCGCGAAGCTCGCGGGCGCGCGGCTCGCCCAGGTCGACCTCACCGGCGCGCGCCTGCGCGGCTGCGATCTCCGGGGCGCCCAGCTCATGGCCTGTTCGCTCAAGGGCGCGGACCTGGAAGGCTGCGACCTCACCGACGCGGCCATGCTCGGGGTCGACCTCACCGGCGTCGAGCTGCGCCGGGCCAGGATCGCCGGCACCAAGCTGATCGGCGTCACCCTTCCGGGCGTCGACCTCGCCGGCATGGATCTCCGCGGCACCGTGCTGGTCCGCGCACGCCTCGGCGGCGCGAAGCTCACCGGGGCCGACCTCACCGGGGCCCGCCTCGACCAGGCCCAGCTCGACGCCGCGAACCTCGACGGCGCGAAGCTCTCCGGGGTCAGCCTGGTCCGCGCCGATCTCACCGGGGCCAGCCTGCGCGGCGCGTCCATCTCGGAGGCTGCCTTCATCGAGGCGAAGCTCCTGCGCGCCGACCTCCGCGACGCCACCATCGACGCCGCGGCCTTCGTCAAGGCCGACCTCCGGGGCGCCCACCTCCCGAGGCGCCTCACGAAGACCACCTTCGCGGACGCCATCTTCTCCAGCCGGGACCTCCCCCCGGACGATCCACGCCGCGCCGACGCGCCGCCCGACGCGCCTGCCGCGCCTGACGCGCCTGCCGCGCCTGCCGCGCCCGACGCGCCCGACGCGCCCGGCGTCCACGCCCTCGACTTCGAGGGCTGCGACCTCAGCTTCTCCTCGCTCAGCGGCGTCAACCTCCGGGGCGCCAACCTCCGCCGCGCCAGGCTGGAGCTCTCCGACCTCTCCGACTGCGACCTCACCGGCGCCGATTTCACCGGCGCCGACCTCCGGCGTTGCGCCTTCTCCAGGGCCACCTTGCGTGGCGTCGACCTGAGCGGGCACGACCTGGAGATGGCCCTGTTCGAGGAGGCCGACCTCACCGACGCCCGCTTCGTCGGCGCCAAGCTGGTGCTCACCTCCCTCCGTGCCGCCACCCTCGCTGGCGTCGACTTCAGCCGCGCCTTCCTTCATGGCACCGAGGTCAGGCAGGCCTCCCTCGACACCGTGCGGCTCGACAAGACCGTCTTCCGCAGCGTCGACTTCGGCGGCGTCGACCTCACCCGCATCTCCCTCAAGGGGCTCTCCCTGAACCGCTGCTCCTTCCTCGAAGCGAACCTGGGCGGCATGGACCTGTCGGGCTGCGACTTCACCGACTCCGACTTCACCCGCGCCGATCTCCGCAAGACCGACTTCCACGACGCCACCTTGAAGCGCGCGAACTTCAGGGAAGCCCGCCTCGACGTCGCGAACCTCGCGGGCGCCAGCGCCAAGGGCGCCTTCTTCGGCGAGGCCGACCTCCGCGGCGCCAGGCTCCAGAGAGCCTCCCTCCGCTACGCCACCTTCAGCAAGGCCAACCTCTCCTTCGCGAACTTCACCGGCAGCGATCTCCGCGAGACCATGATGGTCGAGGTCCGCGCCGAGAACACCCTCTTCACCGGCGCCCGCCTCCACTACGCCGACTTCTCCCACGCCGACCTCACCCGCGCCGACTTCACCGCTGCCGACCTCCACCGCGCGAACCTCCACAACGTGCGCGACAGCGGCACCCTCTGGCCCGCCGCGGGCGTCGCCACCGCCAGGGGCACCGACGTCGATCGCCTCGAAGCCGAGGCCTGGCAACCTCCCCCGCTTCCCCGAAACGCCTGAGCACGAGGACCGCACCCATGTCGAACATCGCCGTACTGCGAACCGAGCGCGTCGAGAAACGCTGGGAGTACCTGGGCCCAGCCGACGTCGTCGCGGCGCACCCCCACGCGCTCGACATCCGCATGCCGAGCGGCGTCGAGGCGCGCGCCCGCCTCGCCCTCGCCTTCCCCTACGAAGCCGTGCCCGGCGACGTCGTGCTCGCCATCGGCAACCCCGACGGCTGCTACGTGATCGGCGTCCTCAGCGGCCAGGGCCGCACCGTCCTCGAACTGCACGGCGACGTCGACCTCCGCGCTGTGAGCGGCTCGCTGAACCTCTCTGCCGACAAGGGGGTGCGCATTGCCGCCCCCGAGGTCGAGCTGCACACCGGCAAGCTGCGCCTCGTTGCCGACACGGTCATGCAGAAGTTCACCTCCCTCCGCCAGCGCGTCACCGACCTCCTCAGCGTCCACGCCGGCCAGTCCCACTCTGTCGTCGACGGCGCGTCCTTCTCGCAGTCGAAGAGCGCCACCCTGCAGACGCAGGAGAAGGTCCTCATCAACGGCAAAGAGATCCACCTCGGCTAGGAGCGAAGACCATGCTTCCTGCAGCGAACCGCGGCGCCGGGATGAACCTCGGGTTTCCCGACGTGTGCAACACCATCGTCGGCCCCGCGACCGTCCCCATCCCTTACCCCAACATCGCCATGAACGCGCAGGCGGCCCCCTTCTCCCCTGTGGTCAAGGTGTCCATGGTCAACGCCCTCAACATGGGCTCCAAGATCCCCATGACCTCGGGCGACGAGGCGGGCACCGCGCACCCCACCGTCAAGGGCATGGGCGCCTACACCATGGGCAACCCCATCGTGCACATCGACCGGCTCCCGGCCATCAACCTCACCTGCCCGACCACCGGCAACAACATGAACAACCCGGTCGGCGCGGTCCTCGTCCCGAGCGCGGTCAACGTGCTCTACACCTACCGGACAGCGCCCGCGGGAGCCTCCGTGGACCCGCGCGCAGACGACGCGTCGTCGGCAAGCGTGCCCGGCGTGTCCGGCGTGCCGACCGTCGGCTCCGGCGTCGACCTCGGCGCTGACGCTCTCGCCGCGCTCGAAGCCTCGCTGTTCGCCGTCCCTCCCCTGCGCCCCGGCGTGCTCCTCGGCTCCGGCGTCGCCCACCTCTGCGTCGACCGCTTCACGGCCGATCTGCCGACCCTCGTCTTCAACGAGGTCTGCCGGCTCGAAGCCGCCGGCATGCGCGCCCTCGTCCTCGACCTCCGCGACAACCCTGGCGGCGACCTCGACGCGGCCGCGCGCCTCGCCGGCGACTTCCTCCCCGAAGGCACCTTGCTCGTCCACGTCCGCGACGCGGATGGCGACGAGACGATCCTCCGGGCCCGCCCTGGCGCCCCCTACCTGTTCCCCGTGGTGCTCCTCGTGAACCGCGACACCGCGTCTGCTGCCGAGATCTTCGCCGGGTGCCTCAAGGCCCACACCCGCGTCCTCGTCGTCGGCGAGAGCACCCACGGCAAGAGCTGCGCCCAGCGTCTGCTCCCGTCCCTCGCCGGGCCTGGCGCCGTCTACGCCACCGTCGCCACCGTCCTCCTCCCGGGCGGCGAGGAGATCCAGGACGATGGCCTCACGCCCGATCTGGTGATCTCCCGCGAAGACCCCCGCGCCGATGCCCAGCTCGACGCCGCGCATGACTGCGCCGTCGCGCTGCTCGCCTCATGACGACCCGAGCCGCTCGCACACCCGCTTGAGGCTCTGCACCGCCTCGGGCGTGAGCTGCAGCGAGATCCGGTCCCTCCGCTCCCCCTCGCGGTAGCCCAGCGTCAACCACACCACGGGGATCTGGATCTTGTCCCCCCGGCTCGACGACGACACCATGTCCGTCCGCCACTCGATGCTCTCCACGAGCTTGCCGTGATCGGCGAGCGTCGCCGCCAGCACCTCGCCGCGCACCACCTTCTTCGCCGCCTCGAACCCCGCCAGGAGCAGCCCGGACAGTTCCTCCGCCCCGGCCGCCCCGGCCGCCCCGGCCGAGAGCCGCGCCACGTCGTCGGCGAAGGCCCCCCGCGACAGGTCCCGCAGGCTCGCCTCCCGCAGGAGGAACCGGCACGCCCGGATCGCGTTCCCGAGGTCCGCGTCCGGCACCCCGAACGCCTCGCAGAAGCGGGTCAGGTGCGCCTCCATCTCCGGCGGCAGCGGGTCCCTCAAGCAGGGCCCCAGCGCCTCCCAGAAGTGCTCCTTCGCCCTCGCCGGCAGCTCCAGCACCACCCGGAGGTCGGCCATGATCTGGGGCGGTGCCATCTCCCCGCCGAGCGCGTGCAGCCGCACCCCGGGGGCTCTCTTCGACGTCGAATCGCGCGTCGGATCGCGTGTCGGATCGCTCATGCGCTCTTTCGGTGGCTCCTCAGCAGTCCTTCATCTCGAAGATGATCCCCGAGGCCGTCTTGATCCGGTTCAGGAGTGCGTTGCGATCCACCACGGGCGACTGCGTGACCGGGTTCGGCACGGACCCCACGATGAGCGGCCGGTCCGGGTCCCCGTCGATGAAGATCAGCAGCACCTCGATGCCGGGCTTGAGCGGGAAGTGCATCCCGTAGTTCGGCCCCGCGTGCGGCTGCGCCATGCGCACCGGCCGCGACGCCTTGCGCTGGCCTGGCGGCGCGGTGTCGAAGAGGAACCGCACCAGGTAGCGCCCCTGCTGGTCGATCTCCGCGAACTCCTCCTGCGTCGAGCCCAGGTTCTGCTCGATGATCCCCGTGGTCACCCCGTGGATGCGCGGCCTCGGCGTCACCCGCGGCGGCCGGTAGGTGAGCCCCGCGTCGATGGCGCGGAACGAGTTCGTGTAAGGCTTGCCCTCCTTCCCCCCGTGGATGGCCACGGCCTGCGTCACGTGGTGCTCCACCTCCACGAGCAGGAGCGGCGCCACCCCGTCGCCGATGCGCGGGTGCTCCTCCAGCGTGATGCGCCCCCCCGCGGCGAAGTGACACAGCTCGCTCTGGCCGCGGTACACGACGTGGGTCGCCTCCAGCTCCTCGGCCCGGATCTGCGCCAGCGCCTTCCCCTCGTCGGGCGTCTTGAAGTGCGCCCCCTGCTCCACCACGCCTCCCGCGAGCCCCGAGGGCGTCTCTGCGCTCGACGTCAGGTCGGTCTGCGGCGTGCGGTAATTGTAGTCCTGCAGGATGTACGACTTCGGGACGAGGCGCGTCTTCGCCTCCACGTGGAACACGCCCCGGTCCTCGCCCCGCCGCCGGAACTGCGCCTTCTCGGGCGACGCCGGGTGGAAGCCGCCCCGGTGATCGGTGAACACGATCTTGTCGCGCCCGTCCACGTGCTCGAAGAAGAAGCTTACCCCGCAGTGCTCCGTCAGCCGCGAGATGAACGTGAGGTCCGTCTCCTTGTACTGCACCACGAACTCGAGCGGCGGGTACTCCGCGGCGAGGCGCATCTCCACGTCCTCGCTCCCGAGCCCCACGAGCTCCAGCTTCTGCCGGAGGATGCCCGGGAGGTTGAGATCCATGTAGATCTCCTGCGTCTCCACCAGCGTCATCCGGTGCACGCGCGGCACGAACACCACCTGGAACGAGCGCGTCTCCACCTCGGTGGACAGGAGATCGTCGATCTCCGCGATCATCCCGTGCACGCGGCGCAGCTCTTCCCCCTCCGACTCGAAGACCAGCGTGGCCTCCGCGCCCTCCATGTCCGCCGCCGTGAGGGCGTCGGGGTTCAGGCAGACGATGCCCAGATCGAACCGGAACGGCCGGGAGATGGCCTCACGCCCGGAGAGCGTGTGGATCTCCACCTCGTCGCAGGAGAACTGCTCGGACTCGAGGCGTACCCGCACTGCTTCTCTCGCCATGAATGGAGAGGACACCAAACGGACCCCTCAGCGTCAAGGCTGCCCCGGCGCGCCGCCATCGCCGCGCGCCGGGATCACTTTTTCTTGGGCGAGAAGAATCCGTAGAGCGACTTGCTCACCGCGGGCTTCACCGGCGCCTTCGGGGCGCTCTTCGGCGGCGGCGCCTCCTCGGCCTTGGGCTCTGACGGCGGCGTCGCCCAGGACCACGTGGGCTTCGCTGGAGGCGCGGCCGCAGCTTCCGGCGCCGGAGCGGCGGTGAGCTTCTCGGCGGGCTTCGGAGGCGCCGCGGGCATGGGAGGCACCGCAGGCGTCGGAGGTATCGCGGCCTTCGGAGAGCGCGTGGACGCAGGCGGCTCCGTGATCACCACCGACGGTAGCGCCGGGGTCGGCGGCGGCGGCGAGAACTTCTCGGACGGCGGCGGCGGCGCCTCCTGGGTGTCGAGGTCCAGGTCCATCACCGCGATCCCCAGCCCGAACTGCACTGCCCGGGTGTGCTCCGTGCCCCCCGGCATCGGCGCTGGCAGGGGCGCCTGCGGGGCCGATCCCTGCGACCATGGCGCGCCCGGGAGCGGCAGCGGGGCTGCGCTCGACGACGCGCCTGACGACGCTCCCGAGGCCGGCGTCGACGGACGCGCCCCGAGCCCGAACGGCATCACCGCCTGCTTCGGCGGCAGCGACGCATCTCCCCCTTCGAGCGATACGGTCCCCTCGAAGGGGTTCTCGGGCACCCTGCTGATCGCCACCGCGCCCCCACCCGCTCCGCTCGCTGACAGGTGCGGCATGGCCCGCGGCGGCGCCGGCGCGTCCTCCCGGCGCAGCGTCACCTCGTCGGAGGTGCTCAGATCCTCGTCGCCCAGCGTCATGGCGAGCGCCCCGGTCTCCTGGTTCCACGCGGCTCCCTGCGCTGCCTGCGCTGCCTGCGCTGCCTGCGCCGCGCCCCCTGGCTCCCGGCGCGCGGGCGGCGCCTCTGGCCAGGCGAGCTTCTGCGCCTCCGTCTCCACGCCGGCCACGATCCGGATCGTGTCGAGTGCGTGCTCGTCCTCCAGCGGCACCACGCCGCGCAGCACCACCGAGCACCGCCCCGCGTCTCCGTCGATGCGGAGGATGTCTGGCCGGAGCGCCATCACCTGCGCCGCGTCGGGCGCGTTCGGCGCCATCCCGTAGACGCTCGCCACCCCCCGCACCGTGGGCAGGCGCGACATCATCCGCGGGTGCCCCGGGCTCAGCCCTTCCAGCAGCACCCACTCGTTCCCCACCAGCGCATCCACCCGCTGATCCGGGGGCGCCGCCTGGAAGTAGCTCCAGTCGATCTCCGCCGGCAGCTCCGGTATCGCTTGATCCAGCACGTTCGCGGGCAGCTTCCCGAGCAGCGTCTTGCGCTGGATCAGCGCCCGCGAGAGCGGCCCGAACCCGGCCACCGTCCCCGCGTCCGCAGGGTGGATCAGGTTCGGCGGCGCGGACCCCGGCTTCACCCCGGTCCCGAAGGGGTTCTGCGCGAAGCCGATCCCCCCGAGTGCCTTCTCGTACACGATCGGCATCGTCTCGAAGGGCGTCAGCTCCTGCCCCTTCCGGTCCCCGTACACGTACAGCGACTTCTCGAACAGCGGGCGCCCGTGGTGCAGCCCGAGCTTCACGGTCAGCATCGTCACCGGCCGCCCTTGCGGCGCGTGCGCATGCCCCGTGAACACCACGTCCACCCGCGGCAGGTACGGCACCAGATCGCTCGTCGCCCGGATGCTCCGCGTCGGGTTGTCGCGGTGGTGCAGCTCCCCCCGGAACACGTCCTCCGGCGGCAGCATCGTCATCGCGCCCCCCGGCACCAGCGCGAACGTGACCTTGACCGCCACGGTCAGGTGCAGCTTGCCCCCCAGCCGCCAGACGCTCGTTCCTCCCGAGACAGGTCCAGCGAGCGTGAGGGGAAGGAACGGCGGGTCCTTGAGAGCCATGTTGCGGGCCATCCTAGCCGAACGCGCCGCAGCTTCGATCCTCACCCGCACGGCCTCGCGTCCCCGTCCCCGCACCAGGCTGCAGCGCACGTGCAGCCCTCGCGCACCGTCACCGCACCTTCACACCCCAGGAGCTGTCCGCCTTTTCCTTACCGTCAGGCGCGTGCGTCACCTCGGTCCGTCATGACCGGCGGAGAGGTCGTTCGCCTCGACATCGCGCGCCGACACATGCTCGCGCCGCGCCGCGCTGCACGGCGCATCCGCAGACGGTATCGTCAACGTCGCACCCTCGCCGATGGAGCCCACGAACCCATGAAACGCGTCCTCGACCACATTGAGCACCAGAAGCAAGCGCTTGCCCATTCCTCCTTCCTCGCATTCATCGAGAACGGGGCGATCGACCCGCGCGCCCGCTTCGCCTTCGTGCCTTGCCTGGCACCTTTCGCGATGGCGTTCATGGACCTCAACAAGTACGTCCTCAGGGACGACGTCTCGTCGGACCCCGTGCAGCAGATGATCAACCTGCACAGCCGCGAGGAGGACGAGCACTGGCGGATGTACGTGCAGGATCTCCGCACCCTGAGCCTCGACGCGCCCATGGATCTGGCCAGCGTGCTGAGGATGCTGTGGGGCCAGCAGTGTCAGCGGACGCGGATGCTCGCCTACGAGCTGACCGCCCTGCTCACGCGCCACCCGGACCCCCGCATGCGCTTCCTCATCGTCGAGGCCGTGGAGGGCACCGCCGACGTCGCCTTCGACGCCTTCTGCAAGGCAGCCGCCGAGTTCGAGGTGCAGGCGGGCAAGAGGCTGCATTATTTCGGCAAGACGCACGACACCATGGAAGCGAACCACACCATCACCAGCGCCGCCGTCGAGGCCATGATGTCCGAGCACACCCTGTCCGAGGACGACCTGACGACGGCCACGGCGGCGGTGGATCAGGTGTACACGCTCTTCCAGGGCATGTTCGACGAGCTGCTCGCGTACGCGTTGTGGGCGACCTCCGTCGGCACCTGCCCTGCCTCGTCCCGCTCTCCGCGCGCGCTCGCCATCTCGCCCGCGCTCGCCATGTCGCCCGTGCCGGAGCGCGTGGCGTCCAGCTCGTTGACGTGAACGGCGATGGCGACGCCTGCGCTTGTGAATGAGGACCTGTGTCAAGGCTTCGGGTCTGGCTCCTCGTCTTCCAGACCCGACCACGGCGCCGACAGATCCAGCTCGATGGCAACCGACGCTGGCAGCGAAGAGGCCCTCGGGGAGCACTTCCACGTCCGGCCCTTGCGCGTTGCCGCTCAGCTCTCGTCGCCGACGTAGATGCACATCCCGGCGCAGTCGGCGCTGGTCTCGGGGTCGCAGTCGTCGCGCGGGTCGTCCCGGCACTCGTGATCCTCCGGGCAACCGAACCCCGCGAAGCCGCCACATTGCTCGCCGATGCAGACGCCGCCGCAGTCCGCATCCGTGCGGGGATCACAGTCGTCGTCCGGATCATCGACGCACGTCTCGGTGCCCTGGCAGGGCTTGCCGGTGATGCCTCCACAGGCCTCCAGCGCGCCCTTGGCCTCGACGGTGGCCTCGGCCTCGACGGCGCTCTCCTCGGCATCGCCCGCATCCAGCGTCTCGGCGCTACACCCGACACCGAGCGCGGAGCCACCGAGGATCAGCCCGACCAGCATGAACGTTCTCTTGAGCATCGGATCACCCTCCATCGGGTAGTGGTCAAAATTGACCAACCGCGGAGTGAGGTGGTCATGCGGCTCTGCCGCATTCCCTCTGCCCAACGCAAAGTTAAGCCGCATGCCTTGCGCGGCCCATTGAAACAAGACTTTCATTCTGAAAATCGGGCCGCGCAAGGCTTGTCGGCTTGAATGACGGGTCAGGACTTTGGCGCGTCAAACGCGTGGTCAGGCTTGGCTACCTTTTCGGCTCATACCGCATCACCACGGCCCCCGAGCGGAACTCCATCCGACTCACGAGCTTCAAGTCGACGTACTTCGATAGCCCCGCGAACAACGTCGGCCCATGGCCCGCGATCCGGGGCTGCACGACGAATTCGTACTCATCGATCAATCCCAGTTCCGCCAGCGCCATCGGGAGCATTACGCCACCCGTCAAGAGTCCGTTGCCCGACTGCTGCTTGAGCTGCTGAACGGCCTTTCCCAGGTCCCCGCGCACGAGCTCCGCGTTCCAATCGACCCCGTCCAAGGCACTCGACACGACGTACTTCTTTTTCGCGTCAATCGTCCTGGCGAAGGGCTCCATCCAATCCGGCCTCGTTCCCGCAGGCACCGGTGACCGCCACCCTGCCTCCATCATGCCGTAAGTCACCCGGCCAAAGAGGAGGGCATCGGCCTGCTCGATGTTCGCGGTTGCGTGACGGTGTATCTCTTCGTTCGGGTCGATTGCAAGATGGTCGCAGCACCCGTCCAATGTGATGTTGATGGAATATCGAAGAGCTTGCATTACGTGCTCCTGTACCGGTGTAGCGCATGGTCGGGTGCGTCAGAATCCTAATGAAAGCGTCCCGTCCCCGACTGGTCCTCGGGAGCGGGGCTGCG
The DNA here is from genome assembly GCF_000601485.1 of Chondromyces apiculatus DSM 436. Lineage (GTDB taxonomy): Bacteria > Myxococcota_A > Polyangia > Polyangiales > Polyangiaceae > Chondromyces > Chondromyces apiculatus. The sequence goes on from NZ_ASRX01000002.1 coordinate 319,867, forward strand.
GAACGCTGGATGGTGGCCCGTCACAACGCCCCTCGCAACGCGCACTTTGGGCCCGCCGCCGGAGGAAGGCAAGGGTCCCTGCGGCTCACGTGCTCCCGCTGGAGAAGCGCGTGGAGGTGGTCGCCCATCTGGTCGAGGGCGCGAGCATCCGCGCGACATCGAGGCTGACGGGCGTCAGCAAGCCGGCCATCCTGTCGCTGCTCCTTCGCATGGGCGAGGGCTGCTCACGCCTCCACGATCGTCTCGTACGCGACATCGACGTGCGCGACATGCAGGCCGACGAGATCGGGTCGTACGTGCAGAAGAAGCAGGCGCGGGTCACGCGCATCCCGAGGATGGGCACGCCGGATGTGTCGCGCATCTCGACGTCGCACATCGAAAGGAGCGAGGGTGTCGTCGACTACGGGCGAGGGTGTCGTCGGCTATGGGTGCAGGTGTTGTCGATGAGGGGTGAGGGTGTCATCGGCTACGGGTGCGGGTGTTATCGACCAGGGGCGAGGGTGTTGTCGACTATGGGTGAGGGTGTCGTCGGCTACGGATGCAGGTGTTATCGACCAGGGGCGAGGGTGTTATCGACCAGGGGCGAGGGTGTCATCGACTAGGGTGAGGGTGTCGTCGGCTACGGGTGCGGGTGTTATCGACCAGGGGCGAGGGTGTCATCGACCAGGGGCGAGGGTGTCATCGACGATGAAAATAGTGTCGACGTCGATGAAAATAGTGTCGACATCTACGGGGTCTGGGGTCGTCGCCTCTGAAAAAAGGTGCGACTTCAAGAGGGCAAGAGCTGCCAGACGGGGCTGGACAGTGAGGTAGTTCACCAGGATGACGAACAGGGCGGTGGGACCCATCACGTCGCGACCCGTCACGTCACGCCCCTCCGCCAGGGGTGAGGCCGCGGCGCGACGGCCGAGACCAGCGATGCTGGCGGCGGCGGGGCTATCCTGCCCAGGTGGCCTTCGATGCGCATGTCGGCGTGCTGCTCCGCGACCCTGAGCTGGAGCACACCCCCGTGTTCCTGGAGCACCATGAGGAACTACTCGCGCGCGTGAACGAGGAGCTGGCACGGCGCGGGATGCCTCTTCACCGGGAGCCCAGGGCCGTCGCGGAGATCCAGCCTCCGCTCTCCAGCCCGGCGCGCGCGGTGGACCTCGGGCAGCGGCTGGGGTTCTACGGCGATGACAAGTACGAGCGCCTCGGCCTGCTGGCGCAGCACGTCGCGGTGCTCGGCGTCGTCCCGCCGGTGGAGCGTCTCCAGGACCAGGTGGGGCTTTCGGAGCGCTACGACGCGATACCCGATCGGGCGCTGGCGTTCGATCACCTCCTCGCCATGCTGCGGCTGTACACCGTCCTCTTGCCGCGTCGCCTGCCGGGCGTGATCGCGGTCGAGCACCGGCCTGGAGAGCCAGAGGTGCACGCGCTCGCCTCGGCGCCGCGCCTCCGTGAAGAGGCCGTGCTGCTCGCGAACGTGCTGCGCTACTTCGGCGAGAAGAGCCGCGACTACAACTGGATGCTCGGGGTGCCCGGGGGCGATCCCGCCTGGGGAGGACTCGGGGCGCGCGTCGAGGACGACGAGGGTGTGATCCAGGCGTGGGCCAGCGAGGCAGACCTGTGCTGGCGGCTGATGCGGGTGGCGGCTGATGCGATGCGGATCGGCGGCGTCGCGGTGACCTGCTGAGCGGAGGGTCGGCTCAGGGGGCGCAGTCGGCGACGGCCTTGCCGATGTGGGCGCGGAGGAAGGTGGCGTCGTCGCGGGAGGCGATGCCGAAGTAGAACAGTTCGAGTTTGTCGCCGCGCACGAGGGCGCTCGGGCCGCCCACGAAGAAGCCTTCGCCTGCGGCCTCGTCGGGGACGAGGAGGGGCTCGGGGTCGCGGATCCAGGTGAGGCCGTCGTCGCTGAAGGCGTGGCCGATGGAGCCGGGGGTGTAGAAGGGGCACGAGCCCTCCTGCTTGCACTGTGCGTTCTGGGCCGCCGAGAGGCCCTGGTAGAAGAGGTGATAGCCGCCGCCCGGGTCGGCGATGACGTGGGTGTGGCTGACCAGGACCTCGTCCCAGGCGCCGACGGGGCCGGCGTCGAAGACCGGCCCGGGCGCGCGGACCCAGGGGGCTTCGCCCTGGCGGGAGGCGTGGCCGATGCTCATGGTGAAGTCCGCGGTCGGGACGTGGACGGCGGCGTACCAGAGGTGCTGGGTGCCGGTGTCGGGGTCGACGAGGAAGCTCGGTTCGAGGACGCCGCCAATCTTCGCGGTGCAGCCGGGAGGATCGGTGCACACCGGCTGCTCCCAGGGGCTCTCGGGCACGAAGACCGGCGCCTCCTCGCGCTCCCAGTGGAGGCCGTCGTCGGCGCCGCGGGCGAAGCCGATGGCGTGCGCGCCGTCCGGGTAGTCGCCCGTGTAGAACAGGGACCAGGAGCCCCCGGCGTCGCGCGCGAGCGAGACGGTCTCGACGCCCTCGGCGTCCCAGGCGCCAGGGGCGAGCACCAGCTCGGCGCGGTGCCCCGGCCGCGCGCTGCGCAGGTGGCGGTCGTCCCAGGTGAGGCCGTCAGGGCTCTCGGCGTAGCCGGTGCCCATGCGCCGGTCGGTCGCGTCGAACACGGTGCCCTCGCTCCAGTCCACGGTGGTGAGCCACATGCGGTAGCGGCCGTCCTCGAAGACGACGAAGGGGTCGGCGACGATGTCGTCAGGGTGCAGGTTGGTGCCGTTCGCGGTGGTGGCCGTGCCGGTACGCCGCAGCTCGCGTCGCACCAGCGGCAAGGTGGCGGGGGGAGAGAAGGGGGGGAGTGCTGCATCGGCGGGTGAGGAGGAGCTGCAGCGCGTTCCTGAAACTTTTGCTCCTCGCAGCACGCCGCCGGATGCCGCGGCGCACCAATGCGGAGGCGCGGGGATCCCGGCCTGAAACCGCTGGCCTGCGGTCATGGGAGCGCATAGGTTCGGGCGTCGCGGCACGCGTGGTTAGGATCGCGACACGCGCTTTAGGAGACGAAGGATGGCCAGAAAGACTCGGAGTGGACGGGGTGGAGCCTGGGTGCTCTCCCTCGCGGCATGTGCGCTGCTCGCCGCCTGCGGGCCCATCGTGAGCGGGGGCGGCGGGGGCGAGGAGACCGGGGATGACGACACGCCCGTGGAGCCCGGCGACCCTGGCCAGCCGTTGCCCGAGGGCTGGTCGTACGGCTGCTTCGAGACCTTCGACGAGCCGTCGTGCGACGGGGCGAAGTACGTGTCGTTCAACGAGACGTACCAGAAGTACGTGGGCGTGATCCTGTGCGCCGCGGACCGCTACAAGCTCTACCTCGGCGAGTCCGAGGAGGGGGTCTTCTACCAGATCGGGGATTACGCCGGTCACGGGCAGGACCACTGCGAGCTGGTCAATCCGGCGTTCTCGATCCCCAACGAGGACGACATCACCAGCGGGGGGTGTCAGGACTGCGCGACGTCGGCGGACGCGAGCTGGTACGCGAACCCCGTGGGGACGCAGGGGTACTCGCGCGGGGTGTTCGGGGAAGGGTTCACGTTCGAGCCGGTGTGGCCGGAGTACAACCTGTACACGGTGGACTGGCTGTCCTGCGGGGTGAGCTTCCCGGTCGGCGGCGGGACGTGCGGCGGGACGTCGCCGGACCCGGGCGGGTTCGGGTGGAGCCCGGGGAACTTCCAGGTGGGAGGGGTCGCCACGCCCTGCGGCGGGGACCGCTATGTGCGCTTCGACGAGGAGTACGGGCTGTACGTGGGGGCCATCCTCTGCTCGCCGACGCGGTACAAGCTGCTGCTCGGGGAGACGGAGGACGGGGTGTTCCACGAGATCGGCGATTACGCCGGGCACGGGCAGGACCACTGCGAGCTGGTCAACGCCGGGTTCACCATCCCCGACGAGGACGACATCACGAGCGGCGGCTGCACGGACTGCGCGACCTCGGCCGAAGAGAGCTGGTACGAGAACCCCGTCGGCAGCCAGGGCTGGTCGCGCGCGAACTACGGGCAGGGCTTCTCGTTCGAGCCGGTGTGGCCGGAGTACAACCTGTACACGGTGGGCTGGTACGAGTGCGGAGCCACGATCCCCTGAGCGCAGGGGCCATCCGCGCTCCCCCTCGGCTCATCCCGGAGGGAGCGCTCCGGGGTGCCCGGCATTGTCTGGACGTCGTGCCCTCCTGCATGTACGGCCATGGGCGGCAAGGTGCTGGTGGCCGGCGATCGGGTGAAGGTGAGCGGGAACCTCCACTGCCACGGCAACAACGGCGAGGACCGGCTACCCTGCTCGATGTACGTCGAGCGCGTCGACTCCCTCTAGGGACCATGTCCGGTGCCTTTGGCGGGCTTGCCGATCGCGCGGACCTTCCTGTCCTTGCCGTCCCCGGGGAGGGGCGTGCTCTCGGCGATGCGGCCTTGGCCCTCATCGACCAGGTCACGCTCGTACCAGGAGCGTGAGGCGCGCGTGCGGAGGCGGTAGGCGAGGGCGAAGATGCCGAGGAGCGGGACGGCGAAGAGGCTGTCGTCCAGGGCCGTCACGCCGGGGCCGATTACGGAAGCCCAGCGCCACGAGGGGACGTGGCGGATCTGGACCACGTCGCCTTCCTTCAGCTTCTCGAAGTCGGCTCTGGCCACCTCGTCCACGAGGAGGGCGCCGTCGGGGGTCTTCGTCGTGACCGCGAAGTGATGGCGATCGTCGCCGTCGTCGTCCTGGGTCACATAGGTGCGCAGGTGCGTCACCCGGGCATCTGTCGTGGTGCCCAGCCAGCGGCGCGCGTGAAAGGGCGCGAACACCGCGTTGAAGGCGAGGGTGGCGACGACCGCATAGCGGGCCCATCGCCTGTGGAAGGCCGCGCGCTGCGCGAACCGCTGGCCGAGCGGCTCCGAGGAGAGGAGCATGGGGCGCCCGCGCGGGGGCCCGAGGAGGTATCCCTGGGTGCCGCCGCGGTAGCCCTGAGGGGGCGCTTCGGGGTCGTGGACGCGGCGGAGCTCGCCGACGGCGAAGACCTTCTCGCCGGGGAGCAGCTCGGCGCTGCGCACCCGCCGGGTGAGATCGACCCGGATCAGGCCATCCAGGGTGTCGACGAGCAGCAGATCCTTTCCCGGCTCCACCCGGATGCCCGCGCCGGAGGCATGGCGGAGGTAGAAGGGCTCGACCTGGATCGTGCGGCTCTTCTCGGTCCAGGTGTGGCTCCAGACGCCAGAGTTCTCGGACTCGGTCCCGTCCTGCGCGATCTCGACGCGCACCGCCACGGTCGCCCCGTGCGCGCGCTCGACGGTGCCCATGATGACGGCGTCGCCAGGGACGAGGGGGGCGTCAGGGCTGAAGGAGGCCTCGGCCTGCGCGGCGGCGCGGCGCTGGCGGCGCGAGAGCCAGAGCGCGACGGCGGCCACGAGGAGCAAGCCCGCGGTGGCCATGACGTCCACGAAGAGGAACGACAGGCCGGGGCTGAGGTGTCCCACGCTCACGATCTGCCGGACGTGAGGTTCCATCGCGCTTCATGAGAGCGCACCTCGCGGCGGGCCGGGTGAGAAACCAGAGACGACGATGGCGGCAGAGCCGTGTCGCACGCTGGGGTGGACCGAGCCTTGGCGGTCTGCGCGCACACCTGGCTGGCGTTCCCTTTCGTCTGCTCCTGCGGTATCGGCATGTGCCGCCCGATCGGCGGCGATGAACCTGGCGGGGATGTCACATGGTACGGGTCTTCGTGAGCGGGTCGGGTGAGCAAGGCAGGGCGGTCGCGCGTGCGCTGTGCACCTGGCTACCGGGTGTCGTGCAGGCCGCCGAGCCCTGTTTGCTGGAGGCACCCGCCGAGGGAAGCGAGGGCTGGACCGTCGACGTGGAGCAGGCGCTGAAGGGGGGCACCTTCTACATCCTCTGTGTCACGCGTGACCATCGGACCTCTCCGGGGATCGATGCCTGGGCCGAGGCGCTGCCGAGACACTTCAGCGAGAGGGCGGTGTGCCTCTACCTCCTCGGCACCGACCCGACCGTGCTGGGCGGGGCCATCGCCGGGTTGCCAAGGAAGAGGGCCGACAAGCCGCAAACGCGGGAGATGGTGCTGGCGATCAATGCGAACACGGCGAAGCCGCGCGATGCGCAGGTGATCGCGAAAGCCTTCCACGCTTTCTGGCCAGAGCTCGTGGCGGATCTCTCCCGGATCCTCGGTGATACCGCAGGAGCATGGCACTTCGACCCTCAGCCCTCGCAGCAGGATCCCTGGGAGGTGACCAGCCGCGCCCGGGCGCGTCAGAACCGCGACCTGGCGGAGAAGGCGGCCCGTGAGCGGGAAGAGGCGGAGGCTCGCGCGCTGAGGGAGAGCGTGCTTCGGGCCGCTGCCAAGGCGCAGCGGGCGGTCGGTGACAGACCCATGCCACCCGGCGGACCGCTGGACGACGACCGGAGTGCAGACAGGAGTCCAGACTCCACGTAGCGGCGCAGTCAGGGCTCGCGGGCGTGCACGCGGGCCCCGGGCAAGGAGCCGAGGGGGGCGCCCAGTCGCTCGGCGCCGAAGAGCACGCGGTACTCGCCAGGCTGCCGGGGCGTGAACGTGACCGCGTAGATGCCGTCGCCCTCGGCGCGCGGGAGGCCGCTCCACCGGAAGCCGGAGGGGAACCGGAAGACGAGCGCACTCACGGCATCCGCTTCCAGAATGGGAGCCGCCGCCGCGGCGAGGGGAGCGGAGGCACTGTCCGGGGGTGCGCTGCCGCTGCGCGGAGGAGGCGTGGTGCGGTGGGACGCGACGATGTCGACCGGCGGCGCTGCAGGTGTCAGCGGCGTCGGCGCGGTCGGCGCGATCGGCGCGATCGGCGCGGTCGGCGCGGTCGGCGCGGTCGGCGCGGTTCGGGGAGTGACGCGGAAGCGGAGCGTCACGGGGTTGCCGACGGGGATGGAGGCGTCGTCGGCGAAGAGGGGCTCGACGGTCACGCCGGGGAGGGCGTCGGCAGCGACGATCGCGGCGGTGCGCGCGGCGTCACCCGTGGGGACGGTGACCTCCAGGCAGGCGGCGATGCGGCGGTCGCGGCGATCGTCGAGGAGGAGGGCGACGTCGTGGAGGCCCTCGCTGCCGAGGTGCACGGCGGTGGCGTACTCGCCCGGCGCGACCTCGCGGAGGGAGCGGTCCTCCATCAGCACGGAGCGGGGGGCGCGGCCGTGGTTGAGGAGGGTGCCGATGGGGGCCATCATGCCCTCCACGTAGTAGTAGAGGGCCTTGTCGGCGGGGCTGCCGATCACGGCGCCAGCGCCCTCGGGGAGGGGCACGATGGGGGCGCCGGAGGCGGCGTCGCGGGCCTGGCGAGGGGGCTTCTGGCCGACCTGGATCTCCACGGCGGCAGGGGTGCCGGGGCGATCGAGGGAGGCGAGGTCGACGAGGGAGATGCGGTTCGCGTCGAGGCTGCGCACGTAGGCGAAGGTGTCGGTGAAGGCCACGACGTCGGGGGCGGCGAGGTCGCGCAGGGTGTGGCGGATGCGGCCGGTGGCGGCGTCGAGGATGGTGAGGGTGCTCGTGGAGGGGTTCAGGGCGAAGACGAACCTGCCGCGGGGCTCGAACTGGACGGCGGCGACGCCAGGCTCCAGGGCGAGGCGGCCAGCGAGGGTGCGGCGCTCGGCGTCGAGGATGAGGACCTCGCCGCGCGCCTGGCTGGCGACGTAGAGGGCGCCGGCGGTGTCGCTCGCGGCGATGGCGGTGGCGCCGGGGCCGATCTCCACCTCGTCGAGGATCTCGAGATCGGTGGCGTCGACGACGACGGCGCGGTCGGCGTCGCGGCTGACGATCCAGGCGTCGCGCTTGCGGTTGGCGAAGGTGATCTCGTGGTGGCCGCGGCCGACGTGGAGGGTTCTCCGCAAGGCGCCGGAGCGGGCGTCGAGGACGCTCACGGTGTCGTCGCCGTCGTTGCCGATCCAGACGGTGTGGCCGTCGGGGGAGACGAGGACGCGGGTGGGGGAGAGGCCGGCGGGGGCGCTTCCGGTGACCATGCCGCGGCGGGTGTCGACGAGGGCGACGCCGCGGTCGCCCTGGAGGGTGACGTACAGGGTGTCGCCGTCGGGGTGCATGGCGAAGGCGGTGCCGCGCCCGGCGAGGCTGACGACGCGCTGGAGCTTGGTGCGGTTGAAGGCGACCTGGGGGTTGAGGACCGAGAGGGTGCTGTCGTCGTTGAGGGTCCAGAGGAGGTGGGCGTTCATGTCGACGTCGGGAGCGACGGAGAGCAGGCCGGCGCGGTAGCTCTTGATCTTGTCGCGGCAGGCGGCGTCGTCCGGCGCTTCGCCCGCCGCTTCGCCCACGCGACGGGACATCCAGGCGAGGGGAGCGAGGCCGCGCACGGGCGCGCCGGTGCGGGTGTCGGTGATGGTGAAGACCGCCGTGCTGTCGGCGTGGGCCTCGGGTCGCGCGGCGCCGCGTTCGCCGCTGCGCTGGAGGAGAAGGGGGCGGAGCGCGAAGGCGATGGAGAGGCCGTCGCGCTCGATGGGAGGGGCGGTGGCAAGCTCGCCGCTGGCGCGGCCGGGTGAGCCAGATGGGCCAGGAGGGGCGACCGGGGCGAGGGAGGCGGTGGTGCCCTCGGGGGGCGCGATGGAGGAGGCGCTGCGCTGGGTGCAGGAGAGGGACCCGAGCGCGACGGGCACGGCGGGCGCGGTGAGCGCGGCGAGCAACGCCAGGGTGAGGAGCGAGGTGGCGCGCGGAGGGGGGACAGAGGTGGCGCGCGGAGGGGGGGCAGAGGCGGCGCGCGGAGGGGGGGCAGAGGTGGCGCGCGGAGGGGGGGCAGAGGTGTTGCGGGAGGGGGCGCTCACGGGGTCACCCGGAGGAGGCCCCAGAGGCCGGAAGCGAGCTTGGAGGTGGGGTGGTTGAGGTAGAGGCGGTCGCCGGCGACGTGGTGCAGGCCGCCCGCGTCGTCGTAGGGGACCACGTTCCAGGCGGTCATGGGGCCGATGCCTCCCTGGGTGGCGATGGCGAAGGCGCGCGGGTTGGGGCCCATGGCGCGGGAGGCGGCGCCCTCGGCCCAGGGGTTGTGGGCCCAGGCGCTGCCCCAGAGGGAGAAGGCGTGGCGGCGGAGATGGCCGGAGGGGTAGGCGAGGCGAACGCGGAGCTTCTGCCAGGCGGTGGCGGTGAAGAGGGGCGTCGCGGGAGGGCCGTGGACCGCGCTGCTGAAGAGGTCTCCGAGGTCCATGGCGTTGTACTGCGCGGTGGAGGTCTCGGGGCGGAGGCCGAGGCGGGCCCACACAGGCTCGGTGCGGTAGTTGAAGGCCTTGTGGCCGACGTCGCCGAGGTTCGAGGCGTTGCGGAGGGCCTTGCCGCAGTTCAGCGCGGCGCTGGCGCACTGGAAGGCAGGGTCGTCGGAGGAGAGCGCGAGTTCGTCCTGGTGGACGAGGACCAGCTCGCGGAAGCTCTCGGTGTAGCCGTGGACGTTGGCGTAGGTGACGGTGCTCTGGGCGTGCTGGCCAGCGTCGTCGATCCAGCTCGCCCAGCGGGGCTCGACGATGAGGGCGCCGACGGCGCCGTGCATGCCGTGGGTCACCACGTCGGTCATGTCCTTGAGGTTGATGGCGCCGAACTCGACGGGCTTGTGGATCCAGGTGTTCCCGGTGGCTTCGTCGAGGACGACCTCGCCGGCGTACCAGGTGTACGTGCGCGATTCGCCAGGGCCGATCGACTGGACGGGATTGAGGCCGACGTCGGCGCCGTCGTCGGTGGTGACGTCGTGGTGGACGAGCTGGGGGTGCAGGGAGACGCGGCTGGAGGGGGCGACCTGGTTGACGTTGAAGCCGTCAACGATGGGGGCGTTGTAGTTCCAGCCGGGGGCGTGGGTGAACTGGGGAGGTAGCTCGTTGATGAGGGTGACCCGGATGCACTCGCCCGCGGCGGCGCGGAGGATGAGCGGCTCGGGGGCGCGGGCGCCGCTGCGGAGGCCGGGGAGGTCTTCCTGGCGGGCGAAGAGGATGGCGTCGGGGTCGTAGAGGCCGGCCTCGGCGTTGTACACGAGGCGGTCGCCGGGGAGGTTGCCCCGGGCGCGGAGGGCGTGGACGCGGTACTGGCGGAGGGGGGCGGTGGCCGGGCAGATGGGGAGGTTCGGCGGGGGGACGGGGGCATTGCCAGGGAGGGGGAGGAGGCCCGGGGTGCCCTTGCGCAGGGTGCGGACGATGCCCCAGGCGCCATTCCAGAGGTCGTCGGTGGTGGCGCCCTGATAGAGGTGGTCGGCGACGCCGGTGGCGCTGTCCGCAGGGATGGCGGGGCTCGCCGATTCCAGCTCGAAATGCTCGGAGATGCCGATGGGCTGGCCATTGCTGTAGCCGCTGTCCCGGTCGTCGGGCTCGCGGAGCCACTTGAGGCCGTGCATGGTGAAGGTGTGCTGCTTGTGCTGGGCGCCCTGGAGGAGGCGGACCTGGATGCGGTCGCCTTCGTGGGCTTCGAGGAGCGGGGTCTCGGGGTCGCCGTGGATGGCGGTGCGGAAGACGTTGTGCATGGCGCCCGGGGCGCCGGGGCGGGGGGTGACGGCGCCGGTCGCGCAATCGCGGGTGGCGATGCGCATGGGAATGGGGGCGTTGCGGTAGTTGATGAGCTGCGTGCCCGGATCCGCGGCCGCGATGAGCTGGGGAGAGACGGCATCGGAATGGTCGATGGCCAGCGGGAGCGCGACCTCTCCGGAGGTGGGGGGGTGCACCGGGTCGCCGCACTCGTCGTACACGATGGCGAAGTCGGCGAGGCTCAGGTTGAACTCGCGGAAGGGAGGCGTCTTGCCGTTCGAGGAGCCGGGGAGGTAGATGTCCGCGCGGTAGCTGGTGGGGCCTCCGTCGGCGCGTCCGCCGAAGAGCTGGCCGTTCACCGGGTCGCGCCACACGGAGCCGGTCGGCTCGACGACCAGGCCGGCGTAGAGGCCGTGGTGCTGGTGCGATGAGGCGCTGAAGTGGTCGTGCGAGAAGGCCGTGCGGATCGTGCGGTCCTTGCCTTTGCTGCTGGTGAGGGGATCGGCCCACCAGCGCTGGACCGTGGTCTGGGCGCCGAGGGGTGCGGCAGAGAGGGTGGGGTGCGGGGTCGCGGCGAGGGGGATGCGCGTGCCCTGGGGGAGGAGGGAGCCGTCTGCCGGGAAGGCGCCGCCGCGGGCGTTGGCGGCGTCGATGCGGGCGACGACCTCCTCGGCGGCGAAGGTGCCGTCTTCGTAATTGAAGCCATTGGCAGCGCCGTCGGAGGACGTGACGTCGAATTTGACGAGGTGGATATGCTGACCGACGACATCGGTGGGGGTGAAGATCTGGAAGTCGTCCTGCTGGAGGACGTCGGGCATGAGGTTCGTGGCCTTGAAGACCACGCATTCGCCGGAGCTGGCGCGGAAGAAGAGCGGCTCGGGAGGGCGGGTGCCGTCGAGGGTGGCGTCGACGTCCTGTTCGAGGACGGCGAGGCGCATCTGGGGGTCGTGCCAGCCGGAGCCGTTGACCACGCCGTCGATCTGCAGGTACGCGGCGCGGTAGGTGCGCACCGGCGCGCCGGGGGGGCAGGGGTCGGCATACGGGGCGCCAGGGCTCGGGGGAAGGCCGTTGACCGCAAAGCGGGACGGCAGGCCCTCCGGGGTGAAGGCGGGGTAGGCGCGCGCGGGAAAGCCGTACGGGGTGAGGTGCGGCGCGGCGGCAGGAAACAGGCCGGCGTGGAAGTCGGCCGCCGCGCGTTCGGGCGGGGTGCCGTCGTGTGGCAGGAGCTTGAGATCCGCTTCGAGGAGCACGGCGTCGAACTGGCCGCGGGCGCGCGAGACGACAGGCGCGCTGGTGACGAGGTGGCGCGGGAGGCCGCCGTCGTGGTCGAGGTCGAGGGGAGGCTGGGGCGGGCGGTGGCCGGCGACGGCGGCGATGTAGAAGGGGTAGCCAGGCATGGGGGGGCGGACCGCGGTGCCGCCGCCCGGGAGGGCGACCGTGGTGGGCGCGTAGGTGGGCATGGGCGGCATGCCGAGGCCCGGGAGGGGGACGACGGCAGGGACGGGGGTGCCGGCAGGTAGGTCGCCGTCCGGGAGGTTGCGGTCGGAGGTGCCCGCCTCGAAGACGTCGTGGCTGCGCCAGAGGCCCCACATGCCCTGCACGAAGTGGGGGTAGAGGTGGCAGTGGAAGATGGAGTCGCCCGGGGTGAGGTTGCGGTTGCCGCCGCCGCCGTAGCTGATGTCGTAGGTGAAGGCCTCGCCCGGGGCGATGCCCTGCGAGTCGAGGTAGCTGGCGTCGTCGCTGGAGGGCGTCTTCAGCCACTGCTGGGCGTGGAGGTGGAAGACGTGGGTGTCGAGCGGGCCGGCGTGGAGGTTGCGGATGCGCGTCGGGTCGCCGACGTAGCCGTGGTGGACATTGGAAGGGTCGTCGGAAAAGGGGACGGCTGGGCCCGCGCCCGCGTCGGGATCGACGAGGAGGGCCGGGTCGCCGTTGGCCCATGAGCTGAGGAAGAACTCCTCGAACTTGCACTCGACGCAGTCCTTCGCGGGGCCGAGCTTCTTCCTGTTGGCGATGAGTTCGGAGCCGAGGCCGGAGATGCCGTAGTTGATGCCGAAGCCGTCGCCGACCGTGCGGAGGGAGGGCTGGGTGGTGAACTCGGGGAAGGCCTGCACGCCGTTCATGGCGTCGTGGAAGATGACGGTCAGCTCGCGGAAGCGGCCCTGGTCGAGCGAGGCGGTGGTGCCGGAGGTGGTGCTGGTGAAGCCGCTGATGATGGCGTTGAGGTCGCCGTGCACGATCTCGCCCGCGTCGTTGCGGATGGCGAGGATGGGCTGGCCCTCGGCGTCCACGGCGTCGTAGTCGATGCGGGGGGTTCCGTCGGGGTTCGGGGGCCAGAGGGAGGCGGCGAGGAGCTCGTCGCGGGTGACCTGGGATCGGTGGGCAACCGCGCCGGGCGGCTCGACGTGGACCGCGCCGAAGAGGCCGTGGACGGTCTGGCCGCCATTGGCCTGTCCGCCGAGGAGGGCGGCGCCGCTGTGCATGAGGAAGGTGCCCTCGTGCGCTGCCGTGAGCAGGATCTCGCGGGTCTCTCCGGGCGCGGCGAGCGCGTTCGGGTCGTCGCCGGCGTTGACGCCGAGGGACTGGATGTCGTGGACCTGGAGGCCGTCCACGCGCAACGAGGCGCGCCGCGTGGCGGAGGAGCCGGTGGGGAGGGGTTCGGTCGCGGGGGTGAGCCAGTTGGTGAAGGAGATGCGGAGGGTCTCGCCGACGTTGACGCGCAGGACGAGGGGCCGGGGGCGCTTTCCGTCACGGAGCGTGGCATTGCCAGGGCCGATGGGTAAGGAGGGATCCGCGGCGACGACGTCGCGCTTCAGGGCATAGAGCATCCCCGAGGGGTTGAAGGCCCCGAAGCGATTGAAGACGATGACCTGGTCGATGGCGACCACCTGGGCGACGACGTCCGCCTGTGTGTCCGGGGGCGTGCCCGCGAGGGCGGCGGTCTTCTCCGCAGTTTTCTCCGCAGTTTTCTCCGCGATTTCCTTGGCGATTTCCTCCGCGGTTCCCTCTGCGTCTTCTCCTTGCAGCGGTGCGCTGCAGCCCGACCATGCCACGAGGCCGAAGACCTGGAACAGCCCGAACAGTCTGGCGTTGAGCACGTGATCTCCGCAATGGTGTGGTGCACCGCCTCGGGACGCCGTGCATGTCCCAGGCATCGACGCGCCACCGCGGGCGGCTGCATTGTGGGCAGCCAGCAAGCAGGCGGGGAGCGTGGCTTGGTTTCTAACCCCGGGGGTCGGGTTGTCAATCGATCAAGAATGGCCGCAGACGATTGCAAGGCGTGCTTTGCAGACGCAATCGTCGGCTCCGTCGCGCGCGGGCGGCGCGGGTGTGTCGGGAGCGCAGGCGCCGAGGGGTCGGGTCAGGCTCCCGGCTCACCCATGCGGCCGGGGACATCGTCCGCTTCCCGAGGCGACGGGCGTCAGGCCCGAAGCGGCAGTGCGCGATGGAATCCTCAGGTGGATCGGGGGGAGTGGGGCCCCGTCAGGATTCACTCCCGGCGGGGCGAGGGGACGCGGGTCCCGTCGTGGAGACTCAAACATCGATGAGGACGCCGGGGTTGAGAATGCCCTGGGGGTCGAGGGCGCGCTTGGCGGCGCGCAGGGCGAGGGCGAAGGGATCGGGGCGCTCGCGATCGTACCAGGGGCGGTGGAGGCGGCCGACGGCGTGGTGGTGGGTGATGGTGCCGCCCGCGGCGGCGAGGGCGTCCGTGGCGGCGTTGCGGATGGCAGTCCAGCGCTCGATCTCCTCGCCGGGAGGGGCGGCGGCGAGGAAGGTGTAATAGGGGGCGGGACCGTCGGGGTAGACGTGGGTGAAGCGGCAGGCGAGGGCGCCCGCGCCGGCCTCGCGGGCTGCCGCCTGGACAGCGGCGTGGAGGGCCTCGAAGCGATCCCAGGTGCAGGCTGTCTCGAAGGTGTCGGCGATGACGCCGAGGCTGACCAGCGCGGTCTGGAGGTAAGGGGCCTGGAAGAAGGACTCGCGGTAGGTGGACGCGGCGGCGGCAGCACCGCGGGCGCCGTCGTCACGGAGCCGGGGACCCTCGGGGCAGCGGCCGCCATGCTCCGCGGCGAGGGCGAGGGCACGATCGATCCAGGGGCCGAGGGGGTGGTCGGAAGACTCGAAGCCGAGGAGGAGTACGGCGTCGCCGTCGGAGGGGACGCCGTTGAGGAGCATCTCGGTGCGGTCGATGAGGCGGCAGTTGGCGGGATAGAGGCCCGCCTGGGCGATGGCGCGCGCGGCGGCGGCCCCCTCGGCGAAGGCAGGGAAGGAGACGCTCGCGGAGGCGCGGTAGCGAGGCCTCGCCTGGACGCGGAGCCAGGCCTCGGTGATGACGCCGAGGATGCCCTCGGAGCCGAGGGCGAGGCGGTCGGGGCTCGGTCCGGCGCCCGAGGCAGGGAGCCTGGGGGTGGCGTAGACGCCGGCGGGCGTGAGCATGCGGATCGAGGACACGAAGTCGTCGATGTGGGTGTGCAGGGTGGCGAAGTGGCCGCCAGCGCGGGTGGCGATCCAGCCGCCCAGCGTGGAGAACTCGAAGCTCTGGGGGTAGTGGCGGAGGGTGAGGCCGTGCGGCGCGAGCTGGGCCTCGATGGCAGGTCCGCGGGCGCCCGCCTGGATGCGCGCGGCGCGGGAGAGGGGGTCGACGTCGAGGACGCGGTCGAGGCGGCGGAGGTCGAGGGAGATGACGCCCTCGGAGGAAGGGCCGCGCCGGGGCTCCACGCCGCCGACGACGCTGGTGCCGCCGCCGAAGGGGACGACGGTGATGCGGGCCTGGCTGCACCAGGCGAGGAGCGCTTCGATGTCCTGTTCGGTGGCGGGGTAGGCGACCCAGTCGGGTGCGCTGGCGAAGTCGCCGCGGAAGCCGCGGAGGATGTCGCGGTAGCCGCGGCCGTGGGTGTGGGTGATCCGGTCGTGCGGAGCGGCAGAGCCGAGATGCGCGAGGGGGGAGGGGGGCGCGATGCGGGGAGCAGGGAGGGTGATGGCGTCGCGCGCGGGGGGGTCGCGAGGCACGAGAGGACCGGCGCCGAGCAGGGCGCCTACCTGCTCGCCGAGGCCGCGGCGGGTGTCGAGGTCCGGGAAGCGATCGGCGTAGCCCCATCCCCAGAAGTTGTGCGCACGCTGCTCTGACATGAGGGCAGCATACGTGGGCTCAAGGGGCTGTCGGCATCCCTCGCTTCGCGAGGATCTCCAGGATGTGGTCCGGGTCCACGGGTTTCACGAAGTGCAGGTCGAAGCCGGCCTCGCGGCTCTGACGGCGGGCCTGCTCCTGGCTCCACCCGGTGAGGGCGATGATGGTGACGTCCTGCCCCCAGGGAGACTGACGGATGTGGCGGCAGGTGTCGTGGCCGTCCATGCCCGGCATGCCGATGTCGAGGAGGATCACTTCGGGCCTGAACGTGCGGGTGGCGTCGATGGCGCTCATGCCGTCGTAGGCGATGTGGGTCTGGTTGCCCAGCAGCTCGAGGAGCATGCCGAGGCTGTCGGCGGCGTCGACATCGTCGTCGACGACGAGGATGCGGTGGCCCGTCAAGGGAGCATCTGGCGCAGGGCGCGACCCTTCGTCGTGCGTGAGGGCGCGCTCGCTCCCGGCCGGGACGAGCGGCAGGTGGATGGATCCAGGCTGGATCTCACGCCGTGCAGCACGAGAGGTCGAGTTGCTGGCAGGGAAGGGCGCGCGCATCAGCTTCCTCCATCCCCCGAGCAGACGTTGCATCGCCCGAAAGCGATCCTTCAAGGTAGCAAGGGGATCCCGGATCGTCGACGTGGACCGAGGCGTAGGGGGGCCGACGTGGGCGCCGTGCCGCGGGCATAACAAAAACTTCCGGCACGCGCGATGCGTGGGCAGGTCGGCACGCGAGATGCGTGTGAACGTGGCAGATACGTGGGGGCCGGCTCGGCCGTGGCGCTGGCGCGTCCTGCCAGCAGGCGAAAGGTGGCGAAGTACGTCGAGACCATCGGGCTGCTTGCCGACGGCCCGGGCGCTCGCCTACGATCCGCGGTCACGTGATCGGCACGAGTCTGGGCGGGCGTTATCAACTGGTCCGCCAGATCGGTCAGGGCGGGATGGGCCGCGTGTACGAGGCGCGACACATCGGCACCGGCCGTCGGGTGGCGGTGAAGGTCATCTCCACGACCGACACGAGCGCGGTGGGGCGGCTGGAGATCGAGGCCCGGGCAGCGGGGGCGATCGAGTCGCAGCACATCGCTCAGGTGCTCGACGTGGGGATCGACGAGGCGGCCAGGGCGGCATACATCGCCATGGAGCTGCTCGTCGGCGAGGACCTGTCGCTGATCCTGTGCAGGCTGGGGTCGCTGCCGCCGATGGTCTGCCTGCGCATCGCCGTCCAGGCCTGCCGCGGGCTCGCGCGGGCCCACGCGGCCGGCGTGGTGCACCGGGACATCAAGCCGGCGAACCTGTTCCTCGCCGAGCGGGACGACGGCGAGCTGTCGCTGAAGATCCTGGACTTCGGGATCGCGAAGCTGAGGGCCGCGCCGTGGGCCTCGAAGGACGCCGCGACACTGACCAGGCCGGGGAGCATGCTGGGGACGCCGCTGTACATGTCACCGGAGCAGGTGAAGGGGCAGCAGACGCTGGACCAGCGGACGGACCTGTGGTCGCTCGGGGTGGTGCTCTACGAGGCGCTCGCCGGCAAGGCGCCGCACCAGCGAGACGCGGTGGGGGAGACCGTGGTGTCGATCTGCACGGACCCGGCGCCTGCGCTGGAGCAGGTGGCGCCGTGGGTGCCGCCAGGCGTCTCGGCAGTGGTGAGCCGGGCCCTGGAGATCAACCCTGCGGCGCGGTTCCAGCGTGCGGAGGAGATGCTGGCGGCGCTCCTGTCGCTGCTGCCGGACGACCCGTCCATTCACCGGTCGATGCTGGTGTCCATGGACGGGAGCGCGACCAGCTCGCGCGCGCACCCCGCCGCGCCGACGGTGCTCGTGGCCTCGCAGGTGGACGGCGAGGTGCCGAGGTCCGATGGGTCGACGCTGGAGGTGCGCGCGCAGTCGCAGGCGCCGCAAACGTCGCAGGCGCCGGGCGCGGTGAGCTTCGGGCTGCCGGCGCCGCTCACGAGCTTCATCGGGCGCGAGGCCGAGATCGCCGAGGCGCGGCGGGTGCTCCAGCAAGGAAGGCTCCTCAGCGTGCTCGGCCCCGGGGGGACCGGCAAGACGCGGCTGGCCATCCGGGTGGCGGGGGAGCTTGTCGGCGCCTTCGAGGACGGGGCGGCGTTCGTGGATCTCTCGTCGGTCCCCGACGCGGCCTCGATCCCGGCGGCCATCGCCGGGGCGGTGGGGGTGCGGGAGGAGCCAGGGCAGAGCCTTTCGTCGACGCTGCTGCGCCAGCTCCGGCCGCGGCGGATGCTCCTCGTGCTGGACAACTGCGAGCACCTGGTGGGCGCCTGTGCAGAGCTGACCGAGGCGATGCTCGTCGGCTGTCCAGGCCTGCGGGTCCTCGCCACGAGCCGGGAAGCGCTGTCGATCGAGGGAGAGGCGATCCTGGAGCTGTCGCCGCTGCCGGTGCCCGCCGCAGACGAGGAGATCGGGGGGGCGGAGAAGAGCGAGGCAGTGCAGCTCTTCGTGGAGCGAGGCCGCGCCGCGCAGGCCGACTTCGCGCTGACCTCCGACGTGGCCGCGTCGGTGGTGCACATCTGCCGGACGCTCGACGGGATCCCGCTCGCGATCGAGCTGGCGGCGGCGCGGCTGCGGGGGATGACGGCGGTGCAGATCGCCTCGCGCATCGAGGACCGTTTCGGGCTGCTCGACAGCGTGAGGCGCACGGCGTCGCGGCGCCAGCGCACGCTGCGCTCGCTGATCGACTGGAGCTACGAGCTGCTCACGGAGCCGGAGCGGGCCGTGCTGCGCCGGCTCGCAGTGTTCCAGGGCGGGTGGGTGCCCGAGGCCGCCGAGGCGGTGTGCGCGTTCGAGGGCGATCCGCTCGACCTGCGGCCAGGCGCGGTGACCGAGATCGTCGCGCAGCTCGTGGGCAAGTCGCTGGTGGTGGCGGTGAACCGCGCCGGCGCTGGCCGGTACCGGATGCTGGAGACGATCCGGCACTACGCGAAGGAGAAGCTCGACGAGTCAGGCGAAGCGCTGGCGACGCGCGCGCGGCACCTTTCGTACTTCCTGAAGCTCGCCGAGGCGCTGGAGCCTTCGCTGCTGAAGGAGGCGCAGCTCGACCAGCTCCGGCGCCTCGACGCGGAGCACGACAACGTGCGGGCCGCGCTGGACGCCGTGGTGGACGTGACCGAGGAAGAGCTCGCAGACACCGCGGTGGACGGGCCTGCGGACGCGCCTTCGGACGTACCTGAAGGACGAGCGGCGACGGAGCGGGAAGGGGAGGGGTTGCTCGATCCCACGCTCGCCCTGCGGCTCGCGACGGCGCTCGGGCGATACTGGTTCCTGCGCGGTCACCAGGCGGAGGGGAGCGCGAGGATGGCGCGCTTGCTCGCGCGGGTGCCGTCGACCCCTCCTGCGCTGCGGGCGCGCGCCGTGGTGGTGTTGACGGCGCTGCTGCCATGGCCCGAGAAGGACTGGCTCTCACCGGGGGGAGCGCTGGAGGCCTGCCGCGCCGGCGGGGAACCCTGGTGGCTCGCCTTCGCGCTGGCCGGTGTGGCAGAGCAGGAATTGCTGCGCGGGAACCACGCGGCAGCCCTCGCCGCGATCGACGAGGGGAGCGCGTGCGCCCGGGCGGCGGGGGAGCCCTGGATCCAGGCGCGTCTCTGCAGCGAGCGGGGGCGCTACCACCGGTCGCGGCTGGAGTTCGAGCAGGCGGTGACGCCGCTGCGGGAAGGGCTGACGCTGGCGCGACGCACCGGGGACCGGTGGCTGATCGGGGTCCTGCTGCACGCGCTGGGGCTGACCTGGTGCTTCCAGGGAGAGTACGAGGCGGCCGCGGGGCTCCTGCAGGAAGGTCTGTCGTTGCAGCGGATGCTGGGCTCCCAGGTGAGCGTCGCAGAGACGCTGAGCACGCTGGGGGGCGCGCTGCAGTTCCTGGGCCGTCACGCGCAGGCGGCGGCTTGCTACGAGGAGACGCTGAGCCTCGCGCGCGCGCTCGGCAACGAGGAGCTGGCGGCGCGCGCGTGGTTGAACCTGGCGGACAACGCGCTGCTGCAAGGGGATCTCGCCGCGGCGCGGATGGATCTGCGCGAGGGTCTGGCGCGCTGGGAAGGGATCGCGCGAAAAGAGCAGCTCGCGTGGGGGCTGCTGGGGCTCGCCGAGCTGTCCTGGCGCGAGGGGCGGTCGACCGATGCGATGCGCTTTTTCGGCGTGGAGCAGGCGCTGGAGCGGGCCTACTCCATCGGTCTCCACCCGGCCTCGCGGCTCAGGTTCGAGCGCATCCTGGAGGCGCTGCGTGCTTCCCTCGGCAAGGAGGGCGAGGGCCTCTACGAGGAAGGGCTCTCGGTCCCGCTGGAAGCGGGGATGCGCGCAGCCATGGCCTACCTGGCCACCTAGGTACTGCGTACCCTGGATCAGGGACCTTCGGTCCCTACGCTCCCGCTGGTCGCTACCCTCGTGACTTCGCTCGAACGCCGAGTCGAGGACCCGACACGAACTTGGGAAACGGAGTACTGGTACTGCGTACCCTCTAGGGGGAGACGAGCGCGAGGTAGGCGTCAGGATCGGCGGGAGCTTCGTCGAGAGGCGGGACGTAGAGGGTGGACGTGGGGAGGACGGTCGCCTCCGGGAGCGCATCGAGCGTGGTGGGGGTGAGGAGCGGAGGGCAGCCGGGGTACTCGGCGGCGGTGTAGACGATGGCCTCGTGCTCGGACGGGTAGTGGGCGACCAGGGCAGCGGTGAGGGCCCGGAGGCCGTGGATGTTGGGGAGCGCGAGGGTGTGGGCGCGGATGCCGATGGCGGCGATCTGGTAGAGCACGAGGGCGCTGCGGGGATCGAAGCGGCGACGCTGGACGAGGAAGTCGGTGGCCTCGAAGGTCTGGCAACCGCGGGCGCCCGGGTCGAGCCCGAGGTCGGCGAAGAGACAGTCCTCGGCGGAGACGCCAGGGAGCATGGTGGCGCGGATGCCCTCGGCCCGCGCTCTGCGGATCGCTTCGTGGGCCGGGGTCACGAGCACGCCGGGGTGGCCGTACATCACGAGGCAGACCCGCACGCCGCTCCGCGCCTCGGAGAGCGCGCGCTCGACCATCTCGTCGTAGGTGCTCAGCCGATCGCGGCCGAGCTGGTAGAGGTGCTCGAGGCTCTCCGCGGTGGGGTTGAGCTGCTCCAGCCACCGCCGCTGCACCGGGCCGTCGGCGGTGTAGAAGACCTTCTCGGCGTCCTGGATGGCCGCGCGCGCCTCCAGGGTGATCTGGGTGATCAGGCGGATGCCGGTCCCCACCACCGTGAGCGCACCCGACGGCATCGCTCAGCGCTTCTTGGGCATGGCCGACATGACGAAGCGCAGGCCCGCCGTGCGGGGCGTGTCGCCGATGAGCTTGCGGATCCGGTCCTCGTCGCCGCTGAGCACGAGGCTCTTCTCCTCGTCCGACAGGCCTGCTTCGTCCATGGCCGCGTCGGGGTCGGCCTGGAATTTCTTCAGGCGGTCGTTGTCACCGAGCGACAGGAAGAAGTCGACGAGCTTGGGATGAGTGGCCATGGCGTTTCCTCGGGTGCAATCCGGTCAGGAGGGCCGCGGCGCCGCCAGCAGGGAGCCGGAAGCGAAGAGCGGCCAGCGAGCAGGCCGGGAAGGCCCGATCGCCGCCGGTACGGTAGCGGTGTCGCTTCCCGACCCGCAAGCGCGAGGCGCCGTGTTCAGTAGATCTTGCGATCGAGCCGCTCGAGGCGGCGGCCCGTCCCGAGGCCGCGCGAGCGCGCCAGGGCGAGGAGCTTGGCCCCGCGAGGGCCAGCGGCAGCGAAGAAGGCCTCGGCCTGGTCGGGGTCGCCGTGGTCCGTGTACAGGTTGACGAGCTCCTGCGCGGCGGCGTCCTCGATCTGCGCCTCCAGCGAGCGGGGATCGGAGCGGCGCATCCGCACGATGTCGCGCAGGGCCTCCATGGCAGCGCGGTTGTGGCTTCGCCCGAGGCCGCGCAGGCTCCACGCCTTGAGGTAGAGGGCCCTCTTGCGCAGCCCCGCGCCGGAGCTGCGGCGCAGGCTGCCGTCGCAGCGCCACACGGCCTCGTCGAGATCGCCGTCGGCGAAGGCGAGGTTCGCGAGGGCGAGGTAGGCCTCGGGCGTGGCCGGCGCCTCGGGGTGCTCTTCGAGGAGCTGGCGGTAGCGCTTCTTGGCCTCCTCGGCCTTGCCGGCATCCTGCAGCGAGAGCGCGAGCGCGAACAGCGCGCGGGATCGCTCGGGGGCGCTCCGGAGGTCCGGCGCGTCGACGAGCGCGCGGTAGGCGACGATGGCTTCCGCGCGGCGGGCGGCGGCCTCCACCTGAAGGGCGCGGCGGCGCTTCTTGAGGAGAGGGGGAGGGGAGCCGGTGGCCTCGGCCTCGTCGAGCACGTAGAGCTGGATGGCCGCAGCCTGGTCCTGGGCACGAAGGGTCTCGGCGCGCTTCCAGAGGCGTGCCGACCGCGCGAGCGTGTCGCGGTAGGCGGCTTCTGCTTCGGCCGTGGTCGCAGGGTCGACTGCGCGGGAGGCGCACGCCGCCGAAGTGACTGCGAGCGTCAATGCCAGCGCTGGCCGCCAGAGCGCGCGCAAGGCGCGTGATGCGGCATAGCGAACGTCGCGGGGGCCCAGACCGCCGAACTCCACGATAGCCACCTCTCCCTCGTCAGGAGCGACGCACCGTCCTGCGTGCGCGTACCCTGATGGCTTACGAGAATAGGGAGGCTCCTGACCTTGGCAAGATCAAATGCAGGGCAACGCTTCAGCAGCCATCCGGATCTGGGCCTGGATTTGTGACGCTACTGCCGGGGTTTCCAGGATCATCGGCGTCTCCTTGGGGATCCAGGGTGCGACCTTCTGGAAGGCGCGCACCGAGCCCCAGCTCAGCAGGTCGTGCCGGCTCTGGGTGCTGACTTCGCTGACGTGGAGCTGGCGGAGGCGGGGGCGGAACGCGCAGGCGAGCGCGTAGGCCTCGGTCATGGTGCAGTCGACCTGCCGGGCGTGGCCCAGATCGAAGCAGAAGGAGGCCTCGGGGAGCTTCTCGAACACCGCATGAAGCTCGTCGACGGTCCGCCCGATGGGCTTTCGCTTGTCCATGTTCTCGATGACGAGCAGGGAGCCGAGCTGCCGCCAGGGGGCGAAGTCGTGAATGGTGTCCGGGTGGAGGATGATCGGCCAGCCTCGCCGGGAGAGGTCGAGCATCGCGTCGACGACGAGGGGCTCGTCCTTGCGCTCGTAGCGGCTCGGGGCGTGCACCGAGACGTAATCGTAAGGGCCGAGGTCCAGCGTGGGCGCGGCGGCGCGGAGCGACGCGACCTCGTGGAGGCGGAGCGCGGAGAGCTCGACGACCCGGGTCGCGCTGTCCGCGAGGAGCGACAGGGCGTGGGGGACGTCCCCCTTGGCCAGGGCGCCGGTGGAGAAGCCGCTCGCGCGCATCAGAAGACCCCGTGCGTTTTGATGAGCTGGAAGAGGATGTCGTCCTCGCCGAAGAAGAGCCGATCGAGGCCTTTCTGGAAGTCACGCCCGAGGGCCATCACCTCGCGGAAGACAGGGTTCTTGCCCATGTCGTCGTTGAGGGGCAGCTCCTTCAACTGGCTGCGTTTCTCCTTGTCTTCGAGGACGCCGAGGAAGGCATCGTAGGCGTCGAAGAGGATCCGCCCGGTCTCGGGCGTCACCGCGGGCCGGAGCAGCGCCTCGGCCAGGTTCTCGAGCGGAGTTCGCTCCAGCCGCTCGCGGAGCACGCGCATCAGCGCCGGCAGCAGCGGCTTGCCGGTGGTGTCCGTGAGCTGCACGTGCTGGCCGAAGAGGACGAAGCTGAAACAGGTGAGGAGCCCGCTCACGAAGATGAGCTTGCGCGACATGCGGAGCTTCGCGTTGCGGAGCGCCCACCCATCCCGGCCTTCACGCTGCTTGGAGACGAAATCGACGGTGACGGTCCGCCAGTACCGGACGATATCGTTGAGCAGCACCTGGGGGACGAGGAATGGCTTGTTCCGGGAGAACCGGATGCCGCGGTCGTCCTCGATATAACGGGAGAGCACCAGCCGGAGCACCCGCTCGTGCGCGTCCTGCTTGCCGATGGCCATCGATTCGAGGAGGAGCAGGATCCTCTGGGTCGTGTTCTTGTTGGAGTCGTCCTGTCCGCCGATCTGGTGGAGGATGGGGTGGCTGAAGGCGAAGTTGCCGAACACGCCCGTGGGTCCTGGCTCCTGGTACTTCTCGGCGCTCAGGATCCGCGAGATCTCCCGAACCTGGGTGTGGTGGGCCTCGTCGGCCTGACCATCGATCAGGAGCGTCCAGTCGAGATCGCTGCCCGAGGTGTACTCGCCCCGCGCCAGCGATCCGAAGACCACGATGCTGGTGTCGCTCGGATCCTGGGCGCGCAGCAGCTCCGCGAGCTTGCGGCGGGTCTCCAGGGAGCGCTCGCGCGCCCGGGCGAGATGAGGCCATTCCCGGCCGGTTTTCGTCTGAAGCTGTTCGAGGGTGGAGCTCGCTTCTCGCATCGGGGAGGCTGCTGAGCGTAGCATGGGTGAGGTTTCAATGAACGCTCGCCGCACCTTTCTCAGCGCTCTGGCGCTGGCTTCCGGACTTATTCTGTCACCGCGACGCGGTCTCGCCGCCAAGCCATCCCCGGCGCCGGCAGTCATCCCGCCGCTCCCGGTATCCATCGCCGTCGCGGAAGATCAGGGCCGACCGGTACAGGACACGGCCTGGATCGAGGCCCAGATGGCCGAGGCCAAGCGTCTCTTCGAGCCGCTCGGGATCCGCCTGCGCACGGTGTCGACCCGGACCCTCGCGCCTGGCCACGCGCGTCTCGAGACGCGGAGCGATCGGGACGCGCTCGTGGCCGCGCTCACGCCGAAGCAGATCAACGTCATGATCGTGGCCTCGCTGCGTGACGTGGACGACCCGAGCCTGCACCGGATGGGCGTGCACTGGCGGAACCGGAAGACGCCCTCCAGGCACTACGTCATCGTCGCGGCGAGCGCGATGCCGAGCGTCCTCGCGCACGAGCTGGGCCACTACTTCGGCCTCGGGCACAGCGACGTGGTGAACAACCTGATGAGCTACTCACGGACGGCAGGGCAGGTGTTCCTCGACGGAGCCCAGGAAGCCAGGATCCTGTCCATGGCGCGCCTCTACGTCTCCACGAAGCTGCTGGCGCCCGTGCCGGACACGCCGCCCCCAGCCGATCCGGCGTGAGGTGCAGGGCTCCGGGGGAGATGCCCGCCGCAGCACGCCCGAGCGACTGCGCGACTGCGCGATCTGACATTGGCGGTCCGCGACCGGTGCTGGAGACTGGATGCAGCCGAGCGCGCGTGGTAATCCGGCCGCCATGATCGGCGGTGGCGATTCCTGGCCAGTGCGCATCGGCGAGGTGGGGGATGTCGCCACGTCGCACGCGACGGTGGTCTGGCGGGTGCGCGGTGCGGACGAGATCCGCGTGTCGGTGATCGTCAAGGCCACGTTGGCCATCGTCCCCGAGGGAGAGATGACCCCGCGAGACGCGGATGGCCTCGCGTCGCAGGAGGTGCACTACCACGCGGACTCGCACTGCAGCCTGCGCGCGGGGAGCGACCTGGCACCCTACCTCGGGCAAGCCGAGCTGCTCGTCACAGGGCACGCCTACGCTCCCCCCGGGATGCACACCTCCGTCGCGGGAGCGCGGGTGGTCGTGCACCGGGACGGGCAGGTCCTGCTGTCGAAGACGATCTCCGTGCATGGAGATCGCTCGCTGGATCGGGACGGCCGTCCCTCCGAGCCGGCGCCCTTCCAGCGCATCCCGCTGATCTACGAGCGGG
Source organism: Chondromyces apiculatus DSM 436 (assembly GCF_000601485.1). GTDB lineage: Bacteria > Myxococcota_A > Polyangia > Polyangiales > Polyangiaceae > Chondromyces > Chondromyces apiculatus. The sequence continues at coordinate 345,114 of NZ_ASRX01000002.1, forward strand.
CGATGCGACATCCGGAGCTGAACCCCATCGGCGTCGATCCACGCCAGGGGGCTCCCAACCTGCTCCACGTCACGGATCCCTCGGTGCCAGCGTGCTTCGGTCCCGTGGCGCGCCACTGGCCCGTGCGTCGGCGCCTGCTCGGTTCCATGGAGCCGAGGCAGTTCGAGGGCGCACGGCTGGAGTTCCCCGAGGGCTTCGCGTGGGAGTACTACCAGGTCGCTCCTGCCGACCAGCGCCTCGACTTCCTCCAGGGAACCGAGGGCATCTTGCTCGGGGGAATGCATCCCACGCTGCCGATGGTGCGTAGCCGTCTGCCTGGGCTCCGGGCCCTTGCCTGTGTCTACCCCGATCGGGATCGAGAGGGTGAGCGGCTGCCTCTCTGGGCCGATACGCTGCACATCGACACCGACCGCCAGACCTGCTCGCTGGTGTGGCGGGGAAACTTCGCCGTGAGCGACGAGGGCGCCCTGAAGACGGCGCGGATCCGGGTCGGTGTGGAGCTCGTCGGGCATCCCATCGTGTTCCCGGGTGAAGCCGGCGGGGGACCCCGCTCCTTCAATGCTCCCTCCGAGGCTGGCTTCTCCGTCCCGCCCCCCGCGGAGGGGATGTCGGTGGTCGAGCCGGAGGCCGCGGGAGAGCCGGAGCCCCTGGAGGAGAACGCTGCAGGGGCGGGGGAGCCTGAAGAGCTGGGCGCAGACGCGCTCGAAGCCGTGGACGATGACGCCGTCGAGCTTCTCGACGACGCTGCGATCGAGGTGCTGGACGGCGCGCCTGCGGAGCCCGAGCAGGAGGCTGCGATCCCGTTGGCTGCGGACGGAGGGCTACCTGGAGCGGCAGGCGGCACGCCCGAGGAGGAAGACGAGGACATCGTCGCGACAAGGGGCATCGGCTTCCGCTCCCCTGTCCATGAGGCCCCCTCGGTACCGAGCCTCGGAGGGCCTGCTCCTTGGCCGGTGGGGCCCGCGCCCGGCGAGCCCCCCGCGTGGACACCTCCACCGGTGGAGACCGCGCCCGTGGCCCCCTCTCCCTGGGCGCCCCCGCCCAGCGAGGCCGCGCCCGTGGCCCCCTCTCCGTGGACGCCTCCCGCTGGAGCTGCGCCGGGAGGGTATCCCGCGTGGGCGCCGCCTTCGGTGACGCCAGCACCCAGCGCCCCCCCCGCATGGCATCCGCCGCCGGTCGCGCCCTCGCCGGATCCGGGGGCCTGGAGCCCGCCGCCTGCGGAGGCTTCTGCATCACCCCTGGCGAACCCGGACGACGAAGAAGACGAGATCGTCACTCCGCGGGGCAACCACCCGCACGGCCAGGGGTGACGGCAAGAGCGCCGAACGAAGTCGGACCGAAGAGCTGACTGGAAAGGCGTCGCGCACCTGCCGAGGCATGAAGGCGAAAGTGCGCTGCTCACGCTCAAGCCAGAGCAGCATGGACGGTCGACTCCCCCATGCAGCCCGGCGACGGGACATTCGGAGGGGCTCCAAGTGCACGTAATCACTTGCAGGCGTGCATCCCGGGGGTGACGCTCCTGCTCCTCCTGCCCCACGCGCCACCGTTGTCCATACAGCGCGCCACAGGTCAGTGGATGCGGACATCTGTCCGACGAAGTCGGTCAATCGGCTGCAAGGGACCCATTCGGTGGCCCATAAACAGTTCTGTCATAGCAACGTGAGTGTTCTTGACAGAGTTGAGACCAATCTTACCCTTGTCCGATAGGGGGGGAGCGTGGGCTCGACGTACGCTCCGCCGATTCGTCGCGCTCGCGTGTCTATTGTCGCCCTCGGTTCATCGGGAGGTTGCATGGGACACGTGGAATCACCACTGCTGGTGGCGTCCTCCGTCTCCAGGAGGCTTCGCCTTCACGAACTCTTCACCATTCAGGCTGCCCAGTGGCCTGACAAGGTGGCGGTATCGTTCGAGAATCGAACCCTTTCGTACCGCGCGCTCGACGAGGCCTCCAATCGGTTTGCGCACCATCTGCAGGGTCTCGGCGTCGGGCGTGGAAGCCTCGTCATCATCTGTCTCGATCGGTCCGAGGATTTTGTGGTGGCCATCCTCGGCGTGGTCAAGGCGGGGGGGGCTTACGTGCCGCTCGATCCGGCGCAGTCCGACGAGCGCCTCTCCTCCTACCTCTCCGACACCCAGGCCTCCGTGGTCGTCACTTCGGGCGCCATCGGTCGTTCCTGGCCATCCTCGGTGCGGACCGTGCTCGTCGACGAGCACGCCCACATCATTGCGAGAGAACCGGTCGAGGCGCCAGGGGGGCAGGGCTCGAGCGACGATCTGGCCTATGTCATGTTCACCTCCGGGTCCACCGGGACTCCCAAGGGGGTGATGATTACCCACCACAATGCCGTGCGGTTCATCCGTGGCATCCAGCCCTGCCTCGGCATCGAGGCGCAGGATGTGGTGGCGCTGTTCAACTCCTTCTTCTGGGATGCCTCGGTGTGGATGATGTGGGGGGCGCTCCTCCGCGGCGCGCAGCTCGCCCTGGCTTCCCTCGACGACTGCAGGGCGCTTCACCGGTTCGCGAGGCTGCTCCAGGAGCGACGGGTCACCTCGCTGCTCCTGACTCCTTCGGTCTTCCGGCAGCTCATGCCGATCATCCTGTCGAACCCGGCGGACTACGCGCTCCGCGCCATCGCCATCGGGGGCGAGATGCTGAGCTTCGCCTCGTTGCTTCCGTGGTTCGACCGCTTCGGGGACGGCCTGCCGCATCTCTTCAATGCCTACGGTCCCACCGAGATCACCGTGGCCTCCTCGTTCCGGCGCATCGCGCGTGAGGACGCAGAGTCCGACGTGGGTAGCCTCATCGGAAGACCCCTGCCGGACATGCAGTACCTGGTCCTCGATCAGGATCTTCGGCCGGTGCCAGAGGGACAGGTGGGGGAGCTGTTCATCGCGGGCGAGGGGCTCGGCCGGGGGTATCTCCGCCGTCCTGGCCTGACCGCGGATCGCTACCTCGCGTGGTTCCCGGACGGGCGCCGCATCTACCGCACCGGTGATCGGGTCCGGCGCCGAGGAGACGGAGACACCGAGTACCTCGGGAGGGTCGACGATCAGGTCAAGATCCGGGGGCACCGGATCGAGCCGCGCGAGATCGTCATGCACCTGGAGAGCTTGCCAGGCGTCTCCACGGCGGTCGTCGTCGCCCGGGGTGAGCACGACGCGAAGCAGCTCGTCGCCTACGTGGTGCCGCACGAGGGCCGGGTGCTGACGGCCGAAGGCCTGAAGCAATCCCTGCTGAGGAACCTGCCGGAGTACATGGTGCCGGCGGCCTTCGTCTTCCTGGAGCGCTTGCCCCTCCAGGCCAACGACAAGGTCGACCTGCGTGCGCTACCGGCGCCGCGCGTGGAGGTGAAGATCGGGCGGGTCCCCGAGACGAAGGTCGAGCGGGTGCTCGCGCGGCTCTTCGCCGAGGCGCTGCGGCTCCCCAGCGTCGGGCTGGATGACGGGTTTCTGGCCTCCGGGGGCGACTCGCTCTCGGCGGCCGGCATCCTCTGGGGCATCCAGCAGGAGCTAGGGGTCGACCTGCCGTTCCGTGCATTACTTGCAGCCGGGACGCTCGCCGAGCTGGCCAAGCTCGTCGAGCAGCTCGCTTGCAGCGAAGCGAGCGTTCTTTCGCCTCCTCCCCCTCTTCCGCGCAACAGACTGCTTCCGCTCTCGTCGTCCCAGGCCCAGCTCTGGCACCAGCAGCGTCGTGCCCCGGAGGTTCCGGCTTACAACGAGACGTTCGTCATCCGCCCCCGAGGCCTCCTCGACGAGCCCCTGCTGCGACAGGCGCTCCGTGGCCTCGTCCAGCGCCACGAGGTGCTGCGCTGCGTCTTCGTCGAGCAAGAGGGCCAGCCATACAAGCGGGTGCTCGCGGATGCACCGGTGGAGATCTATGCGCTCGATCTCCGGGCGCTCTCACCCGCCGAGCGCGCTTCCGTCGCGCAGGAGCAGGTGGCCGAGATCGCGCGCAGGCCCTTCGATCTGAAGGGAGGTCCGCTCATCCGCTTCACGCTCGTGAGGTGGGAGGAGGGCGAGCACCGCCTGTTCGTGACCTACCACCACCTGATCCTGGATGGCCTGGCCGTCCGGGTGTTCTTCTCGGAGCTGGAAGCCGAGGTGAACGCCCTTCGCGCGGGCCGGGAGGACATCCGACCGGCGCTCCCGCTCCAGGAGTCGGAGTACTGCGCCTGGCAGCTCTCCACCCTGGAGACCTCGCGGCCGAGGCTCGTCTCCTACTGGCAGGAGCGCCTCGCGGGTCTGCCCGAGCTGGCGCTGCCCACGGATCGCCCCCGCTCGGGCGCGCTGTCCCTGCGCGGCGAGAGCAGGAAGTGGCAGCTCTCGTCGGAGCTTTCGATGCGTGCCAGGGTGGTGGCGGCAGAGGCTGGCGTCACCCGGTACATGCTGCTGCTGGCCGCGTTCGTGGCCTTTCTCCAGCGCCACGCAGGGGGAGACGAGGTCGTGCTCGGCACCTTCGCCGGAGGACGCACCCTCCCAGGCTCGGCCTCCATCCTGGGGTGCTTCGTCAACGCGCTGGTGCTCCGGATCCAGGTCGACAAGGACGCGCCCTTCCGGGAGCTGCTGGCGCGGGTGCGCGACGCTGCCACCGAGGCCTACGCCCACCAGGACCTGCCGTTCCCGGAGGTGGTCGCGGCGGTCTCGCCCCCGCGCCACCCCGGCAAAAATCCGCTCTTCCAGGTGGCCTTCGCAGGTGACCCGCTCGCTTCTCCGGGCGGTGCAGGCTGGCGGCTGGAGCACGCGAGCCTCGATCGCGGCACGTCCCAGTTCGACCTGACGTTCCAGCTCGTGGAGCAGGAGGACGGCATGTCGCTGGTCGTGGAGCACAGCACGGAGCTGTTCGATGCGTCCACGGTCGCGCGCATGGTCCGGCGCTACCTCACCCTGCTCGAAGGCGCGATCACCGCCCTGGAAGCGCCGGTGTCGCTCAGGTCCAGGCGCGCCATAGAGCTCTTCCTGGCGCGGCGGCGCTTGCCCCTCATGCCGGCTGCCGAGCTGGATGAGATCCGGCGCTTCTCGAACGCGGTCCCTGCCCCCCCGGCCGAGGGGTGCCTGCACCACCTCGTCGAGGCGCAGGCCGCGCGGACCCCGGATGCCCTCGCAGCCGTCTTCGAGGGCGAGCGCCTCTCCTACCGGCAGCTCGATGCCCGCGCCAACCAGGTCGCCCACCTCCTGCGCGCGCGCGGCGTGCACCGCGGCACCCGGGTAGGGCTGTGCCTGGAGCGCTCCCTGTCCATGCTGGTGGGCCTCCTCGGCATCCTCAAGGCCGGCGGCGCCTACGTCCCGCTCGACCCGGTCTACCCCAGCGCCCGCCTCGCCTTCATGATCGAGGACGCTGCGCTCCCCCTGCTCCTCGCGGAGCGGCGCACGGTCGGGGTGCTGCCCGCTCACGGGGCGCGCGTGGTGTTGCTCGACGAGGCGCTGGCCGAGATCGACGCCCAGCCCGTGACGCCACCGGACGTCGCCGTCAGTCCCGACGACATCGCCTACGTGATCTACACCTCGGGCTCGACAGGCAGGCCCAAGGGGGCGCTCGTGCCCCACCGCGGCCTGTGCAACCTGGCCCCGGCGCTGATCCAGGCGTTCGGCATCCGCCCCGAGAGCCGCGTCCTGCAGTTCGCCTCGATCTGCTTCGACGCCTCCGCGATGGAGATCCTCATGGCCCTCCCGGCGGGGGCGACGCTGGTGCTCGCCCCGGCGAGCGCGCTGCTGCCAGGCCCGGCCTTGCGCCGGCTGGTGCGTGAGCAGCACGTCACCGTCACGCTGCTGACGCCCTCGGCGCTCGCGGCGCTCTCGGCGGACGGCGCGCCGGTGGACACGGAAGCGCTCCCCCTCACCACGATCATCGCGGGAGGCGAGCCGTGCCCGCCCCAGCTCGTCGCGCGCTTCGCTCCGGGCCGTCGGTTCTTCAACGCCTACGGTCCCACGGAGGCGACCATCTGCGCGACGGTGGCCTCCTGCGCGCCGGACGGGCAGCGGCCGACCGTGGGGCGTGCCCTGCCCGAGGTGCGCTGCCTCGTGCTCGACGAGCGCCTGGAGCCCGTGCCCATCGGGGTGCCCGGGGAGCTTTACCTGGGCGGCGTGGGCGTGGGCCACGGCTACCTCGGGCGCGCAGCGCTCACGGCGACACGCTTCGTCCCGGACCCCACGGGAGGAGGTCGGCTCTACCGCACGGGGGACCGGGCGCGCTGGCGAGGAGATGGCGAGATCGAGCTCATCGGCCGGGTGGACGAGCAGATCAAGCTGCGCGGGTTCCGCATCGAGCCCGGCGAGATCGAGGCCGCCCTCGCGCTCCACCCGGCGGTGAGCGCCGCGGTGGTGGGCCGGGTGGAGCTGAGCCCGGGAGAGCCTCACCTCGTCGCCTGGATCGTCCCGCGCGTGGACGCGACGGAGCCGAGGGAGACCCTGCCGGATGCGCTGAAGACCCACCTGCGGGGTCGCCTGCCGGCGCACATGGTCCCCAGCGTGATCACGGTGATCGACCAGATCCCCGTCAGCCCAGGAGGCAAGATCGACCGGGCGCGCCTCCCCGTTCCCCGGCCCGCAGGCGAGCGGCGCCCGACCACCAGCGCCCCGCCTCCGGAGGGACTCGCCGCGCTCATCGCCTCGATCTGGCAGAGCGTCTTGCGGGTCCCGGTGGTCGGGCTTCACGACAACTTCTTCGACCTGGGTGGGCACTCTCTCCTCATGGGGGAAGTGCACGCCAGGCTGGAGCGTGCGCTCGGGTCGACCGTGCCCGTGACCGCGCTGTTCCAGTTCCCCACGGTCGCCTCGCTCGCGGAGCACCTCGAAGGTGAGCGCAGCGGGACCAGCAACGACGCTTCGGGCCGGCTGGCGCTGGCCCAGGAGAGCCACGACCGGGCGGTGCTTGCCCGAGTCGCCATGCAACGAGCACGCAACCAGGCAGCAGGATGGAGGATGCGCCGTGGATAAGGAAATCATCGAAGGGATCGCGATCATCGGTATGTCGGGGCGCTTTCCCGGGGCGGGAAACGTCGACGACTACTGGCAGAACCTGCGGAACGGTGTGGAGAGCATCTCCACGGCCACGGACGCCGAGCTGGCCGCGGCAGGCGTGCCGTCCGCCGTGCGCGGGGACAGCGCCTACGTGCGCGCCCGCGGTGTCCTCGAAGGCATCGAGGACTTCGACGCTTCGTTCTTCGGGATGACGCCGCGCGAGGCCGCGCTGACCGACCCTCAGCACCGCCTCTTCCTCGAATGCGCCTGGGAAGCCCTGGAGAGCGCAGGGCACGCCCGCGACGCCGAGGGCGGCATGGTCGGCGTCTACGCCGGATCGAGCGAGAGCACCTACCTCGATCACGCCGGGCTCGCCGCGCTGCGCGGGGACCTGGCTGACCGCTACCAGGTGGACATCGCGACGGCGAAGGACTTCCTCGCCACCCGCACCTCGTACAAGCTCGACCTGCGCGGTCCGAGCCTCAACGTGCAGACCGCGTGCTCGACCTCCCTCGTGGCGGTCTACCTCGCGTGCCAGGCGTTGCTCGTCTACCAGTGCGACATGGCGCTCGCGGGCGGCGCGGCCATCGCCATCCCGCAGCGGAAGGGCACCCTGTACCGCGAGGGGATGATCCTCTCGCCCGACGGGCATTGTCGCGCCTTCGACGCGAGCGCCCGGGGGACCGTGAGCGGCAACGGCGTCGGGGTGGTGGTCCTCCGCAGGCTCTCCGACGCGCTCGCAGATGGCGACCCCATCCGGGCGGTCATCCGTGGCGTCGCCGTGAACAACGACGGCGCCGGCAAGGTCGGCTTCACCGCGCCCAGCGTGGAGGGCCAGATGACTGCCATCCTGCAGGCCCTGGCCATGGCGGGCATCGACGCCGGGTCGATCGGGTACATCGAGGCGCACGGGACGGGCACGCCGGTCGGCGACCCCATCGAGATCGCCGCGCTCACCCAGGCCTTCCAGGCCAGCTCCCCGGGCGCCCAGCGCTGCGCCATCGGGTCCGTGAAGACGAACATCGGGCACCTGGACGCGGCAGCCGGGGTCGCTGGGCTCATCAAGACGGCGCTCGCGCTGGAGCACCGCGAGCTACCCCCGAGCCTCCACTTCGAGACGCCGAACCCGCGGATCGATTTCGCCAGCAGCCCGTTCCACGTCAACGCCACGCTGTCCCCGTGGCCCAGACAAGGCGACGCGCCCCGCCGCGCCGGCGTGAGTTCGTTCGGGATCGGCGGCACCAACGCGCACGCCATCCTGGAAGAGGCGCCTCCGGCGGCGCCTTCGGGACCCTCGCGTCCTTTCCAGCTCCTGACCCTTTCCGCCAGGTCTCCCGCCGCCCTCGACGCCACGGCTGCGGCGCTCGCGCGTCACCTGGACGGCGCGGACGCGACCCCGCTCCCTGACATCGCCTACACGCTCCAGGTGGGTCGCAAGGCCTTCGCCCACCGCCGCGTGCTGGTCGCCTCCAGCGCTCTCGACGCTGCGCGCGCCCTCGAAGCACAGGCCCCCCAGCAGGTCTTCTCGGGGGAGGCTGCTCCCGAGGTGCCGCCGGTGGTGTTCATGTTCCCCGGCCAGGGCGTCCAGCACCCGGGGATGGGCCGCGACCTCTACGAGGCGGAGCCTGCCTTCCGCCGGGCGGTGGATCGCTGCGCCGAGATCCTGACGCCCCACCTGGGCTTCGACATCCGCCCCGCGCTCCACGCCTCCCCGGACGACGCCGACGCCGCGGCGCGGCTCCAGCAGACGTCGCTGGCGCAACCCGCCCTCTTCACCACCTCCTACGCGCTCGCGCAGCTCTGGAAGGCGTGGGGCGTGGAGCCAACCCTCATGGTGGGGCACAGCCTCGGCGAACTGGTCGCAGCCTGCCTCTCCGGGGTGTTCTCCCTGGAGGATGCCCTGGCCCTCGTGGCCGCGCGTGGCCGGATGATGCTGGCCCTCCCCGGAGGCGCCATGCTCGCCGTGCCGTTCCCCGAGGACGAGGCGCTCGCCCTGCTCGGAGACGACCTCTCCCTCGCCGCGGTCAACGGTCCGGAGCGGTGCGTGATCGCGGGCCCGGAGGACGCCATCGCGCGCCTCGCCGGGAGCCTCGAAGCACGCGCCATCGGTGCCCGCCGGCTGCGCACCTCGCACGCCTTCCACGCCCGCGCCATGGACGCCATCGTCGAGCCCTTCTCGGCGCTCGTCGCACGCATCCCGCGGAGCGCGCCGACGATCCCCTTCTACGCGAACCTCACCGGCCGCCTGATCACCCCCGAGGAGGCGGTGGATCCTGCCTACTGGGGCAGGCACCTCCGTGAGACCGTGCGCTTCGGGGCCACGCTCGACCAGATCAAGCAGATCCCACGCGCCGTCCTGATCGAGGTGGGACCCGGGCGGACCCTCACCGCGCTCGCGCAGCAGTCGGGGAAGAGCGCCTCGGGTCAGGTGGTGATCCCTTCGCTCACCGGCGCTGGCAGGTCCCGCTCCGAGCTGGCCTCGATGCTCGAAGCGGCGGGCAGGTGCTGGATCGAGGGCGTTCCCCTGGACAGCGCGGCGCTCTATGCAGACGAACGCCGGCGGCGCGTCCCGCTCCCCACCTACCCCTTCGAGCGGCAACGCCACTGGCTCGACGCTGCTGCACCGCCACCGGCCACGCCCTCCCCCGAGGTGCGCATCGGCGTCCATCTCGAGAGCGACCAGCAAGCGATCGTGCGCCTCGCCGACGCGGCCGAGGCCGAATCCCCCTGGGAGCACTTCCCGGAGGGCTTCGAGCGCGGCGCTGCGGAGCTGTGCTCCCGGTACATCGCCCGCTTCCTGCAGGACAGCGGCGTCGTCTTCGCGCCCGGCAGGACCTACGACCGGAACGAGCTGGTCACCAGGCTGGGGATCATCCCCAAGTTCCGCAAGTTCTTCACCTTCTTCCTGGAGACCCTCGCCGAGGACGGCATCCTCCAGCTCGACGGCGATCGGGTCGAGATCCTGAAGGACGCCGCCGCCATCGGCGACCCTGCCCCGCTCCGCGCCGAGCTGGGTCGGCGCTACCCCGACCTCGACGCGGACCTTCGCGTCCTCGACCACTGCGTCGCGCACTACGGAGACGCGCTCACCGGGCGCATCGATCCCATCGGCGTGCTCCACCCCGATGGCAGCACCGATTTCCTGCGCCCCAGCATCGAGAACTCGGTCAGGTTCTCGGGCCAGCCGACCTACTACGCGCTCCTCGAAAAGCTCGTGGTGCGGCTCTTCGAGCATTCTCCCGGGAAGAAGCTGAGGATCCTGGAGGCAGGGGGCGGCACCGGCGCGGTGACGTTCAGGCTCATGCCCGCCCTGCGCGGCCGCGACGTCGACTACCACTTCACCGATCTCGGCCGCTACTTCCTCGTCCAGGCCGAGAAACGGGCCGCGCGCGAGGGCCTCGACTTCATGCGCTTCGGCATGCTGGACGTCTCGCGCGATCCCGCCTCTCAGGGCCACGACGAGGGCGCGTACGACCTCGTCATCGCTTACAACGTCGTCCACGCCACCCTCTCCGTGACCGACAGCCTCGCCAACCTGAAGCGCTTGCTGGCGCCCGGCGGCGTCCTGCTCCTGATGGAGACGACCCAGGCGCCGCGCTGGTACACCCTCATCTGGGGCCTGGAGGTCGGCTGGTGGTACTTCGCCGACGAGGAGCTCCGCCCCAGCTCTCCCTTCATGAGCCCCGAAGGATGGGCAGGCGTCCTGCGCTCCGTCGGGTTCCCGTTCGTCGAGGTCTGCCCACCCTCTCCAGAGCGGCAGCGCAAGACGGACTGCACGCTGCTCCTCGCCCAGGAGTCCTTCGCGCCAGCGGCGCGTGAGGCAGCCTGTCCCCCCAGGGCACGAGCACCGCAGGGGAGCGCGCCCCGACAGACCCCGGACCATGGCCGGCCCGCCGCCACCCCTGCCCGCCCCGCGACCTCCGTGCCACCCCGCGCACCCCGCAACGAGATCGAGCGGCAGGTCGCGGCCATCTTCCAGGACGTCCTCGGGATGGACGCGGGCGTGAACGACGACTTCTTCGCCCTCGGGGGCGACTCCCTCATGGCCGTCCAGCTCCTCGCCCGCCTGCGCAAAGCGTTCAACGTGCCGCTCACCCAGCACGCCCTGCTCCAGGCGCCCACCATCGCGGCCCTCGCGCGCTTCTTCGCCGGCGAATCCAGCGCGCCCGAGCAGGTCGCGCTCCCGCCCGAGATCCTGGAACTACAGCGCGGGGCTCCCGGTCGGCCTCCACTCCTTCTGATCCACCCTGCCGGCGGCCACACCTACTTCTACCGCGAGCTCGTGCAGGCGCTCGGCGCCGACCAACCCGTGGCAGGTGTGCGCGCCGTGGGACTGGAAGAGGGCGAGGCTCCCTTCGATCGGATGGAGCCCCTCATCGACCACTACACCGCCGCGATCCGCGCCTTCCAGCCGGTGGGCCCGTACCACCTCGGCGGTTCATCCTTCGGCGGCGCCGTGGCGTTCGGCATCGCGAGCGCGCTGCGCGCCGCGGGACAAGAGGTCGCGCTGCTCGCGGTCATCGACTGCGCTCTTCCCGGGCGCCTCCCCGAGGAGCGCATCGAGGACGACGAAGCGCTGAGCCTCGCCTATCTCCTGCGCGTGGGCACCGGCGTGGACATCTCCGCGGACACGCTCCGGGCCCTCGACGGCAACGCGCGGCTGCGGCGCTTCCTGGAGCTCGGACGCCGCACGGCAGGCCTCCCGCAGGACGCCGACCTGCCGGACCTGCGCCGCCTGCTCGACGTGTTCCAGGCGAGCGTCCGGGCGCTCCGCCGCTACACGCCAGCGCCTTACCCCGGCAAGATCCTCTTCTTGCGGGCCCGGGAGCGCGACGCCTGGAACCCTCCCCACCCCGAGATCGGCTGGAGCGAGATGGCCGCGGGGGGCGTCGAGGTGCACACCGTGCCAGGCAACCACATCACCATGAACTTCCAGCCCCACGTCTCGGCCATGGCTGCGCGCCTGCGCGACCACCTGGTCCTCCCGTCGCGCTCCTGAGCCCGGAACCCCCGCCTACCGCTCCCACCCCTACGGCACCCGGCGCGCCGCCCCGCCCCGCGCGCGGAACGCCCGGGTGCGCCCTGCGGCCTCGCGTTCGAGCCGCATGCACTCGAGGAGCGCCTCGCGGAGGTTCGCCAGGGTCACCACGGACGACAGATCCACCCCGAGCGCGACGATGGTCTGCGCGACCTCCGGGCGGATGCCGACCACCACGCTCCGGGCGCCGAGGAGCTGGATGGCGTCGGAGATCTTCATCAGGTGGTACGCCGTCCCGGTGTCCACCGCCTCCACGCCGGTCAGGTCGATGATCATGTGGCGGCACCCCGTGCGCGTCACCTCCTCCAGCACCACCTCCATCATCTGCTCGGCCCGCTGCGCGTCCAGCGAACCGAGCACCGGCATGGTCAGCACCCCCTTCCAGACCGCGATGATGGGCGTCGACAGCTTCCGGATCGACGCCTGCTGCGCCTCGATGATCTCGAGCTTCTCCTGCAGGTCCGCCTCGTAGGCCTTCCGCTCGGTCACGTCGAACAGGAACCCGCCGACCACCCCGCTGCCATCGCTCCGCGGCGCGCTCACCACGTTGTGGAGCCACACCGTGCGCCCGTCCGCGGCCACCAGGCGCAGGTCGAAGTCGAGCCCGCCGCGCGGGTCCTGCAGGTGGGCGCGCGCCCGCTCGAAGTCACCGGGCGCCGCGTGCTCGCGGAGGAACCCCTCCTCGTACCAGCGCTCCTGCGGATACCCCAGCATCACCACCGCCTGGGGGCCGACGTAGGTGAACCGCCCCGTCGCCGTGTTCACCTCCCAGGGGACCACGTTGGCCGTCTCCACGAGCCGCTGCAGCCGCTCCTCGCTCTCGCGCAGGGTCTGCTCCACGTGCGTGCGCTCCGCCGACTCCTTGGCGAGGTCCGCGGCGAGGAGCGCGTTCTCCAGCGAGACCGCGGCCAGGAACTCGAGGAGCGCCAGCCGCCGCGGCGTGAACGCCCCGCGCACCAGCCGGTTCTCCAGGTACAGGATGCCGGCCACCTCGCCCCTCCGGAGGATGGGCGTGCACAGCATCGAGCGCGGCAGCGAGCGCGAGAGGTAGGGGTCGTCCGCGAACATGAGCTGCACCTGGATGTCGTCGAGGACGAGCTTCTCGCGCGTCCGCTGCACGTAGTACGCAACCGAAAGCGGGAGCGTCACGGCCGACGGCGTGCTGCGCGACGTGGGGAGGTGGACCCGGACCCCGGCGTGATCGAGGGTGGTCTCCGCGGCCAGGGTCAGCCCTGCTTGCGAGGGCAGCAAAAGGCAGCACCGCTGGGCCCCCGCGTGCTCCACGAGGATGCGCATCAGCGTGGCGAGGAGCTGATCCGGCGCGATCTCGCTGGAGATGGCCGCCGACGCCCGCACCGCGGCGAGCGTGTCGATGGGCTCTGCGTCGTCGCTGGCGACCGGCGCGCTCCCCCGCGGCCGCTCCAGGAGCTGGGGATACAGCGCTTCGAGCTGCCGCACCTTGCCCGTCGCCCCCCACCGCTCGTAGGCCTTGCGCGCCTCCATCATGTACGCCGACGGCATCACCGCGAACTCCCGCGACAGGTAGAAGCGCGCCGCCAGCTCGCAGGCGAGCGCCTCGTCCTGCACGAACGAAGAGGCGCGCGCCGCCCGGATGGCCTTGTCGTAGAGCCGCGCCGCGTCGTGATCCCGCCCCTCCACCCGCGCGATCTCCGCCGCCACGAGCGCGTGCTTGCTCTCGAAGTTCTCGGCCGACAGTGCGGCGACGCCCCGGAGCTTCTCCTCGTGCATCGCCAGGGAGGCCTGGTACTCCGCGCGCGCCTCCTCGCTCGCGTCGCCCAGCAACGCCGTGGCGCTCAGCACCGCGAACAGGTGGTGGTCCGCGTCGTGGACACCCGCCAGGGTCGCCCAGCGCAGGCTCTCGGCGAGCTTCGCCATGGCGTGCGCGCCCGGGTAGTCGCCCCCCAGGTAGCGCGCCTGCACCACGTACACGTAGTACCAGTAGCGGGCCAGCGGGACCTGCGCCCCCTCCAGGTGCGCGTGGAAGGCCGCCTCGTCGAAGCCGTCCCCGCTCAGCGACGCGACGCTCGCGGTCGCGCCGCGCAGCGCGTAGATGACGCGCTGGATGCCCAGCACCATCTCGGAGACGTACGCGAGGTTCGCCTGGTTCGCGAACTGGATCGCGGGCACCGTCCCCTCGAGCACTGTGGCGAGCGGGTCCCCCTTGTAGAAGGAGAGCATCACGTACTGCAGCAGGTTCGACGAGGCGTAGAGCAGGTTGCCCAGCTCTCGCCCGCTCTGGAACCCGAGGCGGAAGTAGTCGAGCGCCTCCCCCACGTGCCGCGTCCAGACCAGGATCGACGCCCCGAAGAGGCCCATCACCTCCGACACGAACCCGCCGAACCCCGGCTTCACCGCCAGGTCACAGGCGAGCTTGCCGAACTCGTACCCTTCCCGGTAGGCGCCGAAGCGCCCGCAGAGCGCCTGCCCGTAGGTCACGTAGCCGTGCGACGAGGCCGCTGTGTTGCCGTGCTGGATGCTGAGGCGCACCATCCTGGTGATGACCACGTGCGCCAGCGGCGGGTGCACGTACACTGCGGCCGCGTAGAGGCTGGAGAGGATCTCCATGATGGCGATCACCTCCGGGTCCTCCATCGCCGGCAGGTGGAGGAGATCCTTGATGGCGCGCCCCGCGAGGGCCGCCCGGATCGCCTCCACCTCCGCGAAGATGTCGTCCTCACCGGGCGTGAGCGACAGCTCGATGCCCAGCGACCGCAGGCACTCCACCCCCTTCTCCAGCGCGAGCTGGTTCTCCATGCGCGCCGTGCTCAGCGCGATGTACAGGCGACACGCCGCGGCCCGCTCGATGTTCGTCCTGGCCCGCTGGAGCAGCACCTCCGTGAGCCGGTCGGCCTCCGCGGAGCGACCGTTCAGGTACTCGCACTCGGCGAGTTCGCGGTGGAGGCGAAAGGCGAGGGGGGGGTCGACCTCCCAGCCTTCCTCGGGGAGCAGCGAGAGCCCCGTCGTCAGGTAGGTCGTGGCCATCCGCGGCGCCGTGGCCGTCTTGGCCTTGTGACCCGCGCGCGCATCCAGCGCCGCGACGAGGCGCCGCTCCTCGGCGGAGATGATCCGCGACGCCCCCAGGTTGAGCTGGTTCACGATCTCGAACAGGCTGCCCTCGACCTCCTCGGGGGGCGTGCTCGCGAGGAGATGCCGGCCGAGATCGAGGTGCACTGCCGCCCGCTCCTCCTCGGGGATCAGGGAGTACGTGACCTGCTGCACCCGGTCGTGCAGGAACCTGTAGCCCTGCGGCCTCTGGAGCAGCAGCCCGGCCGCGAGCGCCGGTTGCAGCGCCTGCCGCACCTCTTCCGGCGTCTTGCCGCACAGGGTACCGAGGAGCTGCAGCGTGAACTCCCTCCCGATGCACGCCGCCCGCCTGAGCGCGTCCTCGGTGTCCGTGGGCAGCCGGGTGATCTTCGTCATCACCAGGTCGACCCGCTCGTCCGTGATCTCGCGACCCTCGATCTGCTCGACGTTCCAGTGCCACGACCACGTCTTCAGATCGAAATGGATCAGGTGCTCCTGGTGGAGGGCGCCGAGGACCTGCGTGAGCAGGAAGGGGTTCCCCTCCGTCTTCGACCACAGCAGCGTCGCGAGCTGCTCGACCTGCGCGCGCTCGCCCGCGAACATGTCGACCAGGAAATCGACGATCTCCACGGGGTCGAGCGGAGCCAGCGTCAGCGAGGTGATCGGGATCTTGGCGTCCCTCACCGCCTTGAGCGTCGCCGCGAGCGGGTGCGTATCGTCCACCTCCCCGTCACGGTAATTGCCGACCACCAGGAGGTCCGCCGCCTTCGGGTGTGTGAGCAGGTGCTGCAGGAGATCGAGGCTACCCAGGTCTGCCCACTGCAGATCGTCGATGAGGAGGACGACCGGCCTGCCCTTGCTGGCGAAGATGGAGACGAAATCGTGGAACACTGCATTGAAACGGTTCCGCGACTCGGCGGGCGTCAATGCGTCGAGCGGCGGCTGCTTGCCAATGATCAGCTCGAGCTGCGGAATGAAATCCGCAATGACCTGACCTCGCGTCCCGAGCACTGCCCGGAGCTGCTCCGCCACCACGGCCATCTCCGCGTCGCTGAGCGTCATGGTCTGGCGGATCAGCGCACCGAATGCCTGCGCCACCAGCGCATAGGGAATGTCTTGCTTGTTCGGCTCGAAGCTCGCCGACAGGAAAATAGCCTGCTCGATCCCCACCCCTTTGCGCAGATCGCGGAGCAGCGAGGACTTGCCGATGCCCGAGGGCCCCGCCACGAGCATGACCTCGGGCGCCCCCGTCGCGGTGACCCGCCCGAGTCCCCCCTGGAGCGCCGCGATCTCCTCCTTGCGGCCCACCATCGCGCTCGGCGCGCGGAGCTTGTCCCAGATGTCCCGCGCCCCCAGCGGAAAAGGCGCGATCTCCCCCGTGTCCTCGAGTTCCGCCAGGCACCGCTCCAGGTCGTGCTGGAGCCCGCGCGCGCTCTGGTATCGCTCGTCGGGCGCCTTCGCGAGCAGCCTCGCGAGGATGCCGCCCACCACTGCCGGCACGCCCCGGACCACGTCCACGAGCGGCCGGGGCGCCCGCGCGATGTGGCAATGCACCCAGCCCAGCGCGTCGTCGGCCTGGAATGGCAACACCCCCGCCAGCAGCTCGTAGAGCATCACCCCCAGCGAGTAGAGGTCGGTCCGGTGATCGATGGACGCGTCGAGTCGGCCGGTCTGCTCGGGGGAGATGTAGGGCAGGCTGTCGATAGGCAGCTTGAACGCCGAGGGGGACGGCTCGAACCCCTGCTCGGCGCCACTCACCTGAACCTCGGCGGTGCGTAGATCGATGCGCAGGTTCTGCGGCCGCACGTTCTGGTGAATGATGCCGCTCTGGTGCAGCTTCGCGAGTGCGTCGGCAGAGGCGATGGCTGCTCTCAGAAACCGCCCAAGTGATTCTGCAAGAACAGAATCGCCGAGCGGAGAATCGTCAGCGTGCATGTTCGGTAAACTACCAGACAGTCCGTTCATGCGGTACATTGATCCCTCAGTGTGTACGCGTTGATCGCGACATGCGGCGGAAAATTCAACGACGGGTGGTTCGAACATGCGAGAGTTTCAGGGCAAGGTCGCGCTCGTCACGGGCGGAACCTCCGGGCTGGGAAAAGCGACTGCGTGGGCCTTCGCGCGCCAGGGCGCACGGGTGGTGATTGCCGCGCGCGGCGAGGCGAAAGGGCGAGAGGTCGAGAATGCCATTCGCAGCGAAGGCGGTGACGCGATCTTCCTCCGGTGTGACGTCACGGTCGAAGCGCAGGTTCGCGAGCTGATCCGGCGCATCGTGAGCATCCACGGTCGCCTCGACATCGCCTACAACAATGCGGCGTCGCTCCCCACGATCGCGCCCATCTCCGAGATGTCCACCGAGGACTTCGACGGGACCGTCTCGGGCAACCTCCGCAGCGTGTTCCTCTGCATGAAGTACGAGATTCCGGTCATGGCAGAAGCGGGCGGTGGCGCAATCGTCAATTGCTCGTCAATCGTGAGCGCCAGGGGCGCCGCGGGCCTCTCCGCCTACTGTGCCGCCAAGGCCGGTGTCGAGGCCTTGACCCGCGTCGCCGCGCACGAGGTCGCCTCGAAGAACATCCGGGTGAACACCCTCCTCTCGGGGAGCATCGATACCAAGGAGGGCATGAGCCTGGAGTTCGCGGAGAAGCTCGGCGAAGCCGGCGTCGAGGCGCTGCTCTCACGGATTCCCATGAAGCACGAGGGACGACCCGAAGAGGCCGCCCACCCTGTGCTGTTCCTGTGCTCCAGCGGAGCCTCCTTCGTCACCGGCGCCACCCTGGCCGTGGACGGAGGGTTCCTGGTGACCTGATCCTCTGTCTGCTGGAGCGAGGCGTCGCATCACCGGCCTCTGCCGCCGCTGCTGTCGCTGCCGCTACCGTTCCGGCCGGGCATGTGCACCTCCCCGCTACCGACCCTGCTCAGGAGATCTTCTTGCCTTCACCGAGGTGGGCGCGCGGGACGTCCCACATACGGGTGCTACGCTTGTCGCGTGCATCGCGTGCATCGCGGGTGAGGCAGGTCGATCTCGGCTCGGAGGATAGATGCTTCTGCGAGCGTTGCGGTATGGCTTCGCCGTCGTCGCTGCTGCGCTGTCCGTGGGTCTGACGGGGCTCGCCTCGCGGAAGCTCGGGCTCGACCACGGGTACTTCATGATCCCGCTGGCGGCGGTGATGATGGTGTCGCTGTTCGCGGGCCTCCGTCCCGCGCTGATCACGGCAGTGCTCAGCGGCCTGGCGACTGCCATCCTCGTCGTGCCTCCTCAGTTCTCGGCCGTCCTCCGGAGCGGCGGTGACGGCACCGTGCTCCTCCTGTACGGCGGCCTCGCCACCGGCATGGCCCACCTCGGCGCCTTCGTGCACGACTTCTACGCCCGGGTGCAGACCGCGCGCGTCGACGCCGACCAGGCGCTCGTCAAGCTGAGACACCTCCAGTCCATCACCGAGACCGCCCTGGAGGACCGCCCCCTCCCCGAGCTGCTCCATGAGCTCCTCTCACGCGTCGCGGACATCTTCCTCGTCGACACCGCCCTCGTGCTCCTGCTCGACGAGGACCGCGAGACCCTGGTGGTCTCCGCCGCGTACGGCGTGCCCGAGGCCACGTGCCGCGCCATCCGCATCCCTCGTGGCGAGGGCCTGGCCGGGCGTGTGTTCGCGAGCCGCCGCACGCTGAGGACCGACGTCCGTGAAGCTGCCTTCGGCCCTGGCACGGAGGGCACCCCCGAGAGCCGCTACGCCGTCGGCGTCCCTCTCCTCGTCGACGGCCGCGTCCTCGGCGTGCTCGACCTCGGCACCCGGGAAGAGCGCCGCTTCTCTGACGAAGACGTCACGCTCCTCGAGCTGACCGCGGGCCGCATCGCCCGCGCCGTCGAGCGGGTCCAGCTCCACGAGACCCTCGCCGAGCGCGCCGCGCAGCAGGCGGCCATCGCCGCGCTCGGCCAGCGCGCCATCGCCGGAGAGCCCGTGGACGGTCTGCTCAAGGCGGCAGCCGCCACGGTGGCGACCGAGCTACGCGCCGACATCGCGGTCGTGCTCGAGCTCTCGGCCAACGGAGAGCACCTCGACGTGCGCGCCCTCGTCGGCCCCGAGGGCACGGAGCTCCCCATCAGCCAGAGCCCCGAGACCCTGGTTGGCGACACGCTGCGCAGCCGCGTGCCCCTGGTCATCGCCGATGTCCGCACCGACCCCCGCTTCCCCAGGGTCTCCTCCGTGCTCATCGCGCTCCACATCGTCAGCGCCATCAGCGTCGCCGTCGAGGGCCCGACCCAGCCCTTCGGCGTCCTCGGCGTGTACGCCTGCCACAAGCGGCTCTTCACCGAGGACGACGTGCACTTCCTCGAAGCCGTGGCCAACGTCATCTCCGAGGCCGTCCGCAACCAGCACGCCATCGCCGTCGCCATGGACGCCGAGCGGCAGATGGAGCGCCTCTACGCCGACGCCATGGAGGCCGTGCGCGTGCGCGAGGAGTTCCTCACCATCGCCTCGCACGAGCTGCGCACCCCCCTCACCCCCCTCGCCCTCCAGATCGGCAGCCTCCAGCGCGCCCTTCGCGCCGACCCCTCCCGCCTCTCCCACGAGCGCCTGCTGGGCAAGGTCGAGATCGTGGCCCGCCAGGTGGCGCGTCTCCACCGGCTCGTCAGCGATCTCCTCGACCTCTCCCTCCTCACCGCCGGCAACATCTCCCTCCACCGCGAAGAGGTCGACCTCGCCGCCGCCGCGCGCGACGCCGCCCACCGCTTCCAGGAGCCCGCCTCCCGCGCCGGCTGCGCGCTCCGCCTCTCCGCCGACAAGCCGGTCAAGGGGTGGGGAGACCGGACGCGCATCGACCAGATCTTCACCCAGCTCCTCTCGAACGCCATCAAGTACGGCGCGGGCGCTCCCATCGACCTCCGCGTCGAGAGCGACGACGACGTCGCCCGCATCGTCGTGCGCGACCGCGGCATCGGCATCCCCCCGGATCAGCAGGCCCGCATCTTCGGCCGCTTCGAGCGTGCCGTCTCCGAGCAGCACTACGGCGGCTTCGGCCTCGGCCTGTGGATCGTCAAGCAGCTCCTCGACGCCCTCGGCGGCTCCATCTCGGTCGAGAGCGCCCCCGGTCAGGGCTCCACCTTCACCGTGGAGCTACCGCGCCGCGAAGCGGCCACCGACAGCGGTTCCACGGACACCACCAGCCCCACCGGCCCCGCGGACACCACCAGCCCCACCGGCCCCGCGGACACCACCAGCCCCAGCCCCTCGGACACCACCAGCATCGCCGGCGCCGCCGCCGCCTGATGCGCCCACCGCCCCGCCTCTCGCGCCTCTCGCGCCTCTCGCACCTCTCGTGTCCACCACTGCGTCTCCCCTGCCTCCCCTGCCTCCCCTGCCGCCCCCACGCACCGCGCGTGCCGTTACGGAATTCCACCTCCGCACCTCTCCACCGCCCCTTGCCTGCTGCTCCTGCGCCACCTTGCGCCACGCGCCCGACGCTTCCCGCCACCCGGGAGCCACCGCCCGGCCTCCGCCCCCCTCGATGACGAAATCCTGACGGGCGATCCCCCCGCCTCGCCCCGGACATCTGTTGAACATCTGCCGACAGGTCGGATATTCATCGTCAATGCGGAAGGCAATCGCCACGCTCCTCCTCGGAGCGTTGATCGGCGTGGGATGCAGCGGCGAGCAGGACAACCTGTTCAACAACGGCACGGGGGGCAGCGGCGCCTCGGGCGTCGGCGGAGACGGCAACACGGGAGGCCAGGGCGGACAGGGCGCGGGCCCCAGCGAGGGCTGCTTCGGCGGCTGTTCCGGCGACACCCCGGTCTGCGTCGACGGCGACCACTGCGCCGACCTCTGCCCGGGCGGACGCGAGGCCTGCAACGCCGCGAACGATCCCGACGCCCCTCCCGTCTGCTGCCCCGAAGGTCAGCAGTGCTGTGAAGCGCAGATCTTCGGCTACACCGGCGCCGACCTGTGCCGCCCCTCCGGCGAAGCCTGCCCCATCGGCTGCCCTGGCGGCGACATCGCCTGCCCCCTGCACGAGTACTGCCAGCTCAACCCCCAGCTCGAAGACTACTCCTGCGTGATGGGCTGCCCCCTCACCTCGGTCTGCGGCTTCAACCTCTGCTGCCCCCTCGGCAGTAGCTGCCTCAACGGCGAGTGCATCCTCCCTGACCTGACCATCGACCAGGCGCGCGTCGCCTCGACGCTGAGCTTCTCGCAGGTCAACGCCGACTCCGATCCCTGCCTCGTCTCCGAGGACTGCCTGGCAGGCCCCGGCCTGCGCAACGTGCTGCGCTTCAGCTCGCGCACCCAGAACGTCGGCGCAGCCGACTTCGTGATCGGGAGCCCCAACGGCAACCCGGACTTCCATTACGACCAGTGCCACGGCCATTACCACTACCAGCAGTACGCCGAATACCGCCTCATCGACCCCAGCAACAACAACGTGGTCTTGACCGGGAAGAAGCAGGGCTTCTCGATCATCGACATGGGTCGCATCGACCCGGACGACCCCAACACCCCCACCACCTCCAAGTACAACGGCGCGTTCCAGGGCATCCAGCGCGGCTGGTGGGACGAGTACGGCGCGGGCCTGCAGTGCCAGTGGATCGACGTCACCGGCGTCCCCGCGGGCGACTACATCCTGGAGGTCGAGGTCAACCCGGAGCGCCGCATCGGCGAGACGAGCTACGACAACAACGTCGCCTCGGTGCCCGTCACCCTCCCCGATCCGACCTGCCTCGGCGTCGACTGCTCGTTCCTCGACAGCGACTGCACCCAGGGCGTCTGCGAGGCCGGCCAGGGCTGCGTCGAGGTGAACGTCAACGAGGGCGGCGCCTGCGAGGACGGCCAGTTCTGCACCACGGGCGAGACCTGCCAGGCCGGCGCCTGCGGCGGCGGCACCCCGCGCCTCTGCGCCCCCCCGAACGGCTGCTACGCCGCCACCTGCGACGAGAACGCCGACACCTGCAGCGCCGTCCCCGCCAACGACGGCGCTGCCTGCGACGACGGCAGCCCCTGCACCGACGGCACCACCTGCGCGAACGGCGCCTGCCTCGGCGGCGCCCCTGCCAACGACGGCATGACCTGCGACGACGGCGCCTCCTGCACCACCAACACCATCTGCACGGCCGGCGTGTGCGGCGGCGGCGACGGCCCCACCGTCTACTTCTCGGAGGACTTCTCGGACAACAGCCAGGGCTGGGTCCTCGGCCCCGAGTGGGAGATCGGGCCTGCCCAGGCCTCGACCGGCGCCCACGGCGGCGCCAACGACCCCGCCAACGACCACACCGACACCGCCGACAACGGCGTCGCCGGCGTCAACATCGGCGGCTTCGCCGCGAAGATCGACCACGCGTACTACTACCTGGAGAGCCCGCCCTTCAACACGGCGGTCGCCTCGGGCCCCGTGGTGCTCGGCTACCAGCGCTGGCTGAACAGCGACTTCATCCCGTACATGTCCAACACCGTCGAGGTGTGGAACGGCACGGGCTGGATCAGCCTCTGGACCTCCGGCCCCACCATCACCGACGCGACCATCGGCTGGAACTACCACCAGTTCGATCTCACCCCCTACAAGAACGCCGGCATGAAGGTCCGCTTCGGCTTCATGGTGAGCGGCGCCCAGGTCCTCTGGGACGTCGGCTCCTGGAACCTCGACGACATCCTCGTCGCCTCTCTCGCCTGCCCCTGAAGAGCTGACGGGAAAGCTGCTGCGCGCCCCGCGTCGTCGGTCGGCCTCCCTCGAAATCCACGTGGATTTCTCGGTCGGCCTCCCTGGCCGCGGGGCGCTCGCGACGCTTTCCCGGTCAGCTCTTGCGCCCCCTGCGGCGTGGGTCCGTGCCCTCGCCGCCCCCGCATCCCTTCAGCCGTTCCCCCGCGCTCGCGCGCGGCGGAGCGCCCGCGCCACCCCCTCCTGCAGCGTCCCGCACGTGGTCAGCTCGTCGAGGTGCACGTCGAGGCTCACCAGCGTCTGCGCCACCGCGGCGCGCAGCCCGGTGAGGATCACCTCCGTGCCCAGGAGCCGCGCCGCCCGCGCCGCCCGCAGGAGTCCCTCCGCCACCTGCGTATCGACCACGTTCACCCCCGTGATGTCGAGGATGGCCACCTGGGCGCCCCGCGCCGCGATCCCGCTCAGCAACACGTCCAGGATCCGCTCGCTGCGCGCCGGGTCGATGCTCCCCACGATCGGCATCGCCACCACCCCCTCCGCGAGCGGCAGGAGCGGCGTCATCAGCTCCCGGATCGCCTGGTCCTGCGCCGCGATCACCTCGGCCTGCAGCCGCAGCCGCTCCTCCTCGGCCTGGAGCAGCTCCGACACGTCCCGCACCAGCCAGCAGTACGCCTTCCCGCCGCTCTCCGTGTCCACCTGGAACGCCGTCACGTCGGTCGGGATCACCCGACCACCGGCCCCCGCGAACCGCAACCTCCCCCGCCAGCTCCGCGCCGTCGACAGCTCCGCGCTGGCCTCCCTCCACTGCGCCTCGTCCTCCGGCACCACCAGCGAGGTGAACAACCATCCGGTCGGGACTTCCTGCCCGAGCAGCGCCTCGAACGCCTCGTTCACCAGGCTCAGGCTGTTGTCCCGCACGCTGATCGCCATCGCCTCGGGGCACACCTCCGCGAACGTGCGCAGGAGCCGCCCGCTCACCTCCAGGTCCGATCGCCCCCCCGCGTGGATGGACTCGATCGTCGCTTCGAGCCCCACGCCGTAGGCCTCCACCAGCCTCAGGATCCCCTCGCGCGCGCTCGGGACGCCTTCCTCCAGCAGCGTCATCGCGAGCCCGAGGATCAGCCGCCGCCCCCTGAGCAGCGAATCGCGCGCCTGCTCCGGCGCGCACCCGATCATCACCAGCCCCTCGTTCGACGTCACCACGAACTTGCGCAGCGCCTCGAAGCTCGGCGCCCTCAGCGCGGCGACGTAGGCCCTGAACCCGTCCACGCACATGCCTCCGAGCATGTCGCGCGGCACCCCCACCATCATGGGGAACGTCTCGATCAAGATCTCGCACATCGGCGAGGCCAGCTCCACGCAGCGCTGATCCAGTGCCTCGCAGAACGCGTCGAGAGGGTGCGGGGTCGCCTGTTCCATGGGCTCCTTCAGCCTGCGGCCATCCCCCCTTCGATCCCCGGCGCGGGTTCACCGTGTCGAGGTCATCAAGAGAAGTACCGCGAAGCCGAGCCGCGGCGAAAGCAGGACATGCATGCCTGCAACGCCTCGGTGAGCGCGCGCGCACTCCTGGCGGCCGGACGACCGAGCCATGGAGCTGCGCCCGTCATCGCCCGCCCGCGCATCGTCAGCGCGACGCCATCGACCTGTGTATCAAGCCACGTGCGTCTGCCACCGCCGCGACGAAGGCGCCTTCTCTCGCCGGGCGAGCACCTCGCGCAGCCGCTTGCGCTCGCGCGCGTCGAGGACGTCATCGAGCCAGTGGGCCACGCCCTCGGTGTCGTCGAACATCTTCCGCGCCGACGAGTTGGCCTCGCGCAGCATCCGCTGCACCTGCATCCGCAGGGTGGGGCTCTGGTTGAGGAGCACCCCCGTGCGCAGCAAGCGCGGCTCCCTCCGCATCGTCGCCACGTACGCGTCGACTACCGCCTGCGGGAACACCGCCGCCTCCACCACGTCCACGATGCAGACGTAGGGCCCTTTGATTTCCTGGAGGACCTGGTCGTGCTCGCGGGCCCAGCGCGTCGCCTCCTCGACCGACACGGGCGACCAGATGCAGATCTCGACCAGCTTCCCGGTGCTATGGGCGATGGAGTACATCGTTTGGGGGGTGGCGCCTGTGGCCTGGCTCAGCGCGCTGTGGGCTACGATGCCGGACCACCTGATCCAGGTTCGGAGAACCCCCACCGACCGCCGTCCGCATCATCAGGCCCGCTCAGGCCCGCTCAGGCCCGCTCAGGTCCGCTCAGGTCCGCTCAGGTCCGCTCACGCCGCTCAGGCCAGCGGACCGAGGCGCGCCGCTTCCCGGTACACCTCCAGCGTCGTCTTCGCGCACGCCTCCCAGGAGAACGCCCGCGCCCTCTCCACTCCCCGCCCGCGCAGCTCCTCGCGCAGCCCCGCCTCGTCTCCCAGCCGCCGCATCGCCGCCGCGAGCGGCCCTGCCTCGCCTGCGGGCACGTGGATCCCCGCGCCCCCGAGCACCTCCACGAGGGGGGCGATGTCGCTCGCGATGACCGGGCACCCCGACGCCATCGCCTCCAGCGCGGGCATCCCGAACCCTTCCGCCAGCGACGGCTGCAGGAGCGCCGTGGCTCCCTGCATCAGCGCCACGAGCCCCGCGAACGGCACCCCGGGCCGCACCACCAGCCGCTCCCGCACCCCCAGCTCCCGCGCCAGCCGATCGAGCCCCCGCCCCGCACGGAGGCGCTGGATCACCACCAGCCGCTCCCCCGCCTCCGGCCGCGCCCGCACCGCCTCCGCGAACGCCTGGAGCGCCAGCGCGTGCCCCTTGCTCGGCGCGTTCTGACCCACCAGCAGGAAGTACGGCGCGTCCGTGCCGAGCACCTCCGCCGCCTGCGCCCGCGCTGCCTCCACGTCGCGCGCCGGCTGGAAGCCCGCGTCGGCCGCGTTGTGCGTCACCACCAGCCGGTCCCGCGTGTCCGCCCTGAACCGCACCATCGCGTCGGCCGACGCCTGCGACACCGTCAGGATCCGCCGCGCCTTCGCCAGCGCGTTCAGGATCCCCGCCCGGAAGAACGGCACCCGGAACAGCCGCAGGAACGCCGACCCCTCGGCCAGGTGCGGCTCGTCGAGCCACATGATGTCGTGCACCGTCACCACCGCCGTCGATCTCACCCCGAACGGCAAGAGGTTGTGCGGCGCGTGGAACACGTCTCCCTCCGTCGGCCCGAAGAGCCGCGGCAGGAGCAGCGACACCGGCTCGTTCGGGTTGCTCGGGGCCACGACCTCCCGCACGTTCGGCGCGGTGGAGAGCGGCGCCTTCGCCAGCGGGTGCCGCCACAGCACGTACTCCACGTCGGGCCCCAGCGCCGGCACCCGGTCCACCAGCGCCTGCACGTAGGCTGAAACCCCGCTCGGCCGCTCCCGGATGTAGCGGCAGTCAACGCAGACCCTCATCGCAGGAGCGAGAGCAGGTCCTCCCGCGTCAGCGCCGCGGCCTGCTCCACCTCGCCGAGCGCCGCCCCCGCGAGCGCGCGCTTCTTCTCCTGCAGCCCCAGGATCCCCTCCTCCACCGTGTCCTTCGCCACCAGGCGGTACACCATCACCGGCCGATCCTGCCCGATGCGGTGCGCCCGGTCTGCGGCCTGATCTTCCACCGCCGGGTTCCACCACGGATCCATCAGGAACACGTGGTCGGCCGCGGTCAGGTTCAGCCCCGTCCCGCCCGCCTTGAGCGAGATCAGGAGCACCGGCGGCCCGCCCGGATCCTGGAACGACGCCACCACGCCTGCCCGGTCACGCGTCGACCCGTCGAGCCGCGTGAACCCGATCCCCACCGCCGCGAGGTGTGGCTCCACCAGATCGAGCAGCGACGTCCACTGCGAGAACACGAGGGCCTTGTGCCCGTCGGCCGCCGCGTCCACGAGCGCCTCCACCAGCCGCTCCACCTTCGACGACGTGCTCGCCGACTGCCCTGGCACCAGCGCCGGGTGGCACGCCGCCTGCCGCAGCCTGAGCAGCGCCTCCAGCGCCGCCAGCACGCTCCCGCCCTCGGCCAGCTTCGCCACCACCTCCTTGCGCGTCGCCGCCATCACCGCGTCGTAGACGGCGCGCTCCGAGTCCTCCAGGTCGCAGTACAGCACCGAGTCCGTGCGCGGCGGCAGCTCCGGCGCCACTTCCCGCTTCAGCCGCCGCATCACGAACGGCCTGATCTTCTGCCGCAGCCGCGCCGCCGCCGCCGGCGTCCCCGCCGCGATCGGCTTCGCGAACCGCTCCTGGAAGTCGCTGAAGCCCCCGAGCAGCCCCCGGTTGGTGAAGTGCATCTGGCTCCACAGCTCCTCCAGCCGGTTCTCCACGGGCGTGCCGCTCAGCGACACCCGGAACTCGGCCTTCAGCGCGTACGCCGCCCGCGCCACCTGGCTGTCCGGGTTCTTCACCACCTGCGCCTCGTCGAGCACCACCGTCCCCCACGCCTCGGCCGCGAGCACCTCCGCGTCGAGCCGCAGCACCGAGTAGGTCGTCAGCGTCACATCGGCGCTCCGGTCCAGCGCCCGCCGCGGCCCGTGGTACACGCTCACCCGCAGCCCCGGCCTGAACCGCTGGATCTCCAGCGCCCAGTTGTGCACCACGCTCCGCGGGCACACCACGAGCGCCCGATCCTTGAGCGCGCAGAGCATCTGCAGCGTCTTGCCGAGGCCCATGTCGTCGGCGAGCACCGCCCCGAGCCCCGCCTCGCGCAGGAAGCACAGCCAGTCCACCCCTTGCCGCTGGTACGGCCGGAGCGTCGCCGTGAGGTCCGCGGGCAGCTCCGCCGGGGGCACCGCGTCGAACCCCTGGAACAGCGGCAAAAGCCGCGCGAAGCTCGCCGGCCGCGGGATCTCCAGCGCGTCGCACAGCTCCACCACCGTCGGCAGCGCCGCCGCCGACACCACCCCGTCGTCCCGCTTCGCCGCCAGCAGATCCGCCACCCGCTGCCCGTGCTGATCCAGCCACGCCCGCGGCAGCGGCGCCCACCCACCCTCGGCGAGCGGCACGAGCGGCAGCCCGTCCTGCCACGACCGGATCACCGTCGCCGCGTCGACGCGCGTCCCCTCGTCCTCGTCCCCCCCGCCCTCGTCGCCCTCCTCGCGCAGCACGAAGAACACGTCGATCTTGTGCTCGTCCACCACGAGCCGCGGCACGAGCACCGCCTTGTCGAAGAGCTGCCGGTGGTCCTCGCCACCCTCCCGCGCGCTCCACCCCTGCAGCCGCGCCGCGAACCGCGCCGCCTCGCCCCCGTCGAAGTCCACGCACCGCCCGGGCACCAGGTTCAGCTCTGCCCGCAGCCGGTTCAGAAGGTCCCGCTCCGCCGACTCGTCCCGCACCGGCGTTGACCCCCGGAGGTGCACGAGCCGCGCCCCCTCCACCCGCGCCTGAGGCGGGTCCCCGTACACCAGGCTCGGGATCACCGACAGCGTGTGCCCGCGCTGCAGGAGCTGGAACAGGATGCGCGGCCGCGCCCCCTTCTGCGTCCGCGGCAGCCGCTTCGTCCGCACCTCGATGGGGAACCGCTTCGCCAGCGCCGGCAGCACCTGCGTCACCACCTGCCCGAGGTCTGCTTTCGGGAACACCCGCCGCGACGGCAGCTTCTCCAGCCGCATCCCGGTCATCTCCATCTCCCCGAGCCGGTGCAGCACATCCCCGCGCAGCACCAGGCCCGCCGTGAGCACCTCGGTGATCGCCGGATCGCGCTCCACCACCAGCGCCACCCCCCCGTTCGGCGCGTCGATCACCCGCCCCCGGGGCATGCACAGCTCCCCGGACACGCTCACCGCGCGCTCCTCCACCCGCACGTCCTCGACCCCCGCCAGCGCCGCGAAGATCTCCGCCGTCCGCTCTGCGGGCATGTATCCGAACTGCTTGTTCCCCACCAGCCGGTCGAGGGTGATGTCCTCGTGCGTCGGCAGGATGGTGGTCCCCTCCGGCAGCCGCGCCTTCACCAGCGGCCCGCGCACCGGCTCCTCGCGCCCATCCGGCAGCACCAGCCACCGCTCCAGACCGAGTCCTCCCGGCTGCCGCCGCAGGATGTACCGCAGCTTCGCCGACCGCTGCTCCACGTGCGCCGGCCGCGCGCCGCCCCCGCTGCCCGTGCTCGCCCCGGGGCCCGCCGCGCTGCCTGCGCTGACCGGGCTCGCCTCCCGGATGACGGCGCCCTCGTAGCTCTGGGTGCGCCCCGTCCCCGCCTCGCGGACGATCACCCCTTCGAACGGCGCCTGCCGCCCGCGCCCTCCGAGGTAGTGCGACGCGGTCGTCCCCGCGTGCGCCACCGCGGCCAGGCTCCGCGCCGCGCTCCCGCCGCCCGCGCTGCCCGCGCCCGCGCCGTTCGCGTCACCCGCGCCGCCTGCTG
>NZ_ASRX01000003.1 GCF_000601485.1 Chondromyces apiculatus DSM 436
CCCACCCCACCGCTCCCCCCTGCCGCGCGACCGCTGCTCCCCCCCGCAGCCCCCAGCACCCGACCGCAGCGCAGACCCACGCTCGCGTTGCGGTCATCGCTCGCGCACCGCGCCAGCGCCCGCGCGTCCGCGACCCCTTCCTTGTCGGCATCCCGCGCTCCCCGCGCCAGGTGGTCCGCCGCCGCGAGCCGCACCGCCTCCGCCGGGTCCCGCGCCAGGAGGTCCCGCGCCAGCGCCCTCTCGCAGCGCGCCCCCGCCACCGACAGCCCCGAGAGCGCGTTCGCCCTCACGTAGGGCCGGCTGTCCCCGAGCGCCCCGCACAGCACCCCCGACGCAGCCGCCGGGTCCTTCGCCCGCGCCGCGACCCGCCCCACCGCCGCCGCCGCGTTCCCCGCGACCGCCACATCCGGGTCCTTCAGCGCCGCCCCGAGGAGCCCCACCGCGTCCTTCCCTCCCACCGCACCGAGCGACCACACCGCACTCGCCCGCACCCCCGGATCTGCATCCCCCGCGAGCCGCCGCAGCGCCGCCGCGCCCCCCGCGTTCCCCGCGTTCCCCGCGTTCCCCGCGTGCCCGGCGAGCGCCTCCGCCACCTTCCGCCGATCGTCGATGCTCCCCCGCGAGAGCCGCTCGAGCGCCTCCCCTGCCGCCTTGTCGCGCGTCCTCCCCAGCCCCTCGATCAGCGCATCGCGCGCCACCTCCGGCGCGCTCGCCACCGCGGCCTCCACCGCGCGCACCACCGCCGGATCCTGCGTCCTCGACAGCGCCCCCGACAGCGCGATCCCGAGCGCTCCCCGATCCTGCTCCGCCGCGACCGTCAACCGCTCCAGCAGCACCTTCGCGGCCCCCGGGCCCGCCACCCGCGACAGCGAGATCGCCGCCCGCAGCCGCACCTCGGGCGACTCGTCGTCGAGCGCGCCGAGCAGCGCCCGCTCCACGGCAGCGCCCGCGCCCGCGCCGAGGCGCAGCGACCCCAGCGCCTCCAGCGCCGCCAGCCGGAGCGGCGCCGCGCTCACCTTCACCAGCGGCAAAAGCGCCTCCTGCGCCCGCGGCGAGCCCGTGCGCCCGAGGAGCCGCGCCAGCTCCACCCGCTCGTCGATCGGCGTCCCCGCGTCGTTCAGGAGCGCCCGCGCCGGGTCCACCGCCCGCCCATCCCCGCGCGCCGGATCGAGCAGCGCCATCGCCGCGCGGATCGCCTCGCGGCGCACCGACGGATCCTCGTCCCCGAGCAGCTCCAGCACCGTCGGCAGCGCCTCCGGAGAGCCCATCTCGGCCACCGCCTTCAGCCCGAACCGCAGCGGCACCGCGCCCCGCTGCATCCCCCGCACGATCGCCTCGCGCCCCTCGGCGGCCTTGAGCCGCCCCAGCACGAGCGCCGCCCCGGCCCCGGTGTTCCCGAGCGGCGACCCCGAGAGCGCGGCCGCGAGCGGGGCGACGGCGCTCTTCCCCGTGGAGACCAGGGCGTCTCGCACCGCCGAGCGCGGCGTCCCCGGATCGTCCTTCGCCAGCGCGCCGATCAGCACCTTCACGGCCGCCTCGGAGCCGATCCGCCCGAGCGCGCGCAGCGCAGCCTCCCGCACCTCACCCCGCCCTGCGCGGTCGTCCATGGACCGGCCGCCCGGGACCGGCATGCGCATCGATCCGAAGCTCGCCGCGAGGTCGGCCTCGTCCTGGGTCGCGAGCGGCGCGATGGCCACCGTCGCCTCGTCGGAGCGCAGCTTCCCGAGCGCGTTCACCGCCTCGATCCGCACCTCGGCCGCCGCGTCCTGCAACGCCAGCATCAGCGCGCTCACCGCCCGCGCGTCCCCCAGCTCTCCGAGCGCGCGCGCCACGGCCCGGCGCACCTCGGGCAGCGCGTCCTGCACCTTGCCGATGAGCGGCACCACCGCCCGCGTATCGCCGATGCGCCCGAGCGCGCGCCCCACCTCCGCCCGCACCTCGGGCTCGTTGTCGTCGATGTGCCCGAGCAGCGGCGACACCGCCTCCGCCATCCCTGAGCTGCCCATCGCCGCCGCCGCCGCCACCCGCACGTGCGGGTCCGGATCGCCGAGCACCCGCCCCAGCGCGGTCACCGAGCGATCCGTGGGCGCCGAGCGGATCACGTCGCACGCCGCGAGGCGGATGCGCGCGTCCGTCTCGCTCAGCCACTCGACCACCAGATCCCCCGCCCTCGGGATGCGGAAGCTCACCGCCGCCTGGGCGATGCGCAGCCGCACCTCCGCGTCCGGATCCGCGAGCGACCGCGAGATGAGCTGCTTCGCCGTCTCCGGGGGCAGCTCCCCGATGCGCTGCGCCGCCATCCGCCGCTCCGCCACGTCCCCGGAGGTGAGCGCCCGCGCGATCTGCTCCGGCACGTTCGGCCACAGGAAGGCGTGCGCCTCGGGGACGAGGCCAAGCCCGGCACGGCTGAGCGGCGTGAGCGGCGTGAGCGGCGTGAGCGGCGTGAGCGGCGTGAGCGACGTGAGCGACGTGAGCGGCGTGAGGTGGACGCTCACGAGCGCGGCCAGCGCGGGCAGCGCGGCGAGCACCGGCTGCGCCGCCAGCGCGGTGGCGAGGGGCGAGCGCCGGCTGCGGCGAGGGCGGGGCCCGACGGGGAGGTCGCGCGACATCCGCGGAGCTTAGCCCGAACTGGCCCCGCAGGGAGGCGGGCGTGTCACTGCGGCGGGCGTGTCACTGCGGCTCGGGGATCTGGAACACGTCCCAGGCCGGGGTGTGGTTGTTCTCCTCGGGCGGCTGCGAGGTCACGTAGATCGCCGGGTAGGTCCGCTCGACGGTCTCCACCCCGTTCACCACCGCGGTGACCACGCCGCTCACGTAGAGCTGCGGGTTGCCCGCGGGCCGCCGCTTCGACGAGTAGGTGAGCCAGTAGTACCGCTTGCCGTCCGCGATCTGCACGCTCGGCGCCCAGCGCGGCCACGAGTTGGTGATCCCGGGGCTCGGCTTGCCCACGCACGCCGGCGGGTCGTTGCCCTCGATGCGCACCGCGTCGCCGCCGGCCGCGGGCACCACCATCACCTCGGCGTTGGGCTCGTCGTAGGAGTCGTTGCCGGTGTTCGCCGCGATGCGGTTGAAGGCGAGGAACCGGTCCTCCGGAGAGATCACCGGGTAGAACTCCCAGTAGCCAGGATCGCTCGCCCCCGCGAGCGGCGTGGCGTTGCCGCCCTGGCGATCGTTGAAGGGCACCGTGTAGATGTCCATGGTCGGATCGTTGGCCGAGACGCCCGCGACGACGCCGCTCCCGGAGACCTCCGCGGAGACGTAGGCGATGGTCGTGCCGTCGTGCCACCAGGTCGGCGAGGTGGCCTGCCGCGGATCGCCGGTGCGCGCCAGGAGGCCCGACCCCGACGCCGGATCGGCCGCGTGCAGGTTGGTCCACGCCAGCGCGCCACGGTTGGCCGTGGACGCGTCGTAGAGGACGGTGATCGCCACCGCGTCGGTCGCGCTGTAGTGCGCCTCCGAGAGCACGGGCGCGCCCTGCGTCGGACGCGCCAGGAGATCCAGCGCCACCTGCGACACGGTCTGCGCAGGCGGCGTCGTCGACGTCCCGTCCGCCGAGCGCGCCGACACCGCGCGCGCCCCGGAGGGCGTGAGATCCCGGGTGAAGAACACCAGCTTGCCGTCCGGCGACGAGGTGTGGCAACTGACGCAGTTGGTGTCGTCGCTGACCTGCGCCGGAGCGATCACCGTGGTCACCTGCTCGTCCCCCACCGTGAACCCCCGGAACGCCGTCCCTCCGGAGCTCGACCAGTACACGATGCTCCCCGGCGCCTCGACCGGCGCGAGGTGCACGACGCCGCTCGTGCCCACCAGCGGCGCGCTCACCAGCGCCCCGTTCTCGATCTGCGCGCTGCGCACCTGCACCTCCACGTCGTGCCCGGCGCTGTTCTGCGCCAGCCCCTCCCACATCTCCCGCGGGATCGTGTAGAGCGGCTCCGGGGTGTAGACCACCAGCTCATGCGGCTGGTTGTCGACCTTGAGCCGCAGCTCGATGACGTTGTGCCCCGGAGGCGGCGTCCACTCGAAGCGGAGCGGCGTCCAGTTCTTGGGGACGAGCGCCTCCATGGCCGGCTCCGAGACGCAAGGTCCACCCGGGTCCGTGCCCGGCATGCCGTTGAAGATGTCGGCCACGTTCGTCGGCAGGTCCCCCACGACCTGCGGCGTCGCGGGGAAATCGTCGACCGTCGGCGGGATGAGGGAGCTCGACGAGCCACCGTTGCCCCCCGCGCCCCCCGCGCCACCGTTGCCGCCAGCGCTGGTCGGGTTGTTGTTGTTCGAGGAGGCGGAGGACGACGCTCCGTCGCCGGAGCACGCGACGCTGCCGAACAGGCCGAGCGCCGTGGAGCCGGCGATGGCCACGAGAAGAGCGAGCCCGAGGCGGGGAGAAGACTGCATGATGCGCCCGATCATCGGGGAGCAGGCGCGGGCGTCAAGCAGGGCCCGCGCCGGAGACGTGCCGAGAGGAAAGATTCCGACGTGGAGCCATGAAGCCCCGCACCCCGGCGTGCGCGCGGATCACTGCGGCTCGGGGATCTGGAACACGTCCCAGGCCGGAGTGTGGTTGTTTTCCTCGGGCGGCTGGGTGGTCACGTAGACCGCCGGGAAGGTCCGCTCGAGGGTCTCCACCCCGTTCACCATCGAGGTGACCACGCCGGCCACGTAGAGCTGCGGGTTGTTCGCCGGCCGCCGCGTCGACGAGTAGGTGAGCCAGTAGTAGTTCTTGCCGTTCGCCGTGCCCACGCTCGGCGCCCATCGTGGCCAGGAGTTGGTGATCCCCGGGCTCGGCTTGCCCACGCACGCCGGCGGATCGTTGCCCTCGATGCGCACCGCGTCGCCGCCGCCCGCCGGCACCACCATCACCTCGGCGCCTGGCTGGTTGTACGAGTTGGCCCCCGTGCCCTGCGCGATGCGGTTGAAGGCGAGGAACCGGTCCTCCGGCGAGATCACCGGGTAGAACTCCAGGAAGCCGGGATCGCTCGCGCCCGCGAGCGGCGTCGCGTTGCCGCCCTGCCGGTTGTTGAAGGGCACCGTGTAGATGTCCAGGTTCGGATCCTCGGGCGTCACGCTCGAGACCACCCCGCTGTGCGAGCTGGGCGCCGAGACGTAAGCGATGGTCGTCCCGTCGTGCCACCACGTCGGCGACACCGCCGTCCGCGGATCGCCGTTGCGCGCCAGGATCCCCCACCCCGACGCCGGGTCTGCCGCGTGCAGGTTGGTCCAGGCAAGCTCCCCGCGGTTGGCCGTCTCCACGCCGTAATAGACGGAGATCGCCACCGAGTCCGTCGCACTGTAGTGCGCCCCCGAGAGCACCGGCGCCCCTTGCGTGACCCGCGCCAGGAGATCCAGCGCCACCTGCGAGACCACGTTCGCGGGCGGGACCGTCGACATCCCGTCCGCCGAGCGCGCCGACACCGCCCGCGCTCCGGAGGGCGTGAGATCCCGGGTGAAGAACACCAGCTTGCCGTCCGGCGACGACGAGTGGCAACTGACGCACCCCGTGTCGCTGCTGACCTGCCCCGGCGTGATCACCGTGGTCACCTGCTCGTCGCCGACCGTGAACCCGCGGAACGCCGTGCCCGCAGAGCTCGACCAGTACACGATGCTCCCCGGCGCCTCGACCGGCGCGAGGTGCACGACCCCACTCGTGCCCACCATCGGCGGGCTCACCAGCGCCCCGTTCTCGATCTGCGCGCTGCGCACCTGCACCTCGACGTCGTGCCCCCCGCTGTTCTGGGTGAGCGACGCCCACATCTCCCGCGGGATCGTGTAGAGCGGCTGCGAGGTGTAGACGACCAGATCATTCTCCTGGTTGTCGACCTTGAGCCTCAGCTCGATGACGTTGTGCCCCGGAGGCGGCGTCCACTCGAAGCGGAGCGGCGTCCAGTTCCGCGGGACGAGCGCATCCATGGTCGGCTCCGAGACGCAAGGTCCCCCCGAGTCCGTGCCCGGCATGCTGTTGAAGACATCGGCCGTGTCATCCGGCAGCACGTCCTCGATCTGCGGATCGGCCGGGAACGCGGGCGGCGGCGGCGGGATGACCGTCCCCGAGGAGCCGCCGTTCCCGCCCACGCCACCGTTGCCCCCGGTGCCACCACTGCCACCAGCGTTGGTGTTGCTGCTCGTGGTGTTGTTCGACGTGTCGGACGAGGCCTCGCCACCGCCGGAGCAAGCAGCGCTGCCGAACAGACCAAGCGCCGTGGAGCCAGCGATGGCCGCAAGAAGAGTAAGCCCAAGACGAGGAGAGGACCGCATATGCCCCCGATCATCGGGGAGCAGGCGCTGGCGTCAAGCAGGGAGACTCACGCCGGAAAAGTCCTTGGCCTGAAGGATGAGACCGCACCAGCGTGACGCGACGCGAGGCGGCGCGGTGGCGCGGGAGGAGACGGGAGGGAGAGATGCGAGCCCGCGGCGGGATGTGACGCGCAGGCTCGCGGAGGGACAGGAGACGGACAGAAGAGAACGGTCGAGGAGGGAACGTTCGAGGAGGGAAGCTCGGACGGGTCAGCTCACGGCGGGAGGCGCAGCAGGCGCCGCGTTCACCCGGGCCTCAGGGGGTGGCGCAGCGGGCCCTGAAGCAGCCGCAGAAGTAGCCGCGGAAGCAGCCGCGCAGGTGCCGTCCTTCGAGGGTCCGGTGCCGGTGGTGTTGTCCGTCGAGGGCTTGGTGTCCTGACCGTTCCCCTTGGGACCGTCGCCCTTCGACCCCTCGCCCACCTGCGTGGGATACAGGTCGGACAGGGAGAACACCGTCACCAGCGCCGGCTCCCCGAGCGCCTTGCTCGCCACGTCGGCCGCCTCGCGCGCGCTGCGAACCAGCTCGAGGACGATGCCGTCGACGAGATCGAGCCGCTCGGTGTGCTCCGGCGTGCCGAGGGGCCCGGCGACCGCCTTGTCCGCGCCGTGCAGGCCCGTGGCACACGCGAGGAGATCCGTCACCGCCTTCGGACCGCCGCGCTCGGCGACCACGGGCGCGATGGTGGCATCGCCGAAGACCGCCCGCAGCTCGTCGAGCTGGATGGCCATGGGCGCCGTTTCCCTGACCGCGAGCGAGGTGCGTTCGAGCACGCTGTCGATGAGACGCACAGCCTGCTCAGGCTCGGCGCCGGCCGTGCGGGCGAGGTGCCGGCGGGCGTTGCCGAGCACCGAGCGGGCGCGGAGCCGGACCTCTCCCGCGTCACGCAGGGCCCGCTCATACCCGAGCGCGGATTTCTTCTTGTCGGTGCGGCGGAGCGCCCGGAAGCCCCCCGACGTCACCAGCTCGTCACACGCATCTTCAAGCTCCTCCGCGTCATCCAGCCCGAAGCCGAAGTCGGCGAGCTTCGCCCCGTGGACTGCCAGCGCAGCGAGGGTCTTGCGGCCCTGCGCGAGCACGACGTCCGAGCCAAACCTCTGTCCTGCTGCGATCAGTTCTGCGCGGCGGACGGGTGCAATATTCGTGAGATCCATGCATTCCTCCCAAGCCAGACAATTCTGGCGATCAGACTGCGCAAGGAGTTATGCACCCGGCCGGGACGGCGCAAGGTGTGAGAATAAAAATAACGGTGAAAGCAACTTTCCGACGAATGTGTGCGATTCAAACTCACCAGGTGGGCGAAAGAGCAGGCAAATGTAACCAGATGTAACAGTGGAAGGCGGGATGACCGAACGCCTGAAAGGCACCGGGACCTCGGTTTTGCCGCCGGGGAGAAACTTCTGCGCCGGGGGTGAACAAGAGGCACCGGGACCTGGCTGATCAGCACCGGGACCTCGGCGGACAGCACCGGGACCTCGGCGGACAGCACCGGGACCTCGGCGAACAGCACCGGGACCTCGGCGAACAGCACCGGGAGTCCCCGGGAGCGCCGAGTCCTGACATCCCTCACCCGGCGCGGCGGGGTGGACGGAGGGGAGGAGCGCGTGACATGCGCCAGGTGCATGCGTGATGGTGGCGACGGCGCGCCTCAAGCATCCTGAGGTGCACGGGAAGCGAGGAGCACGGCCGAGAGACGACGACGCTCGCGCCTCACCTCACCGCCATGGAGATCCCGCGCGACGTCGCGCGCTGGCTGCTCACAGTGATAGCAAGGCCCGCTGCCTGACCAGGCTGGACGAGCTTGGCCAGCGCGAAGGCGACCCGACCAGCGCGCCACGACCCCGACCTCGATCTGACCCCCACTGCCTGCGGGCGGGAGGATGTCGCTAACGGAGCAGGGACAAGAAAATGCGTTCTCCTCGGGCGGGACGCACTGGTCGCGCGCATCACGGGGCCTCTGGTGCTGGTAGTGCCGGCGGCGAGGGCGGCGGAGCTCTCGGAAGCGTGGCGTCTCCTGGGAGACGCGGCGCTCGACCACGATGCGCTGGACGAGGCCGCGCAGGCCGCGCGGGAAGCGACGCGGCTCGCCGGAGAGGCGGTCTCCTCAATCCACCTCGCCCGCGCCCTGCACCTGGAGGGCGAGGTGGCCATGCGCCGCGGCGACGTGGAGGCGGCGTGGCTCGCGTACGGGCGCGCGCTGGGCCTGCACCGCGAGACGCACGACCGGCAGGGCGAAGCCCGCTGCCTGCACGCCGTGGCCGACCTCGCCACTCCGCGCCTTGATGGACGCCGACGAGCCTCCGCCTGCCGGGGCGCTGGCGGATGCATGGCACGAACTCGGCGAGCAGATGTTGCAGTTCCACGCCCTCGATGACGCACAGATTATGGCAGCCGAGGCCAAGCGGCTGGCAAGCAGCGTCCAGTACATGGGAGGCGTCGCCATGGCGCTGCACCTCGAAGGCAGCCTCGCATTGCAGCGCGATGAGCACGATGCCACACGCGGGTACGACGACCTCGCCCTAGCCATCTTCCGCACCGTCCACGACCGCCTCGGCGAGGCAAACTGCCTTCGGAGCCTGGGCGACCTCGGCAGGCACGTCGACGATCTCGACGCCGCGCGCCAACACTACAACCTTGCCTTGGTCATCTACCGCGACATCCAGCACCGTCTCGGCGAGGCGAACTGCCTGCAAGGGCTTGGTTTGCTGTCGCTGGCATTGCAACGCCCCTCCGAGGCGTTCGCGCGCTTCCAGGAGGTGCTCCGCGGCTTTCGCGATATACGGGATCTGCGCGGACAAGAGGCTGTACATGGCTACATGGCGCGCGCCGCGCTGGCGGCTGGTGCGGGTGACCAGGCATTGGTGCTCGCGGAGGCATCGCTGGAGATCGGCCGAACCATCAGCGATGCGGTATCAGCAAAGAGGCTCGTCCTCAGGCTCGCCCGGGAGCGCAGCAGCATGGATCCCGAAGCGTGGCGTGCGCTGCAGGAACAGGCAGAAGACAGCCGCAAAGCTGCCATCGACGCTGCGCGGGAGCGACTCCGCGCAGCAGATCGTGATGTGTACGACCTACCGTCTCCCCTCCCCTGACGGCAACCTCGCGCAACCTCATCTGCTGCGTGGATGGTGGCCAGAATCGCCTGCCACGCCAGCCCTAAAATCCACACGCGCTCAGCGTACCGCCGCGATTCGCTGCTCCAGCTCAACGATCTCGGGGCGAAGCTGCCGTATCCGCGCGTAACGAGCGGCAGACGATCACCTTCGCCTTACGGCCGAGGTGCACGAAGAGCGCCTCGACGATGGGCTGAAGCACCATCGCGTCTTTCCGGAAATCCTCAGGGATGACCAGGACGCGGTAGCTCATTCGGCGGCCTCGTGCTCCGCGTCGGCCATCAGCTCGGCCATGTCTTCCAGCCAGCCCGAGGCGTGGAGGCGGGAGAGGTCCTGGGTTTCGAGGATGCGTTCCAGGTCGGGCAGCTCGGCGATGCGGCGGATGCGGCTCTCGTCGGCGCCGCGCAGGCGGTAGACGAGCAAGGCTGCGGCCCGGGCCTCGGGGCTGAGGAAGCCGAGGAGCTGGGGGGAGTGGGTGGTGGCGATGACCTGGACGCCGCCGGTGCGGCACTGCTGCTCGATGAGCTGGACGAGGAGGTGGAGGCGGGTCGGGTGGATGCCGTTGTCGATCTCCTCGATGACGTAGGTGCGCGTCGGATCGGCATCGAGCAAGGCAGCGAGCAGCGCGAGGAAGCGGAGGGTGCCCTCGGAGGCGCTGTGCGCGGAGATCTTGCGGCCGCTCTGCTCGACGAGGTGGACGAGGACGCGGCCGGAGAAATCCTCGGGGAAGGTGAAGTCGACGACGTCGAGGGGCGTCAGCGCGCGGAGCCATTCAAGGAGGGTTCGTTTACGGGCTTCGTCGCGGCAGATGGAGAGAAGGGCGGAGGAGAGGCGCTCGCCGCGGTCACCGAGGATGGGCTGACCAGGGAGCGAGGGGATGCGCATCGCGACCGGGGAGAGGTCGAGGAAGCGCATGGAATGCAGGACAGGGAGCGCAAGCTCTACGATGCGCAGGCGCTCCGCTGCTTTGTGCGCGGCCTGGATGAGCACGGGCTTGCTGGCGATGTAGGTCTGCGCCGGGCCAGGGCGGCCGCGGCGATTCCGCCTCCATAGACGGACGGTGAGACGATCCCTGGTTTGCCGAAAACCCCCGGCTTGTCGCGGATGCCAGCGCCCACGGAGAACTCTTGCTTCCTTCGAACGCGATCTCCCGGGTACCTCCGCGGATGCCTGCCCACTGGCGCTCACCACCCTCGCCGAACTTCTCGTCGATGATCTCCGCGAGGGAGTAGCCCTGGCCGATGCCGTGCAGGAAGCGGAGCGCGTCGCGCAGGTTGCTCTTGCCGGAAGCGTTGGTGCCCACGATCAGGGTGAACGGGCCGAGCGGAAGGGTGACGTCCCGGAAGCTCTTGAACTGGCGGAGGTGGAGCGAGGTGAGCATGCGGTGAAGGCGCTCGGCGACAGGAGCGGCGCTGTCGAGCGTACGTTGGGAGGCTCTTGGTTGCACGTGCTGGTCCACGTCGGCACCACCGGACGGTGCTCCGGATACATGAAGTGTGCGTGGGGTCAGTGCCTCGGACGCGGAGAGGAGCCACGCCTCGCCCCAGCCGGAGAGTTCGACGCGCGATCGGATGCCGTCGGGCGCCGAGGGGTGAGCGCGCGCGGACGGGCCGAGGAGTGGACCACCGCGCGCCAGAATGGACCTGCGCGCACCAGAAGTGTTCAGATGCGCGCCGGGGGGCTCAACGAAGGAGTGGACGTGATGGCAGGCGCGAACGTGGAGCTTGTGCAGCAGGTGTACGCGGCGATGGGGCGGCGCGATCTGGAGGCGCTGTTCAGGATGATCGCGGAGGACGTGAAGATCGTGCAGTCGAACGCGATGCCCTGGGGTGGGTGCTACGAGGGGCACGCGGGGATGCGGGAGTTCTTCGGGAAGCTGGGGGCGAAGATCAAGTCGGCGGTCGCGGTGGAGCGGTACATCGAGGCCGGGGAGCAGGTGGTCGCGATCGGGAGGACGCAAGGGGCGACGCTGGCCACGGGGAAGACGTTCGATGTGCCGGTGGCCCACGTGTGGACGGTGAAGGAGGGGAAGGTGACGGAGCTGCGGCCGTACATCGACCATCCGACGATGGAGCCGGCGCTCGAGACGTGAGCACAGCGGCTGCGCGCGTCAGGGAGCCTTGGCGGGGGGCGGGGCGGCGCCTTCGGGGATGAAGCCGAGGGACTGCAGGATCTCGCGGGCGAGAGAGACGCGCTTCTGGGGGGAGAAGTTTTTCCAGATGCCAGGGCCCTCCATGTTGAGGGCGTAGTAGGCGACGTCGTCGCCGCGCTCGACGTAGCCGACGAGCCACCCAAGCTCGCGCGCGGGGTCCTCGGCGCTGGTGCCGGTCTTGCCGCTCAGGCGGTAGGCGGACGAGTCTTCGAGGACCAGGATCTGCTTCACGGCGGCGGTGGCGCGGGCGGAGACGCCGAGCTTGCCTTCGTGGAAGCGCTGGAGGAAGCGCACCTCTTCTTCGGGGGAGATGCGCAGGCCGCCGCTCAGCCAGAAGGTGTCGATGCGGGGGGTCGTGTCCTGGTTGCCGTAGTCGAACTGGCGCAGGTAGGTCTGCATGCGCTCGGGGCCGATGCGGCGGGCGATCTCCTGGTAGTACCAGACGACGGAGTTGCGGAAGGCGCTCTCCAGGGTGTGCTCCTTGCGCGTCCAGGCTTCGGGCCACCACGCCTCCTTGGGGGCCTTGGTGCTGTCCCAGGCGATGGCGAACTCGGGGCCGCTGGCGACGCCGGTCTCGACGGCGATGAGGGAGTTCGGGATCTTGAAGGTGCTGGCAGGGGTGAAGCGGGTGCGGAGGCGCTCGGGGTTGTAGCGGAGGGTGCGGCCCGTGCGGGGCTGGTGGACGAGGAAGGAGCCGGTGAGCTTCGCGGGGGCGAAGAAGCGGGAGAGGTCGACGATCTCGTCACGCGCGGGGGGCTGGGCAGGAGAGGGCGGCGTGGGGGAAGAGGCGGAGGGGGAAGCAGAGGCGGCGGTCGCGTTCGAAGCCGCGGTCGAAGGGAGATCTGCGCCGACGGAAGGAGCACTGGAGGGCGCTGGCGCTTCCGCGGAAGAGGACGCAGGCGGCGCGGAAGGCGCGCAGGCGAGGAGCAGGATCAGCGGAAGGACGCGGGTGTGAGCCGTCATGGCGTGCGGCTTAGAACACGGCAGGGATGAGGGCAACCGCCGGTGCGCGGGGGAAGTGAGCCACGGAGCTTCCGGGGTCGCGCCATCGCCTGTGCTGTAGGCTCTCTGCCATGGAGACGCGGTTCCTCTTCATCACCGGCGAGCCCGCGGCGGCGCTCCCGCTTCTGAAGGAGCGCGCCGGCTGGGGCGCCGTCGTCTCGGCGACGACCTTCGACGTGACGGCAGGGCGCCTGCACCGCCGGAGGAACGACAGCGACGATTTCCGGGGCGTGCTGTACTTCGCCGACGTCCGCGACAAGGATCTGGAGCGCCACACCCTGGGCCAGCTCGCGGCGCACGCGATTCCCTGCTGGCCCGATCCGGAGATGCTGCTCGCGGTGTCTGCGCGCCACGCGGCGCTCGCGCGGTGCGTCGCCGCGGGGCTCGTCGACCATCCGGTGGTGCAGGCGGAGTTCACCCGGGAGCCACAGCTTCCCTTCCCGTACGTGCTCAAGGTGGGCGAGGAGCACCGCGGAGAGGGGAAGCACCTGATCCGGTCCGCGCGCGACATCCCGCGGTGGGAGGGGGTGGCGTCGATGGAGCCGTTCTTCAAGGGCGAGTCGGTGCGGGTGCTGCTGCTCGGGGAGCGCGCGTTCGGGGCGCGGATCGTCAACAAAGGGTCGTGGATCAAGAACGGGCCGGGCGCGTCGTTCGAGCCGTGGACACCCGGCGAGGCGATCATGGCGCACGCGCGGCAAGCGATGCGGCTGTTCGGGCTGGAGATCGCGGGGGTCGACTACGTGATCGATGGGAAGGGGTTCCACTTCATCGAGGTGAACCCGTTCCCGCGCGTCGGGCTCTCGAAGGAGAGCCTGGAGGTGGCGGTGGCGATGTTCCGGGAGGCGATGGGGGCGATCGAGGGGCGCGCGGCGCTCAGGTGACGAGGGCGGCGCGGAGGATCGAGGGGCGCGGCGCTCAGGTGATGAGGGCGGCGAGGATGGGCGTTGCGGCGGCGAGGATGGACGCGGCCTCCTCGGTGTCGGTGGGGCGGCGCAGGTCCTGGAGGAGGGCGGTCTCGGCCTGCTGGAGGGCGGCGGTGAACGCGGTGAGCAGGGCGGCGGGAGGCGCTGGATCGCGCGGGAGGGCGGCGGAGACGAGGGCGCGGAGGAGCGGGGCGCGGTGGGGGGCGTGCACGGGGTGGCGGGCGCCGTCGGGGTGGACGAGGAAGGCGTGGAGTGTCGGGGGGTGCTCGGTGGCGATGCCCTGATCGAGGTGCACGGTCTGGCGCACGGCGACGAGGATGCCGAAGGGGCCAGGGTGAGGGCGCGGGGTGGTGTCGGGCCAGCGGAGGTGGGCAGCGCCGGTGGGGAGATCGGGGAAGACGGCGGCGCGGAGGGCGGCGGCGAGGAGAGGGAGGTTGAGGCCGAGGGGGCTTGCAGGGGTGCCGTCGTCGCGGGTGACGGGCATGCCGGCGGTGTCGGCGCAGGTGTAGGGGCGGCCGTCGAGGGTGAGGACAGGGGCGTGCTCGGGGGTGGCGAGGATGTCGCCGTCCTGCGCGAGGAAGCGGAGGGCGGTGAAGCCTTCGGCAGGGGTGGCGGCGAGGGCGCGGCGCGCGAAGAGGGAGAGGTCGTCCCAGGTGGCGTCGCCAGGGTCGAGGGTGCGGATGGCGCGGCGCTCGGCGGCGTGGCGGTCGTGGAAAGCGCGCCACTCCTCGAAGCCGCGGTGGACGAGGTCGGAGAGGCGGGCCTGGTCGGCGTCGTCGAGGGGGCCGAGGGGGGCGCGGCCGAGGAGGTCCTGGAGCGCGTCGGGAGGGACGAGGGACATGACGCGGGAGAAGAGGGCCTCGAAGCGATCCGGGGGGACGAGGGCGCTGGCGATGGTCTGGAGCTTGTTGCGGGCGGCGGCGTAGGTGTCGACCTCGCGGCTGTGGCGGGTGACGAGGGTGTCAATGAGGATGGTGCGGCGGGAGAGGAAGCGATGGACGCGGCCAATGCGCTGCTCAAGGTCCATGGGGTTCCAGGGGACGTCGAGGTGGACGAGGCGGCGGGCGATCTGCAGGTTGAGGCCTTCGTTGCCGGCGGGCGAGGAGACGAGGAAGCGAGGGCCGCGGGGGTCGCAGAAGGCTGCGAGCTGGCGGGTGCGGGCGTCGTCGGTCTGGCCGCCGAGGATGAGCGCAGGCGGGGCGCCGGTGCGGCGGGTGAGGTAGGCGGCGAAGGCGGTGACGGTCTCGATGGGCTGGGCGAAGAGGACGATCTTCTCGGGGACGGTGGGGGAAGAAGAGGCGAAGGGAGAAGACGCGGCGGAGAGAGATCCGGCTGCGGGGGCGGCGAGGAGGTGGTCGTAGAGGAAGTGCCAGCGGGCGTCGTCGGTGCGGAGGAGGTGGACGGCGTCGCGGAGGAGCGGCGCGAGGCGGAGGGGATCGGGGCGGAAGCGGGCGTCGTCGTCGGGGTCTTCGAGGTCGTCGAGGTCGTCGGTGTCTGGGTCGTCGGTCTTGCGGGCGATCTCGCGGGAGAGGCGGGCAAAGAGGACGCTCGGGGGTTCGTCGGGAGGGCCGAGGCGGTAAGGGCGGAGGGCTTCGAGGGCCGGGAGGAGGGCGGGGAGGTCGTCGAGGGTGAAGCCGGCGCGGATGGCGTGGCGGACGAGGTAGCCGAGGCCGGCATGGACGCTGGAGGTGGCCCACTGGAGGGCCTGGGCAGCACGACCTCCGGTGGTGTGCTCGGGGTCGAAATAGCGGTGGATGGCTTCGAGCCAGGCGCGGTGCTCGGGGGCGAGGTCGAGGACGAGGGGAGGGTTCACCTGGCGGCGGGGGAAGAGGGGGCGGCCCTGCCAGTCGTGGACGTCTTCCTTGGTCCGGTAGATGACGCGGCCGGCGAGGGCGGTGTCGTCTTCGCCAGGGAGGCGCAGGAGGCGGAGGAGGTTGCGAAAGCGATCGGGGTGGCCCTGGTGAGGGGTGCCGCTCATGAGCAGGAGGCGGCCGTGGGCGCCGAGGCGCTCGGCGAGCTGGGCGACGAGGCGGTGCTGGGCGCCAGGGCGGCCGCCGCGGGGGGCGTCGTGGGGGACGTCATCGGAGAGGTGGTGGCACTCGTCGACGACGATCATGTCCCAGGGAGGGGCGGCGAGGACGTGCGGGAGGTGGGCGTCGAGGGAGGCGCGGTGGATGCTGGCGACGACGCGGGGGTCGTCGAGGGTGGCGTCACGATCGGTGGGCGTTGCGACCCAGGAGCGAAAGGCGAGGCCGAGG
Organism: Chondromyces apiculatus DSM 436; assembly: GCF_000601485.1. Lineage (GTDB taxonomy): Bacteria > Myxococcota_A > Polyangia > Polyangiales > Polyangiaceae > Chondromyces > Chondromyces apiculatus. The sequence continues at coordinate 15,732 of NZ_ASRX01000003.1, forward strand.
CGATCGAGCTCGCGGCGGACGTTGCGGGTGAGGCGGGCAGGGGCGAGGTAGAGGACGCGGGCCGCAGGGTCGCGGGCGAGGACTTCGCGGATGAGGAGGCCAGCCTCGATGGTCTTGCCGAGGCCGACTTCGTCCGCGAGGAGGGCGCGGCGGAGGTGGGGGGCGTGGAGGAGGTGCTGCACGACGCTGGCCTGGTGGGCGAGCGTGACGATGGGGTGGGCGTCGAGGCGATGCTGGGGATCCTCGACGAGGAGGAACCACGCGAGGAGGCGGGTGAGGCTGCGCTGGGTGAGGGCGGTCCAGGTGTCGGAAGGCGCGGGGCCGCGGGCGAGGAGGTCGGTGGGGGCGGGGGCCGGTTCGAGGCGGCGGGCGTCGAGGTGGACGTCGATGGGCGGCGGGACGGAGGCGCCGTCGGCCCAGAGGCGCGCGGGGGGGCGGAGGAGGTCGACCTCGTCGAAGCCGAAGCTGTGGCGCACGCGCAGGGGGGCGCAGAGGGTGAGGTCTCCGGGCTTGCGGACGAGGGCGAGGGGCGCGTGGCGGGGGTCGTTCATGAAGAGGGCGGATTGTTGGGGAGGGCGCGGGGGGTCCGGTAGGGTGCGCGAGGTCGACCATGTCCCGTGCTCGTTCGCGCGCAGGTGCGCCAGTTGTAACCGGAGACGAGGGGCGCCGCGAGCCACGCGGTGGCAGGAAGCGCGTCGCAGGGGAGAAGCCGGCAGGGGAGAAGCCGGCAGGGGAGAAGCCGGCAGGGGAGAAGCCGGCAGGGGATGGCGAGGCGGCAAGGGGCGGTGAAGCGCCGGGGGCAGCGAAGGCGGCAGGGGCGACGCCGCACGATGGGCTCTTCCAGTTCACGTTCGGCAAGGTCGAGCACGCGGCGCCGGCGCTGAAGGCGGTGCTGCCTGGAGCGCTCGCGGCGCAGATCGATTTCTCGACGCTGCGGCTGGAGCGGGGTCACTTCGTGGATCCGAAGCTCGAGGAGCGCAGGAGCGATCTGCTGTTCTCGGCCACCATGGGCGGGCGCAGAGGGCTGATCTACCTGCTCTTCGAGCACCAGAGTTACGTCGACCCGCGGATGCTCCTGCGCATCCTGGAGTACATGACGCGGATCTGGCGGGCCTACCTGGAGCAGCACCCCGAGGTGAAGCGGCTGCCGGTGGTGCTGCCGGTGGTGCTGCACCACAGCAAGAGCGGGTGGCGGGCGGCGCGGCGGTTCGAGGAGCTGCTCGACGTGAACGGGGCGCTGGAGGAGGCGGCAGGGGAGCTGCTGCTGCGCTTCGGGGTGGTGCTGGACGACATCAGCCACGTCGAGGACGAGGAGCTGTCCCGGAGGGCGCTGAGCGCGCTCGGCAAGGTCGTGCTCCACCTGTTCCGCCATGCGCGGAGCCCGGAGGAGCTGCTGGGGCGGCTGCAGGGCTGGGCGGTGGCGCTGCGCGCGGTGGTGGCGGCGCCGGAGGGGGGAGCAGCCATGATGGCGGTGATGGAGTATCTTCGGAGTGTCACCGGGCAGGACAGGACCGAGGTGGTCATGGCAGTGCGCGAAGCAGTCGGCAGAACCGAGGCGGATCGGGTCCTCTACGCGAGCGAGTACCTCAAGGAGGAAGGCCGGGAAGAAGGCCTGGAGAAGGGCCGGGAGGAGGGCCGGGAGGAGGGCCGGCTCGAAGGGGAGCGGAGGATGCTGCGGCGGCTGCTCGAACGACGCTTCGGGGAGCTGCCAGTGCAGGCCGTGGAGCGCGTGGACGAAGCGCCGCTGGATGCCCTGGAGAGCATGGCGGAGCGGCTGCTCACGGCGAGCACGCTGGAGGAGGTGCTGGAAGGAAAAGGCGAAGCTCGGCGGAGCCGTGCGGCCGGGAAGAAGCGCCAGGTGGGGGCGGGCCGCAAGGTGAAGCCCCGCGCAGCCCGCAAGGGGTAGAGAGGCTGCGCGTCGGGCTCAGTGCGCGTCGGGCTCAGGCCGGGGTGGCAGGGGCAACAGTGACGATGCCAGGAGCAGGAGCGGCGGGAGCAGCGGGGGCAGCGACAAGGGCGGCAGCGGGAGCGCTCGCGACGGCAGCGGGGGCGATGGCGACGGCGGCGGGGGCGGCGCGGAGGACGGCGTCGATCTGGTCGAGGACGCCCTGGCGGCGCTGGGCATCGCTGCGGCGGATGCTGTCCTGGTGGGAGCCGACGATGGCGTCGCGGGCGCTCTCCAGGGGGTTGCGGTAAGCGGCGAAGCGGTCGGTGATCTCGGACTGCACGGCGTTGTAGTTGTCGCGCAGGACCTTCACGGCGGCAGGACGCGCGATCTCGACGACGCCGGCGGCGAGCTCCTCGCCGAAGAGTTCGAGGATGCGCTGCTTGACCCCGGCGCCGACGTCGCTCTTCTGGTCGACGAAGGCCTGGCAGCGGGCGCGGACGCGAAGGACGAGCTGGGCGTAGAGCTGGGCGCGGACGTTCTTTTTGAGCTCGTCGACGGCCTCCTTGCCGATGGAGGAGAGATCCTGGGTCTGGGCGACGAGGTTCTCGTGGAGGGCCTCGACGAAGCGGCCCTGGACGCGGGCGTCCTGGCTGCGGGCCCAGGCGACGACCTCGGCGACCAGGGCGACGTAGTCGTCTCCGAGCTCGGCGGTCCTCTTCCGGAGGGCGGCGAGGATGTGCTTGGTCCAGACGACGGTGATGGGCTCCTCGAAGCGGAGGGCGAGGTCGTTCGGGAGGTCGAGGTGGATGCCGCGGTTGCTCACGTGGGCGCCGCCGCGGCGGACGGTGGCGCGGAGGGTGGCCCAGTGCATCTTGCGGAGGCGGCCGAGGGATCGGGCGATGTCCTCCTTGGCTTCGAGGCTCGCCGCGTTCACCTGGGCCTCTATCTGCGCAGGGAGGCTCTCGCGGAGGAACTCGCGAAAGGCGCCCTGGCGGGCGTCGAGCTCGCGCTGCTTCGGGGCGAGAAAGGTCTCGAGCTCCTCGCGGAGCTGCTGAGCCTCCCGCTCAGCGCGGGCGCCTTGCTCCCACTCAGCACGGACCAGGTCGAGGGCGGCGCGGGTGCGTCGCTGGAAGTCGGTGCGGGCCGCGGTGAGCTGGGCCTCGCGGCGGGCGCGGACGTCGAGGGCGAGGGCACGGAAGGCGGTGAGGAGCTGGGGGAGGTGGGACTCGTCGGGGCTCTTGATGCGGGGGCGCTCCTCGTCGTCCTGGAGGTGCCAGAGGCGGTACTGGGGGGCCGAGACGGCGTGGATCTGGACGGTGTCGAGGACGCGCGCGAGGGCGGCGCGGCGCTCGTCGCGCGTGGCGTCGGGGCCGTCGGCGGAGAGCTTTTCGAGCTCCTGGCGGAGCTGGGCGCGGGCGACCTCGATGGCGCGGGCGTGGATGTCTCGCCAGTGCTCGCCCCACTTGCGGGCGGCGCCCGGCTTGAGGAGCTTCTCGTCTTGCCAGGCGGCGTCGGCGGACTGGTCGACCTTGACCATGACCACGGAGAGGGCGACGGGATCGGCCTCGGGGTCGTCGCTGTCGTGGAGGAGGCGGTTCAGAAAGCCGGTGGAGCGGAGGAGGTCGGCGCTCGCCTCGGTGACACCGGCGCGGTCGACGACGAGGACGATGGCGCGGGCCTTGTCGCGGATCCAGCCGGCGGTGACGTTGCGGTACTCGTCGTTGGCGACGCCGACGCCGGGGAGGTCGACGAGGGTGAGGCCCTCGCGGAGGGCGTCGGCGTTCCAGCCGACGTCGAGCTTCTTGATGAGGGGGGCGAGGAAGCCCGAGGCGTGCTCGCGCAGCTCGCGGAGGAAGCCTTCGAGGTCACCGCCTTCGCGGCGCTCGCGGTGGGCGTCGCCGCGCAGGGGGAGGTGGATGCTCTCGCGGATGGCGGCGATGCGGCGGCGCTCGTCGGCAGTGGGGGCGCGGCCGTTCCAGCGGGCCGGGAGCGCGAGGACGGCGCGGAGGGCGTCGAGGAGGAAGGGGGCGTCGATCTCGCCCTGCTGGTCGCCCTGGATCAGCAGGCGGACCTGGCGCTCGTAAGCATCGATCTTGTCGCGGGCGCCCTCGGTGGGGGCGTCGGGGGACGCGAGGGGGACGGCGGCTTCGGCGTCGCGACGGTCTTCCTCGTCGAGGGGGGCGGCGACGGCCTCGGTGGCGGCGAGATCCGCGGCGCGCTTCTGGGCGACCTCGTGGGCGCGTTCGAGGGCGAAGAGGATGCGGTTGAGGGCCGTCGGGGGGAGGTAGGTGGCGCGGAAGTAGGGGGCGTCGGAGAAGCGGACGACGGTGGCCTGGGCGGTGAGAGGGCCGACGCCTCCGTGGGGGAGGAGGTTGTAGCGCTCGGAGACGAGGGCGTTGAGGAGGGTGCTCTTGCCGACACCCGCGGCGCCCAGGAAGCAGGCGGCGACGTCTTCATCGACGGTGCTCGCGAGCTGGCCGAGGCGTTTGCCCTGCTGGTCGAGGGCGGCGAGGTCGGACGGGGCGTGCTCCTCCAGGAAGGGGCGGGCTGCGCGGGTGTACCACTCGAGCAAGGTCGTTTCGGTGGATCGGGAGATCGGTGACATCGGTCAACTCCGTGAGGTTAACGGCATGGGGCGGTAGGGCCCCGTGCTGCTCTGGTGAATCGTGGTCATGAAATCACAGGCGAGCCAGGTCGTGGCAGCGGGATATAACCACCGGGAGAGGGCCTGTCTCCTCTCCGCAGTCATTTCCGCGACCTTTTCCTGGAACGCTCGGGGGCGCGGAATGATTGCGCGCGCGGCTGGCGTTCCCTGATCGAACCATGCTGATCCCTCGACCGCTCACCTCGCTGTGCCATGTGCTCGCCCCGGTTTCGCTGGTGCTCCTGCTCGCCATGAATGGCTGCAGCGATGCGGGGGCTCCAGACCCGATCCGTCCAGCCGCGTCCTCGGGAGCCACGGCCGGCGCGAGGACGACAGCGGCGGCTGGCACGAATTCGACGGCGCCACCTGCCGGGAGCGCAGCGGCGCCGCCGGCTGGAAGTGCGGTGGCACCCGGAGGCAGTGCACAGGCGTCAGCGGCTGGGGCGGGAACGGCTGGCGCGGGTGTGGCTGGCGCGGGTGTGGCTGGCGCCGACGCGGCTGGGGTGGGCCCCGGCGGGGAAGTCGCGGGGCTCGGGACGTTCGCGGGGCTGGTCTCCACCCTGTCGGAGCCGAACGGGGAGTTCTTCTCGGACAACCTGATCTCGAACGAGACGTCGTACCTGCAGGTGGCCGCAGAGCTTGCGGCGCGCCCCGCGGGCGGGGTGTACCTGGGCGTGGGGCCGGAGCAGAACTTCACGTACATCGCGCTGGCGCGCCCCAGCGTGGCGTTCGTGATCGACATCCGGCGGGACAACCTGGTGCACCACCTCTATTACAAGGCGCTGTTCGTGGAGGCGGAGAGCCGGGCGCACTTCCTCGCGCTCCTGCTCGGGCGTCCCTGGGATGCGGCGGGGGATCCCGGGGCCAGGGCCGACGTGTCCGCCGTGATCCGGCACGCGGAGAAGATGCCGGCGGACGCGGCGACACGCGACGCGACCCTGGAGCGGGCGCGGCGTCGGGTGGAGGAGACGTGGGGGGTGACGCTGAACGCGGCGGACAGGAAGGCGATGGAGGTGATGGCGCGGCAGCTCCACGAGCGGCAACTGGAGCTGCGCTTCGAGCTGCACGAGAAGAAGGGGCGGCGCTATCCGACGCTGCGGGAGCTGCTCGAAGAGGACGAGCCGGGGGGCGTGAAGCGGGGCTTCCTGGCGACGGAGGAGGCGTTCCGGTTCGTGCAGCGGATGCAGCGGGAGCACCGGGTGATCCCGGTGGTGGGGGACTTCGCCGGGGACAGGGCCATGCCCGCCCTCGCGGAGCTCCTGAAGAACAAGGGGATGCCGGTGACGACGTTCTACGTGTCCAACGTGGAGCAGTACCTGCTCGAACCGAAGGTGTGGGAGAAGTGGCGGCGCAACGTGGCGGCGCTGCCGGCGCGGGAGGACGCGGTGCTGGTGCGGGCGTACCTGGACCAGGGGCGGAAGCACCCGCGGCAGATGGAGGGGCACCGGACGGCGACGGTGCTCCAGCGCTTCTCGGAGTTCGCGGCGCGGCAGGAGAAGAAGCCGTACCGGAGCTTCTGGGAGGTGGCCACGGACGGGGCGGCGCCTGCGCGTTGACGCCGGGTTGATGGCGCGTTGATCCCGCGTGCGGGCCGTGGTTCGCTCCGCGGTGAGGTGGAGCGATGCTGCGGGTGAGGGACGTGATGACGCACAGCGTGGTGACCCTGTCGCCGGAGATGTCTCTCGCGGAGGCGATGGGCACGCTGTCCACCATCGGGGTGAGCGGGGCGCCGGTGTGCGACGCCGCAGGGCAGGTGGTGGGGGTGTTCTCGCAGAGCGACGTGGTGAAGCTCGATGGGTCGGTGCCCACCGGGGCGCGCGTCGAGTCCCTGATGACGGCGAAGGTGCTCTCGGTGGGGCTGGACGAGGGGCTGGAGGCGGCCATCGGGGCGCTGGCGAAGCACGGGGTGCACCGGTTGATGGTGCTCGATGCAGAGGGCGGGCTTTCGGGGATCATCACGCCGATGGACGTGGTGAGGGCCATCGCGCGGGGGAAGCTCGTGGTGCAGGAGCCGGGCGGCGGAAGCTGAGGGGGGCGCTCGCCGGAGAGCTGGTTGCAGCTCAGGCAGGGGCGCTCGCCGGAGAGCCGGTGGTCGCTCAGGCAGGGGCGCTGGCGGAGACGGGGAGACGGAGCGCGCCGAGGCCGGGGGCGCCGTCGCTGGCGCCGAGGATCTCGATGACCAGCTCGTCACCGTCGACGAGGGGTCCGACGCCCTCGGGGGTGCCGGTGGCGAGGACGTCGCCGGGCTCCAGGGTCATGACCCGGCTCATGGCGGCGATGAGGGCAGGGACGCCCCAGACCATGTGGGCGGTGGGGCCATCCTGGCGAACCGCGCCGTTGACGAGGGCGCGCACGCGGAGGGAGGCGGGATCGACGAGGGTCTCGATCCAGGGGCCGACGGGGCAGAAGGTGTCGAAGCCTTTGGCGCGGGTGAACTGGACGTCCTTGCGCTGCAGGTCGCGGGCGGTGATGTCGCCGAGGCAGGTGTACCCGAAGACGTGGGAGAGGGCGTCTGACTCGGAGACGTTGCGGCAGCGGCGGGCGATGACCACCCCGAGCTCGGCTTCGTGCTCGACGCGCTGGCTGTCGGGAGGCAGGACGATGGTCTGACCAGGGCCGACGAGCGCAGAAGGAGGCTTGAGGAAGAGCAGGGGCTCGGTGGGAAGGTCGTTGCCGAGCTCGCGGGCATGGGCAGCGTAGTTGCGGCCGACGCAGACGATCTTGGTGGGCTCGACGGGGCAGACGAGGTCGAGCTCGATCCAGGCGACTGTCTCACCCGTGGGGGCGCCACCCAGCCACGGGGCGCGGTCGTAGACGAGGGCGGCGGCGCCTTCGAGGCGGGCGTAGAAGGGCGGGCGATCCTGGTCGGGAGGGGCGAGCCGGGCGAAGCGCATGGGATCCAGGGAAGTGTGGATCGGCGCCGGGAGCAAGCTCGCCCGGTGGATGCGGTGGGGAGACGAGAGGGCGTGGCGGCCGGCTCAGCTCCCGCAGGAGGTGCTGCACACGCCCGTGTAGCAGGTGTGGAACGGCTCGAACTCGGGCGCGTCTTGCGCGTACACCGCGTCGCAGGTGTCCTGACAGGTGGCATCTCCGGCGGAGCAGTCGTTGTAACAGACGTAGAGGTCGATGCAGGTCGAGTTCTCGACGCAGGCCTCGTACTCGGCGGCGCACGGGCCTTCCTTGGTGCAGTCGGCGCAGATGGAACAGGCCGGGATGGCGCCGCAGTCCGTGGCGGAGCTGCCTCCCTCGCCGCTGCCTCCCCCTGAAGCGTTTCCGCCTTCCCCGCCGCCCGTCGCGGTGGAGGCACCCTGACCGGTGGTGCCAGCTCCCCCGCCGCCGCTGCCGCCGTTTCCGCCGTCGGTGCCGTCATCGCCCGAGCACGCGCCGAGCGCCCCCGCCATCACCGCCGCGAGCGCGACGCTCGACCACCGCTTGCTGCTCCGCATGGGGAGCGTTGTATCACGGCGACCTCGACGGCTCACCGGGCACCACTTCCTGGAACACGCGCTCCAGCTCCTCGGCGTGGTGCGCCCAGGAGTAGCGCGCGTGCACCAGGGTGGCGCCTGCCTCCCCGACGCGGCGGGCCAGCGCTGGGTCCTCGATCAGCGCCCGGAGCTGCGCGCCGAGGGCTGCCACATCCTCGGCCGGGTAGAGGAGCACCTGCTCTCCGGGCTGGAACAGGGCGCGCATCCGGGGGATGTCGATGGTCACCGTGGGGCGGCCGAGGGCCATGTACTCGAGCACCTTGATGGGATCGCGGTTCATGCCGTGCACGCGGAAGATGGGGTGGAGCCGCGGGGCGTACGGCGCCACGCACACCGAGGCGGCCGCGAGGTAGCCGCCGATGTCGGCGTGGGGCACGCGGCCCACGAACACGACGCGGGCGCGGGGGTTCTGCACCGCCTGGGCGAGCCGCGCGATGCGGGCGCGGTCGGGGCCGTCGCCGACGAGGGCGATGACGAGCGGGGGACCCTCCCAGAGGCGCGCGACCTCCACGAGGGCATCGACGCCGTGCCAGCGGTGGAAGCTGCCGGTATAGAGCGCAATCGCCTCGCCCGAGGGCGCGAGCTGCTGGCGGACGGCAGCGGCGCCGGCGGGGGAGAGGCCCTCCACGTCCACGCCCCAGTGCACGAGGCGGACCTTGTCGCGGTAGCGGGCAGGGATGAACGCGTCGGAGGTGGCGACGATGCGGTCGGAGAAGTGGAACGAGATGGGGCTGGCGTCGCGATCGAGCGTCATCAGCACGGAGGGGACGCCGAGCGCGCGCCCGAAGGCGATGCCGAGGCCGAAGGCGGAGTAGCGCTCGTAGATGACGTCGGGCGCGAAGCGGCGCACGGGGCCGAGGGCGCGCGCGAGGTAGTACGCGGGGACGAGGTGCTTGTAGACGGGGAAGAGGTCGGTCCCGAGGGGGAGCACGCCGGGCTCGGTGGAGCCGCGGCGCGCGAGCAGGAGGACCTCGTGGCCCCGGCGCTGGAGGGCGCGGTGGACGTGGGTGACGTGGGTCGACCCGCCGTGCGTGCCCGGGACCGGGATGTTGGGCGCGAGGTAGAGGATCCGCACGCAGCGCTCAGGTCTCGCTTCCGTGGGGCTCCGGCGGGAGCTGTCCCTTGCGGCGCTTCCAGCGGTTGAGCAGGACGAGCCCCGAGGGCAGCGCCATCACCGCAGCGAAGACGCACGTCAGCTCGCCGACGGCCGCGGCGAGGCCGAGGCTCTTGATGCCGCGGTTGATGGACCACATCAGCACCACGTAGCCGACCGCCGTGGTGAGCGCGCAGAGCACCACCGCGCCGCCCGTCTCCACGATCACGCGGTCGAGGCGCTGGCCTTGCTCGGACTTGTAGCGCTGCATCATGTTGTGCGCGTACTCGGCGCCGATGCCGATGGTGATCGGGATGGCCATGAAGTTCAGGAAGTTGAGCTTGATGCCCCGGAGCTGCAGGAAGGCGAAGAGCAAGCTCACCCCGAGGAACCAGGGGAGGAACACGCCGAACGCCTGCCGGTAGTGGCCACGGAAGGCGATGATAATGATCAGGATCGCGCCCGCGGACGCCACGGCCGTCGCCTTGGGGACGTCCTCGATGACGGCCTGGATCATGTCGGCGTAGATGACGGCACGGCCGGAGCCCTTGATGACCTCCCCGGTGGGCAGCTCGGTGTACCGGAAGCTGTCCGCCCAGCGCATCAGGTACTTCGCGTCCCAGACGCTGAAGCCGCTCTTCGGGACGATGTAGACGATGCGGCCGCGGGTGCCGTCGCGCTCGGTGAAGGCGCGCGCCACCTGCTCGGGAAGGTCGGCGATGCCGATCTCCTTGAGGTCACCCTTGGGGAGGGCAGGCTCGATCTCGGCCCAGTCCTTGTCGCCGATGAAGCCCCGGTTCCGCGCCTTGCGGATGATCTTCACCATCGCCTCGACGAGCGGGATCTTCTCGGCCTGCTGGGTGGGGACGAGGGAGTAGACGGTGACCACCCGCTCGAAGGGCTTCTGGTCCGCGGGCGCGGCGTCGTAGCGCTCCTTGAGCTTGGCCTCGAGCATCGGCACCTGGTCGAGGCGATCGGTCATGATCGCCATGCCGTCCTGCGAGAGGCGGCCCGCGATCTTGCCCACCCGGCCCGACAGCGCCACGGCGGGGCTCGACCCGGGCTCGCTGCGGATGTTCTTCATGTCGTACTCCATCGGATCGCCCGAGAAGTACTGGTACGACAGCACCGACGAGCCGATCCCGAAGAGCACCGCGGCCCCTACCAGGAGGCGGGGGAACCTGTGGGCCATCCAGGAGAACGCGACGCCGTAGTAGCCGCGGACGCGGGTGGGCTTTTCACCGGGAGCGCGCGGCTTGAAGGCGGGCAACACCCGCTCGCTGGCCGCCAGGAAGGCGGGCGTGAACAGGTAGGTGGAGAGCCAGCAGAGGATCATCGCGTAGCCGCCGATGACGCCGAAGTGCTTGAAGCCGCGGAAGTCGGTGACCACCAGCGAGCCGTACGCCAGCATCGCGGTGCCCGAGGAGGCGAGGGTGGGCACCCAGGTGTCGCGGTGGGAGGCGAGGATGGCCTCCGCGACCGGCAGGTCGTCGTCGCGGCGCGCCTCGATGTAGCGCGCCATGTACATGATGCCGTAGTTGATGCCGTTGCCGGCGATGATGCTCACCAGGAACCCGGTGGAGCTGTTGAGGTAGCCGATGGTGAAATAGGTAAGGCCAAAGGTCCAGAGCAGCCCCACGGCCAGGCTCGCGCCCATCACCAGCACCGTGCGCAGCCGCAGGAAGAAGAGGAGCACGCTGCCGAGCACGCCGAGCACGCCACCGATGCCGACCTCGGACAGGTCGTTGACGATCGACTCGTACTCCTCGGCGCTGATGACGAGATCACCCGTGTAGCCGACCTTCATGGTCGGATCGAGGCGGGTGGGGTTCACCTCGGCCACCGCGGCCTCCACCTTGCGGCGGAGCGCCTCGCGCGGGGCCCGCCCCTGCACCGAGGTGCGCACGATGACGGTGATGAACTTCCCGTCGGGGCTCATGTAGTAACCGTCGGGGAAGGCGTCGCTCGCGGGCTCTCCCGGCTTGCTCGTGGTGGACGACGCCGCCGCAGGAGCCGTCTGGCCCGACGCCGCGCCCGCCGCCGCGGCCTTCTGCTGGAGCCGCTGGCGGATCGACTCCGCGGTGATCGGCGGCGGCGGGTCCGAGTCGTCGAGCAGCGTGCCGAGCTGCTTCTGGACCTCGTACTCGTAGCGCTCGGTCATCTCGTCGTGCGCCGACTGGATGTCCTTCAGGTCGGCGTAGAGGAGCTTGTTCTCCTCGAAGAAGGCCCGGCTCTCGTGCACGCCGCGGTCGACGATCGCCACCTCATCCTTTCCGAAGGCTTCGAGGCGCGGGGTGAGCGCGTCGACGAAGGCCTTGAGGGCGTCGCGGTTCTTGCCGTCGTCGATCTCGGCCGTCACCGCCAGCGTGGTGACCCCAGGAAGGCGCTGCGAGACGCGGCGCATCTCGATCACGCTGTCCTTGTTGTCCGGCAAAAGCTCGGCGAAGTCTGGCTTGAAGCCGAGCTTCGACGAGAGCAGGCCGGTCGGCAGCATCGTCAGCACGGCGATCAGCAGGAACAGCCAGGGGCGCCGTGCCTGCGCCGCGCCGAGCCATTGCAGGATGCGAGGTGCGGTTCGTTCTTCCATGAGTGCGCGGTCGCGCCCGGCTGAGCCGCCGGGATGGGCGGGAAGCCCCGAGGCCGGGTGAGGCCGGGACGTTCGGCGCGGCCGGGCGCCAATCCGGCCCGGAGCTTAGTGCGCCGTGCCTGGGCGCTCAACCCGCCAGCTCCGCGCTCTCCAGCGGGGCGCCACCCCCTCTTCGCGGAACGTCGACGAGGCTGTGCGCTCAGTTCACACCGCACGATGTGCTCACGGGAGCACGCCACCACCATTCCCTCCACGCGGCCTTCGTGTCAGAGAGGGGGCGTCCTGGCGCATTCGATGTCCATCCAGCTCCGCGACGTCATCAAGTCTCCTGACGTGGAGGATCCCGTGAACCTCCACATCCACCGCCCGCTCCAGCTCCTCCTGGCCAGGCCGCTGGTGCGCACCTCCATCACGCCGAACCAGGTCACGCTGCTCTCGCTCCTCGCCGGCCTGGGCTCGGCGGCGTGCATCGTGGTCGGGACGCAGGCGTCGCTCATCGGCGGCGCGGTGCTGCTCTTCTCGTCGGCCATCCTCGACGGCGTGGACGGGATGATCGCGCGCCTCAAGAAGACCTCTTCGGAGGCCGGCCACGCCATCGACGGGGCCTCCGACTACGCGGTGAACGTGGCCACCACCCTCGCGGCCATCTACTACCTCGCCCAGCGCACCGGCCAGCCCCTCGTCGCCATCGGCCTCGGCCTGCTCGCGCACATCGCCTGGGCGCACCACCTCATGCTCTACGACTTCCACTGCGCGATGTACCTGCGCTTCTACACGGGTGGACGTCACAGCGGCGGCGACCGCGCGCGCGCCGCCGAGTCGCTGGCGCGGCTGCGAGAACGGAAGGCGCCCCTCTTCCAGCGCGCGGTGATGACCGTCTTCGTCTGGCAGCTCGGCAACCGCGAGGGGCTGCTCCGCCGGGTGAACCCGCGCGCCGTGCGGCTCGCCGAGGCGCCCGTCTCCGGGCCCGCCGCCGAGGCCTACGTCGCCGCCCACCGGAAGCCGATGCGCCTCTGGGCGCTGCTCGGCAACGCGCCGCACATGGACCTCATGGCCCTCGCCACCGCCTTCGGTCGCTTCGAGATCTACTTCGTCGCCCGCATCGTGGTCTTCACCTTGCTCGGCGTCGCCGCGGCCGTCTGGGAGCGGCGGGTCACCCGCCGTGACCTCGATCTCGAAGGATCACCTGCGTGACGTCCGCGCGCGACCGGGAGCACCGGCGAGGGTCCAAGAAAGAGAGCAGGGCCATGGCCGCCGAGCCCCTGGGCCTCCCGGGTGCTCGTGAGGATGGCGGCGAGCGCCCTTCCCTCGCGGCCTCCCCGGAGCCCCGCTCCGCCCGCGTGAGCCGCGCCCTCGTCCGCTTCGGTGTCGTCGGCGTCCTCCTGCTCACCACGCTGCTGTACCTGCCGTCGCTGCGCGGCGGCTACATGGCCGACGACTGGTTCCACCTCGTCGCGCTCTCCCAGCTCAAGGAGATCTTCACCGACGAGCTGAACCTGTTCACCCTGGTGAACAGCGGCGACCAGGTGGTCGCCTTCAAGCACTTCGGCCTCATGCCCTGGTGGACCAGCGAGGAGATGCGGATCGCGTTCTACCGCCCCATCCCCTCCATCCTGTACTGGGCCGAGCACCGCCTCTTCGGGCCGAGCCCCGCCGTCGCCCACCTCATCGGGATCGGCTGGTACGTCTTCTCGGTCTACCTGGTCTCTCGCGTGCTCGCGCGCTTCTTCCCGGAGCGCTCGGCCATGCATGTCCTCGCCGTCCTGATCTTCGCGCTCGACGACGCGCACGCGCTCAACATCGCCTGGATCGCCAACCGCAACGAGACCATCGGCGGCTCGCTGGTGCTGCTCTCGCTGCTCGCGTGGCTCCGCTACCGCGAGGGGCGGGGACGCTACCACGCGCCGCTCGTGGCGCTGGCCTACGTGGGGGCGCTGCTCTCGAAGGAGTCGGCGCTGGTCTTGCCCGTCTTCGTGGTCGCGCACGCCCTGGTCTTTCCCGCCCGCGAAGGAGAGCCACTGCCCGCGCAGCCCGCGCCACCGGGCGCGCCTCCCGCCTCGTCCACCATGCCCTCCCTCTGGAGCCGCCTGCGCCCGCACCTGGGCTTGATCCTGACGCTCGGGGCCATCTCCGTGGCCTTCATCGGCCTCTACTTCGGCTTCGGGCACGGCGCGAACTCGGTCTATTACATCAACCCCCTCCGCAACCCGGAGCTGTGGGCCGAGCACTTCTTCCGCTCCGGCTTCTACCACGCGGTCATCCTCGCGACCGGCGTGCCGCTCCACGTCCTCTCCAGCACGCCGGTGCACGACTACCCGCTGGCGGCCCTGGCGCTCGGGGCGGTGACGCTCGGCTTCTGGCTCCTCGCCTACCGGTGGCTGCGGAGCGATCGCCCGCTGCGCTTCTTCCTGCTCACCATGCTCGCGGGGCAGGCCATCGTGACCACGAGCTTCCCCGACCCGCGCAACCTGTTCCTGCCCTCCATCGGCTTCGCCTACGTGGTGACCCGGGTGGTGGAGGAGGCCCTCCGCCGCGCCCACGCCGCCGTGCCGGGAGCCCCCCGAAGCGCTCCCGAAGCGCGCCAGATCCGGGGCGTACGCGCCGTCCTCGGGACCATGGTCGCCCTCCACCTCGTGCTCGCCCCGGTGCTCTGCCAGGTCTGCGTCTACGTCGTGAACAGCTTCGAGGGCCGCTACCAGACCTTGAAAGAGTCGCTCCAGGCGGAGGTCGACTACGCGCGCCTCCCGCCGGATGGCATGCAGGTCTTCTTCCTCAACTGGCACCAGCGCGAGATGACGGCCGTCTACGGCCTCTACCTCCGCGAGGTCCTCCCCACGGGCGTCGACGACTACACTCCCTGGACGGAGAACCCCCGGCTCTCCTACGTCGACAAGCTCTACCAGGGCCTCGGCGCCGAGCGCATCCACTACTACTCGCTGTCGTTCGTGCACGGCGACGTGGAGGCCACGGTGATCGGAGACCGCACCATCGAGCTCCAGCCGAAGCAGGGCCACTTCTTCCCCACCCTCTTCGAGCAGCTCTACACGACCGACGACGCCTTCCAGGTGGGCCAGACCTTCGACACCGGGAGGTTCAAGGCCACCATCGTCGAGACGGGCGAGGACGGCACGGTCAAGCGCGTGCGGTTCACCTTCCCCGAGCCGCTCACCTCACCCCGTTACCGCTTCCTGGTCTACGACGGCACGCGCTTCGTCCGCGCCCAGCTCGCCGCTCCTGCCCACGCCTCGCGGTGAACCGCGCCTGAAGAGCCGATCGGCAGCGCTGCTGCGCGCCCCGGTCAGCTCTTGCGCCCGGAGCGCGCCGCAGGACGAGATCGCGCCCCGGAGCGAGTTCACGCCCCGGAGCGTGACCTCAGGCAGTCTCGCGGTGATCGTGGAAGGGCTGGGACATGCGCGCCCGGCTCGACACGGGCAGTACGTGCGTCCCCGACTCGAAGGCGCTCGTATTCGCCAGAGAAGCCGCGAGATCGTCGCCGAGGCTGTCTCCGAAGACCTGGATCATCGCCTCGGCCCGGTTCAGCGCCGCCGGCGTGTCCACGTCGATCCACTGCGCATCGCCCACGTCGCAGGCGTGGAACATCCCGCGCGCGGCCAGGGCCCGCACCCCGTCCGACAGCGAGCAATCGCCGTGGGCCGCGTAGAGCCGCGAAAGCTCGGCGATGAGCGCCGGACCGATGCGGAAGACCCCGGTGTCGATGGCGTTGTAGGCCGGCAGTTCCTTGGCGATCTGCTCGATGCGGCCCTGCTCGACCTGCACCTTGGTCGCGTCATCCAGGTCGAAGCACCGCGCGATGTCGCGATCGATGGCGAGCGCCGACGCCCCCTCGGGCAGGTCCATCTCCCGCAGGCAGCGCACGATCTCGGGCGAGTAGAGGTGGTCGGCCATGGTGAGCAGCGACCCCTCCACCACGTACGGCGCGGCGGCGAGCAGCGACACCCCGTTGCGGAGCAGGAACTGCTCGTTCTGCACGAAGGTGAACGACAGCGAGAGCGACGGCTCGGCGAGCAGCGCCCGACGAATCAGCTCCCCCTGGTGCCCCAGGATCACCACCGCCTCGCGGATCCCTTCGCTCTGGAGCGTCCGGAGGATACGGACGAGGAGCGGCACGCCCGCCACCGGCTTGAGCGGCTTCGGCAGCGTCTCTCCGCTGACGAGGCGCGATCCAGTACCGGCGGCCAGCACGATGGCCCGGTCAAGCTTGAGGTGATTCAGCATAAGCGCGTGTCCTGATGGCCCGTGGTTCACGGGTCACACAACGCGGAGTACCACGCGATTACTCCGCCCAACAAATTGTTTTCCGTCGAATTGGAGCTTCGTCCGTTAAAGCTGCCACCGACACTTCCCACTGTGGCGAAGGCACCACACGTCAAAGTGCCCCGCTCTGACGCCGTTGCCTGTGTGCTCATCTTCGCCCTCCTGCGCCGCGCACCTGTTCACTGGACATGCGCCATGCGCCAGCCACGCGGCCTCCAGCATCGACAACTGGTCCATTACGCCTTGTCTGCGTGACTTCTCGCCCACAAGAAACCCCAGGGCGTGCGGGAGAAACTCCTGGCGCGCGCGGGGGATCCATGCTGAGCACAGGACGCAAGCCGCGAGGCTCCCCACGTACACGGCCATCCGGCCGCAGAGGCCCCTCGCGAAGGAAGACACGTGAAGCAGCCGAAGCAGATCAAGAAACCTGAAGGAAAGCTGGGCATCCTCCTGCCCGGCCTCGGAGCCGTCGCGACCACCACCATTGCCGGCACCCTGCTCGCGCGGAAGGGAATGGGACAGCCGATCGGATCGCTCACCCAGATGGGCACCATCCGGCTCGGCAAGCGCACCGACAACCGGACCCCCAAGATCAAGGACTTCCTGCCGCTGGCGACCCTCGACCAGATCGCCTTCGGCGGCTGGGACATCTTCCCCGACGATGCCTACGAGTCGGCCAAGCACGCCGAGGTTCTCGAGCACCGCCACATCGACGCCATCCGCGAGGAGCTGACCCAGGTGCGCCCCATGCGCGGCGTCTTCTACCCGGAGTACGTCAAGCGTCTCAACGGCACCCACGTGAAGACCGGCACCACCAAGGCCGACATGGTGGAGCAGGTGCGGGAAGACATCCGCGCCTTCAAGAAGGACAACGGGTGCAGCCGCGCCGTCGCCGTGTGGTGCGGCTCGACCGAGGTGTACATCGAGCCCTCAAACGTGCACCAGTCGATCGCCGCCTTCGAGGCGGGCCTCGCCGAGAACCACCCCGCGATCTCCAACTCCCAGATCTACGCCTGGGCGTGCATCAAGGAGGGCGTCCCGTTCGCGAACGGCGCCCCCAACCTCACCGTCGATTTCCCCGCGGCCTGGGAGCTCGCGAAGGAGCACGAGGTCCCCCTCGCCGGCAAGGACTTCAAGACCGGCCAGACCCTCATGAAGACGGTGATCGCCCCCGGCCTCAAGGCCCGCATGCTCGGCATCGCCGGCTGGTTCTCCACCAACATCCTCGGCAACCGCGACGGCGAGGTCCTCGACGACCCCGACTCGTTCAAGTCCAAGGAGGTCTCCAAGCTCGGCGTGCTCGAGCACATCCTCCAGCCGCACGTGCACCAGGAGCTCTACGGCAAGATCTTCCACAAGGTGCGCATCGAGTACTACCCGCCGCGCGGCGACGCCAAGGAGGGCTGGGACAACATCGATCTCGTCGGATGGCTCGGCTACCCGATGCAGATCAAGCTCAACTTCCTCTGCCGCGACTCCATCCTCGCCGCGCCCATCGTGCTCGACCTCGCGCTGCTCATGGACCTCGCCCAGCGCGCCGGCTTCCACGGCACCCAGGAGTGGCTGAGCTTCTACTGGAAGAGCCCCATGACCGCGCCGAACCTCTACCCCGAGCACGACCTCTTCATCCAGTCGATGAAGCTCAAGAACACCATGCGCTGGATGATGGGCGAGGACCTCATCACCCACCTGGGCAACGAGTACTACGACTGATCGCGTCCCCCTCCGCGCCGCCCCCCGCGCCGCCCCTGCCCCTGCGCCGCCCCCGCGCTGCGCGCCGTCAGCCCCGGGGCGGCGCGTAGAAGTCCACGATCCGGATCGGCTCCGTGAGCTTCATCCGCACCCGCTGCCGCTCCCCCCGCACGTCACCGCCGATCTGGAAGCTCGTCGGCGGATCCATCTCGATCGACACATCGTCCACGAAGTAATCGAAGATGATCTCCAGATCGTCGTACTCCCCGCGCCAGATCTCGGAGAAGTGACGGACGAACGTGAACGGGTGGACGGTCGAGATCCGGAGCTGCATCCGGTCCGGCCGATCCTCCGCGTACGGGAACATCCGGAAGCCGAAGCCATAGTAAGGGATGGTCGATAGCGCCACGATGCGCGCGGGCCCCTCGTAGAGCACCCCGCCCCGCGGAATGGGCGCCCCGATGATCGACCCCTTCTCCCCCACCCGGAACGCATCGCTCCCCTCGTTGATGACCCGGCAATGCGGCGTGCGCCGCACGACGAACGCGGGAATCGTCCGGGTGATCGCGGCGACCGTGTACGCCACCGGCCCTGGCGCCCAGCGCCGCAGCGGCCCCCGGGCGAGCATCGCCTTCACCTCGTTGTAGTCGCGCAGCATCACCGCATCGATTCCGAAACCACAGAATGGTGAGAGCACGCCCTCGGCCTCCACCAGCCGCAGGTTCCGGCTCCCCGCCTCCGCGCGCAGCCGCTGCAGGTCCACCGCGAGCCCCCGGCCTGCCGGCGCGTTCGACGCTCCGAGCACCCACGCCAGCGAGTTGCCCGTCCCCAGCCTGAGCAGCCCGAACCTCGGCAGCGGCGCCCCCCGGCGCCTGGCCTCGTTCACCACCGAGGTGACCACCACCGTGAACGTCCCGTCGCCGCCCCCCGTGAGGATGGTCCCGTAGCCGCGATCGACCAGGGTCTGCGCGATGCGCTCGCTGTCCTCCACCCGGCGCGAGACGAACAGGTCCCCGCTGTCGAGGATCTGATCGAGTGTCTCGATCACCTCGTCGGTGACGCTCTTGGCATTGCCGTTCACCACCACCGCAATGCGGTCCCGCGACGTGCTTGCCTGACCCGCCGACGAGGCCCCGCGCCCGGCCACCGACGACACCGGATCCCCCGAGGACGGCGCACCGGGAAGCTCCTCCCCCTGACGCGGCGCATCACCACGTGCTTCTCCAAGCTCCGAACCGCTTCCAGCGGGGTCATGACGCATCGGGCACATCTACCACGCCCGGCCCCCGCGCCGGGGACTCACCACCGCCTGCTACCCCCCCTGCTGCCCCGCCTGCCACGCGCGGGCTGCCCCACCTGCCACGCGCCTGCCACGCGCCTGCCGCCCCGCCTGCCGCCATCTCAGCCGCCTACCGTACGCTGCCGTCGGCCCGACCGCGCAGTCGCCACCGGGATGGGTCAATCGAGAGAGCGGCGAGCTTTGGATCTCGCGCGCATTTCAGGCCATGCTTGATGGGAAAAGGCCCCCAAAGATCTCAATGGAGTAGACGCGCCTGCCGAGATTTTGGTAAGGCCAGCGCCGGGCACGATTTTTCGGGGCTTGACAGGTACGCGACACCATTCCGCATCAACAGCTTGAGCTTGCGCTCCAGGGCTCCCGCCCAGGCGCGGAGACCCGGAGCTACGGGGACGCAGCACATGGCAAAAGCGACGAAGCAGACCAGCTCCGAGAAGGGGACCGCCAAGAAGGCGGGCAAGGGGAGCGCCGAGGCGGCAGGCAAGAATGCCGAGGCGGCGGGCAAGGATGACGGCAAGGGCTCGTCGAAGCGCAAGCTAGGCCTGCGGGGAGCCGCGCCCTGGGCGGCCCGCCACGCGGCCAAGCACGCGGCGGAGGCCCGGGCTCGTGCCGCCGAGCCGGCTCCTCCCGGCAGCGCGCGGGCGACCATCCGGGTCCCCGCGGGCGCCGAGGAGATCAAGGCCAAGGTCGCCGAGCTGCACAACCAGATGCAGAAGATCCGCACCCTGCGGAAGCGCCTCGACAAGGGCTTCTTCGACATCGGCTTGGTGCTCGTCGACATCCAGCAGCAGGACCTCTTCCAGGCGAAGGGTTACGGCTCGTTCGAGGCCTTCCTGGAGCGGGAGATCGACCTTGGCAAGCAGACCTCGCTGATGCTGATGAAGGTCGCCCAGATCTTCCAGAAGGAAGCGGCCCTCGACTTCGGCATGGACAAGGTGCTGCTCGCCCTCACCGCCCTCGAAGGCGACGTGGTCCCGCAGCCGGCCCCTTCGGCCCCTGGCTCGCGGCCTCCCCTCCCCCTCAAGCCTCCGATGCGCATCGTCGGGTGAGTCCGCGCCGGGCCTCGGCTCGGCGCTTCACCCTCGGTCCGCCTCACCCTCCCTCCGCGCCTCACCCTCCCTCCGCGCCTCACCCTCCTTCCGTCCCACCGCGGGGCGGCCGCGACCCTCGGGTCACCACAGGGACCACGTAACGCGGGAGCACCACCTGCACCCCGGTCCCTTCCTCCTGCCCCACCACCACCACCCTTCCCCCGTGCTGGTCCACGATCTTGCGCACGATCGCCAGCCCTAGCCCCGTCCCCCCCGGCTTCGTCGTGAAGAACGGATCGAAGATCTCCGCCAGGATGGTCGCCGAGATCCCCGTCCCCGTGTCCCCGATGGACAGCCACACCTCCTGAGCCTCTCCCCGCGTCACCGCCCGGATCGTCCCGCCCTCCGGCATCGCGTCGAGCGCGTTCATCACCAGGTTCAGCACCACCTGCTTGAGCTTCTCCACGTCACCGAGCGTCCAGCAGTCCCCGTCGAAGTCCCGCACCACCTCCACCCGCCCCCGCGCGCACGCCTCCGCCTCCAGCTCCAGCACCTCGCTCACCACCCGCGTCAGATCCACCGGCTCCCGCAGCGGCGCCCTTGGCCGGGCCAGCTCCAGGAACTCTCCCAGCAGGCGCCCCAGCCGCGCGATCTCCGACTCCACGATCCCCACCCGCCGCTTCATCGGCGCGCGCACCCCCTCGTCGGGCAGCCGATCGATGGCGCGCGACAAGAGGTGCAGCTCCAGCACCGCCGCGTTGAGCGGGTTGCGGATCTCGTGGGCCAGCCCCAGCGCCAGCGGCGCCATCGCGTTCAGCGCCTCCATGTCGGCGGCCTTTCGCTCCAGCGCCCGCCGCTCGGTCACGTCGATCCCGATGCCATACACCATCTCCGCCTTCTTCGCCGTCGCCCCGGGCACCCCCGACAGGTGCCAGCGCACCCGCCGGATCGCCTTCGACGCATCCCGCAGCCCCACCTCCACCTCTGGCGCCCCCTCCAGCGCCAGCGCCTCCTGGAATGCCTGGTGGAACCGCCGCCGGTCCGTCTCGTCCTCCAGCGCCTCCTGGAAGCTCGCGCCCACCGAGACTCCCGCACACCCCCCGCTCAGCGCCGTCAGCTTCGGGTTCACCAGGGTGATCTGCCCCTCCAGGCTCAGCCCCACGATCAGCACCCCGGCCGCCTCCACGAGGGCCCGGTGACGCCGCTCCAGCTCCTCCCGCTCCCGCTTCAGCGAGATCTTCTCCATCGCCTGCGCCAGCGTCGAGATCAGCTCCTCGGCGCGGAACGACTTCAGCACGAACGCGAAGGCCCCCTCGCGCAGCGCCCCGATCGCCATGTCCACCGTGGCGAACCCGGTCACCAGCACCACCTCCCCCTGCGGGGACGTCGCGCGCAGAGGACGGATGAGGTCCACCCCGTTCGCGTCGGGCAGCTTGATGTCCACCATGGCCACCTCGAACCCATCGCGCGCCGCGATCGCGAGCCCGGTTTTCCCGTCGCGCGCCAGGGTCACTTCCACGTCGAGCTCGCGTGCCCCTTGCAGGATGTCGCGCAGGTTCGAGGCGAGGCTCGTGTTGTCGTCGATGATCAGGATCCGGGCAGGCACCACTCCTCCAGACGTCGGGGGGACTTTCATGATAAGAGCGCGCCGATGCGGTTTGTCGACCAGTGCCGGCTCAAAGTCGTGGCCGGTGACGGCGGGAACGGCGCTGCGGCGTTCCGGCGGGAGAAGTTCGTCCCCTTCGGGGGCCCTTCGGGGGGCGACGGTGGGCGCGGCGGCCACGTCACCTTCGTCGGGGACGAGGGCCTCTCCACGCTCCTCGACTTCACCTACATGCGCACCATCGAGGCCAAGCGCGGCGAGCACGGCCAGGGCAGCGACTGCTACGGCCGGGCCGGAGCGGACCGGATCGTCCGCATCCCTGTCGGCACCGAGATCCGCGACGCCGAGACCGGCGAAATGCTCGCCGACATCACCCGCCACGGCCAGGAGCTGATCGTCGCCCGTGGCGGCAAGGGCGGGCGCGGCAACATCCACTTCGCCACCCCCTTCGACCGCGCTCCCCGCCGCGCCGAGAAGGGCGAGGCCGGCGAGAAGCGCGAGCTGCTGATGGAGCTCAAGGTGCTCGCCGACATCGGCCTGCTCGGCTTCCCCAACGTCGGCAAGAGCACCTTCGTCTCCGCCGTCTCCGCGGCCCGCCCCAAGATCGCCGACTACCCCTTCACCACCCTGAACCCCATCCTCGGCATGGTGGAGGTCGGCGGTGGCCCTCGCGGGGGTGGCACGAGCTTCGTCATCGCCGACATCCCTGGCCTCATCCCTGGCGCCAGCGAGGGCATCGGCCTCGGCATCCAGTTCCTCAAGCACGTCGAGCGCTCCCGTGCGCTCCTCCACCTCGTCACCCTGGACCATGGCGAAGGCCGCGAGCCCCTCGCCGACTACCGCGCCTTGCGCAAGGAGCTGAAGCGCTTCAGCCCCGAGCTTGCCGAGCGCCCCGAGCTGGTGGCCCTCAGCAAAGCCGACCTCCCCGAGGTCCGCGACGCCTACCCCGCGCTTGCGCGCCGCTTCGCCAAGGCTGGCGTGAAGCTCTCCCTGGTCAGCGCCGCGACCCACGAAGGCCTCTCCGCCCTCGTCGCCCAGCTCGCCGAGCTTGCGACCAAAGCCCCCCGCGCCCCGGCGGCCTCCCCTCCCCCTCCCGAGCCTTCTCCGGAGCTCGGGCAGCTCCTCGCCGAGGGCGAAGGCGCGCCGTCCTCCGCCGCCACCGCGAAGAAGGCGAAGTCCTCTGCAGCAGCCCGGAAGCCTGCGTCCAGGAAGGCCGCGCCTGCTGCCAAGAAAGCCAGCAAGAAGGCCGCACCTGCTGCCAAGAAGGCCAGCAAGAAGGCCGCACCTGCTGCCAAGAAGGCCAGCAAGAACGCCGCGCCTGCTGCCAAGAAAGCCAGCAAGAAGGCCGCACCTGCTGCCAAGAAAGCCAGCAAGACCGCGTCTCGCAAGACCGCGTCGCGCAAGGCCACCAAGCCCGCGTCTCGCAAGACCGCGTCGCGCAAGGCCACCAAGCCTGCGTCTCGCAAGACCGCGTCGCGCAAGGCCACCAAGCCCGCGTCTCGCAAGAGCCCCCGCTAGCACTCCGTTTCCCGAACTCGCCCTGAGTCCTCGCCTCCGCGTTCGCGCGAAGCAACGGGGGTAGCGACCATCGGGAGCGTAGGGACCGAAGGTCCCTGCGTTAAAAACCGCCGCCGCCGCTCTTGGCTGAGAGCACCACGGGCAGTTCCCCGTCTCTGCTCTTTGCTGCCTCTGCCGCGAAGCATGCCTCGAACCCTTCCCGGTAGCTCGGGTAGAGCAGCGCCATCCCCAGCGCCGCCTTGATCCGCGCGTTCTGCACGGCCCGATCGTGCCGCAGCGTCTCGGGCACCTCCCCCTCGCCTACCTCTGCGGGCAGCGGCACTCCCAGCCGCGCGCAGAGCCACTGCACCACCTCCACCTGCGGCACTGGCGTGTCGTCTCCCACCACGAACACCTCACCCCGCATCCCCTGCTCCAGCGCCCCCAGCGCGAACCGCGCCAGATCCTCCACGTGGATCCGCGACACCACCTTGTGCCCCCCCATCACCAGCCGGTGTTCTCCCCGCAGCAGCCGCTGGTGCAGACCTCGCCCTGGCCCGTAGATCCCCGCCGCCCGCAGGATCACTGCCCCTGCGCCCGCGTAGGGCGCCTCTGCCCCGAGCCGCGCTGCCGCCCGCGCATCTCCTGTGTCGACGGGCACCGCCTCGTCCACCGCGCCCGTTGCCCCCCCGTACACTGCCGTCGACGACACGTAGACGGCCGACCGCGCCCGCCCCAGCACCTTGGACACCGCCCTGTCTGCCTCTGCATCGGGCGGAAACCCCACCAGCACCTCTGCCCCTTCCGGCACCAGCGCCTCCACCACCGCCTCCGTCAGCGCAGGAATTGCGTGCGCTTCCACCCCGGCCTTCCGAAGTGCCGCGGCCCGCCCCGCATCGCGCACCGTGGCGATCACCCGCCCGCCGCGTGACAGCCTCAGGACCGCCGCCACCGAACCTGTGAACCCACAACCGAAGACCACGAGCGGAGCAGAGACAGAACGCATGCGCCACGGTAGCTCCCCCGACGCACCTGCGCCTCCTCCCCGTGGCGCGATGCCCCTCCCCCGGCCGAAGCGTGCCCGGAGCGCGTGAGATTATTTCGGACAACCCCTGACCGGGCGCATAATCCCCGGGACTGCATGTCCCTGCCCATCACCCCCGGCACCATCGTCGGCGGCAAGTACCGCCTCACCAAGCCGCTCGGCAGCGGCGCCATGGGTGCCGTCTGGGCTGCCGTGAACGAGAACACCGGGCGCGAGGTCGCGGTCAAGCTCCTCACCGACACCGACGACAGCCTCCGCAAGCGCCTCGTGCGCGAGGCCAGAGTTTACGGACAGCTCAGCCACCCCAACATCGTCGAGATCATCGACCTCGGCTTCACGGACGACGACGAGCCCTTCCTCGTCATGGAGCTGCTTCACGGCGAGACCCTCGCCCAGCGCCTCAGGAGAGAGCGCCGCCTCGACCCCCACGAAGCCGCGCGCATCGCCCGCGACATCGCCCGCGGGCTCGCTGCCGCGCACGCCAAGCAGATCATCCACCGCGACCTCAAGCCGGCCAACATCTTCCTCCAGACCCGGGACGACGGCTTCCAGGTCAAGGTCCTCGACTTCGGCGTCGGCAAGAACCTCGCGGCCTCCGACGGCCTCCACACGGTCGCCGGCGCCACCCTCGGCACGCTCGCGTACATGAGCCCCGAGCAGGCGCGCGGCGAGTCCAACGTCGATCCCCGCACCGACCTCTGGCCCGTCGGCGTCCTCCTCGCCGAGATGCTCACCGGCGAGCGCCCGCTCCGCGGCCTGCCCGCTCCCCAGCTCATCATGATGGTCTCGCGCGGCGACCTCCCGCCCGTTTCCGAGCTGGCGCCGGACGCCTCTCCCGCGCTCCAGGCCATCATCGCCCGCTGCCTCAAGGCCGACCGCAGCGCGCGCATCGGCTCGGCCCTCGAGCTCGCGGCGCAGCTCGATCCCCTCACCCGGCCCGCGGCCTCCCAGCCCCCTGCCGACGAAGACGTCGACGACGACGCGGCGGATGCGCTCCTCCAGGAGGCCGCCACCATCAAGCTCCAGCCGCACATGGTCCCTGCCCTCCTCAAGAAGGCGGCGCTGCAAGCGCTGAGCGGGACGGTCCGCATGCCCTCTCAGCCCTCGCGGCCTTCCCCCCCTGCGGTGGGCGACGAGAGCACCACCCTCCCCAAGGGCACCCCGAGCCCTGCCCCGAGCCTCCCCTCCGGACCTGGTGGCACCGAGCTGATGCTCCCCCTGCCCACCTCGCGCCCTCCCGCGGGCCCTCCCCCCGCGCCGAGCGCCCCTGACCACCGCACCTCCGGCTCCGACTGGCAGCGCCCGGGCGCCCCGATCTCCTCCCAGCCTCCCTCACCGTCTCTCCCTGACCACCGCACCTCCGGCTCCGCGTGGCCCAGCGCCTCGTCTCCCAGGGCCTCCATGCCCTCTACTGCGAGCGCGCCGGACTTCCAGATCTCCGGCTCCGCGTGGCCCAGCGCCCCCGACCTCCAGGGCTCTGGCTCCGCGTGGCCCAGCGCGCCTCAACCCCCGGACCCCAGCGGGGCCTCGCCCGGTGCAGCCTCTTCCTCCACCGATTCCCTGCCCATGCCTCAGCAGACGCGCGCTGGATTTCCTGCCCTGATGTTGCTTGCTCTCCTGGCCGCATCGCTCACCGCGGGCACTGCCATCCTCGGCTACATCCTCACCCAGTAGCGGTACATTGGGCCCATGGCTCTCCCGCCTGGCCCCCGCGCCCCTGCCCCCCTCACCGTCTACAACTGGCTGAGCCGGCCGTTTCCCTTCCTCTCCGAGTGCCGTGCCCGCTTCGGCTCGGCCTTCACCATCCGCCTCCCGGCACTCCCGCCCCTCGCCATCTTTGCCGACCCTGACGACGTCAAGCTCGTCTTCACCGACGACACCGACAGCATGGTCGCTGGCCGCTTCAACCTCTCGCTCAGCGCCTTCCTCGGCGACCGCTCCGTGCTCATGCTCGACGGCCGCGAGCACCTCCGCCAGCGCCGCCTCCTCCTCCCGCCCTTCCATGGCGAGCGCATGCACACCTACGGCCAGGTGATGATCGACGCCGCCCACGGCGCCATCGACACGTTCCCTTCCGGCAAGCCCTTCGCCCTGCACGGCTTCATGCAGGAGATCACCCTCCACGTCATCCTCCGCGCCATCTTCGGCATCGAGGAAGGCCCCCGCCTCTCCGCGCTCGGCAAGACCGTCGCCGAGCTGCTCGAGATCGTCTCCTGGCCCCCGCTGCTCATCCCCCTCATGCAGCGCGACCTCGGCCCCCGCAGCCCCTGGGGCCGCTTCCTGCGCGCCAGGAACGAGGCGTACGGCATGCTCCACGACGAGATCCGCAGCCGCCGCGCGCGCGGTGACAGCAGCGACGCCTCCCTGCGTGGACAGGACATCCTCTCCCTCCTCCTCCAGGCCCGCGACGAGAACGGCAACCCCATGACCGACGACGAGCTGCGTGACGAGCTGGTCACCCTCCTCGTCGCTGGCCACGAGACCACGGCCACCGCCCTCGCCTGGGCCATCCACTGGATCCTCACCACCCCTGGCGTCGAGGCCCGCCTCCGCCGCGAGCTTGCCGGCGGCGACCTCTCCCCGGCGCGCATTGCCAAGCTCGAACTGCTCGACGCCGTCGTCCGCGAGGCCCTCCGCCTCTACCCGGTGATCCCCATCGTCGGCCGCATCCTCGACAAGCCTGCCCACGTCGGCGGCTTCGACCTGCCCGCGGGCGTGGCCGTCGTCTGCTCCATCTACCTCGCGCACCGGCGGCCCGAGGCTTACCCCGAGCCGGAGCGCTTCAACCCCGATCGCTTCCTCGGCAAGAAGCTCTCCCCTTACGAGTTCTTCCCCTTCGGCGGCGGCATCCGTCGTTGCATCGGCATGGCCTTCGCGCTCCAGGAGATGAAGATGGTGCTCGCCACCGTCCTCTCGCGCACCACGCTGCGCCCTGCGGACGACGGCCCTGTGCGCCCCGTGCGCCGCAGCATCACCCTCACCCCCTCTGGCGGCTGCCGGGTGATCATGACCCGCCGCGCGCCCCGTCCCTCGCTGACCTCGTCGACCTCGCCGACCCAGACGGCCGCGGCGCCCTCGGAGACGTCATCGCCGGCAGCGACAGCGCCCGCAGTGACAGCCTGAACCGACACCGCAGCGCCCTCGCCGGCAGCGCCCTCGCCAGCAGCGCCCTCGCCGGCAGCGCCCTCGTCGTCAGCAGCGGCACCGTCGGCGGCACGCTCGGCGCGCTCGCAGCGCTCGTTCCGAGCGGCGCTCTTGTCAGCAGGGCACTGTCGGCAGCAGGGCACTGTCGGCGGCGCGCTCGCAGCGCTCGTTCCGCTCGGCGCTCTAGGTGGTGGACTTGCCGGTGGTCGCCGACTCGTTGGGCCGGCTCGCGGTCGCGGTGGGCGTCGTGTTTGTACCGCCGGGAGGCAGCGCTTCCGGCTCTTCCTTCGGGGGATCGTTGATGCCCTTCTTGAAGTTCTTGATGCCCTCACCGAGGCCCTTGCCGATCTCGGCGATCCGCCGCCCGCCGAAGAGCAGCAGCGCGATGGCGACAATGATGAGGATCTCCGTCGGACCGATTCGCCCCATGGTGAGACCAAACTAACACCGTCGGCCCAGGGCAGCAACGCGGCCGGCTATTATCGTTGCCGCATCGTCATCGCCTCGTCACCGCGCTGAGCCCTGCATCTTGCCCTGCATCCTCGCCCGCATCGCGACCGCGGCGACCGCGGCGGCCACAGTGCCCCGAGCACGTCCGTCTCCTCGCCGTTGCGCGCCGCCGCCCGCCGTGCGAAGGGGCACGCGCCCGTGAGCACGAAGCCCCTCGTCTTCTTCGACTACCGCGGCATCGTCCAGCTTCGCATCGTCACGCCGGACGACCTCGATCGCATCCACGATCTCCCTCCGGCACGCTGGGCGGCCACCAGCGTCCCCATCGACCAGCTTTTCTGCGATCCCGCCCTGCTCGCGTACCTCGATCGCGACCAGGACGGCCGCATCCGCGTCCAGGATCTCCTCGAGGCCCACGACTGGCTCCGCAAGCGCCTCCGCAACATCGAACGCATCGTCGAGCGCACCGACACTGTCCGCCTCGCCGACCTCGACGCCTCTCACCCCGACGTCGCCCGCATGCAGACGCTCGTGAAGCGCTACATCAAGGGCAGGGCCCCCGACGACAGCAGCGCCGACGACGAGCACGACGACGACGACGACGACCTCACCATCACCCTCGCCGAGATCCGCGCTTTCCGCACCACCTACGTCCGCAAGTACCCGAACGGCGACGGCGCCGTCGCCCCTTCCCAGCTCGACGACCCCGACCTCGCTGCCCTCGCCGAGCTGGTCGTCAAGACCACCGGCGGCGTCCCTGACTTCTGCGGCGAGCCTGCGGTCAACGAGGCCCAGCTCGACACCTTCCTCAAGCTCGTCCGCGCCCACCTCGACTGGACGGCCGACGGTGTGCTGCCCATGCCTGCCGCGACGCCTGCCGCAACGCCTGCCGCGACGCCTGCCGCGACGCACCCGCCTCCCGCCGCCACGACCGCGATCATGCCCTTCGGCGAGGACACCCCGCGGGTTCACGACCTCATCGACGCCCTCTCCACCAAGCTCGACCAGTTCTTCGCCCAGTGCGACCTCCTCAGCCAGGGCAGCGCTGCCGAGAAGCACCTCTCGCTCACGGCCGAGGCCCTCTCGCCCCTCGACATCCGCGACCCTGCGGCCATCCGCACCTGGCTCACCGGCGCCGCCATCAGCCAGCCCAACCGCACCTGCACCCTCGACCTCGACGGCCCCCTCAACCCCATCTTCGCCGAGCCCTTGCGCCGCCTCGCCACCGAGGTCCTCCCCCGCGCCCTCGGCACCGCCTCCCCTGCCCACCGCCTCGACCGCGCCGCCTGGGACCGCGTCCGCGCCCTCCTCGCCCCTTACCGCGCCTGGCTCGCCGGCAAGCCCACCGGCCTGCCCGAGGTCCTCAACACTGGCACCCTCCAGACCCTCCTCGACGGCCCCCTCCCTGCCCGCCTCCGCGCCCAGATCGCCGAGGACAGCAAGTCTTCCTCCGAGCTGCTCGCCCTCGCCGACCTCGAAAAGCTCGCCCTCCTCCAGCGCTGGATCCTCGACCTCGCCAACAACATGGTCAGCTTCCCGGCCCTCTTCCGCAGCGGCGAGCGCGCCCTCTTCGAGGCCGGCACCCTGATCCTCGACGGCCGCGAGATCAACCTCTGCGTCCGCGTCCACGACCGCGTCGCCCACAAGAAGCTCGCCAACACCAGCCACATCTTCACGGTGTACGTGGAGCTCGACCGCAAGGAGAACGGCACCGCGATGCAGCAGCTCGTCGCTGCCGGCATCACCTCCGGCACCCGCCGCGGCATCGACGTCCACAAGCGCGGCGTCTTCTACGACCGTGACGGCAAGGAGTGGGACGCCCTCGTCCTCGACCTCATCTCCGAGCCCATCTCGGTCTGGGAGGCCGCCGTCGCTCCCTTCGTCCGCCTCCGCGACTTCATCACCGAGCGCATCGAGAAGCTCCTCGGCAGCCGCCTCGACCTCCTCGAAAAGCAGACCGCCGCCTCCGCCAGCGCCCCGGTCACCACCGCCATCGCCACCCCCCTCCCCGGCGCCCCCGCCGCCGCAGCGCCGGCCCCTGCACCCGCCCCTGCGCCTCCTCCCGCGCCGGCCCCCGCGCCTGCAGCCCCTGCTGCGCCTGCAGCCCCTGCTGCGCCTGCTGCGCCTGCTGCGCCTGCCGTACCTGGAGCGGCCGTCCCCCCGGGCACCCCCACCGGCCTCCCTGCCATGCTCCTCGGCGGCGGCGTCGCCTTCGCGGCCCTCGGCTCCTCGGCCGCCTTCGTCCTCCAGTCGCTCTCCAACACCGGCGCCCGCAACGTGCTCATCACCATCGCCAGCGTCGTCGTCGGCATCATGTCGCTCTCGGCCTTGCTCGGGTGGCTCAAGCTCCGCCGCCGCGACGTCGCCACCATGCTGGAGGCCTCCGGCTGGGCCTTCAACGACCGCATCTACCTCCGCAGGAACCTCAGCCACCGCTTCACCCGCGTCCCGCCCCTCCCTGCCGGCAGCATCCGTCGCCCGGGCCTCCTACCGAACTTCATCACCGGCAAGCGCAGCCGCTCCTACAGCATCCTCGTCGCCCTCGGCCTCGTGCTCCTCGCCGCCGCCGCTGCCGCCGCCTACCAGTACCGCGCCCCCATCCTCGCCTGGCTCGCCACGCCCTTCCCCTGACGCTCACCAGGTCGTCGACCTCACCCGCGCGCGTCGCCTGGGCGGCTTCTTTGGCGCTGGGAGGGGCCGACGTCGGTCTCTAACATCCTGCTGCCATGAGCGGCACACCTCCCGCACGCCCCCCCACCCTCCAGGAGCGCCGCGAGGCCATCCAGACGGCTGCTGCGCAGCGATCGCTCGACGACCTCCAGCGCCTGCTCGCGGAGAGCCCCGGCGAGGCGCGTTATGCGCTCTTCATGGCGGCGTACTGGAGCTGGGCGACGGCGGTTCACTGGCTGCTCGACGGGGACACCTCGCCGCCGCCCCAGAGCCCCCTCGGAGGCAACGCGCTGATCGGCTCGCTGTCGAGGAGCATCACGCCGGAGCAAGGGCTCTCCGCCGAGCGCGCGGAGATCGTCGCCCTGCTGCTCGCCCGCGGGGCCGACCCCCGGGAGATCGGCGACCATGGCCAGAACGCGCTCGCGCTCGCGTGCAGCTCCTTCGTGAAGGGCGACGCCTCCCTCGCCATCGCGAGGATGCTGCTCGACGCGGGAGCCCCCGTCGACAGCGGCAAGGCAGGCAAGGGCAAGGGCATCCGTGAGCTTCCCTTGATGCACGCGGCCCTCTACGCCCGCACCGACCTCGTCGCGCTCCTGCTCGAGCGCGGTGCACAGCCGGGGCTCACCGGGGGTGAGGAGCGCGAGACGGCGCTGCACGCCTGCGTCTCGCGGCTCGACAGAGGCGCCGGTCCCGCGGAGCGGCTGGCCACCGCGACGTTGCTCCTCGACGCTGGCGCGCCCGTCGATGCCCCCGACAGCGCCGGGCGCACGCCGCTCATCACGTTCTGCGCCAGCTTCTACAAGAGCCCCGGCTGGGTGGAGGCGTGGGACGCCCTCCTGCGCCTGCTCATCACCCGCGGCGCCGACGTGCACGCCCGCGACGAGCACGGGGTCTGCGCGCTCCACTACGCCCTGCTGCACCACCCCTGGCACG
This sequence comes from Chondromyces apiculatus DSM 436, assembly GCF_000601485.1. Lineage (GTDB taxonomy): Bacteria > Myxococcota_A > Polyangia > Polyangiales > Polyangiaceae > Chondromyces > Chondromyces apiculatus. The sequence goes on from NZ_ASRX01000003.1 coordinate 47,066, forward strand.
CCAAGGCGGCGCTGTGCGAGGCCCTCCTCGATCTCGGGGCCGATCCCAACCTCCCGACCACCGACGGCCGGTGCCCGCTGGAGATGGCGCGGACCGAAGAGGTCAAGGAGGCGCTCGTCGCCCGCGGTGCCCGGGCCGGCGTCGACCCGCTCGCGCTCCTGCTCGAAGGCGACGGCGCCAGGACCCGCCTCCAGGAGTGGCTCGCAGCGCGCTGCGGCGTGACCACCGTCGCCCCCTCGCTCCTCGACCACCTCACGGCGCCCCAGGGATCGCCCGGGGGATGGTTCACGCTCGCCGCGCCCGTCGAGGTGCTGCGCTCGGCGACCACGTACGGGGCGCTGTTCGGGCGGCTCGGCAAGCGCCCCGCCCCGTTCCTGCGCCTCGGCAGCGACGGCATCGGCGTCACCTTCCACGTGCACGTGCCTGACGGGCGGGTGGTGTCGCTGCACCACGACGCGAGCTTCTCGGAGGTCGCCGGCGGCATCCGGGCGCGCGACGCCGCGACCTTCACGGCGCGCTTCCTGGAGAGCGGATCGCGCCTCGACGTGCCGCAGCTCCTGGCCCTCCAGCGCGCCACGATCGGGATCGATCCGCGGGCCAGCGACGCCCCCTTGCGCTTTGCCCTGGCTGCCTGCAGCGCGCTCGGCTGGTCCCCCGACGATCTGCTCGCCCGGGTACGGACCTTGCCACTCGAATTCCTGGGCGTGCGCGTCCGGGCGATCACCGATCGCGCCGACGCCCTGGCCCTTCTCACCCGCGGCAGCGCCGGGTGAGCCTGTATCCTGCCTCCACGTCGACCTTCCTCGGAGATCGCCATGTGCCGCAACATCAAGACGCTCTTCAACTTCGCGCCCCCCGCCACCGAGGAGGAGATCCGCGCCGCCTCCCTCCAGTTCGTGCGCAAGCTGAGCGGCTTCCACAAGCCCTCGCAGGCCAACCAGGCCGCCTTCGACCACGCCGTGGGCGAGGTGGCCGCCGTCGCCCGCGAGCTGCTCGCCTCCATGTCCACCAGCGCCCCGCCCCACGACCGCGACGTCGAGGCCGCCAAGGCCCGCGAACGCTCCCGCCAGCGTTTTCAGCGCGCCTGATCGCCTGCCGAACGACGACGCGCGGCGCGCAGCAGCTTTCCCGACCGGTGCACCGGCGCGCCGGCTCTCAGTCGTCGATCGCCTGGTAAACCGAGGTCCAGAAGTCGAGGTAGATCTCCGATATCAGCGGGAAGACCATGCGCTGGGTCATCAGGATGCCCACCATCTCCTCGCGCGGATCCGACCACCACGAGGTCCCGTAACCCCCATCCCAACCGTAGCGCCCCACGTTCCCCGCCAGCTCGTCGCGCCGCGTGCCGATGCACACCCCGAAGCCCCACCCGCGGCTGTCCCAGTACCCCGGGAAGAAGCCGGAGATCGCCTTCTGCGCGGGCGTGAGGTGATCGCTGGTCATCACCTCCACCGAGGGCCTGGACAGGATGCGCTCCCGCCCGTGCTTCCCCTGGTTCAGCAGCATCGCGGCGAAGGCCAGGGTGTCGTCCGCGGTCGACGCCAGCCCCCCGCCGCCGGACAGGAACGACGGCGCCTCGCTCCACGAAGCGCGGCCGGGCTCCTCGACGGGCACGAGCGGACCTCCGTCGGGGGGCGACTCGTAGACGCGCGCCAGACGCGGGAGCTTCTCTTCCGGCACGGTGAACCCCGTGTCCTTCATCCCCAGCGGCTCGAAGAGGCGCTCCCGCAGGAAGGCGTCGAACGGCTTGCCCGACGCGCGCGCGATGAGCACCCCGAGCACCTCCGAGCTCGTGTGGTACAGCCACCCCTCTCCCGGCTGATGCGCGAGCGGCAGTGACCCGAGCGCGCCGATCCAGGCGTCCGGCCCGGGAAGCTGCGAGGGAAAGGCGCTCACCTCCACCTGCCTCTCGCGCATGGCCTTCTGGATCGGCGCGTCCGGTCCCACCTCCAGGATCATCCCCAGGCCCATGCGGCAGGTCAGGAGATCGCGCACCGTGATCGGCCGCTGCGCCGGCACCGTCTCGTCGAGGGGCCCATCCAGCCGCTTGAGCACCCGCCGGTCGGCGAGTTCCGGCAGCAGCCTGTCCACCGGCTCGTCGAGCCGCAGCTTGCACTCCTCCACCAGGATCATCGTCGCCGCCGCGGTGATCGGCTTGGTCATCGACGCGATGCGAAAGATCGTGTCGCGCTCCACGAGGTCACTCCCCCCGAGCGCCTTCGTACCGAACGTCTCGACGTGCACCTCCCCGCGCCGGCAGATCAGCGTCACCGCCCCCGGCACGTACCCGCGCGCCACGTGCCCGGCCATGACCTCGTGCATGCGGTCGAGCCGCGCCTTCGACAGTCTCCCGTTGCTCATCGTCCGCTCCTCTCCCCGTCCATGGTTCCACCACCCTTCACGACGCCGCCCTTCACGACGCCGCCCTTCACGACGCCGCCCTTCACGACGTCGCCCTTCACGACGCCGCCCTTCACGACGCCGCTCTTCACGACGCCGCCCTTCACGACGCCGCCCTTCACGACGTCGCCCCTCGCGCTGCTTTGCCTCACGACACCCTCTGACACGCCGCGGCCCGCTCGCGCAGCAGCCGCTGCTCCCGGGCGTTGCGCGTGAGCGACGCCGCGCGCTCGAACTCCGCCCGCGCCTCGTCGAGCCGCCCGAGCTTCTGCAAGAGGTCCCCCCGCACGCTCGGCAAGAGGTGGTAGCCCTCCAGCGAAGGCTCCGCGCGCAGCGCATCCACCAGCGCGAGCCCTGCCGCCGGCCCCCCCGCCATCGCCACCGCGACCGCGCGGTTCAGCTCCACGATCGGCGACGGCGACAGCTCCGCGAGCGTCCCGTAGAGCGCCACGATCCGCGCCCAGTCCGTCTCCCCTGCCGTGCGCGCCCGCGCGTGGCAGGCGGCGAGCGCGGCCTGCAGCGCGTACGGCCCCCGCGCCCCCCCGAGGGCCTCGGCCCGCTCCAGCCCCGCGAGCCCCCGGCGGATCAGCACCTGGTCCCAGAGCCCCCGGTTCTGATCGAGCAGCAGGATCGGCTCCCCCTTCGGACCGGTCCGCGCCCGCAGCCGCGACGCCTGGATCTCCATCAGCGCCACGAGCCCGTGCACCTCCGGCTCGTTCGGCGCCAGCGTCGCCAGGATGCGGCCGAGGCGGAGCGCGTCCTCGCAGAGCGCCGGCCGCACCCAGTCATCGCCGGCCGTCGCCGAGTACCCCTCGTTGAAGATCAGATAGATGACCCCCAGCACCGACGACAGCCGCGCCCCCAGATCCTCGCCCCGGGGCACCTCGAACGGCACCTGCGCCTCGGCGAGCGTCCGCTTCGCGCGCACGATCCGCTGCGCCACCGTCGGCTCCGACACCAGGAACGCCCGCGCGATCTCCTCGGTGGTCAGCCCCCCGAGCAGCCGCAGGGTGAGCGCCACCCGGGCCTCCATCGAGAGCACCGGGTGACACGAGATGAACACCAGCCGCAGCAGATCGTCCCCGAGGTCGTCATCGATCGCCGCGTCGAGATCCGGCACGCTCAGCTCCCGCTCCAGATCGAGCGCATGCCCGAGCTCCTCGTGCTTGCGCTCCAGCCGCTTGTTCCGGCGCAGCTCGTCGATGGCCCGGTGCTTCGCAGCCGCCATGAGCCAGGCCCCCGGGTTGTCCGGCACGCCCGACTCCGGCCACGTCTCCAGCGCCGCGACCAGCGCATCCTGCGCCAGTTCCTCCGCGCGTCCCACGTCGCGCACCAGGCGGGTCAGCCTCGCGATGAGCCGGGCCGACTCCATCCTCCAGACCGTCTGAACAACGCGATGCGTCTCGGTGGCCGTCACGGCAACCGACTAGAGCATCCCCCCCCTCACCGCAAGCCGCTGCCGCCGCAGCGCCCAGCGCCTCACGGCTTCGGCGTCGTGCCCGCGCCGCCCCCTTCGAGCTGAGCGCGCATGTCGTCCTCCCGCTTCTGCAGCTCGGGCGTGAACGCCTCCCCGAAGTCCGCCGCCTCGAAGATCTGGCGCAGCTCCAGCTCCACCTCGCCCCCCCCGTCGAGCGCCGGCCAGCGCTTCACCCACGCCAGCGCCTCCTCCCGCGAGGCCACCTCGATCAAGGTGTACCCCGCCACCAGCTCCTTCGTCTCCGCGAAGGGCCCATCGATCACGTTCGGCTTCCCCCCCGAGAACTTGATGCGCGCCCCCTTCGCGCTCGGGTGAAGCCCCTCTCCCCCGCGCAGCACGCCGGCCTTCATCATCTCCTCGTTGTACTGCGTCATCGCCGCGAGGAGCCCCTCCTCCGGCATCGTGCTCGCCTCGGTGTCCTTGTCAGCCTTGCGGATGATCATGAATCGCATCGTCGTCTCTCCTCTTCGTTCTCTCGCTGCCGCTCTCTCGCTGCCGCTCTCTCGCTGCCGCTCTCTCGCCGTCGTTCTCGCCGTCGATGACGCCCGTCCCGTTCAGGCGCGCGCCTTCACCCCTTGGCGGCGTTCACGCGCTCCCGGAGCTGCCGCTCCTTCTCCTGCAGCTCGGGCGTGAACGCCTCCCCGAGGTCCTCCATCTCGGCCACCTGACGCAGCTCGATCTCGGCGTACCCGCCCCCCGACAGCTCCGGCCCGCACGGCACGCGCTTGGCCCACTCGACCGCCTCCTCCTTCGAGCGCACCTGGATGAGCCAGAAGCCCGCCACCAGCTCCTTGGTCTCGGAGAAAGGCCCGTCGATCACCGTCGGCTTGCCTCCCTCGAACCTGACGCGCACCCCCTTCGAGCTCGGGTGCAGCCCCTCGCCCGCGAGCAGCACCCCGGCATTCACCAGGTCCTCGTTGTACTTGGTCATCGCCAGGAAGCTCTTCTCGTCGGGGAGAACGCCAGCCTCGGTGTCCTTGTCGGCCTTGATGATCATCATGAATCGCATCGTCGTGCCTCCTTCCAGATGGGCCCGGTCATGCCGGCCCCGTGCAGCAACCACCGGGCCACCCGGCCTTTCCTGACCAGGTGCGAACCCGCGCTTCACAGACACGACGACCGACCCCCCCGTCGATCGACACGATCCCGATCTTTTTTTTCGCCGGGCAGCGTCACCCCGGAGCACGTGCCGTCAGTTCAGTGCCCGCTCCGCCCCGGCTGCGGGCCTGCCCTGCATCCTTCGTCGCAGCAGCCTGTCCCGGAGCCGCGGCGCCGCGCTCCTGCAGAGAAACAGAGGCGGCAACCGCGACGCATGCCGGGCCTGCCAGCCTCCCGCGCCCGTCAACGCCATGCCTGGGTGCAGAGAGAGCACCGCCGAAGGCACCGGCGCGACCTGCGCGACGACCTCGGCCTGGGACGGCGCCTCGACCTCTGCCCTCGTCTCCTCGGCGGCCTCACCCTGCGAGGGCGCCTCGCCCCCTGCCCTCACCTTCTCGGTCCTCTTCCCCTGCGCCGCCTTCTCGGCCTCTGCCCTCGCCTTCTGCGCGGCGGCCTCCTGCGCCCGCTTCTCGGCCTCGCTGCCAGGCGGCTTCGTCGTCGGCCTGAAGAAGGCGCCTGCCTCGGCCTTGTCCCGGAGCAGCGCCAGGAGCCGCCCGTGCACCACCAGCCGTGCCTCGTCGAGCGACCGCTTGAAGCGCACCCGGCGCATGCGCGCGAGCGCGAGCTGCGTGTCGGCCTCTGCCTCGTCCTCCAGCGCCGCCCGCAGCGCCGCCTGCGCCGCCGCGAGCCTCGCCTGGTACGCCACGCGCACCGGATGCTCGGCGGGACGCACGTCGAGCTCCCCGAGCATGCGCGCCACCTCCTGCAGCTCCTCCGCGGGCGCGAGCCGCGCCGTCTTGCTCGGGTTGCGCCGCGGAAACAGCGCCGCATACAGCGCCCGGTCCGTCGCCCGCGCGACGCCACCCATCGCGATCAGCACCCGGTCGAGCGTCACCCCGCGCCGCGCCCGCCGCGCCCGCGCCACGACCGCCGCATCCTCGGCCAGCTCGAACGCCTCCCGCTCGTCCCGCATCTGCTGCAGGAGCGCGCCCACCGACGCCGCGAGCCCCCCGATCTCGGCCCTCCCGTCCGCCTCAAGCTGGGCGCACAGGTACACCAGATCCCACCGGAACACCGTCAACCCGGTCCGAGCGCCGAGCAACCGCATGACCACGCCCTCCCAGCCTGCGTCACGCCCGGTGCCCCAGCCCATCGCGGCCGAGGCCCCACGCGGTCGCGGGTGTCGTTCAATCCGCCAGCAAGGTAGGTCGGGGTCCGCCGGGCACAACTGGAAAGCTGCTCTCCACCAGGAAATGTGGCGGGCGATGTAGGTGCGGCAGGCATGGCGCGGTGCCGCGGTGCGGGGGAGAGGGGCACGGCGTGGCGTGGCGTGACGCTGGGGGACGCTGCGGACGCTGCGGGCGATGATGCACGGCGTGCGCGAGTGAGTGCGAGGGCCCGGGGAGATCAAGCACGCTGGGCGGGGGGCTGGTGAGGACCTCGGACAAGGTCATGCACGCCGTGCTGGAGGTCGTTCGAGGAGTCCGGCGTGCCACGCACGCCGTGCAAGCGGCTGCTGGAGGGCGCGGGGAGAGCGTGCACGCCGTGCTGAGGGGTGTTGGAGGGCAGGCGGGGGCTTGCGCACGGCGTGTGCGTGGTTGTCGACCGTCGAGGGAGACGCGCGCACGGCGTGCTGGCGGTGGGTCGGGCTTTCGAGGCGGAGGCTGACGGGTGCTGGCGCGCGGGCGAGCTGCCTGGGAAGGCTCGGCCTCAGGGAGCGAGCAGCTTGGCGACGAACACGTCAGCCATTCCTTTCGAGGCCAGCGGACCGGCGCCGAAATCGATGCTCTCGCGGAAATCGCCGGCGAGGAACACATGCTCGCCCGAGAGCGCGAGGGTTCTCGCGACCTGGTCTCCGGATCCGCCGAACCGGCGGCTTCGCTTGTGAGCGCCTGAGGCATGCAGTTCGAGCAGGAGGACATCCACGCCACCTGCGCTCGTGAGCACGCCGCCCCCGAAGTCGACGGAACCGGAGAAGCCTCCTGCGGCCACGAGGTCTCCCTCCGGAGAGGCGACCACGCGCATGCCGACGGTGGAGGCACTCTCCTGCGCGTAGCTCTTGCTCCACAGGTGGGTGCCGCTGCCGTCGAGCATGGCGATGTACAGATCGGGAGTTCCGGTGGCCGTCATCGGTGCGCCACCGAAGTCCATCGTCCCTTGCAACAACCCCGTGACCACCACGTTGCCTTCGCCATCCACGGCCAGACCAGAGACAAACTGACTCTCCGCGTCCCCGAACCTGCGACTCCACACGTGATTGCCGGCGCTGTTCAGCTTCACGATGAAGATGTCCGACCCACCACTGCTCGTCAGGAGGCCTCCTCCGAAGTCGACGGCCCCCTCCATGTTTCCTGCGACGATGACGTTGCCGGCCCCGTCGAACTCGATCTGGAGCCCGGTCTGGGCCCCCCCGCCCGGGAACCCGCGGCTCCAGACGTGGCCGCCGGAGGGCGTGAACTTGGCCACGAGAACCTCCCCGTAGCCACTGGTGGCGCCGTTGAAGGGTGGCAGGTTCGGTCCACCGAGGCTGAGGGAGCCCGTATAGGAGCCGGTGACGAAGATGTTGCCCGACGTATCGACAGCGATGTCCTCCGCACCTGCGGAACCTGAGCCGTTCCCGCTGCCGAAGTTCTCGCTCCACATGTGGTCCCCGGCGGACGAGAGCTTCGCCAGGTAGAGATCGGCGAAGCCACTGGCGTCGAGCGCGGCACCGCCGAAGTTCATCATCCCGGAGAAGCTTCCCGTGCAGACGATGGAATCGGCGGGGGCGACCGCCACGGCGCGGGCAATCTGGTTCTCGTCACTCCCTGTGCCCTTGCTCCACGCATGCTGGCCGCTCTCATCCAGCTTGACGGTGAACACGTTCACCCCGCCCCCTGCGGTGATCACGCCACCGCCGAGATCCGTGAACGCCGCGAAGACTCCGTGCAGCGCGACACCGCCAGCGCTGTCGACGGCGATGGAGGCGAGAAGCTCCTCGCTCGTGTCGCCGAGCCCCTTCGCCCACACCAGCGGCTCGACGCAGCTCGTACCGTCGCAAAGTCCGGAGCTGCAGTCGCCGTCGCCCACGCAGCCGTCGCCCACGGCACACGACGGGCAGGCTTCGCCTCCACAGTCGACGTCGGTCTCCTCGTTGTTCTGTTCGCCGTCGCTGCAGGAGGGCTGGCAGAGGCTGGCCTCGCAGGCACCTCCCCGGCAGTCCTCGGGTACCTGACACGCCCGCCCGGTGGCGCAGCGCGTGGCGCAGCTCCCGCCGCAGTCCACGTCACTCTCGTCTCCGCTCAGCACCCCGTCGGTGCAGGTGCTCTGGGAGGGCGGGCCCGGGTTCGTGTCTGCGGGCGCATCGGTGTACTCATCGAGACCGAGGAGGACCCCACAACCTCCGGAACTCACCAGCAAGGCGGACAGCAGCGCGAGGGGACGACCCGACCAGGCACGATCCACGGTGAGCTTCTCACTCACTGGATGACGGTCTTGCACCCGAGGATGATGTTCACCTTGGCGCCCTCCTCGGCCTGGTAGGCCTCGCAGGTCTCGCCGTGGAGCTGGATCTTGGTCTGGCTCGCGTCGGTGTAGTCCCAGCCGCTCTGATGGCTGGTGTCGCGGTAGGTCTCGGTGGTGCCGGAAGCGGTCTCCAGCACGACGTTGACCAGGGTCGGATCGACCTCGGCGGTGCCCTGGGGGATCTCGAAGACGCAGTCGGACACCTTGCCGGCGATCTCGTTCAGCACCGCCTCCAGCTCCTGCTGGAAGCCCGAGGTCCCGATCTGGTAGTGGCAATCGCCTGCAGCCGCGCTGCAGGTCGGCGAGCGCTGCGTCTGGCCGTTGATCGCGATCTGGGAGAGCAGATCGCTCGCGCCCTCGCTGCCCGGCGCCCCGATGACGAAGGTCTTCACCGGGGGTGAGCCGTTCGCGGCGGCGAGCGCCTCGGCTTCGATGTCAGCTTCCGTCTTGCACTCCAGGTTCGCCGGCGGAATCCCAGGGACGTTCTGGAGGGCCAGCGTCGGCTCACCATCGGTCATCAACAGGACATAGCGCTCACCAAAGGCGTTGACGTTGCGCATCATCTGGTAGGCCCGCTGGAGCGCGACGAGGGTCGGAGTGTTCCCCTTGGGACTGGCACCGTTCAGCCACGACGTGATCTGCTCCCTGCTGTCGTGCAGCGGCGCCACGCCCACCGCGGGATTCACGGCCACGTCCTGGCATCCACCATCCGCGATGAGCTCTGCACACCCAGCGGCGGCCGGGTTCAGGAAACAGAGCGCTGCTGCATTGTCGTTGAAGTCGCCCTTCGGGAACGGCAGGAGCCCCATGCTCAGCTCGTTGTCGGCGCCGTTCATCATCGCGATGAGCGCCTGCCGCGTGGGGTTCCACTTGTTCGGCTCCCCGTCGCCGCCCGACATGCTCCCGGACTTGTCGAGGAGCACCAGGATGCTCGCGGGCACCAGGTTGGCGAAGGTGGAGGCGCCGCAGACCTCGCCGCCGAACGAGCCGCCGTTCTGGTTGCCGCCGGTGGTGTTGTCGAAGATGCCCGAGCTGGAGCTGGTGGGGTTGCCGCTGCCGGCTCCCGCTCCGGAGCCGCCGGGCGTCTCGTTGTCGCCTGCGGCCGAGCACGCGCCCATGCCGACAGCGACCAGCAAGACGCCCGAGAGACCAGCGAGAAGGGAGGTTGTGGACGTGCGGCTCATCTTGCGGCGTAGCGTATCGCACACGAGCATTACGTGGAACCTGGCGACAGCGTGTCGGAAAGAGAACAGCAGCCGTGGATCGCTCCGCCGCAACTGTTCCCTGGCAGCAGGGTGAGCTATCGCTGCGCGTGGTCCCCATGATCGCCCGCATCCTCGTCACCGGCTTCGAGCCCTTCGGCGGCGCGCCGCGCAATCCGAGCGGTGACGCAGCGCGTGCGCTCGACGGGCGCGTACTGCGCAAAGGCGTGTCACGCGGAGGTGAATCCTGTGAAGGCGCATCCCGTGAAGGCGCATCCCGCGAAGGCGCATCCGGGAAGCTGGCGGCGGTGATCACTGGCCACGTGCTGCCGGTGCGGTGGGACGTGGCGGCGGAGGCGCTGCTGGCGCAGGTGCGCGCGGTGGAGCCCGAGGTGGTGCTGTGCCTCGGAATGGCGCAGGGGACCTTCCGCGTGGAGCGCTTCGCCGACGATGCGCGGCTCGGGCGGGAGGACAACGCGGGCGCGCTGCCGGTGCCGGAGCGGGCGGTGGCCTCGACCCGGCTGCCCTCGCGGCTGCCAGTGGCGCGCATCGAGGCGGCGCTCAGGGAGGAAGGCGTGCCGGTGGAGGAGAGCGAGGATGCCGGGGGGTTCCTCTGCAACGAGGTGTTCTTCGCGCTGATGACGGCCTGCGCGGCGGGCGCGCTGCCGGGGGTGCGGCAGGCGGGGTTCCTGCACGTGCCGAGCGACAGGTTCGTGCCCGAGCCGATCGCGCAGGAGGCCGTGGAGGCCGCGGTGATGCGCTCGCTGCAGGTGGTGCTGGAGGAGATCGGGGAGGCGACGCTGGCGCCGCGATAGACATGGAAGGACGTTGCCTTGGCGCGACGCTGGCGCAGCCGTGAATGCGGAAGCACGTCGTGACGCAGCGATGCTGGCGCGTCCGTGACCGCGGAGGGGCTCAGCCCGCGGTGCTGGGGGTGTCGTCGAACACGCCGAGGTACACTTCGTCGAGAGAGAGGGAGCAGCCTGGGGAGGCGAGGTCGATGCTACCTTGCTCGGCTGCGTCGAAGATCCAGCGGCCGTCCTCGGTGCGGCGGAAGAACTCGACCCGGCGTCTGCTCTGGGAGACGAGCACGTATTCGTGCAGGGAGGGGATGCGTCGGTAGTGAGCGAACTTGTCGCCCCGGTCGTAGGCCTCGCTGCTCGGGGAGAGCACTTCGACCAGCACGAGGGGATTCACGAGGGTGTTCGCATCGGCGGGCTCGCGCTCGATCTTGCCGCAGAAGACGCTGATGTCGGGGTAGGTGGCGAGGCCGGTGGCCTGGACACGGATGCGCATGTCGGAGTTGAAGACGCGGCAAGGGCGTCCGCGAAGGGCGCTGCGAAGCTCGGCGCTGACGTTGTCGGCGATGAGGCTGTGCGCGGGCGTGCCGCCAGACATCGCATAGACCTCACCGTCCAGGTGCTCGTGCTTGATGTCGCTATCGCGCTCCAGGGCGAGGTAGTCGGCGAAAGAGAGGGAGCGGTTCTGCACCGGTTCCGTCATGGCCAGGTCTCGACGCGGAGACTAGCACGGTGCCGCCAGAAGCTCCCGCGGCGCGCTCCTCACGCACCTCACACACGCGCGCACTGCAGGACGCATGAAGGTGCAATGCGCGCTCGGTCGTTTGCGGAAGCGCGGGTCGCGGGGCGCGTGCGCAGCAGCGTTGCCGGGCGGCGGATCAGCCGGCGGGGGTGGGCTTGCGGGTGTAGCGGTGCTTCACGCCGACGGGGAAGTAGGTGGGGTCGCCGGTGGGGAGGAGGAGGACGCGGGGGAGGTGGCGGCCTTCGGGGACGTAGGTTTTGTACTCGCTGTTGAGGCGGAGCAGCTCGGCCTGGATGGCCTGGGCGAGGGTGTTCTGGAGGAGGTCGGAGGGCTCCTCGCCTGGGGCCAGCTCGATGCGGATGACGAGGATGGGGTTGTGGTCGTCTTCCTCGCGGACCTCCATCACGAACTTGCCGGTGACGTGGGCGCTCACGGTGGGCTGTTCGAGGCCGACGGAGACGTTCTCGGGGTACACGTTGGCGCCGAAGTAGGAGACGGTGAAGTCGGAGCGGCCGAAGACGTAGACGAAGGGCATGTCGCGCATGCCGCGGCCGTCGCTGAGGGTGACCAGGGGGTGGAAGCTCCGGCGGGCGAGGAAGGAGAGCATGGTGTCGTGGGGGATGACGCCGCCTTGGTCGAGGATGGCGTAGCGGACGAGGGGGGTGCCGCCGTCGCCGGTGAAGACGAGCATGCCGTCGATGGCCTCGAAGTAGCGGGCGCAAGGGTCGTACTGGAGCAAGGTGGGGAGGCGCTCCTGGCCGAACAGCTCGCGGGCGACGTCGGGGTAGCGGGCGAGGTGGCGGCGGATGGCGATGCTGAGCGGGGTCTCGACGGCGAGGACGCCAGCGTCGGCGGTGCCGTACATGGAGGCGGAGTCGCGGTAAGGGTCCTTCGAGCCCGCGCGCTCCAGGACGAGGGTGCGCCACTCCTCGCTGAAGACCTCGCCGGCGAAGACGAGCTTGATGTTCAGGGGGGACCAGTCGATGCCGCGGACGAGGCCCGCGTCGATGACGTCCTTGAGGAACGGGGGGTAGCCGAGGAGGACCACCTGGTCGAAGGCGGGGCCGAGCTCCTCGATGGCGCGGAAGATCTCGTCCTTGTTGTTGCCAGGGGTGATGACGGTGATGGGGTAGCCGCGGGCGGCGAGGTGGCGGCAGGCGGCAGTGGTGTACATGCCGCCGACCCAGGTGCCCATGGCGAAGCAGATGACGGCGAGGGTGCGGCGGCGGTCGGCCTCGAAGCTGTCGTGGAAGATCTGCTCGAACCTGCGGGTGACGGGGAGCTCGTCGGTGACGAAGCGGGGCCAGAAGGTGGGGCGGCCCGTGGAGCCGGAGGAGACGGCGACCATGTCGCAGTCTTCGAGGCGGCCGCCGCGGCAGAGATCGGCGATGGGGTTGGCGAGGACGTAGGTCTGCTTGGTGAGGACGGGCAGGACGCGGAAGGCCTCGTGGCTCTGCACGGCGGCGGCGTCGAGGCCGCGCTCGGCGAGGAAGCGGCCGTAGGCCGGGACGGAGGCGGCGACCTCCTGAAAGAGGGCGAGGGCGAGGGTCGCAGGGTCGACGTCGTGGTGGCGGGAGAGGGTCTCGTCGAGGGAGGTGGCGAAGTGATGGTTGATGGCGGCAAGGAAGCGCTGACGCTGGGCTTTGTTCACGAGGTGGCTCCTGCATGGCGCGTGGCGAGGGCAATCTCGTCGGCGCGTCGCTCTCGTCCGGGCACAGGGTCGGACGGGGGGTGGGCAAGGAGGTTGGTGGTGAGGATGTCGAGGGTGTGGGCGAGGGGGCGGTGCTTGAAGCCAAGGGCGGAGACGGCGCGGTCAGGGTCGATGCAGGACATCCAGCGGCTGCTGAAGGGCGAGACGAGCCTGGGATCGAGGCCGGCCGCGGTGAGGGCGGAGGCGGGTACGGGGACGAGGGGAGGGGGGGGCGCGCCGATGGAGGCAGCGAGGAGGGTGAGGTACTCGGGGAGGGTGGGCATCTCCTGCTGGCAGAGGTTGTAGACCTGGCCGGTGGTGATGCCGGGGCTCCGGAGGACGGTGAGGACGGTGTCGGCGATGTCGACCACGTAGACGTGGCGCACGTGGGGAGACGCGCCCTCGAAGGTGGGCAGGAGGAGGGGGCCGCCGTCGAGGATGCGCGCGAGGTAGGCCTCGACGCGGCGCTGGGGGTCGCGGGGGCCCTCGACCATGGGGATGCGCAGGCGGGTGACGGGGAAGCGCTCGGCCTCCCAGGCGGCGGCGAGGGTGTCCTCGCAGGCGCGCTTGTGGACGCCGTAGTCGTAGCTCGCCTTGTGGACGAGGGCCTCGGCGGAGGCACCGGAGGGCGCGCCAGAGGAGGCGCTGGAGGCGGGTCCGGCGCTGGGAGCAGGGAGGGCGTCTGCAGCGGCGGGCGCGGTGGTGTGCTCGGCAGGATCGGGGAGCAGGGGGCCGTCGTAGTCGGCCTCGGTGGCAGGGACAGGGCAGTCCTGGCGCACGAGGTAGACCTGGCCGGTGCTGATCATGACGTAGTGGCCGACGCGGTTGCGGAGGGCCTGGATGGCGCCGCGGGCGTCGGACTCGGTGTAGGCGAGCAGGTCGACGGCGGCGTCGAACTCACGGCCGCCGAGGCGGTGGGCGAGGCCGTCGCCGTGGCGGTCGCCGTGGAGGCGGTGGACGCGGGGGCCGAAGGGATCGGGGGAGATGCCGCGGTTGAAGAGGGTGACGTCGTGGCCCGCCGCGAGGAGGCGCTGGACGATGAAGAAGCCGATGAAGTGGGTGCCGCCGAGGACGAGGACACGCATCGGGGAGACCTTAGCGCGCGTTCGGGAAGGCGGGTACGGGGGGCGCCCGAATCCACGGAGGACCCGACACCGACTCCGGGAGGATCACGGATTGTCGCCGTGAGCGTAGGGCTGGAAGGCGCCCATCACGGGTGGCCGGGGCGCGCCGCGGGGCCACTGGGAGATAAATTTGTACGTGTCGTCTTCCGACCAGGTGAAGGCCGCTTCGACGTCCGTCCCGGGGACGAAGCGGAAGAGGAGGTTGGTGACGCCGGGAGCGACCGTCCTGTAGACCTCGGCGCCACCCTTGCGGAGGATGATGTCGCTGGGTTTGCTGTCGCTCTCGCCGGATGGCGTGCAGCGGACGCGGAGCCACTCGCGGACCATCCTGGTCTCGCAGTGGCGGGCGGTGGAGCCGGTGACGGTCACCTCGGGGGCGTCCTTGAACTCGTCCGCAGCAGGCATGGGGGTGCGGGCGTCCGGGGACGACGCCGCGGAGCCGCTCGCGGAAGCCGCGGCGCTCGCAGGCGCAGAGGGCGGGGAGGGCGCGGCGCTGTCGGCGGCGGGTGCAGCCGTCGGGGGGCTCGCAGGGGTGGCCGCGGTGGGAGGCGCGGTGCCGTCGGCGGGTCTGGTGACGGCGCCAGGGTCGTCGCCGGAGGTGGACTTGCCGCAGGCGGTGAGGCTCCACGAGAGGATCGCAAGGAGGCAGAGGTGACGGTTCAAGCGTAAGGCCCTCCAGCGTGGAGGGTCGCAGGTCGATGGAAGGGGTTCAACGGCGTTCGGGTCGGCTGCATGCCGGAGCCGGCAGGCCCCTGCTCCAGGGTGCGCGGTACCTATGGTAGGGGTTGGCGGTGCCGTTCACGCATATTCTCGGTCAGGACATGGCGATCTCCACGCTCACCCGGGCGCTCACGTCGGGGCGCGTGCACCATGCGTACCGGTTCGAGGGGCCGCCGGGGGTGGGCAAGGAGATGACGGCGACGGCGCTCGCACAGGCGCTGGTCTGCGTGGGGGACGATCCGCTGGGGTGCGGGGCGTGCAGCGCTTGCCAGAGGGCGGCTGGGCGATCGCCGGGGAGGCCGGCGTCGCCGCTGCACCCGGACGTGGCGATCGTGGCGCGGAACTTCTATCCGGCGGCGACGATCGGGCGGAAGACGGACGAGTCGTCGGAGATCTCGGTGGACCAGGTGCGCACCATCGTGCTGCAGCACGCGAGCTATCCGGCGCACGAGGGGCGAGCGCGGGTGTTCCTCGTGCGGGACGCCGACGAGCTGAGCACGGGGGCGGCGAACGCGCTGCTGAAGACGCTGGAAGAGCCGCGGCAAGGGACGTACTTCGTGCTGCTGACGTCGCGCCCGGACGCGCTGCTGAACACGATCCGCTCGCGGACGATGCCGGTGCGGTTCGGGCCGCTGCCGGAGGCGGTGGTGCGGGATGCGCTGGAGGCGGCGGAGATCCCGGCAGAGCGGCAGGAGCTGGCGCTGGAGATGGCCGGGGGGAGCGTGTCGGCCGCGCTGGAGCTGTGCGACGAGGAGGCGACGGAGGCGCGGGAGGCCTTCGTGCGCCGGGTGTTCGAGGCGGTGGACGCGCGGGATCTGGGGATGGCGGTGACGCTGGCGGAGTCGCTGGAGAAGGACAAGGACCGGCTGAAGGCGGACCTGCGCGCGCTCGGGGCAGCCCTGGCGCGGCGGGCGCGCGGAGAGGTGGACGAGGCGCCCGCGTCGGCCGAGGTGCTGGCGCGGCGGTACGAGGCGGTGGGGAGGGCCGTGGTGAGGCTGGAGAGGAACGCATCGCCACAACTCGCGATGGTGTCGCTGGTGGCCGACCTGCGCGAGGCGGGGCGGTACTGCGTACCCTGAATCAGGGGCCTGCGGCCCCTACGCTCCCGATGGTCGCTACCCCCGTTTGCTTGCAGATCGTCACACCAAGGACCAGGCGCGAATCAGGAGAGGGGAAATGCGAGGGGTGATGATGCGGGTGTGGATGGTGCTCGCGGCGGGGGTGCTCGCGGGGTGCACGCCGGGGGGCGGCAAGGGGGGCGTGGGCGATGGGGGGGTGAGCGATGGGGGGGTGAGCGATGCGGCGCCGGGCGGGGCGGGGTTGCCGCGGGAGGCAGGCGCGGGGAGCGCTACGCCCGGGGGGAGCGCGCAGGCGCAGGCGCAAGCCAAGGCAGAGGCGGAGGGGGCCGGGCAGATCGAGCTGCTGAAGATGACGCTGACATCGGAGGTGAAGGACAAGGAGCCCGCGGACAAGCTCGATGCGGCGAAGGAGGGGGAGCGGGTGTACGCGCACCTGGCGCTGCGCAACCGGACGGGGGAGGAGCGCGAGGTGCGGGTGACGTTCGACGTTGGGGGGAAGACGCGGACGGAGCTGACGCTGAAGGTGGGGGCGGCGTGGCAGTGGCGGACGTGGGGCTACGCGACGATGAAGGAAGGGGACGCGGGGAAAGAGCTGACGGTGGTGGTGAGCGAGGTGGATGGGGCGGAGCTGCGCCAGATGACGCTGCCGATCCGGAAGGGGTCGAAGTAGGGGCGGTCAGGGAGACGGGGGGAGCGACCCGAGGCACGCGGGGTAGCGGGAGAGGGCCTCGCGCCAAGGTTTCTCGACGAGGGGGTAGCTGTCGAGGTGGAAGGCGCGGAGCTGGGTCGAGGGGTAGATGCGCTCAGAATCTTGTGGGTTGAAGGTTCTGTCCTGGTCCACCAGATCGAGGTCGGCCTTCTCGTAGATGTATTCGACAAACTGCGAGCAGGTTCCTGCCATGAGAACCTGCTCGCCATGAAGGTCGTCCATCTGCCGTTTTGATCGCCACTTTACGCGCCTCAGCCTGTCCCACTCGGGCGTGGATGGCTCCGCGGCGGGCCGCAGGCGAGTCACATCGACGTAGAGGCGCTCGATCAGGAACACGAGGTCCCTCAGTACCGACATAGATGCCCGCGTGAAGTGGGTATTCGGGATCGTCAGGATCCCAGTCGAAGACCACGTCGCCCGGATACAAGAGCCCGCCAACTTCCTCATCCACGGAGATGCAGACCATCAGAGACGGCCTCGCATGGTCAAAAGCAGCGTCATGTAGCGCGCCTGCACGTCCGGAGTTGCCGCGAACGCGCTGAGCAGCGCGCGCGTAGCGTCCTTCTTCAGGCGCTCCGTGAGCACACGACCAGCGTGCACAGCCGCAGCGTCTTCAAGACCTCGGGGCGCGGCAAAGCTCCGTGCAAGGAGGGCGGCAGTGCGATCGAGGAGCGTCCCCGGAGTCACCAGACCAGCAAGACGGACCAGCATCGCCACGAGGTCGGGCCGTTCGGCGCGTCGCCCCGACGTGACCTCACGTTCGATCCGCTTGAGAACCACGTCGGTGAGACGCGTGGCAGCATCCGGGGGTAGCACCACCTTGGGTGCACGAAGCCAGTCGACGAGACCGAGAGCGCTGGCCCAGGCAATGACGGGGATGCTGTTCTGAATACGGTCTGTGAGCCCATCCAGAGACTGCATGCCGAGCAGCCATGGGACCGAAGGCAGGGCGAGAGTCGCGTTGCCCTGCGTCGCTTCAACCGACTCCCAGCGCTCGATCCACCGCAGCAGGGCGTGACCCAGGGCGGTACGATGGCTGTCCTGAGCAAGGGGAACCAGACGCACCCGTTGTGCCGCCACGGAGGCGACGGTCGGGTCACTCTCTGCGTCCTCCAGGATGGCTGCGACGAGACGCTCCGTGGCTGGCAGAGAAAGGCTGACTGCGGCCTCGACCACGGCTGCCAGCGCAGGTCGATGCTCACGACGCCACCTCTCCCCTTCGGACTTGATCCAGACATCGAGCGCGGTCCGCTCCGCGGCACTGGCGGTAGCAAGCCTCACCAGCTCGTCCACGAGTTCGCTGAGGTCAACCTCACGCCGTGCACCAGCCACCCTGTCCAGCAGAGCCCGGATCTCGCTGCGGGGTACGGGGTTCCGGCTGACGAGCGCAATGGGGCTGGAGGCCGGGATGACCTCGGCGGCTTCAACCGCGATCGCGTTCTCGGTGGCAGTACTGGTCACTACCTGAAGCACGGTGCGATTGCCTTTCTTGCTTCTTCGCTCGCTCCGCTCACGGCGTGTTCCACGCGCTGGCGTGTTGCCAGGCCAGTCGAGCGCAACTTGCGAAGACTCCTCGTCGTCCGTGCTGGGTTCAGGGCGAGGAGAGATCAACGCGCACCTCTGCTGGAGGAAAGATCGGCACGATCAGGAGGTAGAGGTTTCGTGCCGGCACTACCCGACGCGGCTGCATGAGGCTGGAAGGACATGGCTGAAAGCTGCTCGAGCGTGCCCGCAGCGACTTCGAGGCGCTTGATCAAACGTCTCAGTCCTTCGATGCCACACTGGAACACCGGGACGTCTTCTTCATCGAGCTCGATGCGGATGATGGCAACCGGCGTTGTCGCGATCTCGGCGCCTCCTGTCCCCAGGGCAATGCATCGCAGGTCGCAGTTGACTGTGACGTCACGCAACATCGGCATGGCGCGCGCGATATCCTGGAGACGCTCGAACCGCTGCACCATGGTTGCAGCAGCGGGCTCGAACACGTCGAACAGCGTGTCCAGCGACTCCGATGATTGCACTTGCGAAAGTACGTCCTTGAGAGCTTGACGGCCTTCAGCTCCGCTCTGACCCAGGTAGCCGAGCAGCGGGATTGCAGAGGCAACGATGTGCGCGTCCACGCCTGCGGCAGCCGCGATCTCTGCGGCTTCATCTTCTGCGATTCCGGCTGGCGAGCTGGGAACGAACGCCCGCAGCGCAGCGCTGAGTGCTTTGCGCGGATCGTCGCTCAACGCGAGCAAATCCAGGGTCTGGCTCTGGAGTTACCTGGATGGTGCCGTGTTGCGCTGCACTTTACCCGCAGGGGCCATGCATCCAGCGTAGCGCGCGATTTTCGGGCGTGGCCAGCGGAACGTGGGCTGAAGGATGCCAGAACGGACATGGGTGGTAGGCACAATGCGGAGCTGCGATGTGTCTGCTTTCCGTATTACCGGCGCAGGATCGCGAGCAGGTCAGAGAATTCGTCGGTCCAGATGGCGACGCCGGGGCGGGGCTTGAGGGTGATGGCTTCGGGGTCGGCTGGCAGCTCTTCGAGGTCGTCGCGGTGGCGCGCGACCATGGCCCACTGCGAGGGGGTCTTGCCGGCGAGTTCTTCCTCGGTGGAGGGGAAGTCCTGGAAGGCGCAGGCGGTGAGGCCGGCGTCGGGGACGAGGGCGGCGAGGACGGCGAAGAGGTCGAGGAAGCGGTTGGAGAGGTGGAAGGCGATGACGCCGTGGGGGGCGAGCTTTCGTTGGTAGAGGGCGAGGGCTTCGCGGGTGAGGAGGTGGACAGGGATGGCGTCGGAGCTGAAGGCGTCGAGGACGAGGAGGTCGAAGTGGCCGTCAGGGGCCTCGGCGAGGCGGAGGCGGGCGTCGCCGAGGACGGTGTGGAGGCCGTGGCCGCCAGGGAAGGCGTCGCTCAGGAAGGTGAAGTAGCGGTCGTCGCGGGCGATGCGGACCATGGCAGGGTCGAGCTCGTAGAAGGTCCACTGCTGGCCAGGGCGGGCGTAGGCGGCGAGGGCGCCAGAGCCGAGGCCGACGACGCCGATGGTGGCGTCGAGGGCGGCGGCGCGATCGAGGTGGGTGAAGGCGCGGCCGATGGGGCTTGAGCGGGTGTAATACGCGAGCGGCTCGGTGCGGCGGGCAGGGTTCTGGATGCCGTGCATGGTGCGGCCATGCACGAGGCGGTGGAAGCCGCGGGTGTCCTGGGTGACGCGGACGATGCCGAAGAAGGTGCGCTCTCGGTAGAGGTCGGTGCCGTGGCCGCCAGGGTGGAAGGCGCTGGCGAGGGCGATGCCGGCGAGGGAGAGGGCGAAGCGGCGCGGCTGGTGGAGGGTGCGGTACACGAGGAGGAGGGGGAGGCAGTAGACGATGGCGACGGTGACGCGATCGTGAGGTCTGCCGAGGTAACGGACGCCGAGGATGAGGGCGACGGTGAGGAGGAAGGCGCGCGCGGCGAAGCGGAGGTCGGGGCGCCAGTCGTGGAGGGCGGAGGGTTTTGGGGACGCGGCGGCGGAGATATCTGGGGGGGCGGAGGGGCGGGGTGAGGTCTCGGGCGAGAGGGTCGATGAGGCTGTCTCGGCGGGCGCGCGCGGAGGGGCGGGGCGGCAGAGGCAGGCGAGGAGGATGGCGAGCGGGTACTCGACGAGGCTCGTGAAGAAGAGGGGGGCGAAGACGGCGTTGAAGAGGCCACCGAGGGCGCCGCCGACGCTGAGGCACAGGTAGAAGGCGGTGAGGTGGCGGCGCTCGGGGCGGTCGCGCGCAAGCTCGCCGTGGCAGACCATCGCGCCCGCGAAGAACGTGATGAGGTGCATCGGAAGCAGGAGCGCGGCGGGGTTGGAGGCCTCGGCGAGGAGCGTGAGGAGGGAGGCCGCGGCGCCGAGGGGGAGAAGGCGGACCATCCAGGCGTGAGGGAGGAGGGGGCGGCGCGCGAAGACGAGGATGAACGAGACGAGGTAGAGCGCGAGGGGGAGGACCCAGAGGAGCGGGACGGGCGCGATGTCTGCGGTGAGGTAGGCGGTGACGCCGAGCAGGTGGCTCGAAGGGACGAAGGCGAGCGCGATCCAGCGGAGGTAGCGGCGGGAGGTGATCAGGGTGGGCGCAGGAGAGAGCGGCGCGGTCAGAGAAGAAGCGGCAGGGGCTGCGGGCGGTGCATCGGCAGGGGCGTCGGTGGGGGCTGCGGGGGCCAGCGCTTCCGGAGCAGGGACGAGGGACGCGGCGCTGCGTCGGCGGGCAGCGAGGAGGGCGCAGGCGGCGAGGAGGGCGACGAAGAGGGCGTAACCCCAGGCCCAGCCGCGGGACTGGGCGGCGAGGCCGAGGCGGGGTTCGAGGAGGAGGGGGTAGCCGAGGAGGGCAGCGAGGCTGCCGAGGTTGCTGGCGCTGTAGAGAAAGTAGGGGTCGCGGGCGGCGGGGTCGTCGGTGCCGGAGAACCAGCGCTGGAGGAGGGGACTGGTGGCGCCGACGATGAAGAAGGGGAGGCCAGCGGTGGTGGCGAGGAGGAGGAGCACGCCGAGGGTGGGGTCGCCTTCGGGGGCTCGATCGAGGGGGAGGGAGAAGGGGAGGCCGAGGCGGGAGCCAGGGGCGACGAGGATGAAGGGGAGGAGCGCGAGGACGAGGTGCAGGGGGGCGTGGCGGCGGATGTCGAGGCGGGCCGTGGCGAGGTGGGCGTAGGCGTAGCCGGCGAGGAGGGCCGCCTGGAAGAAGAGCATGCAGGTGACCCACACCTGGGCCGCACCTCCAAGGAGCGGGAGGAGGGCCTTGCCCAGCATCGGCTGCACGCAGAAGAGCAGCGCGGCCCCGAGGGCGATGGCCGCGGTGAAGAGGATTCGCACGGCACCTCCGTGTGCTGGCCCGGGGCCGGCACGTCCGCGCGCCGGTCGACGGCCTCGGCGCTGGCGCGACGATACACGGGTTCGCAGGGGGGCGTGTCCGGGAGAGGGGCGTGGAGGGTGAAGGGGCGCGGAGCGAGGAGGGGCGGAGGGCGTGGTAGGGTGGGGGCATGGCGGATGTGGCTCCCTCCCCCACGCGGCGCGCCGGCACGAAGGACACGGAGAAGGTGCAGGGCAAGGCCGTGCCGCGCGCGCGACGCGTGCCGGCGAGTGATGGGGTGCGGGCGGAGTGGGGGCGGCGGATCGAGGCGGAGTACAGGTCGGCGGCGATCACGCAGCACCTGACGCTGTGGTTGATCCAGATCGGGGCGTCGCCGGATCTGATCGATGACGGGCTGCGGATCGTGAAGGACGAGCTGACGCACGCGCAGTTGAGCCACCGGACGTTCGTGGCGGCGGGGGGGCAGGTGCCGCCACCGCTGGCGCGGGAGACGCTGGGGCTGCGGGCGCCAGCAGGTGAGGCGCTGGAGCTGTCGGTGGCGCGGACGGGGGTGGAGGTGTTCTGCCTGGGGGAGACGGTGGCGGTGCCGCTGTTCAAGGTGCTGCGCGAGGGGTGCACGGTGCCGGTGGCGCGGCGGGCGCTCGACAGGGTGCTGCGGGACGAGGTGCGGCACCGGGACTTCGGCTGGGCGCTCTTGCGGTACATGCTGGAGTCGCCGAGCGGGGGCGCGGTGCGCGCGCTGGTGGTGCGAGAGCTGCCGCGGATGCTGGCGCGGGTGCGGCGGGGGTACATGCCGCCAGGCGCGGAGGCGAAGGCGACGCTGCCGGAGGAGGATCGGGCGTGGGGGCTGATGCCGTGGGCACGCTACGGGCAGATCCTGGAGCGGACGATCACGCGGGATTACGTGCCGCGCTTCGGGGAGCACGGGATCGATGCAGGGGCGGCGTGGGCGGAGGCGACGGGGCGCTGAAGCCGAGACGAAGAAGAGCGCGGGGCGGCGAGAGGGAGCGCGCGGGGCGCAGAGGTCAGTGGCCGTCGCCGCCGTGGCCGAGTCGATCGTAGGAGCCGGGCTCCAGGCGGTGGCCGGTCCACGCGAGTGACCGGCCCCCGGTCCCGAGCACGAGGGCGACGTTGCCGGCGCCTCCGTCGTAGAGGGCGAGGATGCCCTCGGAGGCGAGATCGAGCACGCCCTGGCCCCTGCCTTCGAGGGCGACGGGGACACGGCTGCGGCGCTGCATGGCGACGCGGCCGATCTCCAGGGTGGCGGGGGGTTCGAAGGGGATGTCCACGGTGACAGGCGTCATCCAGTAGAGGTCCTTGCTTGGGGGCGCGAAGGCGGCGACGGCATGCAGGGCGGTGCCCTCGGGGGCGATGAAGATGGCCGCAATGACGTCGCGGCGGTCGCGGGCGAGGATCACGCCGGCGAGCCAGCGCTCCTCGCGGTCGGCTTGCACGACGTCGCCGAGGCGCAGGGGGAGGCCCTCGAAGGGGTCAGGATTGAGCACAAGCTCGGGCTCCGGGGGGTCGTCGAGGCCGTACGGGTCCTCCGAGAGGCGGCGGCGCGCGGCGGCGTAGCCCGCAGAGGCTGCGACGGCTGCGGTGAGGGCCGCGATGAGGAGGAGGCTCACCCGGGGGCCTTGGCCTGGAGGAGGGCCGTGTGCAGGGCGAGGGCCCTGGCCGTCACGGCGGCGAGGGCGTCGGGGCCGTTGGGATCCGAGGAGGAGGCGCCTTCGGGGGGCAGGAGGGCGCCGATGACGGCCGCGCAAACGCCGAGGGCGCCGAGGTGAGGGGCGGTCTCCAGGGTGATGCCGCCGATGGCCACGATGGGGAGGCCAGGGCGCACGGCGGCGACGCGGGCGACGAGGTCGGTGAGCGCAGGAAGGCCAATGGCGGGGTCGGCTTGCTCCTTGTTCACGGTGGGGAAGATGGGGCCGATGGCGACGTAGTCGATGGGCTCGGCGAGTGCCGGGTCGAGCTGGGTGAGGTCGTGGGTGGAGAGGCCGATGCGGACGCGGGCGCCGGCGCGCTCGGCGAGGGCGCGGACGGCGGTGACGGGGAGATCGTCCTGGCCGACGTGGATGCCCTCGCAGCCGGCGAGGAGGGCGAGATCAGGGCGGTCGTTGGCGAAGAGGGGGACGTTGGCGGCCGCGGCGCGGGGGACGAGGGCGCGCAGGAGGTCGAGCATGCGGCGCGCGCTGCCGTGCTTGTCGCGGAGCTGGATGGCGGCCGGGCGCGCCAAGAGCACGGCGTCGGCGAAGAGGATGGGGTCGATGCCACGGCGCGCGAGCGCGTCCGTGTCGATGATGGCGTAGAGGCCTCGCATGACGGGAACCTGGCATTTCGAGGGCGCGCGCGCCTGAATGTGGAGGATGTGGAGGATGCGCGGCGGCCGTGGCAAGGCCGCGGGGGCGGAGGGGCACATCCCCAGGAGCTGCCGCCCCGGCCGCTGTCAAGGCGCAAAGCTACGGTTGACTCCCCCGGAAAGAAAGCGGAAGCGTGGGCAGAAGCGTTCGAAAACCTTCGGAAACCTCCGGAAACGTCGGCTGAAGAGCAAGGTATCCATGCACATGCGCTTCCTTCCGTGGTGTCTCGGGCTGGCAGGGATCGGCCTGTCGTCAGGGGCTGCTTTTGCGCAGACGGCGGCCGCGGCGTCGACGGGCAGCGCGACGGCTGGCGCGACGGGTGCGGGCAAGGCGGGGGCGGCGGCAAAGGAGAAGGCTCCCGAGCTGCCCGAGGCGCCCGCGCGGCTCTGGATCGTGGCGCCATCGGCGAGCGGTCCCTGGACGTTGCGGGTGGACAACGAGGGGGAGCGGCCGATGCGCATCGCCGCCGACGAGCGCGCGCTGGAGCTGGAGATCGAGCTGACGGACGTGGACGCGCGCGGCCGGGTGAAGAAGAAGAAGGTGCGCTGCGCGGCGCCAGCGGCGATGCGGCCAGCGTCGTTCCCGGAGCGGCAGGCGCTGCTGCTGCCGCCGGGGCACTCGTACATCGAGCACATCGATCCGTACCTCTACTGCTTCGGCAAGGACGCGGAGGCGCTGACGGGCGGGGCGGTGGTGCGCGGGTGGATGGGCTGGAGCGCGCCGAAGGCCGGGGCGCGCACCAGGCCGGAGCCGCCGTTCATGGTGGAGTCGACCGACGATCCGTACGGGTTCGCGCCGGCACGGGGGCTGCGCGCGCCGACGATGCTCCTCGGGTACAACGCGCCCCCGGCGCAGGAGAAAGAGCCTGCGGAGGGCGACGAGGCAGAGGGCGGGGCGGCGTCGGCGGCAGGTGGGGCTGCCGCGGCTGGCCAGGCCGGGGCGGGCGAGGGCAGGCCCGCGGACAAGCCCGCGACGGCCACCGAGCTTGCGGTGGCCATCCCTCCGGCCAATGCGGGGGATGTGGCGCCGAGCAAGCCCACGACGGCCGACAAGCCCGCGACGGCCGACAAGCCTGCGGCGCTGCAGAGGCCCGCGGCGGGCACGGACAAGGCGGGGGCCGGGAGCAAGGCGGCGATCACGGAGAAGCCGGCGGGCGCGGACAAGGCAGCCGCAGACAAGGCTGGCGCGGACAAGGCAGCCGCAGACAAGGCAGGGGCCGGGGGCAGCGCCGCCGAGGGTGGGGCGACGGGTGCTGGGAAGCCGGTCCCTCCGGCCAAGCCAGAGCCGCCGCCGATCGTGGACGCAAACGCGCCACGGCTGGAGCTCACGGCGGATGCGTGGGCGGATGCGAGCGCGCCGAACCGGGTGGCGATCTCGGTGACCGCGAAGAACGCTGGCAAGCGGGCGATGACCGTGGCGCTGCTCCCGCGCATGCTGGAGTTCCGGGTGGAGGGGCCCGATGGGCTGGCGATCTGCCCGGCGTCGCCGGCGACCGGCGGGGTGCCGCGGGACATGTTCCGGCAGCTCAAGGCGGGCGGGACGCAGACCTTCCGGGTGCTGCTCGGGGAGATGTGTCCGAAGGGCGCGTTCAACCGCCAGGGGATGTACAAGGTGACGGCGGTGCTCCACGCGCAGGAGGACGGGCGACGCGTGGACGTGACCGCGTACACGGGTGACGTGACGGCGACGAGCCCGACCCGGGTGCGGTTGCAGAGCGCGCCGGAGCCCTTTCACATGCGTACGCCCCGGGCCGTGCCCACGCCGCAGCCCGACGCCGAGCCGCCCCCGTGAGCCTCCGGCTGACCTTCCTGGGGACCTCGGCCGCCGCCCCCACGGCGCGCCGCAACCTGTCGGGGCTCTTCGTGCGGCGCGAGGGGGCCTCGATGCTGTTCGACTGCGGCGAAGGTACGCAGCGGCAGATGATCCGGTACGGGACGGGGTTCGCGCTGGATGCGGTGTTCTTCACGCACTTCCACGCCGATCACTACCTGGGGATCATCGGGTTCCTGCGGACGCTCTCCATGATGGGGCGCACGGAGCCGCTGCGGCTTTACGGGCCGCCGCCCGCGGCGTCGTTCCTGCCGCAGGTGATCCACCTCGGCGTGGAGGAGCTGGGGCTCGCGGTGGAGGTCGTCGAGATCAGCTCGGGCACGGCGTTCGCCGGCGATGGGTACCGGGTGGAGGCGTTCCCGACCGATCACCGGGTGCGCTCGATCGGCTATGCGCTGGTGGAGGATCCGCGGCCTGGGCACTTCGACGTGAACGCGGCGCGGGCGCAGGGGGTCCCCCAGGGGCCGCTCTTCGGCAAGCTGCAGCGCGGCGATGCGGTCACCCTGGCCGACGGGCGGGTGGTGCACCCGGCGCAGGTGGTCGGGCCGGCGCGGGCCGGGCGCAGGGTGGTGATCTCCGGCGATACGCGGCCGTGCGGGGCGACCATCGCCGCGGCGCAAGGGGCGGATCTGCTGGTGCACGAGGCGACGTTCGGGGACGCGGAGCAGGAGCGCGCGGAGTACACGAAGCACACGACGGCGCGGGAGGCGGCGCGGGTCGCGCGGGAGGCGGGCGTCGGGCGGCTGATGCTCACCCACCTGTCGACCCGCTACGATCACGAGCCGGAGGTGCTGCTGCGTCAGGCGCGCGAGGAGATCGACGCCTGCGAGGTGGCCGAGGACGGGCTCGTCGTCGACCTGCCCTTCAAGGAGTGACGCGCGGGGGGGTGGCGTCGGGGAGGCCCCCGGAGAGCTCCTCGGAGGCGGTGAGGAACGTGCCCCGATCCGCGTCGTAGACCTGGATCTCCGCGGAGAACAGGTCGTAGATCCAGCCGTGGAGCTGCAGCTCCCCGCGTTCGAGGGCCTTCGCCACCACGGGGTAGGTCGTCATGCGTTCGAGCTGCACGAGGACGTTCTCCTCGACCGCCCTGCGCCACCACACGTCAGGCGTCGCGGCGTGCTCGCGGGTGGCGTCGACCGCGTCGCGTGCCTCTTCCAGCCACCGCGCGAGCGAGGCACCTGCGCTCGCGTCGATGCTGTCCATCACCGCGCGCACGCCGCCGCAGCCGTAGTGGCCGCACACGATGGCGTGCGGTACGTGCAGGTGCCCCACGGCGTACTCCAGGGCGGCACCCACGCTGACGTGCGGGTGCTCGTGAGGGGGGATGAGGTTGGCGATGTTGCGCACCACGAAGAGCTGCCCGGGCATGCAGGTGGTGAGCAGCTCCGGGATCACCCGGGAGTCGGAGCAGCCGATGAAGATGGCATCGGGGCTCTGCTTCTCCTCGGCGAGTCGCTCCAGGAACGAGCGCTCATCGTGCACGTACCGGCGCAGGAACTGAGCGTGTCCCTCCAGCAGGGCGTCGACCATGTGCCGAGCAGACCCGAGGGTTGGAGGCAGCGTCAAGCGCCCAGGCAGCGGGAGGGAGGCCCGTCGGCAGCGCCTCTACCTGAACACGTGTGCAAGCCGAAGGGGTGGGCGCTAAGCTCGGGGTGTGCCCCGCCCGGTGTCGAACCCGCCCAATCCCTGGTCCTCGACCCACGTGACCTACCTGGAGGAGCCACCGCCCGCTGCCACGCTGCAGGTCTTCGAGGAGGAGGCACGCTCGCTGATCAGCGAGAACGACAGCCCCGATCTGCCCTTTCGCTACAGCGTGAACCCCTACCGCGGCTGCCTCCACGCCTGCGCGTACTGCTACGCGCGGCCGAGCCACCAGTACCTCGGCTGGGGCGCAGGGACCGACTTCGACCGGAAGATCGTGGTGAAGACGAACGCGGCCGCGGTGCTCCGGCGCGAGCTGGCCCGGCCGAGCTGGGGCGGTGACACCCTGGTCCTCTCGGGGAGCGTCGATTGCTACCAGCCACTGGAGGCGAGCTACCGCATCACCCGCGGGCTGCTGGAGGTTTGCCTGGAGCACCGGAACCCGGTCGGGATCATCACCAAGGGCGCGCTGGTGCGGCGTGACGTCGACGTGCTCGCCGAGCTGGCACGCAAGGCGCGCGCGAAGGTGGTGCTCAGCGTGACGTTCGCGGACGACGAGATGGCCCGCAAGATCGAGCCTTATGCGAGCCGTCCCTCGCTCCGCTTCGAGGCCATGCGCGCGCTGTCGGAGGCCGGGGTGTCCACGGGGATCTCCATCTCGCCGGTGATCCCCGGGCTGAACGATCCCGACATCCCGGAGCTGCTCGGCCGGGCCCGCGAGGCAGGCGCCACGTCGGCGTTCATGCAGGCGCTGCGGCTCCCGCGCGAGGTGCTCCCGGTGTTCGACGAGCGGCTCGAAGCGGCGCTGCCAGGGCAGGCCGAGAAGGTGCGGCGGGCCATCCGCGAGATGCGGGGGGGCAAGATGAACGAGTCCGCCTTCGGGGCGCGCATGACGGGGGAAGGGAGGCGCTGGGAGGCGATCCAGCAGCTCTTCACCATCCACTGCCGCAAGCTCGGGCTCGACGAGTCGCGCATGGCCGAGGAGGAGAAGACGACCTTCGTGCGACGCGGGCAGCAGGCGCTGCCGCTCGATCTGGGGCCGCGGGCGGGAAGCTCGGGTGGGCGGTCTGGGGCGCGCTCGGGTCAGTGAGGGCGCGCGCTTGGGGGCGCGCTTGGGGGCGCGCTTGGGGGCGCGCTCGGGGGCGCGCTCGGGGGCGCGCTCGGGTTAGTAAGGGCGCACGGCGCGGGTGAAGCCCTTGAGGGGCTGGATCTTCACCACGTCGCCGGGCTTGGTGGCGTTGATGACCTTGCCGCCGCCGAGGTAGAGCGCGACATGGCCAGGCTTCCAGACGATGTCGCCGGGCTCAAGGCGGTCCATGGCCACGGGCGGCAACCCCGAGACCTGCTGCGTCGAGGTGCGGGGGATGGTGCGGCCAGCGGCGCGCCAGGCGGCGAGGGTGAAGCCGGAGCAGTCGTAGCAGTTCGGGCCTGTACCGCCGCGGCAGTAAGGGACGCCGAGGCGAGCGCGCGCGAAGGCAAGGGCGTGGGCGGCCGGGTTGTTTCCCTGAGGTGAGGTGGGCATCGGTGACCAGGGAAGCGCGGGTGGTGCGCCCGGTCCGGAGGCGTCACCGGTCGAGGAGGGCACCGGCGAGAGGGCGTGCATGGCGAAGCCGGGCTCCGGGGACCACGGTTGTGCGGCACAGCCAGAGGAAGCCAGCGGGGCGAGCATCATCAGGACCCGGAGGCAGTACATGCGGGGAGGATGGCCAGAGGCGACGCCGACGGCCAAGAAATCCCGCGATGGGCACCGGTGCAGAGGGGCCGGGGCGCGAGGCGTGGCGAGAGGGGGACGGCGGGTGGGTGAAGAAGGGCTGAAGTGGATCGAGGGCACGCTGGGAGCCGGCCTTCAGAACTTGATGTCCTTCGGTGCAGGCGGCGCGGTGCGCTTGCGACGCTTCACGGGCGTCTGGATGCGGGGAGGTGCGGTGGGCGGCGGCGCGCTGGTGACCTGCGCTGCGGGCGCCAGGGCCGCGGCGCTCGGTGCAGCGTCGCCAGGAGGGGTGGTCGCACTGGGCGCCCCAGGGGCCGTGAGGGCTGCCGCGCCGGCGGCGAGATCCGTGCCCGGAGCAGGGAGCGCAGGGGCAGAGGTTGGGTTCGCAGCGAGGTCGGCCCCGGAGGCTGGAGGCGCGGTCGAAGCGCCTGCCGAGTCCGTGGACTCGGTCCGGGGGCCGACCAGGAGGAAGGCCACGACGCCGATCACCGCGAGGGCGGCGAACGCTGCCACCACGCCCCAGCGACGGCGGTTGGGCACGAAGGGCGGCCGGGTCACGGTCTCCACGGCGACCATGGGCATGCGCAGCGGCGGGAGTGAGACAGGGCTCACGGCACCAGGCGCGGGCGCTCCCGAGGTACGCGCGGGGCCCACGGGGTAGACGGACAGGGTGCGGGGGCGGGCGCCTGCGAGCCAGTGGCTCGCGACCGAGGTCCCCGCCACGTCCTCCTGAACGCCGTGCTCGATGGCCCACGCCCCGAGGGCCGCGCCCAGGTCGCGCATCGTCTGCCACCTGTCAGCCGCCCGCTTGCGGAGCCCTCGCTGCAGGATGCCCCACAGCTCGGTGTCGCCCGCCGCGAGATCGGTCACTGGCAATGGCTCCTGGGTGATGATCGCCAGGATGAGCGCGTTGTAGTTCGGTCCCTGGAACGGCCTTCGGCCCGTGAGCACCTCGTAGAGGACCACGGTGAATGCCCAGATGTCCGTCGCCTCGCCGACGTCGTCCTCTCCCTTGGCTTGCTCGGGTGACATGTAGTCAGGGCTGCCGAGCACCTCGCCGGAGAGGGTGAAGCGGCGCTCCTGATCGGCGGAGAGGAGCCGCGCGATGCCGAAGTCGAGCAGCTTGGGGACCAGCGCCCCGGCCTCGTTGTTGACGAGGAGGATGTTGTCGGGCTTGAGGTCGCGGTGGACGATCCCCTTGCCATGCGCTGCCACGAGGGCGCTGGCGAGCGGCAGCAAGGTCGAGACGGCGAGGGCTGGCGCGAGGCGCTGCCGTCGCGCGAGCACGCTGCTCAGCGACTCGCCGTGCAGGAGCTCCATCACGATGAAGGGGTCGCCCCCCGCCGTCTCGCCGAAGTCGAACACCCGCACGATCGAGGGGTGACCGATGCGCGCCGCCGCCCGCGCTTCCTGGAGCAGGCGTACCCGGGCCTCGGGGGTGGTGCGGTCGCGTCGGATGAGCTTCAGGGCGACGTCGATGTCGAGCGTCGTGTCCCGGGCGAGCCACACCGCCCCCATGCCGCCGCGCCCGATGACCTGCTCCAGCCGGTAGCGCCCGGAGATGATGCTCCCGGGTCCTGGCTCCTCGACGGCAGGCGCAGGGGCAGGGTTCGAGAGCCGCTCGACCACCGCATTTCCCAGCGGAGGTACGCTCGTGGGAGCAGGCGGCTGCGAGAAGCGCTCAGGAGCTTCGGCGGGGTCCAGCGCGGCGATCTGCGCGGCCTGAACGAGGGGCGCCGACGGTCTGGAGGGCCTCTCTGCTCTGTGCACCGGCAGCGCGGGCGCGTCTGCCATCGCGCCTGCGAGAGGTTGCGAGGGCTTCGAGGGCCGCTCCACCACGCCCGCGAGTACGCCCGCGAGCGGCGCCGAGGGTTGAGAGGGCCTCTCCAGCGCACTCGCCAGCGGCGCCGAGGGTCTCGATGGCCGCTCCACCGCGTGCGCGAACGGCGTCGAGGGCTTCGACGGCCGCTCCACCGCGCCCGCAGGCGGCGCTGAGGACTTGGATGGCCTCTCGGCTGCCCTGGGCGGGGACGCCGACGTCGGAGGTGGCTTCGGTGGGCTCCCCACCGTGAGCACAGGACGCGGCAGCACCGACGGCGAGGGCGTCGGGGGACCTTTCGGGAGCGGAGGAGCGGAAAGCGCGTTCAGGGGTGGCGCTGCCGCGCTGCGCAAGGGCGCGGCAGGCGGATCGTCGCTTCCGAACAGCGCGTCGATGTCGACCGGCTCCTCGGTCGGTTCCTCGATGTCGATGTCGATGTCGAGCAGCGACGGCTCTGGCGCCCGCGGAGGCGCCGGGACGATGGGCTCCTCTGCGGCTCCAGGGCGCAGCGCCACCCGCCGCGTCCGAGATTCGCTCGTGCTGGGCGGCAGACCCACCCCCGCCAGTTCCGGCGCAGGCTGGGCAGTTCTCAAGGGAGACGGGGGAGCTGCCATTCCTCGGATCGGGGACGCGGTGGTCGCCAAGCGTACACGGGTCGAGGGCTCTGTGACCAGATCACAGAGCAGCCGCTGCCACTTCGTTCGCGTCGCGCAAGTCGACGCGCTTCGACGTGCTCCCAGGCGCTCTGGCGGCGGGTCGGGCGGAGCTTTCGCAGCCGTGAAGTCCGTTGCGCAGGCGCAGCGCGTCGTTCGAGGCAACCGTCGCCCGCGCCGCGGTCAGCCTCCAGCCTTCGCGTCAGAAGTATACCGAGCAGCAGCTTTCCTTGAGATCACAGGCATTCCCGGTTCCCTGACAGGTGGCGATCACCGAGCCATCGATGATGCAGACGCAGTCGTAGACCCCGGACGAACTCGACATCGAGCACTGCGTCGCCACCTCGGTCCCACTGCAGACGCCCGAGCAGCCGCAGTCGCCGTTCTCACCGGCGA
Organism: Chondromyces apiculatus DSM 436; assembly: GCF_000601485.1. GTDB lineage: Bacteria > Myxococcota_A > Polyangia > Polyangiales > Polyangiaceae > Chondromyces > Chondromyces apiculatus. The sequence goes on from NZ_ASRX01000003.1 coordinate 78,829, forward strand.
AGCATCCCTCTCCGTCGCATCCAGCGCCGCTGGACATGCAGGCGTCGTAGTCGTTGATGAGTTCGATGCACGGATCCGCCAGCGCGCACCCTGGCCCGAGGCTGTCGGACACGCAGGCGAGGAACGCACCCAGCTCGGTGGCGCAGTTGCCTGCCGCCACGTAGGCCTCGCGGCATCCACTCATGCAGTTCACGTCGCTGCACCCGTAGGCGTCCGAGAGCGCGCAGAACCGCGCGCACTCCGCCTCGGGATCGGTGCCGCCGCTCGTGGAGCTCGAGGTCACTGGACCGACCGTCGTGGATCCCCCCGCTCCAGCGCCCCCCTCCCCGAGCGGGTCGACGACCACGTTTCCGCCACACGAAGCCCCCCATCCGAGCGCGGTCACGAGGGCAACTCCAAGCAAGCCCAGCTTCATCACCAGAGCCTACCTCAACCCGCCCCACGCCGCCGCAACCCCTTGGAGATCGCAGGCGAGGCGTGCCATACCGCGCCACGCGCCGATGCCCCTCGACCTGCTGGCCCAGCTCCTCGCGCCCTTGCCGACGCCCTCCGGCCCGCCCTCGGCGCCTCACGGCACCTGCCCCGCGGACATGGTGCTGGTCCAGGGGACCCACCACGAGCAGGTGCAGCGCCTGTGCACCGTGTTCCGCCAGGATCACTGCTGGGACTACTACCCCGGCGCCGTGGCGCTGGAGATGCGCGAGACCCCTGTTCACGCGTGCATGGACCGCTACGAGTGGCCCAACAGGAAGGGGGAGCTGCCCGTGGTCATGGCCCGCTTCATCGAGGCGGAGGCGCTCTGTGCCGGCGTCGGCAAGCGGCTCTGCACCGAGTTCGAGTGGGAACTCGCCTGCGAAGGTCCGACCGCCCTACCCTTCCCCTACGGCCACCGGCAAGACCCCGCGGCGTGCAACGTCTCCAAGCCCTGGAAGGCGGTGAGTGAGCGCAAGCTCGCCAGCAACGATCCCGCCGTGCGCAACGCCGAGACTGCGCGGTTGTGGCAAGGCGAGCCCCTGGGCAGTTTCCCCGGGTGCGTCAGCGCCTTCGGCGTCCACGATCTGGTGGGCAACGTGGAGGAGTGGGTCGCCACCTCGCGCGCCGAGTGGCCCTACCGCTCGTCCCTGAAGGGCGGCTACTGGTCGAAGCCCTGGGCCGGGTGCCGCGGGACCAACGAGTCCCACGGTCCACTCTTCCGCTTCTACGAGGTCGGCTTCCGCTGCTGTCAGGAGCCGACCTGAGCGCGCGTCTCGCGCCTGCCCGCGTACGCCCACCGCAGTTCTGGTCCTACTTGCGTGAGAGTTCGCTCTGGAACTTTTGCTCGGCAGGCAGGAGGCGGATTGCCTCCTCGAATGCGCGGCGCGCCTCTCCCTCCGGCGCGCCCAGCCAGCGCAATACCTTCCCGAGGTCGAACCAGGCCCATGCATGCCGAGTGGGCGGCGCATTCATCTGGAGCACACGGCGCAGGAGCGCTTCCGCTTCCTGGAGCAACCGCCGCCGTGCTTCGTGATCGAGCCCTCGACGTGACTTTCGGAGCTGTCCTGCAAGCCGGAACTTCGTCTGCGCGAACTCGTGCGCCGCACGTGGATCTCCCAGCACGATGTCGCCAGCATCCACAAAGAGCTGGTGAGCACGTTGCTCGCTGCCGGCACGACGCGCCAGAACGGCAAGCTCGACCGCATCCTGTCCATGCTTGGCGGGCGCGCTGCCCCCCAGGATCTTCGCCGCTTCTTCGGGCCGCTCGGCGTCCAGGTATCCGCTCGCCAGCGCAGCGACGACGCGAGCCACAAGGCGCTTCCCAGGCTGTCCTTGGAAATCTCGGTAGACCAAGGCTGCCGTGTCGACATCTCCTTCGCGACACAGCTCGGTGATGAGCTGGGCCGCGACCGCTCCAGAGGCCGGTACCGCCTTCCGGGCCGCCGTGAGCCTCCGGATGGCGCCCTGCCGATCTCCTTTGGCAGTCGCAAGCGCTGCTTCCCGCAGTGCATTCAGTGCCACGTATTCTGGGTGTGCCGGCAGGGTCACCGCAAAGTAGGTGCGCTCCGCATCGAACTCGAACACGGGTTCTGGCGAGCCATTCTCGGCCATCTTCCGGAAAACCGTCGGCACTCCTGTGCTGCGTGCCTCTGCGAGCCTCAGTTCCTTCAGAAACTCGCCTATACGCCGGTTGCGCGCGGGCACCTGGGGCATGCGCTTACCCGACCGGAAGTGCTCGAGGGTGAGCCCTGGCATGGGACCCGGGTAGCTCGTGATCTCCATCCGGTCCGGGTACAGATAGACCTTCGTCGGTTCCGGCATACCTTCGTAGCTCCGGTGGTAGACCGCGTTGACGATGGTCTCCTCCAGCGCCTCGTAAGGGAAGCTTACCCAACCCGACGCCTCGGCGCGATCGGGGTGCTTCTCCACCTGACTCACCAGCAAGTTGCGCAGGTAGGTGAGGCAATCAATGATCTGCCGGTTCAGTGGGCCACGGAAGATTCGCTCCTCCAGAACGCTCCCCCCGGCGTCGTCGGCAAAGTGAACGACCTCGATGCGCGCGCCACGGAACCCTTTCTCCTCAGGGTCATCAGTGAAGAACAGGAGCGCCACATTCCTGGGCGCCTCGTGGCCGTTGACGCGCGCGATGAGCTGCATGCTGCGGTAGATCTCGGCCTCGTCCTGCCCGTCGAGCAGTCTGCTACGCACGTCCCGGAGATACTCCCGAACCAGCGTGAAGCGCAGATCGTCCACCGTGAACGACCTTGCGAGTCGCACGTCGAAGGGCACCTTGGCCGCCATCTGGATGAGATCCGTGCGCACCTGGCCCTCGGCCTTCTTCGTCTCCGGGCCCAGACGAACGAAGTAGGCCCGCTCGCTGGGCTGGCGCCACGAAGGCCCCTGGTGCGGACGCGTGTCGCTCGCATGCGCCCAGATCACCAGGATGTACTTTCCATCCACCACCTCGGGAGAGAGCACCGGCTGATATGGAGGCGCCAATCTCTGACAGTTGCCCTGGATGGTCTTCTGGATCCTGTCGAGCTGCTCCGGGTTCAGGCCCTTCGGCGGAAGGAGCGCGACGCCATCTCGCTCCTCCACGCCGAGGACGATGTACCCGCCGTTGACGTTGTAGAAATCATTGGCGAAGGCGCAGATCGTCTCCAGCATCTGGCCGAGGGTGTGGTCCTCGTTCCATGATGCCTTGAACTCGACGCGGGCCGACTCGACACCGCGGAAGTGAAGCAGGTCGTCGATGTTGATCGGCAGGCACGACAGCATGTGGGGCGTTGGGAGCCTAGATCAGGCTCGGTTTGAAAAGGCAAGCCGTTTCAACCGAGCCGATGCAGGGGCGTGCCTCGCGCGGGATCACAGCGCGACGGCGTCGCTCGACGCTTCCCGCGCCGCCGCCATGTCCTCCACACCCTTCGCGTGCTCCGGGAGCGGCGGTAGCTCCGACAGATCGTAGCCGGGCGCCACCCAGTACACCTCGGGCGCCGGGCGGTAGCCGCTGAAGTAGTGCCGCTCGTCCACGCGGCCGTCGTTGTAGCGGATGCGCACGAACGAGGTCACCTCGTAGCCGCGCGTCCCCTTCTGGTGGCGGAGGCGCTTGCCGGGCGGGAAGTGCTCCTTCACGTAGATCCTCCGCATGAAGTCCTCGGAGTTGGCGACCCCGTAGGTGTACTCCACCGTGGCCGCGGGGGCGCCGCCGAGCAGCTCCACCCGGACCACCGTCGGCTTCGGCAGGAAGGCGTGGATCATCACCGGGAACGGGAGGCTGTTCCTGATCTTCAGATCCACGCGGGGGTAGACCACGGTCGCGTCGAGCCCGAGCTTCGTGTACGCGCTCGGCCGCGAGTGGCTCTGCCGGTCGAGGATGTCGAGCGCCCCGAAGAGCGCCGCTGCGTGCAGGGTGCTCGCGAGCTGGCACGTCCCTCCGCCGTAGCCGGTGACCGTCTCGTCCGCGAGGATCTCGGGCGCCACGAAGAACCCGTTCTCGGGCGTCCTCGGCCCCACCCGCTCGTTGAAGGAGACGGCCTCGCCCGGGGCGAGCACCATCCCGTCGAGGAGCGACGCCGCGCGGGCGATGTTCTTGGCCCGCCCCGCCCCGCTTCCCCACAGAGAGAACGACGTCTCGAAGGTCGAGAGGGTCTGGCTCACGTCGACGCGGGTCAAGTCCGTGAGCGTCACCCTCGCCGACACGTGGCGGACGAGGACGTCCACCGTCTCCTCGTCCTGGTGCGCAATGGCGCGGAGCACCCCGAGCGTGCGGTCGACGTCCAGCTCCTCGCCTGGCGCGTCCGGCACCTTCACCCGGTGCACCATGTCGAGCCGCGCGTCGGTGGGCGCGCGGTGGACGGCAGGCGCCACCTCCGCCTCCAGGAACGCCCGCGCCTTCTGCTCGTCCATCGCCCACACGAGCGGCACGTCGAGCGCCCCGCGCCGCGCCCGTGCGGCCTGCTTCACCCGCCGCAGGAGCGGCCCCTCGTGTCCCACCTGCCGCGCGCTCTCCAGCGTGGCCTCCACGTCGATGCCGATCCCGAGCGCGCCGAGCGTGGTTCCGAACCAGCGCCCCTCGCGGCGTAGCCACACCTTCCGCCCGAGCGCCCCTTCCCGCCGTCCCTGCAGCCAGGCCGCAGCCGAGGCACCGCTCGGTACCACGCGCTCTCCGATGGAGAGGCCCTGCACCAGAGACGAACGCGGGAGCACGTGGTGCAGCCCGGCGCCGATGCCGACACCCAGCCCTGCACACAGACCCACCACGAGAGCGACAGTCCGAGTTCTCACGACGCGCCAGATCGTAGCCGGACCGCCCGCAGACCGGAAGTTTTGACAGGCACCCCGCCCCCTCCGCCGTACACTCCCGCGCAATGGCGAGGACGAGGACGATGCCTTTGGCGACCGGGGACACACGAGCGCGGATCCTCCTCCGCGGCGCAGCGCTCGCAACATGGCTCGTCTCAGCCTGCGGGGGCGCGGAGCCGGCCTCCTCCACGCATGCGCCCGATGACCGTTCCCCCTCCGCCGCAAGCGCCGCCTTCCCTTCCTCGGCATCGTCCTCTTCCTCCAGTCCGGGCAGTCCGGGCGCGCACCTCGCGGCACCCGACGAGAACAACGCCTCCGGAGCGGCGCCCCCTTCCAGCCCGCAGCGCGCGTCCAGCGCGTCAGGCGCTCCGGATGGCGCAACCGCTCCATCCACGCGCGCCGCGATGGGCGCCACCCCCGCACCGGGCGGTGTGCAGGGAGGTCCGGCGGCCTCGTCCCCAGGCACAGCGACCTCGTCTCCAGGCGCTGGAAGCAGTGTCAAGGCCTTCCCTCCCCCCTCCTTCGCCGCGGTCCACGCCCGCACCGCCAAGCCGGAGGACGGCACGTGGACCCCGCTGCCCGAGGGTGCAGCCGGTGGCCCCCCTGTCCTCGCCAGGACCACCGTGCACCCCCACACCATCAAGCCCCACGTCTACGTGCACGTGATCGCCGTCGACCTGCGCCGCGTCGGCCTCCACCTCGTCGCCGGAACCCTCGAACCCGAGGCCAAGGAGATCCCCGCCGAGCGCCGGCCCGGCCTCGTTCCCGCCGCCGACCAGACCGACCTCATCGCGGTGTTCAACGGCGGGTTCATGGCCCGTCACGGCAAGTACGGGATGCGCGTCGGCGCCGACGTCTTCCTGCCGCCCCGCCCCGACGCCTGCACGGTGGCGCTCTACCAGGACGGCGCGCAGGACGGCGCGGTGCGCATCGGCGTGTGGAGCGAGATCGAGGCGAGTGCGCCGCGGATGACCGCCTTCCGGCAGACCCCGCCTTGTCTCGTCAGCGATGGCGCGCTGCACCCGAACATCGAGGACGCCACGCGCCCGCGGCGCTGGAGCGCGGCCGAGAATGGCGAGGTGGAGATCCGGCGCTCGGCCCTGGGCATCGACGCGAGCGGGCAGGTGCTCTTCTACGGCAGCGGCGAGTGGATCACTGCGAAGGATCTCGCCACCGCGATGAAGGCTGCCGGCGCCGTGGACGCAGCGCAGCTCGACATCAACTACTCGTACACGAAGTTCCTGTTCTACGGTCGCCCCGCGCCGGGCGACCCGCTGCAGGTGGTCTCGACGCTGATCCAGGACACGAAGCACACGAAGCGCGGGTACGTGGCCAGCGCTGCCGAGCGTGATTTCTTCTACCTGAAGCGCCGGGCTACCGCGGGGACCGGGGCGTCGAAGTAGCGGCGACACCTGCGCACCCCCTGCCCTCGATGTTCAGGCGCGCCGGTGCACGCACCTGCGCTGGAGCCGGTCCTTCGCGCTACTGGCAGCCACCGTCGACGGGGATGTCGGTCGCGGAGAGCGGGAGGGTGGTGGGGTGCCAGAGGTTGTCCGACGGAGGGAAGTGCGCCACGGCGCTCACGTCGATGGTGCAGGGGATGACGGTGTTCGGCTCCAGCTCCCAGGAGACGGTGCCGCGACCGCCAGTGGACGCGCGGCTCGGGGCGGAGTCGGGCTGGCTCTGCGCGCAGTCGGTGTAGTCGCCCGTCATCTCGACGCGCGAGACGCCCCAGCCCTGTTGCAGCGTGAAATCGAACCCGGCAGCGTTCTCCGCGGGGTGTTGCAGGAACACCTTCACGCAGAAGTTCCTGAATCCGTCGGCTGCGAGCAGGACGATGTTGTCGTGCCCGCCACCCGCGTACTGGGCGCTGTAAGTGATGGGATCGTCGCAGAGGACGGTGGACGAGACGTCATTGCCCGCCATGCGGGCGTAGCACTCGTTGCAGTAGAACTGCGCGTCACAGCCGCAGACACCGGGGCAGTCCAGCTCGCAGTCCGTGGGGCGCGGCGTGCAAAGGCCCCCGCTGTCGTTGCTGCCACAGCTCCCGTCCGCGTGGACGCAGGTCTCGCCGTCGCCACACCCGGGGTCCGAGAACAAGTCGCAGGAAGACGGCGTGCCGCCGCCCGCGCCGCCGCCCGCGCCCCTGCCTCCATCGCCCCCGGAAGTGCTGTTGGGGTTCGGGTCCTCGACGGTGGAGCCGCAGGCCACCGCGAGCACTGCGATCAACAAGCCATGCGCGAAGTGCTTCATGGGCCCATCTTCTCACCGCAGGCCACCGCTCGGCAGGGGTTCTGGGGTGGTCAACGCACCGAGGCGTGGCACGCCGACGGCAGGGCGCCGAAGCAGGAGGGGGACTCCATGGAGTCGGAGGATGCTACTGGCAGCCGCCGTCGACCGGGATGGCGGTCGCGGAGAGCTGGAACGAGCCGGGGATCCAGGGCTCCGACGCCGTGAACGTCAGCACGGCGTTCACGTTGACGTCGCAGGGCGCGACCATGCTCGGGCCCGTGTCCCACGAGAACGTGCCGGTGCCTCCGGTGGATGACACGGTCGTGGTGGTGTCGGGCAGCGGCAGATCGCAGTCGGCGGCGCGGTTCGTCACCTCGGCGTACGACACGCCCCAGCCGTCCGGCGCCGTGATGTCGAACCCCGGCGCGTTCTCCTTCGGCGCATCGAGGTAGACCTTCACGCAAAGGTCCCGCGTCTCATCGGCGGCGAGCACGATGAGGTGATCGAGACCGCCAGCCCAGTACTGGGCGCTGTAACGGGTGGCGTCGTCGCAGCTCGTGTTGGCAGCGACGTCGACGCCTGCCGCGCGGGCCATGCAGGCGTTGCAGTAGAACTGCCCGTCACAGCCGCAGACGCCGGGGCAGTCCTGGTCGCAGACCGTGGGGCGCGGCTCGCAGAGGCCCCCGCCGTCGTCGCCGCCGCAGAATCCGCCCTCGTAGATGCAGACCTCGTCCTCGCCGCAGGCGATGCCGCCGAAACCGCCGCAGAAAGCCGGCTCGCCGCCTCCTGCGCCTCCACCAGCACCGCCAGCACCACCGCCGCCGACGCTGCCCGTGGTGGAGGTGGTGTTGTCCGGTGGCTCCTCCACGGTTTCTCCGCAGGCGACCACCAGCATCAGGATCGACAAGCTTACCAGAAAGCGCTTCATGGACCCATCGTTGCACCATCGGCCACCGGCGGCGAGGGCTCGGAGCAGGGAGCGCGACAGTGGCGCGATCGGGCAGCACCGGGGTGGCGCGCGCGTGCCCGTGCCGTAAGCTCCCGGCCACCTCGACACAAGGAGCACACCGTGTCCAACCCGATCCCTGTCCGCGCCCTTGGCCGCCAAGGCCTGCAGGTCCCCGCCATCGGCCTCGGCTGCATGGGGATGTCCGACTTCTACGGGAGCAGCAGCGAGCGCGACGAGTCCGAGTCCATTGCCACGATCCACCGGGCCCTGGAACTCGGGGTGACCTTCCTCGACACGGCGGACATGTACGGCCCGTACACGAACGAGGAGCTGGTGGGGCGGGCCATCCGCGACCGCCGCGACAAGGTCGTGCTCGCGACCAAGTTCGGCATCGTGCGCACGGGCGATCCGGCAGCGCGCGGCGTGAACGGCCGCCCGGAGTACGTACGCATGTCGTGCGAAGGCTCGCTGCGCAGGCTCGGGGTGGACGTGATCGACCTCTATTACCAGCACCGGGTGGACGCCAGCGTGCCCATCGAGGACACCGTAGGGGCGATGGCCGAACTCGTGAAGGAGGGCAAGATCCGCTACCTGGGCCTCTCCGAAGCAGGGACGGAGACGCTGCGCCGGGCGGTGGCGGTGCACCCGGTGAGCGCCCTGCAGACGGAATACTCGCTGTGGAGCCGCGATCCGGAGGACGGCCTGCTCGCGGCCTGCCGGGAGCTCGGGGTGGGGTTCGTGGCCTACAGCCCGCTCGGGCGAGGCTTCCTGACGGGGCAGATCAAGCGCTTCGAGGACCTGGCGGCGGACGACTACCGGAGGACGTCGCCCAGGTTCATGGGGGACAACTTCGCGAAGAACCTGGAGCTCGTCGCGCGGGTGGAGGAGATCGCGCGGGAGAAGGGTGTCACGGCGGGGCAGCTCGCGCTTTCGTGGGTGCTGGCCCAGGGGGAGGACATCGTGGCCATCCCGGGGACCCGGCGGCGCACCTACCTGGAGGAGAACACGAAGGCGGTGGAGGTGATGCTGAAGCCCGAGGACGTCGCGCGCATCAACGCGGTGGCTCCCCGCGGTGCCGCGGCGGGAGAGCGCTACGCCGCGGTCATGATGAACCTTCTCAACCGCTGAGGCCTCCTGCGCCAGGAGCCGGTGCGCTACCCGGAGATCACTGCGGGACGGGGGTGGTCCCGACGGTGATCCCGGGCTTGGCGATCCACTGGAACTGATCGATGAGCGTGGTCGAGTCGAGGGAGCCGTCGCCGGAGTCGTAGACCGCGAAGCGAAGCGAGATCTCGCTCCCGGGCGCGACCGGGGCGGTCGTCCGGAGCCAGCTCGTGGCGCCGTGATCGCTCCCCGCCGTGTCACTGTCGAAGCCAAACCCGGTGCCGATGAGATCACCATTGCCGAGCGGGCAGGTGAATAGCTTTCCCCCCGCCTCGCACGGGGAAGGTGGATTGCCGGGGCAGCCGCAGACCTCGAGGAAAGCGTTGTTCACGCTGACCGGATTGCCCTGGCTGTCGTAGCTGATGTTGCCGTCGGTCTGGCCCGGGGGGTAGGGCGAGAGGAGCGCCACGAAGAAATCGTTGAACATACTGCACACGAACTGGGGCCATTCGTGGGTATAGAAGTTGAAATCGAACGAGAAGCCACGGGCATTGGTGGGCGCCCGGAGGGTGACCTCCAGCGCGGCGCTGTCGTGGGGCTCGCCGGTGAACGTCCCCGGGCAAGCGGGAGATTCCTTGGGGAACCCGTCGGGGTGGTCGCCCTGGTACAGCTTGTCGAAGCCCTCGGGGCTGATGTAGCCCGCGTCGCTGGGTTGCCGGGCAGCGCCGCTGGAGAGGGCGAGGAGGCGCTCGCCGCGGCGGGTGCCGACGTTCGGCCCGAAGCCATCGAGGAGGCCGTGGCCGAAGTGAAACACGACGAGGTGGTCCGGGGGCGGAGGAGCGCCATCCGCCTGCACCCAGGCCGCGGACGTGAGGCCCCAATCTCCAGGCCCCGTCGAATCCTTGCACAGCTCGATGGCGCGCGCGGCGAGCAGCGGGTCCTGACTGTCGATGGCGAGTCCGCTGTCGCAGAGGACGCTGTCGTCCTCGTCGATCTCCATGTCGCAGTCCTCGTCGTACGCCTCTTCGCCGTCGGGCGTGGGCACCTCGAGGGAGTTGGGGCTGACGTTCGGGTCGCAGTCGTTGCAGTCGCCCTGGGCCGGCGTGAAGCCATCCTGGTCGACGTCGTCATCCTCGCCGCCAGGGATGCAGGTCGGCGGCGCCCCGCCACTCCCAGGATCGCCCCCGCCGAGGTTGACACCACCCACGCCGCCAGGACCGGGCTCGCCTCCAGCCCCCCCCTGACCGCCGCCACTGCTGGACGAGGCGCCGGGGCTGTCGGGACCGGTGAAGCCATCCTCTCTGCTGGACGCGGAGCACGCCACGAAGAGCGCGAGGGTCGTCATCGCCGCGATGGAACCGAGCACCTGGAGTCGTCGCATGTCGCCCCTCAGTAGAAGCACACGTTGGAGGAGAGCCCGATGTCCCCGCAGGCGTACCCCGGGCGACAGTCGTTCTGGCTCGTGCAGCGGTCCAGGCAGAGCCCGAGCCCGTTCCCGAAGCCGTAGTCGTAGCAAGCACCGAGCAGGCCACAGTCGTTCTGGACGAGGTCGCAGAACTGCGAGCAGTACCCGCCCGGAAGGCCCCAGTAAGCCTCGTCGAGGCAGAGGGGGTCGTTCCCGATGGCGTAACACTCGTTGTGCACGGAGCAGGGCTGCCCGGTCGGCGTCGGGCCGGAGGTGCACGCGGCCGAGGACTGGCAGCCCGTCGCGTCGGCGCAGTCAAAGTAACCGTTGCCGTCGTTGTCCTGGTTGTCGTCGCACTCCGACTCGGGGCCCGGAATGCAGACCAGCGCGGAGACGCCGACGTCGAGGCACTCGTAGCCGGGTCGGCAGTCGGCGCTGGTGGTGCACCCGTCGAGGCAAACGCCATTCACCGAGTGGCCGGAATCGACGCACACCGCGTCGCCGCTGCAATCAGGCATGGCGAGGTCGCAGAACTCCGAGCAGTACCCCCCGGGATAGCCGTAGAACTCGGGGAGGCAGGCAGGGTCGCTCCCGGTCGCTGCGCAGTCGCTGTGGTACGAGCACGGGGCGCCCGTGGGCTCGGTGCCGGGCTGGCACGCGAAGTCTCCCTGACAGTCCGCCGCATCGTCGCAGTCCAGGAAGCCATCGGAGTCGTCGTCGAAGAAATCGTCACAGTACAGCTCGGGCTGCGCACCCATCATCTGCAGGTTGAAGTAACCGCCATCGTGGGGCGGGACGCCGTCGACCACCACGAAGTACTGGGCACCGGCGGTGACGCTGACCGTGAGGGCCCCCGAGCCGGATCCGGAGCTGTCGACGCAGATGATCTCGGTGGCGGGATCGGCGCACCCCGTGCGCACGGAGAGTGTGAAGTCCATGTCCGAGAGGGAGAACACGTCGATCATCACCGGATCGCTGCTCGGCGCGATGAAGGTGAAGATCGCCTCCCTGCCGCTCTGCGAGGAGCACGAGGCAGCCTGCGTCGAGGGTCTGCCCGTGGTGTCGCCGTCCCCGAACGTCGGCAGGGCCGTGAACATCGGCTGCGCGCAGGAATCGACGCAGGCGGCCGCCCCCGCGCAGTCCTCGTCCAGGCAATCGGCGTCGCCATCGAAGTCGTTGTCGACGAAGTCAGCGCAGTTCTCCGGGACGGAGCAGGACGAGACGACGACACCACAGTGCGTATTGCAGGTCAGCGTCCCACCGCCGAGGCCGAAATCCGCACACGTCTTGCCGCCGAAATCATTCCCCTCGCACGCCTCACCGGGGTCGAGGACGCCATTGCCGCAGAGGCTCGACGTCCCCCCTCCCTCCCCTGCCCCGCCCTGACCCCCCGCGCCGCCCTCGCCGCCCGCGCCCCCCTCGTTCCCGCCCCCCTCGCCTTCGCCCGCGCCCTGACCACCGCCGCCTTGGTGGCCTCCCGTCGCCAGGGGGTCGGAGTCATTGCCGGTCGCACACGACGTGACGATGGCAACAGCAGCGATGAGGATCCCGCAAGGCCGGATCCAGCTCCGGTGACGATGCATGAGCAGCTCGCGTGGTCGAAGGGTGCGTCGAAGGTCGAGAAGCGCGTGAGGAAGTCCGCGGAGGCTATCCACGTGCCGGCGCGCCTGCAATGGGGCCCGGATCACCTGCTCAGGTCGTCGGGTACATCACGAAGGCGCGCTGCGATCGCCACGATGTCCACGTTCCCGCCGCTGAGGATGACGCCAACACGGCGTCCAGCCACGTCGATTTTCCCTTGCAGCGCCGCGGCGAGCCCGAGGACCGCCGTCGGCTCCACCACGAGCTTCAGCCGCTCCCACACGAAGCGCAGCGCGTGGAGCAGCGCCTCGTCCGAGACCGTCACCATATCGTCCACGTGGCGGCGCACGAGCGGGAAGGTGAGCTTGCCGAGCGACGGCGTGCGCGCGCCATCCGCGATCGTGACCGGGTTGTCGACCGCGCAGAGCACCCCGGTTCGGAACGATCGGGTCGCATCGTCGCCCGCCTCCGGCTCGACGCCGATCACCCGGCACCCAGGACTCAGCGCCCGGGCCGCCAGCGCCGAGCCGGAGAGCAGCCCTCCGCCGCCGCAGGGCACGAGCAAGAGGTCGAGGGGCCCCACCTCGTCGAAGAGCTCCTTGGCGGCCGTCCCCTGCCCCGCGATCACGTGCGGGTGGTCGAAGGGAGGAATCAACGCGGGCCCGCGGTCCCCCGCGATGCGACGGGCCACGTCCTCGCGCCGCTCGGTGCGGGGATCGTAGATCACCACCCGGGCGCCGTATCCCTCGGTGGCCCGCCGCTTCACCGCGGGGGCGTCGCTGGGCATCACGATGGTGGTGGCCAGGCCCAGCAAGCGCCCCGCGAGGGCCACGGCCTGGGCGTGGTTGCCCGACGAGTAGGCGATGACCCCCCGCGCCCGCGCCACGTCGTCGAGGCGGCTCAGCGCATTGTAGGCGCCGCGAAACTTGAAGGCGCCCATGCGCTGCAGGTTCTCGCATTTGAGCCGTACCGTGGCGCCGAGCCGGGCGTCGAGCGTGCGCGACGTGACCACCGGCGTCCGGTGCGCGACGCCCTCGATCTGGCGCGCCGCGCTGACGATATCGTCGTAAGTCACCTCAAGAATCCGCCCCTCATTGGTCATGAATCCTGGTTACGACGGTGCTGTCGCGCACGCAATGAGGGCGCGACTGGCCACGTTCACGTTGACGCCGGCCCGGGGCTCTGCATGATTGCTCCTCATACCAGCGCTGGTTCCCGACGGGTGATTCCCGTCACGGAGGAGAAATGAGCATGGACCCCATCACCGCCTGGGCGGTGGCTCTCATGGTTTCGTGGTCCCCGCCAGGGCGAAGCCACATCGCAGACGCCGTGGAGACGCCCGAGGAAGGGCGCGCACGTTACGAGGAAATCGCGCGGGCCGCGGCGCGCGTGGCCTACGATCCGACGGTCGAACCTGCTTTCCGGGGGCCCCGAGGCCGCGCCGCGACCCTGGCGCTCCTCCTGGCGATCGCCCACCACGAGAGTGGCTTCCGGCGCGACGTGGATCTCGGCCTGGGAAAGCTGGCCCGCGGCTCCGGGATGGATTCGTGCCTCCTCCAGATCCGGGTGGGCAAAGGCAAGACCTCCGAGGGCTGGACCCACGCCGACCTCGTGGGTGACCGGGAGAAATGCTTCAGGGCCGGACACGCCCTCGTGAAGCGCTCGTTCGGAGCATGCCGGAAATTCGAGCAGCTCGACTGGCTCGGCGCCTACACCCGCGGCCGCTGCGTCGCTGACGAGAAGGCCTCACGCTCCCGGATGGGCCTCGCCCAGCGGGCCCCCCAGGCGCCCCTCGACGACGCCGCAGCCCTCGCCGCGCGTGCAAAGGCCACCTCGGGCCCTTGAGTCTCCACGAGGTCCGCCAGGAAATTCGCGCTTCCTCGCCCCCCGTCGGGCGTGAATCCTGACAGGGCCCCACTCCCCGCCGCGCCCAGAAAAGCGTTGCGCCGCCCGCAGCGTGTCCCCTAAAGGTGACCATGCTCGGGCCGGCTTAACCGTCAGGCTTGCCCGGACAGAGAAACGATTCACCATTCTCTCCAAGGAGACGCAACCAATGGCCCTCGAGGTCGGACAGCCTTTCCCGAGCTTTTCACTTGCGAACCAGGACGGGAAACCCGTCTCGCTCGGCGATTTCGCCGGAAAGTGGCTGGTGCTGTACGTCTACCCCAAGGACGACACGCCGGGCTGCACCATTCAGGGCAAGTCGTTCACGGCCACCAAAGCCGATTTCGACGAGGCCAATATCGCGGTGCTGGGCGTGAGCGAGGACGACGTGAACTCGCACAAGAGCTTCTGCAACAAGTTCGGCTTCACCATCGACCTCCTCGCCGACCCGAAGCACGAGCTGCTCCGGGCCGCAAGCGTCGGGCAGAGCGAGTGGAAAGGCACCCTGTACTGGGACCGGACCACGTTCGTGATCGACCCCCAGGGCGCGCTCCGCAAGATCTACCTGAAGGTGAGCCCCGAGGGACACGAGCAGGTCCTCCTCCAGGACATCAAGGCCCTCCAGGCCTGAGGTCCTGCGTACCCTGGCTCAGGGGCCCTGCGGCCCCTGCGCTCCCGATGGTCGCTACCCCGCTATCGGCGAGATCGCTGACCCGGAAACCTGAAACGATAGGGGGGAACGCATGCCCCGAAGGCACATTCGGGGCAGCGCCGCGGGCAGAGGTGCGGGGTAGAGGGCAGGCGCGAGCACAGGGGCGAGAAGCCCCTGAGCTGCGAGGCAGTGTGCTCAGGGGATGTAGCGGTAGAACGCGTCGGGCCTCTTGCCGCCGAAAGAGCCGTTCCAGTAGCCGTTCTTGTAGTTCGCCACGGCGACGCCGGTGCTCGTCTGCGAGCCGATGAAGTCGCCCTTGTCGGGGTCGAGCACGATGCCAATGTGGCCAGGCCAGTGCACCAGGTCACCGGCCTGCGGCAGGTCGACCTTCATGAACTTCGGCGAGTGCGCAAAGTCATCCGCGCGGATCATCGGGAACGACGGTTCGACCGTCTTGCGCAGGACCGCGATCACGAACTGGTTACAGACCATCTCGCTGTACAGGATCTCGTGGCCGGCGTTCCGCTCGAAATCTCGTGCAGTCTGGGCGATGTCGAAGCTCATGAATCCTCCTCGTGAACGACAGTGAACGAGGGAGGCTACCATGTCTGGAGACCTGCGGAACAGTCGCGAAAGCGGGAGGTGCAACGAATTCGGGTAACTTGCGCGCGACTACCGCAATCTCAGGATCCGGACATCGAGCGCCTCGCGCCCTTCCAGATCGAGGCTCGTTGGCACTTTGCAATGTGCCAGCACCTCGTAACCATCCGCGGGGCAATAAGCGCGCCCCGGATCTCCGAGGAGCACCACGGCCCCGGCATCCGCGCGCGCGCGGAGCCATGGAAGCACGCAAGCTGCCATTTCACGGTCGTAGCAGACGTCTCCCGCCAGGATCACGTCCCAGTCGTCGGGCGTCGCGCTCTCGCTCGGCGTTGATGCAGCGCCTGTGGTGCGCGCAGCGGGCTTGGCTAGCGCAGCAGGCGTGGCGGTGAGGTCGTCGGCGCGCACGGTGATCTCCTCCCCGTTGAGGCGCGCATTCAGCGCGATGGCGACAACCGCGAAGGGATCGACGTCCGCCGCCGTCACCGCCGCGGCTCCGGCCTTCGCCGCCGCGAGGGCGCCGATACCGCTGCCAGAAGCAAAATCGAGGACACGCCGGCCTGCGACGAGCGCAGGGTGATCGAGGACGTGGCGCGCGAGCGCGTGCCCGCCCGCCCAGACGAACGCCCAGTAAGGCGGCGGGACGACGCCGGAGGACGAGGGATCGATCTCACGCCCGCCCGCGTCCCCCCACAGCCCGAGGCGACGCATCTCCTCCTCCGTGATCCGCCAGAGAGGCGTGACCTCCGTGGCCAGGTGGAGGCGCACCTCCGGCACGAGGGGCGGCGCCGTGACCGCCGTCTGCTCGACGATGAACGCCGCTGCGCGGGCACGGATGCCCACCTCCTCACCGCGCATGGCCGGACGCCTCGCGCGCCTCCTGCGCACCGGGCGTCTGCGCCCCGGATGCCTGCACCGCCTCCTGCGCACCGGATGCCTGCGCCGCCTCCTGCGCCTCCTGCGCCCCGGATGCCTGCGCCGCCTCCTGCGCCTCCTGCGCCGCGAGGATCTCCCGGAAGCGGCGCGCGTTCTCCACGTAGTGCGCGGCGCCATCCCGGCCGAGATCCGCCTGGTTGGCCCTGACCTCTCCCACCACCTTCGCCGGGTTCCCCCGCACCAGGGAGCGGGGCGGCACCACCATCCGGGGCGGCACCACGGCGCCTGCCGCCACCACCGACCCCGCACCGATCTCCGCGTTGTCCAGCAGGATGCTCCCCATGCCGATGAGGCATCCATCCCCCACGATGCAGCCGTGCAGGATGGCGCCGTGCCCCACCGTCACGTCCTCCCCGACGCGCGTCCACGACACCCCATCGGTCACGTGCACGCACGCCAGGTCCTGGATGTTGGTGCGCGCGCCGATCTGGATCTTCCCCACGTCCCCGCGCAGCACCGCGCCGAACCAGATGCTCGCCCCGTCGCCGATCTCCACGTCGCCGATGACCGTGGCGTTCGGCGCCACGAACACCTCACGCCCGAAGCGCGGCGTCGCCTCGCCGTACGGAAGGATCAGCGCCACTCAGCCCTCCGCCCGCGGCCCCTCGTTCACCACCGGGAGCGCGCGCCTCGCCTGGGACCCCTGCGCACGCGCCCTGGGCTGCCGCGCCGCGGCCCTCGCGGCCTCGGTCAGCGCGCCGTGGAGCGAGTGCTTGTTCGCCCGGAGGATGTGCGCCGTCACCACCTCGCCCGTGAGATCCAGCTCCGAGGCCCCCTCGATGTGCACGATCTCGTTGCGGCCCGTGCGCCCCGACCAGAGGTCCCCCGCCTTCGCGGGCCCCTCGACGAGCACCTCCTGGACGGAGCCGGTGAGCCCCTCCAGGTGCTTCCCGAGCAGCGCCTCGCTCAGCGCGAAGAGCCGCGTCAGCCGCGCGCTCTTCACCTGCTCGGTCACGTCATCCGGGAGCTTCAGGGCCGGCGTGTAGGGGCGCCTCGAGTACTTGAAGCCGAACAGGCCCCGGAAGCCCACCTCCTCCACCAGCGAGAGCGTGGCCTCGAAGTCCTCCTCGGTCTCTCCGGGGAACCCCACGATGATGTCCGTCGACAGGGTCATCCCCGGCGCCTCCGCGCAGAGGGCGCGCGTCCGGGCCAGGTACTCCTCGCGCGTGTAGCGCCGGATCATCCGCTTCAGCATCCGGTTCGCGCCCGACTGCACCGGCAGGTGCACGTGCCGGGGCAGGAGCGGAAGCTCCGCGTGGGCACGGATCAGCGAGGGCGTCAGGTGCCGCGGGTGGGGGCTCGTGTAGCGGAGCCTCCGCAGCGCCGGCACCTCGGCGGCAATGCGCCGGAGCAGCGCCGCGAACTCGCTCTCGTCAGGATCCTCGGGATCCGCGCCTGGCGCCTGGGAGAGCGCGCGCAGCGGATCGCGGTAGCTGTTCACCGTCTGCCCGAGCAGGGTGACCTCCCGCGTCCCCGACGCGCAGAGGGCGGCGATCTCGGCGACGATCTCGTCGCTCGCGCGGTACCGCTCCGGGCCCCGGGTGTAGGGGACGATGCAGAACGAGCAGCGCTCGTTGCAGCCCTTCATCACCGTCACGAAGGCCGTGGGCCCGCTCCCCCCGCGCGGCGGCGGCAGGAAACGCGGCGCATCGAGGTCGAACACCGTACGGACCGCGGGCAGGCCACCCGTGGAGAGATCCCCGAGGAGGCGCGGCAGCTCCGCGATGTTGTCCGGACCGATCACCCCGTCGATGGCGGGCATGCGCCGGAGGAGCTGCTCCCCCTCCTGTTGCGCCACGCACCCTGCCACGATCAGCACCCGCTCCGGCTGCTCTCGCTTCCAGCGGGCGAGGCGGCCCACCTCGCTGCGGAGCTTCTGCTCCGCCTTTTCCCTCACGCTGCACGTATTGAGTACCAGCACGTCCGCAGAGGCAGAATCTTCGGCCTCCGCGTAGCCTGCCCCCCGGAGCACCTCGCGCATGCGCTCCGAGTCGTGCACGTTCATTTGGCAGCCAAACGTTGTGATGGCGTAGCGAGGCATCCGGCGGGCATGGTACACCAAAGGCTGCGATTCAGCCCGACAAGCAACGACAACCGGCGACCGACAACGGATGACGACGACCACACGGCGGCGAACGATGGCGGACGACGACGGACGAACGCGAGGCGAGGCTGGACACCGCACCTGGACTGCACGCGCCGAACTGCAGGGGCTGGACTGCAGGGACTGAACTTGAAGAGGAGAGGGTGATGGCGAAGTTCGAGAACCTGGTCGAGCTGTTCGAGCGTTCGGTCAAGCTGTACGGACCCAGGGATCTGTTCGGCACCAAGAAGGATGGCCAGTGGACCTGGCTGACCTACGCGGAGATGGGGCGCCTGGTCGACCAGTTCCGCGGCGGGCTCGCCTCGATCGGCATCCAGCGCGGTGACCGCGTGGCGATCATCTCGAACAACCGCGTCGAGTGGGCGGTCGCCGCGTACGCCTGCTACGGCCTCGGCGCCTCCCTCGTGCCCATGTACGAGGCCCAGCTCGCCAAGGAGTGGGAGTTCATCATCAACGACTGCGAGGCGGTGGCCGTCATCGCCGCGACGCCCGAGATCTACAAGAAGTGTCAGGAGATCCCGGCGCGCGCGCCCTCGCTCAAGCACATCATCGGCCTCGCGCTCCCGAAGAGCGATCCGCTCTCCTACGAGGCCCTCCTCGAGGCCGGCGGCAAGAACCCCGCCCCGGCGATCAAGCCCACCCCCGAGGACACCGCGTGCCTGATCTACACCTCGGGCACCACCGGCAACCCCAAGGGCGTCATCCTCTCGCACGGCAACATCGCCTCCAACATCACCGCCGTCCACGGGGGCTTCCCGCTCTCCGCGGACGACCGGAGCCTCTCCTTCCTGCCCTGGGCGCACTCCTTCGGGCACACCTGCGAGCTCCACGCCTTCCTCTCGCTCGGCGCGTCCATGGCCCTCGCCGAGGCCGTCGACAAGATCGTGCCGAACCTCGCCGAGGTGAAGCCCACGGTGCTGATCAGCGTCCCCCGCATCTTCAACCGCATCTACGACGGGGTGAACAAGCAGATGACGGAGAAGCCCGCCGTCGTGCGCAACCTCTTCAAGTCGGGCCTCGCGGCCGCGAACAAGCAGCGCAAGGGCGAGCCGCTCTCCCTCGGCGAGAAGCTCGGCCTGGCCCTCGCGAACAAGGTGGTCTTCGCCAAGATCCGCCAGAAGTTCGGCGGCCGCCTCAAGTACGCCATGAGCGGCGGCGCCGCCCTCTCCCGCGAGGTCGCGGAGTTCATCGACAGCCTCGGCATCAAGGTCTTCGAGGGCTACGGCCTCACCGAGACCTCGCCCATCGTCACCGCCAACCGCCCCGGCGCCCACCGCCTCGGCAGCGTCGGCAAGCTCCTCGACGGCGTGACGGTGATCATCGACAAGACCGAGACGAACGACCCCCGCCAGGGCGAGATCATCGTCCGCGGCCCCAACGTGATGCAGGGCTACCACAACCGGCCCGACGAGAACGCCGCGGTGTTCACCGAGGACAAGAGCTTCCGCACCGGAGATCTCGGCTACCTCGACGACGAGGGCTTCCTCTACATCACCGGCCGCATCAAGGAGCAGTACAAGCTCGAGAACGGCAAGTACGTCGCCCCGGCGCCCCTCGAAGAGCAGCTCAAGCTCTCGCCCTTCATCCTCAACACCATGGTCTACGGCGACAACCGCCTCCACAACGTGGCCCTCGTCGTCCCCGATCTCGACGCGGTGAAGGCCTGGGCCAAGACCGAGGGCGTGAGCTACCAGGCGAACGCCGATCTCCTCACCAACTCCCGGGTGGTCGCCCTGATCCAGGCCGAGGTCGACAAGTACTCCACCGGCTGGAAGGGCTTCGAGCGGGTGCGGCAGGTGACCCTCACCGACGAGGACTTCACCACCGACAACGGCATGCTCACCCCCTCGCTCAAGCTCAAGCGCCGCGTCGCCTGGCAGCGCTACCAGAAGCAGATCGAGAGCCTCTACGACGAGCCCTCCAGGTCCAAGTCGGACGCGACCGCCGCCGCCTGAGGCGCCACCTCCCCGAAGCGACGGGCGGCGGCTCCGCGTCAGCGGCTCCCCTCCGCCCCCATCTCGCGCTACGCTCGGCGCGCCCATGACAGCCGGCGCATCCTCCCCCCAGAACCCTGCCGCCCGCGGCGATCAGCCCACGCGGCGCACCCTCTACCCCGAGATCGAGCCCAACCGCGTCGGCCGGCTCCGCGTCTCCGACCTGCACGAGATCTATTACGAGGAGTCGGGCAACCCCAAAGGCAAGCCTGTGATCTTCGTGCACGGCGGCCCTGGCGGCGGCACCGAGCCCAAGCAGCGCCGCTTCTTCGACCCCCGGGCGTACCGCATCATCCTCTTCGATCAGCGCGGCTGCGGCCGCAGCACCCCCCACGCCTCCCTCGAAGAGAACACCACCTGGCACCTCGTCGCCGACATGGAGACCCTGCGCGAGCACCTCGGCGTCGAACGCTGGCAGGTCTTCGGCGGCTCCTGGGGCAGCACCCTCGCCCTCGCCTACGCCGAGAAGCACCCCGCCCGCGTCACCGAGCTGGTGCTCCGCGGCATCTTCCTCCTCCGCCGCCAGGAGCTCGAATGGTTCTACCAGCGCGGCGCGAGCTTCATCTTCCCCGACGCCTGGCAGGAGTACCTCGCCCCTATCCCCGAGGCCGAGCGCGGCAACCTCCTCATGGCCTACCACCGCCGCCTGCTCAGCACCGACCACGCCGTCCAGCGCGCCGCCGCCCGCGCCTGGAGCGTCTGGGAAGGCTCGACGAGCTGCCTCCGCCCGAACCCCGAGCTCATCGCCCGCGTCCAGGGCGAGGTCTTCTCCCTCGCCTTCGCGCGCATCGAGTGCCACTACTTCGCGAACGGCGGCTTCCTCGACCGCGAGACCCAGCTCCTCGACGAGGTGGACCGCATCCGCCACATCCCCACCGTGATCGTGCACGGCCGCTACGACGTCGTCTGCCCCGTCGAGAACGCCTGGGACCTGCACCGCGCCTTCCCCGAGGCCGACCTCCACATCATCCCCGACGCCGGCCACTCCGCCCTCGAACCCGGCACCACCCACGCACTGATCGAGGCCACCGACCGCTTCAAGGCCCTCTAGCCAGGGACTAGAGCGCCTCGAGCGTGTACGTGGCCCCGAGCCCGATCACGTTCGCCGACGCGCTGTACTCCCCCCCGTTCACGTAGTTCGGGTACTCCGGCGGGTTGGCCCGGAGCGGGTTCACCTGCGTCACCCGCGCCTCCTCCGGCGTCACGTCGACGCCGATCCCGAACACCCGCGCGAACGTCGCGTCGAACCGGAAGCGCCCGAGGTGCACCCCGAGCCCGAGCGCCGCCGTCACCTTCGGCGTGTCCAGGGTCAGCACCGACAGGTACGCCGCCGGGATCGCGCTCGTCTCGAAGCTCACCCCCCCGCGCGCCTCCCACCGCTTCCCCAGCCAGTCGAACCCGTACTCGCCGCCTGCCCGCACCGACACCGCGTCCCGGAAGTTCCGCGCGATGGTCACCTCCGGCACGTAGAACGGATCCGGGAACCCGGGCAGCCCCCGCACCGCCACCCCGTCCGGCGTCACCCGGATGGTGTCGTGCATGCCCCAGTGCTCCCACGCGACGCCCAGCTCCACCCGCAGGTTCTCCACCACCCGCGACTCCACCCCGAACCGCAGCACCCACGGCAGCTCGAAGGCGACGTCCACATCTTCCCCCTCCACCCGCGCGTTCTCGAACACCGGCGACGAGGGCAGCCGCGCCCGCACCGTCCCCCCGGCCCGGATCCACATCGGAAGCTGGAAGCTCAGCCCCAGGTGCCACGCCGGCACCGGCGCCCACTGCACCCCGAGCTGACCCGTCGGCGCCACGATGGGCCCCGCGCTCAGCTCCGCCACCCCGTCCCAGTCCGGATCCTCCGGCGCGCACAGCAGCCGCTCCGGGATGCACCCCGAGAACGCCACCTGGTTCGTGAAGGTCCCCGTCAGCACCGACAGCACGGCCCCGAACCGCAGCTCCGGCGTCGGCGCGTACGCCACCCCGCCCCCCACCAGCGCCAGCAGCGACCCATCGAGGTTGTAGAGCCCGTACCGCTGCGGCGCCGGCTCCCCGTTCACCTCCTCCGGGTAGCTCGCCAGCGCCGCGTACGGCGCCCACACCCCGAACCCCACCGCCCAGGTGGGCGACAGCCGGAGCGACGCCGCCAGCGTCGGGATCGGCAGGACCGGCGTCGACCCTTCCACCGCCGCGAACGACCGCGCGTACGTCGCCACCGGCTCCCCCGTCACCGGATCGAGCTGCTGCGTCCGCGCCTGCCGCGTGTACTCGCTCGACCAGTTCACCCAGCTCCCGTCCACCAGGAACTGCGTCCCCGCGTCGAACAGCCCCGCCGGGTTGTACGCGATCGCCCCCGGATCATCGGCCCCCGCCACGAACGCCCCTGCCCGCGCCAGGGGCCGCACCCCCCGGTCGGCGACGTACAGCCCACCCGCGCGGGCCGGAGCCGCCCCCGCCATCACCGCGCCCCCCAGCGCCGCTGTCAGGACCGCCTTCCGCACCGCCTTCCGCGCCGCCGCCCCCGTCGCTGACGGCACGCACGGCACGCACGGCACGCACGGCACGCACGGCACGCACCCCACGCACCCCACGCACGGCACGCACGGCACGCACCCCACGCACCCCACGCACCCCACGCACCCCACGCACCCCACGCACCCCACGCCCACCCGGCTCACCGCTGCGCCCGGTTCTGCACGATCGTGTAGAGCTGCTCGACCCCGCGCGTCGTGTCGGTCAGGAAGTCGCCCACCGACCCGAACACCTCCGCGTAGTCCCCGGGCGCGAGCGGCCTGTCGTCTGCCGCGTCGAGCCGGTTCACCTCCGCGATCACGTCGAGCACCACCTCGATCGGCGCCGGCCCCTGCCCCCCGTCCATGGGCGTCACCAGCGCGGGCAGCACCCGGTCCATCACGTGGTAGCGATCGTACCTCTCATCGGCCATCGCCCGCAGCACCGGCAATGCCGCGAACACCGCCCCTGCCCCTTCCGCGTCTCCCCCGGGGCTCGCCACCCCCGCCACCGCCTTCAGGATCGGCGAGAGCACATCGTCGCTCGCCACCACCTGGCAGAGGTCGGTCAGGGACGCGAGCGTCGCCGAGAGCGCCGCGTCGTCGCCCGTCGCCCCGAGCAGGTACTGCAGCATCTTCCCGAGCTCCCGGCGCGCCGGCTCGTTCGCGCGCAGCGCCTCGTTCACGTCCATGATCGCCGCGAAGAGCGGCCCGCTCATCGTCTCCGCCATCTTCTGCCCCAGCGTCACCTTCGCCCAGGGACACCCCCCGCCTGCCTCCCGGTCCGGGCAGTTGGCGTTGAGCTGCTCCCGGAGCAGATCGATCCCGGCCACGAGGAGCCTTGGTGTCGCCGCGTTCTTGAAACGCGCCTCCGTCCCCTCCCCCTCCACCTCGAACAGCGCGTCCACGATCTGCGAACGCGCCCGCTTCCACTGCCCCTTCCTCGCTTGTGCGTCCCCCGCCGCGTCCCCCGCCGCGCTCTCCGCGAAGCGCGCGTCGAACCCGTGCAGCGCGTCCGCGAAGAGCGAGAACAGCGTCACCTGCGCCTGCGGCGTGCCGTCCACCCAGGTCGTCGACGGGCTCCCCTTCCGGTCCACCATCCCCACCTGGGCCGCGTACTCCTGGCTGAACGTCACCCGCGTCATCCGCTCCAGCACCTCGGCCCCTGTCCACACCTCGCCGGCCGCGGGCCCCCGCTGCACCGTGATCGACGACAGCTCGCTCACTGCCCGCGAGAACTCCACCAGCGCCGGCACGAGATCGGTCTCCATCGTATCGGCGAGGAGCGGCTCGTAGCTCGCCACCCCGGCCTCCGAGCAGTACTTCGGGTTCGTCGCTGGCGTCCCCGACTTCGCGCACTCAGGCCCGTGCTCCGCCCCCGGCCAGTGCCGGTTCAGGACCCGGACGATGTCCGCGAACATCTCCTCCCCGCACGCCTTCGGCTCCCCCGCCGCGCACGGCTCGTCCGCGAACGCCGTGATCACCGGCCTGAGGTAGTCCACGAACCCGAGCCGCTCCCAGACGAAGATCGTCTCCCTGTCGCGGAGCCGCATCACGTCCGTGGGCGGCCCGCACTGGCTCGCCCCTGCCGGGTTCTTCGGGCACACCGAACTCGACGCCGGCTCGATCAGCCCCGACACGAACAGGTTGGTGTCCTCGTTCGACGACCCCCGGTACGGATCGAGATCCGGCAGGTTCGAGTACCGCGTCGAGTCCGCCCCGAAGAACACCAGCCGGTTCAGCGCCGGCGTCGTCGGCGTCAAGGTCAGCCCCGTGATCCCGCTGCCGTCCTCGAAGAGCGAGTTCACGTCGATGTTGAAGAAGTCGGCGAAGTTGAGCAGCCCCGAGAGGAACCCGTTCTTGATCTCGATCTTCGACTTTTTCGGGTGCCCCGCGGGCAGCAGCGAGTCCACGTAGAACGTGGCCACGTTGTCGAACTGGAACAGCGAGCACTCGCCGTAGTCCCCGAACGGGATCCCGAACACGCGGATCTCGGCGTGCTCCTTGTTGCACGCCGTCGCCCCGTGCGCGTCGTGGATCAGCTCGAAGGACCTCTGCATGACCGACTTGTTCTCCCCGATGCGGGGCGCCTTCCAGTCGACCGGCGTGGTGGGGTCCACGTATGACGGTGACCCCGTCGCCGCGGTCACCGTCAGGTTCAGCGCGGCCCCGTTGATCCGCGAGGTCCCGCTGGTGCCTGGGTCGTAGCTCATCCGGTCCCGGTTCCGGAAGAACCGCGCCATCGTCTCGCCCACGTGGCTCACGCCCGGCCCCCACGCACTCTCCGTCGGCTTGAGCAGGATCGGCGTCCCCTGCGCGTCCCGGCTCGCCAGCGCCGCGAAGAGCCGCGTGGTCAGCCCCGGCCTGTCGGCGATCCGCCCCAGCACCACCGCCATCTCGTCCCAGATCGGCGCCTCGTACGGCAGCTCGGCCCGCGGCTCCTCTCCCTGCGCCGCCTTCTTGTCGTGCTCCGCGGCGATCTCCCGCGCCCGCAGCGCTGCCCCGATCAGCCGCGCCACCACCTGCTCGTGGTTCGCCAGCAGATCCCGGAGCCCGAGCAGCAGCGCGTCCGACTCCGGATCGGCGAGGAGCTGCCCCGTCGCGTGCGTCAGGTCCGCGAGCGGCGAGGCCTCCCCGCGGAACCGCTGGTACGGCGTGCAGTGCGCGCACGTGCTCCCCGCCGGCAGGATCTTCTCCGCCTGGTGATCGTACGTCGCGGCCTCCCGGTCCCCGTAGAGCAGGTACGCGCCCGACATCGCGTACATCAGCGACTCGTGCTCCCGCGCCCAGGGCTCCGGCGTCCCCTCCGTCGCGTACTGCACCGGATCGAGCAGCGGCACCATCGTCCGCGCCAGCGCCGCCCCCGCCGTGCGCGAGGTATCGATGTACCGGTACACCAGCGGCTCCGGCCTCCCGAACGCATCGAGCGCCCCCTGCGACGCCATCCCGGGGATCACGAACGGCGGATCCACCGCGACCGGCGCGCCCGCCGCCACGAACCGCCCCGAGGCGTCCACGTCGGCCAGCCCGTCCCCGTTCGCGTCCGCGAACGGCCCCCCGGGCAGCGGCAGCGCCATCCCCCGCCTGTCGCGCGCCACGATGTACGTCGGCGCCTTCGCGATCCCCGGCGCGAACGCCTCGTCCTCCAGCGCGAGCAGCGACCCCAGGATCTCCATGCTGCTCCGCGGCCGGCTCGGCTCTCCTGTCGCCGCGTCCACCGCCACCGGCGGCAGGGCCGCCACGTTGCTCCGCGCCGTCAAAAGCTCCTGCTTCACCACCGCGAGGAGCTGATCGAACGCGGGCGCCGCCACCCCTCCGGGCCCGATCACCTCCGTGCTCGTCGTGCTCAGCGCGCGCATCCCCGGGTAGGCCAGCGCCGCCCGGATCGCCCCGAGGATCGCGCTCGTCGGCCGGTAGCCTTGCCGCCCCCACATCTGCGCGAACGACCCCCGCGCCGCCTCGCTCTCCGCGAGCGCCGCGAACAGCCTCCCGAGCGACCGCGTCGACCCTGGCAGCAGCGCCTCTCCCCCGGGCGCGTACGGGTGCGTATCGTAGAGCTTCGCCAGCTCCTGCGAGTACGCGAGCAGCGCGTCGTGGAGCCCGATCGTGTCGCCCCCTTGCTCCGTGACGGGGTTGTCGATCTCCTCGTCCGGGAACGCCGTGTTCACCGCCCGGATCAGCTCCGCGCGCCGCCGCACCATCGCCTCCAGCCGCGAGAGCCCCAGCCGCCGCGCCTCCTCGGCCTTCGCGCCCGAAGGCACCGGCAGCACCGCGGCGTTCACTTCATCCGCGTAGTTCCCTTCCCCGTCCGGGTGGCACACGCCCTGGTACGACGCGCCCGTCAGATCTTCGGCGAGGGCCGAAGCGCCCACCCGATCGCAGAGCACCCCGTACAGATCATCGCCGAGCGTCGCCGTGAACGGCGCGCGCCGCGTCGTGTCCAGCCCCTCGTGGCACGACGCCGCGACCCCTGCCAGCAAGGTGACCGCGAGCGGCTTGCACGCGCGCGCCCACCACCCCGAAGCAGCCCCCCACGAACGTCGGCGCATGACCCTCCTCCCACTCCTGCCCGAGCTGCATCGCCCCCCGCGCTCAGACGCCTCCACGATAGCCCAACCCACCTGCCTCCGGCGCCGCCCTTCGTACGGCGCAGCGCGCGTCGCGGTGATAGCCTCGCGCGTCATATGACCGCTGACCACGCTGCCCCGCTCACTGCTGTCATCCTCGCTGCCGGCCAGGGCACCCGCATGAAGAGCCCTCTGCCCAAGGTGCTCCACCAGCTCTGCGGCCGCCCCATGGTCCATCACGTCGTCGACGCTGCGCTGCGCGCCGGGGCGGCCGACGTGGTCGTCGTGGTCGGCCACGGACGCGACGAGGTCACGTCCCAGCTCACCGCCGCCTTCGGTGACCGTGTCCGCACCGCCGTGCAGGAGACGCAGCGCGGCACGGGTGACGCCGTGCGTTGCGCGCTCCCCCAGCTCCGCGCGGACGCCCACGCCGTCCTCCTCCTCTGCGGCGACACCCCGCTCCTCCACCCCGACGAGCTTTCACACCTCTGGACTGCGCTCGACGCCGCGCGCGGCCCCCTCGCCATGCTCACCATGAACGTCGCCGATCCCACCGGCTATGGCCGCATCCTCCGCGACGCCGAGGGCCAGGTCATCGGCATCCGCGAGCACAAGGACGCCTCCCCGGCCGAGCGCGCCATCACCGAGGTCAACCCGGGCGTCTACGTCGCCCGCACCGACTTCCTCCGCGAGGCCCTCACCCGGATCACCACCGACAATGCCCAGGGCGAGCTGTACCTCACCGACATCGTCGCCCAGGCCGCCACGGCGGGCGGCACCGCCTCGCTCGCCTCGCGCGATCCCGGCTCGCTCGCGGGCATCAACGACCGCGCCCAGCTCGCCGCCGCCGAGGACATCCTCTACGCCCGCATCGCCGACGGCTTCCGCCGCAAGGGCGCCACCATCCGCGCGAGCGCCCGCATCGACGCTGGCGTCGACATCGAGCCCGACGCCGTCATCGAGCACCACGTCGTCCTCCGCGGCGCCACCCGCATCGGCGCGGGCGCCCTCGTCGACGTCGGCTCGGTCCTCACCGACGTCACGGTCGCAGCCGGCGCCGCCCTCAAGCCGTACACCGTCGGCCAGCGCTCCACCATCGGCGAGGCCGCCCAGATCGGCCCCTTCTCGCACCTCCGCCCCGACAGCGAGATCCACGCCGAGGCCCACATCGGCAACTTCGTCGAGACCAAGAAGACCGTCGTCCGCCGCGGCGCCAAGGCCAACCACCTCGCCTACCTCGGCGACGGCGACATCGGCGAGGGCGCCAACGTCGGCGCCGGGACCATCTTCTGCAACTACGACGGCTTCAAGAAGCACCGCACCGAGATCGGCCCGGGCGCCTTCATCGGCAGCGACTCCCAGCTCATCGCCCCGGTGCGCATCGGCGCTGGCGCCTACGTCGGCACGGGCACCACCGTCACCCGCGACGTCCCTGACGACGCCCTCGCCATCGGCCGCGCCAAGCAGGAGAACAAGGAAGGCTACGCCTCCCGCCTCAAGGCCCGCCTCAAGGCCGGCAAGTAACCCCGGCCTCCCTGGGCGCGTTGTCCGGCGCCACAACTGAACGTAACATCAGGTGGGTGCTCCCCTTCCGCACCATCCAGCTCGACGAGGCCCACCACCTCCAGGTCGGCGCCCTCCCGGAGGCCCTGGTCCCCGACGCCGCCGCCTTCGACGCGCTCTGGGCGCTGCACCCGCCCGAGTTCCACGAGATCAAGATGCATGGACGCCTCGTGCGCACGCCCCGCTGGCAGCAGGCGTATGGCACGGACTACCGCTACACGGGCAACGTCAACCGCGCGCTCCCCCTCACGCCGCCCATGGATGCCTGGCTCGCCTGGGCGCGCGACGCCTTCGACCCCCGGCTCAACGGCCTGCTCTTCAACTGGTACGACGGCGTGGCGGGCCACTACATGGGCAAGCACCGCGACAGCGACATCAACCGCATCGAGGGCACCCCCATCGTGACCCTCTCCTTCGGCGAGGAGCGCATGTTCCGCATGCGCCCCTGGCGGGGCCAGGGGTTCCTGGACGTCCCGGCGCTCCATGCGGGGATCATCGTCATCCCCTGGGCCACGAACCGGGCCTGGACCCACGAGATCCCCGCCACGAAGGGTGCCCGCGGGCGCCGGATCTCCGTCACCATCCGCGGGTTCCACGCCTGAGACGCGACGCGCGCTCTCGCCATGATCACTCGGCGTCGCCGATGGCTTCGCCGAGGGCGCTCTCGGTGAGGTCTTCGGAGGGCAGCGCGTGGCCCATGCGCCGCCGCTTGGCGTCCAGGTAGGGTGCGGAGAACGGGTTTGGCTGGATGATGGACGGCGCCCGCGAGACGATCTGCACCCCGAGCTTGCTCAGCGCCTCGATCTTCTCCGGGTTGTTGGTGAGCAGCCGGATCGACGCGATGCCCAGGTGCGCGATCATGGCTGCGGCGGCCTCGTACATGCGCGCGTCGTCGGGCAGACCGAGCAGCCGGTTCGCGTCCACCGTATCGTGCCCGCGGGCTTGCAGCCCGTACGCGCGGATCTTGTTGGCGAGCCCGATGCCTCGCCCCTCTTGCCGCAGGTAGAGCACCACCCCCTGCCCTCGCCGCGCGATCTCCTCCTGCGCGGCCTCGAGCTGCTCGCGGCAGTCGCACTTCAGCGACCCGAACACCTCGCTGGTGAGGCACTCCGAGTGCACCCGCACCGTCACCCCCCGCTGCCCGCGCACGTCGCCCTTGATCAGGGCCACGTGGTCTGGTGACAGACCGGTCTCGGGGTCCGGAGCGTCTCCCCACCGGAACACCACCATCTCGAACATCCCGTACCGCGTGGGCACGGGCGCCTGGGCACCAATCACGAGCTGAGGCCGGATCACCGCTGTGGGGACGTGCATCTCACTCCTTGAACCATGGAAGGTCGGGACCTCCCCTATATAGCTCAGGGTTTCCGCACCCGGGCGAGGAAGTAATCTTCCGGGTGCTCGGGCTCGGGCATACCGAGGGCTGTGATCGCTGCCCCGAAGAAGCCTCCCAGGTAGAGCTCGACGCCCGCGCCATGCACGGGTGCGGCGGCCCGCACGCCGTCGTTTCCCAGCGAGCCCACCGAGAACACGCTCTCCGGCGCTCCCGTCGCCGCGTCGGTCCAGAGCAGGAAGCCGTCCGACGCTCCCTTGAAGCCGCTCACCACCTCGCCCACCGTGAATGCTTGCTCTGCGTAGCCGGCCACGCCGATCCAGCCGGAGACCGCCGCGAGCCCCAGGCCCTCGTCGTTGTAGTTGGTCCCGACCTCGAAGGAGCTCACGCACGTCCCCGAGGTCGGATCGAGCTGCGCGAAGAACCCGTCCCGGTTCACGGCGGCCAGCGGGGGCGTGCACCCTGCGATCTGCATGGGGTTGCTGCTGAAGAACCCCGTCGCGTGCACCACGTCGCCCTCCCACGCGAGTTGCAGCACCCGATCGGCGCCGAAGCCACCGACCCTGGTCACCTCCGCGGAGAGGCTCCCGTCGTCGCCGAGCACCAGGAAGAAACCGTCGTCGTTGCTGTTGTCGGCGCTGTCGAACGTGAAGGGCGGCATCACCGCCACGGTGATCGCGTCGCGGAAGTACCCGCCCACTGCCACCCCGCCCGTGGGCCCCGTCGAGAGCGTCAGCGCCACGTCCTCGCCGGGACCGTAGAGCCGCCGCCCCCACGCGCAGCCGAGCACGCCGCCCGACGCCACGTCGAGCCTCATCACGAACGCGTCGGTGCTCGTCGTCGTCCCCGACAGCGCGCAGTCGAGGGTCGCGTCTTGCATCCCGGCCGCGTCCTTCACCACCACCGCGGACCGGTAATCACCGCCCACGTAGAGGTTCCCGGCCGCGTCGAAGGCCACCGCGTTCACCCGCTGGTTCGCGCTCGTCGTGGCCCCCGCCGCGTCCTGGAAGAACCGCGCGGATTGCAGCGTCCCCCCCGGGTTGAACAGCAAGAGGAAGCCATCGACGGACCTTGCCGCCACCGTCATCTCCTCGGCGACCAGGTTCCCGTTGTCGAACGAGCCCACCACCGCGATGGTCCCGTCCACCGGCGAGATCGCCACGTCGCTCACCGTCTTGTTCGCGGTGCCTTCCAGCGCGAGGCTCCATCCTGGCGTGCCATCCGGCTCGAACACGCCGAGGAAGCCGGAGCGCGCCGCGGAGCTGTCGCTCCCCAGCAGCCCGCCCCCGAGGTCGAGCGACCCTGCCGTGCTGGCGGCGAGCACCACCCCGTCCTCCGAGCTGGCCAGCCGGATGCGCGTGGTCCCGAGATCCTGGCGCTGCTGGTTCCGGAAGCGGCACATCCACGCCACGGGCGTGCCCTCCAACCCTACCTCGCACTGCCCATCGGCCCACGTCACGGGCGGGGACGCGCCGCCTCCGCCTCCCTCACCCCCACCGGCGATGACCCCCCCGCTCCCTCCCGAGCCGGTCGCCCCGCCGCTCCCTCCTGCGCCGGGATCACCCCCGCTGCCTCCCCCGCCCTCTCCTTCCTCCCCGTTCCGGAGGTAGTCGAGAGAGCAAGCCGCGAGCACCCCGGCGAGACCGATCAGCGCAACCCAGCGAGCCATGTCCTCTCCTCCACCTTCCTCCGCGAGCTTTCGTCCGCGAGCTTTCGTCCGTTCTCCTCTTCGACCCCGTTCCTGGTTCTCGCCGAAACGCCTCTCATGAACCAGGGGTAGCGACCATCGGGAGCGTAGGGGCCGACAGGCCCCTGATCCAGGGTACGCAGTACACGCAGTACACGCAGTACACGCAGTACACGCAGTACACGCAGTACACGCAGTACTCAGAAGTGGCCGAGAAGGCCCAGGCCTGCCGAGCCTGGGAGCACGTGCACCACGGGCTGGATTGCCGTCGTCTTCTGCTCACCCCCGTGCGCGAGGACCAGCCCCACGCCCACCCCGAGCAAGAGTGCCCCCGCGCCCGCGGTGATCCCGCCTGCGAGCCAGAGCCGCTCCACCCCGGCCACGTCCTTGTCCGAGCAGAGTGGCGCGCACTCGTCCTCGAGGGACGACCGCTCCAGGTGCCCGAACAATGCCAGCGCCCCGCCCACGCCGAGACCCACCAGGCCCACGCCCCCGAGCGTCAGGCCCAGCACTGGCGTCGAGCGCTCCACCACCACGGGCGGCGGCGCCACCACCTCTGGAGCGCGCGCCTCGCGGAGGAGCGTCAAGGTCACCGCCACCTGACCGGCGGCCTTGACCTCCACCGCCTCCTCCACCGCTGGCGCGTCGCTCGCTTCGGCGCGGATCACCCGCTTGCCCGGGTTCACCTCGATCTCGCCCTTCTCGTCGGCGCGCGCCGGCACCCCGTCGACGCTCAGCGTCGCCCCCGCGAACGTCGCCCCCTCCGCGTCCACCACGCGCACGGAGACCCGCGCGATCTGCTTCTCCGTCTCCTTCAGCCACTTCTCGCAGTCGCGGGCGAGGGCGCGCGGACATGCCCCCAGACAGAGCCGCAGCTCTCCCTTCGCGCGCACCATGTCGCTGCTGCGCCGGAGCTGCTGCGAACGCTCGTAGGAACTCACGCACGCATCGTTGTCGTCGCCCTCCTCGGCCGCGCTCACCGCGGGGCCCGTCACCAGCGCGGCGCCCACCCCGAGCGCGGCCATCCACCGCGTCCACCGCGTCCACCGCGCCCGCGACGCCCCCGACGCCCACCCTGCCCACGGCCTCGGCGCAGCGCGCCCCGTCTCGGAGGACGATCCCGGGGAAGAGCGCGCGCGACGCCTCAGCGAGGGAAGCAGGCCTTCTTCACGCGCTGGATGCCGTCCTTGTCCACGTAGTACGGAGGGTCGCATGGGTTCTTGAGGCGCGCTCCTCCCGACGAGCCGCGCGTTGCACCGCCGTCCAGCGTACCTGCGTCGGGCGCCGATGTATCCTGTCCCGCGCGCGCCGCCTGTGCTCCTGCAGATTCGTCGGGATCGCGCGGATCTGACCCCACCCCGCGCGTGGTTGCCGTTGCGCCCATCGCGCCCGTCGCGGGCGACGCCCCGTGTTGCCCCGCCTCCGAGCCCACGGGCGTGCCGCGCCCGGCGCCGTCGCCTTCCAGAGACGCCGCCTGCCCCGAGCTGCCGTCGCGCGCACCGCCCCGGCCGATGCCGAGTGCGAACGCCCCGAGCGCCACCACCAGCAGGCCTCCGACGAGGAGCGCGATCCACGATCGCGAGCGCTTCCTCGCGCGGTTGCGCCACCCCGGAACGGCTCCGGCGCCAGCTCCCCCGAGCGTCGGCGGCCCCCCGTTCACGAGCGGATCGGACCACGGCGCCACCGAGAAAGGCGTCGCCGCATCGAGCGCGCCTGGAGCCCCCCCGGTCCGGTGCGCGCGCGTCCCTTCCTCGATGTCTGCCGGCAGCGGCGCCCGCTCCACCCGCGCCACCACCGCGGCCCGCGCCGCGAGCACCTCGGGCA
Source organism: Chondromyces apiculatus DSM 436 (assembly GCF_000601485.1). GTDB lineage: Bacteria > Myxococcota_A > Polyangia > Polyangiales > Polyangiaceae > Chondromyces > Chondromyces apiculatus. The sequence continues at coordinate 112,024 of NZ_ASRX01000003.1, forward strand.
CCACCTCCTGCACCCAGGCCGCGACCCGCCCGGGCGACGCTGGCGGGACCGCCTTCTCCAGCGCGTTCGCCATCTCCAGCGCCGTCGCGAAGCGATCCTCGGGGGCCCGCGCGATCGCCCGGTCCACGATGTTCCTCGCCGCCGGATCCACCCAGGGCGCCACCTCTGCGAGCGACGGCACTTCCCCGTCGAGGATGCTCAGCATCACCGCGCCCTGGTTGTCCCCCATGAAGAGCCGCCGCCCGGCCAGCATCTCCCACAGCACCACCCCCACCGCGTAGATGTCGGCGGCCCGGCTCACCTCCGTCGACGCCTGGAGCTGCTCCGGCGCCACGTACCCGATCTTGCCCTTGAGCTGCCCCCGCTGCGTCGTCTGTTGCAGCCTCCCGGCGCCCTTGGCCACCCCGAAGTCGAGCACCCGGGTGATCCCGTCGATCCCCACCAGGATGTTCTGCGGCGAGACGTCCCGGTGCACGAGGCCGAGCGGCGTCCCCTCCTCGCTCAGCGCCTCGTGCGCCGCGTGCAGCCCGTAGAGCGCGCTGGTGGCGATGCTCGACGCCACCTCGACGGGAAGCTTCAGGCTGTGCTTCTGCAGCCCTTTTTGCAGGGCGAAGAGCGACTCCCCGGCCACGTACTCCATGACCAGGAACAGCTCCGACCCATCGGAGACCACGTCGAGGATGGACACCACGTTCGGGTGACGGATGCGCGCCGCGAGCCGCGCCTCGTCGATGAACATGGTGACGAGCCGCTGCTCCTCCACGAGGTGGGGCAGCATGCGCTTGATCGCCACCGTCCGCGCGAATCCCGCCGCCCCGAGCTGCCTCCCCAGGTACACCCGCGCCATGCCGCCCGCCGCGATCGGTTCGTAGATCGCGTACCGACCCAGCACGGAGATCGGAGCGGAGGCCTCGCGCACGGCCGGGAGGTTACCAGACCCGGACGCCCACGGGTCCATGGATGCCACGCCCCGCGCTCCTTGCGCTCCCCGGGGCTGCGGGCCATACGGATCCCCGATCGCGCCCGTCGCGCGCAGCGCGGACATCCGGGCGTGAGGAAGGCGCGTGGAGACATGATGGCAGACCAGATCGGCGTGGGCATCATCGGCGCGAACCCTGACCGCGGCTGGGCCGTGAGCGCGCACATCCCGGCCCTGAAATCCCTCCCCCGCTACGCGCTGCGCGCGGTCAGCACCACCCGCAAGGAGACCGCCGACGCCACCGCCCAGCGCTTCGGCGTCCCCCTCGCCTTCGACGACCACCACGCCCTCGTCACGCACCCCGCCGTCGATCTCGTCGTCGTCTCCGTCAAGGTCCCCCTGCACCACGCGCTGGTCACCTCCGCCCTCCGCGCCGGCAAGCACGTCTTCTGCGAGTGGCCCCTCGGCAACGGCCTCGACGAGGCCCTCTCCCTGCGCGACCTCGCCGTCGAGAAGGGCGTCCAGCACGTGGTCGGCCTCCAGGCCCGCGCCTCCCTCGTCATCAACCAGGTCCGCGATCTCGTGGCCCAGGGCTACGTCGGCGAGGTCCTCTCCGTGAGCGTCCTCGGCTCCGGCAGCGCCTGGGGCCCCATCGTCGACACCGCCAACGCCTACCTCTACGACCGCGCGAACGGCGCCACCCTGCTCTCCATCCCTGGCGGCCACTTCATGGACGCCCTCTGCTACGCCCTCGGCGAGCTGGGTGAGATCGGCGCGAGCTTCGCCACCCGCCGCACCCGGGTCACCCTCGCCGACACCGGCGAGACCCGCCCCGTCACCTCCCCCGACCAGGTGCTCGTGAGCGGCACCCTCCCGAACGGCGCCCCTGTCTCCCTGCACCTCCGCGGAGGCCAGACGAACGGCACCAACCTGCACTGGGAGATCAACGGCACCGAGGGCACCCTCCTGGTCACCGGCCCCTCCGCCCACGTGCAGCTCGCCGACCTGAAGCTCCTAGGCGCCCGCGGCGACGCCCCCCTCGCCGAGCTTCCCGCTTCTAACGCCGACACGCACGCGCACCGCCACGCCCCCGCCGCCCCTCCCGGCCCCGCCTTCAACGTCGCCCAGCTCTACGCCCTCCTCGCCGACGACATCGCGCACGGCACCCGCAAGGCCCCGAGCTTCGACACCGCCGTCACCCGCCACCGCATGCTCGCCGCCATCGAGCGCGCCGCCGCCACGGGCAACCGAGAGCGTTACGCGCCAGCCCCCTGAACGAGCGCCACCGGCGTCACCTGCGCCGCCCGCGCCGCCTGCGCCGCCTGCGCCGCCTGCGCCGCCTGCTCCGCTTGCGTCGCCTGCGTCGCCTGCGCCGCTTCGGCTTCCGCTGCTTCTCCCTTGGCCGCTGCTTCGGCTTCCGCGGCGGCTTCTGCGGCTTCTGCCTCCGCAGCCGCTTCGGCCTCCGCGGCGGCCAGGTTCCGGCGGCGGGTCTTCGCCGCGCGCAGCCCATTCTGTGCGTTGTAGGCGACGGTCTTCTCGAAGGGCGCGAGGAGCGACTCGTCCTTCCGCCGCGCTGCCGATCGCACCCCGTCGGCCACCTGGGCGATCAGCACCTCGCGCTCGTGCACGTACATGGCCCGGCTTTCCCGGACCACCTCGGCCAGCTTCTCGATGACGTGGCCCACGCCGTCGAGCATCTCCACCCGCGCGGTGCAGTCCCGGATCTGCTGGTCCAGCTCCGGTGCGAGGCTCACGGCCGCCGCGTATCCCGGCAAGCTCGTCGCCAGTTCCACGAGCACGGGCCCGAGCCCCTCCTGCTCATGGCGGAGCCCTCGGAGGGCGCCCGGGGGAAGGTCTATGAGGATCTCCGAGAGCGCCGTGACATCCACGGTCCGGGGCCCGGCATACGGCTGAACGGTACGGTTCGCCACGTCGACATCCTTTCGGTCAGGGCGCCTCCCCTGCGCGAGGGGGAGCGTGAAGCTCAAGGTCGGCACTGCCCCCATGGCGGGGACGGGCCGGCTCCTGAAATGCGCACGACCCTTCGCACTGTCAACGCCTGGCGGATCTTTTCTGTTCAGCGCTCCTCCTGGCAGCACAGAACGACGCCCTGAAAGTAAGCCCCCTTCCCGTCGACGACCTTCACCAGGTTTCCGGAGCCATCGACCGACGCCTCCGGACCCATCGACCGACCCCTCCGACGCTCAGCCCGATGCCTCCGGACCCATCCCCCCATCCCTCCGGACCCATCGCCGACGCCTCCGACGCTCAGCCCGATGTCTCCGGAGCCATCCCCCCATCCCTCCGGAGCCATCGACCGATGCCTCCGACGGTCAGCCCGATGCCTCCAGGACCCCCCCGCAGGCCTCCGACCTGCCCTCCCCTGGCCTCGGGCAGCTCAGGCCGCGAGGCGTCGCTCGGCGCGGCCCTGCTTGAGCAGGCGCCCCAGCCAGGACAGCTCGTCGATCACCTGCCCGGCGTGCTGCACGATGGCCCGGTTCACCGGGGCGCCCTGCGCGTCGGCCTCGTAGGCGCCGATGGGGAGGTTCAGCTCGTCGCGGATGGGGATCATCCGCAGCTCGATGGTCACCAGCCGGAGCTGCTCCACGGCCCGCGCCCCCGCGGACGAGTAGCCGTAGCTCACGAAGGTCACCGGCTTGTGGTTCCAGGGCGTGCTCACGATGTCGAGCGCGTTCTTCAGGTTCCCCGGGTAGCTGTGGTTGAACTCCGGCGTCACGATCACGAAGGCGTCGAGGCCGGTGAGCTTCTTCATCCAGCGCGCTTCGAGCTCCTCCGCCTCGTACTGCGCCTCGGCGACGCGCGTGCCGACGCTGCGGGCGTAGACCTGCAAAGGCCAGTCGCGCAGGTCGAGGATCTCGGCGGTCACCCCCGGGCGCTCCGCGAGCAGCCCGGCGATCCAGGTGGCGAGCGCCTCCCCCCGCCTCCCCTCGCGCACGCTCGCGAGGATGACGCCGACGGCGAGCGGGGGAGGCCCGGCGATAACGCGCACAGGGTCCAGATCTCCGGCAGCGGATGAGGTGCTCACGTCGAGGGCTCGTTCGGTCTCCATGGCGGTTCCTTTCGCGGTCCGTGCAGGCATGAGGGGAGCCTAAGACCTCAAGTAAACTTGAGGTCAAGGGGTCCGGGTGCTACCTCCAGACGGATGGCGATGGGTGGCGAGCTGACGGTGGGACAGGTCGCGGAGCGGAGCGGCGTCGCGGTGTCGGCGCTCCGCTTCTACGAGGCCGAGGGCCTCATCCACAGCCGGCGCACGGCGGGCAACCAGCGGCGCTACGCGCGCGAGACCTTGCGCCGGGTGGCGTTCATCCGGGTCGCGCAGCGGGTGGGGATCCCGCTCCAGTCCATCGGCGAGGCGCTCGCGTCGCTGCCCGATCGCCGCACCCCGACCGAGGAAGACTGGGCGCGCCTCTCCCAGGCGTGGCGCGCCGAGCTGGACCTGCGGATCGACTACCTGCACCGGCTGCGCGACGACCTGACCGAGTGCATCGGCTGCGGCTGCCTCTCCCTCGACAAGTGCAAGCTCGCGAACCCGTACGACGTGCTCGGGAAGAAGGGCGCGGGGCCGCGCCGGCTGGTGGTGCTGCCCGAGGACCAGAGTCCCGAAGACCAGAGCCTTGAGGTCCAGAGCCCCGAGGAGGCGTCGCGAACGGACGGCAAGCCGGCACGAGCGCGGGGGCGCACCTGCCTTGCGCCGCGGTGACGAGGCAGGCGTGCGTCTTCGCTGCATGTCGGTGACGGCGCCGCGGTGACGAGGCAGGCGTGCGTCTTCGCTGCACGTGGGTGACGGCGCCGCGGTGACGTGTCTCGGCGGCGCACGCATATGCCTGCGACACGAGAAAATCGGCCCGCTGATCGCAAGAGTCTCGCGACGCGTGACAGATCTCACAGACAGGCAATCGCCGTGTGCTGGCCGGAATAGATCTGGATGGGATCACGTAATTGCGGTCGGTGATTGCGGACCCACCAGGAGGATCGATGGGCCGTCGCAACGGGCAGGTGAGGTTCTGTGCAGGGCTCTCGTCCGAGGCACGCGCCTGGGAGCGACGACGGCTGCAAGAGCTGGGGCTGGAGGATGTGGTGTGGGATCACGACCGGTGGTGCCCACGGTGCCGCGCTGTCCTCGCGGTGCGCAGCGCAGCGGGCGTGGCGGAGGTGGAGGCGTGGAAGATGCCTGCCGACAAGCACCTCGGGTCACCCGAGGACGTGGCTGGCGCGGCGCAGCAGGCGCCAGCCGCGGCTGCGGAGGAGACGACAGACAACGGGGGGGAGAGGAGCCCGGAGATGCAGCTCCGAGGTCGGGCACCGCAGGCGGAGCAGGTGGGATGGGCAGCGCGGAGGACGCGGCGGGTGCGGCGGGTGCGGCGGGTCGGGTGAGGACGCGGCGGGTGCGGCGGGTGCGGCGGGTTGGATGAGGGCTGGACTTATTCGGGCGGAGGAACGGGCTGGGTTTCGGTGGTGGTCTCGATGGCTTCGAAGGCGAAGTTGTCGAGGAGGACGGTGGAGTCCAGATCGCCGTCGCCGGAGTCCCAGATGGTGAAGTGCAGCTCGATGTTCGAGCCGGGGTTCTCGATGGGCGCCGTGGTCTGGAGCCACGCGGTGGCGGCGCTGTTGGTGAAGTCGTCGAAGCCGGTGCCGGAGAGCTGACCGGCGCCGAGGGGGCAGGGGTAATTCTGGCCACCTGCTTGCTGCGCGTGGCAGACCTGCAGGAAGCCGGCGTTCACGCTGATGGTGTTGCCCTGGCTGTCGAAGGAGATGTTGCCGTCCGGCGTGCCCGAGAGCTGCGGGCTGAGCATGGCGACGAAGAAGTCGTTGTACTGCGAGCAGACGTAGACCGGGAACTCGTAGGTGTAGAAGTTGAGGTTGAAGCGCAGGGACTTCGCGTTGGTCGGCGTCTTGACGGTGACCCGGAGGCCCGCCGAGTCGTAGGGGATGCCGGTCTGCACACCCGGGCAGGCCGGTGACTCCTTGGGGTAACCCGGGGGCGCGCCGCTGGTGTAGCCCTTCACGTAGCCCGAGGGGCTCTGGTAGCCCGAGTCCGAGGGCTGCCGCGCGGCGCCCGAGGACAGGGCGAGGAGGCGCTGGCCGGCCTGGGGCTGCACGGCCGGGCCGAAGCCGCTGAGGACGCCGACGCCGGCGGCGTAGTTGCTGTTCAGGGGCTGCCCGTCGGCGGTCACCCACTCGGCGCTGACGACGCCCCAGGAGGTGCCGTCCGAGTCCTTGCAGAAGTCCATGGCGCGGGCGCCGGTGCGCGCATCGGCTGCGACAGGGAGGCCGGTGTCGCAGTTCGCGGGGTCGTCGTCGACGAAGCCGTTGCAGTCCTCGTCGATGCTGTTGCCCGGGTAGTCCATGGCGCCGGGGTTCATCTGGGTGGTGCAGTCGTTGCAGTCGCCCGCCGCGCCGGTGACGCCGTCGCCGTCGTTGTCGGCGTTCGGGTCCATCCCTTCGCAGGGAGGCTCCTCGGTCAGGGGGCCGCCCGCGCCAGTGCCGGTGCTGCTGGTGGTGAGGTCGATCTCGCCGCCGCCAGCGCCGCCTTCACCGCCACCCGTCGAGGAGCTGGCACCGAAGCCCTCGTTGGTGACGCCGAGGGCACTACACGCGGTGACGCCGACGTAGCCGGCGCAAAGGAACAGGACCGGAAGAGCGAGCGGAGATGAGCGGAGAAAGCGCATCGGGGGAAGCTCCGTAGGTGTAGGGAGCCGGAGCATACCCCGAAAGAAAGGCTATTTTCAGTCTGGATCACAGGGGCCGTCGCACACCTGATGGATCTCTCCCTGCAACCAGAGGCGAAAGATCTGCTCGTGCACGTTGGGCAGGAAGTTCATGTCGTGGTGCACGTTGTTGTCGGCCTCGGGGGGGAGATTCTCCTCGGGCGGGGCGGGGTCGTCGTAACCCTCCATCCGGTACTGCGCGAGGGCCGAGGAGGTGGTGGGTGAGGTCACCTGCTCCAGGCCGAAGACGTCGTACACGGGCGGCGAGAGCTGCTTCACGCCCATGGCGCGGGCGAGGATCTCGGTGGAGATGTTGGGGACCTGAGAGTCGCCGATGGCCTCCTGGAGGACGACGAGGCGGCCAGGAGGCGCGTCGGGCAAGGGCTCGCGGAACATCAGGCGCGAGACGTTGGCGGGGTCGCTGTGGTCGAAGCGGGCCTGGATGAGGGTCACGCCGAAGAGGAAATCGAGCGGGTCCTGGTAGTGCGGCTGGAGGAAGGCCTTGATGGGAGGGAACACGCTGGAGCGCGAGATCATGGTGCTCCAGGCCGAGCCAGGGACGCCGAAGGCAGCGTGGGCGATGTCCGGGGAGAGGGAGATGAACGACGAGCCCTGGATGCCGCCGAGGCTCGCGCCCCAGTAGTAGGTCTGGTCGAGATCGAGGAGGGGACCGCCGCCGGGCATCACCACCTGGGGGTCGTCCTTGAGGGCGCCGCGGGCGAGGCGGGTGAGGGCCAGGGTGTTGATCAGGCCCTGCTGGAGGCGGTCGGTGATGATGTGGATGTTGTCGAGGCTCTCGGCGATGAGGACGATGCGGTCGAAGTCGTTCTCGGAGAGGCCGATCCAGTCGGTGGCGATGACCACGGCGCCCTCCTCGTTGGCGATCTGCTGGATGGCGGCGCCGTCGCCGTCGCCCGTGAGGAAGGAGCGCCCGGAGCCGAAGATGCCGTGGCCGAGGATCACCAGGGGGAGCGGGCCGTCGGCCGCCTTCTTCGGGACGAGCATGGTGAACGGGTACGACTTGTTCACGGCCTGCTGCACGGGGAGGTGCGCGTCGTCCCATTCGATGCTGTCGTCGTCGCGGAGGAAGGTGGGGACCTCGAACTCGCCGAAGACGATGCGGGCCAGGTGCTCGTTGGGATCCTCCTGGACCTCGGTGATCACGTAGGGGAAGCCGGTGTCGCCCACCTGGTCGAGGGCGCGGTCGCGCATGCTGAGCACGGGGCCGAGGACGAAGTCGCGGCTGGCGACCATGAAGTCGAAGCCGGTGAGCAGGTCGGCGCGGGCGTAGCCGGAGCGCTCGGCGAGGCTGAAGATGGCGTCGTAGCGGGGCCTCACCGCTTCCAGCTCCTCGCTCGCGGTGGTGGTGCCGTCGACGAGGGCCTGGAAGGCGCCGGTGGGCGCGATCTCCTTGCCGTCCACGTCGCGCAGGCCGCGGCGGACGAGGACCACGTGGCGGTGGCCGGTCTCCATGGGGGCGACGGGGCGCACGATGAGCGCGGCGCGGTCCTGCTTGTCAGGGCCGGCCTGGCGGTCCATCTCCGCGAAGAAGGGCACCCGCGCGCCGGTGTCGAGATCGAGGAGGGCGATGGGGCAGTCCTCGCGCAGGGACTGGTCGAGTTCGTGCTGGTTGGGCAGGGGCTCGGTGTCGATCTCGCGGGCGAAGTGGAGGAGGATGGAGCCGACGGGCGAGACGCCATCGGCGGCGTTGTAGGGGGTGACGTCGAGGGGGATGGCCTCGTCGCGGAGCGGGAGCTTCTGGGCGTCGAAGTTCATCCGGATCCCGGTGAGGCTCGACGTATCCTCGCGCTGCACGAAGGCGCTCGGGTAGGGGTAGAGGCAGGCGTCGCTGGTGGCGAGCGGGTTGCAGCCCGGGGTGATGCCGAGGTCCTCGGCTGCCGGACCGGGCGTCTCGTCCCCACCGCAGCTCGCGAGGAGCGGCGCGAGGAGCGTGATGGCGAGCGGCGCGAGCGGGGCGAGCGGCGCGATCCGCCGCGCAAAGCGGGTTCGGTGGGGAGCTTTCACGGTGCCCTCGACGCTACCCGGAAGGTGGACGCCGCGCGAGGAGCATCGCGCGGAGGCGCGCGGCGGCAGGGGGGAGCCTGTCGACGCCGCGGTGCACGAGGCGCAAGGTCCTGCCGATCGGCGTGGCGGGGTGAGGGACCTCGACGAGGCGGCCCACGGCGATGTCGTGCTCCACGGCGAGGCGGCTGACGAGGGCGATGCCGATGCCCGCCCGGACGTTCCCTTTCACCGCGGCGATGCTGCCGAGCTCCATGACCACGGGGACGCCCGGGAAGTGCTTCTCCTGCAGGGTGCGGGTGGCGGAGCCGCGGGCGAAGGTGACGAAGGGGGCCTCGGCGGGGCGCGGGAGATCGGGCGAGGCGACGAGGATCAGGGTGTCGTCGTACCAGGGCTCGCCCTCGTCGGCGGTGATCACGCCGAGGTCGAGGTCACCGGCGTGGAGGGCGGCGCGCACGTCGTCGGGGGTGGCCTCGCGGAGGAGGAAGCGCACGGCGGGATGCTCGGCGCGGAACTCGGCGAGGACCGGCGGGAGGAAGTAGGTGCACGCGGTGGCGCCGGCCCCGAGGCGCACCTCGCCGGCGTTGAGGCCCTCGATCTCGGCGACGGCGCGGCGCCCGTCCTCCAGGGCGGCGAGGGCGGCGCGGGCGCGGGGGACGAGGGCCTCGCCCGCGGCGGTCGGCGCGGCGCCCCCGGGTCCGCGGGCGAGGAGGCGGGCCCCGAACCAGCCTTCGAGGCGCTGCACGGAGGCGGTGAGCGCGGGCTGGGAGAGGTGCGCCCGCCGCGCGGCCTCGGTGAAGGTGCCGTGCTCGACGATGAGCAGGAAGTGGCGGAGCTCGTCCATCATCAGGACCGTTGATAGCAGCCTTCCGAACAATCGATTGGTCCGATGACGCGCCGGGCCCTACCTCTTGGAGCAGGAGGTACCGACGTGCTGCTCTGGGCGCTTCTCTTTCCCCTGGGCTTGCTGGCGGGGACGCTGACCACGGTGGCCGGGATGGGCGGGGGGATCCTGCTGCTCCTCGCGGTGTCGCTGGCCACGGGTCCCGCAGAGGCGCTGGCGATCACCGCGCCGGCGCTGTTCATCGGCAACGCGCACCGGGCCTACCGCTTCCGGGGCGAGGTGAACCGGCGCATCGTGACGCTGTTCGCGCTGGGCGCGGTGCCGGGGAGCCTGATCGGCGGGGCGCTGGTGACCTCGCTGCCGCGGGGCGCGCTGGCCTGGCTGCTCGTGGGGAGCACGGCGTTCGCGGTGGCGCGGGCGCTGGATGTGCTGCGGTTCCAGCCCGCGCCGGCGCTGATGACGCCCGCGGGGTTCGGGATCGGGGCGGCATCGGCGACATCCGGAGGGGCCGGGCTGCTGGTGGCGCCGCTGTTCATGGCCGCAGGGCTGACGGGGACGGCCTACGTGGCGACGACCGCGGCGGCGGCGACGGCGATGCAGGCCGGGCGCGTGGTGGCCTACGGGGCGAGCGGTCTGGTGACGGGCGTGTCGCTGGCGATGTCGGCGGTGCTGGTGGGGTCGCTGCTCGGCGGCAACCTGCTCGGGGAGCGGGCGCGCAAGTACCTGGACGCGAAGCGGTCGCGGCAGCTCGAGATGGCGACGCTGCTGGTCTGCGTGGCGCTGGCCCTGCTGGGGCTGTGGTGAGCGGGCGGGGCGGCGGAGCGAGGCGGGGGCGAGACGGAGCGCGGCAGCGCGCGGCGGCGGGCGAGACAAGGGCGAGGACGGCCGTGCACGGGCGGGATGCGCAGGGCGAAGGGGCGTCGTACCCTGGCGGCGTGCGACCCACCGTCCTGCTCTTCGACATCGATGGCACCCTGATCTCGTCCGGAGGCGCAGGGAGGCGCTCGTTCGAGAAAGCCGTGCTGCGGGCCACCGACCGGCGCGATGCCTGCAACTTCTCGTTCGCAGGGATGACCGACCGGTCCATCGCGCGCACGGCGCTCACCAACGCGGGGTACGAGGTGACCGAGGAGAAGATCGCGGCGCTCATCGAGGGCTACCTCGGCTTCCTCGCGGAGGAGCTTCCCTCGTCGCAGTGCGTGGTCCACACCGGGATCGCGGAGGCGCTCGATGCGGTCTCCGGGCAGGAGGGGGTGGCCGTGGGGCTGGGGACCGGGAACGTGCACCCCGGGGCGCGGCTGAAGCTCGGGCGGGTGGGGCTGTTCGAGAGGTTCGGGTTCGGGGGGTTCGGGAGCGATCACGAGGTGCGGCCCGAGCTGCTCCGCATCGGGGCCGCGCGGGGGGCCGCGTTGCTGGGGGCGCCCATGGAAGCGTGCCGGGTGGTGATCATCGGGGACACGCCGAAGGACGTGGCCGGCGCGAAGGAGATCGGGGCGGAGTCGATCGCGGTGGCGACCGGGCAGTACTCGGTGGACGAGCTTCTGGCGTGCGCGCCGACCTGGGTGTTCCCGGACCTGACCGCGGAGGGCGCGCTGGCGAGGCTGCTACGTTAGGGCGGCGTACCCTGGAGCGGGGGGTCTGTCGCTCAGCGCGCGCACATGTCCATGAGCATGGTCTCCAGCACGGCCTGCGGGGGGCGGCGGGAGCCCTTGAGGGCGAGGTCGGTCTCGGCGAGGAGGCGCAGCCAGCGCGGCAAGGTGCCCTGGGGCAAGCCGCGCACGGTCTGGGCCATCTCGCCCGCCTTGAAGGGCGGGACGCCGGCGCGCTGGGCCGCCTCCTGGGGCGCGAGGCCGGCGCCGAGGGCGGCGTCGAACTTGACCAGGCCGCGCACCGACCAGGCCACGAGGCCGAGGAGCTTGAGCCCGCGGTCGGTGGGGTCGTAGACGTCGGCGAGGGTGGCCATGGCCCGGTCGAGGCGCCGGTGGCCGATGGCGTCGAGCAGCTCCCAGGTGGTGCTCTGGCGGACGCGGATCACGATCTCCGCGACGGCCTCCTCGGTGATGGGCTGCTTCTCGCCGACGAAGAGCGAGAGGCGCTCGATGGCGTCGACGACGTAACCCAGCTCGGGGCCGGCGATCTCGGCGAGGTGGTCGGCGACCTCGGCGGAGATGGCGTTGCCCTTCTCCTTGGCGACAGTGCGGATGAAGGCCGGGAGGGAGCGGCGCGGGAGCTGCTCGCAGGCGACGAGGAAGTCCTGCTTCTTCGCCATGGTGACCAGCTTGCGCTGGGCATGGAGCTTGGTGGCGACGAGCACGACCACGGCGGAGGGAGCCGGCTCCTTGGCGTACTCGGCGAGGGCGTCGAGCGGGGGGAGCAGCCTCGAGACGCCCTTCTTGCCGGCGGTCTTGCCGTCGGGCTTGCCGTCGTCGTCGCCGCCGTCGTCGCCCTTCTTCTCCCAGCGCTCCAGGCCGCGGGCGAGGATGAAGCGGCGCGGCGCCATCATCGGCAACATGCGCGCGGCGCCGAGGACCGCTTCGGCCGTGGCCTCGCCCGCCGTGAACTTGTCCTCGTTGAAGCCGGCGATGCCCCCCCTGGACGCCGCCTCGCGCAGCGCGCTCACCACGCGATCGATGTACCAGCGCTCCTCGCCCATCACGAGGTAGACGGGCCGCAGCGAGCCGGTGCTCGCCTCCTTGAGCGCTTGGTCGGGGGTCACGGTCCCGGCATCGAGCGAACCGCGGAGGGCGTCAAGGGCTCGCGTCCACGGTGGTTGCCGGTGCGGGGGACGCGGTACGCTGCGTCATGGACCGGATTTCCCAGGGCGTGCGTCCGAGTGGCCGACCGGCAGGCTTCCAGCGCTGGCGCTCGCTGCTGTTCCTGCACTGGGAAGTGGACATTGCGGCGCTGCGGTCGCTCTTGCCGGCGCCGCTGTCCATCGACACGTTCGAGGGGCGCGCCTATGTCGGCGTGGTGCCGTTCACGATGCAGGACGTGAGCCCGTGGTGGTCGCCCAGCGTGCCGGGGATCTCCAACTTCCACGAGCTGAACGTGCGCACGTACGTGCACCACGAGGGGCGCGATCCGGGGGTGTGGTTCTTCAGCCTCGACGCCGCCAAGCTCGTCGCGGTGCTGATCGCGCGGGCAGGCTGGCACCTGCCCTACCACTTCGCAGACATGGAGCTCACGGCGCGCGGCGGCGAGGTGCACTACCAGAGCCGGAGGCGGTGGCCCACCGAGCGCCCCGCGACGCTGGAGGCGCGCTACCAGATCGGTCCGGCACTCGGCGCGGCGACGCCGGGAACCTTCGAGCACTTCCTCGCCGAGCGCTACCTGCTCTACGCCGACGGAGGCGACGGGAGGCTGTTCACGGGGCAGGTGCACCACCACCCCTACCCGCTCCACCACGCGGAAGTGCTGGCGCTGCGGGAGACGATGGTGGAGGCGGCAGGGTTGCCAGCGCCGCAGGGCGCGCCGCACGCGCTGTACAGCCCGGGGGTGGACGTGGACGTGTTCGGGCTGCGGCCGTTGGGGTGAGGGGCGCGGGCCTCAAGGATCGTCGGCGCGACGAGGACGCTGCATGAAGAGGCAGACATGGCCGAAGAGCGGTCCTTCGAGTGCCGCGAGATCGTCGTGCTCGATGTCCCCGAAGCGACCGAGCTTGCTTGCCCAACGCCCGTCTCGCAGTTGCCTTGCGACGTGCGTCACCATTTTCGGCGTTGCGTAGAGGGCCACCTTGACGAGCCCTGGCTCGAGCCGCTCGTCCTCGCATACTTGATAGCCCTCAGTCTTCAGGGCTGCAGCCCAGTCCTCTGGCGTGTTGTCGGGATGAACGCCGGGAGGCCAGTAGATGTTAGGTTCTTCCGGGGGAACCACATACGGCTCCCACCATTGATCGATTCGACCTGTACCGAATCCGAGGCAGTTGTAATCTGGCGTGTACTTGCTGGTGAGCCGCGCGTTGAGTTGGCTGAGGTTCGGCCAATCCTCATGCCACGTTTTGGGCAGATGCTCGCTCCACTCTAGCTTCACCAGCGCATCCCTCGCGCTTTCCCCCAGGTGACCCAGCGTGCACATAGCTGCGAGGTCGTCATCTTCTCCCCGGGCTGGACCGGCGTCTCCCCAGTAAGCCTCACGAGCGCATCATGCCAGTGATCAGGTTGCCGCTCGATCAATCGAAGTATCTCCGGAACCACACGGGGCCCGAAGCTCAGGATCTGTTGATACGCCGGGTGTTGGTAGGCCACCCGCATCACTGAAAGCCCTCCAGTCTCCTCACGCCACCGCGTCGCTAGGGCGTCGAACGCCAGCGCACGTACCAGGCTGCTCACGGCTTCAGTTCGGGTCTCACCATTACGGTGAAGCTCTCCCGAGGAGCAGATCCAACCATCCTGTTCGAGCTGCCAAAGGGCTGTCACATGCGCTGGTGGGTTTACCTGCGTCGCCGCCACACCAGGCGCCCAGAGACGCGTAGTCTGAAAGCCAGACGCGAGCCGCTTTTCGAGTCGCTCCTCCACGGCCCGCTCCGACCCGGATTGCCACTCGTGGCCACCCCAGACGAAGACTGCTGGCAAGAGCAAGTTACGCGCAATCAGCCGATCGACGGTATTCACAATCAAGCTGCGGTCACGCTCAGGGTGTGGTGGCACGTCAACATAAGCGGCTCGCAAAGCCTCCATGGCCTCGCTCTCGCGGCTGGCATCAAAAAGTTTTCTCACAAGCCGAGACCAGAAAAGTGCGTTCTCCGGCCAGTCCGTGAGGGCACTTCGGTAACCTGCAATTGTCTCCTCGATATTCTCGCCTGTCCCGTCCGGCGAGCGCTCTGCGAGCATAAGAGCCTGATTATAATGGCAATAGTGCTTTGCGTAAGCGCGCGTCCGCCGCTCTAGCCTGCCTGGGCATCGCTCATCGAGTTCAAGGAGAGCCTCGTAGCTCTGCACCGCCCTCTCGGGATAGCCTTGCTTGGACTGCCGCACGGCGGATTCCAGAAGCGGGCCCACACTGAAATCTGCGAACTCAAGAGCCTGCTCTATGTCAGGGATCGCGGCATAATGGCGATGAGCTTCCAGCACGGCGAGGTGGTTCGGATGTCCCGCGCCTCCGCGCGCCACATGCGCGAAAGCATCGGCAAGGATACGGTGCCGTTTGACGGGTTTCCCCTGCCCGCTGACGCCGTACCAAGGTTGCGGCAGCGAGATCTGCCCCTCGTGAACATCGATCAACGCGAGATCGCGAGCGCGTTTGATGCTCTCGACCGACAGCAGCTCGAGTTCCTCGAACAGGGTATGCTGAATGGGACGCCCATGGGTTGCGAGGAGCGAGATGAGTTCCCGCAATTCAAGAGGCATGCCATCCCAGAGGTCAGCCATGAGCGAGGGCTCATCCCATCCGCGACGTTCCCCTGGTCCGAGCATGATCTCTCGGGCCACAGCGAGCGCATACCGCTCTGGATCGCGCTCTGTGAGTTCCCAGAGGCGGTCGGCAGTCCAGCGGGAGTCCTCGACGGGGCGCAACGCATACCGGGGGGCCCCTACCAGAGTCGCCATAGCCGCACGCTGCTCCAGCCAGGTGGAGAGGGATCTCGATGAAGGAGCGTACAGGCCTGGAAGCTCCCATTCGGCGCGTGAAGCTTGGAGATGCTCAAGTCCGTCGACCAACAGGAATTTGCCCCGCAATGCCTGGCCTATCACTCCCTGCCAGCCATCCGTAGACGTCGTCGGCCCCCTCAGGTGCTCCGCAGTCTGGCTCAGCACCTCAGGCCCGCATCGCATCGCAATCGAAAGAGGCACGTAGGAGCCGACGTCGAGGTCACGCTCAATCTGCACCAAGATCGCAGCCTCGCCGAGCACGTCGGCTGCCTGTCGAAGAATCTGAGTTTGCGCCCGGCCTTGACCCAGCCGCACTTGCCGTCCGGCTTGAATCTCGCCGAGGAACCGCGCCATCTGTTTTCCCTCGACCTCTACCAGATGCACAAATTCCTCATGATCGCTTGAAACTTGTCGATGTTAAGCACACACACCTGAGCCCGGCAACCGCGCCTTGCAGGACATCAGCCGTCCAGGGGCAACATTCCGACATACGCCTTGAGCGCCACGTGAGCCCGGAAAGCATTATCTTCCCCGGCGATGGCACGAGAGCAGGGGACGGCCGCGAAGGAGCGGGGAGCTGGGCAGCAGGAGGCAGACCCGGAGGTCGTGAAGACGCTGGGGCTCGGGAAGCCGCGGCGGCGACGGTGGATCTGGCGCGCGGTGATGGTGCTCGGCGCGGTGCTGGTGGTGGCCCTGGGCGTGCGGTGGTTCAAGCAGCGGCAGGCGGCGGCGGGGATCCCGAAGTACGAGGACGCCGAGGTGACGACGGGGGACCTGGCGGTGACCGTGACCGCCACCGGGACACTGGAGGGGCTGAACACGGTGGACGTGGGCGCCGAGGTCTCCGGGAGGATCACCAAGGTGCACGTGGACTTCAACGACCGGGTGGAGAAGGGGCAGCTCCTCGCGGAGGTGGACCCGGAGCAGCTCCAGGCGTCGGCGGACGAGGCGTCGGCGCGGGTGGCGTCGGCAGGCGCGAGCCTGCAGCAGATGAAGGCCACCCTGGAGGAGGCGAACGCGAAGCTCGTGCAGGCGGAGGCGCAGGCGGCGGAGGGGCTGATCTCGAAGCAGGACATGATCACCACCCGGGCGGCGGCTGCGCGGGCGGCGGCGACGCTGGCAGGCGCGAAGGCGGACGCGACGCTGGCGCAGGCGCAGCTCAAGAACGCGCGGACGAAGCTCGACAGGACGCGGATCGTGGCGCCCATCAAGGGGATCGTGCTCTCGCGTCTGGTGGAGGCGGGGCAGACGGTGACGGCGGGGTTCGAGACGCCGGTGATGTTCAAGCTCGCCGAGGATCTCACCCGGATGCGGCTGCACGTGTACGTCGACGAGGCGGACGTGGGGCGGGTGCGCGAGGGGCAGGAGGCGAGCTTCACGGTGGACGCGTACGCGGGGAAGACCTTCCCGTCGAAGCTGCTCTCGCTCAGGAACGAGCCGAAGTCGGAGGAGGGGGTGGTGTCGTACGAGGCGGTGCTCTCGGTGGACAACACCGAGCTGCTCCTCCGGCCCGGGATGACAGCGACGGCGACGATCACCACCGAGGCGCGCAAGGGGGTGATGCTGGTGCCGAACGCGGCGCTCAGGTTCTCGCCGCCGGTGCAGGGCGGTCCCGGGGGGCCTCCCGCGGGTCCCGCGCCTGGCGCGGAGGGCGTGGAGGGGGCGCGGGTGTGGATCCTGGAGAACGGCAAGCCGATCGCGAAGCCGGTGGCGGTGGGGGCGACGGACGGGACGCGCTCCGAGATCACCAGCGAGATCATCAAGCCGGGGATGCGGGTGCTCACCGATCTCGCGGAGACCCCATGAATCCCCTCATCCAGCTCACCGACGTGACCCGGGTGTACGGGCGCGGGGATGCCGAGGTGCGGGCCCTGGCGGGGGTGAGCCTGACCATCCACGAGGGCGAGTTTCTGGCGGTGATGGGCCCGAGCGGGTCGGGCAAGTCGACATGCATGAACCTCCTCGGGTGCCTCGATCGGCCCACCGCGGGCTCGCACAGGTTCCGGGGGGTGGAGGTGAGTACGCTCTCGCTCGATCAGCTCGCGCTGCTCCGGCGCCATTACCTGGGGTTCGTGTTCCAGGGGTTCAACCTGCTGGCGCGGACGAGCGCGATGGAGAACGTGGAGCTGCCGCTGGTGTACCGGCGGGTGCCGGCGGCGGAGCGGCGGGTGCTGGCGCAGAAGGCCCTCACCGACGTGGGGCTCAAGGGGCGCGAGGGGCACACGCCCGCGGAGCTGTCGGGGGGGCAGCAGCAGCGCGTGGCGATCGCCCGGGCGATCGTGACCAACCCGGCGATGCTGCTCGCGGACGAGCCCACGGGGAACCTGGACTCGGCGCGCAAGGAGGAGATCATGCGGCTGCTCATCGAGCTGAACCGGGAGCGGGGGATCACCGTGGTGATGGTGACCCATGAGCCCGACATGGCGGCGTATGCGTCGCGGATCGTCACCTTCCGCGACGGGCTCGTGGAGCGTGACGAGCCCGGCGCGCGCGCGGAGGCGTACCGCTGATGTGGTGGGCGACGATCCTCATGGCGCTCCGGGAGATCCGGCGCCACACGATGCGCTCGGTCCTGACCGGGCTCGGGGTGGTCATCGGCGTGGGCGCGGTGATCATGATGGTCACCGTGGGCTCGGGGGCGACCCAGAAGGTGACCAGCGACGTGGCGAGCATGGGCAACAACATGCTCACGGTGATGCCCGGCGCGATGCGGCGCGGGCCGTCGAGCACCCCCGCCAAGCCGTTCAAGCGCGAGGACGCGGACGCGATCAAGCGCGAGTCGAACGCGGTGAAGGACGTGGCGCCCACCGCGCAGGGCGGCGCGCTGGCGGTGTTCGGCAACAGGAACCACACCACCTCGATCTACGGGTCGACCGAGTCGTTCTTCGTGATCAGGAACCTCACCATCGCCAAGGGGCGGGCCTTCACGGCCTCGGAGATCCAGGGGGCCGTGCCGGTCTGCGTGCTCGGCGAGACGGTCCGGAAGGAGCTGTTCGGCGCGCAGGAGGCGATCGGCACCTCCATCCGGCTGGGGCAGCTCTCGTGCACCGTGGTGGGCACCATCGCCTCGAAGGGTCAGTCGACGTTCGGCCAGGACCAGGACGACCTCATCGTCATGCCCCTGACGGCGTACCAGCGCCGCATCGCGGGCAACAGCGACGTGAGCAGCATCGTGGTGAGCGCCAAGAACGACAGGTCCACCACCCGGGCGAAGATGCAGATCGAGGGGCTCCTCCGGGAGCGGCGCCGCGTCGCCCCCGGCAAGGACGCGGACTTCTCGGTGATGGACATGAAGGAGCTGAGCCAGGCGCTCTCCAGCGTGACGGGCACGCTGACCGCGCTGCTCGGCGCCATCGCCGGGGTGAGCCTGCTCGTCGGCGGGATCGGGATCATGAACATCATGCTGGTCTCGGTGACCGAGCGGACGCGCGAGATCGGCATCCGCCTGGCGATCGGCGCGCTGGCGAACGAGGTGCTCCTGCAGTTCCTGGTGGAGGCGGTGGTGCTCTCGATGCTGGGCGGCATCCTGGGGGTCGCCCTGGGGCTCAGCGGATCGTTCGCGGCGACCCGCGCCTTCGGCCTGCCCTTCGTGGTGTCGCCGGCGATCGTGATCATCGCGGTGACGTTCTCGGGGACGATCGGCGTCGCCTTCGGGTTCCTGCCGGCGCGCAAGGCCGCACGGCTCAACCCGATCGATGCGCTCCGTCATGAGTGAGGGCAGCACCTCGCGTGGCAGGGCGGGGTGGGTTACCTTGAGCCGCCCCGATGCCCGAGGCCGCACCTGTCACCGCCTTGCTGGGGCCGACCAACACCGGCAAGACGCACCGCGCGATCGAGCGCATGCTCGGCTACGACACGGGGATGATCGGGCTGCCGCTGCGGTTGCTCGCGCGCGAGGTGTACGACAGGATCACCGCGCGCCTCGGGGAGTCGCGGGTGGCACTGGTCACGGGCGAGGAGAAGCGCATCCCCCGGAGCCCGAGCTACTGGGTGTGCACGGTGGAGGCGATGCCCATCGGGCACGAGGTGGACTTCCTCGCCGTCGACGAGATCCAGCTCGCGGCGCATGACCAGCGGGGGCACGTCTTCACCGAGAGGCTCCTCCATGCGCGGGGGCTGCGCGAGACCTGGTTCATGGGGGCCGACACCATGCGCAGCGCGCTCGGCGAGCTGCTCCCCGCAGCGAGGATCCAGGAGCACCCCCGCCTGTCGAAGCTCACCGGGACGGGGACCACCAAGCTCTCCCGCCTGCCGCCGCGCAGCGCCGTGGTGGCCTTCTCCATGCAGGAGGTCTACGAGACGGCCGAGCGGCTGCGCGCGCTCCGGGGCGGGGCGGCGGTGGTGCTCGGCGCGCTCTCTCCGCGCACCCGCAACGCGCAGGTGGCGATGTTCCAGTCGGGGGAGGTGGACACCCTGGTGGCGACCGATGCCATCGGGATGGGGCTGAACCTCGACGTGCACCACGTCGCGTTCACCTCGCTCCGGAAGTTCGACGGCCGCGAGGTGCGGCCCCTGGAGCCGCCCGAGATGGCCCAGATCGCCGGCAGGGCGGGGCGCTACCAGACCGATGGCACCTTCGGGGCCGTGGCCCCCGTGCAGATCCCGCCCGGGGTGAGCCTCGCCATCGAGGCGCACCACTTCGCGCCGGTGCGGCGGCTGCGCTGGCGCAACGCGGACCTCGACCTCGGGTCGCTGGAGGCGCTGCTGGCGTCGCTGGGGGCGCGGCCGCGGTCGCGCTGGCTGGAGCTCGCGAACGACGCGGAGGACACGGCCGCGCTGCGCAAGCTCGTGGAGGACCCGGCGGTGCGGGCGCGGGCGCGCGGCGAGGAGGCGGTGAAGCTCCTCTGGGAGGTGTGCCGCGTCCCGGACTTCAGGAAGCTCCTGTTCGAGTCGCACGTGGCGCTCCTCAAGGAGCTCTTCGTGCAGCTCACCGGCCCGCGCAGCCGGATCGATCCGGACTGGATGGCGGCGCGGGTCGCGGAGATCGACGTGGGGTCGGCGGACATCGACACGCTGCTCATGCGCATCGCCTCGATCAGGACCTTCACGTACATCGCGCACCAGGGAAGCTGGGTCGACGACGCGGCGGGCTGGCAGGCGAAGACCCGGGCGGTGGAGGATCAGCTCAGTGATGCGCTGCACGAGCGGCTGGTGCAGCGGTTCGTGGAGCGGGGGCACCGGCGAGGAAGGGCCGTGGGCACGGCAGGCGGGGTGGCCGCGGGCAGCGGCGCGCAGAGCCGGGGCGAGAGCGCGACCCGGGCCGGAGCGCAGGGGCGAGGCCCGGAAGGGGGCTCGGGGGCGGGGAAGACGCAAGGGGGAACAGGCGCGCGCGAGGCCGCGGACAGGGCCCATCCTTTCGCCCGGTTGCTGGAGATGCGGGCCGCGCTCGCCCCGCAGGCAGCAGAGCCTGAAGGCAGCTCGGTGGACCGCTGGGTGGAAGCCGTGGTGGAGGCCCCGCCCGAGCGCTTCCAGGTGAGCGCCAGCGGGCGCATCTCGGTGGACCTCGGGGCGGAGCACGCGGACGCGGAGCACGCGGACGCGGGGCACGTCGCGGGGCATGTCACGGGGCACGTCACGGGGCGCGTTGCGGAGCACGTCGCGGGGAAGGACACTGCGCGGCCCCTCGGGCAGCTCGCCCGGGGGACCTCGCTGCTCCTGCCCGAGGTCCGGCTCAAGGGGCTCGAAGCGCTGGGTCCGGGGGCGCGCACGCGGCTCCTGCGCCGCCTCCTGGCCTGCGCGCGCGACCTGGTGGAGGACCTCTTCGCGCCCCTGCGCGCTCCCGAAGCCCGCGACCTGGGGCCCGCGGGCCGAGGGATCCTCTACCAGGTGGAGCAGGGGCTGGGCACCGCGCTCACTGCGCGCGCCTCGGAGCAGCTCGCGGAGCTGACGGCGCGGGATCGGGAGGTGCTAGGCGCCCTCGGCGTCGTGCTGGGTGAGCAGCTTCTGTACGTGCCGGCGCTCCTGCGGCCCCAGGCCGTGGAGCGGCGCGTGGCGCTCTGCTCGGCGTGGTTCGAGGGGCGCGCGCGTCCCCCGTGTCCGCAGGCAGGGGCGGTGTCGTTGCCCGTGCCCCCCGGCGCCGATGCGCGGGCTTTCGTGGCGGTGGGGTATCCCATCTACGGGCCGCGCGCGCTGCGCGCCGACGTGGCGGAGCGGGTGTATCAGGCGCTCACGGCGAGCGGGGATCTCCCCGTACCGCCAGATCTCGCGCGCTGGATGGGCTGTCCTGCGCGCGAGGTGGGACGCGTGGCAGCGGCGCTCGTGGGTGGAGCGCCAGGCCTCGCGGGCGGGGATGCGGGCGGTGCTCAGGGAAGACCACCAGCCCCCTCGCGCTGAGAACACCGTGCGATCCGGAGCCCGGAAGGTCATGGCTCTGCGTAGCTGTCAGAATTTCCCTGAAGGCACGTGACAGCGCGTGATGGAGGTCACGGGCACCCCCGACCCCGATCTGTTGTAGAGAGACAGAATGTCGGAGATGACGAGGAAGGCCGAGGGAAGTGCGGCCGGCCGTCGCGCGATGGAGCGGCCTCTCGTGGTCGGGCTGGGGACGTCTGCGAGCGAGCTGCATGCCCTGCACACCTTCCTCGGGAGCGTGCCCGCAGGGAGCGGGACGGCGTTCGTGCTGATGATGCAGCCAGATCCACAACAGGCTGCCACGCGCGACGACGCCGTCGATGCACAGGCGGCGCGCGCGCTCACGGAGCTGGCCAGCGCCGCGCGGATCCCGGTGGTCGAGGCCGCCGATGGGACGCTGCTCGAGGCAGACCGCATCTACTCGGTCCCCGCGCACACGGTGGTGGTGCTGGAGGACGGGGTGCTGCGCCTCGGTCCGAAGGATCAGCCCGAGGAGCAGCAGGCGGCGATCGATCGGTTCCTCTACTCCCTGGCGCGGGATCAACGGGACAGGTCGGTGGCGGTGATCCTTTCGGGCGCAGGCAGCGACGGAGCGCTGGGGCTCAAGGCCGTGAGCGAGGCCGGGGGGATGACCCTCGTGCAGGATCCCGCCACCGCGCACGAAGGGGGGATGCCCCAGAGCGCCCTGGCGACGGGCGCCGTCGATCGGGTGCTCCCGCCGGCTGAGCTGGCCGCCGAGCTGGTTGCTTACGCGCGCCATCTGCGCGAGTCGAGCGAGGGCCACAGCGACGAGCAGCTCCGGGACCAGGTGGAGGCCGCGCTGCCGACCGTTTGTGAGATCCTGTTCCAGGCTACCGGGCACAATTTCCGGCACTACAAGAACAGCACCCTGATCCGCCGCACCCTCCGGCGCGTGCAGGTCCTGCGTCTGGGATCGGCCCGTGAGTACGTGGAGCGGTTGCGCGCGGATCCGCCCGAGATCCAGCAGCTGTTCAAGGATATGCTCATCGGCGTCACAGCATTCTTCCGCGACCCCGACGCGTTCGACGTCCTCTCCCGGACCGTCATCCCCAGGCTGTTCGAGGAGCGCTCGCCGGACACGCAGGTGCGCATCTGGATCCCGGGCTGCGCCACCGGCGAAGAGGCCTACACGATGGCCATGGTCATCTGTGAGCACCTCGACCGGGTGCCGCTGCCCCCGGAGGTGCAGATCTTCGCGACCGACATCGACGAGCACGCCATCTCGACCGCGCGCCAGGGGATCTACCCGCTGGGCATCGCCGACGAGCTGTCCCCCGAGCGGCTCCGGCGCTTCTTCGTGAAGAAGGGCCAGCACTACCACGTCTCGAAGGAGATCCGCGATCTGTGCCTCTTCTCCGTGCACAACCTGATCAACGATCCCCCCTTCTCGAAGCTCGATCTGATCTCGTGCCGCAACCTGCTCATCTACCTCGGTGAGCACCTGCAGCGGAAGCTCATCCCCCTCTTCCACTACGCCCTCAAGCCCGGCGGGTATCTGTTCCTCGGGCCCTCGGAGGGGATCAACAACCACCGGGAGCTCTTCCGGCCCCTCGACAGCCGCCACCGCATCTCGCAGCGGCTCCCCACGGCCATCAACCCGACCGGGCTCCTCGTCGAGCGCGACGCGGCCCCCACCTCGGCGCGCCCTCCCAACGTGCCCACCCCGTCGGAGGCCGACACCTACCTGATCATGCAGCGCATCATCCTCGACGAGTTCGCCCCGAAGTCGGTGGTGGTCACGGAGGAGGGTCAGATCATCTGCGCGTCGGGCAGCCTGGAGAAATACCTCACGGTCTCCGCGGGCGTGTTCCACAACAACGTGGTCCGCCTGGCGCGCGAGGGGCTGCGGGTCGGCCTCCGGACGGCCCTCGCCGAGGCGTCGACCGCGTGCCGGCGCGTGGTGCGCGAGGGGCTCTCCGTGCGCACCGAGGCGGGCGTGCAGCAGATCCTGCTCACGGTGCAGCCCATGCCGCAGATGGGCGAGATGTGCGGGCTGTCCGTGGTGGTGTTCCAGGACGTGGGCCCGCCCCTGCCCCGCGACGAGCAGCCGCGCTCGATGGCCAACGACGACGCCTCGGCGATCATCGACCAGCTCGAAAGGGAGCTGGAGACCACCCGGGGCAACCTGGAGAAGACGGTCCAGGAGCTGGAAGCGGCCAACGAGGACCTGAAGTCCTCGAACGAGGAGCTGCTCTCCATGAACGAGGAACTCCAGTCCGCCAACGAGGAGCTGGAGACCTCCAAGGAGGAGGTCCAGCAGGCGAACGAGGCGCTCGCGCGCGCGAACAGCGATCTCGAGAACCTCCTCGCCAGCACCCAGATCGCCACCCTGTTCCTCGACGAGGCGGGCAACGTGCGCCGGGGGACCCAGGAGATCACCGGCATCTACAACGTGCTGCCCACCGACGTGGGCAGGCCGCTCAGTCACTTCACCCACCGCGCGCGGCACATGCCTTCCCTCCCCGATCCGGAGGCGGTGCGCGAGGCGGCGAAGCCGCTGGTCGACGAGGTGGAGACGCTGGAGGGCACCTGGTACCTGCGGCGGGTCCTGCCGTACCGCACTCCCCTCGGCCGGGAAGAGGGCATCGTCGTCACCTTCACCGACGTGACCGAGCGCAAGCGCGCCGAGGAGGCGCTCCGCCAGAGCGAGGAGCGCTTCCGGGCGATGGCCGAGACCGTGCCCGACATCCTGTTCACGAGCCAGCCCGATGGCCGCACGGACTATGCGAACCCGCGCTTCTACGAGTACACGGGCCTGCCCGCCGAGGCGGTGGTGAGCACGGCCTGGGCCGACGCCGTCCACCCCGAGGACCAGGGGCGGCGCCAGCAGCACTGGAGCGAGGCGGTGAAGACCGGCCAGGCCTTCGAGCTGAGTTACCGGCTCCGCGCCGCCGACGGGACGTACCGATGGTTCCAGTCCCGCGCCCGGCCCATCCACGATCAGCAGGGGCAGCTCAGCAAGTGGTTCGGGGCCTGCTCCGACATCGAGGAGCTGGTCCAGACCCAGGCCGCCCTGAAGGAGGCCGACCGCCGCAAGGACGAGTTCCTGGCCACGCTCGCCCACGAGCTGCGCAACCCCCTCGCCCCCATCCGCAACGTGGTGCAGATCCTCCACGTGAAGGAGCCCTCCGCGTCCGAGGTGCACCTGGCGCGGAGCATCATCGACCGGCAGGTGGAGCACCTCACCCGGCTCGTGGACGACCTCCTCGACGTCTCGCGGATCACCCGGGGGGCCATCGAGCTGCGCCGGGAGCTGGTCACCCTGGCCGCGATCATCGAGCGCGCCCTGGAGACGAGCCGGCCGGTCATCGAGGCCTTCCGTCACCAGCTCACCGTCACCTTGCCCGTCGAGTCCCTGGTGCTCGACGCCGACGCGACGCGCCTCGCCCAGGTGTTCGCGAACCTGCTCCACAACGCCGCCAAGTACACGCCGGAGGGCGGCCGCATCGAGCTGAGCGCCACCATCTCACCCTCCACCTCCGCCTCCGGCTCCGGCTCCGACGTCACCGTGCGCATCCGCGACAACGGCATCGGCATCCCCCAGGAGATGCTCCAGCGCGTCTTCGAGATGTTCGCGCAGGCGGACACCTCCCTCGAACGCGCCCACGGGGGGCTCGGGATCGGCCTCACCATCGCCAAGCGCCTCGTGGAGATGCACGGCGGCACCATCGACGCGACGAGCGCGGGCCAGGGCCAGGGCAGCGATCTCCTGGTGCGCCTGCCGCTCGCGCCGGCGGGCACCGTGCCGCGCGAGGACGACCAGAAGCGCGGCGCGCAGCCGCGCAAGAGCGCCCTGCGGGTGCTGGTGGTCGACGACAACGTGGACTCGGCCGAGAGCCTGGGCATGCTCCTCGAGCTGACGGGCAACGAGGTGGAGATGGCCCACGACGGCGTGGCGGGCCTGGAGGCCGCGCAGCGGCGCCGGCCGGACCTGATGCTGCTCGACATCGGCATGCCGGGCATGAGCGGCTACGAGGTGGCGCAGCGGCTCCGGGCGATGCCGGAGATGAAGGGTGTGCTCCTCGTGGCGATGACCGGCTGGGGCCAGGAAGAGGACCGGCGCCGCTCCAAGGCGGCGGGCTTCGACCACCACCTCGTGAAGCCGGTGGAGCCGAAGCTGCTCTGGAAGATCATCTCCGACCTCGCCGGCCACGAGGTCGCCCTGGAAGGGTTTTGATGGCGCGCGCGCGGCGGGGTACAGCGCGCAAGGACGCGCGTGGGAGCGCGGGCGAGGGCGACCCGCGCGACACGCTGCGCGACACCCTGGGAGAAGGCGGGGTCGCCGCCCTCGCCGAGGACATCGACGCGGCCCTGCGCGCGGCGGGCACCGAGGAGCGCGCCGCCCAGGAGAAGCGCTACCTCAAGAGCGCGCTCGACCACGTGGGCACCACCGTCCCCGAGGTCCGGGCCATCATCACCCGGATCGGGCGGGAGCACCCCGGGATGACCCACGACGAGGTGGTGGCGCTCGCCGAGGCCCTCTGGGCCGTCCCGGTGCACGAGCGCCGCTTCGCCGCCGTCGAGCTGCTCACCCTCTTCGTGGACCGCCTCGGCCCCGCGGACCTCCCCCTCCTCGAACGCCTCCTTCGCACCTCGCGCACCTGGGCCCTCGTCGACGGGCTCGCGCCGAAGGTGGTCGGCCCCCTCGTGGAGCGCCACCCGGAACTCGGCGAGACCCTCGATCGCTGGGCCGAGGACGAGGACTTCTGGATCCGGCGCGCCGCGCTCCTCGCCCTGCTGGAGCCGTTGCGCGCGGGCGGCGGCGACTTCGAGCGCTTCGCGCGCTACGCCGACGCCATGCTGGAGGAGAAGGAGTTCTTCATCCGCAAGGCCATCGGCTGGGTGCTGCGCGAGGTGGGCAAGAAGCGGCCGGAGCGCGTCGTCACCTGGCTCGCCCCCCGCGTGACGAGGGCCGCCGGCCTGACGGTGCGCGAGGCGGTGAAGCACCTCCCGGAGGCGCAGCAGAAGATGCTGCTCACCGCCGCCGCCCGGGCGACCCGACGCTGAGCGGGAGCCTCCCCGCCAGCACGCCCGCCGAGCCTCCCGTCACGCGCTCACTTCGTGTACTCGACGCCCTTCAGGCCCCCGCCGTCCTCCGCCACCGTCACCAGCGCCTGCGCCCCGTACGAGTTCGACTGGAGCCCCGAGCGCACCACCACCAGCCAGGTCGCGTCGCCCTTGCGCGCCACGAGCAGCTCGCACGTCTCGCCCGCAGGGACGCCCGCGCGCGCCTCGGCCTCCCCCACGAAGCGCGCCCGCGCGACGTCGCACCCCCCCGTGTCGAAGTTCCGCTTCGACAGCGCCGTGAGCGCCGTGTTGGCCGCCTTCTTGGGGATGGCGCGGTTCTCGACGAGGGGCACCTCCGCTGGCTCACCGCCGGACGTACCGGACGCGCCAGATGTACCGGACGCGCCCGCAGCGTCGGAGGCGCCCGGCGCACCGGCAGCAGCGGGCGGGGATGCGTCGGGCGGCGGCGTTGCCGACCCGCATGCCGTGGCCAGCGCGAGGAGGAGGGGTGCCCACCGGGTCATGGTGACGATCACCCCGCCATCCTAGGCCGCCGCGAGGTCCCTTGAAAGAAGCCTCAGTAGGGCATCTCTTCCATCAGCGGCGGCGGTGAAGCCCGCGACCCTGCGCCCTTCCGCCCAGCGCGTCGCCCCTCCTGCGCCCGCGGCAGCTCCTCCACCCCGGGCTCTCCGGGCTCTCCGGGCATCCGCGGCACGCCTGGCATCCCGGGCATCCCGGGCATCCCGGGCACCCCGAGCATTGCGGGCACGCCGAGCCCACCCGCCGCTCCGCCCGCATCCGGCGGCGGCACCTCCTCGGGGGGCGCGGGCGGGTGCCGCCGCCCCGTGAAGCGCACCTCCCGCGCCATCACCTCGGTCCGCCACCGCTTCACGCCGTCCTTCTCGTACGACGTCGTGCGCAGCGCCCCCTCGACGAGCACGCATTCCCCCTTGGACAGGAGCCTCCCCAGCGCCTCTGCCCGCGCGCCCCACACCACCACGCTGTGCCACTCGGTCCGCTCCTGCACCTCCCGGTTGCGGTCCAGGAAGCTCTCGTTCGTGGCCAGCCGCATGCTCAGGAGCGGCACCCCGCTCGCCGTGTACCGCAGCTCCGGGTCAGCCCCCAGGTTCCCGAGCAGCGTCACCCTGTTCATTCCTTCGTTCATGGTCCGTTCCTCCTCGCTTCGTTCCGGTGCTTCTTCTCGCGACGCCGCGCGCTTCCACATCACGCGCGCCGCCCTCGTCAACGTCGATTGCGCGCTCAGGAGCCGTGCGCTCGCCATCCGCGCGCTCGAACGCCACGCCTTCGCCGGTCTCATGGTCCTCTGACCTCCTCTGACCTCCTCGCGCCTCCTCACGCCACCGCCGCCTCGCTCCCGCTCCCGCCGCCCCTCCTCCGGGCGGGCGTCACGGCCTCCACCCCCGCGCGGATCGCCGCCATCAGCGCCGGCTTCGCCAGGAGCGCCTCCCGCGCCCGCTCCCTCCCCTGCCCCAGGTGCTCCCCGCCGAAGGACAGGTGCGCCCCGCTCTTCTCCACCACCCCGAGCTGGCAGGCGTGATCCAGGAGGTCCGCCGCCGCATCCACCCCCATTCCCCAGCGGATGTCGAACTCCGCCTCCCGGAACGGGGGAGACAGCTTGTTCTTCACGCATTTGACCCGCGTCCGCGATCCCACCGGATCGTCGCCCACCTTCACCGGCCCCACCCGCCGCACGTCGAGCCGCACGCTCGCGTAGAACTTCAGCGCGTTGCCGCCGGTGGTCGTCTCCGGGTTGCCGAACACCACCCCGATCTTCTGGCGGAGCTGGTTGATGAAGATCAGCGCCGTGTCCGTGCGGTGCGCAATCCCCGTGAGCTTGCGCAGCGCCTGGCTCATCAGCCGCGCCTGCAGCCCCATGTGCGGCTCCCCCATGTCGCCCTCGATCTCGGCCTTGGGCGTCAGCGCCGCGACCGAGTCGACGACCACCACGTCCACCGCCCCCGAGCGCGTGAGCATCTCCACAATCTCCAGCGCCTGCTCCCCGCTGTCCGGCTGCGACACCAGGAGCCGCTCGGTGTCGACCCCGATGGCCCGCGCGTACGTCACGTCGAAGGCGTGCTCCGCGTCGATGAACGCCGCGACCCCGCCCGCCCGCTGCGCTTCCCGGATGGCGTGGAGCGTCAGCGTCGTCTTGCCCGACGACTCCGGCCCGTAGATCTCCACCACCCGCCCGCGCGGATACCCGCCGATCCCCAGCGCCGCGTCGAGCGCCATCGATCCGCTGGGGATCACGTTGATGTCGTGCACGCCGTCCTCACCTTCCAGCGACATGATCGCCCCCTTGCCGAACTGCTTCTCGATCGAGCCCACGATGGTCTTCACGGTCCGAACCTTCTCCGCGGTCATGCTGTTCATGGTCTCTCCTGTCCTTTCCTGCGATTTCATGGAATGCCTTGTGATTTCCGTTGCTGGTCGCCATTGCCGGTGGCCATTGACGTGGCCAATGGCCATCACCCATGGCCGTCGTGAATCGTCGCCGTGCGCGCTGCCGCCTCTCCGTGCCGCTCCCCGCTGCTCCCCGCCTCGTCACGTCTCCGCGGCGAGGGGCGCTGCCGCGCTGATCTCCCGGTCGAGGAGCCGCATCCCGATCGCCTCGGCCACGTGGATCGCCCCCACCCCTTCGCTCCCCGCGAGGTCGGCCAGCGTGCGCGAGACCCGCAGCACCTTCCCGTAGGCGCGCGCCGACAGCCCGAGCCGCTCCACCGCCCTCGCCAGGAGCGCCGTCCCCTCGGCGTCGGGCGCCGCCACCCGCGCCAGATCCCGCGGACCGAGCGCTGCATTGAGCGGCGTCGATGCCTCCCCCCGTGCGCACCGCGCCGCCTGCACGGCCCGGGCTGCCGTGACCCGCGCCCGCACCGCCGCCGAACTCTCCCCGCGCGCCACGGCGCAGATCTGCGCCACCTCCACGGGCGGCATCGCCACGTGCAGATCGATCCGGTCGAGCAGCGGACCGCTCAGCCGCGCCCGGTACGCCCTCACCCGCTCCACGCTGCAGGCGCAGCGCCTCAGCCTGTCCCCGGCGAACCCGCACGGGCACGGGTTGGTCGCCGCGAGGAGCAGCGGCCGCGCCGGGAACGTCACCCGCGCCCGCGCGCGTGACAGCGTCACCTGCCCCTCCTCCAGCGGCTGCCGCAGCGCCTCGGTCACGCTCCGCCGGAACTCCAGCAGCTCGTCCAGAAACAGGCACCCGTGGTGCGCGAGCGACACCTCCCCGGGGCGCACCGGGTCGCCTCCCCCGATCAGGCCCGCCACGCTCACCGTGTGGTGCGGCGCGCGGAACGGCCGCGCCGCGACGATGCCCCGGTCCGCCGAGAGCAGCCCCGCGACCGAGTGGATCGCCGTCAGCTCCAGCGACTCCTCGAACGACAGCGGCGGCAAGAGCCCCGGCAGGCGCCGCGCCAGCATCGTCTTCCCCGACCCTGGTGGCCCCACCAGCAGCAGGTTGTGCCCCCCGGCCGCAGCCACCTCCAGCGCCCGCCGCGCCGCGTGCTGCCCGCACACGTCGGCCAGATCCAGCCCCTCGTCCCCCGCCTCCGCGCCGACCGTCGGCGCCTCCCCTGGCCCGTCCAGCGCCTTCCCCGCCGCGAGGTGCGCCACCAGCTCCTTGAGGTGCCCCACCACGCGCACCTCGATCCCTTGGATGCTCGCCAGGCTCGCCGCCTCCCGCGCATTGCCCCGCGGCACGATGGCCCTCGGCACCCCGCGCGCCGCCGCCCCCCGCAGCGCCGCGAGCACCCCGCGCACCGGCTGCACCGCGCCCGACAGCGACAGCTCCCCGAGCAGCCCCACCTGCTCCAGCGCCTCCACCGGGATCCGCCGCAGCGCCGCCAGCGTCGCCGCCGCAATGGCGAGGTCGTAGGCGCCCCCGCTCTTGCGCAGATCCGCCGGCGCCAGGTTGACGGTGATCACGTATTCGTCGAGCTCGATGCCGCACTGCTGCAGCGCCGCCCGGACCCGCACCCGGCTCTCGCGCACGCTGGCCTCGGGCAGGCCCACCATCTGGAACGACGCAGGCCCGCGGCCCGAGTCGACCTCCACGCGGATCGGATAGGCGTCGAGTCCCTGAAGGCAGAAGGTCAGCGCAGCGGCTTGCATGCCGGAGCTTCTTCGCGAATCCCGTGCCACGCGCCGCGCCGCGCGTTTCCCGTCATTTCCTCGGGCGCCGAGGTGTCGAACGTGGCGCCACCCCTGTCGGCCGCCACCTCCACGAGCGCCGGACCGCGGGCGCGTGGATTCCGGTCATCAGGAATTGAAGCCGTAGCGGCAGCGCAGCTCCGGGCGCCTTCGTGGCCCTTACCTCGATGCAGAAAGTGGCGATAGCCTGGGCACCATGGGGAAATCTCGCGCGCCCCGGTGCGAACCTCATGCGAGCCGCTATCGCAAGCACGGGCTCTGTACAGCGCCCTCGCCGTGGCGTTGCTGTCCGTGGCCGCATCCTGTGATGCGGACCGGGGCCCCGGGGGGGCTCTGGAGGCGTCCGGGTCTCGCGTGACGCAGGAGCCGCAGAACGCTGACCCCTCGCAGGCCGCGACGTCCAGGGAGCAGCGTGCGGCGTACCTCGCCTCCGTGCAGCGAGAAGCCCCGGAGGCGTACACAGCGCGCGCCCTGGAGCCCGGGCGCATCCGGGCAGAGAACCTCGCGCAGCGCTTCGTGACCGACCTCGATCGCGCCGGGGCGCTCGTCTCGTCCGACGCGGAGCCCTGGTCGCTCTCGATGCGCGCGACCGCGATCGGGTGCGAGGGATCCATGTCCCCGCTCGCGGAGGCGGAGCCCGAGGCCGAGGGGAACCGGGTGCGTTACCGCCACGAGGGGAGCGTCGAGGCCTGGTACCTCAACGGGCCGCTGGGGCTGGAGCAGGGGTTCGTCGTGCCAGCGGCGCCCTCGTGCAGCGGGACGAAGGTGGTCACGCTCGACCTCGACGGGGATCTGCGCGCAGCGCTCGACGATCCGGACGGCGACGGCCGCGGGGGAGTCTCTCCACCTGCTCGACGCCGACGACCGCCCCGCGCTCGCGTACACCGACCTGTTCGTGAAGGACGCCCGAGGCAAGGCGCTGCCTGCCTGGCTCTCGGTGGGCGCGGGGCAGCTCTCCATTCACGTCGACGACGCGGGAGCCGCGTATCCCCTGGAGATCGATCCCCTGATCGCGCTCTACAGGGGCGCCATCGCTGATTCTTCCGTGGTGTACGGCGACCTCTATGGCGCCCAGGTGGTGCTCGCGGGAAGCAGGGCGCTCGTGGGAGCGCCGGGAGACGACACCATCGGCAACGACAACGACAACGGCACGGCCCGCATCCTCGTCCTCGACAGTGGTTACGGCTGGCACAGCGAGGCCTTCCTCAGCGCGAGCGACGGAGCCGCCTATGACCGCTTCGGCACCTCGCTCGCGCTCTCGGGGGACACCGCGCTCGTGGGCACCCCGTCGGACAGCGTGGGTGGCGTGAACTCCGGCTCGGTCAGCGTGTTCACCCGGAGCGGCAGCGTCTGGACCGAGCAGGGCAAGCTCACCGCGAGCGACGGGGCGTCCTATAACAACTTCGGCGTTGCGCTCGCGCTCTCGGGGGACACATTGCTCGTGGGCGCGGACGGCGGTGGCCCTGGAAGCTTGCGATCGGGCGCGGTCTACGTGCTCGTGCAGAGCGGCGGCACATGGACCGAGCAGGCCAAGCTCACCGCTACCAGGTCAGGCCGAGGGTCAACGGGGATCCGTGCACGACCGGGGCTCCGTGCACGAGCGGGATCTGCGTCGACGGCATCTGCTGCGACACGGCGTGCGGCGGGGGCAACGACAACGACTGTCAGGCGTGCAGCGTTGCGCGAGGCGCCGCCGTGGACGGGACCTGCGGGCCACGTGCCCTGGGGGCGATCTGCAGCCACGCTGCCGGACCCTGCGACGTCGCGGAGGTGTGCAAGGGCGTGGATATCACGTGCCCCGCGGACGCGGTGGCCGCGGCGGGCACCACCTGCCGCGCGGCGGATGGAGCGTGCGACGTGGCCGAGAGCTGCGACGGTGCGAGCAAGGCCTGCCCCTCGGATGCCAAGGTCGCGCCGGGCACCACCTGCCGCGCCTCCGCGGGCGCGTGCGACGCGGCCGAGAGCTGCGACGGCGTGAGCGGCGTGTGCCCTGCGGATGCCCGGGTCGCGGCGGGAACCCTGTGCCGGGCTGCCGTGGGCCCGTGCGACATCGCAGAGGCCTGCAACGGCAGCGACGTGGCCTGCCCTGGGGACGCCGTGGCCGATGTGACGACGAGCTGCCGTCCTGCGGCAGGCGCCTGCGACATCCCGGAGACGTGCGACGGCTTCAACAAGGCCTGTACGCCGGATCTGGTGGCGCCCCTGGGAGCGCCGTGCCGTCCGGCCGTGGACCCGTGCGACGTCGCCGAGGTGTGCAATGGCATCTGGGTGTACTGCCCTGCAAACGAGAGCGCGCCGGACGGGACGGCCTGCGTCGGAGGGGCGTGCTTCGGCGGCGTCTGCGAGAACGGGAACGGCGGCGGCGGCGCAGGAGGAACCGGCGGCGCTGGCGGTGATGGCGGCGCTGGCGGTGATGGCGGCAGCGGCGGCTGGGGCGGGGGTGGCGGTTCGAGCGCGGGCGGCGGCGGCGCTGGGAACGGTGGCCCGGGAGGAAGCGGCGGTGCAACCAGCACCTCGACCAGCAGCACCTCGACCAGCAGCACCTCGACCGGCGGAAGCGGCGGCGCCACCAGCAGTGGATCCAGCGGTGATAGCAGCGGCCCAGGCGGCAACCCCAGCGGCTTGCAGCCTGACGAGGAAGCCGGCGGCGGTTGCTCCACCACGGGCTTTGCCCCGAGCACGGCGGGCACGCCGAACACCAGAGCACTCGCGGCCTTCGGCTTGATGGCCCTCGGCCTCCTCGCGCGACGGAAGCACCGCGCAGCCCGCGCCTGAGACAGCCACCACACCCTCATGGGGGAGGTCACTGCGCCGGAGCGCCGCGCTTCGTCCAGTAATCGTGGTAGGTGCGGTACAGCTCCTGCCACCGCTCGTACTGCGCTCGATCGCGTTGAAGGCGCTCGCTCCAGGCCGCGCCGATAGCGTCCCGGTTCACCCCGGGATCGAGGCCGTGACGCTGAAAAATCGCTTCGTGTGAGGCCGGGAAGACCGCCAGCTCGGCGCACAACGAAGCGTACTGGTCGAGCGAGAGGGCGGCATCCATCTGCTCCGGCTCCCGCTCCGGCTCCCGCTCAGGGCGTTCCCAGCCTGGCGGATCCACGAAAAGGCGCGGCCGCCTGGTCGAGGTCTGCGCGTCGTCCTCGTCCTCGTCATCCTCTGCGACCGGCAGCGGGAGGTCCTCGTCCACGGGTGGGCGCTCCGCCGGCGCCAGTGGTCGGAGCAGCGTTGGCGAGGGGCTGATGCTGGGCATGGGGCCGGGCTCGCGCAAGAGGATCGCCTCGGCTTCACGCGCGAGCGCGAGATCGGCGCGCAGCCGCCGCGCCCAGTGCTTGTTCAGCCGGATGATGTCCGCGGGACGCATCCCGAGCCCCGCGAGGCAACCCAGGGGATCTTCGCGCGCGGACCAGAGGCGGACGAAATCGAGCCAGGCACGCAGGTCGATGTCGAGCGGTGGAATCGCGCGCCACAAGCGGTCCAGCGCGGCTTCAAAGAATGCGTCATAGGCGTATTCGAGGGAGCCCTCGTCGTCTTCTGCGATGCGGTCCGCCCACAACGCCGACGCCGCATCCCAGGCGCGCACGTCCACACCCTCATTCTGGAGGAGCGCCGAGAGATCGAGCCCTTCGGCGATACCGGCCTGGACATTCGCGTAATCCGCGAGCGTCACGCCGAGGAGGCGCGGGTTCCGAAGCGAAATCGGCACCTTGTCCATATCTTCCCCCGAATTCATCAATGAAAGAGAGGTCGCACGGCCGCCTCTGCACGGCAACGGCGTTCTTCGAGCACCGAAATGAAGTACGATTCATCTCGATGTCCACGGTGGGGGTGAACGTGACGTGCGACGCGCTGCCACCCGGCACCGCAATCGTATCGCTGCACGGCGAAGAAGCGATGAACGCCTTCACGCTCTTCGAGGTGGGCATCGTCTGCGGCGAGGTGCTCGATCGCGCAGCCACGATCGGTGCATCGGCCACCGTGACCTTCATCGACGAAGCAGAGGGGACGACGCGCCTCGTGGGGCTGATCGTCGCAGCCGTCGAGAGCCGGGGCCAAGGGCGGGATGGAGGTGCCTTCGTGCTCGGCCTCCGGCCACCCGAGCATCTCCTGACGCTGCGCTCGAACCACCGCGTCTTCGTCGACAAGACGACCGAGGACATCGTCTCGGAGGTGCTTCGCGACGCTGGCTTCCCGGAGGATCAGGTGGTCTGGAACCTCCGCGGCGCGTACCTGCCGCGCTTCATGGCCGTGCAGTACGGCGAGACGGACTGGGCGTTCATCGAGCGCCTCCTCGCCGAAGAGGGAATTGCCTTCTTTTTCAGCACGACCGACGAAGGAAAGCCCCAGCTCATCCTCTGCGACAATCCGGCTGCGCACGACGACATTGTAGGCACGCCCCTGCTGCCGTTCGAGGACCAGGGAGGAAACCTGCAGATCCGCCATTTCTTCGAGCTGGAGGCGGCGCTCTCGTTCACGCCGAATGCGGTCCACGTCATCGATTACGATCTCCGCGCGCCCGATGTGCCCATCGAGGGCAAGGCGGGAGAAGGCGGGCGCGAGTATTTCGAGTACCCGGCGCGGGTGCTCACCAGTGAGGTGGCGGCCGCGCGCGCCAGGGTGCGCCTCGAGCAGCTCAAGCGCGACGAGGACGCGACCTTCGCTCGCTCGAACTGCATCCGGCTCGGGTCGGGTCGCGCCGTGACGGTCGAGGCGTGCGCCGACGAGTGGATGAACCGCAAGTACCTCATCGTCTCCGCCGAGCACACCATCGTCCTGGGGGCGCGGAGCGAGACGTCGACGCGCGCCTATTCGAACCGGGTCGTCATGGTTCCGCTCGTCGACCGCACGTACCGGCCGGCGGTGGGGCACGCGCGGCCCGCGCTCGCCGGCGTCGCGTCGGCGATCGTGACGGGGGCAGCCGGCGAGGAGATCCACGTCGACGACCTCGCGCGCGTGAAGCTCCGGTATGCGTGGGACCGCGGCGGCAAGACGGACGACACGTCCTCCGCGTGGGTGCGCACCCTGCAGCTCAACATGAGCGGGGCGATGATCCTGCCGCGCGTTGGCTGGGAGGTCCCCGTCGCCCACGTCGACGGAGACCCTGACAGGCCCCTCGTCCTCGGGCGCATGTACAACGCGACCGCCGTCCTGCCCTACGGCATGCCTGGCAAGAAGGCCACGACGACGCTGCAGTCGGCCACCTCGCCCGGGGGCGGATCGACGAACGAGATCCGCATGGCAGACGACGCCGGCGCGCAGGAGTTCTTCATGCACGCGACGAAGGACCAGGAGGTGACCGTCGGCGGGAGCGCCGTCTCGAAGGTGGGCGCGAACGAGACGCACGACGTCGGGCTCTCGCTCATCGCGAAGGTCACGGGTTCGGACACGCACACGGTCGGCGCGTCGCAGACCGTCAACGTCGGCACCGACTACGGGATCACCATCAAGGGAAGCCGCAGCGAGACCGTGGGTGGCGCGGAGTATCAGAAGATCACCGCCAACCGCGTCGTCGGCGTGAAGGGCGGCTACACGGAGATCGTCGGCGCGCTCTACGGCATCCAGTGCAACCAGGCCAACTACTCGGTCAAGGGTGCGTTCACCGAGATCGTCGGGTCGAGCATGGCGCTCGCCGGCGGGCTCGGGGTGAGCGAGACGGTCGTCGCGACGCGAACGGAGCTGGTCGGCGCGGCGAAGAAGCTCGTCACCGCCGGGGCCTATTCGGAGAAGGTGCGCGGGGCCAAGAGCGTCACGGCAGGCGCCACGAAGGAGAAGGCGGGGGGCGGCATCTCGACGGCGGCGAAGGGAGTCGGGGAGATCTCGGTCGGCGGGAGCGTGAAGCTCACCGCGGGGGGCCCGATCGTCCTCGAAGCGCCCTCGATCACGATCGAAGCCGCCAGCCTCGATGCGACGGAGATGAGCCTCTCCGGCGGGACGATGAGGATCAAGAAGGGCAAGAGCAAGTTCAAGGGGACCATCAAGCGCCAGGGCGGCGCGAAGGTGCAGAAGTGACGCGCGCGCCACCCCTGGAAGGGTACGACCTCCAGATCGAGGGCGCCGACGCCACCTGGCGTGTGCTCCGCGTGGCGCGACGGGAGCGGATCCACGCGCCATTCTCATTCGAGCTCGCCTGCGCCGCGGAGGACGGCGACGGCGCCCCCGCCGAGATCGACGAGACAGTGCTCGTCTCCGCGAAGGCCACGCTCACGATCGCGCTCCCCGAGGGGACGGAGCGGACGATCGTGGGCATCGTCGACGCACTTGAGTGCCTGGGCGATGACGTCGTCCTCACGCTCGTCCCCTCGATCGCGCTGCTCGAAGATACCGTCGATTACCAGGTCTTCGTGGATCAGGACGCCCTCCAGATCATCGAAGCCGTGCTCGGGGAGCGAGGCATCACGACCGACAGGCGCGTCGTGCGCGCCCTCGCGAAGCGGTCGCAGTGCGTTCAGGCCTTCGAGAGCGTCCTCGCCTTCGTGTCGAGGCTCTGCGCGGAGGAGGGCATCACCTGGTACCTGCCGCGTGACGCGGCGGATCAGATCGTCCTTTCGGACAGCCCAGGTGGCTTCGACGATCACGAGGGCGTGCCAGAGTTGCCCGTGCGCGGGGGCGCCGGGCTCGTCTCCGGGGAGTCGGTGTTCGACGCCTCGCTCACGGGCGTCCTCGTGTCGGACCGGGTCGCGCTCAGCGATTACGATTTCGAGAAGCCCAGCTTCGATCTCGCGGTCAAGAGCGAGGGAGAGGGCGCGCGCGAACGCTACGAGTTCCCGGGCCATTACCTGGATCCCGACGTCGGCGTCGCCCTCGCGGAGATCCGGCTCGAACAGTACAACGGCCGCGAGACGGTCCTCCGGGCGAAGACGACGAGCCAGAGGCTCGTGCCCGGCTATGTGGTGACGCTCCACGATCCCGAGCGCGACGAGGTCAGCGGGCGGTGGCTCGTCCTGGAGGTGCGCGACGAGATCTCGACCGGACCCGACGGGCTCGCGCACACGTCCGAGATCGTCGCCGTCCCCGCCGCTCACGGCTACCGCGCGCCCCCCGGTGAGGCGCCGCCGCCCGGGGGCGTGCAGACGGCGATCGTGACGGGAACGCCGGGCGCCGAGATCAGCGCGGATCGCTACGGACGAGTCACCGTCTTTCACCGCTGGGACAGGCGCCGGCCCAGGGACGACACCTCCTCCGCCGCACAGCGCGCCGTGCAGCCACCGCTCTCGGGTGGCTTCATGCAGCCGCGCGTCGGCTGGGAGGTGCTCATCGGGTTCTGCGGCCTCTCCGGCGATCCTCCGTTCATCCTCGGCCGCGTCGCCAACGCGACGTCGCCGCCGCCTTCCTCGCTCCCCGGCTACAAGGTCGTGAGCGCGTTCGGCTCGTCCTCGACCCCCGGGGGCGGGAGCGCGAACCTCATCGAGACGGATGACTCGGCTGGCAACGAGGCCATGAATTTCGTGGCGTCGAAGGACTGGAGCGAGCGCACGGAGAGCGACAAGAAGACGACCATCAAGGCAGACGACACCTGGAACGTCGCGGCGGACCGCACGCTCATCGTGGGAAAGGTCCTGAGCAACACCGTCGGGGGGGCTCAGTCTTATGCGATCGGCGCGAATCGGACCGTGAACGTCACCTCGAACCACCTCATCCATGCGGCCTCCGAGTCCGTCGCGATTGGTGGCCTGCGCACGTTCAACGTCGGCGGCGACCACGGAGCCTCGGCCGCGACGCTCTCGCGGCTCGTGGGCGCCGCGAAGGCCGAGGCCGCGATCGAGAGCTCGAACCGCGCGGTCAAGGGTCCTTCGATGGTCGTCGTCGGTGCCTCATGGAACACGGTCGCTGGCGCGAGCGCGAACGTGAGCGTCCTCGGCGCCTCGACCGAGGTCGTCTCCGGCCAGAAGAGCATCAAGGCGTCGCGGGTGGCCATGAACGTGAAGGGCGTCATGAGAGAGACGCTCGCGAGCCGGACCGTCACCGCGGGGGCCGACCGCACCGAGAGCTTCGCCGCCGCGGCGTCGTACAAGGTCGGCGGGTCCGCGAACCTCAAGGGCTCCGAGATCACCGTGCGCGCGACCGCGAAGATCACGCTCAAGGCGGGCGGCGTCACCATCCAGATCACGCCGAGCACGATCACCATCACGGGGAACGTGAAGTCCGCGACCGAGAACGAAGACAAGGGCGAAGCCCATTACCGCTGACGTGAGAGGAGGGACCATGACGAAAACAGCTACGCTGGCGAGGCGCGAGAGGGAACGTGAGCGCGCAGCGACGCTCGGGCCCGGCGTTCACCTCGCGACCGTCGAGATGCGCGCGGGCGACACGTACCGGATCCGGACGACGGCGGGTGCGCGCCTCGCGGCGGTGCTCGCGGACGGCGTCGAGCCAGCGCTCATCGACGACTGCCTGCGCCACGGCCGCATGATCCTCGCGTGCGACACCGAGCGTGGCCCCACGATCGTGGGCGCGGTGCAGACGACGCGGTCGGTGGGCGTCGACGAGGACGGGGCGCTCGCGTTCGCTGCAAAGTCCATCCGGCTCAAGGCCGAACAGACGCTGCGCATCGAGGCAGGCCCCA
Organism: Chondromyces apiculatus DSM 436; assembly: GCF_000601485.1. GTDB lineage: Bacteria > Myxococcota_A > Polyangia > Polyangiales > Polyangiaceae > Chondromyces > Chondromyces apiculatus. The sequence continues at coordinate 151,235 of NZ_ASRX01000003.1, forward strand.
TCGCGATCACGGTCGACAAGGCCGGCGTCCTGCGCCTCCAGGGCGACAAGATGACGATCGACATGGGCACCCTGATCCGGCTCGTCTCGACGCGCGTGGAGTTGCCCTGACATGCCGGATACCGTCGCCGATGGGCGCAAGATCGTCCACGAAGGGAGCGGTCACGTGGCGCCTGGGCCGCCGGCCGTGAACGGTATCCTGCCCCCGGTGGCGCCACCCGCGCCGACGCCCTTCACGCCGGCCCCGTTCATGTACGTCGCGAAGAGTTCCTCCGTCGGCAATCACACGGGGACGCTCCGCCGGGACAAGGAGATCGTCGACAAGCCCATCCTCGTGAAGGGTAGCTGCATGGACGTCGAGCAGCCCGCCAACACGCCTGCCAAGCCCTGCGAGATGAAGCCCCCGAACGGCGCGGACAGCATCAACTGGGTCGTCGTCGGGCTCGCCAAGGTCATCAGGGCGAGCGCCTCCGAGATCAAGCTGAGCAGCAGCAAGGAGAACCCCGCCCTCACGGGCGATCCGGTGAGCCTCAACATCCCGACCCACGCGAAGAGCCCGAAGTCCTCCCCCGGTCTGCACCAGTCCGAGAGCGTGCTGCTGGAAGGGGCGGGCCTCATCGCTGCCATGGCCGACGCCTCCAGGAACCCCTGCAAGGTCGTCCAGTGCGGCGACCCCGTGGCCGTCGCCACCGGTGAGGTCGTCGACGAGGTGCGGGACATCTGGCTCCCGGGCAAGTTCGATTTCGAGTGGCGCCGCTTCCATGCGTCGGGCAGGGCCGGCGAGCCCGGTCCGCTCGGGCGGAGCGGGTTCACGCACGCCTTCGACCAGTGGATCGAGACGGACGGCGCAGCTTCACGGCTGCGCGACGAAAACGGCCGCTTCATCGCGTTCGCCACACCCGAGCCGATGCGCGACGTCGTGTTGCGCGGACGGCGGCTCCGGATCGCGCGCTACCGCGACGACTTCGAGGTCACGCAGCTCGACACGCGCCTCGTGCGCGAGTTCTCACCGCTCGTACCCGACGGGCACCCCCGCCTCCATACGATCCGGGATCCGTTCGGCAACCGCATCACGCTCACCTACGAAGGAGAGCGGCTCGTCGCGATCGTCGAGACCGCCAAGCGCGAGGTATGTCTCAGCCACGACACGGCTGGCCGCATCGTCCGCGTCGAGGTCCGGGTCGACGGCCGCGCGCACCAGCACGTCACGTACACCTATGACGAGAACGACGATCTCGTCGCCGCGACGGACGCCCTCGGGCGCACCGACCGGTATGTGTACGACACCGCGCACAGGCTCATCGAGAAGCACATCCGCGGGATCGTCACCTTCCGCTACACGTACGAGCCGGGCTCGGATCGCTGCATCCGAGCGCACGCCGACAGGAACCTCCAGAACGTCGAGCTCACCTACGAGGCCACCGACAACCGCATCGTCACCTCCGGCAACCCCGCGCCGCGCATCTACGAGGTGGATCCACGCGGAGAGCCCCTCTCCTACGCGACGCTCGACGGCAGCCAGTCGTGGTCGTACGAGGTCGACCCTGACGGCCTCGTCACGAAGAAGGTGAACGCCGCGGGTGAGGCCTGGGAGATCGCGTACGACGCGCGCGGGCACAGGGCCCAGATCACCTCGCCCGGAGGCCTGGTCGATGCCTGGGAGCACGACGATGACGACCTCCTCCGCCGGCGCATCGAGCCCTCCGGCTGTGTCCACGAGCTGCACTACGACCGCCGCGGCGCGCTCACCGCCATCGTCGGCCCCCAGGGACACGTGGAGCAGTACACGCAGGACGAGCATGGGCGGCTCGTCAGCGCGGCGGGGCCGCAGGGCATCCTGTGCGAGATCGCCTATGACGGTTGCCACAACGTCGTCCGCTACACGAATGCGCGCGGCGCGACGTACCATTATGCGTACGACCCCCTCGGCCGCGTCGTCGAGGAGCGCGACCCGATCGACCGGGTGACGAGGTACGGCCATGACCTCCTGGGCCGCCTGATCGAGCACCAGATGCCGGACGGCACGGTCCTCAGGTACACGTACGACGCGCTCGACAACATCGTCACCAGCGAGGACTCCCACGGGACCGTCATCCGCACCGAGCGCGCCGGCACGGGCGTCGTCTCGCGCAAGACGCTCGCGGACGGGCGCACCTGGGATTTCTCGTACGACCTGCTCGAGCGGCTCCGCGCCGTCACGAACCCGATGGGTGAGACCTACGAGTTCGTCTACGACCGCGCGGGGCGCATCGCCGAGGAGGTCGCCTTCGACGGCGAGGTCGTGCGGTTCTCCCATTCGCGCGCCGACCAGCTCGCGCGGGTCGAGTTCGTGGACGACACGTGGATCGCCTACGAGTACGACGAGCGGCGCTTCCTCGCGACCGAGACGACGCCGCACGGCGCCGTGACGTACGAGCGGAACGACGACGGCGACATCCTCAAGGCCACCGTGAAGGACCCGCTCGGTACGGTCGTCGTCACGCGGGCGTGGAACGAGGCAGGCCGTCTCGTCGAGGAGACGATCCAGGGGCGCACCGTGCGCTGGGAATACGACGCGCTCGGGGCGCGGACGGCGCGCACCTTGCCGAACGGAGAGACGACGCGGTACTTCTTCGACGGCGAAGGGAGCCTCATCGGCCTCGATCACCAGGGTGAGAAGGTCCTGTTCCAGCGCGACGCGGTGGGCCGCGAGGAGCGCCGGTACCTGTACGCGTCGGGGCTCGACATCACCAAGGCCTACGACGCGAACGATGAGCCCACCGACGAGCGCGCCGCCGTGCCCCCGCAGCGCGGCTCCGAGGGGCTCGTCGCGCACCGGCGCCACGAGTACGGCGCGCACGCGCGCCTGCGCGCGACGACGGACGCGCGGTGGGGGACGACGGTGGCCTCTCACGGCCCGACGGGCGCGCTCGAAGAGCACCGCTCGCACCACCGCGACGAGCGCTTCCTGTACGACGCCGCGGACTCGGTCGTCGGCGCCTCGCAAGGAGGAGCGCCGCCTCCCCGGTGGGGCATGCGGCCCGGCAACATCCTCCTGCGCACCGAGCGTGGCTCGTACGAGTACGACGTCCGGAGGCGCCGACGGAGGTTCATCCAGCGCGAAACCGGCGCGGTGACAGAGTACCTCTGGGACGCGCGAGGCCAGCTCCGCGAGGTGCTCCTGCCCTCCGGCGTGCACCTGCTCTTCCTTTACGACCCGTTCGGTCGCCGCATGCGCAAGACGGTCACCACCCGCAGGCCCGACGCGGGTCCCCTGGACGAGCCGGCCGTGCGCACGGTCGACTACGTCTGGGATGGCGACGAAGTCGCGATGGAGATCGACTCGGACGCTGGCGAGCGCGTGTTCGTTCACGAGCCGGGCAGCTTCCTCCCGGTCCTCGAGCGGCGCGGGGGCGAGACCTTCGCCTACGTCACCGACCGCCGTGGCGTCGTGCGCGAGGTCGTCGATCGGGAAGGCCGCGTCGCCTGGGCTGGCCTCGTCTCGGCCTGGGGCGAGATCATCGCCGAAGCGGGAGACGACGCCCGCGCGCGGCCTCCGTTCCGGCTCCTCGGCCACTGGCACGATCCGGAGACGGGCCTCGCGTACGCGCACCACCGCTACTTCGACCCCGAGACGGCGCGGTGGCTCTCGACGGACCCGCTCGGGCTCGATGGGGGGAACAACCTCTCCGCGTTCAACGGCAGCCCCACCGAGCACGTGGATCCCCTGGGCCTCTACAACAGGGCCGAGTTCCAGCAGTGGCTCAACAAATTCGCGCCGATGCGGAAGAAGGCCGCCGACAACACCAACGCGAAAGCCGACGAGATGCGGGCGCAGGGCAAGCTCAACCCGCGAGATCCCATCTCGATGTCGGATCGCGGCGAGAAGGTCGGGCGCCGCAACTGCTCGATGGACCCGGGAACCGGAAAGAAGGCCCACGCGGAGGTGAACCTCGGGCAGCGCGAAGGGACGGGCGAGCGCGCGGTCGGCGCGAGCATCCCGCACTGTGGCAACTGCACGAACCACATCCTGTCGACGGGCGGCGTCACGGCGTCGCCGCTCCGGTCGTCGAGCACACCGGCCGGACCCGCGTTCAACCCCCCCGCGATCCCCCCCAACGCCCCTGTCGATCCGAACTGGTGAGGCCCCCGTGGAAACCACGAAATCCGAGCTGAGCCAGCGCATCCGCGCCGCGATCGAGCCCGTGTGCATCGCCCTCGACGCCGCGCCCGCCGAGGCGCTCCACGCGATCGCCGCCCGCGACGCGATCATGACCGGCCTGCGCGTCAACCCAGCGACCCTCGCGTTCGATCGCGTGGAGCTCGCCGAGGTGTATCCCGACGCCGTGCACCTCGCCGAGGGCCTCGCCCGCCGCGACGCCGAGGTCCTCGGCGCTGCGCTCCCGCTCCTCGTGGCCAGAGAGGCGCGCGCGGCAATCCCGCACTTCCTTCGCCTGCTCGACGAGGACTACCGCGCGTTCGGGCCGCAGGACGTCGAGACGTGGATCTACTGGAGCCTCGGCGCCGTCTACCCGGCGATGATCGCGCTCCTCCCGGTGGACACCCGCGTCGACCTCTGGCTCCGCGGGAAGGCCGACGGGCACGCGCACGTCCCGCTCGCGGCGCGCGCGGCAGTACCCTGGGAGAGGCTCCGCGCGGCGCTCCGGGCCGGGCTCGTCACCTGGGACGGTCGCGGCTCCGAAGGGCTCGACGAGGTCCTCCGCGCGCGCTCTGATTTCGCCACGCCCGAGGCCAGGATGGCGCGCCTCGCCGAGCTGGCCCTCACCGCAGAGGGCGGCGAGCGCGAGGTCGTGACATGGCTCGTCCGCACCCTCGCGACGGACCGCGCCACCTCCGCCGCTCCCCTGCTCCTCTCCATGCGGGGGGGCGACCTCCGTCCCCTCGTCGAGGAAGCGCTCCTCTCCCTCGGCACGCGCGAGGCCCTCGATCCCATCGCGGCAGATCTCGACAAGAGCGCGCGGAAGGCCTCACTGCGCTGGGACGCGCACCACGTCGCCCCCGAGATCAAGACCCCCATCGAGGCGATGTACAGGCTCGATCCGACGGCGGCGAGCGCGCGGTTCGCGCGTTACTTCACGGACGAAGCCGTGGCGACCGAGACGGGCGCGAAGCTCGCGCACGACATCTGGGCGGTGGGAACGGGCACCCTCATCGCGCACGGCGATTACATCGCGCGAACGGAGAGCGGCAGCCTCCTGCGATCCGATCCGGGCTGGCTCCCCATCGCCGCGCGCCTCGTGAAGCACCCCCGGCTCGGGACCTTCGCGCGCACGGTGCTCTCCCAGGGCGACAGGCAGGCCCGCGACGCAGCGCTCCACGCCGCGGGCAACCCCCTCGCGAAGCCCGCGCCCCCGGCGCCCTGGGCTCCCGCGACGCCTCCCCGCTGGCTCGATCGTTACCGTGCCGGCGAGCACGAAGCCGTCTGGCGAGAGCTCGCGGAGCTGCCCGGACCGCCTGCGGGCGCGCTCGCGGACGAGGCGACGGAGGTCGCGCGCGAGACGATGGCCCGCGCGCGGAAGAACCTCACGCGGATCGTCGCGCGCTTCCGCACCCTCGAGGGCGCGGGCGTGACGAAGAAGGCGCTCCTCGCCCCGGACCCCGCCCGCGCCGCCTCGTACGAGGCCATCACGCGCGTGATCGGCGGGCCACTCCCTGCCTCGCTGCGCGCCTTCTACGACCACACCGGCGCGGTGAACCTCGCATCGCTCGCGTGGTGGTGGAATGGCCCGGCGTGGGAGGTGACGGACCCGCTCGTCATCCATCCTGTGCGGACCGCAGCCCAGCGGACGAGGGCGCACAGGGCCTCCACGAACCGAGGCCTCCCCCGTGACCTGCAAGAGAGCGACGGGGAGATCGTCATCGGCCCCGATCCAGCCACGAAATTCGATCCGGACCAGCAGGAGCCCGACGAAAGCCCGTTCCTCCTCGTCCCCACGGCCGGCGGCGTCGAGGGCATCGTCCGCCAGGGCGACGCGTTCGCGCTCCCCTTCGTCGATTACCTCCGGCAATCCATGTCCATGGGCGGCCTCCTGCCGAAAACAGAGGGACGCCCGACGGCGAACTTCCACGGGAGCGCCCTGGATCTCCTGCACTACGAGGCCCTCGCCGGGTCTCTCGAGATGGTCAAGCGTGACCTCGAACCATTCTGAGGTTTCCCATGAGCGTCTCGATATCGTTTCAGGACCCCGCGATCACGCTCCTCTGCAATGCCATGGATGGCCGTGAGCGGCTCGGCGAGGCGCACGAATTCACCATCGAGGGGACGTCGCCGGAGCCCTTCGCGCGCGATGCGGTCGTCGGGCGCGGCTGCCTCGTCGTGATCGAGGGCGGCCACGGCGCGCGGACCATCGCCGGGATCGTCACGCGGTGCTCGGCGCTCGCCACCTCGTCGCGCGACGCCGCCCGGAACTACAAGCTCATCGTGCGCTCGATGTTCGCCCAGCTCGAGCTGCGCACCCGCACCAAGACCTTCCAGAACCTCGCCACCCCGGACATCGTGAGGCAGGTGGTCGCCGATGGCGCGTTCGGCGACAGCGCCGTCCGCGTCGACGTGCGCGGCACGCACGACCCGCGCCCGTACGTCGTGCAGTACGGCGAAACCGACGCCGCATTCGTACGCCGGCTCTGCGAAGACGACGGCCTCTCCTTCCGCTTCGAGGCCGGCGAGGCCAGCGAGACCTTCATCCTCGCCGACACCTCGACGGCCGCGGCCGCCGTGCTCGACGAGCCCCTCGTCCTGCTCGATCGCGCGGGCGACGAAGCGGCGCGCCCCACCGCATTCGCGCCGCGCTCGCGGCACCTGCGCCGTCCCGGCAAGGTCACCCTCCGCGATTACGACTACCGCAACCCCGCGGTGAATCTCGAGGGCGTGGCGACGGGCGGCAAGGGGCCCGAGCAGGACACCGAGGTGTACACGGCCCCCGGGCGGTTCAGTGACCCGGGAGCTGGCGACGCACGGGCCAGGCTCGCGCTCGAGGCGCTGCGCGCTGATGCGACGACCGTCTCCTTCGGCACCACCGCCTTCGCGCTCGCGCCTGGCGTGCGGGTCGACGTGGAGCCCTCGCCCGATCTGCGCGCGCGGACGCACGTCGCGGGCGGCTACCTCGTCGTCGGCCTGAAGCACCACTTCCGCTCCGGAGGCGCGCACACGCTCGAGGTGGAGGCCATCCCCATCGACACCCCCCTGCGCCTGCCCCGCATCACCCCGCGCCCGAAGATCGCGGGCGTGCAGACGGCCTTCGTCACCGGCGCGTCCGGCGAGGAGGTCCACGTCGACGCTCTCGGGTGCGTGCGCGTCCACTTCCCCTGGGATCGCGAGGGCACGCAGGACGACAAGAGCAGCCTGCGCATCCGCGTCATGCAGCCCCAGATGCCGGGATCGATGCTGCTCCCCCGCGTCGGGTGGGAGGTCGTCGTCGCCTACGAGGATGGCGATCCCGATCGCCCTTACGTCATCGGCCGGCTCTACAACAACAAGCACCCCCCGCCTTACAGCCTCCCCGCCAACAAGACCGCGACCGTCGTCGGCACGTCGAGCTCTCCCGGCGCGGCCCGCCAGAACGTGATCCGCTTCGACGACGCCGCCGGCAAGGAGGTCATCGCGGTCGGCGCCGGGTTCGGCAAGAAGCTGACCATCGCGCACGACATGCTCACCCAGATCGTGAAGAACGAAGCTCTCACGGTGAAGGCCTCGCAAACGCTCTCGGTGGGCGGGAGCGAGAGCATCTCCGTGACGGAGGCCTACCTGAACGACCTCGGCTCGCAGTCGGCATCGGTCGGAGGGATGCAGTCGATCTACGTCAAAGGCGATCTCCAGGTCGGCGTCGGCTCGGAGAGCGTCATCATCGGCGGCGCCTGCCTCGAGAAGGTCGGCAACCCCGTCTCGGGCGCGCTGAACCTCGCCAAATCGGCGGCGCTCCAGGGCGTCGGCTCCCTCGGGAAGGTGGGCGCGTTCGTGTCGGCCGCCGCCGGCCTGGCCCAGGTCGGCTACCAGGGCTACAAGCAGGGCGGCCTCGCGGCCGTGCAAGGTTCCCTGGCGATGGCGGCGGACGCCCTCGTGCCCGGCGGGAGCGTCGCGCTCAGCGCCATCGCCGAGGCCATGCCGCGCCCCTGGGCGGAACGACCGCTCGCGCAGGCCCCGCAGGCGGGCGGCGGTGGCGCATCGAGCGCGTCCGACACCGCCGGCCCCCAGGGCCCTGGACCGGGCCACCGCAACACCATCGTCGAAGGCATGATGACCGAGATCATCGGCGCTGCGCTGGGCGTCGCCACCCCGGGGACGATCGGCTGGACCACGGTGGGCCCCTCGACGCTCCTCGTGGGCGCGAGCCACAACATCCGCGCTGGGCAGGCGGGCGTGAACATTCTCGGCGCCTCCAGCGAGGCCCTCGGGAGCCTCTCGATCACGTCGGCCGGCACCCTCACCCGCGACGTGACCGGCGCGCTCCAGACGTCCATCGCCGGAGCCCTGAAGAGCAAGGCCGGGGGCACCCACACGATCAAGGCAGGCGCGGCGCTCAAGGTGAAGATCGGCGGCGCGCTGAAGATGAAGGGCGCACACGTCACCTTCGTGGTCGGCGGCTCCAGGCTCTCGACCTCGCCCTCCGGCGTCCTCGTCGAGGCGAGCACCATCGAGGTCACCGGGACGACCAAGCAGAAAGGAGCGTCGAGCACCTCATGACGCTCGCGGTCCTGGGCACGGGGCTCGTGTCCCCTTTCGGCCTCTCGCCGCGCGATCACGTCTTCCTCGGGCGCGTCGTGCTCCCCTCTCCCCCGCGCCCAGCCTTCGCGGACGCCGACGGAAACCCCATCCGCCTCTACCACGCGCCCTTCCTCGACGTGGGCGCGCCCCCAGCCTCGCGCATGGCCGCGCTCGCGACCCTCGCCACCGACGACGCGCTCCGCCCCCTCAGGGACGACCTCCACGGCGCGCCCATCACCCTCGCCCTCGTCGTCCCGCGGCCGCGCCCAGGGCTCCCCACGGACACGGCCGCGGAGATCGAGCGCGTCCTCGCGGCCCGCCTCGATCCCCGGAGCATCCTCCGCTTCCCTGGGGAGACGGGCACGTTCGCCGCGCTCGAAGCGGCCGACGCGGCGCTCCCCCAGGCGCCGGGCGTGTGGATCATCGTCGCGGTCGACAGCTTCGTCTCGCCCGAGTACCTCGCGCACAGAGCGGCCACGCAGCCGAGGAACCGCTGGATCGGGCGGCGCCCGCACCCCTCGGAGGCCGCGGCGGTCCTCGTCGTCGCGGACGACGCGGAGGCGGCGCGGGCGAGGTATCCCGTCGTCGGCCGGGTGGATGCCGTCGCCCTGGCCGCGGGCGCGGCGAGCGACGAGAACGACGAGCCCACCGACGGCGCCGCGATGACCGCCGTCGTCCGCGCCGTCGCGCCTGCCACCGTCCGCCTCGCGATCGGCCAGATGGAGGTGGACGCCCTCCGCCGCCGCGATCTCTGCCTCGCGACTGCGCGCGAGGCGGCGCGGTTCCGCGCGGGGTGGCAGGACGAGTCGCTCGAAGCGCGCTTCGGCATGCTCGGCGCCGCGATCGGCGGTGCCTCGGCCGCGTACGGGCTCGCGCTGCTCCGCCACGGGGCGACGGACCTCGACGTGCCTCCGCCTTTCGCCTTCCTCGCCTGGGCGGTCGGAGGTGATGGAACGCGCGCTGCCGCCTCGTTGCGCGCCGAGATGAAGGGACGCGCGGCCCCCGAGATCGCCGTCGCGCTCGGCCCTGTTCTCCCGCGCCCCATGCTCGCTGACGCCACGCCCCCCGACGCCGTCCCCGGGACGCCGGCTGCGCTGGCCGAGACGCCGCCCGACACGGAGAAGCTGCCACCCGCTCCCGAGGCGGCGCCGCCCACCCTGGCGCAGGCGCCGCCTGCCACGGAGGAGGCGCCGCCTGCCACGAAGGAGGCGCCGCCTGCCACGGAGGAGGCGCCGCCCGCCACGGATCATGTGCACATGGTCGAGGCCATGGCCGCGCTCCTCCACGCGGAGGCCTGCGCCGAGGAGGAAGAGCGCCGGGCCGCCGAGGCGCGCGCGTGGGAACGGCGGCCGCCTCGCCCCCTCGCTCCGGACGAGGCGCTGGCCCCGCCGCCCGCTCCCGTCACCCGCACCGACGCCTCACCCCCGCTCACGGTGACCGCCTTCCGCGTGCAGATCGTCCACGAGATCCTCGAAGACATCGCGGTTCGGGGCCGGAGCCGCGACGCGCGCCCCCTCGCCAGCCGCGACGAGATCGAACTCTCGCTCGCGCGCCTCGCAGACGCCCTCCTCGCGCTCGGCAACCCCCTCCACGCCATCGACGCGTGGTGGGCGGTCGCCGCCGCCCCCCCCGACCCCGACAACCCCTGGACGACCTTCGCAGCCGTCTTCGCACTCGCCTGCTTCGACGACGACAGCGCCCTCCTCGCGCTCCGCACCGGCCTCGAGCGGCTCGGCGATGCGCACGCGCACGCCACGGCCGCCGCGGAGGCCCTGGCGCTCCTGCCACACCCGCGCGCGCCCGCGCTCGCCACGGACCTCGTCGCCTCGCCTGTCCCTGCCGCGCGCGCCGTCGGCATCGACGTCCTCGTGCGGGCCGGCGCGATGACGCCCGTCGACGTCGCTGCGCACCTCGCGCGCGGGTCTACCTCCATGGCGCGCGCCGCGATCCGCGCGAGCGCCCGGTGGAGGCACGACGAGGCGCCGACGCTCGTACTGCTGCTCGAGGGCTGGACGCTCGCCGAGGACCTCGACCTCGCGCTCGCGGCGTCGACCGCGCTCCTCCGCATGGGCCACACCGCACCCTACGAAAGGGCGCGCGCGGGCGCCCCCCCCCTCGCGCACCTCGGCCCTCGCGCGCTCGACCTCTTCGTGCTCGCCGGGGACGACACCGACCTGGCCCGCGTCGAGGCGATCGTCTCGGCCTCACCCGTGGACGGCGCGCTCCTCTCGGCGCTCGCGCGGTACGGGCACGTGGGGATCTGGGCGTTCCTCCTCCACCACCTCAAGGACGAGGACCTCGCCGACGAGGCCGAGGAGGCGCTGCGCACGCTGCTCGGCGACGCCGTCCCGCCCGACGAAGGCGACCAGATCACCGCCTGGCGCGCCGCGATCACGCGCATGAAGCTCGACCCCGCGCTGCGCTACCGGCGCGGGGCGCCCTGGAGGCCCTCGGTCGTCGCTGACGAGTGCCGCTCGGGCTCCCTCACCGCGGCGCACGTCGAGGCGCGCCTCGCGGAGCTGGGGGCGCGCACCGAGATCCGGGCGACAGTCGATCTCGCGCGCCCGAAGCCCGAGATCGATCTCGCCCTCGACGCCCTCGCCGAGGAGGCACGCCGCGACGACGCCGCCTTCACGCGCGGGTGGCGTTAGCGCCGTCCGGCAAAGGCTCTCCGCCGTACCGGACGCCCCACCCCGCCCGCGCTCCCGCTCCCGCTCACGCCTGCTCGACCCGCAGCTCCCGGAGCACGTCGCGCCCGCGCCCGAGCCGGAACGCCTTGCGCAGCGTCAGCTCGACGCGGCCCTCCTCTGGCAGGATCAGCACCGTGTCGACGGTGGGACGCGCCTCGACGCGCCCCGAGAGATCCGAGCGGCCCACGATCCGCACCGCGATCTCGGGGATCTCGAACTGGACGAGCCCCTCCGGCGACATCCCGAGCACCGCGATCGCCTCGCCGGCGAGGAGCGGCGCCTCGAAGCGCAGCGAGGGATGCGCGACGTTGTTGAACCGGACATCGAAGTCCGCGGGGAGCATCGGCGAGCGCGTCCGCTCCCACACCTCATCGAACGTGCCGACGTACTCCTTGCGCGGCGACCAGTGGCTCCGGATCGCCCCGAACCCCACGGGCGGGTGCTCGTCGTCCGCCGACGTGTGCGGCAGCGCCGGGTGCTCTATCTGGGGCGCCGGCGTGTCGACGAGGTCCTTCGGCTTGCGCGCCACGCCGCGGCCCGCGGGGTTCCGGCTCTCCACGATCCAGAGGTCGTCCGAGGCGCCCCCCCACGCGCGCTCGTAGACCACCGGCATCCGCTCGAAGGGCGCCGCGGGCCCGATCGAGACGCCCATCATGGACCGATAGAACATGCGCTGTCCGTGCACCCGGAGCGGCACCACCACGCCGCCGACCTTGACCGCCACGTCCATGACCTCGACCGGATGCGCAGAGATCGCGTGCCCCACCACGACGACATCCGTCCCCTGCTTCTCGATGCAAAGATCGCTCGGGAGCTTGAGGCTGCTCTCGATCGCGTCGGGGTACCACAGCGCGTCGTTCAGGCGGATGGACACGGGCTCCGCGGGCGCGAGCTTCCCCGACGCCGTCACCGCGAACGACGCCTTCACGATCGCCACGACGAACTCACGCCCCTCGTGATCTTGCATCGGCACGTCGAGAGCCATGTAGGGCGTGGCGTTCGCGAAGCTCATGATCCTGCCCTCATTCACACGGCAGGGGCTCGCGCCCCCGCCCCCCGCCGAGCAAAGCTCGTCGGGGCCCCCCACTCCGCGATCCACCCGCGATCTCCGGAGCGTTCTGCCGCTTCGGGCCTGACGCCCGTCGCATCTGGAAGCGAGCAGTGTCCCCGACCGTGTGTATCAGGTCCATCGCGCCGCGCGGACCGTGTGACCCACCCGTGAGCATACGCGCCCCGCGCGACCTGCACCTGACGCCGCGGCCTGCGGCGGGCGCTTCGGCTCGGCCCTGAGGCAGGCTTTTCCGCCTGAAGCGTCCTCCCCGCTCAGACCTCCGGCGGATCGTCCGTCACGGGCGCCTTGGGCTGCTCGATCAGGTCCACCGGCTCCGCCACCCCGAGCCGCGGCCGCTCCGCCTGCCACTCCGCCCCGTCATCCCACCCGTGCACCGCCGCCGCCGGGATGTAGCTCATCGCCCGCTCGGCCAGCGCCGTGATGGTCAGGCTCGGGTTCACCCCCAGGTTCGCCCCGATCACCGACCCATCGCACACGTACAGGTTCCTGTACCCGAACACCCGGTGCCGATGATCGACCACCCCGTTCCGCGGCGAGTCCCCGATGATGCAGCCCCCCAGGCAGTGCGCCGTGCTCGGGATGTCGAACAGCACCTCGGTCACCGTGCTCATCGCCGTCCCCCCGGACACCTCCGCCAGCTTCTCGGCGAAGTCGTTCGCCGCCGGGATGTTCGTGGGGATCTTCTCCCCCTCGCTCACCAGCACCTTCCGGAGCGGCCAGAACCACCGCCGCTTCCAGCGCATGTCGATGTGCCCGTCGATCGCCTGCATGCACAGGAGGATCACCGTCTCCCGCGCCCACCCCGCGGGCCACAGGAGCCGCAGCGTCTTCAGCGGGTGCCGGAGCAGCGCCAGCGTGAGCGTCGCGATCCACGTCCCCACCCGCGCCACCCCCGGCCGACCCCGGGTCAGCAACGTGCTGAGCAGCGCCATCGCGTCCGACCCCTCCGGGTAGCGCGTCGCCTCGATGTGCGTGTTCTCGTCCACGTAGATCCCCGACCCGATCGCGATCCCCTGCGACAGGCTCTCCTTGCTCCCCGGGATGCGCACCCCGATCAGCGACTCCGAGTTGGTCCGCACCTTGTCCCCCAGGTGCGCGCTCAGGCGCGGCAGCGACCCCTTGTCCTTCAGCTTGAAGAGCAGCTCCATCGTCCCCAGGGCCGACCCCGCCACCACCACCCCCCGGCAGGTGAACCGCCGCGGCGCCTTCCGCACCCACGCCGTCGACCGCACCGCGGTCACCTCGTACCCCGCGCGCCCGTCCCCTCCCCCCAGCGGCCGGATGTCGACCACCTTCATCTCCGCCAGCACCTCGGCCCCGCCCCGCTCCGCCAGGTACAGGTAGTTCAGATCGAGCGTGTTCTTCGCCCCGAACCTGCACCCCATCATGCAGCCCCCGCAGCCGATGCACGTCGTCCGCGCCGGCCCCGCGCCGTCGAAGAACGGGTCTTCCACCCGCTTGCCCCCGGCCTCCCCCTCGGGCGCCTGCAGCACCGCCACGCGCGTCCGGTAGAACGTCTCCCCCACCCCGGCGGCGTCGGCGGCCTTCTTCAGCAAGAGGTCTGCGGGCCCCAGGATCCGGTTCTCGATCACCCCCAGCATCCGGCTCGCCTCCTGGTAGTGCGCCGGCATCTCCTCCGCCCAGTCTGCGAGCCCCGCCCACGACCCCATGCTCCACACCCTGGGCGGCGGCAGCAGCAGCGTGTTCGCGTAGGTGATCGACCCCCCGCCCACCGCGCACCCGTGCAGGATCATCACGTGCCGGAAGAGGTGGATGTTGAAGAAGCCCCGCAGCGAAAGCTCCGGCCTCCAGATCCACCGCGACAGGGACCAGCTCGTCTCTGGCATGGTCTCCGGGGTCCACCGCCGCCCCATCTCCAGCACCGCCACCCGGTAGCCCTTCTCGGTCAGCCGGTGCGCCGCCACGCTCCCGCCGAAGCCGGAGCCGACCACGATGAAGTCGACGTCGAACGCGGTCTCCTGCTCACCCATCGCCCGCGCATCTTGATCGCGAAGGAGGCCCCGGGAAAGGCCACCCTGCAGGCGCCAGCGACGGCGGCCCGGGCGCGGGCGGCGTGCGTCAGGAGTGCGGGTGGGGAGCGAGCCCGCGCGTTCGCGTCACCGACGCGCGTCGCGGGCTCGCGTCAGGGGCGGGCTTCAGCCGTCCACGTCCTCGACGATGTAGCCGTTGTAGGACTCGTTGCCGTTGTAGTAGCGCTTCACCACCTCGTGATCGCCCGAGAGGGCGTAGAGGATGGCGGCGTTCACCTGGGAGGTGGTGCTCGCCGAGGAGCGGTTGGGATCCAGCTCGCCCGTGGCCGGGTTGACGCTGTGCACCGGGCCCCCGTCGTCGGCGGAGTACACCCCGAACGCCCCGGTCTTCAGGCGGCCGTTGCCCATCGCGTAGACCCAGTTCGTGCCGTTCGCGGTCCCGTCGTCCCAGTTGCTCCTCTCGCGCGGCTGCTTCGGGGTATCGCCGTGGATGAGCATCACCACGTCGTCGGAGTGCCGCCGCCCGCTCCCGGAGTCGACCTCGTCGAGGTCCTCCATGAACCGGTCCATCATCAGCCCCAGCCGGCGCACCGTGTCGCGCATGCCGCCCACGTTGTTGAACGCGCCGTGCGGATCGCCGCGCAGCCCGGGGGCGATGACCATCTGGGTCAGGCCCATCTTGAACGCCTTGGAGGCGGTGATCAGGGCGCGGCCGAGCTGCGACATCACCTGATCCACGCCGGCGCCCAGCTCGTAGCGCGCCAGGTCGTCGTCCGTCGGCGCGAGCAGCGCGGCGAGGTTCTTCCCGAGAAAGCCCGCCGCCGACCGGCCCACGTCGAGGTGCCGCCGCACGGTCGGGCGATCCGCCGCGCGGAGCAGGCCGGCCTGGGCCTTGAACATCGCCTCGTACAGCTCGGCGTCGCTCCCCACCTGGATCGCGTACTGGGAGGCCGCGCTGTTGAACAGCTCGACCATCTCGTCCGCGCTCCCGATCTGGGTGACCCCGGGCGCGCCGTCGGCGTTGCCGAACACGAACGGCTGGATGCCGATGACCGGCACGAGCGCGCTGTTCACCGCCTGGATGGACGCCGCCGCGGCCAGCAGGCCCATGCCGTTGTCCATGGTGACCGGCCCCGCGTGCGCGTCGCTGTGCACCATGATGGTGCCGGACATCATCACGCTCATCTGCTTGCCCTTCCCGAGCTTGGTGAAGGGCGTGTACTCGTTGACCCGCGACGGCTTGTCCGTGTCGCCGGGCGTCGCGGTCGCCGGATCGAAGTACGAGATGTTGCCCCGCGCCGCGTCGGCGATGTCGGGCCAGGGGAAGAGCTGCGTGTACCACGCGAAGCCTCCGCCGCCGTCGTTGATGCAGAACAGCTTCCGCGGCCTCTTCGCCGCCTCGTCGGCCAGCGCCGAGCCGCCGCTGTCCGCGATCACGTCGAGGACCCGGGCCCGGTCGAGGGCCATCGCGGCCCCGATCGCGCTCGTCAGCTTGAGAAAGGTGCGGCGGGAACTCCCGCGCAGGTTCTTCGTCTTCTCGCAGACCATGGTTACCTCCCGCCTACTCGCACGTGTGCGCAGCCGCGAGCAACGAGGCCACGGCGATGATCTTGCCCTTGTCGACGTCGCTGGCGCGGGTCACCGCCTCGTTGCAGAGCGCGACGTGGTCGTCGGTCGCGGGCCTGGCGATGAGGCAGGTGACCGCGTCCCGGTTGCAGCGGTTGCTGGCGTCGAACATCGCCACGGGCTGCCCGTTCTTCATGCACTGCGGGAGCGTCTCCATCGCCGCGATGATCTCGGAGGCGGCCTGCATCCAGATGTCCTGCCCCTTCGCGGCCCCCGCGGCGCTGGCGATGAGGGGCGTGCTGATGCGGGCGTTGTACTCGGCGATGCCGAGCGCGCGCTGGCCGTCCCGGTAGAGCTGCCCCGCCGTGCGCGGCTGCCCCGGATCGGCGCCCGCGTCGATGCTCACCCCGAAGTCTTCCAGCACGTTGCGCAGGGTCTCCACCGGCAGCTTCGTGCAGGAGTGCATCCGGGTGCGGATCGGCGCCGGCCCTTCTTCCAGCCGCTGCGCCATGACCTCCGCGTCGGTCTTGCGGCCGCTCTCGCTGAGATCCTCGGCGTGGTTGAAGGTGTTGTCCTCGCCGCCGAACGTCGCGTCCGGATCCTGGCCGATCACGTCATGGTTGCTCGGGTGCGCCGGCTCGACCTGGGTCGGAGCCTCCACGTCGCACCCCGCGGCGTACACCACCGCCGAGACGAGGAGCAGGGCCGCGCTGCGGCAGAACAGGGTCGAAGTGCTTTGCTTCATTGTCGCTCTCCTTTCCCGCTCACCGCTTGAGGAAGTCATCGCTCTTGAACATCGCCCTCAAGGTATCCTTGAGGTCGAAGCCCGACTTGAACCGCTCGAGGAACGGCGCGACGATCTCGTCCGGCACGATCGCGCCGGCGCTCACGATGTCCTCTTTCGACATCACGAAGTTCCACGCCCGCTTCACCATGCAGGCGTGCACCTGCGGGTCCGCCGCGATCGCCGCGCCGAGCGCCGGCAGGTCCGCCGCCGGCTTGCCGAAGCGCCACGCCGTGGTCTGCCCCGCGGGCAGCCAGTGCTCGAGCTGCGAGGGCACCGCCTCGCCGTTGACGTTGGTGACCACCCCGTAGCCGTCCGTCAGGTAGCGGCCATCCATGTCGAAGCGCCCGAAGAGCGGCGCCATGTGGTTCATCGTCTGGTGGCAGTTCGCGCAGACCACCCCGTCCGTGCCCAGGAAGTTCACCGGCGCGCCCGAGATGGAGGTGAACGCCCACGGCCCCTGGAAGGAGCCGCCGCCGCCCACGTCCTGGGGCGTGGCCCCTTCCTCCACCGGCAGATCCCGGCAGGTGAAGATCTCCTGCACCCAGCGCACCCTCCGGAACGCCATGGTCCCGTAGAACTGGCGCATCACCCCCGGGTTGGTCAGCACCCCCGCCTCGGCCGGGGCGCCGCTGTTGCACGGCGCCGCCACGAAGGCGTTGTTCGCCGCGTCGTAGGCCGAGCAGTTGTCGGTCGCCGTCAGCACCTGCATGAACGGCCGCCCCTCCACGATGAGCTGCGCCGCCAGGGTCGGCGCCGCGTTGCGGTCGTCGCCCGGATCCGCGCCGCCCTGGCGCATGATGTCCTGCCACCACTTGATCATCCGCTCGGAGAACTCCGGCGTCTCGAACATGGCGTCGAGCAGCGCCTCGTACGAGGCCCTCCCGCCCGTCTCCACCTCGGTGATCTCGTCGAGCGTGGGGAACCGCCGCAAGATCTTGAGCGAGGCCGTGCGCAGCGCCTCGTTGGGGCTCTCGACCCGCTCGTTGAGGATGTCGTATGCCTCCTCGGGGATCGGCTCCTTGTCCGGATCCGCCGGCTCGTTCGGGTTGAAGGCAGTCCCGGAGGAACCACCGTCTTCCGGGAGGTCACCGGCACACGAGGTCGCCATGAGGGCCGCCCCGAGCGCCAGGAGAGTCGCCAACGTTCTCATAAGCACCTCGCAATCCCCCACCCGCGTGGGAGCTACTGTCCTGCGGCCATCGCGGCCGCCCGCTCCGCCTCGATCCAGACCGTAATCTCGCTCTTGAAGGTGTTGAACACCCCTGGATCACCGAACTTGAACTGATGCGTCGCGGGCCCGCTCGGGTCCGTGTTGAGGAAGATCAAGCTGTTCCCCGGATCGTCGGGCAGCACCCGGCGCGCCAGGATCTGCGCGCACGTGTCGGCAACGGCGGCCGGGTCGTTGAGCCCTGTCAGGTTCATCGCCAGGTGAGCCTCGTTGTTCTGGTCGGCGTGGCACCCCACGCACGCCCCGAGCTGCGGCTTCGCCCGCGTATCGAAGGTCGGGAAGTCGAGGCACGGGTTCCCCGCTGGCGCCGCCGCCGTGTACGGCTTCAGCTCCTTGAAGTGGAACGCGATCTTCGCCTCGGGCACCCAGTCGGTGAGGAAGATCTGCCCCTCGCCCATCTGCTGCACCGAGCTCGCCGGCACGTCGAGCTTCAGGGAGTTGAAGGCGTCGGTGAGCGTCGCCGTCTTCGCCTCGACGCCGAGCGGGTAGATCACCAGCCTCGGCCGGTCCATGGTCACCCCGGTGAGGTCCGTCGTGTAGACGTCGAGATCCGTGAGGGCCAGCCCGAACGACGCCTCCTCGGCGATGAAGGTGATCGCCACCCCATCGAGCTCGGGGTGCAGCCCATCGAGGTAGAGCACGTTCAGCCCCAGGATCGGCGTGATCGGATCCGTCCCGATCCCGAGCGGCCCTGCCGCCGGATCGTCCACGATGAGCCGCGCCTCTTCGAGGAGCCAGTTCTGCATCGCCACCCGGAGCCCGTCCACGGCTTCGAGCGCCGAGCCCGGGTGGACCTGGTTGCTCTGCCCGGGGTGCGTCCCGTTCTCCTTCGGGTAGGTGAGCAGCACGCTGTCCCGCGGATCCGGGGTGATGAAGGCAGGCCACTGCTTGAGCCGCTGGTAGCGCCCCTCCTCGTCCCCCGGTTCGAGGAAGTTGTCTTCGACCGAGCCCGCGTGGCAGGCGTTGCAGTTCTGCATCAGCCGCGCGTCCACCTCGGTGTACGCCGCCCGCGCCGACTCTGGCGTCGCCGGAGGCCGCGTCTCCGTGCTCGTGGAGCCACCGTCGCCCTCTTCCTCCGAGGAACACCCCGCCGCGCAGGTGAACGCGAACGCGAGGCTCCCCGCAAGGAGCGGAATCGCACGCGCCAGGAGCTGCCTTGAGGATGCGGCCATGATCCCCCTCGTCTTCATCGTCGACCGGCGATGCTATCCGAGGGCCCGAGCGCCGCAACGCATTCCGCGTGGGTGGTGAATCTTGAACGACGCCGTTTTGACGCAGCGCACGCGGCGTACGCGCCGCATGGGCGCACGCACGGCTGGGCGGAAACGTACAGAGAACCGCCCTGATCGCGCGGTGCTACCGTGTCCTCATGGCGGATCGACGCACGCTCACACGCGCCCTCGCCCTCGCGCTCACCACAGTCCCCCTCGCGCTCGCCGCGTGCGATCCCACCCTGAAGCACGTCCCCACCGAGACGAGCGGTCACGCCCAGGCCCCTGCCCCGCCCTCCTCCGCGCTCCCTGCGCCCGCGAGCAGCCCCGCGAGCAACGCTTCGAGCAACGCTTCGAGCAGCGCCGCGAGCAACGCTTCGAGCAGCGCCACGACCGCGCCCTCACCTTCCTCCGGCGCCCCTGCCGCCTCGCCTGCGCCGCGCGCGCTCTCTCCGCTCACCGCGGCCGGTGCGCTCATCGAGCTGCCCATCGAGGGCCACCCGCCCGCCGTCGTCTCCGTCCCCCTCGGCGCCACCACCCGCCGCCCCGTCGTCCTCGCCACCCACGGCAACTTCGATCGCCCCGAGTGGCAGTGTCAGGTCTGGCGCGACATCGTCGGCCCCTCGGTCTTCGTCCTCTGCCCGCGCGGCAACGCCCGCCGCGACTCCCCTGCCCCCGACGACATCCGCTTCACCTACGCCAACAACCAGGCCCTCGAACGCGAGATCCGCGCCGGCCTCGCCGCCCTGCGCGCCCTCTATCCCGACCACGTGGACCCCGGCCCCGTCGTCTACACCGGCTTCTCCCTCGGCGCGATCACCGGCGTCGCCATCCTCGGCCGCGACCCCGCCCTCTTCCCCCGCGCCATCCTCGTCGAGGGCGGGAGCGAGAAGTGGACCCCCGGAGCCATCACCGCCTACGCCAAGGCCGGCGGCCAGCGCCTGCTCATCGCCTGCGGTCAACCGGGCTGCGTGGCCTCTGCGAAGCACCCCGCCTCCCGCCTCGACAAGGCCGGCGTCCCCACCCGCGTGGTCCACGGCAAGGGCGTCGGCCACGGCTACACCGGCGCCGTCGCCGACGAGATCAAGACCGCCTTCTCCTGGCTCGTCGAAGGCGACCCCCGCTTCGCGCCCTGAGGCGCAACGCGCGCCCGATGGCGTGGTACGACATCTGCGTGGATGCACAGGAGTGGTACCAGCAGCAGTTGGAGGAGGCCGAGCAGCGAGGTCGGTTCAAGGCCATGGCCCGGCTGTACGGCATCCGGCTAGGCCGTCCGCTCACGGAAGCTGAAAGCGCGAACCTCGCGCAGCGGCTCGACCGGCTCGGTGAGGAGCGCGTGGGAGAGGTGATGCTGACCTCCTCGCCCGACGCACTGGCACGCTGGCTCTCGGATCCTGCCGCCCAGTAGAGGCCTCGGTCCGGCAGCACCTCACCACGTATCGCAGATCAGCTCCACCTCGAACCCCTCCCCGAGCTTCGCCTCCAGCGCCTTGCACACGGCCTCGGCGCCCGGACGGTCGTGCTCCAGGAGGTCCTCGGCGGTCCGGCCACCGTACCCACCGTCGTCCGCGTCTTCGACCCCCTCCAGCCAGTACTCGCTGAGCAGCAGGGCCATGTCCTTCTGGACCCCGGTTGGGCCACTCGCCATCCGCCGGAATGCGAACGGCTCACGCAGCGCATCGCGGTGGCGGTCTGCGGCCTTCACCGCCGCGATGCCCTCCTCGATGCGGGCGCGATCGTCAGCGCTGAGATCCGCGCCATCACGACGCCGCAGAACCACCATCGTCCCGAAGTCACTCATGGGAGGGTCATCTTAGCCACGCTTCACAACGCCCGCGCCTGAACCTTCCGCGCCGCCGCGCGCCTCGGCGCTACGGAGTACCGCCCAGCTCTTCGCACCGGAGGGGCGTCACGCCGTGCTTGGCGAGGCAGACCGGATCGAGCTTGCAGGTGGCGCAATGCCCCCAGTCCTCCGCGGCCTTGGCGTGCGCTCTGTCCATCTCCGTCACCGGCCGTGAGTAGAGGGTCAGCTCGTAAGAGCCGGAGATCTGGTGCGGCCCCGCCTTGTTCGCGCGCATCACCAGGGACGGCGAGGGCGTGCCGAGCATCCCGCAGAGGGGGCCCATGAGCTTCGCGCGTCCCTCACCCGACTTCTGGCTGATCCCCTCCTCGGGCGACGACAGGGGCCCCTCGTCTTCCAGGACGAGGTCTCTCCACGCCGCTTGCGAGACGCGCGCGTCGCTGCCGAGCGCGAGCGCGACGAGGTAGCACCTGTCCTTGTGCAGGGGCGCGTTCAGGTCGGCGGACGTCGTCCCTGTCGTACCCGCGCCCGCGCCCGCGCCCGCGCCCGTGCCCGCCGTCCGGACCGGGAAGGTGCCCGAGACCTTCTTCTCGCGGGTGTACGACGCCAGCATCCCGGACAAGGACTCCAGTGCCTTCTCGGCGGTCGGGAGCTGGTCGGACGTGGCGAGCGCGGCGTACGTGTCCTGCGGCCTTCCCTGGCTGGAGAGGAAGACGACGAGATCGGCCCCGTGCGCGGCTGCCACACGCCGCGCTTGCTGGTCCTTGTCGCCCGGGCGCTGCGAGAACGTGAACCGGCCGAGGAGCACATCCGGTGCGAGCACCGAGACCTCGCACGCACGAGGGCCGCCTTGTTCATCGCAGGAGTACGAGACGTGCGAGGGCATGCTCTCGCTGTCGGCCACGCGCACCTCGTCCTCGCCGATCGCGGGACGATCCGCAGCATCCGACACGTACTCCACGGCGGTGTCGACGGAGGGCTTCTCCACGGTCGGTTGCCCGGAGACATCCAGCTTCGGCGGCGGAGGGCGACGCCGGCACCCGGCCAGGGCCGCCGCGACGACCATGAAGGCGCTCACCACGTATCGCAAATCAGCTCCATCTCGAACGCCTCCCCGAGCTTCTCTGCCAGCGCCTCGCACGCGGCCACGGCGCCCGGAAGGTCGTCCATCGTGCCGAGATCGCTCATGGGAGGACATCCTACGCCACGCGCGGCCACGCTGACGCGACGACCGTTCATGGCGAGGAGACCGCCGCCTTGGTCACAGAATGAAGGTCATCCGCGATCCCTGCTCGGCACAAGCTCCCTCTCTGCGGCCGGGCTGAGGACAAAGCCCGTGGGTTCAAGGCCGACATCGCGGAGATAGCGGTCCAGCGCATCGGCATCCTCGGAGGCGACGATCGCGGCCACATAGCCGTCCGGCCGCACGAGCACCCACGCGCCAGGTGCAAGGCCGTAAGCCTTGCGCAGGTGCCCCGCCTCGTCCGCAAGCTCGCGGCCGACGCCGACCTTGTGGATACGCAGCCCGGGTCGTGGCGGGAGGATGTCGCGCTCTGGCTCGAAACCGACCAGCGTCCAGTGCGGCCCGGCGAACAGCTCGAACAAGCGCCTCGCATGGCCGCCAGCGCCGCGGAGTGGCGCATCCGGCGCGCGGTCCCCTGCGCACAGCGCCCCCGAGGGACGGGAGGTCTCACCGGATGTCGCGAGCGCGAGCGACGAGTGCGCATAGCGGAGGTCGAGCTGCTGGACCTCGCGGCTCCGGCGGTTCACGCCGCGCTTCATGGCTTCGAGCAGGCCGGTCGAGAGGCCGAGCATCGCTTCCGCGACCGGGCGCCGCTCCTCCTCGTAGCTGTCGAGCAGACGTTGTGGAGCGCCGCCGAGCACCGCCGCGAGCTTCCATCCGAGATTGTAGGCGTCCTGCACGCTGGTATTGAGACCCTGTCCACCCGTGGGCGGATGGATATGGGCGGCATCGCCGGCGAGGAACACCCGACCGACGCGATAGCGGTTGGCCAGGCGCGCATTCATCGTGTAGGCCGACGCCCACGACACTGACTGGATGTGGATGTCGCTGCGGCCGGTGCGCTCGGCGATCATCCGTTCGAGCCCCTCGGCAGAGAGGTCGACCTCCCCCTCCTGCGGGATCGGCCCCTGGATCGCGAAGAGGTCGGTTCCGGCGAGCGGAGAGATCGCGACCTGCCGCTCCATGTTGGCCCCGTTGAACCGGTGCCAGGCATCGCGACCGAGCCCGGTCAGGGTCACGTCCGCCGCCACGGCGCGCATGCCCAGCGTCTGGCCCGGGAAGTCCACGCCGAGCGCGCCCCGCACGAAGCTGCGCCCCCCATCCGCGCCGACGAGGTAGCGGGCGCGCACGGTCTCTTCGCCGGCGGGTCCGGCGAGGCGCGCCGTGACGCCGTCCTCGTCCTGCGCGAACCCGACCAGCTCGCATCCGAACGCGACCTGATGGCCGAGCTCCGCGAGCCGCTCGCGCATCACCCGCTCGGTCAGGAACTGCGGGACCATCAGCGCCAGGTGATAAGGCTCGGCCGGTGTGGCATCGCGCCACTCGCCCATGTCCGACTCGGCATAGCTGCCATCCTCGCGATAGTCGCGCTGCGGCGCATAGAGGCCGCCGACCGCCACGATTCTATCGATGATCCCGAGATCCTCGAAGACCTCCTGGGTCCGTGGCTGGATGCCCCTGCCGCGCGAGCCGGGGAACGGGCTGTCCAATTTCTCGATCAAACGGAACGGCACCCCGCGGCGCGCCAGGTCAATGGCAAGGGTGAGGCCGGTAGCACCGGCACCGCAGATCAGGACCCCGAGAGGGCTCTGCTTTTCCACGACGACCTCCTGTGTGTATGATACACATATCTAGCAGAGGACGAGGCATGTCAACCAAGAAGGTGCAAGATGCACATATTCGGGCGGCGCTCCCCGAGCTGCACCGGTCGCTCGTCGACCTCACGATCGTGATGAACCGCCCGGAGCGCGACGCGGCGCTGCTCGAGAAGGCGGGCCTGACCCTCGAACGCGCGCTCTTCCCGCTGCTCGTCTTCATCGAGCGTCGGGGGCCGATCGGCGTCGTCGACCTCGCGGCCCGTATCGGGCGCGACTACACCACCGTCAGCCGCCAGGTCGCGCGCCTGGAAGAGCTCGGGCTCGTCGACCGTCGCGCGGGCTCCACCGACAAGCGGGTGCGCGAAGCCGTCATCACCCCGCGTGGCAAGGCCGCCACCGACGCCATCGACGCTGCCCGCGAGGAGATGGCCCTGGTCATGTTCCACGACTGGTCGCGCAAGGACTTCGACGAGCTCACGCGTCTGCTGCGCATGCTGGCCGACGCCATGAGCAACGGGGGGGCGCCGTAGCTCGAGGGATGCGCCGTGTACCCGCCGTGACACCTGACGGAGCGAGCGACAGGAGCGGGTCGGAGAGGTGACGATGACCTATCACCATCGCCCCGAAGTCACTCCTGCACGCGCCTCCTCCACGGCCTCGCTCACCAGAGCCCTGCGCGTCCCCCATGCCCCCGGCGTCCGGCGCCTGAACAGGCAGTTCCGGAGGGTCCGCTCGGTGCGCAGGGTGGGCACCCATCCTACCGCGTCCGCGCGCGCACCCGCCAAGGGCCGTGGCCAGGGCGGCCGTGAGATTCCTGACCTGCTCGGGGTGGGAAAGCCCCTTTCGTGCTCCCGGAGCCGCTGTGCTGTTCGTGGGTCGCACTTCCTGTGCTCCCCGAGCCGCTGTGCTGTTCGTGGGTCGCACTTCCTGTGCTCCCCGAGCCGCTGTGCTGTTCGTGGGTCGCCTCTGGAGGCTTCCCGAGGCCACCGGGGGCGGTGTGGACGCATTTTCGTGGCCTCCGGAAGGCGCTGCTGCATGCTGGCCCACACCGCCCGGGTGCGGCGTGCGGCGTGCGGCGTGCGGCGTGCGGCGTGCGGCGTGCGGCGTGCGGCCCGGGAGCCAGCCCGTGATCACTCCGGCAACAGGAGCGGCAGTTCCACGCCCCAGTACAGGTCGTCGACCTTGAACCCGGTGGGGATCTCGCGATCGTCCCCTTGTTCGGGCGGTTCTCCTTCCTTCAGCGGGACGAGGTACCAGACCCAGAGTTCGGTGCCGAAGCCGTAGTACTCCATCAGGGGATACCACCCTGGGGGGTCGAGCTCAGTGTGCTCCTCGAACCTGAGCCAGGTCGAAGGGGTAGGGTCTCCCGGAGCGACGGTGACCACCTTGCGCTCGAGGGTGGCGCATGCCTCCGGATCGATGGCCACCTCCGGGACCAGCGCCTGAGAGGCGACGAGGTCGCGCAGCCACCGGGCATGAGCACGACAGACGCGCTCCTCGATGCGCTCGGTACCGCGGCGCCGATCGGAGAGCAGCGCGAAGAACGCATACAGGTCATCGCCGCTCGGCGCGAAGAGCTCCCATGCAACGACGCCCGGGGTGACGAGCTGCACGAGGACGTTGCTCTCGCCGTCCACGTCGGTGGCGCGCACCTCCGGTCGAGGGTAGCTGCGGGGCGGTGGGGTGGCTGCGGGCACCAGGGCGCCGGACGCCCGTGCCATGGCGGAAGCGCTCGGCGCAGGGCTGGATGCGGGGTGCGGCGGGCTCGCGGCCGGGCCGGAACGAGGGGCCTCGGCACAGGCGCCGGAGGCCGCGATCGCGAGGGCGACCAGGGCACGGGAAAGGAGAGAGGGGCGAAGCATCGGAAGGCCGCAACCGTAACGGCAACCGGAGGTCCTCGCCCAGCTTCATCCTGGGGATCGATGGCCGCGCGGCGCCCGGAGAGCTGCCCTGTCAGCCCTCGTCGTCCGGCGTCTCGCCCTCGTCCTCCTCCACCCACAGGGCGCCGAGATCCTGCGGGACGGCGTCGAACGGCGGCGCAGAAACGGTGATGTTGCCGCTGACGAGGAGCTCGGTCACCCAGCGGCCCCCGGGACCGAGGTGGTAGACCTCCAGGGATCCGGCGAGGGGATCGATGAGCCAGACCCAGGTCACGCCGACCGCGGCGTAGAGCGGCATCTTGCGGATCCGGTCGTGCGTCGCTGTGGAGGGCGAGAGGATCTCGCAGATCCAGTCAGGCACCAGGGTGAACTTGCCGGTCCTCGGTGGTCTGGGCATGCGCTCGCGGCGCCAGCCAGCGAGGTCGGGGATGAGGACGGTGCCGTCAGACCAGAGGTGGAGCTGGGGCTCGTCGATGATGTTCCATCCCCCGGGGCCACCGCGGCCTCGATCGAAGGGGCCGCCCAGATCCATCCCGAGCCGCGACGCCACCACGGTGTGGGCCGTACCTGGCCTCGCGAACGTGTACAGCTCGCCGTCGACGATCTCGGCGACGAGGTGCTCGGGGACGGCCGCGAGATCGGCGGTGGTGGCTGGTCTCGGTCGTTTTTCAGCGGGCTGTCCCATCGCGACGTCCTCTGTGGAGGACCATAACACCAGGCGCTGCGGTGATCTGCGGGCCGATCGACCAACACTCCGTGAGGCCGTCACCGCGAGCCGAAGCGAGGCGATGCGAGCCGTCAGCAGCGGCGCTTCAGGGCGCGGGGCGGGCTTCGACGAGGGGGTTTCTGGACTCGGCGGCGCGGAGGCGGTCGAAGCGGGCGACGAGGGCGGGGTCGCCGGTCTCGCGGAGGGTGTGGGCGAGGACCACGGTCTTGGCGAGGCGGATGAAGCGGAGGCGGTGGGCGGCCTCCACGTCGTCCCAGTCGACGCGCTCGCTGCCGGGGCCGAACTGGAGGGCATAGGCGGTGCGCATCCGGTCCTCGCCGCGGAGGCCGAGCTCCTTGGCGAGGGCTTCGAGGGCGGCGCGCTCGGCGGGGCGCGCCCAGGCGAGGACCTTGCTGTACGGCGTGGTCATGGTCTCGCGGTCGGGGGTGGGGACGAAGCGGCGGAGGAAGACGTCGGAGGTGGCGATGGGGACGTCGCTCGTGGCCTGGTGGATGACGGCGTAGGCGTAGGCCTCGTGCATGCCGACCTGCTTGTCGCCGTCGAAGTCGGCGTCGTCGACGGCGCGGCCGAGGCGGTCCTGGCCGGAGAGGGCGGCGAAGAAGTAGCTGCTGAAGTCGGTGTAGTCGGCCTCGTTGATCTCGGGGGTGCAGCCGGAGGCGGGGCGGTCGCGCGTGGCGGCGAAGAAGCCGACGAGGTCGCGGTCGACGGGATCGGCCTCGGGGTCGCCGCCCTCGAAGAGGACGTTGGCGAAGGCGCCGGAGAAGCACTGGGCCATGACCAGGACCACGGGGGTCGACGGGGGGAGCTGCTCGATGCGGGCGGCGAGGTCGCGCACGGAGAGGCCGCCGCCGCCCCAGAGGTCGAAGACGTTGTTGTCGAGGTCGCGGCCGCGATCGGGGCTGCCGTGGCCGGCGAAGTAGAGCAGGAGCGGGTCGCTCGGGCGGGCGGTGACGAAGCCGCGCCAGAGGCGATCGACGCCGGCGAGCGTGGTGGGGCCGTCGATGCGCTGGAGGCGGGTGGGGCGGTAGAAGAGGCGGTCGCCTTCGAGGTACTGGACGGTGGGCGTGAAGCGGTTGCCGTCGGCGAAGAGGACGCGGCGCTCGATGGCGTCGGGCAGGAGGGTCTGGAAGTAGCGGACATGGCCCTCGATGGCGACCTGGTTCATGGGGGCCTTGGGGCCGCCGCCGAGGACGAGCGCGCGCCAGGGGACGGGGGTCGAGGTCGCCGCGATGGTCGTCGCGGTGGCCGCCACGGTGGTGGTGGTGGCGGTGGCGGGCACGGTGAGCACAGCCGCGGCGAGCGGCCCGGGCGCAGCAGCGAGCGCGCCGGGAGCAGCGGCGGTCGCGACGACGGTGGGGCCACCGAGGGCTGCGAGCGTGGCAGGCGCGGCAGGCGCGGCCGGAGGGACGGCAGGTTGCGCGCCGGGGGCCGTCTGGGGACCAGAGGGGCCGGGAGCGACACGCTGGGGTGCGGCAGCGACGCGCTGGGGACCGGCGCTGACGCGCTCGGGGCCGGGAGCGACACGCTGGGGGCCGGCGGACACCCGCTGGGGGCCGGGGCTGACGCGCTCGGGGCCCGGGGATGGAGGCTCCGCCGTGGCGGGGCTCGCCGCGAGCGAGGAGGCGGCGGCGGTGGCGAGGGCAGCGACTTGGAGGAGCAAGCGTCGGGCGTTCATTCCTTCTCCAGCCTTGACGAGGGTGCGAGGGGCGCGTCGTTCTGTCTTCTCAGGTGTAGCACGCCGTGTGCCCCGGGGAGCGAGGTGGCGCGCAGGGCCTTGCGGGGAGGCTTGCATGCCCCGACCATGGCGCCGTGGCATCCGACTCTGCGCTCGCGGCGCCTTCCAGCGCTGCCGTCTACATCCCCGGTCCGATGGACACGCTGCTCGCGGAGATGATGGCCGCGGGGGCATCGGATCTGTTCCTCGCCGAGGGGAGGTCGCCGACATGGCGGGTGGACGGGGAGGTGACGGTGACCCTGCACCCCCCGACCACCGCGGAGGATCTGGGGCGGTTCATGGCCTCGGTGCTCAGGCCCTCGCAGCGGGAAGCCTTCGAGCGCACCGGAGACCTGGACGTGGGGAGGACCATCCCGGAACTCGGGCGGTTCAGGATGCACTTCCACGTGCAGCGGGGGATGGTGGGCGTGGTGGTGCGGGCCGTGCCGAGCGGGCAGCTCTCGTTCGAGCGGCTCGGGCTGCCGGAGGTGCTGAAGACGTTCGCCGACACGCCGCGGGGGCTGGTGCTGGTGACGGGGGGGACGGGGTCGGGGAAGTCGACGACGCTGGCGGCGATGGTGCACCACATCAACAGCACCTACTCGAAGCACGTGGTGACCCTGGAGGACCCCATCGAGTTCGTGCACGAGGACCTGCTCTCGCTGGTGACGCAGCGGGAGATCGGGAGCGACACGCGCGACTTCGCGGTGGGGCTGCGGCACGTGGTGCGCGAGAGCCCGGACGTGATCGTGGTGGGGGAGATGCGCGATCCGGAGACGATGGCCGTGGCGCTGTCGGCGGCGCTGACGGGGCACCTGGTGCTGTCGAGCGTGCACACCGTCGACGCGGCGCAGACGCTGCAGCGGATCCTCGGTTACTTCCCGGAGCACCAGCGGGAGCAGGTGTGCATGGACCTGTCGATGTGCCTGGTGGGGATCGCGGCGCAGCGGCTCCTGCCGCGGGCCGACGGCGAGGGGCGGGTGGTGGCGGTGGAGGTGCTCACGGCGACGCCGGCGATGCGGCGGTTGATCCGGGAGCGGCGGGTGGAGGAGGTGCCGGATCTGATGGCCGGGGCGGGGGGCGGAGCGGGAGGCATGGAGACCTTCAACCGGGCGCTCCTGCGGCTCTACCACGAGGGGTCGATCACCTTCGAGACGGGGGCGGCGTACGCGCAGAACGCGGACGAGTTCCGGATGAACGCGCAGGGGATGGAGCGGGGGGCGGTGCTCTCGGTGGAGCACGATCTCGGTGGGGACCGGGCGCCGGTCGACATGCAGGGGCTGCTCGCGGCGGCGCTCCGGGGCGGGGCGAGCGATCTGCACCTGATCGCAGGGAGGCCGCCGCTGCTGCGGGTGGGGGGGATGCTGCGGCCGATCGAGGGCACGGAGCCGCTGACGGCGCCGGTGGCGCGGCGGCTGGTGCTCAGCCTGCTGAGCCACGCGCAGCGGGAGCGGTTCGATCTGGAGCGGGAGATCGACTTCGCGCTGACGGTGACGGGGGGGAGCCGGTTCCGGGTGAACGCGCACTACCAGCGGGGGACGGCGGCGGCGTCGATCCGGCTGATCCCCGGGGTGATCCCGGAGATCGAGAGCCTGGGGCTGCCGCGGGGGGTGCGGGAGCTGGCCAACCGGGAGCAGGGGCTGGTGCTGGTGACGGGGCCGACGGGCTCGGGGAAGTCGACGACGCTGGCGGCGCTGGTCGACGTGATCAACCGGTCGCGGGCGTGCCACATCATCACCCTGGAGGACCCCATCGAGTTCGTGCACGAGAACCGGGTGGCGACGGTGGAGCAGCGGGAGATCGGGGCCGACACGAAGAGCTTCGCGGCGGCGCTGAAGAACATCCTGCGGCAGGACCCGGACGTGATCCTGGTGGGGGAGCTGCGGGACCCGGAGACCATCGCGGCGGCGCTGACGGCGGCGGAGACCGGGCACCTGGTGTTCGGGACGCTGCACGCGAACGACGCGCCGCAGACCGTGGACCGGATCATCGATGTGTTCCCGCCCCACCAGCAGCCGCAGATCCGGGTGCAGCTCGCGTCGGAGCTCTTGGCGGTGGTGGCGCAGCGGCTGCTGCCGCGGGCGTCGGGCGAGGGGCGGGTCGGAGTCTTCGAGGTGATGGTGGCGACGACGGCGGTGCGGACGCAGATCCGGGAGGGGAAGGGTCACCTGCTCCTGCAGACGCTGGAGACCTCGCGGCGCGACGGGATGATCACCTTCGAGCGGTCGCTGGCCGATCTGGTGCAAACGCGGCAGGTGACCATGGAGGAGGCGCTGCGGCTCGCGCGGAGCCGGGGGTCCCTCGAAGCGCAGCTCAAGGCCGACGCCGGGTTCGGGGTGACGCGGGGCTGACCGGCGCAGAATGCAACGCGGGCGCGCACAGCGGGCGCGTCAGACGCGTCAGACGCGTCAGACAGCGGGCGCGTCAGACAGGCGGGTCTGGAGGGGCGAACGGGGTGACGCAGGGAGCTGGAGGTGGGGAGCGCGATCGGCGCTTGACTCTGGCCTCCGACCAGGGTGCCTTGAAACCATGCGTACTGCCGCGATCACTGGGCTCGTCACGCTCCTCTCGCTGCCGATCTTCGCGTTCGCATGCTCGGGCGCTGCCGAGGATGACGGCGCCGCGTCTTCGTTCGGAGAACCGGGCGGCACGGGAGGTACCGGCGGCGGCGGGATCGGCGGCGGCCTGGGGGAAGGCGGCGGCCTGAACATCGGCGGGAACGACCCCGGAGGCCCCACGGGATGCAGCTCGGATCTGCAGCACGTGGTCGACGAGAACGGGAACGTGGTGGAGACGTGCCCGGCCGATCAGGGGTGCTCGGAGGGGGAGTGCATCTCCGCCTGCGAGGCGGCGGCGGCGAGCAAGGGGTCGATCGGGTGCGACTACTACGCGCCGACGGTGCCGTTCTACCGGAACGGGGCGGGCGGGACGATCTTCGACGGGCCCTGCCACGCGGTGTTCGTGGCCAACACCTGGGGCCGCGCGGCGAAGCTGACCGTGCAGAGGAACGGGCAGGCGCTCGACGTGACGTCGTTCGGCTACATCCCGAGCGGGAGCGGGGCGAGCACCACGTACGCGCCGCTCCCCGCGGAGGGGCTGCCGCCCGGCGAGGTGGCGGTGCTGTTCCTGTCCCACCGGCCCGGGGTGCAGCACTCGTCCGGGACGACCCTGGAGTGCCCGCGCCCGCCGGCGGTGCTGCTCGACACCGCGGTGCACGGGAGCGGGCGTTCGACGGCGTTCCAGGTCGCCTCGGACACGCCGCTCACGGCCTACGACATCCTGCCGTACGGCGGGGCGCTGAGCTACCTGCCCAGCGCGGCGCACCTGTTCCCGCGCAGCACCTGGGGCGACAACTACTACGCCGTGGCGCCGCACGCCTCGACCGGCGGCGTGCTGTGGATGCTGTTCGTGGGGAACGAGGACGGGACGACGGTGGAGTTCTCGCCGACGTCGACGCTGCCCGGAGGGCCCGACGTGCCGACCGCGCAGGGAGGGCAGGCGGTGCAGTTCACCCTCAACGCCGGCGAGGTGGTGCAGTGGGCAGGCGGTGATCCGAGCGGGGCGGTGATCCAGGCCAGCAGCCCGATCGGGCTGTGGACGGGGACGACGTACCTGTCCGTGGCGACGGCGACCAGCCCGGGCGCGGGCGGGCGCGACTCGGCCCACCAGCAGCTCGCGCCGATCAGCGCGATGGGGAGCGAGTACGTGGGCGCCGGGGTGGTGACGCGGCTGGCCTCGATGGCGCCGGAGAGCGTGCCGTACCGGCTGCTCGGGGTGGTGGAGGGGACGACGCTGAGCTGGGACCCGGAGCCGCCTGCCGGCGCGCCGACGACGCTGGGCGGGGGGCAGATCGTGGAGTTCGAGACCACGCAGCTCTTCTCGGTGCGCGCGCAGGACGAGGAGCATCCGTTCGTGCTGACGCAGTACCTCGCGGGGATGCAGGTGGGGGTGGGGTCGCGCCCCGGGTGCGGGGGCCAGAGCGCGTGCGCGCTCGGCGACGAGGAGTGGGTGCTGCAGCTCCCACCCGGGCAGTTCCTGCGCCGCTACGTGTTCTTCACCGATCCGACCTACGGGACGACGAACCTGGTGATCACCCGGGTGCGCGGGGCGGACGGGGCGTTCTCGGACGTGACTCTGAGCTGCCTCGGGACGGTGACGGGATGGCAGGCGGTGGGCACCGCGGGCGACTACGAGGTGGCGCACGTGGACCTGACGCGCGGCTTCGTGGGCGCTGCGCCGGAGTGCGAGACGAGCCGTCACGAGGCGTCGAGTGAGGGAGCGTTCGGGGTGACGGTGTGGGGGACGGACCACAACGCTTCGTACGCCTACCCCGCCGGCGGCAACGTGGGTGCCATCAACAGCGTGGTCATTCCGCCGACGCCGCAGTGATCGGCGCGATCGTGTGGTCGCTTGCTGCCGGAAGGAACGCCATGCGATAAGGCGCCTCCATGATGCGGCACGCACTCACCCTGGTCCTGTTCGCCGGCGCGCTCGCCGCCTGCGAATCTCCCACTCCCGAGCCCAAGGCCGAAGCGCCGAAGCCCGCCGCGACCACGGCCGCGACGACGACGAAGACGGTGACCAAGACGGCCACCGAGGCGCCGAAGGCGAAGGGTCCGTTCCCGGAGTCGACGAACGCCGCGCTGCAGGATCCGAAGAAGGCCGAGGAGACGGCGCCCGCGACGTTCAAGGTGAAGTTCGAGACCACCGCGGGCGACTTCGAGATCGAGTGCACGCGGTCGTGGGCACCGAACGGGGCGGACCGGATCTACAACCTGGCGAAGATCGGGTTCTTCGATGACGTGGCGTTCTTCCGCGCGGTGAAGACGCCGCGGCCCTTCATGGTGCAGTTCGGGATCCACGGGAACCCCGAGGTGAGCAAGCACTGGCGCAGCGCGAACCTGAAGCCCGACGAGGTGAAGGGCTCGAACACGCGCGGGATGGTGACGTTCGCGATGGCAGGGAGCCCCGACACGCGGTCGACGCAGCTCTTCATCAACTTCGCGGACAACTCGAACCTCGACAAGATGGGCTTCGCGCCCGTCTGCAAGGTGGTCGACCCCGGGATGGAGGTGGTCGACAAGATCCACTCCGGCTACGGGGAGCGCCCGAGCGGCGCTCAGGGGACGATCCAGATGCAGGGCAACAAGTTCCTGCGCGAGAAGTTCCCGGAGCTCGACTACATCAAGACGGCGCGGCTGTCCGACGGCAAGGGCAGCGCTGCACCCTCGGCGAGCGCCGCCGCCAGCGCCGCGCCCTCGGCGAGCGCCGCCGCCAGCGCCGCACCCAGCGCAGCACCCGCCGCCCCCGGCGTGAAGGCTGCGTCGCCCGGGCCCGCCGCCACCTCCACGAGGTAAACGCTGCTTCCCCCGCCCGGGCCCGCCGTGACCTCCGCGAGGTAAACGCTGCTTCCCCCGCCCGGGCATGAGGAACCCCATGAAATACGCTGTTTTAACGACGCTCTGTCTCCTCCCTGCCGCCCTGTTCGGGTGCGGCTCCGATGTCTCCGGGGGCGCGACCGAAGGAGCCACCGAGGGCAGCGGCGCCGCAGGAGGCACGGGGGGCGCCGGAGGGGTGGGGGGAACCGGGGGGACCGGAGGGACCGGAGGCGCTGGCGGCGAGGAAGCACCCCGGTGCGGCCCGAGCGATCCGCCGTGCGTCGTGGCCAGCGCCCCCGCGGCGAACGCCGCCGATGCGCCCGTGGATGCCGAGGTCGCCGTCACCTTCTCCTGCGCCATGGCGCCCGACTCGGTGAGCGCTGCGAGCTTCGAGGTGAGCGGTCGAAGCTCGGGGGCGAGGACGGGCGAGCTGCGCGCCGAGGGGGCAGAGATCGCGTTCACGCCGACGAGGCCCTTCTTCGCCGGAGAACACGTGGACGTGGCGCTGTACCCCGACCTGCAGAGCGAGGCCGGGGTGCCGCTGGCCCGTCCGTACCTCTACCAGTTCGTCACGGCCACGGCGGAGAGCTCCGGGGCGCCGACGGCGAGCCCGCAGGAGTTCGGGACTCAGCTCGCCACCGTCTTCGGGGACTTCGACGGCGACGGAGACCTCGATCTGGTGATGGGCGCAAACGAGGAGGACGACAGGAAGCTCTACCTCTGGAAGAACGATGGTCAGGGCAGCTTCACCCGCTCCGAGCCGGGCTTCAACGAGACCGACCAGGCCCTGTCGCTCGCGGCAGGCGACCTCGATGGGGACGGGGATCTCGATCTGTTCGCGGGCAACGACGTGATCGTCGGCGATGGCTCGAAGGTGTGGTTCAACGATGGCGCTGGGGTCTTCACCGACTCCGGGCAATCGCTGATCAACATCGACACCTACCACACCTACGACGTCGTCCTCGGAGACGTGGACGGCGACGGCGATCTCGACGCGCTCGCGGCGACCGCGGGCGACTTCGATGGCGAGTTCGAGACCGTCTTCTGGATCAACGACGGCAACGGCACCTTCAGCGAGCCGCAGCCGTACGGGGGGTGGATGACGAGGCAGGTGGCGTTCGCCGATCTCGATGGAGACGGTGACCTCGACGTCTTGCACACGAAAAGCCGTACGTACACGGGCGACGAGATCCAGTGGAGCCACATCTCTTTCAACGACGGGACCGGGAGCTTCCCTCAGGGCGGGGAAGTCGGCCCGGGTGATGTCGGGTTGTCGCTGCTCGGCGATCTGGACGGAGATGGCGATCTGGACGCCATGTTCTTCCCCTACTTTGGCTCGGATTTCGAGGTGTGGCGGAACGACGGGGCGGGGAACTTCACGAACAGCGGGGTAGCGCTGCCGAACGCCACCGGGGATTGTGCGGCGCTCGGCGACATGGATGGCGACGGCGATCTCGATGCCGTCGTGAGCTTTGGCGGCTGGAACGAGAAAACGAAGCTGCTCCTGAATGATGGTCAGGGCGTGTTCACGAAATCCCCCGTGCAGATCCCGGCCGGGGGAAAGTTCGTGAACCTCGGCGACGTGGACGGTGACGGCGATCTCGACATCTTCGTGGCGAATCCGGAGGTGCCGCCGAGCGGGGTGATGGCCCCCCGGTTGTGGCTCAACGAGTGAGCCCGAGCGCCGAAGCGCGGGGATAGGGGGCATTCCTCCACGCCGCGCCCCATCACCGCGGCGGTTCACCGTGCAGGCACGCGGTCGTCGCCGACGCGGCGGCTCACGCCTTCGCGGTCGAAAAGTTCGAGGAGCATGATGGTCTGGCGGCGGCCGAGGCCGGAGAGGGCCTTGAAGTCGGCGACGCTCATCTTGCCGCGCTGATCGAGGAAGGCGACGACGCGGGCGCGGAGGTCGTCGACGGCGGGGCGGTGGAACCAGAGCTCCCCGGCGTGCACGGCGGCGCCATCGCGGACGAGGCGCGCGAGGAGGGCCTTGACGTCGCGGGAGGGGGCGCCGGTGACCTCGGTGGTCTGGAACTCGGTGAGGCCCTTGAGGGCGGCGTCGGTGAGGGCGCGCAGGGCGGCGTCGAGGGGGCCTGTGGCGGCGGCGCCGGTGAAGCCGGAGAGGCGGACGATGTCGCCTTCGAGGAGGAGGGCGTCGCCCGGGAGGGCCGAGTGGCGGCTCGCGGCGAGGCGGATGGCTTCCTCGGCAGCGTCGGGGCTGGCGAGGGCGCCGAGGCGCTGGCGGAGGGTTTCGAGGGGGAGGCCGCGGTCGAGGGGCGCCGCGTGGTGGTGCTCGGCGACGGCAGCGCGTGCGGCGCGGGCGAGGTCGAGGAGGGCGGGGCGAGCAATCCAGGCGGTGGTCTTGAGGCGGGCGACGTCGCCCTTCTCGACGAGCTTGTCGAGGGCGCGGGTGAGGTCGGCGGTGGGGAGAGAGAAGCGGGCGGCGAGGGCGTCGCGGGCGAGGGGGCGAGGCGCGGCTTCCTGGACGAGCTGGAGGGCGGTGGCGGGCGCGGAGGAGGTGGCGAGGGCGTGGAGGACGGCGCGGCGGCGGGCACGGGGGCGGACGCGCGGGGGGCGGGCGTCAAGGACGCGGCCACCACCGAGGACGGCGCCCGCGGGGCCATCGATGTCGGAGCCGCGAAGGACGAAGCGGTCGCCGCCGACGACGGCGAGGGGTTGGGCGAGGCGGAGGCGCGCGAGGCGAGGGGCAGGAGGGGCGTCGGCGGGCGCAGAGGTGGACGCGGAGGCGGGGGCAAAGGGTGGAGTGGCAGCGAGCGCGGGGGCAGGCGCGGAGGGAAGCGTGGCGGCAGTCGCAGGCGCGTCGGCAGGCGCGTCGGCAGGCGCGTCGGCGGTGGGGTCGGCGCTGCGGTCGAGGCGGGTGATGCGGACGGTGGTGCGCGCGGTGCCGAGGTAGAGCTGGGCGGTCATGCCGTGGTGGATGAGGTCGGGGGCGTCGGCGGTGGGGTGGAGGAGGACGTCGAGGAGGCGGGTGGGGGTGACGCCAGGGTCCGTGGTGAGGACGTCGCCGCGGTGGACGGCGTCGAGGGAGAGGCCGGCGAGGTTGATGGCGAGGCGGGTGGGCGCGGTGGCGATCTGGACGGGTCGGTCATGGACGTGGAGGCCGCGGGCCACGGTGGGCTGGGCGCCGTGGGCGCCGACGAGGAGGAGGGGCTGGCCGACGGTGGCGGTGCCTTCGAGGAGGGTGCCGGTGACGACGGTGCCCGCGCCGCGGACGGTGAAGGCGCGGTCGACGCTGAGGCGCGGGTGCGCGGCCGAGGGGGGCGCAGGGAGGGCGCGGAGGGCGCGGGCGAGGGTGTCGCGGAGGGTGTCGAGGCCCTGGCCGGTGCGGGCAGAGCAGGTGACGACGGCGGTGTGGAAGCGGTCGCCGAGGAGGGCGCGGGCTTCGTCGGCGGCGAGAGCGGTGAGGTCGGGGTCGACGCGGTCAGACTTGGTGACGGCGACGACGGCGCGCTGGAGGCCGAGGAGCTGGCACGCGGCGATGTGCTCGCGGGTCTGGGGCATGACGCCTTCGTCGGCGGCGACGACGAGGAGGACCAGCTCGATGCCAGCGGCGCCGGCGATCATGGTGTGGACGAGGCGGCGGTGGCCAGGGACGTCGATGAAGCTGACGTCGAGGTCGTCATGGAGGTGCCAGGGGGCGAAGCCGAGCTCGATGGTGATGCCGCGCCGCTTCTCCTCGGGGAGGCGGTCGGTGTCGACGCCGGTGAGGGCTTTGACGAGGGTGGTCTTGCCGTGGTCGACGTGACCCGCCGTGCCGATGACGAAGCGTCGCACGGGGGGACGGTATCGGATTTCGTGGAGCGAGGCCGGGGCGCAGGGTAGAAGGGCAGGCGGAGGTGCGTGGTCGGCTGGTGCCACCCCCGGTCTTCAAAACCGGTGCGAGGCAGCTCTCGCTGTCTTGGGCAGGTTCGATTCCTGTGTGCCTTCGTTGATGGGAGAGGCCCGCTGATGGCGGCGTCAGGTGGCGCCTGCGGTCACTCGGGGTCTGAGGGCTCGCCCTTGGTGAGGATGCCGTGGCGGCGGAGGTAGGCGCGGACGTGGGCGCGCTCCATGCCGGCGCGGCGGGCCATCTCGCTGACGTTGCCCTTGGCCTCCTCGGCGAGCGCGGCGAAGTAGTCGCGCTCGAAGCGGGCGAGGACGTCGCGCTTCACTTCCTGGAACTGGCGGCCCTTGAAGGAGGCGAGGGAGAAGGTGCCGCCCGTGCCGCCACCGCCCGCGGATCCGGCGCTGCCGTTGGCGGTGCCGTTGCCGAGGGTGGGGCTGGCCTGGGGGGTCTCGGCGAGGGAGCCGAGGTGCGAGGCGATGTCGACCTCTTCGCCCTCGCCACAGAGGGCGGAGGCGACCTGCACGGCGTTCTTCAGCTCGCGGACGTTGCCGGGCCAGTCGTGGCGCATGAGGCGCTCGAGGGTCTCGTTGGTGACGCGCTCGTAGGCGGCCTCGTCGCCGAGGTCGCGGAGCATCTTGCGGACGAGGACGGGGATGTCCTCGACGCGCTGGCGCAGGGCAGGAAGCTCCACCTTGACCTGGGCGACGCGGAAGTAGAGGTCGCTCCGGAAGGCGCCGGTGTTCACGGCGCGGACGAGGTCGCGGCGGGTGGCGGCGAGGACGCGGACGTCGACGTCGCGGTAGTTGGAGCCGCCGACGCTCTTGATGCGGCGCTCGGCGAGGGCGCGGAGGAGCTTGGGCTGGACGTCGATGGGCAGCTCGCCCAGCTCGTCGAGGAAGATGGTGCCGCCGTCGGCTTCGAGGAAGGGCGAGAGGCGCTTGTCGACGGCGCCGGTGAAGGCGCCGCGCTCGTGGCCGAAGAGGGTGGCCTCGGCGAGGGTGGGCGGGATGGAGCCGCAGTCGACGATGACGAACGGCTTCTTCGCGCGAGGGCTCGCCTGGTGCACGGCCTGGGCGACCAGCTCCTTGCCGGTGCCGGTCTCGCCGGTGATGAGCACGGTGAGGTCGGTGGAGGCGACCTTGGAGAGCTTCTCGAAGATGGTGCGCATGCCGGGGCTCTGCGCGACCATGGGGCCGAAGGCAGGGAGCGCCGAGACGGTGATGCGCTCGGGGCGCACCGGCTCGAACTGCATCTCGGTCTCGCCGAGGCGCAGCTTGGTGCCGGTCATGAGGAAGGCGTCGGCGATGCGCACCCCGGCGACGAAGGTGCCGTTCCTGCTGCCCAGGTCGCGGATGCGGACGCCGTGCTCGGTGGCGACGAACTCGGCGTGCACGGCGCTGACCTTGCCGTCTTCGAGGACGACCTGGCAGGCGGAGTTGCGGCCGACGATGACGGGCTCGGTGCCGACGTCGACCCAGCCGTTGTTGCGGGCCGTGGCCTTGACCACCCGGATCCTGCCGCCGCGAACCTCGACCCTGTTCCTGGTTCCTACCGTGACCTCGAGCACTAGCGCTTCTCCGCCTTCCGCTTCTTGTCGAGGCTCTCGTCGGGGGCGTCGTCCTCGAAGGCGCCGCCGACGAAGCTTCCATCCATGGTCATGGTGGGGGGGCCGTCGACGATGGTGGCCTCGTCATCCATCGGCAGGCCGATGCTCTCCACCGGCGCGGGCTTGCCGCGCTGCGAGGTGCGCCGCGAACGGGTGATGTTCTCCGGCTGGATGGCCCTCCAGCTCGTGAGGGCCTCGCTGGCCGTGGAGAAGCGGCGCTCGCGGCGGCGGTCGAGGGCGCGCTCGACGAAGCGCTCGATGCCGGTGGGCCACTTCTCCCCGGTGACCGCAGCGAGGGAAGGCGCGTCGCGGTCGAGCTTCATGGCGACGAGGGCCGCGGCGGTGGTGCTCTCGAAGGGGAGCCTG
The DNA here is from genome assembly GCF_000601485.1 of Chondromyces apiculatus DSM 436. Lineage (GTDB taxonomy): Bacteria > Myxococcota_A > Polyangia > Polyangiales > Polyangiaceae > Chondromyces > Chondromyces apiculatus. Next base: position 190,640 of record NZ_ASRX01000003.1, read on the forward strand.
CCGGAGAGGGCGCGGAAGGCCACGGCGCCGACGGCGTAGATGTCGGCGCGCTCGTCGGCGCGGGCGGCGCCGCGGACCTGCTCGGGCGCCATGTACGCGAAGGAGCCGAGGGTCGCGTCGAAGGCGGTGAGGGTGGGCTCTTCCTTCTCGCGGCGGGTGAGCTTGGAGATGCCGAAGTCCAGGATCTTGGCGCGCTCGGGGGGCTCCTGGCTGCTGGTGTTGCCGGTGCGCTCGACGAAGATGTTGCCGGGCTTGAGGTCGCGGTGGATGACGCCCGCTGCGTGCGCGGCGGCGAGGCCCTGGAGCACGTCGTCGATGATGGGGCCGACCTCGCTGAGGGGCAGGTACTGCTCGCGCTTCAGCCGATCGGCGAGGGTCTCGCCTTCGAGGTACTCGAACACCAGCAGGTGCGCGCCATCCGGGGTCTCGCCGACGTCGAGGAGCTGGCACACGTAGGGGCTCTTGATCGCGGAGGCGATGCGCGCCTCACGCTCGAACCGCTTCACCAGCTCGGGCTTCATCGCGGCACGCGCGAGGAGGACCTTGATCGCGACCTGGAGACCATCGTCTCCCTGCGCTGCCCACACCTCGCCCATGCCGCCTCGTCCGAGAAGGCGCGTCACATGGTAGCCAGCAAGCACGTCACCAGGGTGGATCGCCACGTAGCCTGGATCGGGACGGTACCATCGATGCGGCATATGAGAAGGAGAAACGACCGTCCGCGCGAGGGTCTCGGGAGGGTCTCCGGAGGCTCTCCGGAGGCCCTCCTCTGGCCACGCGCCGCGTCCGTGTGTAGGCTCCTCGCCGCCATGCCGCGCACCGTGGAAGACGTTGAGAGGTATCTCCAGCAGCTCGATCGGACCTTCGAGAACGAAGGCGGAACCTTCGTGCTCACCGGACGCGAAGGGACGCCACCCATTGCGCTCCGCGTCGATCAGCCGATCGTGGCGGTCCGCGCCGCAGTCGGGCCCGTACCGACCGACGATGCGCACCAGCTCAAGGTGCTCCGGCGGCTGCTCGAGTACAACGCCACAGACCTGATGCACGCCTCGTACGGCATCGAGGACAGCACCATCGTGCTCTCGGCGGCGCTCGCCCTCGACAACCTGGACGCGAACGAGCTGGAGGCGACGCTGTCCGACATCGATCTCGCGCTGGCCACCCACGTGCCCACCCTGCACGACATGGCCCAGAGCTGAACGAGACGCACGAGACGCAGGACGCGCGAGACGCGCGCGTGATGCGCGCAGGACGCGCACTGGACCAGGAACGAAGAGCCGGTCACACGAATCTGGAGCTGCTCGCATGGGAATTTTTGCTCGCCTCGCGACCCTCATCAAGTCGAACCTGAACGATCTGATCAGCCGCTCGGAGGACCCCGAGAAGATGCTGAACCAGGTCGTGATCGACATGGCCAACCAGCTCATCGAGGCCAAGAAGCAGGTGGCCGTCGCGATCGCCGACGAGAAGCGGCTCGCGAAGCAGGCCGAGCAGGAGGCCGCGAACGCCGCGGAGTGGGAGCGCCGGGCGATGCTCGCGATCAAGGCGGGCGACGACAACCTGGCGAAGGAGGCCCTCAACCGCAAGAAGGAGCACGACGCGCTCGCCACCTCCTACAAGGACCAGTGGCAGAAGCAGAAGCAGGCCGTCGATCAGCTCAAGACCGCCCTCCGCCTCCTGAACAACAAGATCGAGGAGGCCAAGCGGAAGAAGAACGTGCTCATCGCCCGGAAGAAGCGGGCGGAGGCGCAGAAGGCGATCCAGGAGACCATGAGCGGGCTCCAGAACGCCTCGGCCTTCGAGACGTTCGAGCGGATGTCGGCGAAGATCGATCAGATCGAGGCCGAAGCCGAGGCGACGACGGAGCTGTCCGAGGAGTACACGGGCGACTCGCTGGCCCACAAGTTCGGGCAGCTCGAGGCGACGAGCGGCGCGGACGAGGCGCTCCTGGAGCTGAAGCGGAAGATGGGCGTGGCGCCCCCGGCAGAGCCCACGCCGCCAGCCGCGCCCCCGCCGCAGGTGCGCATCGCGGGGACGACGGCGCCCGCCGCGATCCCGCAGGCCGAGCAGGACGAGCTGGCCGCCGCCATCGCGGAGCTGGAAGCCGAAGAGCAGCGCGAACAGGCCCGTTTGAAGCGCTGAGAAAACCACGCCCATGAGCGATAAGGATCCCGAGGTCGCGCGGAATGCTGGGGAGCCGCGCGGAGGCGCCACCGATCCATCGCGCCAGCGCGAGCGCGAGCGCGGCTCGGAGCTGACCGCCAGCGGGGCTCCCGTGTACGTCGAGGAGGTCTCGGCCTTCCTGGAGCGGCTCGCGGTCAGCTCCACGAACGGGATGTCGGATGAGGAGGCGACGCGCCGGCTCGCCGAGCACGGGCCGAACAAGCTCCCGGATCCTCCGAAGAAGAGCGCGATCCTCCGGCTGGTCGAGCAGTTCGCGAACCCGCTCGTGCTCACCCTGCTCGCAGCAGCGGTGATCGCGGTGGTCGTGGGGCTCACGGCGGGGCAGGAGGAGAGCTTCCTGAGCAAGTTCGGCGACGCGATCGCCATCCTGCTCATCGTGATCCTCAACGCGTTCCTGGGGTACTACCAGGAGCGGCGCGCCGAGGCCGCGCTGGACGCGCTGCAGAAGCTCTCGGCGCCGAACGCGCGGGTGCGGCGCGGGGGGCGCTCGGTGGTGATCTCCGCCCAGCAGGTGGTGCCGGGCGACATCCTGGAGCTGGAGGCAGGGGACGCGGTCCCGGCGGACGCGCGCCTCGTGCAGACCATCGATCTCGCGACCGAGGAGGCCGCGCTCACCGGCGAGAGCGCGGCGACGGGGAAGGACGCGCTCGCGGTGGTGCCCGCGGACGCGCCGCTCGGGGACCGGCTGACCATGGTGTTCACGGGGACCTCCGTGGTGCGCGGCAAGGCGCGCGCGGTGGTGACCTCGACGGGGGTGGAGACCGAACTCGGGCGGATCGGGGAGATGATCCGCGCGGTGGGGGAGCAGAAGACGCCCCTCGAAGAGCGTCTCGACAAGTTCGGCTCGATCATCCTCAAGGTCTGCCTGGCGCTCTCGGTGGTGCTGCTCGGGTGGGGGCTCATCCGGGGCGGTCGGCCGCTGCACGAGCTGCTCCTCGAAGCGGTGAGCCTCGCGGTCGCCGCCATCCCCGAGGGGCTGCCGGCGATCACCACCATCACCCTCGCACTCGGGATGCAGCGGATGGCGCGGCGGGGCGCGATCGTGCGCAAGCTGCCGGCGGTGGAGACGCTCGGCGCCGCCACCATCATCGCCTCCGACAAGACGGGGACGCTGACGCAGAACGAGATGACCGTGCGGCAGGTGTTCGCCGGCGGGCAGCTCTACACGGTCACCGGCGAGGGCTACGAGCCCGAGGGCGAGATCCTCGACACGCAGAAGAACGACGTGACCGGCGAGCTGCCGGCGCCGCTCCACTACCTGCTCTCCACGGTGGCGCTCTGCAACAACGCGCACCTGGATCGCAAAGAAGAGCGCTGGATCGTGGTCGGTGACCCCACCGAGGGGGCGCTGCTGACGCTCGCGGCGAAGGGAGACCTGCCGCGCGAGTCGCTCGCGCCGTCGCACAGCTTCGTGCACGAGCTGCCCTTCGACAGCGATCGCAAGCGGATGACGGTGATCACCCGCGACAGCAACGGGCGCGAGATCGCTCACGTGAAGGGGAGCATCGACGCGCTGCTCCCGCTCTGCGTGAAGGTGTCGACCAACGAGGGGGTGCGGGGGATGGAGGAGGCCGACCGGAAGGCGATCACCGAGGAGGCCGACCGGATGAGCGCGAAGGCGCTGCGGGTGCTCGCGGTGTGCCGGCGGGTGCGGGTCGGCAAGGACGAGGCGGACGTGGAGCGGGAGCTGACCTTCCTCGGTCTGGCGGCGATGATGGATCCGCCCCGCGCCGGGGTGAAGGAGGCGGTCGCCACCTGCACCAAGGCGGGGATCCGGGCGGTGATGATCACCGGGGACCACCGGCTCACCGCCACCGCGATCGCCCAGGAGATCGGGCTCTGGGAGGAGGGCGACGAGACGATCAGCGGGACGGAACTCGGGGCGATGAGCGACGACGATCTCGCCGCCCGGATCATGACGCTCAGGGTCTTCGCGAGGACCACGGCCGAGCAGAAGCTCCGCATCGTGCGGGCCTTCAAGGCGCGCGGTCACGTGGTGGCCATGACCGGCGACGGCGTGAACGACGCACCCGCGCTGCGCGAGGCGCACATCGGCGTGGCGATGGGGCGAGGCGGCACGGACGTGGCGCGCCAGGCCGCAGATCTGGTGCTGGCCGACGACAACTTCGCGACCATCGTGGAAGCGGTGCGGGAAGGCCGGTCCATCTACCGCAACATCCAGAAGTTCATCTTCTTCTTGCTGTCGTCGAACATGGGCCTCCTCGTGGCGGTGTTCGTGGTCTCGTTCTTCGGGAAGTGGCCGCCGCTGACGCCGCTGATGATCCTCTGGATCAACCTGGTGACGAACGGCCTGCCGGCGCTCGCGCTCGGGGTGGACCCGCCCGACGCGCACCTGATGCGCGAGGCGCCGCGCCCGCCGGACGAGGGGCTGCTCAAGACGCGCGATTACCTGGGGATCGCGTTCGTGGGCGCGGTGATGGGGCTCTCGGCGATCTTCCTCTACGGGACGTCGCCCCAGGACGAGCCCTCGCTGCTCGGCGCCCGCGCGATGGCGTTCTCGCTGCTCGCGCTGTCGCCGCTGTTCCACGCCTGGAGCTGCCGCAGCCCGAGCATCTCGCTGTTCTCGTCGCGCCCCTTCCTCAGCGTGCCGCTGCTCCTCGCGGTCCTGGCGAGCGCCGCGATCCACCTGGTCGCGGTGCTGGTCCCCGGGCTGCGGCCGGTGTTCCGGACCTACGCCATGACCGGGGAGGAGTGGGCGCTCCTGCTCGGGCTGGCGGCGCTCATCATCCCCGCGGTGGAGATCGCCAAGTTCTTCTACCGGCGGTTCTATGCGGCGGAGCTGGCACCGCCGCCGATGTCCCTGCAGACGGGCGCACCCTCGAGGAGAGGCAGGAAAGACGCAGGGTGAGGCGGGGTCTCAGGGAGAGCGCGGGGGCACACGATCGCGCGGGGGTGCTGGGCGATTCCGGTGTCCTCGGGTTCGGTGTAAGAACAAATCGACGTCTCGCGACGTCCAACGCTCACCCATGCGACGCCTTGCCCATCCCGGTTCCCGCCGGGGATCCTCGCGCGTGACCACGCCGCGCGCGGTCCCCCTGACCACAGCCTTCGCCCTCGCCCTGACCGCGCTCTCGCCTCGGGCAGACGCGGCGGGTCTGCGGGCGAACCTCGTCGACGCGAAGACCCTCAAGCTCGACGGGGTGCCGAAGGAATGGCCCGGCAGCCTGGTCCGCCTGAGCCAGGCGGTGAAGGGGCAGGCGAGCCGCTCGGATCTCGATGCGCAGGGCCTCGTCGCCTACGACGAGAGCTACGTGTACGTGGCCGCCGACGTCACCGACGACACGTTCCGGGCCGGCGCCGATCACCTGGAGCTTGCGCTGGGGTTCCCGGGCGGGACCTCGCACAGCGTGACCCTGTACCCGGGCGAGCCTGGCAAGACCGCGGGGAACGTGAAGGTGGATGGGCGCGCGGCGCAGGGGGCGCGGCTCGTGGAGGCGCCAAAGACCGGGGGCTACACCCTGGAGGCGCGCGTGCCGTGGTCGGCGTTCCCCGAGGCTGCCACCTTGCGGATCGGCCTCCGGGCGGCGCTGTTCGCGCACGATGCCGATGCGTCGTCGGCGGTGGAGGCAGTGGTGGGCACGGCAGCGTCGTCTGCGTACGGGAGCCTGCCGTCGCTGGCCACGGATCCGGAGCAGGCGCTCGCCGATGGGCTGATGAAGAGCAAGGGGCTGAAGGGCGCCCCGACGCACAACCTCATCGCCGACGTGGCCGGCGACGCGCTCAAGGAGCGGCTCATGGTCTACGAGCGCTACCTCGTGGTGCTCGGCCCGGGCTTCCGCAAGGGCACGCAGTACTACTTCGCCGACACCGAGGCGAACGCGAAGGCGGGGATGATGCCTTCGTTCGAGACGCGGGACCTCACCGGCGACGGGCAGCACGAGATCATCCTGCGCAAGCGCTTCGGTAGCCCCACGGCGTACCGGGAGGTGATGCAGGTGCTCCAGTTCGGCAGGGGCGACACGCCGACGCCGATCTTCCAGCACGAGGTGGCCGTGGTGACGGACAAGGGCTCGGTCATCAACGAGGTGACCTTCGTGCCCGACGGGAGCAAGGTCGGCATCCTGGTGCGCCCCGGCGAGGCCAAGAGCTACCACGCCGGCAACTACACCGAGGCCACCGAGACGAGCTTCGACCCGACGCTGCTGCCCTGGTCCACGGTGAAGTCGCAGCTCTACCAGTACGCGGGGAGCATCTTCCAGAAGGCGCGCGAGGAGAGCCAGGCCGCGACGCCGCCGCCCGCTGCGCCGCCCTCTGCCGCGCCTCAGCCGGCAGCGGTCGCAGCCCCCAAGCCGCCGCCGGGCCCGAGCGCATCGCAGCTCCTCGATCAGGTCTACGCGCTCTACAAGAAGGACCGCGGCGCCACGGGGCGGCCACGCCACGACATGGCCCTCGACGTGGCGGGCAGCGCAGAGGTGGAGCGGGTGCTCCTGCACGACCGCGATCTGGTGGTGTTCGGCAAGGGCTTCAAAGGGGGCACGGGCTACTCGTACCTGACACTGTCGCAGTTCGCCGCGGCCAGCGACATCACCGAGGTGACCGCGCGGGATCTCAGCGGCGACGGCAAGGCGGAGATCCTGGTGAAGGGTGTCATCCACGCGAACGGGCCAGGCGGAGAGAGCGTGGACCGCGAGGTGCTCCTCGTCTTCCAGGTGCAAGGCGACGCGCTCCGTCGGGTGTTCGCGGCCGAGATCGGGCGGGCCATCGGCGCGAAGAAGGTGATCGGCGACGTGAAGTTCGTGAGCGCCGGCCGCGGCACGGCGATCCAGCTCGGGCCCGGTCGAGCTGTGGAATGGACGGAGAAGACGTATCCCTTCAACCAGGACCCGGGACCGGTGGGCGGCATGGAACCGCTGCTCTTGCCCTGGGGCAGCGCGAAGGCAGTCCGCTATACGTGGAACGGGAGCGGCTTCGCGCGCTGAGATTCGGCGGGGGTCGCCGAGGTCGTTGGCTGCGCTCCGGGCCGGGGACCTCCCCCCGGCCGTCTCTGCCCACCGCTACGCGCGGAGATGTGCGATGCTCGGAAGCCGCCATGCCGCGAGATCGGTGCGCCGGATGCAGCTCTCCCCTGCCGGAAGACGCGCGCTTCTGCCCCACCTGTGGCCGCGCGCAGCGCCCGCCCATGCTCTCGCCTCCCGGCATTTCGCCGCCGTTCCTCCCCCAGCCCGAGGGCGGGAGCGCCGACTCGCTGGCGTTCCATCCGACCGAGCCCTCACCTCACCCGGGCGTGCCGAACACGCTGCCCCTGCCGCCGGTGCACTTGCTCGCCGGGACCGAGCTCGGGGTGTACCGCATCGAGAGCGTGCTCGGTGAGGGAGGGATGGGCGTGGTCTACCGCGCCCACGACCGCGCGCGTGACCGCACGGTGGCCGTGAAGTGCCTCCACGCAAACCTCGCCGGCAACGCCGAGATCCGCCGCCGCTTCTCCCGGGAGGCGCGCGTGCTGCGCTCGTGGGCGCACGAGCACGTGGTGGGCGTGTACGACTTCGTCGAGCTGGAGCACATCCTCGGGATCGTGATGGAGTTCATCGACGGTCTGACGCTGGTGCAGCACGTCACCCGCTGGCGCGGTCGGGTGCCATACCGCGAGGTGCGCGCAGTCTTCGGGGGCGTGCTCGACGCGATGGAAGAGGGGCACCGGCGCGGGATCATCCACCGCGATCTCAAGCCCGACAACATCCTGGTCGTCGCCGACGAGGTGGGGCTGCGCCCGAAGATCGTCGACTTCGGCATCGCCAAGATCCTGGAGGGCACGACCTACACGCTGAGCGGCGCGTTCCTGGGGACGTGCAGCTACATGTCGCCGGAGCAGGTCAAGCAGCCCCAGTCGGCAGACGCGCGCTCGGACATCTACTCGCTCGGAATCACCCTGTACCAGCTCGTCACGGGCAGGGTTCCCTTCGAGAACCCCAACCACTTCTCGGTGATGATGGCGCACGTCACCGACGCGCCTTCCCCGCCGTCAGCCCACCGGCCCGACGTGCCCCCCGAGCTCGAGCAGCTCATCCTCGATGCCCTCGCCAAGGATCCCTCGGGGCGCCCCGCGAGCTGCGCCATCTTCCGGCAGCGCCTCGACGCGGCGCTCGCCGATCACCTGCCGGACCACGTGCAAGGCGACGGCCGCGAGGTGCCCCCCGTGCTGCGCGGGAGCCACGGGGAGGAGATGGTGCTGGTGCCGTCGGGCCTGTTCCTGATGGGGCAGCAGCGCCGGAAGGTGCACCTCGATGCGTTCTACATCGACCGGACACCGGTCACGAACCGGCAGTTCAAGCTGTTCGTCGAGGTGACCGGCTACAAGCCGGAGGACCAGAACGCGAGCCGGTTCCTGTTCCAGATGCGCCGGGGCGAGATCCCGAAGGGGCTGGAGGACCACCCGGTGACGTACGTGTCGTGGGAAGACGCGCGCGCCTACGCGGCGTGGGCCGGCAAGCGGCTCCCGAGCGAGGCAGAGTGGGAGAAGGCGGCGCGCGGCACCGACGGTCGGCGCTATCCGTGGGGGCGCGCGGAGCCCACGCCGCGGCTCGCGAACTTCGACAACCGGAGCCGGGAGAACGGGACGTCCGCCGTGGGGGCCTATCCCGAGGCGGCGTCGCCATACGGGGCGCTCGACATGGCCGGCAACGTCTGGGAGTGGTGCGACGACTACGACGATCCGGACTTCTACGCCGACGGTCCGGCCCGGAACCCGCGCAACAACCGACCCCCCGCGCGCAATCCGCGGCTGGTGATGCGCGGCGGTTCGTGGATGTACGGCGCCCAGTCCCTCCGCGCATACACCCGCCAGAGCTACGACGCGCGCTACCGCTTCGCCGACGGCGGCTTCCGCTGCGCCCGCTCCGCGTCCGGGCGCTGAGATACTGCGGTACTGCGTACCCTGGATCAGGGGCCTGCGGCCCCTGCTCTGAAAAGGACTCCAAGGTCTCTGAATCAGAAGCCTTTTCCTCGGGCCCTGTGGAGGCGCAGCCTCCATTCGAGACTACGCTCCCGATGGTCGGTACTGCGTACCCTGGATCAGGGGCCTGCGGCCCCTACGCTCCCGATGGTCGGTACTGCGTACGGCGAATCAGGGGCCTGCGGCCCCTACGCTCCCGATGGTCGCTACCCGGCGTCGCGCGAGAGAGGGGCGTGGCGGCCCTGCGTACTCCGGGTCGAGATGCTGGCGAGCCGCGCTGGAGCCGGATAGAACGCGGCCATGGGCGAGGCGTCACCCTCCCGGGAGCGCGGTGTCCGCGTGCAGATCGCGGGCGTCCGGCGGACCTTCGAGGGCGAAGGAGGGGAGGTGCCCGCACTCGCGGGGATCGACCTCGACATCGCCGCCGGGAGCTTCGTCGCCCTGCTGGGTCCCTCGGGGTGCGGGAAATCGACACTGCTGCGCCTCATCGCGGGGCTCGATCGGGCCGACGCAGGGACGATCCGCGTCTCCCCGGAAGCCGACGCTGGAGGGGCCACGTTCGCCGGAGGGGTCGTGCGATCTGCCGCGACCTCCACGGCCTTCGTGTTCCAGGACGCACACCTCCTTCCCTGGCGCAGCGTGCTCGACAACACGGCGCTGCCTCTGGAACTCGCCGGGGTGGACGCGGCGACCCGGCACGCGGCGGCGCGGGAGGAGCTTTCGCGCGTGGGCCTCTCGGACGCCGAGGCGCGCACGCCTGCCGAACTCTCGGGCGGGATGCGTATGCGGGTCTCCCTGGCCCGGGCGCTCATCACCCGTCCGCGCCTGCTCTTGCTCGACGAGCCGTTCGCTGCCCTCGACGAGCTCACCCGCGGGAGGCTCGACGACCAGCTCCGCGCGCTCTGGGCCGAGCTGGGGATGACCGTGATCTTCGTGACCCACTCCATCACCGAGGCCGCGTACCTGGCCGAGCGCGCCGTGGTACTCACCCCGCGCCCCGCCCGCATCGTCCTCGATCGGACGCTCGACCTGCCGACAGCACGCGCAGCAACGATCCGGCTCACCCCGGAGCTGGGTCGTGAGGTGCAGGTGCTGCAGGAGGCGCTGGAGCGCGGGGGCGCCTGACCGGGTGCAGGGGGGCGTGTGGTAGCCTCGACGCGCGTGCCGTCCTCCCGCACCTCGCAGCGTCACCTCGTGGGCGTCGCAGCGCCGCCCCTCGTGGCCCTCGTCGCCCTGCTCGCCGGCTGGGAACTCATGACCCGGGCGCTCGGGGTGCCTGCGTTCCTGCTTCCACCTCCCTCGGCCATTGCCCGGGCCGGCGTGACGGACGCCGCGGGCCTCGCGATGGCCACGCTGATCACCGCGGAAGCCGCCGTCGCCGGCTTCGCGCTGAGCACCCTGCTCGGCGTCCTCGCCGCGGTGCTCCTCGCCACGTCCCGTCCTCTGGAGCGCGCCCTCTATCCCTATGCGGTCCTCCTGCAGACGGTCCCGATCGTGGCCATCGCGCCCTTGCTCGTGCTCTGGTTCGGCCCTGGTGGGCGCGCCGTGACCGTCTCGGCGTTCATCGTCTCGGTCTTCCCCGTCATCGCCAACACCCTCGCCGGCATCCGCTCGGTCGAGCCTTCGCTGCGCGATCTCTTCCGCCTCTACGGCGCAGGGCGCCTGGCAACGCTGGTCAAGCTCGAGTTGCCCGCCGCGCTGCCCAGCATCGTCACCGGCTTGCGCGTGGCGGCAGGGCTCGCGGTGATCGGGGCCATCGTGGGCGAGTTCGTGGCCGGCTTCTCCGAGGGCGCCGCGGGCCTGGGCATCCTGGTCCTCTCCGCCTACCGCCAGCTCCGCACCGACCTCCTCTTCGCTGCCGTGCTCTGCGCCGCAGCCCTGGGCCTCACCCTGTTCGGCGCCGTGAGCCTCACCGGGCGTCGCTTGCTGCGCCGCTGGCACCCTTCGGCGCGCGGCTGAAGCGGAGCGTGCACGACAGAGGCTTGCTCCGGGGAAGCGCCTCGACCAAGAGTCACCCCATGCCGATGCGCCGCCGTGCCTTCCTCCTCGCCGGCCTCTCCGCCTCTGCGCTCGCCGCCTGCTCCAGCGGCAGCGGCAGCGGCGCCCCGGTGCCAGGCGGCAAGACCGCCGTCAAGCTCGCCCTCAACTGGGTGCCCGAGCCGGAGTTCGGTGGGTTCTATGCGGCCCGGGTGTCGGGCGCCTACGACCGCGAAGGTCTCGACGTCGACATCCTCGGCGGTGGTCCCGGCTCACCCGTGGTGCAGATGGTCGCCACGAGTCAAGTCGAGTTCGGGGTGGCGGGCGCTGACGAGATCCTGATGGCGCGCGCGCGTGGCGCCGACGTGCTCCCCATCTTCGCCACCTTCCAGACCTTTCCGCAGTGCATCATGACGCACCCCTCTCGCGGGGCGAAGACGCTCGCCGACGTGCTCGCGAGCGGCACCCTGGGCATCGAGCCAGGGGTCCCCTACGCCGCCTGGCTCAAAAAGAAGTACGGCTTCGATCGCGTGAAGACGGTCCCTTACGACGGCGGCGTGGCGCAGTTCGTCGCCAGCAAGGATTTCGCCCAGCAGTGCTTCGTCGCCTCGGAGCCCATTGCCGCGCGGCGCAAGGGCGTGGAGCCGCAGGTCTTCCTGATCGCCGACGAGGGGTTCAACCCCTACGTCGCCGTGGTGATCACCCGCGCCTCGCTCTTTCGCGACAAGCCGGACCTGGTGCGCGCCTTCCGACGCGCCGCACAGGCTGGGTGGCGCTCCTACCTGGACGACCCGAAGGCCGCAAACGAGGTGATGGGCAAGCTGAACACCGCGATGGATGCCGAGACCTTCGCCGCGGCCACCGAGGCACAGCGCCCGTTCGTCGAGACGGCAGAGGCGAAGCAGAAGGGGCTCGGCACGATGACGCGGGAGCGCTGGGAGACGCTCGGACGTCAGCTCGTCGAGATCGGCGTGCTCGAAAAGGCTCCCGACATCGACGCGTTGCTCGCGGCGACACTCTGAGCGCAGCCCGATCGTGACCTGCGCATGCGCGGCGGGGCGATCACGATCGTCCCACCGCAATTGAACGGCTGGTCAACGGGCGAGCAGAAGAGGTGGGACGCGTCACAGTGTCAGGATCTTGAGCTAGGCTGCGTCCGCAAGGACGTCGACCATGACCAGGAGACACCGAGGGCGAGGAGCACCGCTCGATCCGGAGGATGTGCTCTCGGGTCGCGTCCGGGTGAATGCAGCGGATCTCGCCTCCTTGATCCACGTGATCAACCCCTCCGGTCTCTCGCTGCCCGCCGCGGAGATGTCCAGGCGCTACGGCTTGAAGCGGCGCCTGCAAAGCCTCCTCGTGCGACGCTTCGGCGACGCGCTGCGCATCGTCCCCGAGCAGCATGAGCGCGGCGTGGTCAGCTTGCAGCTCGGCATCTCGGGTGTCGACGCGTGCCACGCGGTGGTCTCCGAACTCGAGGAAGACGCGCGCGCCTTCGTGCAGCGCACACTCGATCTCGAAGAAGGAGCGCCCTCGGCCGCGACGGGTGCGGCCACCGTGTTCAGCGCGATGAGCGCGATGAGCGCGATGAGCGCGACCGTGCCGGCGGCGACGAAGGGCGCTCGCGCGCGCAGAGCCCCGCCGGCTTCCCCCGCATCGGACGGCGTGGAGCCCAGGACTACCCCGGACGACGGGCACGGCCCGCAGCGCAGCGACATGCTGCTGCAGCGAGGCTGGGAAGCGCTCGACGCGTACGACTATCCGCAGGCCCAGGCGCTGTTCGAGGCCGCGCTCCAGGCCGCGAGCGCCCCTGGCGAGGAGACGGAGGCCGCGAGCGCGCTGCTGGAGTTGCAGGTGAACCACCTGGGGGCCGATACGGACGCGCTGGCGCTCGGCGAGCACCTCGGGAAGGAAGCGCGGAGGTCGTCCCCGATCCGGCTCCACCTCGCCCTGGCAGCCGCGCGGAGCGGCGCGCGGGCGCTGTCGCTCGCGTGGATGGGAGACCTGCGCACTCCGGAGGTGGCGGTGGTGTACGCCGCCCTGGCGCGGAGGGCGACGAGCGCGGGCGCGCTCGATACGGCCGCGCAGGATCTGGAGGTGCTCAGGCACCTCGACCCCGCACACCCGAGCGCAGCGTCACTCGCGGAGGACCTGGCCCGCGCCCGCGCGGAAGCGGCGCGACCCCTGGAGGAAGAAGCGTGGGCGCTTTTGGAGCAGGGCCACCTCGAAGACGCGCGGGCGCGCGCCGTGGAGGCACTCGGGCGATGGCCGGGGAGCGAGGGGGCGCGCCGGGTGCTGCGCGAGGCGGAGGCGCGCGCGAACGCCGAGCTCGTCACGCGCCACGTCGCCGAGGCAGACGCGGCGGAGGAGCGGGGCGACATCCTCGGGGCGCTGGAGGCGCTCCGCCGCACCAGGCCGGTGGTGGGCGGCGAGGAGGCCGATACCATCGAGAAGCGCATCGCGATGCTCCTGGTCACCGAGCGGCTGATGCACGTGCAGGCGCAGGCGGAGAGCGTCCTCGCGCGCCTCCGCAACGACATCACCGCCGGGCTCATGGCCTACGTCGCGCTCGAACAGGGGGTCCGTCGCATGGTGCGCACCCGCGCCGGCAACGTGCTCCTGGCCCGGCTCGACGCGCTCGGCGCCGAGGGGACCGGCCCTCGCGCCCGGGCCGCCGTGAACGCGGTGCTGGAGCTGGAGCGCGCCGCGGCGATCGTCGAGGAGGCCCCCGAGGAAGCGCTGGCACGGCTCCGCGCCCACCCGGCCCTGGCGCAGCTCGACGAGATGCGCCGGGTGGCGGCCATGGCCGAGCGCGTCGTCACCGCGCGCAAGCTGCAGGAGGTCGCCGCCAGGGCAGCAGCCGCGCAGGCGGCCGCCGAGGAGCAGCTCGGCAAGGCGCGCAGCGCGGCGGCGCAGGGGGACATGGAAGCGACGCTCCGGATCATCTCCGAGAACGTGCTCGGTGCCCTGGGCGAGACGGATCAGGTGGAGGCATCGGCGCTCCGTGCCAAGGGCGCCGATGCGCGGGCCCGCCGGGTGCTCCGCGAGCAGGCGGCGTGGCTCCGGTCGACCGGTGCGCTGCTCGAAGGCCGCAAGGCGGTCGACACCCTCCTCGACAGCACCACGGCCGACGTGGAGCGGGTGAGCCTCGTGCAGCTCCGCGAGGAGATCGGCGATGAGATCCGCTCGGCGCTGCGGCTCCACACCTTCGGCCCTGGCCCGCGGCCGCTGTCGTCGAGGGATCTCGACCTCCGGCTGATCGGCGGCGTCCACGGGACCTTCTCTGCCGTCACCCCCCAGACCGTGTTCATGGAGGTCGAGGGCTGCTGGGTGTTCGTGCGCGTGCTCGACCTGACCACCGGCGCCGTCACCGAGCGCGCGATCTTGCGGACCCCCTCCCCCCTGCGGCTGCTCGGCTACGAGGTGGTGGGCGATCGGCTGCTGGTGATCGGAGGTCATGGCGAAGTGCTCGAGCTCGGCCTCGACGGGCGCTGGGAGGTGCTCGGCTACGAGTCCCTGCGCCCCGCCGAGGTCACCGCGCGCAGCCGCATGGTGCCGCGCGGAGAACTCTCCCCGCTGATGCTCCCCGACGTGGTGGTGGAGCAAGGGCTCGTCGCGCCCGGGAACGGGCTCCTCGCCGACGCGACGCGGTGGATCTGGCTCCTGACGCACACCCACCGCAGCGGCGTCCGCCGCGTCTCCACCACGCTCCACGTCATCGACCGCGAGGAGCAGCAGCGCGTGCGGGAGATGCACGACGTCCACGCGCTGACGGGTCTCCACCTCCTGCCGGAGCTCGATCCGGTACGGATCGCGGTGTCGACCCCCGACGGGCTCGCGCTCCACGTGGAGGACGGCGCGCCGCTCGTCGAAGGCACGTTCAAGGCGCCTCTCCTCCGACTCGGCGTCGCAGCAGCCCCCACCCCGGACGGGCATCTCGACATCACCGGCCGCAAGCTCCTCGCACTGGTCACTGGCCCCGCAGCCCCTCCGCCGGATGGGCCGGGTGCGCCGGGTGCTCTTGAGAGCGCCCCCGCCCAGACGCTGGGATGGGTGGAGCTCAGCGCTGGAAAGACGGGCGCCTTCAACCCGCTCCCCGGCCTCAGCGCCGAGACGAGCACCGTCGCGAGCGGCGGCGATCCCAGCGCAGGCCTCACGTTCTTCCTCGTCGACGACGCGCAGGAGCGACGCGAGCTCCTCGCGTTCGCGGATGCGGGCGACGGCATCGGCCTGCGCTACCGCTGTGACGTCCCGCACCGGACCGCGCTCCTCCGCGAATCCTCGGGTCGGCTGGTCCTCGTGCTCGGGCGCCCCGACGGGCTCACGAGGATCGCGCTCGGCGCGGCACCTCCCGCCCTGACCGTCGACGATCCCCACGGCATGCTGCGCAGCCTCGGGCTCTCGCTCGTGACGGCGACGTGTCACAGACCCACGGGCACGCGCGCGGAGGCCATCCGCGTGCTGGCCTTCACCCTCGCCGCAGAGTCGCCCGAGACCCGCGCCCGGCGCATCGCTACGGAGCGGCACACCAACGATCCGGATCGTATCTCGGAGCTGAGCCACGCCCTCCAGCTCCTCGGGCGCGCCGAAGAAGCCGGGCAGCTCGACCGCATGGCCATGAAGTCTCACCCGCGCCACGCCGGCCTGTGCATTGGCTACGCGCGCGCCGTCGCCAACCTGCGCCGCTGGGGCGAGGTGGTCACCACGCTGGCCGGCCTCGACATGAGGGGCGTCGACGACGGCACGGCCCAGCACCGCTCCCACCTGCTCGGCCTCGCCCTGCTGCACCTCGGGCGCCCCGAAGAAGCGCTCGACGTCCTCCAGCGCGCCACCACCTACGGCGAAGGGAGCTGCGACCTCGGCTGGCTCCTGGCCCTCGCCACTCCGCTCCGGGGCGAAGGGAGCGCTCCCCCGGAGGCCGGCTGGACCCGCCGCCAGCTCGCCGTTCGAGAGCTTGCCTCACGCGTCGTCGCCGCGGACGCCGCGCTCGCAGGGGGGCGCGCGGACGCCGCGCTCGACCACCTCGACCACACCGTGGTCTGGGAAGCCGCCGAGGTGCAGAGCCTGGCCCGCGTGGCTGAAGCCCACCTCGCGCTGGACGGCGAGCCTGATCCCTTCCGCGCCGCGCTCGGCCTCGCCACCTTCGTCGCGGGCCACCGCGAGCACTCGAGCACCGACCGACGCGATCTCCCCCTGCCCGGTCGATGGGAGGGCTCACGCCTCGACGCCCTCCTCGCGCGCGCCGAACGCTGGCTCGACGGGCGCTTCGGCGGCCCCGCCTACCTCAGGCCCACGGCTCTCTCCTTCTCGGCGTCGACACCGCTGTACGGAGTTCCCACGAAGGCGTCGTGAGCGACGCGGCGGATGTCGCCTTCCGCCAGCGCTGTCTCCCGGAAGCTCGACCTCAGGGAGCCACGCAGAGCCCCAGCGACCACGCCGTGAGCGCCCCCTGATCACCCGACGCGCCGTCCCTGACCCGGAGCGTCCACGTGCCCATGGGGCCCTGCCCGTTCACTGCCGACAGCGACTGCTCCGGCCGGAAGCAGCCCGCGTAGGGTGGCATCCCCGCCGTGATCAGCGTGGCGCAGGTGTCGTCAAAGCGCGTGCCCAGGTAGCCGTTGCCTTGCCCCCCGTTGTCCGAGGACAGATCGATCTGCGTCATCGCCGGAGACACCAGGAAGAGGTCGAGATCGCCATCGTACGTGTGGGTGATCCAGAGCTGCACCACCGCCCGCGTCACGGTCCCCTCCTGAGCGACGAGGATCTCGCTCGTGGCCGTGCTCTGATCGAGCACGCTCTCCGGGACATCGCTCGACTGGTACACGTGGAGCGACTCCCCCGCCGCGCAGGGATTCATGGCCACGCCGAGCGCGCAGTCCGTGTCGGCGTCGTCGATCGCCAGATCCCCATCGTTGTCCACCCCGTCGTTGCACTGGGACTCCGCCGGCGCGCACACGCTCGGCGGAGGCTCGTTCGTGCACACCACCCCGTCCTCCGCCCGGCACTGCGCGGAGCAACCATCGCCGTCCACCTCGTTGCCGTCGTCGCAGTGCTCCAGCCCCTCGCGCACCCCGTTGCCGCACGCCGACACCACCGTGATCGCCAGGGCATACGCCGGGATCTCGTCGGCTCCCGTGCCCCTCGCGCGCACGTGGTACGTCCCCGCCTGGAGGCCGACCATCGCCGGGGTGCTCGCCGGATCGAGCAGCGAGCAGTTGCCCTGGCCTCCATTGTCGTCGCCCGCGATCTCCGTCGCGCAGTCCTCGCCGAGCAGCGTGACCTCGGTGTCGGTCCCGCCGCCACACGTGCCGACCCCGCTCCCGCTGAAGGTCTCGATGCGCACGTCGGACGTGTACTGCAGGGTGAAGGCCACCACGTCCTCGTCGCTGGCGGGCTGGATCGATCCCAGCACGACCACCTGGGGCGCGGGCGCGAGCGGCGTCCCCCCGGGCGGACAGGTGTCGTTCGGCTCCTGCTCTGCCGGACACAGGCCCGTCGGCTCGCACGCCGTCGAGCAGCAGTCCGTGTCACTCTGGTTCCCATCGTCGCAGGCTTCCGTGCCAGCCCGCACGAACCCGTCGCCGCAGGAGGCGAACACGCACGTGTCCAGGCATGCGTCGGTGTTGTCGTCGTTCTGATCGTCGCATTGCTCGCCGACCCCGAGCAGCCCGTCCCCGCAGATCCCGCCCCCGCACTGCCCCTCGTCGTCGCAGGTCACCCCGCCGCCATCGTCACAGGGCGTCCCGGCCGGGGCGGGTTGCACCACGAACTCCCCGTCGACGCAGCTCTCCAGCGTGCAGTCCAGCGTGTCGTTGGGCACGTCGGTGTCGTCGCTCTGCAGGACCAGGTTGCCCTCCGCGTCGCACACCACGATGCGACAGTCGCCGGGGAGCTGATCGCGGCTCGGGGCCCCCGCGGGCGTGGGCTCGATCCCGCACACCCCGTCCGTGCATACCGCCCTCTCGCACTGACTCACCGGCACCGGACAGTGCGCTGGCGTCATGCACGGCCCTGTCCCGCCCTCGCCGCCCTGGCCAGCGCCGCCCTGACCAGCGCCGCCTGCGCCGCCCGCCGCGGGGTTCAGCCCGAATACCTGGTCGACCTCGGGCGCACACCCGGCGGCTCCCACGAACCCGACCAGCAGCGCCGCACCGATCCCCCGCTTCAAGGCTCCCATCACAGGCTCACCGTATCAAGAAGAGCCGTCACGTCACCACCGCCACTCGCTATTCAGGCCAGACCCGCTCTGCGCCGGGTGATCCAGTGGAGCCCCAGCGCGGCTGCCGCCATGAGCGTCCACACCCACGGCGGTGCCAGCGCGCTCACCTGACGCTCGGCCAGCACCTGCGTTCCCTCGGGGAGCGGCAGCTTCTCTGCGTCCGCTGCGAGGAGCGCCTTCCCACCGGTCGCATCCGCGATCGCCTTGAGCCGCTCCGGGTCGGGCCGCGAGTCTGCCCACTCCTCCCCTCCCCGCTCGCACGCGAAATCGCGCCGCGTCGCCGGACCCTTGCTGAGCGTCCCCGGCGCCGCCCCTCCCGCAGAGGCCTCCTCCGCACCTGCCTGCACCACCTCCACGGTGGCCGCGTAGCCCCCTGGCTCCAGCACCCCGGCGGGCAGCTCGACGACCTCTCCCGCCTCGCGCACCTTCGCCCGCAGCGTCCGCACCACCGCCGCCGATCCGAGCCGCTTGATGGTCACCACCGCTTCTATCGCGCCGCCGATCGCGCCGTTCCCCGGGCCTCCCTGGTCACCCCTCTCGCCTCCCTCGGCCTGCCCCGTGCCCAGCCCCAGCGTCCTCAGCACGAGCGTCGTCGGCTCCCCCGCGATGCAGCCGCCCTTCGGCGCGATCGTCGCCGGCTCGAACCGCGGGTCGCGCATCAACCAGCCCAGCAGCGCGTCCCAGAAGGCCCCGTGAGCCCGCCCTGCAGAACTCTGCGCGAAGGCGCTGAACAGGAGCCGGTGCGACCCGTCCACCGTGAGCGCGATGGTCCGCCCGCTCCCGTGCTCGCCCAGCGCGAGGACCGGCATCGGGGCTCCCCGCGGCGTCTTTCGTTCGGGGTGGGTGAGCAGCACGCTCGCCCCTGGCATCGCCTCGCCTACCACGCTCGTCCCCGGCATCTCCGGCAGCTCAGGGCCGATCAGATCCAGCAGCGGCTTGAGCACCGGTGCCGCCTGCCCCGCGGGCGTCAGCCGCGGCGTGAACGACGCCAGGTCGGACGCCTGCGCCTCCCCGATGTCCAGGCTGACGGGAAGGACGCGCGCCACCGCGCTTCGACCGTAGTGCCCCCCCACGAAGGCGTCGGGGCCGCCCACCATGATCAGCCCACCGCCCCGATCCACGTACCTCCCGAGCGACGGCAGGTGCTTCGTCAGCCCGTACGGCTCGGCGTCGAAGTCCTGCAGCACCACCGCGTCGAAGCTCGGCAGGTGCACGTTGAACAGCTCGTCGACGGGGAACGGGATCAGCGCCAGCTCGTCCGACAGCGCCTTCACCTTGTCGGTCGGCGTCCGGAGGATGAAGAACGCCACCACGTCCACCGACGCATCGCTCTTCAGCCACATCCGCAGCGCCCGCACGTCGTAGGTCGGCCGCCCCGCCACGTGCAGCACCCGGATCCTGTCGCGCGCCACGTCCACCGCCACGTAGCGCGTGTCGTTCTCCGGCAGCCTGTCGCCGTCCGGTGCCTTGAGCTTCACCTCCAGGATCCGGGTCCCTGCCCGATCCAGCGTGATCGGCAGCTCCACCGTCCCCTGACCGCCGTCCACGCGCGACTCGCCGCTCGCCAGCAGGGTCGGCTCCCCCTCCTCGCGCAGCTCGCGCACCGCGATCGGCAGCGCCCCTTCGCACGTGAGCCCCCCCGAGCACCCCACCTCCACCCGCAGCGTCACTGGCTGGTGTGCCACGGCAGCACCTGCCGCCCGCACCGCGCGCACGCTCGCATCGGGAGGCCCCTCCGTCGCCACCGCCAGCGTGTGCACCGGCGGCAACCCGGTGCCGCCACCGGGCGCCTCGCTGGCCAGGGACAGCGGCTCCAGCGCCGCGCGCGTCTCCGCCGCGGCCCCGGCGGCCGTGGGCCGATCCAGCCGCCCGTCCGAGATCACCACGATCGCCGCCGGGCGCTCGTCGGGCGCCCGGGCCGTCGCCTCCAGCGCCGCCCCCAGATCGGAGCGCAATGCGGGCCTCACCCCCGCCACCGCGGCGCCGATCGGGACGTCCTCCTGCGCCCCCGTGCCCCCGCGCGGATCCAGCCGCGCATCGCCAGGAGCCCCAGGCGTCGCTCCCGCCTTGCCCGCCGCGCCCTGCCCCGAGGCTCCCGATTCCGGCGCCCGGCTCCCCTGGGTGCCTTCTCCATCACGCGCGTCACGCGCTCCACGCGACAGCGGCACCGGGGCCCCCTCCCCGAACCCGAACACGCTGAAGCGCACCCCGGAGCGCCCCGCCATCGCCTCCAGCGCTCGCGTCGCAGCGTCTCGCCGCGTCCCCCCTGATCCCGGGAGATCCATCGAACGCGACACGTCCGTCAGCACCACGACACGTGGCCCCATGGTGTGCCCCCGCGACGTCACCGCCACCGGACGCAGCACCGCGAGCAGCAGCCCGAGCACCGCCACCACCCCCGACACCGCCAGCAGCACCGCGCGCTTCGCGACCTTTCGTCGCTGCCACAGCTCTGCCCCGAGCAGCCCGAGGCTCAGCGCCGCGAGCGCGCAGGCGATGACCACCACCGTCGTCGAGAGATCGCCCGTCAGGGCAAAGCGTTCGCTCACGGCCTCCCCGGAGGCCTGGGCGCAGGCTTGCCCGACCCACCCTCGTCACCCGGCGCCCGCCGCCGCATCAGGAACGGCGCGTGCACCTGATCGTCCTTGTAGTTCGAGCACAGCACGTACATCGCGATGTTCACGCACAGCCGCACCGCCAGCTCCCGCTGACGATCGCCCCCCGGCGTGATCGCCACGCTCGGCCCGCCCTCGCCCTCTGCCAGCGCGCCGCACAGATCGTGCGCCGAGAAGATCACCTGAGGCAGCCCCCCGCGCACGATCGCCTGGAGCTGCGCCGGCCCCTCCACCCGGCCCACGGCCCGCTGCATCAGGTAGAACGATCGGAACACCACGTTCTCCGCGCCGATGGGGATCACCGCCCCCTCCGGGATCACCCGCGCGAGCTCCCGCTTCGCGCCCCGGGTGAAGGCCCCCGTCTCCGGCGCGAAGTCGTCCACCAGCATGATCCCCCCGAGCGCGATGAACCGGCGCAGCCCGCTCACCTCGCGCTCCGTGAGCGGAGGCAGATCTGCGTCGCCTCCCCACAGCACGAAGGGCTCGGCCAGGAGCACCGGCTCGTCGGCCCTCACCGGCCGCGGCGAGCGGTGCGCGGGCGCGCTGGTGCGCCCTTCGAGCTCCACCGACCAGTGCCCTGGCGCCGTGGTCCGCACCCCTTCCCAGCGCGCCTTGCCGGTGAGCAGCGGCCGCGGGTTGAACGCGCCTTCCTCACCGAACGCGTGCGCCTCTCGGGGCAGCAAGATCCCCGCACCTGCCGCAGCCAGGGCGCCGAGCACCTCCCGCCGGTGGAGGCTCAATCGAAATCCTGCACGCGCCATACGCCGCCTTCCCGCCGGAGCTTCACCTCGTGCCCGCCGGGCACCTGCACGCTCGCCGAGTCTCCCGATACCTCCACCGAGAGCCCCTCCGGCTGCGTCAGCCCCTCCACCAGGGACCGCAGCTCACCCTCGATGGCGCTCCGCGTCGCCGGCGTCAGCACCCGGAGCAGCCCCGCGTAGCTCCGCCGCGCCAGCACCCGCCGGAGCTGCTCCAGCGCCTGCTCCGGCGTCCGCGCCCCGGCCGGCAGCGCGTCGGCCGCGGAGATCCGGAAGGCACGCGTCGCTGGATCGTACTCCAGCGTCGCGATCTCCCCGTCCGCGTACCGCACCCGCGCCCGCGTCTTCACCACCACCGCGGCGGCTCCGAGGCTGCGTGCCTGATCCTGCAGCTCCGCGCGCTCCTCCTGCACCCGGCGCTGCACCTCCGCGCTGGAGAGCGACCGCCGCCCCTTCTCGCTGAGCATCGCGTAGATCGCGTCGGCGTCACCCTTCGCGGCAGCGGCTGCGTACGCCTCCACGGCCTCTTTCGGATCCGGAAGCGCGGGCGCGCCACAGCCTGCGGCCGCGAGGCCGAGGACGCCAAGGGTCAGGGCGAGCGAAACCGGGCGCGGCACGGCGGCGGAGGGTAGTCCATCGGCGCTGGCTGCTCCAGCCAGAGCGCGGTCCCCTCCCCTCGTCCCTCGCGAAACATGCGTGAAACGTACCCTTTGAGCAGGCGCGCAGGCGCGCAGGTGTGGCGACCCTGGTGCTCCAGGGGCGTCGCGCCTCCTCCGACCTGCGGACGAGGACACCCCCGGCCGCATGGTCCAGGTCACGCAGCTCCCGGGCGCCCCCACACACCTCACACCGCCCGGTGGCCGCCTCCTGCGCAGCTCACCTGCCTCACCCGCCTCACCTCACCCGGCCCTGCCCTTCGCGCGGCGCCGCGCGGGGCAGGGGCAATGGGGGTGGCGACTGGCGGGAATGCGGGAGCCGGGCGTCACTCGTAGAACACGAACATCGTGCCGTCGTTGTCCAGCTCCGTGGACACGATGTCGGTGATCACGATGTCACCGATGTCGATGAAGTCGTTGAAGTTGAGCACGTTCCCGAACGAGTCGATCACGTCGATGTTCGACAGCACGTTCTGCAGCACGCCCACGTTCACCAGGTTGTTCACGAGGAGCGTGCTGTAGTTCAGCAGGTTCAGGACATTGCCGTTCAGCACATCGTGCACGTTCACCAGGCAGATGTTCTCCACGTTCACCTGGTTCAGCGCCTGGATCTGCAGCGTCTTCGTCACCACGTTGCGCAGCGATCCGAGGAGGCCCCCGGCGCTCCCGGCGCCGCACGCGAAGGGCATCATCCAGTCGTCCCCGTCGACGACCGGCGGCAGCGGCGCGCTCGGGGTCGGAGTGCTCGGGAGCGGCGTGCTCGACGCGGTCGACGACCCGGTCGCGCTCGCGGAAGACGTCGCGGCAAACACCATGGCGGCAGCACTCATTGCAATGAAACCCTGGCTGATGATGCTCTTCATGAGAATTCCCCCCTGCATTTCCGCATGATTCTCTGCACACGCGCCGCGGCCGCCCGCGCACGCGACGCCTCGGCTCCATCGACGGAGCTCTGGCCACCACCGCACATTGAAGACGCGCCTCGAACCGGAACTCGCGAATAGATAGATAGCGTGACGCGCGTAACCTCGTGACCGCCGGCGACGGGAAATCCCCGTCCTCGAATACCCCTGACGGCCACCTCGACGATCGCGCTTCAATGCGTCGGCGGCTGCATCGGTTCTAGCGAAGGGCATGCCTGGCGGATCGCGGCGTCGAATCGTGCTGACGATTGTGTCGCGGAATGATTCCGAGGCCTCCGCGGCGAGCAGAATGCATGCGACACCACAGAAACCACGCCCCGAGCGCGCCCGAATGCATTACTGACCGGGCGGACGTGCGATTGCGTTACGCAAGGCCCCTTTCGTGTGCAGATTCGGCCCGCAACCCCCCGAAATCCTGTGGATAACTGGCCTGATGACTGGCGTCCGGGTCGGCGCTGTGAGCGACGCGGTGTCTCCCCGATGCACATGTCCCTGAAGCCGCATTGCGCACGGAAATGCGCGCCATTGCCGTGGACGGGTCAGGGCGGGTTCGCCACCACCCGCACCTCGCCGCCCTCGTGGTTCGTCCAGTACACGGCCCCCTGGTCCACCACGATCCGCCGCGGCCCGTCCTGTCCCCGCGCCAGCGCCTCCTTCGGACCTCCCCCGAGGGGCGCCCGGTTCACCTCTCCCGAGTCATGGCTCACCCAGAACACGTGGGACGCATCCACGGCGACGCCGAACGGACTGCGCTCGCCCTCGGCGATCACCGTCTCCGTCCCGGCGCCTCCTTCGAGCGGCATCCTCAGCACCTCGTCCGTCTCCACGTCCGACCAGTACACGTGCGTCGCATCCACCGCGATGTCGGTGGGCTCCACGCCTCCGGTGAAGAGCAGCTCCCCGGGCCCCCCGCCATCGCGCGGCACCCGCATCACCTCCCCCGTGTTCCGGTTCACCCAGTAGACGTGATCCTCGCCCAGCGCGATCCCGTCCGGGCCGCTGTCTCCCTCGAACAGGATCTCTGGCATCCCGCTCGCGCCGAGCGCCATCCGCATCACGGAGCCCCCGTCATTGGTCCAGTAGAGGGTCGAGCCCGCCACGGCCACGTCGCGCGCGGTTTGACCACTCGCCACCACCACCGGCTCCCCGCCGCCCTTCGGCATCTGCATCACCGTGGTCCCGTTCAGGTTCGCCCAGTAGAGGTTCTCCGCGTCCTGCGCGAGCCCACGCGGCGCGAGCTGATCCGCGGCGAGCGTCATCGACACCCCGCCCTCGCGCGGCACGGAGCTCACGTCCCCGACCGATCCCGTGGCCGGCCCGAGCGTCGTCCAGTAGACGCTCGTCGCGTCCACCTCCAGGTCGAACGCGCGCGTCGGCCCCGTCGCCAGCAGGACCGGCTGACACGTCCCCTCCACGCACTCCCCGCCCAGACACCCGTGCCCGCACACCCCGCAATGGGCAGCGTCGCTCGACACCTCCACGCACGCCCCATCGCAGGCCACGAGCCCCTCGGGACACCCCGCCGTGAGCTCCGGCGCGCATCCCCACCCGAGCGCGCCCAGGCCCGCGCCCAGCCCCATCCCCAGCAGCGTCGCGCGCATCAGAAGGTGCCTCCCACGGTCAAGCCCCCGGCCCCTCTCCCGAACCACGGCGAGACTGCCACCTCCGGCTCCGAAGGCGCGCCTGACGCCGAGGCGATCCCGTACACCGCGAGACCCAGCCCGGCCGCAGCCGCCACCCCGAACCCTACCGTGAGCCCCAGATCCCGGTTCCACCGGCTCCCGAGCCCTGCCGCCGCCGCGTCATCGTATCTCCGGAGATCGCACACCTGATCGGGGCAGTCCTCCTCCACCTGGCTGCGCACCGCCGCGTAATCGACGGCGAACCCGATGCTCACCCCCAGCGCCGCGAGCCCCACGCCCCCGGACACCCACGCCCACGCCGGGATCCCCCCACCCTCGCCTGCGCCTCCCTCATCGCCCTCGCCGGCCTGCAGCACGAGCTTCACGGGCGACGACGACCCTTCGTCCACCGCGACCGACTGCGACGCCTCTCCGAAGCCTGGAGCCTTCGCCACCACCACGTGCTCCCCCGGATCCACCTTCCATGAAAGCCCCAGCGCCTGCGCGGGCACCGCCGCTCCATCCACCGTCACCGACGCCTTCCCCTCCGGAGGCCCGCTCACCTCGATCACCAGCGACGGGATCCGCCTGGCGAGCGCCTCCGCCAGCGTCTCCGCCTCCTTCCGCGCATTCGTGAACGCCCGCGGCTCCCGCGGTACTGGCGCCGTCCGCACCACGTCCAGCGCCGTCGTCCGCGCCTCGATGAGCCGCCCCATCGCCGCGAGCCCCCGCGCCAGATCGAGCCCCGTCGTCGGCACCCCCATGATCGCGTGCGCCGCCTCGAACGCCTTCACCGCCGCCGCTGCATCTCCTGCGTCGAGCTTCTCTCGCCCCTCCAGGAGCAGCGAGCGCGCGCGTTCCCGATCGCTCGCCGTCGGCTCTGCTGCCTGCGCGTCTCCAGCCGTCAGGAGGGCCAGCCCCACCGCGGTCAGCGCGCATCCGCGACGCCACCCGAGACGCCACCCGCGCATGGCTCCCCTGCCCCTCCCGACTCCCTCAGAAGCCAATATCGTCCTCCCGTGTCTTCCTGCGCGACCCCGGCCGCGGCGGCACCTCCGCAGGCGCCTTGCCCGGCTGCGCCGAAGCGCTCCCTGCTGGCGGCGGCGCGCTCCCAGGAGCCGCACTCCCCGGCGGCGTACTCCCCTGGCGAGGCTCAGCCGATGCCCCGTCCTCTGCCCTGGGGGCCGTGTCACCCGCCGACGGCGCATGCTCTCCACCCTGCGGGCCTCCCTTGCTTCCGGGCCCCGCGCCCGCCTCCGGAGGCATCACCGAGGGCGCTCCCTCCGGCCCTGAATCCGCACCGTCGGCCACCAGCCCCGAGACCGCGAGCACCATCCCCCCGATCGCCAGCGCCACCCCCACCGCAATCGCCGCGACCCGCAGTGGCGTCCGGAGCGTGCTCTCCCCGGCCCTGGTCGCCCCGAACCCCTTCAGCGTTCCCCCCCCCGCCCCCCTGTCCCCATGCAGGTCCAGCGTGCCCCCGGATCCAGGCCCCGCACCCGCAAAGGGCGTCGTGCCTCCGAACCCGGGCGCAGCACCGCCGAGCGGCGTCGTGCTCCCGAGCCCGGGCGTCATCGCCTGACCGAACGCCGCTCCGGGCCCGCCTGCCCCTGGCCCTCCGGCAATCGCTCCACCCCCGGGCGGCGCGCCGGCGACGGGCATGGTGCCGCCGGCCATGAACGCGGATGTCGGCCCTGGCCCCTGCGCCGCTTTCCACGCCGCGATCGCCGCCTTCACCTCGCCATCAATGGCGCCGTCCGACCTTCCACCCGTCCCCGCAGGCGAGGCTTGCGCTGCTGCGCCTGCAACCAGGGGCGCTGGCGCGACGGGCCCTTGCGCCGCCGGCGGCGCACCGGCGCCCTGCACCATCTGCACCGTGACGCCTCCGTCCGACGCCTCATCGCTTTCATACACGGCCGGCAGCGCACCACCGCCATGCGACGCACCACTCCCATGCGACGCACCACCGCCATGCGACGACTGGAGTGCGCCCCCCCCGTGCGACGCGCGCAGCGCACCGCCCCCGTGCGACACCTGCTGCACGCCGCTCCCGGGCGCCATCTGCGGTGCCCACGCCCCCCCGGCTGCCACGCCTCCTGCTTGCCCCACGCCTGGCCCGCGCACCGCCTCAACGAACGCATCGGCCATCTCTCCTGCCGACGCGAAACGACGCGCAGGATCCACCTGCAGCGCCTTCGCCATCCAGACATCGATGGCCTGGGGCAACCCTGCGTTCACCGCGCTCGGCGGCGTGAACTTTCCCTCGTTCACGGCCACCGCAAGCGCCCCGAGCGACTTGCCGGAGAAAGGCAGCTTGCCGGTCAGGGCGTGGTACGCCACCGCCCCGAGCGCCCACAGGTCCGCCTGCGGTCCCACGTGCTTCGCGCTCACGAACTGCTCGGGGCTCATGTAGAGCGGCGTCCCCAGCATGATCCCCGTGGCCGTCATTCCCGTGTCGCCATCTCCCGAGCGCTGCTTCGCCACGCCGAAATCGAGCAGCTTCACGAACAGCTCGCCGTCGACGTCGGTCAGGAACAGGTTGTCGGGCTTGATGTCGCGGTGAATGACCCCGACCCGGTGGGCCTTGCCGAGCCCTCGCGCTGCCTGGACGACGATCTTCGTCACTTCCTCGGGCGGCAGCGTACCCACCCGCGCGAGGCGCCGCCCGAGGCTCTCCCCCTCCAGCAGCTCCATCACGATGCACAGCGATCCATCGTCCACGACGCCGTGGTCGAACACCTGCGCCACGTGAGGGCTGCGGATGCGCGCTGCAGCCCGAGCTTCCTGCTGAAAACGCGCCACCAGATCGGGTTCCGCAGCGACCTGAGGCGACATGAACTTCACCGCCACCCGGATGCCCAGCATCTGATGATCGGCGACCCACAGGCTGCCCATCGCGCCTTCCGCCAGCGGGCGGACCAGCTTCAACGTAGGCGTAATCTGCTGTCCGGCGCGCATCGAGCTTCTCTGTCCCGCGGGTCCGTCGCGTACGCTAGCCCGGGACAAGTCCCAGGGCCAGCGCAGCGCACCCCGCGCGGGTTCACGTACCGACAGTGACGCGCTCGGTCGCGGGCCGCTCGCGCCGCTTTTCCGTCAACTCTTCAGCCAGACCCGAGCTGCTGCTCGACTTCCTCGCGCGCGCCACGGCCGACGAGCTCGCACCACCGGATGAGCACCTCGGGATCCTTCATGCCTTGCACCCGCGCCCGGAGCGACGGTGACACCATCCCGAAGCGCACCTCGTACAGCATGAGCAGTGCCTGGCGCGCCGCCGCGAGCCCTTGCTCCAGCCCGCGTTCCAGCCCCTGCTCTAGCCCGCGTTCCAGCCCCTGCTCTAGCCCGCGTTCCAGCCCGCGTTCCAGCCCGCGTTCCAGCCCGCGTTCCAGCCCGCGTTCCAGCCCGCGTTCCATCCCCTGCTCTAGCCCGCGTTCCAGCCCGCGTTCCATCCCCTGCTCCAGCCCGCGTTGAAGCACCTGCTGCTCCCACATTTCCAGCGCGTCCTGCGTGCTCATGAGAAACTCCCTGTCTCCGCTCGTTTGCTCATCCAGGTTCGCCGGCACCGTCAGCCGGTAGCGTAGCATGATCGGCAGGAACACCCGGACCTCCAGGGTGTCGGGCGACAGCGTGCGTAGCGCTGCGATGGCCCGCCGCAGCGTCGCTCCGGCGCCCCAGCAGACCCAGAGGCCGCAGCGCCGGAGCGCGCGCGTCATCCGGCTCGAAGTAGAGATCGATCCGCTGCGCGTCCAGGCTCACTTCCTTCTCGGATTCCGTGGGACCCGCAGGGGCGATGAGCGCGCACAGGGCGTCCTTCGCATACTGGTCGTAGCGATTGCGCATCGCACCTGGCCTCCAGCCAGTTCACTCACCATCACCGGGGCGCACGGACAATCCGCGGTCGGTGACGCCGAGGTGGCGACCATAGCTACCCATGGGCGAATGGCCAGCAATCAAACGTTCTTCAGGGTTGATTCATGCGCATGGAATGAGCGCGGTCCATGCAATCGCGAACCTCTGGGGAACCTCGGGCGGCTTCACGAGAGAATTTACCCGGAGCTTGACGATGGTTCCTTCGTCTGGGAAGGTCAACCTTCGCGATGGTCCACGCAACGCCAAAGGATGACGACGACGTAGCCGGCCAGCATGCGGCCTCGCTCATTCTCATCGTCGACGACAACCCGGTGAACCTTCAGCTCCTCTCGGAGCTGCTCGAGATCGAGGGGTACGACGTCGCCTCCGCCAGCGACGGCGAGATGGCGCTCGAACGGGTGCGCTACGAGCCCCCGGACCTGATCCTGCTCGATGCGCTGATGCCGGTGCTCGATGGGTTCGAGGTGTGCAGGCGCCTCAAGGAGAACCCGGCGACGCGCCATATCCCGGTCATTTTCCTGACGGCCCTCGCCTCGGCCGATCAGAAGCTCCGCGGCCTCCGGCTCGGCGCTGCCGATTACCTGGTCAAGCCATTCCAGGAGGAAGAGGTCCTCCTCCGGGTGAAGAATCACCTGGCTCTGGTCGTGGCCACGCGCGCGCTTCGCGAGAAGAACGATGAGCTGACCCGGCAAATGCACGAGCTGTCACGGGCCGAGGCGCAGCACGCCGAGCTGACGCTCTCGCTCGAACGGAGTGCCGCGGCCCTCCTGGAGGCCAAGGAGCAGATCGAACGCGAACTCGGCGAGCGGGTGCGCGCCGAGGAGGACCGCGCCAGGCTCTCCGAAGAGATCATCGCCCTGCAGACCAGGCGCCTGCGCGAACTCGCGGCGCCCATCATCCCCATCACCGACTGGCTCGTGGTGGTCCCCCTCATCGGCGAGATCGACGAGGTGCGCGCGGAGCAGGCGCAGGAGTCGCTCCTCGCCAGCGTGAGCGAGCACGGCACCGAGGTGGTCATCCTCGACATCACCGGCGTCCCCACCATCGACGCCGACGTCGCCCTCGGCTTCATCGAGGGCGCCCGCGCGCTCCGCCTCGTCGGCGCCAGCGCCATGATCACCGGCGTCAGCCCCGAGGTGGCGCGGGCCCTCGTGGGCATCGAGGTCGACATGTCCCGCATCCCCACCTTCGGCACCCTGCAGCGCGGCATCGCCCACGCCATGGCCGCCCGGCAAGCCGCGAAGGCGAACCGGGGCGCACGCCGGCAGGACCGCCACGAGGGCCGCTGAGCCCCGCGATCAGCCGGAAGGGGCGCCGGTCGCGGTGTACCGTCGGATGAGCGCGGCGATGTCCTTGAAGCGGTAGCCCTGGACCAGCTCGCGCAGGCGCGCGGCGAAGGGGTGGTAGCGCGGGTCCTTCTGCTCGATGCGGGTCGCCTCGTCGAGGAGGTTGCGCATGCGCCCCCGGTTCGCCAGGTCCAGGAGCCGCGACAGATCCTCGGCGGGCGGCGGCACGAGGTCGGACTCCACCTCGTGGATTGTCACCTCGGTCAGCGAGCGCCGGCTCATGGGCGGGCTGTCGGCGTGCACCCAGGTGAGGCCGAGGCGCTTCTCCAGCACCTCCAGCAAGGCCGCCGCGCGCACCGGCTTGGGCAGGAACTCGTCGGCCCCTGCCTCGCGGCTCCGCGCCACGCTCTCCACGGAGACGCTCGCCGACGACGCGACGAGCGGTACCCCGGCGAGCGTCTCCGACGCCCGGAGCCGCCGCAGCACCTCGTGGCCGTCGAGATCCGGCATCGACAGGTCGACCACGATCAGGTCGGGTGCGCGCAGCGCCGCCATCGCCAGGCCCTCGTGCCCACCATCGGCCGTCGCCACCTCGAAGCCCAGCGGCGCGAGCAGCTCGCCGATCACCGCCCGGTTGTCGGCCAGATCGTCGATCACCAGCACCCGCCGCCGCGGCCCTCGGTAGCCGGTGATGGTCTCCCACGCGACGTTCGCCTCTGCCGCGCTCACGCCCGAGACCTCCGGCAGCGTCAGGGCCACCTCGAACACGCTCCCCTTGCCGGGCGCGCTCTCCACGCACAGCTCCCCGCCCATGAGGCCCACGATCTGCCGGCTGATGGCGAGGCCCAGGCCCGTGCCCTCCGCGCGCCGCGCTCCCCCTCCTGCCTGCTCGAAGGGCTGGAAGATCCGGGTGAGATCCGCATCGGCAATCCCGGGCCCGGTGTCCTCGACACGGAAGCGCACCCGGCGCATTCCCACCGGTACCTCGGCTTCACCGCCTTCACCGCCTTCACCGCCTTCACCGCCCTCACCACCCTCACCAGCGTGCGCTGCGCCCCCGCGTGCCCTCTCTCCGCGCGCTTCCCCCGTCACCACCCGCAGCGTCACGCTCCCGTGCTCGGTGAACTTCACGGCGTTGCCGAGCAGGTTCCACAGCACCTGCACGAGGCGCTTGTCGTCGACCCGCACCCCCGCGAGGGGCGCGCCTTCGAGCACCACCTGGAACCCGACACCCTTGCTGTCCGCCTTCGCCCGGCACACCTCGGCGACGTTCTCCAGGAGCGACGGGAGGTGCACCTCCCGCGGCGACAGCTCCAGCTTGCGCGCCTCGATCTTGGCGAGGTCGAGCACGTCGTTGATCAGCCGGAGGAGGTGCTCTCCGGAGCGCTGGATCACCTGCACCCGGTCGCGCTCCGTGGAGCCCGGCGCCGCGGCGCGGTGCAGGATCTGGGCGTATCCGAGGATGCCGTTCAGCGGCGTCCTCAGCTCGTGGCTCATGCTCGCGAGGAAGTCGCTCTTCGCCTGGCTGGCCGCGTCGGCCGCGTCCTTGGCGCGCTTGAGCTCCGCGGTGCGCTCCTCCACCCGCGCCTCCAGCACCTCGTTGGCCCGCTCCAGTTCCTGGTTGGCGCGCTCCAGTTCCTGGTTGGTCTCTGCGAGCGTCCCGTAGGCCTCCTCCAGCGCCGACCGGCTCGCGGCGATGTCCTCGAACGAGCGCCGCAGCTTGCGGGCCATGGCGTTGAAGGCGCGGCCCAGCGCCGACAGCTCCCGGATTGGCGCCAGGGGCACCTCCTGGTCCAGGTTGCCCTTCTCGATCGCGCCCGCGGCCGCGCCGATCCGCTGGATGGGCGCCGCGATCCGGCGCGCCGTGACCAGGCCGAGCCCGATGGCCACGAGCAGCGACAGGCCGCACAGCGCGATGGTGCTCCGGGTGTTCGCGAGGACGCGGTCCATGAAGTCCGCCTCCGGCACCACCACCACGATCAGCCAGTCGATCCCCTTGCCGGCGTGCAGGGGCTGCACCTGCACGAACTGCCGTGCCCCGGCGATGTCGAAGTCGAGCTGCGCGGTGGCCTCGATCCGCGCGAGATCGCCGAACCGCGCGGCGAGGAACCGGCTCGTCTCCCGCACCAGCGGCGCCTCGCTGTCCGCCGCCTTGATCCGCTCGGTGCGATCCCCGCGGATGACGAAGATGGGGGCGTCCGTGGAGGTGGCGAGCAGCTCCCCCGTGCGCTCCATGAGGAAGGTCTGGCCGGAGCGCCCGATGGAGAGGCCGCGCAGGAACTCGTTCACCTGCAGGAAGAAGAAGTCGCTCCCGAGCACGCCGAGCAGCTTCCCTTGCCGATCGCGCACCGGCAGGACCGCGGTGATGGCCAGCCCCTTGCTGACGAAGTGGCGGTACGCGCCGCTCCACGCGGGCCCGTCCGCGTCGAGCCCCGCCTTGTACCAGGGCCGCTTGCGCGGATCGAAGTCGGGGAACGCCTCCGCCTCGCGGGTGCGCTCGCCCTGGCCGTCGACCTCGTAGTAGCGGGAGGCGCGGCCGGTGGAGTCGTCCTCCAGGACCACCTGGAGGCGCCCATCCGGCATGCGCCGCGCGCCGTAGAAGTCGCCGCTGTCCGCGCCGAAGAAGGTCATGCCGACCGGCGCGAACGAGCGCAGCATGTGGAAGAAGTGCACCTCGCGCTCGTGCCTGTCGCCGAGGTCGAGGTGCCCGTGGGTGATCTCCTCCGCGTTGAGCCGGTTCACCAGCGGCGGGACCGCCAGGTACGAGGTCATGCGGTCGAGGATGCGCGCGCTGATCTCGCCCCGGAGCTGCCCCGCCAGGTCGACCACCGCCCGCTCGCCATTCCGGAGCGACAGGTACCCGGTGAGCCCCACCGCGAAGGCCACGAGGAGCACGAAGGGGACGACCAGGACCGCCCGCAGCGGCACCCTGGCGAACGCAGCCTCGATCCCGCGCATGGGTGGAGGTGAGGACATGGACAGCCCCCAAGTGTAGCCGATCCGCGCCCCACCCCCTCCCACCCCCGCGCCACGCCAGGGGTCCACCTCAGGCGCCCCGCTCCTACCCGATCGCCTCCCTCCCCCCGAGCTTTTGCAGGCTCACCGGGAGGGCGCGCCCGGTCCCGCGAAAGACCGGGGTGAATTCGGGGTCCGCCATACTAGGCTTGGGGGATGATCGACGAGAGCTGGTACGTGCGGCCGCCGGGCGTGAAGGAGCGCATCTCGGCCGGCGGCATCGTCGTGCGTCGCCACGGAGGACGCACCGAGATCGCCCTGGCCCGCGAAGGTGACTTCCCGCACTACGTGCTGCCGAAGGGCGGCGTCGAGGAGGGCGAGTCCCCCCAGCAAGCCGCGCTGCGCGAGATCGCCGAGGAAGCCGGCCTCGACGAGCTGACCCTCCTCGGCGAGCTGGGCACCCGCGGGCGGCTGACCTTCAACCGCAAGCGCTGGGTGACCGTGCACTACTACGCCTACCTGGCCGAGCACGAGGGCGGCCTGCCCACCGACAGCCGGCGCCACTACCACCCCGCCACCTGGTTCCCCATCGACCAGCTCCCCGAGATGTTCTGGCCCGAGCAACGCGAGCTGGTCCAGGCAAGCCGGGAGACCATCGAAGCCTGGCTGCGCAAGCGCGGTCTTTGAGTCTCCACGAGGGGACGCGCGTCCCCTCGCCCCGCCGGGAGTGAATCCCGACGGGGCCCCACTCCCCGCGAACCGCTCTCGCCAGCCACCACGCTGTGCCCCTGGGCAGGACGTCGCGCCCTGGGATTCCTTGGAGGGCCCCACCGTTCCCTCAAGACCACTGCGTTCGGTGCCTCACACAAGGGTCGGCTGGCTCCTCCGCGATGTGAGGACGGTGACCCGGACCCACCGCCGACATGCAGACGGTGACCCGGACCCACCGCCGACATGCAGACGGTGACCCGGACCCACCGCCGACATGCAGACGGTGACCCGGACCCACCGCCCCCGCGGGGATGCCCTCCGAAGACTGAGGATGGGCGGCAGGAGGCGGGCGAAGGGTCCAAAAAAAGTGGAACGGGGGAGGAATGGGGATCCGTTCGACCGGCGTTGGACTGGGTGGATGGAGACAGCGGCACCCGGTGGCCACGCCACGCAGGGCGCCTCCCTGGCTCCAGCCCGGCGTCATCTGGCCGCGTCGGTCCACCTCACATGAACTGGCGTCGTCCAGGTCGCCGTGCTCGCAACCCGCTTCTCTGGAAGCACCTGCACTGCCCTACGAAGAAAGAGGCTCTCATGCTGGACACTGCGCATCTCGAAGTGGACCGTCAGATCAACGTCGGCAACGCGCTGGGACCGATCCTGGCAGCGCTCCGCCCCACGCCCCTTCAGAGCACCACCGTCACCCGCGGGGATGCGGTCATCGCTGCCACGCTGGCGCTCCTCAACGCCCGAGGTACGCCCCCGAAGCTCGTCGATCAAGCCACCGACTCGGTGGTGACGGCCTTCGACCGGACGCTCGACACCCGCGAGCAGATGCTGCGCGACACGCTGGTGCCGCTCGGCCCGCAGCAGCTCGAAGCGCTCGGACGCCTGCGCTTCCTGCGGGCGCGGCTGTTCCCCACGGGGACGACGTTCATCCGGCTGCCCATGGAGCTGGAGTGGCGTCACCTCACGGAGCTGAAGACGCACCTGGAAGATGACGAGGTGGTGGCGGCCATCGAGGCGCTGGGACTTCAGCCCGAGGTGGAGCACGTGTCCGCGCACCTGGAGCGCTACGGGCGCGCGCTGGGGCAAGACGGCGGCGGCGCCGGTCGGGCCACGGAGCTGGCCAGCACGGCCTGGCACGAGGCCTTCCGGCGGTTCGCCGCGCAGGTGCTCGCCGACTACGGCGACGACCTGGCAACGCAGCGGGAGCTGCTCGGGCCCTACGAGGCGCAGCTCGTGCAGCAGCGGGTGCTGGCCAGGGCCCAGCGGAGGGCGCGCGCGGCGGAGGCGGCAGGCGCCGGAGGTGGCAAGGACGAGGGCGGCAAGGACGAGGAGCACGGGCCGCCGTCGAAGCTGGGAAGCGCTGCACCTGCCGCGGGGTGAGGCGCGAGGCGGTGACGCCACGAGACCAGGCGCTGCACTAGAAGAGGCGCGCTGACCTCGAACGGGGCGCACCCGACCCGGACTCCTGGCCATTGCTGCTGTCCTCGTTTCGGATGCGCGCAGCAATGCGAAGAATGACGCTGAGCAAGGCGAAATGCTCCCGCCATTTCATGGTGATTACACCTGCGAGATGGCTGGGAGCAGCGTCGTCCAGTGATTGCAGTGCACTGAGGCGTGAAGGCAGCCGCGCGCCTTCACACCCTCACGACACCTCGCCCAGCGCGGCTCGGGCGAGGTGGTGTCCCGGGTTGAAGTCGAGGGCGCCCCGGTAGGCGTCACGCGCGGCGGGGAGATCGCCGAGGCGCTCGCGGGCGACGCCGAGGTTGTAGGCGATCTCGGCGCGGTGGAGCGGGGGGATCAGGCCGTCACCCTTGAGGACTTCGAGGCGCTGGGCTGCGTCGGCCGTGGCCTGAGGGTCCTGCCGTTCGAGCAGGAGGTCGGCGTGGAGGCGCGCGAAGAACCAGGGAGGGGGTGCGCTCTCGGCAGTCCAGGTGCGCGCGTGCTGCAGCGCTTCGTGGACGTGCCCGCGGAGGGCGAGGGCGCGAAGGAGGCACACCGTGGTCGCTGGGTCTCCCTGAAGGGAGCGCTCGCGCAGGTGCTGGAGCGCGGCGTCACCGCCGCTCGTGGTGTGGAGCGCGGCGAGGAGCGGCCAGTGCGCGGCGTGCTTGGCGCGGTGCTCCGGCCGGGCGAGGAGGAGGCGCGCGGCGTCGAGCGGGTTGCACGACACGAGCAAGGCGGAGAAGGCCGCGGGGGTGAGCTGGGAGGCGGAGGTGGCGAGGAGCCTTCCGATCTCGCGGGTCGCGCTGGCGCCGTCGCCGACGAGATCGCAGGCGAGGAGCCGGTCCTCGTCGGAGGGCGCTGCAGCGCCGGTGGCCGCGGCAGCTTTCTGCACGGCAGCGGCGAGGGTCTCGGCCGAGGTGCCCGCCATCCACATGGAGAGCATGAGGTGCCCGAGGGGGGAGGGGCGTGCGCCATCGCGGGGCCAGGAGGAGAGCCAGCGCGCCGCGGACTGTAGGGGCCGGGCAGGGCGGGCCTGCGTGAGCGCGGCGCTCGCGGTCTTCGCGGGGGCAAGGTCGGCGACGGGGAGCAGGCGGCGCAGGTCGTCGCTCGGGCCCTGCACGCAGACCGGAAGGCCGGCTGCCTTGAGGAGCGCGAGCATGCGGAGCGTGGCGGCGCTCTGGCGGGGGCGCGCTGCGAAGTGGTCGAGGTACCGGAAGACGGCGGCGTGGATCCGGCCGGCGCGGTGGAGGCGGAGCAGGGTCCAGCCGATCGCGAAGGGGCCCAGGCGGTCTGGAAGCACGGTGAGATCCGTGGCGGCGCCGGTGGTGATGGTCGTCGCAGGGCCGCAGTCGACCCGGGCGAGGTGGGCGCCGTACGTCATCTCGAAGGCGGGCAGCAGGGAGGGCTCCGCGTCAGTGGGAGAGAGGACCACGACGCCCGCAGGGCACATGGCGTAGGTCTCACCAGCGCTCGGGATGAACAGGGGCAGCGGGGGCTCGGGTGCGGCACTCGACGCGGCGTTCGGCGTGGCGTCTGGTGCGGCATTCGGCGCGACGTCTGGCCACAACGGGTGCCGCGCGTCGGGGAGGATGTCGGGCCACACCGTGGGGCGGCCGCTGCCGTCGAGGCCCTGGTCGTGCGGGCCCGGGAAGGACGCCTTGTAGCGGCTCTTGAGGCAGGAGAGGCGCCGGAGCAGCTCGCCGGTGTCCGGGTCGGGGGCGAGGTCGAGCTGGAAGACGACGTCGGTGAGGAAGGGCAACGCGGAGGGCGTCGCGGGGGTCGTCTCCTCGACGATGACGGTGGAGATGCCCTGGGGCTCCAGCGACTGGACGAGGGAGAGCAGCGCGGTGCGCAGGGTGAGGTCGGTGTCTTCGCCGGCAGGATCGGGGAGGCCGAAGGCGTCGATCACGACGGCGCGCACCGGGAGGCCGGGAGGCGCTGCACCACGGGTGCCCTCGGCGCGGGCGGCAAGGAGCTCACGCACGGCCCTGATGGCGGCGTGCTTGCGCTCCGAGGTGGTGTCGACACGCTCGCCGGCTTGCGTGGCCGGGAGGTGGGCGGTGCGCAGCGCGCCGGGCGGGAGGGGGGATGCGGTGGCGCCGTTCGCGCTGCTCGCGCTGCTCGCGCTGCTCCAAGGAGTGCTCACGCCGTCGCCGAGGGCGAGGGTGATGGCCGCGTGGGTCACCTCGGAGGGATCGACCTCGGTGGTGAGGTAGAGCGCGAGGCCTCCCTGCGCGCGGGCGATGGCATGGGCGACGGAGACGGCGAGGGTGGTCTTGCCGGTACCGGCGCCGCCGCGGACGAGGACCGAGGTGGTCGCTGGCTGGTCAGGCTTCCTGGCGACGAGCGGGAGGCCCGGCGGCTGGAAGACGTGGGCGAGACCAGGCGTGGGGAAATCGAGGACGAGCTTTTCGCCCCACGTGCCCGGCGTCGTCGCGGGCGTCGTGACCGCGGGCGTCGTGACCGCGGGCGTCGTGACCGCGGGCGTCGTGACCGCGGGCGTCGTGACCGCGGGCTCGGAGGCTGCGGGTTTCGAGGCGGTGGAGGGTGCTTCCTTCGGCTTGCCGGGCGTCGCTTTCTTCGGCGCGCCAGCCGCGGCTGTCGTCGAGGGGACGGGCACCTCGTTCTTCGATGCGTCGGCGGTAGCTTGCTTCGAACGGACGCGGGCAGCCCCTTCCATGGCCGCCTCTGCAACGGACGTCTCCTCCCCGGTCGCTTTCCCGGCGCCCGCTCTCTTCGAGGTCGGGGCTGCCGGTTGCTTCGAGGGCCTGGCCGCTGCTTGCTTCGAGGTCGTGACCACCGCTTCCTTCGCGGTGGCGCTCTGGGTCTTCTTCGCGCTCAAGGCGCCGATGCTAGTCACGCGCTCCGGGGCTGGCGAGCGACAAGCGACGATCGCTGGGCGATCAGGTGCGGGTTCCGGCGTTCCGCGCTCATCCCCGCTGCGGGCCCGGGGTCGCGGTGCTCGCGGGGGGGGTGCTGCTCGCGCGGCGGCCGGAGTTCGGGCCGAGGCTGCCGCCGAGGAGGCGGACGTCGAGGCCGAGGGCGTCGCGGAGCATGCCGGCCTTGGCGATGACGGTCCACTCCTCGAGGGAGCGGTCGCCGGCGCCCTGCACGTCGAGGATCACCGTGTCGGCCTCGATGCGGGCGGAGAGGCCGGTGACCTTGGCGCGGTGCTCGCGGTCGAGGGCGTCGGCGACGCGGAGGATGGAGGCGAGGGCTTTGACCTGGGAGCGGGCCTCGCGGGAGAGGGCGCGGAAGTTGTCGTGGTCGGGGCTCGGCGGGGTCTTGCGGTGGTAGCGGGCGACGTTGGCGACGATGGCGCGCTCCTCGGGGGTGAGGCCCATCAGGTCGCTGTGGACGATGATGTAGTAGCTGTGCTTGTGGTGGCCTTCGTAGCGGACGAAGTCGCCGACGTCGTGGAGGAGGGCCGCGGCGTGGAGGAGGATGCGGTCGCGGGGGCCCATGCGGTGGCGGGGGGCGAGGTCGTCGAAGAGGCGGCCGGCGAGGCGGGCGACGAGGGTGCCGTGGGCCTCGTCGAAGTGGTAGCGGCGGCCGAGGCGGAGGCAGGCGTCGTGGACCGCGGCCATCTCGGCGGGGAAGTCGTGGCCGACGAAGTGGACGAGGGCGAGGTCGACGAGGACGCCCTCCTTGAGGCCGACGCCAGGCGCGGAGATGGCGCGGTGGTCGAAGTCGCGGGCGACGCGGCCGAGGATGGTGGCAGCAGGGACGATGGTGTCGGCGCGGTCGGGGCGCAGGTTGTACTGCTGGATGCGCTCCTCGGGGGTGCGGACGCTCAGCTCGGCGAGGAGGCTCTCCATGGAGGAGACCTCGATGGCGCGGCCCTCGGGGAAGGCGCTGGGGACGGGGCAGAGGTCGGCGAGGGTCTCGATGTTGCCGCCGGTGCCGATGAGGAGGTCGGGGCGGCCGCCGGTGAGGTCGCGGATCTCGCGGAGCGCGTCGGCGAGGATGCGGCCGATGTACTCCTGCATGAGGTGGCGGCAGGTCGCGTCGAGGGGGCGGCGCTCGTCGAGGAAGGCCTCGATGAGGCGCACGGTGCCAACGGGGAAGGAGCGGGAGAAGATGCTGTCCTTGCCGCGCAGGAGGGTGAGCTCGGTGGAGCCGCCGCCGATGTCGATGAGGAGCGCGGTGCGGGTGCCGACGGGGATGCGCTCGCCGACCGCGAGCTGGACGAGGCGCGCCTCCTCGACGCCCTCGATGACCTCGACGTGGACGCCGGCTTCGCGGGCGGCGCGCTCGACGAAGAGGTCGCCGTTCGAGGCCTCGCGGGCGGCGCTGGTGGCGACGGCGCGGTAGCGGTCGACCTTGGCGCCATCCATGGTGGCGCGGAAGCGGGTGAGGGCCTCACAGGCGGCGCCGATGATGCTGGGCTCAAGGCGTCCCTTGGTGAAGACGTCGTGGCCGAGCCGGACAGGCGCCCGGTCGGCCGCGACGTCACGGAAAGGCGAGAGGCGCGGGCCGTCCTCGCCCACCGCGGGGGGATCGACGTCGACAATGCGCAGGCGGATGGCATTGGATCCAATGTCGATCGCCGCGAGCCTCGCCATGCGGGAGAAGTAGCGAAGCCGACGCGCGTTGGCTACTCTCAGACACGGTCATGCAGACTCATGCGGCGAACGTGGGGCCGGGGATCACGGAGGTCGAGGTGGCCCAGGGGCCGGAGATGCGCCGCGCCGAGCGCGCGGGGAGCGCGGGGAGCGCGGGAAGCGCCGTGCCCCGCAGGGGTGGGTGGCTGGGCGCGCTGGGGCTGAGCGGGTGGGTGGCGCTCGGCGGGATCGCGCTGGGCGGACTCTCTCTGGGGGCGATCGGGTGTGGTCCACCGCCGGCGCGGGCGCCGAACGCGGTGAGGCTGCTCGACGAGCGCCGCGCCATCGAGGTGATCCGGCGGGCGATGACGCAGGAGGGGACGCAGCCTGCGCCTGCGCGCGAGGTGAAGCTCCTGAGCACCGGGGCGATGGTGCAGGTGGACGTCGGCGTGCAAGGGCACGACTACGGGGTGGTGTACGTGACCCAGGAGGACGCGGACAAGCTCGGGGTCGCGATCCCTCCGGCGAACCGGCAGGAAGAGAAGCTTCGGCTGGTGCGCGCGGGTGAGGACGGCGAGACGCGGCTCGTGCTGCTCTACCAGACCAATTACCGGTACGACGACCTGGTGGGCGAGGAGCACGAGCAGACGACGATCACCGCGGAGCGGCAGCTCACGCGCGACGTGCAGGACTTCGTGACCCACGCGCGGACGCGGAAATTCCGGTGACCGGGAGCGGCGAAGCGATGCGCGGGGTCGAGGACGCGGGTGCGTGGGGGACAGGGGCCGAGCGGCGGGCACGGCAGGCGCTCGTCGGCGGCGGGCTCCTCTTGCTGCTCGGGCTGGCGCTCGTCGGGATCGGCCCCTCGGAGGTCGGCAGGCTGGTGACGGTGATCGGGCTCCTCGCCACGATCTACGGAATCCACACCTTCGGTCGGCTGGGGACCGAGGGGGAGGACGACGGCGGCCCGGGCGGAGACGGCAGCCCGGGCGAAGCGAGCGGAGCAAGCGGCACCCGCAGCACCCGCAGCACCGGCAGCGCCGACAGCACCCGCAACCAGAGCAAGGGCAGCGCGGGCAGGGGCAGCGCGGGCAGCGGCGACGCGGGGTAGCACCTCGCTGCATTCTGGCTCTTGCGCGGGGAAGCAGGCTGGAGCAGCATCCGCGCCATGCATCGTCCGTCGCGTCAGCACCAGCACCTGCTCACGAAGATCGCGCGCAAGCAGGAGCGCGCCAAGCAGCAGAACCGCCCCACCGGCAAGCGCTCCAAGCAGTGGACCCGGTGGTCCACCCAGTACTCTCCCCTCGTCCAGCAAGAGGGCGGCGAGACCTCGCAGGAGAACGCTTCGTAAACCAGTCCAGGTCACGACGCGGGCTCAGCAACGCTGCAGGGCCCGCGAGTGAGCGCGTGCTCGAAGCGGGCGGGGAGCGGGCGGGGAGCGGGCGGGGAGCGGGCGGAGAGCGGGCGGGGAGCGTCAGAAAAAGGCGCGAGGCACGCGACGAGGACGGGAGAAGACCGCGGAAGAGAAGGAATTCTTCCGCGCTCCCGAGAAATACAGAGGTTGCGTGAGGACATCAGTTCGCCGACCCTTCTCGGGCCGTGCCTGATACCCAGCGCGCAGCCCTCTGCTCCAGCTCCCAGGCTTCGCCGGACTCGCTGGTCCCACGCGACCCACGCAACCCACGCGACCCACACGACCCACGCGGTCGAGGGCTTCGTCCGCTCTTCGGGCTGAAGACGTCAGGCTGCGCGCTGCGGGTGGCCACTGCCGCCCTCGTGGGTGCGCTCGGGCTCGCGCATGCCGGGTGTGCGGCGGGTGTTGCGCAGACACCGGAGCCCTCGTGGCGGATCGCAGACGGGGCGTTCGATCGCGACCCGCGCCCGGTGAGCGCAGTCGAGGCTGAGGCGGATCTGCTGGCGGCCGTGCGCGTCTTCGAGGAGGCGTACGCCGGCCTGGAGGAAGGTCCACGCACGCCGGACGCAGCCACGCTCGCGGCGGCGCAGGCTGCGGTGCGCGGGCAGGCGCAGTGGGATCCCGCCGCGCTGACGCGGTTCCTGCGGGACGTGCTCGGCGCCGAGGACGGGCACCTCGCCTTCGGGTACGGAGGGCACGCGCCGCTGCGGCTGCTGGGAGGGGAGCGGCGGAAGCCGTTCGTGTCGGCGCACGTGGCGCGGGTGGAGGCGGACGGCGCGGTGTGGCTCGGCGGGGAGCGGCTCTCGGGGTGCGCGTTCGGCGCGGGCGGGGTGGAGATCCTGCCGACGCTGGAGGGGCAGTTCGTGCTGAGCGTGTTCGCGGCCGAAGGTGCGCCGGCGCCGGTACCTTGCAAGCGTGCCGGCGGTGGGCAGGCGTCGTTGCCGCTCCGTGCGGCGGTGATGGAGGCGGTGCCCCGGCGCCGGGGGGTCGCGGAGGCCGTGACGCTGGAGCGTCGCGGAGAGGTGCCGGTGCTGTCGATCCGCACCTTCGAGAGCGCGGCAGCCGAGGCGCTCGAAGGGCTGCCGGCCATGGCGGGTACGCTGCGCGAGTCGCCGGGGTTCGTGCTCGACCTGCGCGGGAACGGCGGGGGGAACTACCGGTACGCGGAGGCGTTCCTGCTCGCACTCACCAGCGAGCCGATGCAGCGGCTGTCGGAGCGCGAGGTGCTCTCGGCCGCGGCCGCCGAGGGTCGGGCGAACAGCGCCCGGCGAAGGCTCGGACAGGGGGGCGTGCCAGCCGCGGCCGAGGCGCGGTTCGTCGAGCACATCGGGATGCTGGAGGCGCTCGCGGCCGAGCTGCGGGCGCGCGGGGCAGGGCGCGAGGACGTGGTGACGCCCGGTGAGGTGGTGCGAGGCCACGCGGAGGGGCCGCTGCGGGGGCGGGCGGTGCTGCTGGT
This sequence comes from Chondromyces apiculatus DSM 436, assembly GCF_000601485.1. Taxonomy (GTDB): domain Bacteria; phylum Myxococcota_A; class Polyangia; order Polyangiales; family Polyangiaceae; genus Chondromyces; species Chondromyces apiculatus. The sequence continues at coordinate 233,183 of NZ_ASRX01000003.1, forward strand.
GGACGGAGGGTGCGCGTCGGCCTGCGAGATGCTGGTGTCGCTGGCGCGGCAGCTCCCGTCCACGATCGTTGCAGGGCAGCCGACGCGCGGGGGGATGGCGGTCGGTGAGGTGGCGCTGTTCGCGCTGCCACGCTCGGGGATCCAGGTGTCCTTCGGGACGCGGGCGTTCCGTGACGCGCTCGGCGACTTCGAGGAGCTGCGGGGGTTCGTGCCCGACGTGTGGATCGAGGGGCGCGACGCGCTGGCGGAGGCGGTGGCGCTCGCCGCGGGGAGCAAGACGCCCGCAGGCGAGGTGGATGGGCGGCGGGCGCGGCGCGCTGGGCGGCGCGGGACGAGCGCTGCGGGGCGCGGGGCAGGGCTCCGGACGGGGAGACGGCCGCACGCAGGGTGATGACGCGGCGTGGTGCTCCACACGCCACGCTCCAGCGCGATGCCGTCGCCGCGGCGTGGAACTCGACACTTCAGCACGATGCCGTCGCTGCGCGGGGTGGCGTGGGGGGCACGGAATGTTGATGCAGCCCGGCGGCGGCGTATGCTGGAGCGCGTCTCCCGTCCTTGTCTCGTAGCGTTCGTTTCACCAGCATCCGAGGGGGCGCCCGCCTGACGCTCATGCCGATGAGAACCGTTGCTTCGTGGTCACGTTGCCGTCCCCTCGCCGCCGCGACGCTGCTCGGGAGCGCGCTCTTGCTCCCGGCCCCCGCGCACGGCCAGCAGGCGCCCCGTCAGGAAGCGCCAGCCACCCCCGCGAAGCCCACGACGCCTGCGCAGGGGCAGCGGGGGACACCGCAGCCGGCAGGACAACCTGCGGGGCAACCTGCAACGAAGCCCCCGGGACAGGCCGCTGCACCGGACGCGACCTCTGGAGAGGACACGCCTGCCGCGCGCGTCACCCCCGCAGGATCCGGCAAGCCGTCACCAGGAAACGGCGCGCCGTCTGCGGGCCAGAGCGCGCCGTCTGCGGGCCAGGGCGCTCCGCCACCTGGATACGGCACTCCGCCACCTGGATACGGCGCCCCACCACCTGGATACGGCGCCCCACCACCTGGATACGGCGCCCCGCCACCTGGATACGGCGCCCCGCCGCCTGGATACGGCGCTCCGCCACCTGGATACGGCGCTCCGCCACCTGGATACGGCGCTCCGCCGCCTGGGTACTACCCACCTCCAGGCTATTACCCGTACCCGCCAGCAGTGCCGGAGAGGCAGGAATTCCCCAAGCAGATCCCGTACGAGGAGGGCATGCAGATCCCCGACGGCTACACGCTGGAGATGCGCGCCCGGCGCGGGCTGGTCATCGCCGGGGCCGTGACGTTCGGCACGATGTACGGGCTGTCGCTGATCGGTGGCGTGCAGAGCATCTCCGATGGCAACGGCGACTTCGGTGCGCTGGTCGTCCCGCTGGTCGGGCCCTTCATCGCGCTCGCCACGAGCGACGCGAGCATCGACGGCGAGCTCGGGGCCGTCCTCGTAGTGGATGGCATCGCACAGATCGGCGGCGCCCTCATGCTGCTCGGCGGTCTGCTGTCGCAGAAGAAGGTGCTGATCCGGAACGATCTGGCCAGCGAGCACGTCGAGATCGTGCCATTCGCAACGGGCCGAGGGGATCTCGGCCTCGGGATCCGCGGGACCATGTAGACGCGGTGCGGCGTCGGCGTGACGTGCCGAGCGCGCGTGCAGTGGGGGCCGTTGATCTTGAAGCGAAGCCGCGTATTCTGGCCGCGTTCGGCTGGATTTCTTTCACCATCCCCTGTGCTTTCGCCGCTACCGGGGGCGCGGCGAGGAGGCTCGCATGACGATGCTGACGACGAACACCACTCACTTTCCGCGAACCTGCGTCCGGCTCGCCGCGAGCGCGATGCTCGGTGCAGCGCTCCTCGCTCCGGCCACTGCGCGCGCGCAGGAGCGGCCCGCGGACGCAGCCTCGGCGCCTGATCCGCAAGCGCCTCCTCCCGGATATGGCGCACCGCCTCCCGGGTACGGCGCGCCTCCTCCCGGATATGGCGCACCGCCTCCCGGGTACGGCACCCCGCCTCCGGGCTACTACGGGCAGCAGCCGCCTCCCGCCTACTACGGGCAGCCGGGCGCCGGGAAGGCCGCGGAGGGCCCCAAGAGCATCGACTACGAGGAGGGGATGGCCATCCCGGAGGGCTACACGCTGCAGACGCGGATGCGGCGGGGGCTGGTCATCGGCGGCGCCGTGACGTTCGGCACGATGTACATGATCTCGGCGCTCATCGCGTCGGTCGGCGACTCCGCAGGTACCGACGAGCTGCTGCCGCTCTACGCGCCGCTCGCAGGGCCGTTCATCTCGCTCGGCATGATCCACAGCAGCGCGTCGCGCAACGACCGGCTGGGAGGCGTGTCGTTCCTGATGGTGATGGACGGCCTCGCGCAGATCGGTGGAATGGCGATGCTGATCGGGGGGATCGCGGCGCCGAAGACGGTGCTGATGCGCAACGACGTGGCGACCCTCGACGTGAACGTGACGCCGATGCCGATGGGGCTCGGGGGCATGGGGCTCGGGGTCTGGGGGTCGATGTAGCCATGCGCGGTGCGCCCGGAGTCGTGCGCGCCCTGACGCACGTCGGCGCCCTCGTCGGCGCCCTCGTCGTGCTGTCGGCCCCTGCTCTGGCACAGGAGGCCCCAGCTCCGGGTGTGCCGGCTACGCCGGCTGCTCCGGTTGCACCGGCTGCACCGGCTGCACCGGCTGCACCGGCTGCACCGGCTGCTCCGGATGCACCGGCTGCTCCGGATGCGCCGGCCGTGCCTGAAGGCGCCGCGCCTCTGCCCTCAGGCTGGTACGGCGGGTCGGAGACGCCCTGGAGAGGGCCACCTCCGTCGCGGTTGCCCTCGTGGATGAACCCGCAGCGGCTGGAGTACGAGGAGGGCGACCCGATCCCGCCACGCTACGCACTGGTGACGCGGCCGAACCGGAAGCTGCTCACGGGGGGAATGATCACCTTCATGGTGCCCTACGTGGCGTCGGTGGTGGTCTCGACATTCGCGCTCGTCAACGACGACGAGGAGGTGTCCCGGGGGATCGCGACGCTGCTGATCCCGGTCGCAGGGCCTTACGTGGCGATCGGGGCGCTGGGCGCCAACGGGGCCGGGGCGTTCTGGCTGAGCGCAAACGGCGTGGTGCAGACAGCAGGCGCCATCCTGATGGCAGCCGCATTCGCGCACGAGGATCTGTACCTGCAGCGGCAGGAGAGCCCTTCGTGGGTCGACGTGGCGCTGCGTCCCGAGATCAACGTGGGCCCCTTCGGGGGCTCGCTGCGCTGGAAGTTCTGAGGCAGGTGGTGGTGCCGGTGCAGGTGATCCGCAGGTTCGTCTCGATGGCTGGGTTGCTCCCCGCACTCGCCGCGCTCACCGCGCTCACGCTGCCAGGCGTCGCCAGCGCGCAGGAGCCGGTGGTGCTTCCCCGGACGCTGCCGTTCCTCGACAAGGCGCCACCTCCGCCGGGCTACCGGCTGGAGATGCGCCCGAACACCACGATGTCGGTCGTGGGCGCGTCCATCTTCGGCGGGGCGTACGTGTCCTCGGTGCTGCTGGCGGGCACGCTGGTGACCGTGGAGGGCAACAACCCGGAAGACTGGGCCGCGCTGTTCGCGCCCATCGTAGGTCCGTTCGTCACCATGGGGACGGGCGAGGACGTGGGGTTCGGGCCCCGGGGAAACGCGACCGCGGCCGTGCTCCTGCTCGTCGACGGGGTGACGCAGGTGACGGGCGCGGCGCTGTTCATCGCCGGCCTGATGACAGATCACAAGATCTGGGTGCGCGGCGACATCCCGCTGAAACCACAGGCAGAGCGCGCGACGCCGGTGCCTGAGCTGATGATCGGGCTACGCGGCGCCGGCCTGCGCATGCGCTTTTAGTACTGCGTACCCTGGAGCAGGGGCCTGGCGGCCCCTACGCTCCCGATGGTCACTACCCCTGCATCTGCGCGCGAGCGTCGCGAGGGGACCGGAGATACGGCGCGCTAGACCTTCACGAGCCGGTAGGTCGCGTCGAAGATGGCGCCATCCTCCGACGGCTCCGGCAGGTCGCGCACGACGCCGCGCTCGGGGTTGGCGACGAGGCGGCGCAGGATCCAGAAGACGGGCTCCGGGTCGCTCTCGCCCGCGGCCTTCGCGATCTCCTGCACGGTCATCGCGCGGCCCGGCTGCGCGGAGAGCGCCTGGAACACGCGGCCCTGGAGCGTGATCACCGCCTGCGCCGCCTTCTTGCCGGCCTCCACGCCAGGCTGGTGGTAGGCGTTCACGTTGACGAGCCAGGCGTAGAGCCCCACGGCGCGCTCGTAGAGGGCGATCAGGGCGCCCAGCGCGCGCGGGCCCATCTCCTCGATGGTCACCGTGATCGACTCGCGCCCGCGATCCGTGAGCGCCTGCCGGGTCCCCTGGAGGAAGCCGGAGAGGTAGTCGCCCGCAGTGACGCCCGGCTCGACCTCCTCGTGGCGGCGGCCGGGGGCGTGATCGCGCAGCACCTCGATGAAGGTCGTGAAGAAGTTGTCGACGCCGTCGCGGAGCTGCTGGACGTAGGCGTGCTGATCGGTGGAGCCCTTGTTGCCGTACACCGCGATCCCCTGGAAGACCTCCTTGCCGTCGAGGTCGTGCTGCTTGCCCAGCGACTCCATCACGAGCTGCTGCAGGTAACGGGAGAACAGCTCGAGCCGGTCCTTGTAGGGGAGGACGACCATGTCCTTCTTCCCGGCGCCGCCTGTGGCGCTGTACCAGGCGAGGGCGAGGACGGCCGCGGGGTTCTGGCGGGGCTCCGGAGCGCGGGTCACCTCGTCCATCGCCGCGGCGCCGGCGAGCATCGCGCGCACATCGAGGCCCTGGAGCGCGGCAGGCAGGAGGCCCACGGCGCTCAGCTCGCTGGTGCGACCGCCGACCCAGTCCCACATGGGGAAGCGCGCGAGGAAACCGTTCGCGGCGGCGTACTTGTCGAGCTCACTGCCCTCGCCCGTGACGGCGACGGCGTGGGCGCCGAGGGTGAGGCCGAGCCGCCGGTACGCCGCGTCGAGGGCGAGCATGCCGTTCCGGGTCTCCTTGGTGCCGCCGGACTTGGAGACGATCACCGCGAGCGTCGCGCCGAGATCGTCGCCGATGGCGTCGAGGACCCGGTCGAACCCGTCGGGGTCGGTGTTGTCGAAGAAGTGCGGGATCATCCGGTCCGCAGGCGAGCCCAGCGCAGCCGCAGCGAGCTGCGGGCCGAGGGCCGAGCCGCCGATGCCGACGACGACCAGGCGCCGGAAACGGGGCGACCGCTCGGGCCGGATGTGCGCCGCGTGGACGTCGGCCGCGAACGCGAGGACGCGCTCCAGGGTGCGCTCGACGTCGGCGCGGATCTCCGGCTTCGGCGCGAGCGCCGGAGCGCGCAGCCAGTAGTGGCCGACGAGGCGGCCCTCGTCCGGGTTGGCCGTGGCGCCGGCCTCCAGCTCGGTCATGCGGCGGAGGGCGTCCCGGATGCGCGCATCCATCTGCGCGAAGAACCCGTCAGCGAAGCGGATCCGGCTGACGTCGAGCCAGAAGCCGAGGGCCGGCGCATGAACCAGGAGGTCGCGGAATCGGTCGAAGCGGTCCAGGGACATGCGCCTTTGTACCCCGACCGCAAGACAGGAGCGCGAAAAACGTGGGGCCTCCTCCTTGACAAACTCGACCATGAGCCCAGACCGAGCTCAGACCGAGCTCAGACCGAGCTCAGACCGACAGAGAGAGCCCACTTCCGCTCTGGCATGCGGGTCCATCTCGCGTTATTTGCAAGGCCTTCCAATGCAGCTCGATTTCGGAGTGAACGCAGGTTTCGTCGAGGAACTCTACGCACAGTTCGTGGAGAACCCCGCATCGGTCGACCCGGGCTGGCGCGCCTTCTTCGAGGCGAACGGCACCGGCAACGGCAACGGCAACGGCTCGGCCCTCGCGCACTCGGCTCAGCGACGCGCGGCGCCCGCCGCGGCCCCGACCCAGGCGCCTCTGCGCGAGGAGCCCCAGAGGACCTCGAACGACGCTGGCGCCCGCGAGCTGGAGACGGCCTTCGCGAAGAAGCTCAGCGAGATCCCCGCCGGGGACACCACCCGCGATCTCCAGGTGCTCGCCCAGGGCGCGCTGCAGGCGCGCGCCTACCAGCTCGTCAACGCCTACCGCGTCCGCGGCCACCTCTTCGCCCACCTCGACCCGCTGAACCGGCCGCCGGCCACGCCGCCCGAGCTCGATCTCACGAACTTCGGCCTGAGCGCCGAGGACCTCGACAAGCCCTTCCCCACGAGCGACCTCGCGGGCGTGCCGCAGGTGCTCACCCTGCGCGAGATCATCGAGCACCTCTCGGAGACGTACTGCCGCACCATCGGCGTGGAGTTCAACTTCATCGAGTCGCCCGAGGAGCGCACCTGGCTCCAGCAGCAGATGGAGTCGACGCGCAACCGGATGAAGCTCGACCGGGAGGCGCAGCTCCGCATCCTCACGAAGCTCAGCGACGCCGAGATCTTCGAGCAGTTCATCCACGTCTCCTACGGCTCGGGGACCAAGCGCTTCTCGCTGGAGGGCGCCGAGAGCCTCATCCCGCTGCTCGACCTGCTCATCGAGCGCGGCGGCGAGCACGAGGTCGGCGAGGTCGTGATGGGCATGGCCCACCGCGGCCGCCTCAACGTGCTCGTCAACATCATGGACAAGAGCATCCGCGAGATCTTCGCGGCCTTCGAGGACAAGGACGCGGAGCGCAACCTCGGCTCGGGCGACGTGAAGTACCACCTCGGCTACTCCACCGACCGGACCCTGAAGGGCGGCCGCAACGTCCACCTCACCATGACCTTCAACCCGAGCCACCTGGAGTTCGTGAACCCGGTGGTCGAGGGCCGCACCCGCGCCAAGCAGGACCGGCTCCTCACCCGGTGGGCGGACAGCGCCGAGACGAAGAAGCACGTCATGCCGCTGCTCATCCACGGCGACGCGGCCTTCATCGGGCAGGGCGTGGTCCCCGAGACCCTGAACATGATGAGCCTCGCCGGCTACGGGACCGGCGGCACCATCCACGTCATCGTCAACAACCAGGTCGGCTTCACCACCATGCCGGACGAGTCGCGCTCCACCCGGTACGCGTCCGACATCATGCGCATGCTCAAGGTCCCGGTGTTCCACGTGAACGGCGAGGATCCCGAGGCCGTGGCGCACGTCGCGCAGCTCGCGATCGACTACCGCCAGCACTTCGGCAAGGACGTGGTCATCGACATGTACTGCTACCGCAAGTACGGCCACAACGAGGGCGACGAGCCGCGCTTCACCCAGCCGAGGATGTACCAGGCCATCGACGCGAAGCCGACCGTGCGCCAGGTGTACGTGCAGCGCCTCGTGGCGATGGGCCAGGTCACCGAGGAGGCCGCCGAGGAGATCGTCCTGCGCCGCCGCGAGGCGCTCACCTCCGCCTTCGACGAGGTGAAGTCCAGGGGCTACGCGCCGGTCACCTACTCCATGGCCGGCGTCTGGACGAGCTACCGCGGCGGCCCCGACAGCGCGACGCCCGAGGTGACCACCGCGGTCCCCGCCGACAAGCTCATCGCGCTCTCCGAGCGGCTGCTCACCGTGCCCGAGGGCTTCAAGGTGCACCCCAAGGTGCTCCCCATGCTCAACGCCCGGCACGAGCGCCTCGTCGCCGGCGAGACCTTCGACTGGGGCACGGGCGAGATGCTCGCCTACGCCTCGCTCCTCTCCGAGAAGACCCCGGTGCGCATCTCGGGCCAGGACGCGCAGCGCGGCACCTTCAGCCACCGCCACGCCGTGCTCTCCGATGCGGAGACCGGCGCGCGCTTCGCCCCGCTCACCCAGGTCGCCGAGTGGCCCGCGCGCTTCGAGGTGCACAACAGCCCGCTCAGCGAGGCCGGCGTGCTCGGCTTCGACTTCGGCTACAGCCTCGACTACCCCGACGGCCTCGTGATCTGGGAGGCGCAGTTCGGCGACTTCCTCAACGGCGCGCAGGTCATCGTCGACCAGTTCCTCACCTCCAGCGAGGACAAGTGGCACCGCCTCTCCGGCCTCGTGCTCTACCTGCCCCACGGCTACGAGGGCCAGGGCCCGGAGCACTCCAGCGCGCGCGTCGAGCGGTTCCTCCAGAACAGCGCCGAGGACAACATCCAGGTCTGCAACCTGACCACCCCGGCGCAGCTCTTCCACGCCCTCCGCCGCCAGGTGCACCGCCCCTGGAGGAAGCCCCTGGTGATCTGCACCCCGAAGAGCCTCCTGCGCGTCGCGACCAGCTCCAAGGGCCCGCACCGCCCCGTCTCGACCCTGCAAGATCTCGCCGAGGGCCGCTTCCACCGGGTCCTCGCCGACACGAGCAACGTCGACCCCGGGGACGTCCGCAAGATCCTGCTCTGCTCCGGCAAGGTCTACTACGACCTCGCCATTGCCCGCGACGCGCGCAAGGCGACCGACGTCGCCATCCTCCGGCTGGAGCAGCTCTTCCCCATCAACGAGGAGCTCTCCCAGGCCCTCGCCAGCTACAAGGACGGCACCAAGCTCGTCTGGGTGCAGGAGGAGCCGCGCAACTACGGCGCCTGGTACTACATCAACGCCGTCCTGCCCGAGCTGCTCGGCCACCGCTTCCCGGTGAGCTGCGTGAGCCGCGCCCCCAGCGCGAGCCCCGCCACGGGCTCCAAGGCGAGCCACCTCCTCGAGCAGAAGATGCTCGTCGACGAGGCATTTGGGGCCTGAACGTGAGCACCCGCCCGAGCGCGCGCGAGCGCGAGCGCACGCGAAGGAACACGTCGAGGAACACGTCGAGGAACACGTCGAGGAACACGTCGAGGAACACGCCATGAGCAGCACCCCCGAGCCCCAGTCCGCCCCAGCGTCGCCTGCAGCGGAAGCTGCGGGCGACGCCGCGGCCGAGAGCCTGCAGGACCGCTACGCCCCGCAGAACCGCTGCTTCGGCTGCGGCCCTGCCAACGACAAGGGCCTGCGCATCAAGAGCCGCGTCGAGGGCGACGAGCTGGTCGCCGACTTCGTCCCCGAGGAGCACCACCAGGCCTTCGCCGGCATGCTCAACGGCGGCATCACCGGCGCGCTCCTCGACTGCCACTCCAACTGGGCGGCGGCCCACCACCTCATGAAGGCGCGCGGCGAGGCCACCCCGCCCTGCACCGTCACCGCCGACTTCCACGTGAAGCTCAAGCGCCCCACCCCTCTCGGCCCCATGCGCCTCCGCGCGCGCGTCGCCGAGTCCGAGGGCGACAAGGTCATCGTCGACGCCACGCTGGAGGCAGGCGGCAAGATCACCGCCACCTGCCGCGGCACCTTCGTCGCCGTCAAAGAAGGGCACCCCGCTTACCACCGCTGGTAAGCTCTGCGGGTGGAGCCCTTCGCCTCGTACCTCGCGCGCCACCACATCGTCGAGCGCGGCTTCACGCCGAGCGCCCCCATCGAGGCCGAGCCCCTCGCCCGGGCCTGCGACATCCTCCTCACCTACAGCGACGGCATGTCCTTCGGCATGGTCTGCATCGTCGACGCCGAGGACGACGACGACAGGTGCTGGCCCGAGGACTTCGGCCAGGACCGCCTCATCGAGATCGGCAAGACCTGCCTCAAGTACACCGGCCACATGAACGGGACGAAGCTCCCCGTCGGCATCCAGATCATCGAGATCCGCAAGAGCATCACCGACGACGACCACGCCCGCCTCAAGCCCCTCCACCGCCTCCCCGGCCTCGCCAAGGTGGGCATCACCGCCCTCGTCGCCGCCCCCTCCACCGCCGAGGCCTGGTCGAGCACCGCCATCCAGTTCTTCGCGACCCGCCGCCTCCGCGCCCTCATGAAGGGCCCCCGCGAAGATCTCACCCTCACCCCCGCGGCCCTCGCCCCCGACGCCAGCGCCGACGCCAGCGCCGACGCCCAGAAGCCCCTCCTCACCTACGCCATCCTCGGCACCCTCGGCCTCGTCTTCCTCGGCCAGCTCGCCTTCGCCGTCCCCGTCGGCCCTCCTGGCAGCGCCTCGGCCGCGGCCACGGCCCAGGGCCTCCTCGGCTCCTCGGTCCCCACCCTCATCGCCCTCGGCGGCCTGAGCCAGCCCCTCGCCACGGGCGCTGGCGAGTGGCACCGCCTCCTCACCGCCACCCTCCTCCACGGCGACCTCTTCCACCTCGCCCTCAACGGCGTCGCCCTCTACATCGGCGGCGCCATGCTGGAGCTGTTCGTCGGCCGCGCCTGGCTCCTCCCCCTCCTCCTCGTCGGCGCCCTCGGCGGCTCCTTCGCGAGCCTCGCCTGGAACGCCGACGCCGCCATCTCCGTCGGCGCCTCGGGCGCGATCATGGGCCTGCTCGCCTCCGCCCTGGTCTCCACCCTCCGCCTCCCTCCCCGCGAGCGCTCCCAGGCCACCATCCCCCTCGTGCAGATGCTCGTCCCCTCCCTCATCCCCCTCGCCGTGCACCGCACGGCCGGCAAGGTCGACTTCGCCGCGCACCTCGGCGGCGCCATCGCGGGCGCGCTCGCCGGCGCCCTCCTCCTCGCCATCTGGCCGAAGACCCGCCCTCACCCTCGCTTCCAGAACGCCGCCCTCGGCGTCAGCATCGCCTGCGTCCTCCTCTACGCCGGCGCCCTCTACCAGGCCGCGGAGCTACGCCCCACCTACGAAGCGGCCCTCACCGCCGCCATCATCCCCTCCGACGACCTGCCCACCATCGAGTCCCGCAGCACGGAGACCCTCCTCTCCACCTACCCCCACGACCCCCGCACGCACTTCCTCGCCGCCTCGCGCGCGGCCACGAGCGGCGACCTCCCCACGGCCGAGCAGCACCTGCGCCGCGGCCTCGACGAGCGCGGCGTCCTCCAGGTCTACTTCCCCGACCGGCAGCTCGAAGCGCGCATGCGCGCCCTCCTCGCCACCGTGCTCTCGGAGCAGGGCCGCCCGAACGACGCCGCCGAAGCCGCGCGCCCCGTGTGCGACGTCAACCTGCCGACGCTCGCGCCTTTCTGCCGCTGATCAAGCGATCGTCAGCCCGCCGTCGACGACCAGGGTGTGGCCGGTGACGAACGAGGCTGCGTCCGACGCCAGGAAGAGCGCCGCGCCCGCGATCTCCTCCGGCTGCGCGTACCGCCCGAGGGGCGTCCTGTCGACCATGCGCTTCACGATGTCCGGGTTCGTCACCAGCGCCTGCGAGAACTTGGTCTCCACGAGCCCCGGCGCGATCGCGTTCACCCGGATGTTGCTCGGACCCAGCTCGACTGCCAGGGTCTTCGTCATCGAGATGACCGCCGCCTTCGTCATCCCGTAGATGCCCTGCAGCGGCGCCCCCATCAGCCCGTTCACGCTGCTGATGAACAGCAGCGACCCCGGCGCCCTCCGGTCCACCAGGTGCCCAGCCACGCGCCGCGCCAGGTGGAAGTACCCCTTCACGTTCACCTCGAACGTCTTGTCGAAGGCAGCCTCATCGGCGGTCACCATCGGACCGAAGTGCGGGTTCGTCGCCGCGTTGTTCACGAGCACGTCGATCCGTCCGAACCGCTGGATCACCTGCGCGACCAGCGCGTCCAGCTCATCCGGCTTGCCCGCGTGGCAGGCGTACCGCTCCACGGTGATGCCCTCCTTGCGGAGCCGCTCGGCCGCCTCGCTCACACCCTGCATCTTGCGCGAAGCGATGGCGACCTCGGCACCGGCCAGCCCGAACGCGCGCGCGATCGCCTCGCCGATGCCCCGGCTCCCGCCGGTCACCAGCGCGACTTTTCCTTCGAGATGAATGAGAGGGTTCATGGTGTGGACCGATGCTCGCCCATGTCCTCTCCTTTGCAAAGCGCCCCCAGTGCAAATCCCACCTGCCACCGTGCGTTCGCCCTGCATCCGCGATGCGCACCGCCCCCGCCGATACGCCTCTGCCCATGCTCCACGGTGAGCCCGCAGCGCGCGCCGGCGCTGCCGCTCTGGCCGAAGCGCGTACGCCTTGCTCGCGCGCCCGTGGCATACGCGATGCTCATCGAACATGACATCCGGCGCGCTCGTAGCGACGCCACGACCCAGGGGAAAAGCAGCCATGAACGCCAGATACGGTATCGCTCTCGCCAGCGCCGCACTCACCGTGGCGGCCGCCACCACGGCCCTCGCCCAGCCCATCAGCGAGGAGATAAGGCCGAGCTACCTTCGCTCGCCCGTGCGCGCCCCCGTGAACGCCGCCGAGTTCGGCCTCGACCTCGGCTACACGCAGGGCTTCGGCAACCTGAACACGGGCCGCACCGTGAGCGACACCGCCGGCCCCGGCTTCGCCCTCGGCCTGAACCTCGGCTACCGCGTCGCCCCGGCCTTCGGCTTCGGCGTCTACGGCCAGTACCAGAACTTCGCGCCCACCCTCTCCACCTCGCCCACCACCGCGAGCGGCGACGCCAACGTCCTCGGCATGGCCGCCGGCCTCCAGGGCACGTTCCACCTCCTGCCCTTCCAGCGCATCGATCCGTACCTGACCCTCGGCGCCGGCTACCGCGCGCTCTGGGAGATCCCCGAGGGAGGCGTGAACGACAACGTGATGACCCACGGCTTCGAGGTCGCGAAGCTCAACCTCGGCCTCGACATCCGCCTCAGCGACAGCGTGGCCCTCGGCCCCATGGTCGGCGCCGACATGACCATGTTCCTCTGGCGCAACCCCGAGGGCGCCGTCGGCGACACCCCCATCGACAACCCCTCCCTGAGCACCTTCGTCTACGCCGGCATGCAAGGCCGCTTCGACGTCGGCGGCTACCGCTCCGCCCAGTACACCGCCATCAGCCGGAACTCCGCCCGGAACTCCGTTCGGTAACTCAGGGGCCTTTCGGCCGTACTGCGTACCCTGGATCAGGGGCCTTTCGGCCCCTACGCTCCCGTTGGTCGCTACCCCTTCGTGCCCTCAGCGCAGCGCCAGGGCTCAGCGACGTCGCAGAGAGCGCAGGCAGCACGCGAAGAGAATTTGGGTCGCTACGCGATGCGTCGAGCCTCGCTCTCTTCTGGCGCGTGAAGCGATCCCTCCGATCTTGCTGGGCCCCGGGCCACCCTGGACCTCTCGCCAGGGTGGTCCTCTTTTCAAAATCCCCCCTGCGCCGCGCTCCATCGACGCCTCGACGCCTTGACAAGGCTGTCCTCGCCGGGTGTCCTCCGCGCCATGAGTTCGTCAGCCGCCCCTGCGGGCGAAAGCGGTTCCCCCGCGGATCAGGCCACCCCGAAGGGTCACCCGACCGGCCTCTACGTCCTGTTCGCGACCGAGATGTGGGAGCGCTTCAGCTACTACGGCATGCGCGCGCTCCTCGTCCTCTACTTCGTCAGCTACCTGGGCTGGAACCCGGGCGACTCCTCGCAGGTGTACAAGTGGTACACCAGCCTGGTCTACCTGACCCCGCTCATCGGAGGCTGGCTCGCCGACCGCTACCTCGGCCTCCGCGCCGCGATCATCACCGGCGGCGTGCTCATGGCCATCGGCCACTTCCTGATGGCCCTCGAACCCCTCCCTGCCATGATCGCGGCGCTCGGGTTCCTCATCCTCGGCAACGGCTTCTTCAAGCCCAACCTCTCCACGCTCGTCGGCCGCATGTACCGCGACAACGACCAGCGGCGCGACGGCGCGTTCACCATCTACTACATGGGCGTCAACCTCGGCGCCTTCTTCTCCCCCCTCGTCTGCGGCTACCTCCGCGACCGCTTCGGCTTCCACTACGGCTTCGGCGCCGCCGGCGTGGGCATGGTCATCGGCCTGCTCATCTTCCTCGCCGGCCAGGGCAAGGTCCTCGCCGCCGTCAAGGCCGCCGGCAACGACCTGCGCACCGCCCGCGAGATCGCCAAAACCGACGCCGAGGTGGCGAAGCGCGACCCGGCCCACGCCGCCGAGATCAACGACCCGGTGACCCGCGACGCGCACGACGCCCACGAGCCCGGCGCCACGGGCTTCGCCGGCATCATCTCCCAGGGCATGCCCCTGCTCATGCTCGCCCTCGCCGTGGTCCTCCCCGTGAAGTACGCCATCGACGTCGTCCGCGGTGAGGCCCACTGGACCGACCTCATCATGCCCATCGCCTTCGGCGCCATCGCCGGCTGGATGGGCGTCACCCTGCGCACCTTGAAGGGCGCCACCCGCGACAAGAGCTCGGTCATCTTCGCCCTGTTCTTCTTCTCGGTGATCTTCTGGATGGCCTTCGAGCAGGCCGGCAACGCGCTCAACCTCTGGGCCGAGTTCCAGACCGACCGCCACCTCGTCTTCGTCGAGTTCCCGGCCGAGTGGTACCAGTCCGTCAACCCCTTCTTCATCGTCTCCCTCGGCCCCGTCTTCGCCGCGCTCTGGGTGTGGCTCGCGCGCCGCAGCGTCAACCTGTCCATCCCCGGCAAGATGGCCATCTGCATGTTCTTCGTGGCGCTCTCCTTCCTGGCCATGGTCGGCGCCGGCATCAGCGAGAACGGCACCGCCACCAGCGTCCCCCTCAAGGAGCTCCCCGCCCGCGTCGACCTCGCCAAGATCAACGCCGGCCGCACCAGCTTCGACCCCGCCAAGGGCGAGCTCGCGACCCGCGGCGCCTTCCCCTCCTACGCCATCAAGCAGGCCCTCGAGCCGGCCGTCGACCCCGCCTACCTCACCTCGCTCAACGAGCTGGAGAAGGCGAGCAAGAACGCCTCCGAGAAGCGCCCCGTCCCCATGAAGATCGCCGCCCTCCCCGAGGGCTTCCAGCTCCTCTTCACCGACAAGCAGAAGGAGCGCATCGTCTCCGCCTGGGACCCGGCCACCGCGACCCTCACCCTCAAGGGCGCCGTCGACGTCGACGCCAAGATCCAGCTCCTCCGCGCCGGCGCCCCGAAGGAGTACCAGGAGGCCCTCCAGACCCTCGCCGACCGCTCCAACGCCGCCCGCGTCAGCGGCCTCTGGCTGATCCTCAGCTACTTCCTCGCGACCATCGCCGAGCTGTGCCTCTCCCCCGTCGGCCTCTCCATGGTCACCAAGCTCGCCCCCGCGCGCTTCGCCTCGCTCTTCATGGGCGTCTGGATGCTCGCCAGCTCCGTCGCCCAGTACGTCGGCGGCAGCCTCGGCGAGAGCTGGGGCGTCATCACCCCCACCTCGTACTTCAGCATCTTCGTCTACTCCTCCGGCATCGGCGCCGTCCTCCTCGCCCTGCTCGTGAAGCCCCTCAAGAAGCTCACCCACGGCGTCACCTGACGCCCCCTCCACACACGTGAGCCCTGTCGAGGGCCTCCACGCCCTCGCCACGTGGACGAGGCTGCGCACCGCCCACCGTCTCAGGTGCGATCAACCACGCTTGATGATACGAAGCTGCGTGAGACTGAACGTTCTGGGAACCGGAGGTCGAGCAGTGCTGACGGACGACTGGGTAGAGCTGCTTAAGCACGTACCGTCACCTTCAGCGTTCAGACATGTGGCGCTCTCCGTGAACACGAACTGCTCAGGAAGAGCGGATACGTGTACTTCATGTGCGCTCAGACGCCAGAGGCGCCCCAGAAGAAGCTAGACCAGCTCGAGACGGAGTACGGCGTGACGATGCACGATGCACGATGCACGATGCACGCGCCATTGCCTCAATGGCCGCGGATTCTGAGGTGCTCGCCGCGCTGACACACCTCACTGGCGTCTTGCCCGCACAGCAGACGTCCCGCCCCCGCAACGCTGCTACCGATGCGCGCCTCGCATTCTCGTTCTTCCACGAAAAAACGGGGGACTTCCGTTCGGAATTTCGGTACGGCGCCTGTTCCGCCGGGAGCTTGCAGCGCTCGCAACCGAAGGTCTTATCGAGACGGAATCGGACCGCGTCTCGGCGACAAGCAAGCTCAGGACACTCACGGAAGCGGCCCTGAGCCTCCAGGAGGTCTCCGCCGCGGACCTCCGCGAGCAGTGCATTCACGCGCTGGAGGGGAGAATCCACCATCCTGACCGGCGCAAAGCGGTGGTGGAAGACATCTTCGACAGCCTGGGGCTCCTCGCGCGCGAGAACACGCTCTGTGCGCTGCCTGGACACTCTTCGGACGAACTCACGAGACGCCTCGACCAGTTGGAACGGCGCCTCTCGGATGACCTCAAGCCGAGCGGCGGCACCTCCCGGGAAGCCGTCAAAGCGCTCATGGATATCGTCTCGGCATCGCACTACGGCAAAGCACTCGCTGCGGCAGAGTTTTTCATCCAGATGACCAACCGTGAGAGCGGCGAGCTGGCCACCGCGCTCACGCGACGGGAAGACCTCGTGATCTGGCTCGATGCGTCCGTCGCGCTTCCGATGCTCTGTGGGAAGCTCGACCGTGTTGCAGGTGGATGGGTGACCTCGGAGAGCGCCGTCGAACTTCACGACGCGCTTGGCAAGCGTGGCATCAAGGCCGTCGTCCCGAGTGTCTACCTCGAGGAGATGGCGGCACATCTCGTACACGCGGCGCGCCGTTACCGATCGTGCGTCGGCGTGGACCAGTCTCTGGCGCGCTCCGCGAACTTCTACGTCGCTCACTTCCACGCTGTCGCGCAGCTCCTGGGCAAACCCGCCACACTGGCGCGCTTCGACGAGTTCCTGCAGGATCTCGGCCTGCCCCCGGACTGGGAGGCTGCTGACAAGCAAGACTATTACCGGCTCCGTCGTCGCATCGAGATCGCGTTGAAGGAACTCTTTGAGTACTACGGCGTCGGCGTCGTTCGCACCCGATCGACAGAGGCGGTGAAGCTCCCGGAGGAGCCCGATCGCGATCCGATCGTCCTGCGCCACGACCGCTGCGTCGCCCGTGATCTCGAAGACCTCACAAGCACCGAAGACAGCAACCCGCTCCTCTGTTCTGAGGACCAGTGGCTCGTCCGCGTCCTGTCCGACAAGGACCTGCTCGCGCTCCATCCCGCCGCCTTGCACGATGTGCTCCACATCGTGCGACCACGCGAAGAGCCAAGGCGGCTCGCCGCCCTGCGGGAGCTGGCCGCGACGTTCTCCGATCGGGCTGTCTCGATCGGCGCCAGTGTCTGGGACCTGCTCGCAGAGCTCGAAGGGCCGAAGCTCTCCGACGCTGACCTGTTGAGGCGCGCCAGACAATTCAAGGAGGCGTGGCTGCGCCGCTCCAGCGACGAGAAACGCCCGCGCGCGAGCGACTGGCAGCGGTTCAAGGCCGCGGACGAGTTCGGCACCTGAAGCCTCTCCCTCCCTGCGTGCGCATCAAGCCCCTTCCACCCGCCTCACCCAGCGGCGTCTCAGGCCGCCGCGTTCAAGGCCCTTCCACCTTCCGCACCAGCACCAGCGCCTCCCCCTTCCCCGCGCCGAGCCGCAGCTCCACGGCCCCTTGCATCGGCGCGTTCCCCGCGCACCGCCGGTCCGACACCACGTACCTCCCCCGCGCCACCCGCGCCTCCCGCGCCTCCCTCCCCTCCCCTGTCCCCCCCTTCGCGTCTCCCGTCCCCCCGCCCTCCACGAGCCGCAGATCGAGCCCCGCCCCTTGCCGATCGAGCGCCACGATCACCTCCGAGCACGACCGCACCGGCACCGTCAGCGGCACCGTCGCGAGCCGCGCCTCCTCCAGCGTCACCACCTGCGCCCCCGCCGCGCTCCCCGCCGCGCCCCTCACCCCCTCGCCAGCCCCACCGCCCGCGCTCCCCCCCTCACCCGCGATGAGCCGCGACATCAACCGCGCCGCCGCCGTCGGATGCTTCACCAGCACCTGCGGCGCCGCCGGATCCTTTCGCACCACCACCCCGAACGGGCCTGGCCGCGCCAGCGACTCCACGTCGATCCTCCCCTGCCCTCCGGCCCCGCACCCGTAGAGCGTCGCCGCCGCCCCCGCGCGCTCCGCCACCAGGAGCTCCCCCTGCTCGTTCCACAGCTCCGCCAGGAACTCCCCCAGCGGCTTCCCCGCGAGCACATCGATCCGCGCGCACCCTGCCGGCAGCTCCACCGCCACCGAGCTGCGGCTCCCGAGCTTCGCCGTCCCCGTCGACGCCCGCGGCGCCCCGAACCCCCGCCCCTCCATCGCCCTGTCGTGCACCCCCCGCACCACCGTCAGCGCCCGCGTCTCCGTCACCCGCGCGATCGGAAACGTCCCCTCGATCTCCCCCTCGGTCCCCACCTCCGACCGCCCCGCCATCACCGCGCACAGCCCCCCTGCACCCCGCGCCCGCAGCGCCAGCGACACCTCCGCCCTCTCCCCTGCGCACAGCACGAACCCCCGGTCCTGCCCCAGCTCCCGCGCGCGCGCCACGATGCGCCCCCCCGCATCCTCCGCGACCACCTCCAGCGTCCCCACCTCATCGCTCGGCACCACCAGCACATCCAGGCACCGCCCCGCATCGACCACGAAGCTCACCCGTGCCGGCGCGATCGACCCCACCGGCAGCGCCAGCCACCGCACATCGTCCCAGCGCCCCCCGATCCCTGCCCGGTGCGCCCGCAGCTTCCCCTCCAGCCCTGGCCACGACGACGCGATCCCGCTCCCTTCCCCGGGCCGCCCCCGCGCCCCCACCGCCTGCGCCACCGCCTCCGCCGCCCGCGCCTCCACGCTCTGCACCCCCACCGCCACCACCCCCGACCCCGCCGTCACCCGCGCCACCACGTACAGCCGCCGCGGATGGGGCGGGCACACCAGGATCGTCGCCTTCGGATCCGGCGCCTCGTCCGTGGAGAAGGTGCTCCCGTCATCGTCGTAGGCCGCGAGATCGAGATCCCCCACCGTCGGCGATGCCCGCGCGATGACCAGCACGCACTCCGCCTGCGGCACCTCGATGAACCCCCCCACGCGGTCTCCCTCGACCGCGACATCCACCCCGAGGAGCTGCAG
Source organism: Chondromyces apiculatus DSM 436 (assembly GCF_000601485.1). Taxonomy (GTDB): domain Bacteria; phylum Myxococcota_A; class Polyangia; order Polyangiales; family Polyangiaceae; genus Chondromyces; species Chondromyces apiculatus. Next base: position 251,912 of record NZ_ASRX01000003.1, read on the forward strand.
CGGCCCGGCCCCCGCGCTCCCTGCGAGCCTGCTGTCGTTGTCGAGCAGCGCCCGCCCCTCCATCGTGTCGGCGAGCACCCGCAGCGCCGTGGCCCCCGTGACCCCAGGCTTCCCTCCGGCAGCCGGCGGCGCAGCCGGCGCCCCGCAGCCCAGCGCACCGAGGAGCGCGAGAAGCGCGAGGAGCGCGACGAACGCGCGGGTAAAGCAAGCCACAGGCTGCGACGAGGAGCGATGGATGGAGGTGCGCACGGTCGGAAGACGAGGCTAGTACGTTGTCGCCCGGATGCCTCGCCGGTCTTTGCGAGAGCGCGCGCCCCGGGGAAACCAGCGCTTCCAGAGCGGGGAAGCGCTATCCTCCCGCCGTGACGGGGAACATCGAGCAGCGGCTGCGCCTCGGCGAGGACGCACGGACCGAGTTCAAGAGCGTCGCCCGGGCCACCATCGACCTGAAGGACCTCGCCCGGGAGATCGTCGCCTTCGCCAACGGCCGAGGCGGCCAGATCTTCCTGGGCGTCGACGACCTCGACCTCGACGCCCTCGACCGCTTCCTCAAGGACGCCTACGGCCCCGCGGCCCCAGCCCGGCGCCTGCCCTACCTCAAGGCGCTCCAGTGCCTCGATCCCAGCGGCGCCCTCACCGTGGCCGGCGTGCTCCTCTTCGCCCGCGAGCCCCAGCGCTGGCTCCCCGACGCCCGCATCTCCGCCGTGTGCTTCCCCGGCACCCGCATCTCCGGCGAGATGAAGGACCGCCACGACCTCGACGGGAACCTCTTCCAGCAGCTCGACGCCGCCATCTCCTTCCTCGATCGCAACGTCGCGGCCCCTGCCCGCATCGAGGGCTACCGCCGCGAGGAGCGCGGCATCCCCATGCCCGCCAGGCGCGAGGCCGTGCTCAACGCCCTCGCCCACCGCGACTACCGCGCCGCCTCCCAGATCCGCCTCTTCGTGTACGACGACCGTGTCGAGGTCATCAACCCGGGCGTCCTGCTGAACCAGCGCTCTCTCGACAGCATCCGCCTCGGCGGCATCAGCCAGCGCCGCAACCCCGCCCTCGCCGCCGCCCTCGTCCGCGCCAGCCGCCGCGAGAAGCTCGGCATGGGCGTCCCGGAGATGATCGGCCTCCCGGAGATGCGCAGCCTCATGCTGATGCGTGGGTTGCCTGAGCCGGAGATCCGTCTTGAAGGCGGCCACTGCCGGGTAGTGTTGAGAGCCGTCGCTGTCGAGGGGAAGGCTGCATAACGAGCTAGCGCGCCTTCCGGAAAGCCTGAGACTGCTGAACCTGCCATTGGAGCACCATGTTCATCTGCCGCTGCTGCACCGAAAACCCGGCGGACTCGCTGGAGCATCTGTTCCCGAGCGCGATTGGCGGCCGACGTAAGATCCGCGATGTCCTGTGCGCGCATTGCAATAATGGTCATGGCGCTACTATCGATGCGCATCTCGCGAACGCTCTGAAAGGTCCCAGGATGCTGCTCAACATCACCGGGGACCGCGGTCAAACGGCGACGGTGAGGGCGGAGTCGACCAGCATGGGTAAGGTCGATTTGACACCTGGAGCGGTCCCACAACCAGTCCCCGGTCGACCAGTGATCATTGACGAGAAGGATGGCAGGCAAACTATACGGTTCGGCTCGGAGAAGGAGGTGCGGGCATACCTGAAGGCGCAAGAACGAAAAGGCAATAAGGTGCGCGTGATTGACGCTCGGATACATTCAGTGTTCCCGAGCATGGCAGAATTCAACGTGGAGCTTGGAGGAGAGGAATACTTCCGGGCTGCAACAAAGACGGCGCTAACCTTGATGGCCTGGAAGGGACTGGCTGGAGGTATCGGCGAAGCAGAACTGTGGAAATACGTCGCTGGAGGTTCACTCAGCGAGCGCGTCTCTACAAACGTCACGTACGCAAAGAAACCCTGGCCACTGCCCACGACCTTCGAACGTCTTGCGCATCAAGTCACAGTCCAACGGGAGGCTGGAGGAACGTTGCGCGTGGACGTTCGCTACTTCGGCGACCTGGCAGTTGCAATCGAAGCAAGCGTGGATGACCCTGGACCCGCATGGCGTATTGGCTATGCGATGGATCCGTTCACGGGTAAGGAAGTACAGACGAACTACGTGTCAACGGCGCTCGAGGGCGTGCCTCCCCGTACCGAGGCTGCTCATGCGCGGACGCGGCGAGCCCACGATGAAGCGGCGAAAGCCATTCTGAAGCGATGGCACGTCGAAGCGCGACGCGCCGTCCGACGAAACCTTTGGTCCGGCATCAGCAAAGGTTCATTCGCGGATCGCCTCTTCGCAATGAAGCGCTTTGTTTTTACACTGCTACGGCGTGATCATTCGCGTGCAGCTCCGGACCTCATCACGCGCCTCGGAGGCGATGCGGGAAGGAAAAGCGAAAAGCCGGAGCACTAGACCCTCACCATCCATTGCGCTCTGACCAGTGCACCGTTGCCATCGTAATGGTTCAACGGTCCGACCGCGATCCGGGTTGAGACCAGGAGCCCCCTGTTGAGCTTCAGGACAAAGGAACACTTCCTTGCTCTGTCTCACCGACGCTCCACGCTCCAAGAGCGCACCTGGCTAAAGCCTGGTCCCGTGATCAAAAAAGGCGCCTCCTACCCGAGGAGACGCCTCTCTTCAGGTCCCGCGGCACTCCCCTTCATCCGGAGAGCGCCGCCGTCAGACCTTCTCTCTCACGCGCCGGCCAGCGCTACTTCTGCCGCTCCGACGCCTTGGCCTTCGCCGCGTCCAGCTTCTTCTGCGCATCGGCGCGCTTGCGCTCTGCTGCGAGCAGCACCTCCTCGGCGGCGCGCACCTCGGCCTCCTCTTGCAGGCGCGCCTCCTCTTCGGCCTCCTCTTGCAGCCGCTCCAGCAGATCTTCCTGCTTCTGCAGCCGAGCGCGGAGGCGCAGCACCACCTGCTCCACGTCGGAGACCGAGGGCTTCCGGTGGCTCGTGTCGCGCAGGAAGAACCGGTCCCCGAAGTCGCGGGGCAGGTTCAGGTCCGGGCGCTTGTGGGGCAGCTCCGCGACCTGACCGTACGTCGTCAGGCGCAGCGCGTTCAGCGTGTCCACGAACGCCTTGCGGGCGCCCATCATCACGAAGTCCGTGCGCTGCTGCGTCGCCTGGGCCAGCGCGGTGACCGCCTGGTCTGCCTGCATGACCCGCTCGGCGAGCTGCTGCCCGTAGGCCTGCAGCGTCGGTGACGTCTCCTCGGCGGTCAGCGACGGCACCCAGTCGCGCATGGTCGCGAGCTGCTCGCCGAGCACCGGCCGCTTCAGCTTTCCGGGCGGGGCTGCGCCGTAGTACCGCAGGTAGCGCTCCGCCTTGCGGTTGCCGCCCAGCTCCGCGAGCAGCGCGCTGGAGATGGCCACGGCGAGGTAGTCGAAGGCATCGTCGACGGCCACGATGCGCGCCTCGGCGAGGGCGATGGCGCGATCGTGCCCCAGCTCCTCTTCGTGCAGCGCGAGCCACGAGGGAAGCAGCGCCACGAAGGGCGGGACGAGCGTGGAGAGGAAGGGATAGGCGCTGAGGAGCGCCTGGGTGTGGAGGATCTCCTGGTGGAGATCGGCCATGGAAAGATCGAGCGTTAACGTGCGGGGTTGCGTCATGCGCGTATCTTTACCGAGGAGACGGGGACGGAGGGAAGCCCTGGAAAGTGTGGTGGAACATTTTCATGGGAGAAGGTGGGAAGACCTGCGCAGGGGCGTACGCAGCGCAGGGAGAAGGGCGGGAGGTGGGGAGGCCGGGCGCAGGGGAGCAGGCGGCGGCTGAGGGCGGGCTCCAGGAGTCGAGGGAGGTCCTGCGGTCGAGGGATGAGGAGCCCTCCTCCGGTCGGAAGTCGGCTTGAAACGCGCGTCCTGCCTCCCAGCCGCGTGGATTTCATCGCGATCGCCTCATCTCCCGGAAAAACCACGTCGCCGCGGGCCCGGAGGCCTCGTCTCCCGAAAAAACCACGTCGCCGCGGACCCGGACGCCCCGTCTGCCGGAAAAACCACGCCGCCGCGGGCCCGGAGGCCTCGTCTTCCGAAAAAACCACGCCGCCGCGGGCCCGGAGGCCTCGTCTGCCGAAAAAACCACGTCTTCCCGGACGCAGCGCCTCATCTCCGGAGAGATCTCGGCCTGCGCAGACCCCGGCGAGCATCCGTCGCCACGTCCGTGAGGCGTGGGGTCGTGCTGGCGGCTTCCTCGCCCGCGAAGGAGGGCTCCACGTGCGGGGGGTCGTGCTGAAGGCGTTCTCGTCCGCGCAGGTGCGCGTCGACCGCACTCCCGCAAACCACGGATGGGCCACTTCTGGCGATTCCCCGCCACCGGTACATCGGGAAGCACACCCCGCTTCAACGGCATTGCGATGGCAACGTCTGCATTGATTGGACGCATGCCGCGCGACACAGTGCATTCCTCGGGCGGCGCTGCACGCCGAGCGCCACACGCACGTGAACGATGGCGTGGGATTGTCCACGCGCGCGCCCGGATTGCCTGAGCACACGCCGCGTGCGTCATCGCTCCACGGCCAGAGAAGTCCCTTTTTCAGCAGAGGCGCGCGTCGACGGGCGCTCGCGGGGAGTCCTGCCGGGCCGCACCCGATGCAGCAGACATTCACGAGAGGCCGTTTATGAACGACGATCGAAGCTCCCGCCGGATTTCTGCCGGCGCGGCGTCCCGCGCTCCTTCTACCTCTACCGCGACCGCAACTGGGATACCGCGGCCGCAACTGGGACCTCCGCGACAGCGCCCGGTGGCTTCTCGCCCGTGAAAGCGACAGCGCCCTCCCTGCCCAAGGGCGGCGGCGCTGTCCGCGGGTTGGGCGAGGCCTTCCGCGTCGCTCCCGCCACCGGCACCGGCGGCTTCGACATTCCCCTCCCGCTCACCCCCGGGCGCCAGGGATTCGGCCCCTCGCTTTCTCTCTCGTACGACTCCGGCGCCGGCAACGGTCCCTTCGGCCTCGGGTGGCAACTCTCCGTTCCGGCAATCACCCGGAAGACCGACAAGGGGGTGCCTCGGTACGACGACGCCGGTGACTCTGACATCTTCTTGCTCTCGGGCTTCGAGGAGCTGGTCCCCAGCCTGAGCGCCGACGGAACGTTGGACGAGTTTGCCAGCGGAGACCACGAGGTGCGCCGTTACCGGCCCCGTCTGGAGGGCGCTTACGCCCGCATCGAGCGCTGGCGCAGCCGGACCACGGACGAGGTCCACTGGCGGGTCACCACGCGCGACAACGTGAACCACGTGTACGGCGCGTCCCAGGAGGCGCAGATCGCTGACCCGAGTAGCCCGGGCGCTCCTGGAGGCACGAGCGCTCCTGGCGGTATGAGCGCTCCTGGCGGTATGAGCGCTCCTGGCGGTATGAGCGCTCCTGGCGACACGAGCCTGCCCCGACGTGTCTATTCCTGGCTGCTTGAGCGCAGCGAGGACGACCGTGGCAACATGATCCTCTACGGCTACGTGGAGGAAGACCTCGCCAACACCTTGCCGGCCCTCTACGAAGATGCGCGCCGCCGCGGTCTCGCTCCCTTCACCAACCGCTACCTGAAGCGGGTGCTCTACGGCAACACTGTGCCTGGCGACGCCAGCGGCGCGAGCTGCGTGCTGGAGCTGGTCTTCGACTACGGCGAGCACGATCCGGCGCAGCCCACCCCCGACCCTGCCCCTGATCGTTCCTGGCGCGCCCGCCCCGATTCCTTCTCGCAGTACCGCGCCGGCTTCGAGCTGCGCACCCACCGCCTCTGCCAGCGCGTGCTGATGTTTCACGGGTTCCAGGAGCTCGGCCCCGAGGCCACTACCGGGCTCGACCCCGACCGCGTCCCAGCGCGCAGCGCAGTGCCGACCTTGGTCCGATCCGTGGACCTCACCTACGACGAGAACCCTTCACTCAGCCGACTGGTCTCGGTCACCCACAAGGGATACCTGCGTCCCGCGGGCAGCACCGGGCCCTACACCTTCAAGGCCTTCCCCCCCGTGGAGTTCGGCTACACCAAGGCCTCCGCGCAGAGACAGGTGAAGCAGCTCGACCCCGACATGGCCGAGGTCCTCTCCAGCCGCACGTTCGAGGGCCACCAGTGGGTCGACCTCGAAGGCGAGGGCCTCCCCGGTGTCCTCTCCGAGCAGGGCGGCGCTCTGGTCTACCAGCGCAACGAGGGCGGGGGACACTTCGCCCCGCCCCGGCGCCTCCGCGACCGCCCGGTGATCGCGGCGGGTATCTCACCGCAGATCCTCGACCTCGGGGGCGACGGACAGCGCGACCTCGTGCAGTTTGCGCCGCCGGTTGCCGGCTACCACGCGCGCACCGAGGACGATGGCTGGGGCCCCTTCATCCCCTTCGCCTCGCAGCCGAACATCGACTGGAACGACCCCAACCTGCGCTTCATCGACCGCTAGCGAGATGGGGATCCGCAGATGCAGCGGGAATGGTCGATGGGCCCAACCTTTACGCATACGTCAGCGCAAACCCCATCCGGTTGCATGACCCAAATGGTCGATGGGGTCTGCCGTCTCTTCAGGAAGTTCAAGCCACGCTCTCCCGTGCTGGGCAGTCGGTGAGTAGCGTATATGGCAAGACCACCGCAGCCGCTGCACGTGCATACGACGCCACCGCCGAAGTCGCGAGTCGTGCAGCGAATACGGCTGCGACGGCTGCCGCCAAGCATGTCCTGATCCCGGCCGTCGAGACCATCTTTGGAGGAAGCGCTGCATCGGCACCAACGACCACACAGGAAGCGCGCGAAGCGCCAAAAGCGCAGACGTACACCGAGCAGGCGGTTGGTATCGTGGCCTCGACCACCGGGGGGGTCGTGGGCAGTAAGCTCTTGGGCGCTGCCATTTCGCGATTCGGCCTGTCTGCCGTAAAAAGCTCGGGATTTGCCGTTGCAGCAGGTGCTGGCTCCGGAGGAAGTGTCGGCAGCCTGGCTGGCAATGATATCATGAGAGGCGAGGTTAGCTCGGCAGAGGACTATCTCGGTGCGACGGTGACTGGCGCCGTTCTCGGAATTGCGTATCGCGGTGCAGGTCAGGGCCTGGGCAAGGCAGGCGACGCAATGACCAAGGCGGCACACAAATCGATCGAGAAAGCTGCGCCTGTCGTGAAGGAGATCGTTCTGGCGCCAGCTGGACTCTTCTTGGGCACAGGTCCGGGTGGACGATTGCCCAGGCTCCCCTCCGGCAAGGCGACGCCAGATAGCATGATGGTCAATCCGCGTGCCTTGCGGCCGACACATGAGGTAGATTCAAGAAGCGCGGTTGACAATCTCAAGAAAAAGCTCACGAAAGAAGGGTTCGACCCAACACAACCCATCCAGGCGGTCGAGGTTGAAGGCTCTCTGTATATTACGGATGGACACCATCGAACGGCAGCGTCTATCAAGGCCAACATCAAAGAAGTGCCGGTCGAAGTACGCCAACCGTCGACTCAGATGGAAGCAGAGCAACTGTTCAGAGATTATGCGGGGACACTCCAGGGAGGTGATCGAGGGTTCTAGCAAGGACGCCGTCCAGGTCGTTCTTGAATTCTGCCAGCTACAGCGCCAACTGGTCGCACATTTCATGGATCTTCATGAGCCCAAAGATCGGGAGCGGTTCTCGGACGTGGCGCGAGTGACTGTGCTACGGCTCGGAGAGCAGTCGTGGCGTTGCGCGAGGCACGGGGCAGGCATCTCCTTCAAAACTGCTGGGAGCACCGTTGATGCGCACGTTGGGCTCGCCATATTCGCTGACGCCATCGATGGGTGGCGCTTGCTCCAGTTTCTGGAGTCGAGAGGGATAGCGTCACTTTCATTTGAAGGTGAATCGTATCCCGCGGACGAAGAGGAAGCGCTAGGGAGACTGCTCGCGAGCATGTCAAACGCCGGTATTCTCGAGAAAGTTCCCCTGAGAGCCAGGTTCGGACTCTTTCGTCCCGTAATGAGGGATCGTTCCGGCGCAGCGTGAGTCGACGAGGGGCGAACGGCCGTCTTGGTGAGGACCACCTGTCGACCCTTCCCTCGCAAGGCTCGTACATCGTCACGACGCAGCTGAGCGATATACCTCCTGGGGGATGTCGCGGATGGCGAGCCGCGCCAGCACAGTCTGCGCAATGCCGTCGTCATTGCCCGCGAGTGGACCACCCAGCCCGTGGACCTCTTCGTGGTTCCTGAAGTCGGGGTCCCAGTCAGCGATGTGGTTCACCGCGAGACCGCTCAGCGAGAAGTTCGCCGGGCGGCCTTGAACCGACAGGAGAGCGCCCGAGGAGGGCACAGAAGAGCGAAGGCGAGGAGCGCGACCTCCTGACCTCTGTGGCGCTCAGGTGTGCGGCTGGTCGGATCGCGCACAACGCGGTGACAGGGCCAACGACGTAGCGTCGTTGAGGCAGATGCGTGCGCTACTCGCTGAAGGAACGGTTCCGCACGGCGGGATCCGGCGCGGTCGCGGGGCGCTTGCTCGACGGTGACGGCGCAGGGGATGACGGTCGGGCCACACGGGTGGGCTCGGGCTCGTCGGAGGCCTTCGAGGAGGCGGCCGGGATGGTGGTGGGTGCGGTCGAGGCGGCGTCTGGAGCCGGAGAGGCGGCTGCCGGAGGGGGCGTCGGCGCGGCGGGTGCAGCGGCGGTGAGGGCGGCGGCGGCGGCTTTCGGTGCGGTCGTCGCGACGCTGGCGGTGACGGCGCGGAGCACGGAGCCGGCGGCGCGGACAGGGGCCACCACGCCCTCGTCTTGCGGGCGCAAGGAGATCGCCGCGAGGCCGGCGGCGAGCGCGGCCACGCCCACGAGGAGCCAGCTCCGGCGCGCGCGTGCAGGCGGAGGGCGCGAGGAGCGGTGGTGGCGCTCGGCGAGCGGGGCGGAGGACGGGTGCTCGGAGGCGGAGGTGGCGCTGGAGAGGTCGGCGTCGCTCGCGCGGAGCAGGTCGAGGGCGAGGTCGTCGCCGGTCATCGCGTCGGGGGGCGCGGCGAGGGTGAAGACGGTGTCTTCGTCGGCGTGCACCAGTTCGCGGCCGGTGAGGTCCTCGTCGGCGTCGAGCGCGTGAGGGCCGTCGGAGGAGTCCGGCGGGGGACGGAGAGAGGGCTGCGGCGCGGGGACGTCGCGGAGAGCCGCGGCGATGAGGGCGGTGAGGGCGCTGGCGTCGGCCGTGTCGGCGGCAGCGGTCGAGGTGTCGGAAGCGGCGGCAGCGTGCGCAGCGCGGTCCAGGTGCGCGCTGTGATCGGCAGGGGCGCTGGCAGGGGTGCTGGCAGACGCGCTGGCAGGGGTGCTCGAGGCGTCGGCTCGCGCGCGTCTGGGGCTGGGTGGCGCGAGGACGCTGGCATGCGCGCCCACCTCGTCGTCGGCGCGCTCTGCGCCACGTTCGGCGCCACGCTCTGCGCCACGCTCGGCAGCGGGTGGATGGGAGCGTCGAGGCAGGGGCAGCGGCGTCCTCGTGGCGGTGGAGGTCGCGGCGGCGTCTTCCGAGATGTCGCCAGGGGTGGCCTCCGGGGCTCCAGCACGCTCCAGCGCGTCGAGGGCGTGGGCCATGGACGCGGCATCGAGGAAGCGGTCGTCGGGCTCGGTGGCGAGCGCGCGCGCCAGGAGGGCTTCGAGGTCGGCGCCGAGATCGGGGCGCAGCTCACGCACGGGGCGGTCGCGGCCGGTGCGGGCGGCTTCCTTCTGCTCGCTGATGGTGGCGCCCGGGAAGGGGCGCGCGCCGGTCAGGGCTTCGTAGAGGACCACGGCGACGGCGAAGAGGTCGGCGCGCGGGTCGACGGGGTGGCCGTCGAACTGCTCGGGGGCGGCGTACTCGGGCTTGCCGGTGAAGAGGTAGCGGCGCGTCTCGGCAGGGTTGCGCGCAGGGTTGCCCGCGGGGTCGCGCGTGGACGAGGGCGCGATGGGCTCGCGCGTCGCGAGCGCGACGCCGAAGTCGCCGAGCTTGACCTCGCCGCTCGCGGAGAGGAGCACGTTGCCGGGGCTGATGTCGCGGTGCACGAGGGGTACGCCCTCGGTCGCCTCGTGCGCGTGGGCGTAGGCGAGGCCATGGAGGACCTGCGTCGCCACGTGGAGCGCGACCGGGACCGGGAGCTGCTCGTCGCGCGCCCAGAGCCAGCGGCAGAGGCGCGCGAGATCGAGGCCCTGCACGAGCTCCTGGACGAGGACGTAGTTGCCGTCCTCGTCGACGCCATGGTCGAGCACCCGCACCAGGTTCGGATGATCGAGCCGCGTCATCGCCCGGGCCTGCGCCAGGAACAGCTCGGTGAGCGCCTGGCTGCCCGCGTGGAGCGGCATGATCCGCCGGACCACGACCAGCTCCTCGGTGCCGTCGTCACGGGTGGTCAGGGCGCGAAAGGCTTCGCCCGTGCCACCGCGCGCGAGGCGCGTCTGGAGCTGGTATCGGTGTAACGAGGCACCGAGACCGGGGGGCTCAGCGTCCATTGAGGGTCCCACTATCACCCACGAGGGATGCATGGTCAAGGGTGGCCAGACCTGAGACCGCTTCGTGGAACGACCTGGTCACATGCACCGGGGTGCCGAGCGCCACTGCTCACGTGCGCGGTGGATCGTGAAATTTCACGAGGCGTGAAGCGCAGATGCGTGAAAGCGCAGGACGCGATGGAGCGCGCGGAGAGGCTGTAGAGAAGGCTCCCGTGACGCTCTTGTGACGCGCGCTGCTCGGCCTGCGCAGCAGACGCACGCACCGCGCGCTGCCTGTGCACGGCTCCGCGTATACCCGCCAGAGGTCAGCGTACGCGCCACACCGAGAGCGCCCACCAGGTGGAGGCGCCCACGGCGAGGATGCGGGCGACGGCGCGGTCGTCGGTGGTGGCGCAGAAGGTGACGCCAGCGCTATCGCTGCGGACCGCGTCGTCGCGGAGGACGCGGCCCTCGATCTCGATGCTGGGGCGGAGCACGCGGGACTCGCCGCGCGCCATGGACACGGCGGCGAAGTAACAGCGGCCCGGCTCCACGGCGAGGGGGATCATGGTCTCGCCCGAGACGCCGGTGGCCTCGTGGACGGGAGGGGCGTCGGGCGCGGGGACGTTCCAGCGCATCAGCGCCGCCGCGAAGCCGGCGCGGGCGCGGGCGCCGAGGTGGACGGGGACGCCCTTGGGGACGGGGAAGCTCGCGTCGGAGACGATGACGCGCACGGGGCCGGCGGCGCCAGCGAAGGGGATCTCGACGGCGGTGCTCTCGCCGACGCAGGCGAGGAGGAGGGCGTCGGCGGCCTCGCCGCGGTCGCGATCGATGAGGCGCGGGGAGCCGCCAGGGGGGGCGACCTCGCGCACGTCGGCGTCGATGTCGGTGGCGCGCCGGGGGAGGATGGGAGGGATGTCGGCCATGATCTCCAGGCGGTGGCAGCCTTCGGAGAGGCGGAGCGCGACCTCGCCGGTGCCGTCGATGGCGGCCACGGTCTCGGTGAGGGTGACGCGGGCGGCGCCCTCGGTGCGGCCACGGCGCATGGCGCGCTGGACGCGCTCGGTGAGGGGGCCGGGCTCGGTGGGGCGTCCCGGGTCGCCGCTCGGGGCGACGGGGCCGAAGACGCGCTCGGGGAAGACGCCTTCGAGCGGGCCGGGAGGGCTCACGGACTCGGCGAGGATGACCTCCACGGTGGAGCGCGCGGACTCGGTCTGGAGGACGGCGAAGCGGAGGCGGTCGCGGTCCTCGTCGCAGCGCTCGATGCGCACGGCGCCGGCCACGCTGCGGGAGCGGTGCTCGGGCGGGCCACGGCGGACCTGGCGGAGGAGTTGCTCGAGGATCTCGTCGTTCTCGGGGAGGATCTCGGTCTCGACGGTGAAGTCGGCGGTGCGGGGGGCGAGGAAGACGAGCGTCGCGCAGCGGTGCGCGGGTGACGCGGGCGAGGGCGCTGGGGAGGCGTCCGAGGCGGGGGGCGCGGAGGCAGCGCGCGTGTCGGGCGCGCCCGCGGGGGGGAGGCGCACCAGGGTGGGGCGGTTCTGCTCCATGAACACGGGCTGGAGGCGGCGCACGCGGGGAGCTGCCCCGGCGGCGAGATCGACGTCGCTCGCGAGCGACCAGAGGCGCACGAGGCGCTCGGCGTCGTCGTGGAGGTCAGCGCGCGCAGGCGCCGCGGAGAAGGCCGTGGCGAGGCAGGTGAGAACGGTGAGGGTGGCGAGGCGCGCGGCGCGGAGGGTGGGCGTGGCGCGCGCGGCCTGCGTGTCCTGCGCGACGGGCGCGACGTACCAGCGCGGGGGCATCGAGGGAGGGTACGCGGGGGGCTGTCAGGAGACCAGGCGGCGGACGCGTTCGAGGAGGCTGCCGAACAAGGTGCCCTCGCCGCGGAGGAGCTCCAGCTCGCCGGCGTCGAGCCACTGGCCGCCGCAGACGGCGCAGGTGTCGACGTGGATGTCGTGATCCCACTGGGCGATCTGGACGAGGAGGCCGGCGCCCTTGCACCGCGGGCAGCTCCCGCGGCGGGCGTCGGGGGCGACAGCGGGCGCTTCTCCCCGGGCAGGCGCGGGCTTGCTGCGGAGGCGGTCGATGCTCTTCGTGCCGAGGACGCGGCGCAGCTCGCCGGCGTCGAACCAGAGGCCCGAGCAGGTGTCGCAGCGGTCGACCTCAATGTCGTCGATGGGGATCCGGCGCAGGGTGCCGGTGCACTTGACGCATTTCATCACGGGTCTCGCTGCGGGTCGCGCTCGGGCGGGGTGCTGCGGGGCAAGCGTACCACGGTGGCGTCGGCGAGGAGGCGCGCCACCTCGGGGCGGAGGATCTCGGGCGGGGGGAGCTGGCCGCGCTGGAGCATGGCGCGGACCTCGACCGGGGTGAGGTGGAGCCGGGTGGAGGCGTCGCCAGGGGACGTCTTGGCAGTGGCGATGGTGCCGAGGGCCGTGGAGTGGAAGGCAGGCTCGACGAAGAGCGGGACGATGCCCAGTTCGGCAGGGGCGAAGCGCTGGAAGACGGCGCGGGCCTCGTCGATGGCGCGGGCCTCGGGGCGGGCTTCGCCGGGGCGGGCTTCGCCGGGGCGGGCTTCGCCGGGGCGGGCTTCGCCGGGGCGGGATTCGCTCGGGCGCGCGTCGCTTGGCGGGGTGGTGAGCGCGGGGTGATCAGGGGCGATGAGGACGTGAGAACACCCGTGGTTCTTGAGGACCAGGGCGTGGTGCAGGAGGTCGCGCGCGCCCGCAGCACGGAGGGGCGCCGGGTACACGGAGAGGAGGACGCGGCTCTGGGGGTAGTAGTGGGCGAGCAGGGCCTCGTGGCAGCGCATGCGCACCGGGGCGGGGAAGTCGTCCGGGGAGGGGGCGTCGACGAGGGCGTGGAGGAGGAGGTCGTCGCACAGCTCCATGGCGGCCTTGGTGAGGTACTCGTGGGCGCGATCGAGGGGGTCGCGGGTGAGGTAGCCGGTGACGTGGCGGAAGCCGCGGTCGGCGAAGTGGGCGCGGGTCTCGGCGGGGGTGTGCTCGCGGGCCGGGAAGTCGGGAGGGACGGGGCGGTCGAAGGCGTGGACGGCGCCGCCGAGGTAGACGGGGCCGCTCTGGTGCAGCGCGGCGACGCCGGGGTGCTCGGGGTCGGTGGTGCCGAAGAGGGCCCGGGCTTCGAGGTCCTTGTCGGGGCGGTAGATGTCGGTGACGTCGAGGAGGGCGACGAGGCGGCCGTCGCGGGCGCGGAGGGCAGCCTCGACGCCGACGCGGAGGGGCGCGGCGGCCTCCTCGGTGGTGGCGAGGGTGATGGGCAGGGCCCAGGGGAGGCCGCGTTCGAGGCGCAGGTCGCGGACGACGCGGAGGTAGTCGCGCGAGGTCATGAAGCCGCGCAGGGGCGCGTAGGCGCCGGTGGCGAGGAGGTGGAGGTCGTGCTCGGCGCAGGCGTCGAGGTCGACGATGGGGAGGGTCTCGGCGCGGGCGGCGAGGGACTCGCGGGACCGGGGGTCGACGTAGCAGGGGGTCAGCTCGCCGCCGTGGGGCGGGAGGAGCACGTCGTGGCGGAGGCGCGAGGGGAGAGGCGCGGAGACCGGGATGCCCGAGGGAGGCGTGGTGCGCCGGGCCGCGGGCGGGAAGCTGGAGCGGGAGGTGGAGGGAGGCGCGGCGAGGGGCATGCCGGAGGGAGGCGTGGTGCGCCGGGCCGCGGGCGGGGAGGTGGAGCGAGAGGTGCCGGGAGGCGAGGAACGCGGAGCGCCTGGGGGTGCGGAGCGAGGGGCGCCGGGGGGCGCGGAGCGAGGTGAGGCTGGAGGCGCGGCGGGAGGCGCTGCGGAAGGCGAGGTGCGGGCGACGCCGGGGGGTATGGAGCGCTCGGTGGGGGGCGCGGAGCGCTCGGTGGGCGGCGGCATGGTGCGCGCGACGGGCGGGGGCGTGGTGCGCGGGGCGTCCTGGCGGCGGGGGATGTGGCCGAGGTCTTCGAGGGTGACGAGGATGCGGGCGAGGCTGGCTTCGGGGGCCTCGCGATCGGTGTGGACGACCAGCTCGGGGTGCTCGGGGCGCTCGTAGGGGTCGTCGACGCCAGTGAAGTGGGTGATCTCTCCGGCGAGGGCCTTCTTGTAGAGGCCCTTGGGGTCGCGCTCGGCGAGGGCGTCGAGGGCGCAGTCGCAGTGGATCTCGACGAAGCCCGGGATCTGGGCGCGCTGTTCGTCGCGGGTCTGGCGGTAGGGGCTGATGGCGGCGGTGATGGCGCAGGAGCCGGCGCGGGCGAGGAGCTTGGCGACGAAGCCGATGCGGCGGACGTTGGTGTCGCGGTCCTCGCGCGAGAAGCCGAGGCCCCTGGAGAGGTGGGTGCGGACCTCGTCGCCGTCGAGGACCTCGACGTGGACGCCACGCGCGCGGAGCTCGGCAGAGAGCATGGCGGCGAGGGTGCTCTTGCCCGTGCCGCTGAGGCCCGTGAACCAGACGACGAATCCAGCCATGCGAGGTGCTCTTTCGGTCAGTCGGCGAGGGTGAAGGAAGAAGGTGCGAAGGAGTGGCCATCCCAGCAGAAGAGGCGGTGGTCGTCGATACGGGGCAGGTCGCCATTGCCGTCGGGGGCGCCGGGGGGGCGGGGGGCGCCCGAGGCGTCAGGGGCGCGGGGGGCGCCGGGAGCATCGGGGGCACCGGGAGCACCGGGAGCACCGGGAGCACCGGGAGCACCGGGAGCACCGGGAGCACCGGGAGCGCGGGTGACGCTGACGACGAGGAAGGCGAGGGGCCACGCAGGGCCCGGGCCGAGGGTGACGGGGGCGCCTTCGTGGGCAGGGGGCTCGCCGCCGCTCATGACCGCGGCGTCGGTGGGGCTGAAGTAGGCGCCGACGTCGAGGTGCGAGTGGTAGAGGACCTTGACGGGGCGGCCCGCGGCGGCGCCGCGGCGGAAGGCGTCGTCGAAGCGCTTCTCGTTGAAGGCGAAGAAGGAGCGGGCCGTGCGGAAGTACCGCTCGGGGTCGAGGGCGTGGAGCTTGTTCGCGAGGTTGTCCATGCGCACGTGCTCGTCGAGGAGGAGGGGCTCGGCGGCGGGGCCGAGGAGGTAGCCGCAAGCCTCCTCGTCGCGGAGGTAGGCGGCGATGGCGTCCGCGGCGACCGCATCGAGGACGGCGCGGGTGAGGACGAGGTTGCCGCGGGTCCAGGCGGGCGCGGTGACCGTGTCGGCAGGCGTAGGCGCAGGCGCAGGTGCAGGTGCAGGCGCAGGCGCAGGCGCAGCAGGCGGAGCGGGCGCGGTGTCGGGGGTCTCGGGATCGCTCACCATGTGTAGCGCTTCTCCCAGGTGGAGGGGGCGAAGTAGCGGTCGCCGCGGTCGCAGAGGATGGTGACGATGCAGCCGCCGCCCTGCTCCTGGTGGAGCTTCCTGGCGAGGGTGAGGGCGGCGAAGACGGCGGCTCCCGAAGAGTGGCCGACGTGGAGGCCCTCTTCGCGGGCGAGGCGGTCGGCCATGTCCCAGCCGTCCTCGGTGCTGACGCGGGTGGTCTCGTCGTAGGCGGCGGCGTCGTGGATGGCGGGGACGAGGGAGCTCGGGAGGTGCTTGAGGCCTTCGAGGCCGTGCATGGCGTCGTCGGGCTGGACGGCGATGCAGCGGATGGGGCGGGTGTGCTCCTTGAGGCGACGGCTCACGCCGACGATGGTGCCGCTCGTGCCGAGGCCGGCGACGAAGTGGGTGATGCGGTCGCCCACGGCGTCGAGGATCTCGGCGCCGGTGCCGTGGTAGTGCGCGAGCGGGTTGTCGGGGTTCGAGTACTGGTCGGGGTAGAAGTAGCGGTCGGGGTCGCGGGACACGGTGGCGCGGGCCTGCTGGATGGCGCCGTCGGAGCCTTCGAGGGGGTCGCTGAAGAGGATCTCGGTGCCGAAGGCGCGGGCGATGTCCTTGCGGGGGCGCGAGACGTTGGAGGGCATGACCAGGGCGACGCGGAAGCCCATGGCGGCGCCGAACATGGAGTAGGCGACGCCGGTGTTGCCGCTGGTGGAGTCGATGAGGGTCTTCTGCGAGGTGAGGCGGCCGTCGGCAGCGGCGCGGAGCATCATGCGCAGGGCGGCGCGGTCCTTGACGGAGCCGCCAGGGTTGCAGAACTCGAGCTTGCCGTAGACCTCGACGGAGGGGGCGTCGCGGGCGACGCGGGAGAGGCGCACGAGCGGGGTGTTGCCGACGGCGTCGAGCACGGCGGTGCGGACCGAGCGGAACAGGGAGGGTTTCACGCGGTCTCCCGGGGCAGCGCGAGGGCGATCCCGGGGAGGAGCGCCCGGCGCAGGTGGCGACGATCCATCGGTGGGACCAGGGGTGGAGGCGTCAAGCGCCGCCGGCGATGGCGGGGACGATGGTGATCTGGTCGCCGGTCTTGAGCGGGGTGGCGAGGCCGTCGAGGAAGCGGATGTCCTCGTCGCCGACGAAGATGTTGACGAAGCGGCGCACGCCCTTGTCGTCGAGGAGGCGGGCGCGGATGCCGGGGTGGGCGCGCTCGAGGTGCTCGATGATCTCGGCGACCGTGGCGCCCTGGGCCTTCACTTCTTCCTGTCCGCCCGTGAGGGTGCGGAGCTGGGTGGGGATCCGGATCGTGGTCTCGGTGTCGGCCATGGTCAGTGCTCTCCGTGGTGAGCGGCCAGGGGGGATGGGGCCGCGGGCGTGGCGTGGTCGTGGATCGAACGGTCGTGGGTCAAGGGAAGTACTCGCCGAGGCTGAAGTAGCGCTCGCCGGTGTCGCAGAGGACGGTGACCACGTTGGCGTCGGGGCCCAGCTCGCGGGCGACGTCGAGCGCGACGCGGACGGCTGCGCCGGCGCTGATGCCGACGAGGAGGCCTTCCTCGCAGGCGAGGGCGTGCTTGGTGTCCCAGGCCGTCCTGTCGGTGACGGTGCGGACCTCGTCGACGACGGTCGGGTCGTAGTTGCCAGGGACGAAGCCGGCAGCGAGGCCCTGGATCTTGGTGGGGCCGCGCTCGCCGCGGGAGAGGGTGGCGCACGCTTCGGGCTCGACGGCGACGATGCGGGACGAGGGGTGGAGGCGGCGCAGGACGCGGCCGACGCCGGAGATGGTGCCGCCCGTGCCCACGCCGGCGACGAAGGCGTCGATGCGGAGGTTGGCCATGGCGTGGAGGATCTCCTGGGCGGTGGTCTCGGCGTGGACGCGGGGGTTGTCCGGGTTGTCGAACTGGCCGAGGACGAGGGCGCCGGGGATGCCGTCGGCAAGCTCGCGGGCGCGCTGGATGGCGCCCTCCATCTGCAGCTCGGGCTCGGTGAGGACCACCTCGGCGCCGTAGGCTTCGAGGAGCTTGCGGCGTTCGAGGCTCATGCTGGCGGGCATGGTGAGGACGCAGCGGTATCCCTTGGCGGCGCAGGCGAGGGCGAGGCCGATGCCGGTGTTGCCGGAGGTGGGCTCGATGACCACGCCCCCGGGGCGGAGGGCGCCGCTCTGCTCCGCGCCCTCGATCATGGCGAGGCAGATGCGGTCCTTGACCGAGCCGCCAGGGTTCTGGTGCTCGGCCTTGGCGAAGATGCGGGCGCGCGGGGGGTCGGTTTCGAGGCGGCGCAGCTCGTAGAGCGGGGTGTCACCGATGAGATCGAGGACGCTCTCGACGACGCGGGGGTGGGAGGGGAGCGGAGGCAGGGCGGCGCGATCGGGGGAGGTCATGCTGGCTCCTGCAGCGCGCGCGGGCGCGCGGTACGCCCCCGGGCAACACTCGCCGCAGATGAGCATTGCCAGCTCGGAGGCGTCAAGGGTCGGGGCAGAGCGTGGTGATGTCGACCGGGCACGCCTCGGTGCGGAGCCAGGCCTCGGTGAGTTCGTCGACGGCGGCCGCGCCAGCGGTGTCGGTCGTGGCCTTGATGTGGTCGAGCAGGTCGGCCATGTGCGCGGCGCCGTTGACGTGGGCGGCGTAGAAGCTGGCGAGGGCCTGGTCGAGCACGTCGACGCCGATGGCCTGGGCGACCTCGCGGAAGAAGTAGGCGCCCTTGTAGTAGGGCACGCCGGACCAGAGAGGGTCGTTGAGCAGGTCGATCTCGTTGCAGGTGGCGTCGGGCAGGGCGACGGTGTTCGCGCCGTTCGCCGGGTCGCAGTGGTACTGCAGCTCGCACCCGTAGCCCGGCCAGACGTCGACGCCGAACTGGTCGAGGGCGTGCGCGGCGAGGTAGGTGACGACGCCCTCGGAGAGGACGAAGTCCTCCCAGCAGGCGACGCGGACGCCGTTGCCGAACCAGCCGTGGGCGGCCTCGTGGACGTTGACCTCCTCGCCGTGGAGCCCGCCCCTGGAGACGTGCCAGTAAGGGTGGTGCTCCATGCCGCCGAAGTCGCCGTCGCCCCAGTCGGCCGAGACGGTGCCGACGCGATCGCCGAAGGTGTAGGGGCCATAGGTGGTCTCGAAGAAGTCGAAGGCGTCGACGAGGTGGGCGGTGCCCTCCAGCGCTTCCGCGTTCTGCCCGGGGAGGTGCCAGACGTGGACGCTGGTGCCCGCGGTGGTGGTGCCGAGGTCGATGTCGGTGAACGCGGCGACGGCGAGGGCCGGCATGTAGGAGGGCGCGTCGGCGGGGATCTCGGCGGGGTAGATGGCGGTGCTCCCCTCGGCGACGCCGGTGACGTTCATGGTGAAGCGCAGGCCGTCGGAGGGGTCGGACTTGCAGGGGAAGAGGTTCTTGCAGAAGTAGGGCCAGAGGAACGAGACGCCGGCCTCGGGCGTCCAGCCGGTGTACAGCGCATGGGCGCTGAAGCGGTACTCGACGGTGAACGTCGGATCGCCCCCCTCCGCGGGGACCTCGACGTCGAGCCGGCGCGCCTCGGGGTCGCTGGCATCGACCGCGTGCTTCAGCACCCCCGCGGCGTCGGTGACCGCGACGATCTCCAGGTCGCCGATCTCGAACGAGGCAGCTCCGCTCGTGGAGGCGAGGAGGGAGATGGTGGCCCGTCCGGTGAGCGCCGTGAGGTCGAGGTCGAGATCCGTGGAGAGGATGTCGCGGGTCCAGTCCTGGCCGACGGGAGGCTGCGAGGCGCCGCCTTCGCCGCCCTGGCCGCCCTGGCCGCCCTGGCCGCCCTGGCCGCCCTGGCCGCCCTGGCCTTCAGTGCTCCCCGGAGTGCCGTCGTCCCCGCCACAGGCGGCGAGGGTGAGGAGTGACAGCGTCGCGGCAAGCGTCGAGATGCGAAGGTGAGCTCGGTACATGCCCCGCAGGATAGGCGCAGGGCGCCCGGGCTCCTAGGCGCCTGGCGCATGCCAGGTTAAGACCAAGGGGATGGCATTTTTTCAGGACCCCCCTGCTCTGGGAAACCAGTTCGATGACGATCAAGCCCTGCGCTCGTATCTCTCGCGCGCGCTGCCGCAGGACGTGCGGGAGGCGATCACGCCTTCGCTGCGCGAGATGGGTGAGCTCGCAGGCGGCACGCTGTACCGGATGCAGCGCGAGGATCGGCTGAACGAGCCTGTCCTGACGCAGTGGGACGCGTGGGGGCGGCGGGTGGATCAGATCGAGGTGACGCCGCTCTGGAAGGAGGCGGCGCGGATCGCCGCCGAGCACGGGGTGGTGGGCACCGCGTACGAGCGCAAGCACGGGCAGTTCTCGCGGGTGCACCAGTTCGCGCTGGCGTACCTGTTCGATGCGTCGACCGACGTCTACACCTGCCCACTGGCGATGACGGACGGCGCGGCGAAGACGCTCGCCGTGCACGGGAACAAGGCGCTCGTGGATCGCGCGCTGCCGCGGCTGACGAGCCGTGACGCCGCGAAGGCGTGGACGAGCGGGCAGTGGATGACGGAGCGCACCGGCGGCTCGGACGTGGGGCTCACCGAGACGGAGGCGCGCGAGGCCGGGGACGGGAGCTACCGCCTCCACGGGACGAAGTGGTTCACCTCGGCGACGACGTCGCAGATGGCGCTGACCCTGGCGAGGCCGGAGGGGAACCCGCCCGGGGGTCGAGGGCTCGCGCTGTTCTACGTGGAGGTGTTCGACGAGCGGGGGCGGCGCGAGGGGATCCTGGTGAACCGGCTGAAGGACAAGCTGGGGACGCGCAAGGTGCCCACGGCGGAGCTGACCCTGGACGGGGCGGTGGCCACGCCGGTGGCAGGGTTGACCGACGGGATCCGGAACATCGCGCCGATGCTCAACATCACCCGCACCTGGAACTCCATCGGCGCGCTCGCGGGGATGCGGCGCGGCGTGGCGCTCGCCCAGGACTATGCGCGGCGGCGGGTGCAGTTCGGGGCGGCGCTCTCGCACAAGCCGCTGCACGTGGACACGCTGGCCGGGCTCCAGGCGGAGCTGGAGGGCGCGCTGCACCTGACGTTCCGCGCGGTGGAGCTGCTCGGGCGCGAGGAGGCAGGCGAGATCACCGAGGACGAGGCGCGCCTCCTGCGGCTGCTCACGCCGATCATGAAGCTCACCACGGCGAAGCAGGCGGTGGCGGTGACCAGCGAGGTGATGGAGTGCTTCGGCGGAGCCGGCTACGTGGAGGACACCGGGGTGCCGCGCATCCACCGTGACGCGCAGGTGCTGCCCATCTGGGAGGGGACGACCAACGTGCTGTCCCTGGATGCCCTGCGGGCGATCGCGAAGGACAGGTCGCTCGACCTGCTCGGCGAGGAGCTAGGGCGCCTCTGCGGCGGGATCGGCGCAGGTCGGCTCGCCCCGGCGGCGGCGGCCGCGATGCAGGGGTTCGAGCACGCGCGCACCTGGCTCGGGCGCAACGCGACGGAGGATCCGTTCGCGGTCGAGGCCGGGGCGCGCCGCTTCGCGATGACGCTGGGGCGCTCGCTGGAACTCGGGTTGCTGGTGCGGCACGCCGCCTGGGCCCAGGAGAACGAGGGCGATGCCCGGCCAGCGGCGGCGGCGCTGCGGTTCGCGGCGCACGGGGTCGATCAGATCCGCGACGAGCCGCGCGATCTGGCCGAGGCGCTGGTGCGCGGCGCCGACGTTTGAGCGTTCCCTGATCCGCGCGCCGGTCGCTGCGCCGGTCGCCGCAGCGCGCCACACCGCGCCGCGCTGCGTCGCGTAACAGGCACTTTCCTCCTCCCTCCCCTCCCCTCCGCGCGTCGCCACACGCGCACGTGACCACCTCTGGTCCCGGCCGGCGTCAGATCGCGCGCACACCATCCCCGGGCGTGACCCGGCTGGCGTAGCGTGCAGGCCGTTGCAGAGAACGCTGCGTTCTTCTCGCTGCAGCCAGCCATACGCTGCGACAAAGGCTGTCCTATCGCGCCATGGAAGCTGCTGGACGCTCCGACCTGCTCGGGCGTACAGTATTACTCCGAGGCGGCGCTGAACGTCACGGAATCAGGGACGACGGTCCAGCGGCCCGGGCGTTAACCCCCGAGGAACCGCCGCGCCTAGCTGCACCTCCTGCCGAGGTCCATCCGCTCCTGGCCCAACCCGGGCCCGGGAGCCGTGTACCTCGCGGTGGGGCTGTCGTCTTGCGACCAGAGGGCGCGGCGGGTTCGCGCAATGGACGGTGAAGAGGCGAGCATGAAGACGCAATACACGCTGCTGTCAGGAGAGACCGTGGAGTTCCCCGCACCCGCGGGTGAGCTGGGCACGTTCCTGCGGCGCGTGCTGACGGCGTCGAAGGACATCGCGGTGAGCGAGACGGAGCTGTCCGAGATGATCTTCGGGCCGGAGAACCCGCTGCTCGACGCGACGGTGGTGCCTGGCAAGGTGGTCGCGACGAGCGAGACGTACAGGGATCCGATCTTCCACGTGATGCTCGACTGCATCGCCCGCAAGCGGATGCCTCCGGGCACGAGCGTGAGCACCGCCCGGGCGCGCTTCACGATCACCGTGCCGGAGGCGTCGAAGCAGCTCGGTATCTCGGAGAGCGCGGTGCGTCAGGCGATCTACGCGGGGCGGCTGCCGGCCCGGAAGGAAGGCGGGACGTACTACCTACTACCTGGATCCCAGCTCGGTCGGGGGCTACCGGGTGAGCCGCCGGGGACCGCGGCGCAGGGATGCAGGGGCGAGGAGCACGCCGGGAGGCATCCTGGAGGCGCGCATCGGATCGGCGCCCGACGCGAGCTTCCGGGTGAAGCACTCGCGCGAGGAGTTCGAGCTGGAGGAGAAGCACGGGGCGGAGTGGGTGGGGACGATCCCCGGCGGGTGGCACCGGATCGGGGTGCTGGGGACGACCAAGGATCGGGCGAGGTTCTGGGAGATCGAGCCCGCGGAGGGCGAGAGCGTGCTGCACTTCGAGGGCTTCTATCTGCGGGGCGGGTTCAGGATCGTGGAGACCGTGAGCGTGACGCCGCGCGCCCGGGAGGCGTTCCGGCACTTCCGCGCCAAGTGAGGGAGGCGCGGGGGACAGGCGCCCCCGCCACGTGGTACTTCCCCGGCGTGACAACCCCCAAGATCGCCAGTGCTTTGCCGGGTGCACCCGATGTGCCCGAGGATGTGGCCCGCCGCCTGGACGAGGCGCTGTCGCGCAAGGGGCCAGGGTACGTGCCCCGCACGCACCACCTCGAAGGGGGATGGCCGGTGTACACAAACCGGCTGGTGCTGGAAGGCAGCCCCTACCTGCTGCAGCACGCGCACAACCCGGTGAACTGGTTCCCGTGGGGCGAGGAGGCGTTCGAGGAGGCCCGCCGGCTGGAGCGGCCGGTGATGATCAGCATCGGCTACTCGACCTGCCACTGGTGCCACGTGATGGAGCGCGAGTCCTTCGAGGACGTGGAGATCGCGCGGTTCCTCAACGAGAACTACGTCTGCATCAAGGTGGACCGCGAGGAGCGGCCCGACGTGGACGCGATCTACATGAGCGCGGTGCAGGCGCTCACCGGGTCGGGCGGCTGGCCCCTGAACGTGTTCCTCACGCCGGACAAGGCGCCGTTCTTCGGGGGCACATACTTCCCTCCCCGCGATGGGGCGCGGGGGATGCGCAAGGGGTTCCTGACCATCCTGGCGGAGCTGCTGGAGGTGTACACCAAGGACCGGGAGCGCATCGATCGCGCCGCCGCGGACCTGACGGGGATCGTGCGCGACCTCCTCTCGGCGCAGGCAGCCCCGGCGGACGTGGACGTGCCGGATGCCGGTCCCATCGCTTCGGCCCTGCGCGCGTACAAGCGCGGGTTCGACAGCACGCACGGCGGCCTCGCGCGCGCGCCGAAGTTCCCCTCGCAGCTCCCGCCACGGTTGCTCCTGCGGGTGAACCGCCGCGCGAACGACGCGGAGGCCCTGCACATGGCGACGCTGACGCTGGCGAAGATGGCGGGCGGCGGGATGTACGACCAGGTCGGCGGCGGGTTCCACCGGTACTCGACGGACCCGGAGTGGCTCGTGCCCCACTTCGAGAAGATGCTCTACGACAACGCGCTGCTCGCGGTGGCCTACGCGGAGGCGCACCAGGCGACAGGAAGGGCCGACTTCGCGCGGGTGACGCGGGAGGTGCTCGACTACGTGCTGCGGGAGATGACCTCGCCCGAGGGCGGGTTCTACTCGGCCACCGACGCCGACTCCGAGGGGGAGGAGGGCCTCTTCTTCGTGTGGACCCCCGCGGAGCTGCGCGAGGCGCTCGGCGCCGATGCCGACCGGTTCATGCGGTACTACGGGGTGACCGAGGCCGGGAACTTCGAGGGGCGCACCATCCTGCACGCGAGCGCGCCCGACGAGGCGGAGCACGCGGCGCTCGCCTCCGCGCGGGAGACGCTCTACGCGCTGCGGGCGAAGCGCATCCCGCCGCTGCGCGACGACAAGGTGCTGACGTCGTGGAACGGGCTGATGATCTCGGGCTTCGCGGTGGCGGCCCAGGCGCTCGGAGAGCCCCGGTACGCGGAGGCCGGAGCGCGGGCCGCGGCGTTCCTGCTGGAGCGCATGCGCGAGGGCGACCGTCTCCGGAGGAGCTTCCTCGACGGGAAGGCACAGTTCAACGGGTACCTGGATGACTACGCCTTCCTGATCCAGGGCCTCCTCGATCTGCACGAGGCGACGTTCGAGGCGCGCTGGTTGCACGAGGCCATCGCGCTCGCCGAGGTGGTTGAGGCGCACTACGCGGATCGCAGCTCGGGAGGCTGGTTCATGACCAGCGACGACCACGAGCAGCTCCTCGCGCGCGAGAAGCCGGGGTACGACGGGGCCGAGCCCTCGGGCAACTCGGTACACCTGCTCAACGTGCTGCGCCTCGGCGAGCTGACGGGCGAGGATCGTTACCGCGAGATGGGCGCGCGGGCCCTCAAGGCCTTCGCGGCGCAGCTCACGGAGCGGCCGCTGGCGCTGAGCGACATGCTCCTCGCGCTGGACTTCTGGACCGACACGCCTCGCGAGGTGGTGGTGGTGTGGCCGGACGGAGAGGCGGCTCCGAAGGCGCTGCTCGACGTGCTGGGGCGGACGTTCCTTCCCAGCCGGGTGATCACGGGCGGTCCGGAGAGCACGCTGGCGGCGCTCGCGAAGGCCGCGCCCATCGTGGAAGGGAAGCGCACCGTCGACGGCAAGCCCACGGTCTATGTGTGCGAGCGCGGTCGGTGCGAGGCTCCCACGACCGATCCTGGGGTGCTCGCCGCGCAACTCGGGCAGGTGAAGGCGTACTGAGAGGAAGCGGGGGGGCCGACGGGCCCCCCTGTCAGAAGCGGGCCTGGACCATCGTCCCGAAGCCGAGGAAGTCGGGGCTGATGAAGGTGCGGAGCGAGGTCGTCCCCTCGTTGGGGTCTCGCTCCACGAAGGTCGCGTTGTTGTCGCGCACGTACTGGGCCCAGACGATGGCCGAGATGATCCGGCTCAGGTCCCACTTCAGGCTTGCGCGGGCCTGGATGATGGGGACCGCGCTGGTGTTGACGGGCAGGATGGAGATGTTGCCCTGCTCCCGGACGACCACGGTGCGGCTGATGGGCGAGCTGGCGGAGTCGAAGGTGTTCGACTCGAAGGTGGCCGGGAGCTGCAGACCGGCGCCGATGCCAGGCGTCAGGTGCAGCGAAGGGATGTGGTAGTCGGCCGCGACGGCGAAGAAGAGCTCGTTGCTCGTGCTGACCGAGTCGTTCGAGGGGACGGTCTGGAAGGGGATGAAGCTCGGCTGGTTGCGGAGCACGTAGGGCAGGTCGCGGTAGATGGCGGTGAGGCTGGAGCGCAGGTAGCCCGACTTCAAGTTCGCCTGCAACGCCGCGGCGCGGGCCTGCTGGATCGCGGTCGCGCCGGCGACCTCGAAGTCCTTCAGGTGCTGGAAGAGGTTGTCGTACTCGAGGCTCACCGCCCAGGTGGTCTTCCCTTCCGTGTACGTCTCCGGCTTGAAGAAGATCTGCGGCTTGTTCGGGTCGTTCCGGTAGAGGAGGAAGTCGATCGACTGCGCCGCCGGCATGTCGGGGTGGTGCACCACCGCGCGCGCCGAGAAGCCCGTGGTGTAGACGGGCTCGCCGGCGACGTCGGGCAGGTCGAACTTGCCCTGCTCGAAGTAACCGCCGCCCGCGTCGACGTGGACCCAGTCGTTGATGTCCACGCCAGCGCCGCCGAGGAAGCCGTAGTTCGTCTCGCCGGTGCGGATCTCCTCGACCTCGCTGGTGCCCGGCGTCAGCACCTGGCTCAGCTCGATGATGGTCGCGGTCTTGAAGCCCGCGTAGACGCTGAAGCGCTCGTGGTCGTACTGGAGCTTCGCGCCGGGCGAGCTGCCCACGATGCGGGGGAAGATGGACTGGTTGATCGCGCCCGCCGTACCACCCCACGAGAGGTCGTAGAGGTAGCCGAGCCGCATGCGGTCCGTGTCGAGCGGGAAGAAGGTGAGGCCGAGGCCCTCCTTGCCGTCCGCCTTGCCATCCGTGTGGTAGAAAACGCGGAGGAACGAGCCTGAGTCGTAGAGCGCCTGGTTGACGTTGTTGGCGTTGCGCGACAGCGAGGCGATGTCGAAGCGCAGGACGAGCGAGGCCTCGGTGTCGAGGTTGCGGATGAACCCCGGCATCTTCTTGTAGAGCACGAGGTGGGTCAGGTTCTCGCGGCCGGCGAAGCGGGAGTTCAGGTTGTCGAAGAAGAGCCGGTACTGACGGCGGTCGCCGACGCTCAGGTTCGGGGAGAGCGGGAGCGCCTGTCCCGTCTCGTGGAGGACGTCGTCGTCACCGAACGTCCAGGTGAGGCGGGTGTCCATGAAGTCACCGAGCAGGACCCCAGGCTCCTCCTTGGGCGGCCCGGGGGGCGACGCGATCGACGGGACGAGCGGCGAAGCCGGCGCCGGGGTCACCACGGGCGCCGACGGAGGCCCGAACGAGGCGGGGGGCTGCGCGGGCTGCTGCAGCGCATCTCGCCTGGCGCGCGCCGACTCGGCCTGAGGCCCTCCTGCGGCGGCGACCTGACCGTACTCTGCGGCCGCCACGTTCGGCTTGCCCTGGCGCTCGTGACACCCCGCGAGCTCGTAGAGGATCTCGTTCGGCGCCGGCCCCGGGGTGCCCGACTGCGACGCCCGGAGCGACGCCTCGTAAGCCTGCTCGAAGAGCAGACACGCCCCGCTCACGTCGTTGCTCGACAGCGCGGTGCGCGCCCTGGCCCGGAGCTGCTCCGGCCCCTCCACGGCGGGCGCTGCGGGGGGCTGCCCCGCGGTCGGTGGCTGATCGCCGGGAGTAGGCGGAGGAGGCTGCGCTCCAGCCGGAGGCTGAGCACCGGCCGGAGGCTGCGCTCCGGCGGGAGGCTGCGGCTGGGCCAGCGCCGGCAGGGCGATCGTGGCGAGCAGGGCTGCGACTGCAGTGGCGAGGGGCGCGCTTCGGTGCATGACGGGCGTTCAGTCTCCTGGGGCGACCAGCCGGTGAGGCCGGGCGGGGAGGTTCGAAAATGGTCTCCGGCGTCCCTAGTTCGCCGGGTCGTCGTTGTCGTCCTCGGTGCGCAGGCGTACGCACGCTTCGGTCGAAGGCTTCGGCGCAGGAATGCAGCCGGTGGCCTGACAAACAAGGTCGTCGGAGCAGCGGGTCTCCACGGTCCAGTTGAGAGAGCCGCCGGAGAAGTTGCGCAGCGTCCCCGTCACCACGTCCAGCACCTGTCCGCGGTGCGACGTCGGATCGAACCCGCCCACGGTGCTGGTGTTGACCTGGATCATCGTCGACCCGTTCGACACCTTGTAGTTGCCGCGGGCCGAGTAGCTGGTCCACTCGCTGCACTCGGTGCTGCTCGTGCACTGCTCCGAGCAGAGCCCCTCGGTCGGGCTCTCGAAGTCGACCTGCCCGTCGTCGTTGAGGTCGCAGTTCGACTGGTCGGGCTTGAACTCGTAGACGCCGGGGAACATCGCGCTCTCCACGGCGCGGTTCTTCCCGAAGTTCGCGGTGATGTGGAAGCCGGAGATGCGCACCAGGCCGGACTCGATCTTCTCCATCGCCACCGCGTCACTCACCATCGCGGGCTCGATCACCTCGGGCTCTGGCACCTCGCACGGCTCGTCCTTGCCCGGCGGCACCACCCGGAACGAGGGGAACGCGATCTGCGTCCCGCCGAAGAACTCGTTCACCGTCCCCGCGAGGTACTCGAACCTGTCACAGACCCGCATCCCCGGCGGCGTCGAGAAGTTGAAGGCGTAGAGGTGGTTGTAGCCCTGCCCTTGCTCGGCCAGATCGGTGACGTAGAAGCCGTCGCTCGAGATGCGGATCACCACCAGGCGCTGAGGCTCCGAGGTGTTCACCTCCATGGCCTCGTACTTGTAGGGCGTCTCCGACGCGCGCCCCTGGATGTCCGAGATGCGGGGCAGCGCATAGGCCACGGGCTCGGACACGCCGGCGGCGAACGTTCCCCCCTCCTCCGAGTCGTCGTCCGCATAGGCGCAGCCCGGATCGGCGGGGAAGTCGACGAGCACGTCCTCTTGCGGGTCGTCGTTCTTCCCGTTCGAGCACGCCGCTTCGTCCAGGTTCTCGGCCGGCAGGTACCCGAGGTCCTCGACCCACATCCGCGAGGCCCCGAAGACCCCGGTGACGCGCACCGTGCCCACCCCGCGACCGCCGCGCACCCGCAGGTTGCGGCCCGATGCCCCTTCCCCTTCCACCGCTTGCACCGCGCCAGGCTCCGCGCGCAGGCGCACCATGCCCTCGAATGCCGTGGGGTCGCCGCGGCCGTCACGCGCCTCGATCACCACGTCCCAGAACTCGTCGACGTTGCCCAGGTTGGCCGGGAGCGGCGCGTCGAAGGACGGCGGCGCGTCCCCGTTCACCCGGACGACCTCGATGTTGAACGTGGACACGCCGTCGAGCGAGTAGCCCTCGGTCACGCAGCCCGTCAGCGCCGGGAGCGCCGGCAGCGCCGCGAGCAGTGCCGCCGCACGCAGGGACCGACGGCGCATCACTGCCCCACCATCCGCAGGCGGCCGTCGGAGAAGTTCCCGATCTGCCTGTCGACGCACGCCAGGAACTTGCACGTCTCACCTCCAGTCGCGCACGGCGAGAGTGCCGTCTGGCAACGGTCCCGCAGGTAGTCGTCCGGCGCCGCCTCGCACGTCTGCCGGCGGTAGTCGGCGA
Source organism: Chondromyces apiculatus DSM 436 (assembly GCF_000601485.1). GTDB lineage: Bacteria > Myxococcota_A > Polyangia > Polyangiales > Polyangiaceae > Chondromyces > Chondromyces apiculatus. Next base: position 280,604 of record NZ_ASRX01000003.1, read on the forward strand.
TGTCGATGCGGCACTGCCGGAGCACGCACGCGCCCGCGTTGTTGCAGGAACCGCCCGCCTTGGTCTCGCAGGTGGGCCCCTCCTCCACCTGGTCGGGGCACGCGCACACGAAGTCCTCGCCCGCGGTCCCCACGCAGTCCGCGTCGGTGCTGCACGTGTACGGGTTGCCGTCCGGACCTGCGCCGCACGGGGCGCCGGCGCGGATGTAGTCGCCGAGCGCGTCGCGCTGCTGGATGCCGGTGTTGAACTGGGTCGTGTTGCGCTGGAGCACGCGGAACCCGCTGCCCCCCGCGCCGAGGTAGTCGGACGTGGCGAGCTCGTACGTGGAGAACCTGTCGAGGGGCCTCCAGCACCGGTTCGCCTCGGCGTCGCAGCTCCCGAAGCCCTGATCGGGGCAGTCCGCGTCGCCGCCGGGACACTCCACCGGCGGATCGTAGGTGCCGATGTAGATGTTCGTCGCCACGCCTGGCGACGCGCCCGGAGTCGCCTCGGCGGTGCAGTTGACGACCACCCGCGCCCCCGCGATCTGCACCTGCGACACGCAGCCGCGGCCCGCGGAGCGCCGCGCCACGAAGTCGAAGAGGTCCTGCACCTCGATGCCGGAGAGCTGCATCTTGGTGATCGCGTTGTCGAACGGGAAGATGTTGTAGAGCTGCTCGATCGACACCGGCCCGGGCACCAGATCGGCGCGGATGCCGGTGGTGTTGGTGAGCGAGAAGTCGGTCTGGATGCCGAGCCGCAGCCACATCGCGGTGGCGATCATGTTCCCGAGCGGCGAGTCGCCGCCGCTCGTGGAGAAGCGGCGCGAGCCGTCGCGCGCGTACCCCACGAACAGATCCAGGTCGGCCAGCGCGTCGAGGCCCTGCTCGTAGGGTTCGAGCGTCGAGGCCACGATGGGGTCCTCGGGGACGTTCTCGTTCACCGGGAACAGGTCGTAGACGCTGGTGAGCACCTCGAAGCCGTCGTTGGGATCGTAGTTCTCGCCGAGATCTTCCCGCTTGTTGGAGACCACCAGGTCGAGGCGGCCGACGTACTTCGCGAAGGCGCCGGAGTGGGCGAGGACCACGTCGCGCGGCGTGCAGTAGCGGCGCTGCTTCTCGCCCTGCTCGGGGTTCCGCTCGTCGTTGAGGAGGATGTAGTAGCTCTCCTTCTCCTCGTCGTAGTAGCGGGAGCAGTCCTGCACCTGCTTCGGCGGCTGGAGCACGATGTGGTTGTGGCCGCCGAGCACCACGTCGATGCCCGTCGTGCTCTGGATCATCCGCTCGTCCACCTCGAGGCCGAGGTGGGTGACGAACACCACGAGGTCCACCGAGGGGCGGAGGAGGTCGACGTAGAACTGCGTGACCTCCACCGTGTTGAGCGGGGTGATCCCCAGCCGGTTCGGCGCGTCGAAGAGCGACGTCATGCTGGACAGGTTGCCCATGCCGATGACGCCGACCCGCAGCCCATCCAGGTTGAAGACCGTGTACGGCTGGATGATCGCGCCGAGCGGCGAGGCCCCCGGCTCCTCCGGATCCTCCAGCACGTAGTTCGCGGCGAGGATCGGGAAGTTCGAGTTCTGCTGGAGCTGGATGCCGAGGTTCAGCGCGCCCCTGTCGAACTCGTGGTTGGCGACGATCATCGCGTCGACGCCCATCGCGGCGAGCGTCCGGATCTCCGCCTCGCCCGAGTAGAAGTTGAAGATGGGCGCCCCCTGGAAGCAGTCGCCTCCGTCGAGGTGCAGCACGCGCGAGGAGCGGGCGCGCTCGCGGCCGATGATGTGCGAGATGCGCGCTGCGCCGCCGACGTTGACGATGCTCTGCGTCTGGCCGAGGCCGAGCCCCGCGTCCACCTGGCCGAGCTGCAGGTTGTAGGGCAGCAGGCGCGAGTGGATGTCCGAGGTGTGCAGCAGGGTGAGGTGAACCTGCCCCTCAAGCGGCGGCGGCGGTTGCTTGGTGACGCAGCCCGAGCCGCCCATCCCGAGCGCGACGGCTCCGGCGAGGAGCGAGGCCGCGAAGGGAAGGAGCGAGACGGCGCGTCCGCGCGGCTGGTCAGATTGTTGCTTCTGCATCCGAGGCGGGCGCCACGCTAGAGAGCCATGTCCACCGGCTCAAGGGGAAAATGCGCCCGTGCGGGGGTGCGACAGGCGCGCGACCCGGGTGCGGGCAGCGCATTGCGCAGTGCGTGACAGGACGGTGTCAGCTCTCGCTGGCCAGCAGATCGCAGAGCCGGGGCGCGAAGGCGCCGGCCACACAGGCCTCCACCTCCTCGGCCGTCGCGCGGGAAAGCGCCTCGGCCGCCACCTGCTCCGCTTCCGCCAGCGAGACGCGCCGCAGCGCCTCTTTGATCTCGGGGATCGCCGCGGCTTCCATGGAAAAGTCACGCATCCCGAGCCCGAGCAGCAGCACGGCCGCGAGCGGGTCGCTCGCCATGGCGCCACAGATGCACACCGGCCGGCTGAAGTCGCGACCCGCGCGGATCACATTCAGGATCAGGCGCAGGATGGACGGGTCGAACGGCGACGCCAGGTAGGCGAGCGAACGGCTGGTGCGATCCACGGCGAGCGCGTACTGGATGAGATCGTTGGTCCCCAGGCTGAGGAACGCCGCCTCGCGCGCGAAGTGATCCACGAGCACCGCCGCCGCGGGGACCTCGATCATCACCCCGAGCGGGATCTCATCCGCGCACGCCTGCCCCCGCGCCCGCACCTCCTCCTGCGCCTGCGCGAGCAGCGCCCGCACCTGCCGCAGCTCGTTCAGCCCCGCCACCATGGGGATCATGATCCGCACGTCACCGAACGCCGAGGCGCGCACCATCGCCCGGAGGTGCTCCAGGAACACGTCGGGCCGCGACAGCGCGAGCCTCACGGCGCGCAGCCCCAGCATGGGGTTCATCTCCGGCGGCAGCGGGAACGTGGAGACGAACTTGTCCCCGCCGATGTCGAAGGTGCGCAGCGTCACGGGCTTCGGACCCATCGCCTGCACCACCTTGCGGAAGATCTCGAACTGCTGCTCCTCCGTCGGCGGCGAGGCCCGATCGATGTAGAGGAACTCGGTGCGGTAGAGGCCGATCCCGTCCGCCCCCTGCTCCCGCGCCAGCACCGCCTCCGCGGGCAGCTCCACGTTGGCCCGGAGCTGCACGCGCACCCCGTCCGCCGTCACCGCCGCCCGATCGCGCCCCTCCGACAGCTCGCGCGCGTGCGCGTGGTGCCGGTCCGCCCGCGCGTGCGCCGCCTTCAGCTCCTCGGGCCCCGGGCGCACCAGCACCGCCCCCCGCATCCCGTCGACCACCACCAGGTCCCCCGTGGCGATCCGCTGGGTGGCGTCGCTCACCCCGACCACCGCCGGGATCTCCAGTGCCCGCGCCATGATCGAGGTGTGGCTCGTCCGCGTCCCCACCTCGGTCACGAACCCGATCACCGGCTGCCCGGCCAGCGCCGCCGTGTCGGCGGGAGACAGATCGTGGGCCACCAGGATGGACGGCCCGTCCATCTGCGGGATCGTGCGCGGCGACGGCACCCCCTCGAACGCCCGGATCAACCGCTCACCGACGAACTCGATGTCGTGGCTCCGCTCCCGCAGGTACGGATCGTTCACGAGCGCGAGCCGCCCCGCGAGCGACGCGCACGCAGCGGCCACCGCCCACTCTGCCGAGCGGTTCTCCTCGGTGATCTGGATCTTCACCGCGTCCGCGAGCGCATCGTCTCCCATCATCAGCAGGTAGGCTTCCAGGATCGACGTCTCTGCGCGCCGGTCCCCCACCTGCGCCGCCACCTCGCGCAGGTCTCGCTGCGCCTGCGCCACGGCGTCCTGGAAGCGCCCGATCTCCGTCTCGAACTCCTGGGGCACCACGTGGCGACGCGGGTATGCGAGCGTCTGCGTCCCGAGCACCACCGCGGTCCCGATCGCGACCCCGGGCGCGCCTGCGATGCCCGCGAGCGCACGGACACGCGCTGAAGGCGGCGGGTCGGACGACCGCCGCCCGCTCACTCGGGCTCTCCGAAGCGATCCGCGATCAGCTCACCGATGGCCGTGACGGCAGCCTCGGCCGCCGCGCCCGTGGCCTCCACCCCGATCACCGTCCCCACCGACCCGCAGAGGAGGAGCACGCCCATCACGCTCTTCGCGTTGGCGCTCTGGCCGTCGGGACCCGTGAGGACGATGTTGCAGTCGAAGCGACCTGCGAGCTGCACGAGCTTCGTTGCGGCGCGGGCGTGCAGACCACGCGCGTTGATGATCGTGAAATGCCTGGTCGCTGTCTGCTGTGCCGCCACGTCCGCCCCTCATGACCCCCTGAACGAAGATACCTCGGATCCGGGGCCGGACGCCCCCTCGACCGCCTCGCCCTCGGCCCTGCCCCCTGCGCCCGCGAGCGCCTCACCGGAGGACGACACGGGCGCCGCCGCGGCCACCCCGCGGGCCAGATCGCGGTGGATCACCGCCACCGGCAGCCCCGTCTTCCCCCGCAGCCGCTCGCCGAGCAGCGTCGCCAGCGCCACCGACCGGTGACGCCCGCCCGTGCACCCGATCCCGATGGTCAGGTAGCTCTTGCCCTCCCGTGCGTAGCGCGGGACCGAGAACAGGAGGAGCTGCTCCACCCGATCGGCGAACGCGAGCGCGTCCGGGTTCTGCAGGATGTAGTCCCGCACTGGCGGATCGTTGCCCGTGAGCGGGCGGAGCTCCGGCACGAAGTACGGGTTGTCGAGGAAGCGCACGTCGAACAGCAGATCCGCGTCGAGCGGCACGCCGTACTTGTACCCGAACGACACCACCCGGGTCGCCATCTGGGTCTCCGCCTCCTTCGCGGAGCCGACCCGCTCGATCACCAGCCGGCGCAGCTCGTGGACCGACAACCGCGACGTGTCGAGCTCGATGGTCGCCTGCGCGCGCAGCGACGCGAGGCGCTTCCGCTCCAGCCCGAGGCCGTCGAGCATCGCCATCTCCCCGTGACCCCGCGCGATGAGCGGGTGCGGCCGGCGGCTCTCGCTGAAGCGCCGGATCAGCACCTCGTCGCTCGCGTCGAGGAACAGGACGAACACGTCGCGGCGGGCGCGCAGCGCCTTGAAGGCCGCGCTCGCGCCGTCGAGGAACGCCCCTACGCGCACGTCGATCCCGAAGCCGATCCGGTCGATCCCGCCGGCCTCGCACACCTCCACCGTCCGCTCCACGAGGGGCGGCGGCAGGTTGTCCACGCAGAAGAACCCCAGATCTTCGAGCGCCCGGATCGCGGTGGACTTGCCGGCGCCGCTCAGCCCCGTCACCACCGCCACCTGGCCCCGCGCCTCGCCGCGCATCGGCTCGCTCATTCTCCCCACCTTCCGGAGAGCGACTCGCCCCGCACCGAGGGCGGCACCAGCGGCTCGTCGGAGCTCCGCTCGCTGAGCAGCGCCCCCTCCAGCCTGGTGAAGAACTCCCGCGCGGCGTGGTGCCCCGCGTGCTTGAGCAGCTCGTTGCGCGCCGCCACCTCCAGGATCGACGCCGTGTCGCGCCCCGGCTGCACCGGGATGCACAGCTCGCGGATCGGCACCCCGAGGATGGCGTGGGTCCGATCGTCGAGCCCGAGCCGGTCGTACTCCGTGTTCTCGGACCAGGCGACGAGCTTCACCACCACGTCGATCCGCTTCCGCTCGCGGATCGAGGTGACCCCGAAGAGGTCCTTGATGTTGAGCACCCCGAGCCCGCGCACCTCCAGGTGGTGGCGGAGCAGCTCTGCGGGCGCGCCGAATACCATCTTCGGCGGCCGGAAATCGCACTCCACCGCGTCGTCGGCGACCAGCCGGTGGCCGCGCATCACCAGCTCCAGCGCGCACTCGCTCTTGCCGATCCCGCTCGGCCCCACGAGGAGCAGCCCCACCCCGAACACGTCCACCAGCACCCCGTGCATGCGCACCCGTGGCGCCAGCCGATCGTCGAGCAGCGCATGCAGCGCCGCGATGGTCGCGCTCGATCGCGCCGGCGACGAGAGCAGCGGCGTCCCCGCCTCCTCCGCGCACTCGGCGAGCTCCGGCACGCGCGACGTTTCCGCCGCCTGCGGCAGTGTTCCCGCCGGCTCGCTCCCGGTCACCATCACGCACGACAGCCCGAGCCCGAAGAAGCCCCGCAGCGCGGTGAGCCGCTCCTCCCGGCCGAGGCGGGCGAGGTACGACTGCTCCGTCTGCCCCAGGAGCTGCACGCGCGTCGGCACGATCCCGTGGAAGTGCCCCGCGAGCGCCAGCCCCGACTTCTGGATGCGGGTGTGATCGAGGATCCGCCCCAGGCCCGCCGACCCTGCCAGGATGGTGAGCCGCAGCCCGAGGCCCTGATCGTGGAGCAGCTCCCGCACCTGGATCGAGGTGCGGATCGTGGCGGCGTTCCGCCCTCCCCCTCCCCGGGTCACGACACCCCCCGCCGCTCTTCGGCGACGATCATCTCGAACGCCACCTTGCCGTTCCGCGCCGCGAGCAGCCGCTCCCGGAAGCCTGCATCGCGCAGGAGCCGCGAGATGCGCGCCAGCATCTTCAGGTGCTCTCCGGTCGCGCGGGTCGGACCGATGACCGCGCAGAGGATCGACACGGGCGCACCATCGATCGCCTCGAAGTCGATGGACCGGGGACACAGCAGCACGGCCCCCACCTGCCGCTCGGCCCCCTCCAGCACCCCGTGCGGGATGGCCACGCCGCCGCCCACGCCGGTCGATTGCAGGCGCTCTCGCTCCACGAGCACACGCGCTATCTCCTCGGTGGGCCCGCTCGGCCCGCGCAGCTCGCGCCCGTTCACCCCGGTGCTGACGCCAGCGGCGAGCAGCGTGGCCAGGCGGAGGAGCGCCTCCGCTTTCGTTGCAACAACCCCCTCCTGCTCGCCGGCGACGGATACCTGGTGCGCGGTCAGGATTTCACAGAATTGCATTCGAGTCGGGGCTCTCCGGGAAGAGGAAGGCCCCGAGCGCCGCGCGGGCACCCGGGGGCGGCCAGTCTATCCGATTCCGGGCCGCCCGCGGGCGCTACACGCGCATGGCGCGTTCGAGGCAGCCCTCAGGAGCGCGAGCGCGCCGAGGTGGCCGGGGCGGCGGACATCTGCAGGATGTCGGCTGCGTACTCACCGGCCCTCGTACCGCCCCGCTTCCGCGCGAGCGAGTGCCCCTTACCGTCCCGGATCTGCCGTTCGAGCTTGTCGATCACCGCATCGATCGACGCATACATATCGGCGCTGCGCTCGTTTGCCTGATGAGACACACCGCCGGCCGAGATGCGCACGTCTGCGATGTGCTCCAGACCTTCGACCGCGATCGTCACATGGGCCGTCATGGCCTGACGCAAGAACTTCTGCAGCTTCGCTACCTTCTCCTCCGCATACGTCCTGACGGCGTCGCTGCCTGCCATGTGCCGGAACGTGATCGCGATATTCATCGGTATCGAGCCTCCCTTCCTGGTGCGGCGTGGGCGTCCGCATTCGCGGAACCCAGAGCCCATCGTACACCTGCCACTGCGCGCCAGTCTCCATGACAGTTTCACAAACTGGACATGTCCTGCCTCGTCAGGAGGGGCGCGACGCGATGCGGCGCAACGCACCAGCGATGCGGCGCGACGCACCACGTTGCGGCCTGCCCACCATGGACGGTCCGCATCTCGCAGTGGTCGAGGTGTCCTGGGGAGGCAACCTGGGGCCGCCATTGGCTATTCCAGTCCAGAGCACGCTCAGCGCGTGTTCGTCCTAGCGGTGTTGCCCTGGAAGCTTCGGCGGTTGGCCCGCGCGTTGCACATGCTCCAGGGCCCGACGCACCGTGTGTGACGGCCGCTGACTCTCTCTGGCGATCTCCGTCACCGTCGGAGGGCGTCCCAGCAGCCCACGCAAGCGCCGCGCCACCTCCACGACCGCCTGCAGTGTGGCCACGTCCACCTCCGTCAACGGCTCGCCGACCCGCAGCCCCTCGTTCTCCAGGCGCCCGATGATCGCGTCGACCTCCTCGTAGCTCACGGGACGATCGCCCACGACCTCCTCGATGTCGTCGAGCTCCACCCGCCCCGACGCCCGGTGCCGCGCCAGCAGCTCGGCCACCACCGACGCCACGATCTCGCTCACGGGGACCGCCCCTGATGGCGCCGCGCCAGCCGCCGCTCTCGCCGCTCCGCTGCGGCCTCCGCCAGCCGGCGCTCCTCGTGCCCCTCCACGAGCAGCGGCGGCACTGGCACCGGCCGCATCGCCGCATCGACCGCCACGAACGTCACGAACGCCGTCACCGTCGGCCACACATCGCCGCGCGTCGCGTCCTCTCCCTGCACCATCACCAGGATCTCCAGCGACGTCCGGAAGGTCGCGGTCACCTTCGCGTGGAGCCGCACCACCTGCCCCACCAGGATGGACCGATCGAACGACAGATCGTCGATCCCCGCGGTGATCACCGTCCTTCCAGTGTGCCGCTGGGCGCAGATCGCGGCGCACAGATCGATCCAGGCCAGCACCTGGCCACCGAAGATGGTGCCGAGCGCGTTGGTGTGCGTGGGCAGCACGTACTCGGTCATGGTCGTCACCGAGTCGGAAGGCCGGCGCGCTCCGGCGGGCGCGGGCGGCGGCGGAGCGTCGAGATCTCTGGAAGGAGTATTCACCCGCGCGACGTAGCACCAGCACTCCCCGGCCCAAAGCGACCAGCACCAGACAGCACCACCTTGGGGTAAGCTGCGCCGCGTGAGCGAAGACGACACTGGCGCGGGGGAAGTCGGAGCTTTCACCCCCGGACGACCCGTCCCACGGTACGACCCGGCCGAGCTTCGGGGCCGGATGGCAGCCTGCTTGAGCCTCCGCGACCTGCGGCAGCTCGCCGACGCGCTCGGCGTGGTAGGCGTCACCCTCGACCGGGGCACAGGAGACGCCGCGCGCGATCTGGTCCGCGCCTTCGAGCGCCGGGGCGACCTCGAACCGCTGGTGAGCGCGCTTCGACGCAGCAAGCCCCTCGTCGAGTGGCCCGAGCTTCCTCCCGACCCACTGCCGGCCCCCGCCGCTCCTACCCTCGCCGCGACGCCCGACGACGCGCCGCCCCCGCTCCCTTCCCCTGCAGCCGCCACCGTGGCCGTCACCGCGCCCCCCGACGCACTTGCCGTGGATGCCGCCGCGCCTCTCCCCACTGCGGACGCGCCGCCCCCTGCACCTGATGCGCCTGCTGCTGCATCTGCTGCATCTGCTGCACCTGCTGCACCTGCTGCACCTGCTGCACCTGCTGCACTTGATGCGCCTGCTGCTGCATCTGCCCCATCTGCTGCATCTGCTGCATCTGCTGCATCTGCTGCATCTGCCCCATCTGCTGCATCTGCCCCATCTGCTGCGACCTCCGAGGCTGTGCCTGCGCCGCACGCGCCGCCGGCTCCCACGGCCGCCCCGCAGACCCTCCCGCGCGCGCCCTCACCGCCCTCCCCCACCGTCGTCGACAAGGGCGACACCGATGCCCCCATCCTCGACCCCTACCGCGCTGGCGCTGCGGGCTGGCCCGGCACCGAGCCGCCTCGCGCCGAAGAACAGCCGCGCGGCCTCGATCCCCGCATCCTCATCGTCGTGGCGGCGCTGATGCTCGTCACCGTCGCCCTCGCCTTCTTTGCTGGCCGCTTCTTCTCGCCCCCCTCGGACGCGGCAGAAGCTGCGACGGACAGCATCGCCGCGCGCGTCGCCGTCGCCATCGCGCGCCACACCGAGACTGTCGCGCGCACCTGCGAGATCGGCTCCGGAGACACCGCTGCCGTAATGCGCCGCGCCTTCCAGCAGTGCGGCCCCGCGCCCGCGAGCACCGCAGGCGCGCCCGGCACGCCGCGTCCAGGTCGCCTCCTCCCCCCGGGCGCCGACCCTGCGCTCGCCAGCGCGCGTCCCCTCCCCGAACCACCGCCGGATGCACCGGACATCGACCCCACGCGCCTCCGCCCCGTCGCTCCCCCGCCCCCACCTCCCGTGGATCCTGGCGGTGCCTGCCTCGGCGCCTGCGACCGCGATCACAAAACCTGCAAGGCCTCCCAGTGCGGCAGCGAGCCCACCCAGAGCACCCAGTACAAGGCCTACCAGGACTGCCTCTCGACCTGCCTGCGCGCCGCCTCACGTTGCCGCCTCGCCTGCCAGTGAACGCGCACCTTCCAGGAGCACGCGCGAACGCACACGTTTCAGGCGCACGGACGCGGGAAATGCGGCTGCTCCGGAGTGCGCCCCCGCGTGCTGGAGCGGGCTCGCACGGAAAGTTTTACCGGCCATGGTATCGCTCCCACCTCCCCGCCGACTGAGCTACGTTGGCGTGGAATGCGCCTTCTCCACGGGTGTCTGCTGCGACTGCTCCTGACCGCTGCGTGTGCCGTGAGCACTGCTTGCGGAGGAGCGCCGGCGACGTCAGTGACGCCGGAGACGACAGCGGCGCAGACCTCCAGCGCCGACGCGCCTGCCGCGGGTGCCGCGGACTCCCCCGCCGCCCGCTGCCTGGCTGCCGCGGAGGCCGCGCGTCCCCGGCGCGCTGACGAGCCCGCGAAGATCAGCGTCAAGCACATCCTCGTGCGCCACGCTGGCGCCGATCGTGCGGACGGCGCGACCCGCACCCGGGAAGAGGCCTGCTTGCGGGCCCTCGAAGCGCGCGACAAGGTCCGCGGCGGCGCCGATTTCGACGCCCTCGTCAGCGAGTACAGCGACGAGGCTGGGGCCGCGTCGCGCGCCGGATCGCTCGGTGCCATCGAGCGCGCCGACGTGCTTCCCCCTTTTGCCGACGCCGCGTTCGAGCTCGATCGGAACCAGCTCAGTGACGTGGTCGAAACCAAGTACGGATTTCATCTGATCCTCCGGACCGAGTGAGAGACCGGGGGGACACTGCTTGATGCTTGAAGCGGGCGCCTTGCCCGCAGGAGACGGCCGGACATGCGAACGTCGAAGCCCATCATGACGCGACTTGCCCTGCTCTTGACCAGCCTCACCGCGGCCTTCGCGATCCCTGCGACAACCTCCATCGGCTGCACCGGCACCATTGGTGGCGCCACGGGAGAAGGCGCGGGCAGCGGCGCGGGCACTGGCGTGGGCGGCAACGGCGGCGCTGGCGGAGGCATCAGCGAGGAAGGCCTCCGGGAGATGTTCGAGACCACGGTGGAGCCGAAGATGCTCGTCTGCGACGCCTGCCACATGGAGGGCGGCTCCAGCGGCTACGAGTTCATGAAGAAGCCTGTCTACGACACCGTGAAGAGCAAGGGCGGCCTGGTCATCAAGGACTACGAGAAGAGCCGCTTCCTCACCCACTCCGTCAGCACTGGCCCTCACACGGGCACCAACATCGACACGATCGACGGCCTCCCCGAGGCCATGACGGCGTGGCTCAAGGCGGAGGCCGACGCCATGGAGGAGCCTGTCCCCAACCCTGAGATCCCGCTCGTCGGCCCCTTCGATGTTCGCACCAGCGGTGCGCTGAGTTCGGTCCGCTTCGACCCCTACCTCGGGGCGAGCTACGAAGGCATCAGCATCGTCTTCCAGGCCAGCCTCTCCGGGGACGCGCTCACCCTCGCCAACGTCCGGGTCCATGGCACCCAGGAGCTCGGTGTCCAGTGGAAGGGCGTCAAGGTGCAGACCTTCGCTGGCGACACGGGCACCAACATCCCGGGCGGCCTGCACGACAACTTCGCGGTGACCGTGCTCCCTGGCGAGGCCAAGGACTTCGATCCTGCCAACGTCGTCATCAACGGCTACGAGGAAGGCACGAAGATCGGCTTCTTCTTCACTGACATCCTGCCTCTCGACGGCGCCTCCGGAGCCACCGACTGCGCGGACCTCACGACCTTCACGACCGGCGCGCAGGGACCGATCCAGATGAACTGCGCGACTGCCGCGTGCCACGGCAACAGCAACACCAGCGCGGGCGACGTCATGGACCTCTCCGATCTCGCCGCCGACGCCGCCGCCGGGTGCCGGGTCATCCGCGCCAGGTTGCTCCTCAGCGACCCCCCGAACAGCCAGATCTTCATCAACTCCGACCCTGCTGCGCAGGGCGCCACGCATCCCTTCAAGTTCAACGGCGACGCGGCGGCCTTCGACGCCTTCCGGACCGCGGTGCTCCCGTGGGTCCAGGCCGAAGCCGCCGCCCCGGCGCCCTGAAGCCTCTTTCCTCAGGCCCCTCGCGCGACCCCTTCCAGGAAGCCTCTCTCCCCAGGCCCCCGCCACGCCGCCCTCTGGGGGCATCGGGGGTAGCGACCATCGGGAGCGTAGGGGCCGCAAGGCCCCTGCCTTTAAATATCGAAGTCGAGGACCCAGCCGGGGGGGTGGTTGCTGGTGCGCACGCTCAGCTCGGGGGCCTTCATCACCACGCGTGAGCCGGGGGGCACGCTCCGGGTCAGGAACACCGAACCGCCGACCACGCTTCTTGCGCCGACCACCGTGCTTCCGCCGAGCACTGTCGCGTGGGCGTAGAGGGTCACGTCGTCTTCCACGGTCGGGTGGCGCTTCGTGTTGCGGATGACCCGCCCGTGCTCGTCGCGCGGGTGGGAGAGTGCCCCCAGGGTCACGCCCTGGTAGAGCTTCACCCCGTTGCCGATGGTGCTCGTCTCCCCGATCACCACCCCGGTCGCGTGATCGATGAAGAAGCGCCGCCCGATCTCGGCGCCGGGGTGGATGTCGGCGCCCGTCTGCGCGTGGGCCCACTCTGTCATGATGCGCGGCAGCAGTGGCACGCCCATCCGGTGCAGCTCGTGCGCCACCCGGTACACGCTCACGGCGAGCAGCCCGGGGTAGGCGAGCAGGATCTCGTCGTGGTTTGTCGCTGCCGGGTCACCGTCGTAGGCGGCTTGCACGTCCTCGATGAGCAGCTCGCGCAGACCTGGCACCTTCCCCAGCACCTCGTCTGCGAGCCGCCGCGCGTGACCTGCGCAGGGGCGCAGGTTTGCACCCTCGCCCTCGGCCGCGTGGCACAGGCACTGCTCGATCTGCCGCGCCAGCTTCTGCCGCAGCGACCCCACCAGACCACCCACGTGGTAGATGAGATCCTCGTCCGTCAGATCCTGCCGCCCGAAGTAGCCCGGGAAGAAGAGCTGCAGGAAGAGCTGGATGCACTCGATGATCTCGTCGCGTGACGGCCGGTAGTGCCGGCCGATGAAGTGCCCCCGAGGGTCGGCGCGGTAGCTCGCCACCACCTCTGACACCAGGCTGTCGAGGGGCTGGTGCAGCCCTGTGGCGGAGATCCCGTTACCGCTCGCACTGCTCGCGCCGTTACCGCTCACGCCATTCGCGCCGCTCACGCCATTCGCGCCATTCGCGCCGCTCGCGCCATTCGCGCCGCTCGCGCCATTCGCGCCGCTCGCGCCGCTCGCGCCGTTCGCGCCGTTCGTGCACTCGGCCTGCGCCCCGGGGGCTGCGGGTCCCGCGCTTCCCGTGGCGGAGGTCACCTCGCCGACCCCGCGCGCGCTCATGCCGTCATCTTCTCCACGTGATCGAACATGCCCTCGAACAGCGCTCCGCTCAGGTAGCGCTCCCCGGCGTCGGGCAGCACCACCACGATGGTCTTGCCTGCGAGTTCAGGCTCCCCGGCGAGCCGCACTGCGGCGGTCATCGCGGCGCCGCAGGAGATCCCGCAGAGGATCCCCTCCTCGCGTGCCAGCCGCCGGGCCATCGCGATCGCCTCGTCGTTCGACACGGTCTCCACCCGGTCCACCAGATCGAGGTCCAGGTTCTTCGGCACGAAGCCTGCGCCGATGCCCTGGATCTTGTGCGGCCCTGGTGCGGGCTCCTTCCCCTCGCGGATCTGGCTGATCACCGGCGAGTGGATCGGCTCCACGGCGACCGTCGTGATCTTCTTCCCCTGGGTCTTCTTCAGGTAGCGCGACACCCCGGTGAGCGTCCCGCCTGTGCCCACCCCGCCCACGAACACGTCCACCTCACCGTCGGTGTCCTCCCAGATCTCGGGCCCGGTGGTCTTCTCGTGGATGAGCGGGTTCGCGGGGTTGTCGAACTGCCGGGTCAGGTACAGGCTCGGGTCCTTCGCGGCCAGCTCCTCGGCCTTCGCGATGGCGCCCCGCATCCCTTGTGCGCCGGGGGTGAGCACCAGCTCCGCGCCGAACGCGATGAGCACCTTGCGCCGCTCCATGCTCATCGTCTCGGGCATGGTGAGCACGCAGCGGTAGCCCCGCGACGCCGCGGCGAATGCCAGCGCGATCCCGGTGTTGCCGCTGGTCGCCTCCACGATCCCGCCGCCCGGCTTGAGCAGCCCTCGCTCCTCGGCGTCCCAGACCATGGCCGCGCCGATGCGGCACTTGACCGAGTAGGCCGGGTTGCGCCCCTCGATCTTGGCAAGCACCCGGGCGCCCTTGCCCTCGGTGATGCGGTTGATCTGCACGAGGGGCGTGCGGCCGATGCTCTTCGAGTTGTCCTGGTAGATCTTCGCCATGTGGGTCACCTCGGTGGGGCGCCGAGGATAGCCCAATGGCGCGCCGTGTCAGTCCGTGATCTTCGGCGCCCCGCTCTCGTCCACCGCGTCGCGCACCTCGGCCCCGTCGGACGCGGCCTCGGGCTCCGACGAAGCGGGCGCGAGGCCCAGGGGCTGCAGGATGGCGTCGTCGATGGCGTCGAGCATCATCGGCACCTGCCACGCCCTGCCCGAGGCCACCGGCGCGTCCCCTCCGCGCCGCGACGAAGACCGTGACCGCACCGCGAGCACCCGCTCCCGGCGCGCCGCCTTCCTCGCCTCCGCCGCGGCCTCCGCCGACACGTCGCCTGCCTCACCCTTGCGCGCCTCGCCGCCCTTGCCCCGTACGTCCGCCCGCGCAGCCGCGCTGGCGCTCGCCGTCTTTTCACCCTTCGCGCCCTTCGCATCGGCCTTCGCGCCCTTCACCTCGGCCTTCGCGTCGGCCTTCGCGTCGGCCTTCGCGCCCTTCGCCTCGGCCTTCGCGCCCTTCTCGGCCTTCTCGCCCTTCGCGCCCTTCACGCCGACCTTCGCGCCCGACGTCACGCCGGTCTCGCGCACCTTCGCCTTCGTGGCCAGGACCTTCCCGCCCATCGGCGCGTTCTTCGCAAGCTCCACGCAGCGCTTGCCGTCCCCGCGCGGGCACGAGATCCGCACGTGCAGGTGATCGTCGTGTGCCTCTGCGCCCGTCGGCTGCATCATCGCGAGCTGCGCCCGCGTCAGCAGCGCCCGCGACACCCCTCGCCGCTTCGCCTCCGCGACGAGCGCATCGCGCACCGGCCGCGACACGAAGATGTGGCTCACCCGCGCGCGCGGATCCGTGAGCAGCTCCTGCACGAGCAGCCACGAACGCCCGGCGTCGAGCCGCGCCCCCGGCGCGTTCACCGCGCGCAGATCTGCGCCGAACCGGATGAACTCCCGCGCGTGCACCTGCCGCCCCTTCGCGTCGACCGCGTAGAGCCCGAGATCCACGTCCCTGCCGCTCTCGTGCGATCCGTGGCCGGCGATGTCCCCCCCGGTCCGCCGCGACAGATCCCCGACGTCCAGCACCGAGCCCGGGAACCGCTTGTTCACCCCGCGCGCCGCGCGCTCGATGGCCTGCACCAGCTCCGGCATGCCCCAGCGCGCGCTGTCCCCTGCGTACGCGGGCACCACCCGGATGTCCTTCCGCGCCGTGTCGAGCTGCACGCCCCCTTCGAGGTGCCCGTCGTTCGGGTGACCGACCGAGGACGCCTTCACCTTCGGCGCCGCCTTCGGGCTCGCCGCGGTCTTCGGCTTCGGCAACACCGTCGCAGCCGGCTTCGCCTTGAGCGCCCCCGCCTTCGGCGCTTCCGCCTTCGCACGGGCCTCATCGAACCGGGCTTTCGCGGCGTCCAGCACCACGCCGAGCTTCACCTTGGCCTCGTCGAGTTCTGCCGCGAGCATGGCCTCGGCCTTGGCGCGGTCGCCCCGGGAGGCGTCCGACTTCGCCAGGGTGACGGGCTTCTTGCCCGGCTTCGGCTTCCTGGCCTTCGCCCCCCCGTTCCCGGCGACCTTGCTGGAAGCCGGGGTTTCCTTGCGGGGGGCCTTGCCCGAAGCCGGGGTTTCCTTGTCCTGACCGCCCGCTGCCGCCGCCGGCTGCGCACCCGGGAGGAGAAGGGCCGCGCTCAGACACAGAGTGAGGATGGATCGGTACACACCATGTGGGATATCGCCCCCTATCCCAGGAGGCCAAATAGTCGGCGCGGGGAGGGGTGGCAGGGAGAGCGACATCACCGTTGCAGCACACACCGCTGCAGGGCAGCTCACCTTGCGGGCAGGCATCACCATGAGGACACACGGCGCAGGCTCCAGAGGGGCTTGTGAGCACCGGATGACCTGCATATCTGCGCCGTTCGCGGCCGGCGCCCCTCTGGGCGACCGTATGGAAAACCGCTATGTTGCGACGGGTGAATGCCCGGAGACCGCCATTCGACATCTGCTGCGGCTGTGGCGCCATGCGCCCCCGTGAAGCCGACCGTTGCGGTCATTGTAGTGAAGCTGCCATTCAGATGACCTGGACGCGCGCCGAGGGCGGACCGTCCTCGCGGGGGGAGGCGGCGCTCGGCTTCCTGACCAGCGCCTTCGTGGTCTCTCCCGTGCTCTTCTGCCTGGGTTTCGCGCTCCCGGAGCTGCTGGGTGCCGCGCTCTCTCCGGGCGGGACCGCGGCCTGGATCGCCGTGTTCGCGCTCGCGACCCTGGGGTATCCCCTCTTCCGCTGGACCACCCGTCAGCTCGCCGGGATCTGGGGCACCCGCTGGATGTACATGGCGCGTGACGGGAGCCGCTGGGGCACGATCCACACCCTCTTCGGCTGGTACACGGCCGGGGAAGGCGTCTGTCTGACAGGTTTCGAGGTCACCGCGGCCGGGCGCACACCCCTCTCCTCCGTGGACGCGCTCGGCGCCGACGTGAGCGCCGTTGCCTCTGCGCTGGCCGACCTGCAGAGCGGCCGCGAACCCCGCGCGCTCGGCGCGTTCGACGCGCTGATGCTCGCCACCCTGGCCGGCCTCACCGCCCGGGGCACCGCCACCATCAGCCGCGCCCGCGAGCTGCGCTGGCACAAGGAGTGGCTGCGCAAGCCGCGACGCGACGCGCCGCAGCGCACCTTCACCATCGAGCGCAGCCACAACCAGGACGACGGCGGAGACGTTGAGCGCTGCATCCTCTCCGCCTTGCAGGCCGCCGAGGAGCGCCTCATCCCCGAGGACGACGAGGAGCAGCCCCAGAGCTACCGCAACCCCGCGCGCGCCACCCGCCACGTGGTGCGCCTGCGCCTCGACGGCGAGCTGCTCGCGCCCG
This sequence comes from Chondromyces apiculatus DSM 436, assembly GCF_000601485.1. GTDB lineage: Bacteria > Myxococcota_A > Polyangia > Polyangiales > Polyangiaceae > Chondromyces > Chondromyces apiculatus. The sequence goes on from NZ_ASRX01000003.1 coordinate 297,770, forward strand.
CCTTCGCCACCGCGTCGGACGCGATGACCATCCCCGCCAACGGCGGCGCCCCCATCGCCGTCGCCGTCGCCATCAACGACTTCGGTCAGCGCGACCCCGAGCGCATGGCCTACCTCTGCGGCCTGCTCGCCACGCATCAGCCTCAGTAACCGCGGCCCCGCCGGATCGGAGACCTGCCGGCGCCAGCGCACCCGAGGGTCGCTCGCCCCGGTGCTTCGCGCAGGAGCGCGCCAGGGTCCTCCCGACACCTCGCGGAAGGAGGCCCGAGGGAGTGCAGCCTGGGCTCCGGGAGCGTGGAAGAGGTGTCGTCGGACGCCGACGTCCCCATGTCCACGAGAGAAAGGGGTGCGGAGGTTTCCGCCGGCGCCTTGTTCCCGGCGCGGCAGAGGTCCTGTCGGCATCCGACGTCACCCCTCCCGCCGTGGAAAGGGTGACGTCGGCGTCTCCCGCCCTCCTGCTCGCGGCGGGAAGGGTACGGGGGGTTCCCTTCTCGGGCTCTCTCCCGCCGGAAAGGGTACGGGAGGTCGCCCCCGGGACACCTGATGCGCGAGGAAACCCTCGGTCGGTCAGACGACGACGATGCCATTCCCGCGGTGGAAAGGGTGCGGGAGGCGCCCCCCGGGCTCTCCCGCGGTGGAAAGGATGCGGGAGGGCCCGCCCCGACGTTTCCCGCCGTGGACGAGGTGCGGCCGGCGATCGACGTCACCCCTTCCACCAGAAACGCAGGCCTGAGCAGAAACCAACGTCACCCCTTCCACCAGAAACGCAGGCCTGGAACGAGACCAACGTCACCCCTTCCACCAGAAACGCCGCCCTGGAACGAGACCAACGTCACCCCTCCCCCCGACAAGGCGGTCTGGAAGGAGACCGACGTCAACTCTTCCACCGCGAACGCGCTCTGGAAGGAGATCGACATCAACCCTTCCACCGCGAACGCGGTCTGGAAGGAGACCGACATCAACCCTTCCACCGCGAACGCGCTCCGGAAGGAGATCGAGATCAAGCCTTCCACCGCGAACGCGGTCTGGAAGGAGACCGACGTCACCCCTTCCAGTGAGAAAGCGCTCTGGAAGGAGACCGACATCACCCCTTCTACTGCAAACGCCTCCCTGGAAGGGGACCGACGTCACCCCTTCTCCTGCGAACGCTTTCCTGGAAGGAGACCGACGTCACCCTTTCGCGGCGTGGTTTGCTGGGCGGCGCTTCAGCCGGGTCTCTTCCGCGGGCGCGGGATGCCGTAGGCGGTCAGCCGCGCCACGAAGGTGCGGCGGGGCATCCCGAGCAGGGCGGCGGCCTGGGTCTGGTTGCCGGCGCACTTCTCCAGGGCGTCGAGGATGCGGCGCTTCTCCAGGTCGCCGAGCTGGGCGCGGAGGTCGCCGCCCGCGTCGAGGTCGGGGTGGGGCGTGCCCGCGTCGAGCGACGGGTCGTAAGGCACGGTGGGGGCAGAGGCGATGACGGCGGCGGCGGAGGCGGCGGGCGCCACGGGCGCGGGTGGAGGGGTCACGGTGGCGCCGCTGTCGAGCAGGAGGTGCTCGGGCATCACCGTGTCGCCGCCGCTCAGCACCACGGCGCGGTCGATGACGTTGCGCAGCTCGCGGACGTTGCCCGGCCAGCGGTGATCCTTGAGGGCCGCCACCGTCTCCGCAGCGATGGTGGGGGCGCGGCGGCCGAGTGCGGCGGCGGCGCGCGCGGCGAAGGTGCTCACGAGGGGCTCGATCTCGCCGAGGCGCGCGCGGAGCGGAGGGATGAGGAGGGCGATGCCGTTCAGGCGGAAGAAGAGGTCCTCGCGGAAGGTCCCCTTCTTCACCTCCGCGGCGAGGTCGCGGTTCGTGGCGGACACGAAGCGCACGTCGATGGGGCGCGGGTGGAGGCCTCCGACGCGCATCACCTGCCGGTCTTCGAGCACGCGCAGGAGCTTGACCTGGATGCTGGCCGGCAGCTCGCCCACCTCGTCGAGGAAGACCGTGCCCTTCTCGGCGGTCTCCAGCAGGCCGGGCTTGGAGCGCACCGCGCTGGTGAACGCCCCCTTCTCGTGGCCGAACAACTCGCTCTCGAGCAGCGACTCGGAGAGGGCCGCGCAGTTGAGGCGCAGGAACGGGCCGTTCGCGCGCGGCGAGCGGCGGTGGATGTGCTCGGCGAGCACCTCCTTGCCGCTGCCCGTCTCGCCGAGGAGGAGCACGCTGAGGGGCGCGCCTGCCACCCGCTCGGCGAGCGCGTAGAGCTTCACCATCGCGTCGTCGCGCACGATGGGCTCCCACTTGCCGTCGCCCGCGGCGATGGTCCCGGTCGGCTCGCGCCTGCGGACCACGAGCAGGGTCGAGCCCAGGTTGACGGGCTCGCCGACCTTGATCTCCACCGCGGTGCCGCGCTGGATGCGGGTGTCGAGCAGCTTCGCCGTCTCCTGCGCGTCCAGCTCGCGGCGGATGCGCGTGCCGTTGGCGCTGCCGAGATCCTCGATGCGCAGCGGCGGGCCCACGTGGATGATCGCGTGGCGGCGAGACACCGAGCTGTCGTCGATCCGGATGTCGTTTTCCTCCGATCTGCCGAGCGACAGGCTGCCCTGCGCCGGCACGGGGTGTCGCGTCACGCCGCCCGCAGCAAAGACGGCGATCTCCAGAGGCCCCTGCGTATCGTCCCGGGGGTGCATCCGGGTACTCCTACGATCCAGGGAGAGGTCCGCGCAAGCCGGGCGAGGCCATGGACGGCCGGGAGCGTCGCTCCGCGTCGTCTCCAGGTAGACAGATGTGGCATTGTCATGGCGTCCGAGGCGCCGCGCGCGCCCCGTACGCACCCCCCGACAACGTCAGCGTCCGAGTTGCCCTGAGGTGGATTCGAGCAACGAGGCTAGCCAGGACCCGATGAACATGCCCCCCTCACCGCTCCAGAGCATCGAGGATTGGCTCAACTTGCCGGAGCTGCCGCTCCCTGGAGAGGGGGAGGCGGTCGCGTATGAGTTTCTCGATGCCGGAATACTCAAGGTTCTACGGCGTGAAGCGCTGGCCGCGGGTGTGGAGGAGCCCTGGGAGCCACCGTTCGGTGACCCGTTCCGGCGCTGGAAGCGTGCTCGCTCCAGGCGCCATGGGAGCCTACTCGGCCAGCACTCACCGTTCGCCTTCCTGGGTGCGGTCATGATCAAGACGGGTGAAGGAGCTGAATTCCGCCGCCTGCCTCACGACCTCACGGCATGGGCGCTCGGCAGAGTTCACCTCGCAGCCCAACGCACTGACGTCTTTCCTTGCCGGCTTCGGCTTCAAGCCACCGAGGGAAGCCTTGAGATCACAGAGGAGGAGTTGCGGCCCCTCACGGTGTACGTGGACGAGAGCGGGAACACTGGCGATGCAGCCGCAGGCATCACCAAGAGCTTCGATGGGCAACGGGCCTTCACGCTCGTGGGCGTGGGTGACGATGCAGGTCCGGGATCCATCCAGAAGATCCTCGAAGCGCTCATCGAAACGCACGGCGTGAAGGCTACGGAGGTCAAGGGCAGGGCCATGAAGCGCCATGCAGCGTTTGTCATCGACCTCGTACACCACGTCTCTGCCTGCAGCTCGATCTTCATCGAGATCATGGACAAGAGATTCCAGCTCGTCACAAATCTCGTTTCATTCGTCCTGCTCGATCAGACCACCGGCATTGGCGACCCGTTTGAGCTTGCCAACATGTTCGCCGACATCCTGGCTGACAGCCTCGATGACACCGTACTCGAATCCTACGGGACGTTCGCACGGGAGCCGCACCAGCAGTCGTTCGCCCCCTTCAGGGACGCGTTTCGAAGTCAGCTCCTGCACGCGAAGATAAGCATGAGGTCTGATCAGGAGCACGAGTTCCGCCTGGTTCGACAGATCGAGGCGGCGTTCGAAGCGGCTTTCCGGGTGTGCAGAGAGCGCGCGGACTTCTCCGGCCTGGTGCCTTCCCGGGATCCCGGGAAGACGAAGCGGGGCACCGTGATGCTTCCGCATGCCTCGGCCTTTTCCAACCTCCTCGCGCGGGTTAAGCGTCACGCCAGACCGCGCTATCCAGGCATGCACATTGTTCACGATGAGCAAGCTCAGTTCGATGCAACACTCCAGGGCTACACAGACCTGCTTGCGTCAGAAGCGCCCCGGATGACGAAGATGGCTGCGGGCACCCGGATGGAGGCTCACGCCGACTGGGACTTTGCGCCGGGAGAGGTTCAGCTCACGTTCGCAAACTCGAAACTGGAGCCCGGCCTCCAGGTTGCGGACGTGATTGCGCGACTCTGCAAGCAGCGGATGGAAGCATTGCTGAACGGGGAAAAACCAGACCCAGGCTTCGATCGCGTTTTCCAAATTCTTCACGACCTCAGGAGCCCGGGTAGCGGAACCGGCGTGAACATCGTCACGACCACGACGATGGCGGATAAGTTCTGGGAGATATGAAGCTCATCGAGGTCGCCCGTCGACAAAGGTCATGGGAAAGCCCGCGCCAAGAGCACCCACCTGGAAGCACGGGCAAGGGCGGGGTCGATCGCATGTCTCGTGAGAAGGCCGTTCCGTGAGTCAGATCCCAGCGAAGCTGTTTCATGCTGTGGTTGCTATGGGCGCCGCACTCACCGCATGCGGCGGTTCTAGGGCCGCGGGCGTGGTCCAAGAACCAGAGAGCAACACGCGGGCTGCTGATGAAGATGGGCAGCCCGACGCCGACGCCTCCGAGGGGGGCGCGGACGAGGCGGGCGCGGACGAGGCGGGCGCGGACGAGGCGGGCGCGGACGCAGGCACGGGAGCCGACGCGGCGCGCAAGCTGAAGTCGGGCGAACCGATCCCCGCCGACTCTCCCTGCCAGGACGGCTCGGAGCGCCCCTACCCTCCCTGCTTCTACATCCTGTGATCGTGTGACGTGCCTGTGCTGCCGCTCGCGATCGCTCGGGGAGGTCTCCTGCGCTAGGCTCGTCGCATGAGCAACGCGCCCGCGAGGATGTTCCACGCCGTGGTCGTCCTGGGTACCGCGCTCACCGCCTGCGACCGCGCCGGGGGTAGCAGCCCCGTGCAGGAGCCGAGGACCGACACCGGCGCCGGGCCCGACGCGCAGGCGGCGCCCGGCAAGGTCCGCAGGCTGAAGACGGGACAGGTGATCCCTGCCGACTCGCCGTGCCGCGACGGCGCGGAGATGCCTTACCCGCCTTGCTTCTACATCCGGTGATGGCTGCACCCTCGGCCGGCTGACGCACATGGCGCGATCGCTCGACGAAGCCCTCCTCGACCTCTCCGCCGTCGACGCCTTGCCGGACACGGCGCGGCGCGCGATCGCCCGGCACTGGGCGCGGCGGGTGGCCTCGGAGTCCAGGGTCTCGTGCGCCTTCGCGCAGCTCGCGCCGTGGCTGCGCGCGCTCTCCGCGGAGGAGGTGGTGGTGGCGCTGGTGGCGCGCGCCGCCGAGGACGAGCGGCGCCACGCGGCCATCTGCAAGCGGCTCGCGGAGGTGTACGCGGGAGCGCCGGTCGAGGCGCCGGTCGTGGAGGACGCGGCCTTGCCGAGCTTCGGGTGCGCCGACGAGCGGCTGGAGGTGGCGCTGCACGTGGCGGGGCTGTGCTGCATCAACGAGACCATCGCCACGGCCTGGATCGGGGAGTGCCTGGCCGGGGCCACGGTGCCGCTCGCGGTGGCGGCGAACCAGGCCCACCTCCGGGAGGAGATCGATCACGCGCGGATCGGGTGGGCGTACCTCGGTGGAAAGTCGCTCCCGCCGGGGCTGCGGGAGATGCTCGCCGAGCGCGTCGTGAAGCTCCTCCGCGCCAACGTGCCGCAGTGGGAGGCGGCGGACCAGTACCTGCCCGGGGAGGGGCTGCCCGCGCACGGGTGTCCGGACGAGGCGTCGTCGCGGCGCGCGGTGCACGCGGCGGTGGAGGGGCTGGTCCTGCCGGGGTTCGCGCACGTGGGGCTCGACGTGCGCGGCGCAGGCGCGTGGTGGGAAGAGCGCGGGCGCCAGGGCTGTCCCTCCGTCTCGGCGTAGAAGGAGACGCTCTCCAGGAAGTCGAGGGTCGTGCCCGCGGGGGCCTCGACGCGCACCGTGAAGCTGAGGAGCCTCACGGAGTCGACGTCGTCCTTGGTGACGCCCTGGTTCTCGAACTCCTGCGAGAGGTCGAGGCGCTGGAAGGAGTCCAGGTCGAGGGAGCCGAGCAGCTCTTCGAGGACCGTGCCCCGCTGGATCACCGCCTTTCCGCCGACCTCGACGTCGATGTTGTCGAGGTCGTCGCAGTGGATCATCCCGCCGAGGACGAGCGCGCAGGCGACGCGGGTGAGCGCGGGCCGCCACCTTGCTGAAGCACCGCGAGCACCGCGAGCGCCGCGAGTACTCAGGGGGACAGGAAGCGAAGAGGGTGAAGAATGCGCCATGATGCCAGGCTAGCACTCCGTTTCCCAAGGTCGTCCCGGGTCCTCGGCTCAGCGTTCGAGCGAAGTCACGGGGGTAGCGACCGTCGGGAGCGTAGGGACCGTAGGTCCCTGATTCGCCGTACGCAGTACCGGAGCTGATGGGGCCTCAGGACCTCATGGCCATGAGGGCCGTCGCCGGCATGGAGGGCGGGGCGTCGGCGTCGATGTCGCCGGTCTCGGGATCGACGTCCTCGACCATGCTGCGGTTGCGGAAGTACTGCCGGATGGTCTCCTGCTGCTGCAGGATGGGGCCGAGGAGGGCGGCGCGGCCTTCGAGGTCGGCGGGGCCGCTGCCGGGGTAACGGCCGAGCGTCATGGCCACCGCCTGGAGGAGCATCTCCTGGCCGCGGGCGCGGGCGGCGCGCACCAGGCCGAAGTCGAGGGGCTCGGGGCGGGGGCCGTCGAAGGCGGCGCGGTACTCGGTGGACAGCTCGACGATGCGGTCGGCGTGGCGGCCGAGGCCGAGGTCCGCGATGAGGTGCGCGAGGTCGCCGCGGAGGCGGCCGGCGAGGCGCTCGACGGCGGTGAGCTCGTCGGCGTAGTTCAGCGAGGTCACGGCGGCGACGCCCATCGGGAACAGCGCGCCGAGCAGCTCGCCGACCTTCTCGACGGTGCCGTCGCCAGGGCGAGCCACCGCGGCCTGGGACTCGGCGCCGTCGCGCAGGGCGACGAGGGTGCGATCGATGACGGCGTCGATGCGCTGCACGGGATCGTCGGCGTGGGCGAGCTGGCGAGCGGCCCAGCGCTCGTCGAGCTGGCGGGTCACGCGGTCGTGCTCGGCGGCGCGCGCGGCGTGGGCGGAGAGCTCGGGGAAGCCGCGCTCGGCGGCGCGCCGCTCCACCTGCTGCATCGCCCAGAGGCGGCGGCCCGTGGGGAAGACATGGAGCTGGATGAGCGAACCGAGCGAGATGTCCATACCGTGTTCCTGCGGGGTGACGAGGGAGACTGCGTGAGCTGGTTGCGCGAATGTTCGACTGTGAACGTGTGTGAACGTGGAACTGTCGGCGCGGTGCGTCGGGCCATCACGCCAGCGTGCCGGGCGGGCGCCACGTGATGCGGGGGCGCGATGGTCGCCGACAGGAAGGGCGAGGGGAAGCCCTGATCAAGGAGATGAACGCGGCGCGCCAGGGAGGGCCGCGCTTGCTGCGGGGGACACGCTCCGCGGCCTGTCGGGGCCGCGCACGCGCGCTGCTCGCTCTTGACAGGAACCGCGCAGAGCGCCTGTACGCCGTCGTGACATGCCGCTGACACGGCGCGACATCTCACCGCGATGCATGCCGTGATCGTGACGACATGCAGAGCGCGCCCCGGCGAGCGTGCTCACGCAAAACGAGAGAATTTCCCGGTGCGCCATGATGTCGGTGGATCATTTCATCGACGTCGGGGAGAGCAACCAACGGGCGTCGGAGTTCTCCCCAGAAGACGCGCAACCGATGCTAGGCTGCGCGCTTCCTGACCAAAAATGAGGGACTTCATGCGCCGATTGCTCTCTGTCGCTCCGCTTACTGCTCTGGCTGCGCTGCTCGCCTCGAGCGCTGCTTCTGCGTCCGAATGGCATCTCGTCAAAGACACCGGGCCCGCGCTTCAGGCGGGGAACCGGCGTGACGTCGCCACGTCGTACCTGACGCGGGCAGCGGCGGAGCTGCGGCTCGAGGGCGTGTCGCTCGCGTTCAACAAGGAGCTGCCCTCGACCTCGCACAGCACGGTGCGCTTCGAGCAGACCCACGGCGGGCTGCCGGTGATGGGCGCGACGGTGGCGGTGCGGCTCGACGCGGCGGGCAAGCCGCGGCTGGTGGTGAGCGAGGTGGCGCGCGGCATCGCGGTGGATCCCACGCCCTCGATCGACGCGGTGACGGCGATGCTGCTCGCCGAGGAGGCGCTCGGTGAGCCGCTCGCGCGGGAGCCCGGGGTGAAGCTCGCGATCCAGCCGCAGAAGGACGGCCCGGGGCGGCTCGTCTACCTCGTGAGCGTGCTGCAAGGCTCGCCCCGCGAGCGGGTGTACATCGTCGACGCGCACGCGGGCAGAGCGATCCGGTGGTACCCCACGGCGCGCCACGCGCTCGGGCGCGTGTACCCGATCGGCCCGTCCTCGGGCGTCCAGGATCTGGACCTCCCCGATCTCGTCACCAGCAGCCCCCAGCGCCTCACCGGCTGGAATGGCAACCTCACCGTGGGGAGCTACCAGGGCGGAGATCCCTACTACGGCACCATGACGGTGCAGCAGAGCCTCGCGCCCAGCTCGGGCGGGAACTTCCTCTACGATCCGCCGGGCGATCCGCTCTCGCTCGACGATGAGTTCGCCGAGGTGAACACCTATTACCACCTCACCCGGGCGCGCCACTTCTTCATGGACAACCTCGGCGTCGACATGTCGGCGCAGAGCTGGAGCGTCTTCGCAGCCGCCAACGTGATCCAGCCCGGCAACTACATGGACAATGCCTTCTTCTCGCAGGAAGGCATCGCCGGTGAGCCCAACCTGATCGCCATCGGTCAGGGGTCGAGCGCGGACTTCGCCATCGACTCCGACGTGTTCATCCACGAGTTCGGCCACTACATCACGCACAACGCGATCAACTACAACGGCAGCCAGATCGCCTTCAGCCCCCAGTACGGGCTCAGCCCCTGGAGCGGCGGCATCGACGAGGGCATCTCCGACTACTTCGCCTGCAGCATCAACAACAACCAGATCCTCGGCGAGGCCTCGCTCGCGGACTACGCGCGCGACCTGTCCGACACCAGCAAGACCTGTCCGGACGGCGTGGTCGGCGAGGTCCACGAGGACGGCGAGATCATCGGGAGCCTGAGCTGGTCGGTGCGCCAGGCGTTCGGCCCGCAGATCGCGGACCAGCTCGTGTGGGGTGCGATCTCGCTCCTCAACCAGGGGTCGAGCCTCGGCGACTTCGCGAAGGGGCTCCAGGCCACGGCCGACGATCTCGTGGGCAGCGGCCAGCTCACCTCGCAGAACCTGCAGACGCTCGACACGCTCATCGCGCAGCGGGGCATGGACGACTGCGATCACGTCCTCGAGCTGGCGAAGAACAAGTCGCGCACCATCACCATGATGGGGCTCGAGATGTTCGCGAACCTCATCGGCTACACCTGCGGCCAGGTGCAGGGCCAGCTCGGCACCCAGAGCTTGTTCCACTTCATGATCAAGCCGATGCCCAGCGACACGAGCCTGCGGGTGACGGTCGACTACCAGTCCTTCGGCGGCGGCAACACCGACTGGGGCATCCACGCGCAGACCACCACGCCGGTCTCGATCTCCGACGACACCCTCCTGCCGATCGGCGCCACCTGGACCCAGGAGCACGTGAACGGCAGCACCGGCGAGCTGGTGATCGACGCGAACAGCACCCCGCCGTTCGACCCCACGAAGACCTATTACGTGGTCCTCAGCGACGAGAGCTGCGCGCCCGCGCGCGTCACCCTCTCGTCGAACGTCGGCTTCATCCAGCCCGAGCCCAACCCGGGCACCGGCGGAGGCGGCGGCGAGGGCGGCGGCACCGGCGAGGGCGGCAGCGGCGCCAACTCGGGCAGCGGCGGCGACGACGACACCGGCAGCGACGGGCTCTGCGCCTACCGCGCTGGCACCAGCGGCTCGCTCGCGGGCTGGGCCGGCCTCACGGCGGTGGGCCTCGCCATCGCCGCGCTGCGCCGCGCGCGCCGCTCGCGCCGGGGCTGATACGCCTCAGGGCCGGGGTGACAGCCCCGGCCATCCTCTCCCTAAAGACAAGCTCACCGCAGGACGGCAGTACCTTCGAGCACGAGGGCTCGGCAGAGGAAGCACTGCGCTCGCTCCCCGACCTTCAGCGCCCCCGCTTCAAGGAGAGAGGGTAGCGACCAGCGGGAGCA
>NZ_ASRX01000004.1 GCF_000601485.1 Chondromyces apiculatus DSM 436
AGGGGCCGCAAGGCCCCTGCTCCAGGGTACGCAGTACCGACCAGCGGGAGCGTAGGGGCCGCAAGGCCCCTGCTCCAGGGTACGCAGTACCGCAGTACCTAGCGGACGCTGAAGCGGGTGAGGGCTGACTGGACTGGCAGGGTGGGATTGGTCGGGCGCACCAGCACCAGGTGATCGCCTGGCGTGGCTGGGAGTGCGGCCCGGAACGGCGGGCGGGAGCGGGCGGCGACGACGCCATCCACCACGAACTCCACCTCGGACACGCGGCTTCCGGCGCTGGCTTCCCCGGCGAGGGAGGCTGCGAGGTGCACCACCTGAGCGTCGGCGTCGCTGCGCTGCGAGCGCACGAACACCGTCCCGGGAGCGGGGCTGTCGAGGCGAAGCTCCGGCACGGCAGTGTGCGTGGCAGCGGCGACGGCGGCGGCGCCTCCGACCTCGCCGCGCGCGTACCAGGGCAGACCCATCGGGTCCTGACCGGGGGCTCCGCGGGGGCGGCTGGAGAGCCAGCCTGCGTACGTCTCGGGGAGCGCCACGATCACCTGGACGCCGGTGGGGGAGACCCGGGGGCCTGCGGGGGTTGCCTGGGCGCGCACGTGGAAACTGCAGGTCTCGTGGGGCAGGTGATCGTGCGCGAAGCGGCGCGTCGCGCGGTCGGGGCAGTCGGGGCCGGGCAGGGCGCCGGAGAGGGGGCAGACTGTGGCTTCCTGGAGCAGGGAGGCCTCCCAGAGAGGAGCGCGGGTGGACACGTCGGCCATGGCGCGCTTCATCACGTCGGCGAAGAGTGGACCGGCACCGCTCGCGCCGGTGAGCGCGCGCGTCGGGCTTCCGTCGGGGTTGCCGAGCCACACCGCGACCGTGCGCTCCCGCGTCGCGCCGATGGCCCAGGTGTCGCGGTAGCCGGAGCTGGTGCCCGTCTTCACGGCGACGGGGAAACCGAGGTCGAAGGGGCCGCGGCCGTGCAGGCCCCGGATGCGCGCCAGCGGATCGGAGAGCGCTTCCATGACGAGCGCGGCGGCGGCGGGCTCGAGCACGGGCTCGCCCTCCGACGCGGGCGACGCGGGCGATGCGCTGGCGGCAAGGAGCCGGGTGAGTGGGAGGCGGCGGCCGCCGCGGGCGAGGGTCGTGTAGGCCTCGGCCAGCTCGTGGAGCGTGACCTCGCCGCTGCCGAGGGCGAGGGAGAGACCGTAGTGGCCGGCGTCGCGGGTCAGGCTCGCGAAGCCGAGGTGGTGGAGCGTGTCGAGCAGGGGGGCGGGCCCGATCTCGGCGGCGAGGCGGACGGCGGGGATGTTGAGGCTGCCGGCGAGGGCCTCGCGGGCGCTGATCGGACCCTCGAAGGTGCCGTCGAAGTTGCCGGGCGCGTAGGTGCCGCCGGGCTCCGGGAAGCTCGTGGGCACGTCGGGCAGGGGCTCGGCGGAGGTGTGCCCCGCGGCGAAGGCCAGGGCGTAGACGAAGGGCTTGAGGGCGGAGCCAGGCTGCCGGCGGGCGCGGGTGAGGTCGACCTGACCGGCGTTGCGGGGATCGTGGAAGTCGGCGCTGCCCACGTGGGCGAGGACCTCGCCGCGCGCGGTGTCGACGACGAGCACGGCGGCGCTGCTGGCGCCGAGGTCGGCGAGGGCCGCGAGGTGGGTGCGGGTGAGGCCCTCGACGTCGCGCTGGAGGTCGAGGTCGAGCGTGGTGGTCGTGGGGCCGCTCGGGGCGACTGCGCCGTCGTCGAGCAGGGCCTGCACGAAGTGCGGCGCGTGGAAGGGGCGCGCGAGGAGGCGCGGGGTGACCTCCTCGGCCACGGCGCGGGCGTGGTCCGCGGCGGGCATGAGGCCGTGCGCGTGGAGCGCGTCGAGCAGCGCGCGCTGGCGGAGGAGCACGCGCTCGGGGTGCTGGTAAGGATCGAGCGCGGTGGGCGCCCGGGGGAGCACCGCGAGGTAGGCGGCCTGGGCCCAGGACAGCTCGCTGGCCGCGACGCCGAAGTAGCCGCGGGCGGCGGCCTCGGGGCCGGTGAGGCCGTGGCCGTAACCGAGGCGATCGAGGTAGGCCTGGAGGAGCGTGCGCTTGTCGACGATGCGCTCCAGGTTCTGGGCGCGGGCTGCCTCCTCGATCTTGATGCCCAGGGTGCGGGGCCGCTGGGCGCCGCCGGCGTCGAGGAGCTTGACGAGCTGCTGGGTGATGGTGCTCGCGCCGGAGACGAGGCGCCCGTGGCGCAGGTTCTGGCCGAGGGCGCGGAGGATGGCGACGGGATCGATGCCCTCGTGCTCGAAGAAGCCGCGATCCTCGCTGGCGAGGGTGGCGAGGAGGATCCGTTCGCCCAGGGCATCGAGCGGGGCGCTCTGGCCACGGTGACCCGCGTCGGAGGGAATCTCCCGCAGGGGGTGGCCGTTGCGGTCGAGGACGAGGCGCCCCGCGTGCCAGGTGTCCGCGAGGCGCTCCGAGGGCTCGCCCGCGGCGCCGCGGTAGGCGCTCCAGGCCACGGCGCCGGAGGTGGCGAGGCAGACGGTGGCCAGCGCGGCGAGGGCCGCGGGGCGGGAGAGCCTGCAGGGGATGCGGGGCAGAAAGGAGCGAAGGGAGGTGGTGGAGCGCATGACCAGAAGTCGAACGACGCTGCGGCAGCAGGATATTCCAGGGTGGTGGGGAAGATTGGACGGAGGGGCGACGAGAGCGCGCACCACGCGGGCTTCTGGGTGTTACGCTGGGCTGCAAGGAGGTCTGCCCCGCATGGTCGATGCTCGGAGCTCGGCGCTCGATGACGTGGTCGCCACCATCCTCGGCGATCCACGCAACGGCATGATCGCGAACGTGCAGGGGGAGCACGTCGCGAAGCTGCGCGCGCAGTGGGAGCCGTGGCACCCCGACAACCTCATTCCAGGCACCTACGGGCTGGACATCGGGCGCGCCATCCGGCGCTTCGCGATCCTCACCTGGCCGGCGGCGCACCGGAGCGTGCTCACCAAGTACATCCTCGATCCAAGCGACGACGAGCTGCAACTCGTGAGCCTGTGGGATCACAAGGCGTCGTTCCGGGACCGCTTCGGAGAGTGGACCTACGACCCGGTGAGCGATCGCTCGTACCGCTACGACATCTGGTCGAACGTGCACATGGGCTTCGTGGGGAAGGCGGCGGGGTTCCCGGAGCGGCTCCTGCGCTCGGGCGCTGGCGCCACCCACCTGCTCACCGGCAAGATCCCTCCGGGCTACCTGGAGCGCCTGGCCGAGCGGCTCCTCGAAATGGAGCTGTTCCCGGCCATCGATGACCCGTGCGATCACACGGCCATCGATCTCGGCGTGACGCTGTGGAAGCGGCAGGGGGAAACGCTGACGCGCGAGCAGCTCCTCGCGGCAGTGCGGGGTTCGTCGGGCCTCGCAACCCTCTCCGGCCAGCCCGTGTCCCTGCCGGCGTGATGGCAGCATCCGCGGTGGACACGCGCGCCGGCGCTCCCGTCAACGTTCTCGCCAACGTTCTCGCCAACGCTCCTGTCGACGCTCCTGTCGACGCTCCTGTCGACGCTCCTGTCGACGCTCTCCGCCACGCGCTCGGCCGGGTGATGCACGGCAAGGCGGAGGTGATCGAGCTGCTCCTCGTGGCGGTCCTCGGGGGAGGCCACGTGCTCGTGGAGGACGTGCCTGGCGTCGGCAAGACGACCCTGGCCAAGGCGCTCGCGCGCGCGTTCCGGGCCACGTTCACGCGGGTGCAGTTCACGCCCGACCTCCTGCCCTCGGACATCCTCGGGGCGCAGGTGCTGCACCCGAAGGACGGGTCGTTCTCGTTCCAGCGGGGGCCGGTGTTCACCAACGTGCTGCTCGCCGACGAGATCAACCGCGCCTCGCCGCGCACCCAGTCGGCGCTCCTGGAGGCGATGAGCGAGGCCCAGGCGACGGTGGACGGGGTGACGCACCCGCTGCCGCGGCCCTTCCTGGTGATCGCCACCCAGAACCCGGTGGACTACCAGGGCACCTACCCGCTCCCGGAGGCGCAGCTCGACAGGTTTCTCCTGCGGGTGGGCGTGGGCTATCCGCCGCCCGAGGACGAGCTGCGGATGCTGTACGCGCGGCAGCGGGAGGATCCGCTGGCCTCGGTCACGCCGGTGGCGAGCACGGACGATCTGCTCGCGCTCCAGGCCGAGGTGCGCGAGGTGGAGATGAAGGAGGCGGTGGGGCGCTACCTGCTCGCGCTGGTGACGGCGACGCGCGAGCACCGGGCGCTGTCGCTCGGGGTGAGCCCGCGGGGCGCGCTCGCCCTGTTCCGCGCGGCGCAGGCGCGGGCGTTCCTGGAGGGGAGGCGCTACGTGAGCCCCGACGACGTGCAGTCACTCGCCGTGCCGGTGCTCGCCCATAGGCTCGCGCTCACCACCCAGGCGCGCTACGGCGGGCTCACCGGAGCCGCGGTGGCCGAGGAGATCGTCGCGGCGACGCCTGTGCCGACGTGACGTGAAGATCAACTTCGCCAAGCTGAACCACGCGCTGATCCCGACCACGAAGGACGGGCGGGATCGCTTCCGACAGAGTCTCCTCGGGAAGCTGATGCGGCCGCTCGGGGCGCTGTACACCGCGCTGAGCGAGGAGGGGCGCTTCCTCGCCGCGCTGTCCTTGCTCGCGGGAGGGCTCGGCCTGGACGTGCAGTCGACGCAGGCGCACCTGGTCTGGTGCTGGCTCACGGCGGTGCTCCTGGGGTCCTTGCTGGTGCACCGGCGCTACCGCATCGACGCGGTGCGGGTGGAGGTGCTGGCGGCGCCGCGGGTGGCGCTGGGCGAGGCCCTGACGTTCACGGTGATGCTGCGCAACGCGGGGCCCGAGGACGCCCACGCGGTGCGGATGGTGGGCCCCTTCCTGCCCTGGGACGGGCGGTGGCTCGGGCCGCCGCCGCGGGTGCCGCGGGTGCCCGCCGGGGGGAGCACGCGGCTCGAGCTGCGGGCGCGCTTCGTGGAGCGGGGCATGCACCACCTCGACCCCTTCGAGGTGGCGGCGCTGGTGCCGCTCGGGCTGGCGCAGGGCCCGGTGGTGGCGTCATCGGGCGTGCGGTTCCTGGTGGTGCCGCGCATCGCCCGGGTGACGCGGCTCGCGCTGCCGATGGGGCAGCGGCACCAGCCCGGCGGCGTGTCGCTGGCCTCGAAGACCGGCGAGTCGATGGATCTGCTCGGGGTGAGGCCCTACCGCGCGGGAGATCCGGTGCGGCAGCTCCACGCGCGGAGCTGGGCGCGGCTCGGGGTGCCGGTGGTGCGGGAGTACCAGGAGGAGTACTTCAGCCGCGTCGGCGTGGTGGTGGACCCGGCCGGCGCCGATCCGGAGCGGCTGGAGGCGATGCTCTCGCTCGCGGCTGGCGTGGTGGCCTTCCTGAGCCGCGGAGAGGCGCTGATCGATCTCCTGGTGGTGGGCGAGGAGGTGCACGACATGACGCTCGGCAGGCACCTCGGGTTCCTGGAGCAGGCGCTGGATCTGCTGGCCTGCGTCCCCGCGGGCGCAGGCGCGAAGCCGGTGGCGCTCGCGGTGCTGCTGGGGCGGCTGGAGCCGCACCTGTCGCGGCTCTCGTGCATGGTGTTCATCACGGCGACCCCGGGTGGAGGCGCGCTGGCCGCGCGGATCCGCAGCGCGGGCGTGGGGTGCAAGACGCTGGTGGTCGGCAGCGAAGGGAGCGGGGCTCCGGAGGACATCACCGTCGCGCCGCACGCCGTGGCGCAGGAAGCGCTCCTCTTGTGAGCCGCGAGGTGGCCCAGGAGCGCGGCGGGCGCGAGGCGGCCGCGGCGCCGGAGCTGCGCCCGGGATCCGCCGGTGAAGCCCACGCGGGGATGCGGACGGCGAGGCGGCTGATGGCGGCGGCGCTGCTGGTCGTGGCGCGCGTGATGATGATGGGAGAAGCGCCTGTCGCCGCGGGGATCGCCGCCCTGGTGGTGGCCGTGGGCCTAGGGCTGGGGCCGCGCTTCGCGCCGGGGGCGCTCGGGCAGCGGGTGCTGCTGGTGGTGCTCGCGGCGTCAGGCGCGGCGATGGCGATGCAGGTGCCGCTCCCGGCAGGCCCGGGGGGGCTGGGGCGCTTCTGGACGGCGGCGGTGCTGGGGCTGCTCCTGCCCGCGGCGGGGAGGCTGTGCCTGCGCGCCCCCGAGGGCGGTATGACGGTGACGGCGGCGATGGCGCTGTTCGCGCTCACCGCGGCCGGAGAGGCGTCTCTCGGGCCGATGTTCGGGTGGATGGTGGCGCTGCACCTCCTGCTCGTGCTGCTGGCGATGCGCGCGGCCGATCCGGGGAGATCCGTGTGGAAGGCGATGCCGCGGCGCAGCCTGGCGATGGGCGCGCTGGTCCTGGTGATGACGGGCGCGCTCGCGGTGGGGCTGTCGCTGCTCTTGCCGCCGCTGTCCGTGTGGTCGCAGGAGCAGATCCTGGGGGCGGGAGACCCGGTGAGCGGGTTCGGGGAGCGGATGTGGCTGGGCTCGATGGAGGGGATGCTCCAGTCGGATGCGCTGGTGCTGCGGGTCGAGGAGGCGGAGGAGAGCGGGCCCGGTGAGGGCGCGGCGCTGCAGCACCTGCGCGGGGTGGTGTACGACCGGTACGAGAAGGGCCGCTGGATGAATGCGCGCCCGCTGGAGGAGCGCTTCCTCGCAGGAGCGGCGGGAGCGGCGGGAGCGGCAGGAGAGACAGGCGGGGCGGGAGCGCCGGATGGGGCAGAGCGGATGGACGGCGAGGGACGGTCGGCGCGGGTGACGCTCGTGGCCGGAAACCGCGACCGTTACTTCCTGCCGCTCGGGGCGCGCAGCGTGACGCCGCACGACGCGCGGGCGAGGGTCGACAGGTTCGGGGTGTTCCGCCTGCCGATGGGCGAGGCGACCGCGGTGGACTTCGCGGTGGGGGGTGCGTCCGGAGGACGGGAGGCCGAGGGGCGGGAGGCCGAGGGGCGGCAAGCCGAGGGCGTTCCGGTGGGACCAGAGCCGCAGGATCTGGAGGTGCCGGCAGCGCTGCGTCCCGAGCTGGAGACGATCGTGGAGGCGTGGACGGGCGGGGCGGTGGCGCCGGGCGCGAAGGTGGAGGCCATCGTGGACCGGCTGCAGACGCAGTTCACGTACGCGCTGTCGTTCAGCCGGCGCGCAGGGAGGGATCCGCTGCTGGACTTCCTGCTGCGCGAGCGGCGCGGGCACTGCGAGTACTTCGCGTCGGCCATGGTGCTGCTGGCGCGGACCGCGGGGGTGCCGGCGCGGATGGTGGTGGGCTACCAGGTGGCAGAGCGGAGCCCGCTCGGGGGATACGCGCTGGTGCGCGAGCAGGACGCGCATGCCTGGGCGGAGGTGCACCTCGACGGGCGGGGGTGGACGACGGTGGACGCGACGCCGTCCGGGGGAGACGCGGCAGGGCGGGAGACGCCGCTGCTGGTGGCGCTGAAGGACTGGGTGGCCATGCAGTGGGGCGCGGGGGTGCGGTGGCTCGGAGAGCATCCCGGGACGGTGCTCACGGCGGCGGGGGGGCTCTTCGTGGTGGCGCTGAGCTGGCGGATGCTGCGGGGGCGAAGGCGCGGACGGGGGCGAAGCGCGGGGCGGGCCGTGGTGGAGGAGCCGCCGCCCCAGGAGCTGGGGGAGCTGCTGGCAGCGCTGGCGCGGGGAGGCCTGGGGCGAGGGTCGACGGAGACGCTGGAGCGGTTCGCGCGGCGGCTGGAGAAGGCGGGGAGGAGAGAGGCGGGGGAGGCGATCGCGCGGTACGCGGCGCTGCGGTACGGGGGCGTGGGGGAGGCGGCCGCGGTGCGGGAAGAGCTGCGGGAGGCGGCGGTGAAGGCGGCGGTGAAGGCAGGAGCGGTGAAGGCGGGGTGAAGACGGGAGCGGTGAAGGCGGGGTAGCGAGAGCGGGGAACCGCTGGGTTGCTGCGCCAGGGCGCGTCTGCCGAGAACATGACCAGGCGGTAATTGGACATTCGAGTGTGCCTCCGCCTACTTTGACGCGCGCTGAGGAGGTGGCTGGGATGCAGGGGCAAGAGGTCGATGCCCATGACGAGAGGGTCCGCCCTGGAACGACGCTCGCCGGGAAGTACACGGTCGAAAAGAGCCTCGGAGCCGGTGCGATGGGCGTGGTCGTTGCGGCGCGGCACATCGACCTGGATCAGCTCGTCGCCATCAAGGTGATGAAGCCCCACATCGCCCGCGAGCGCGAGGCCGTCGCCCGGTTCATGCGGGAAGCGCGCGCGGCGAGCCGGATCCTCAGCGAGCACGTGGCGCGCGTGCACGACATGGGGCGCCTCGAAGACGGGACGCCCTACATCGTGATGGAGCACCTGAGGGGGCTCGATCTCGACGCGCTCCTGCGGCGGCGAGGTCCGTTGCCCATCGAGGAGGCGCTGGAGTACGTGCTGCAGGCCTGCGAGGCGCTCGCGGAGGCGCATGCCCGGGGAATCGTGCACCGCGATCTCAAGCCCTCGAACCTGTTCCTCAGCCGGCGCGTGGACGGCTCCGCCCTCGTGAAGGTGCTGGACTTCGGCATCTCCAAGATGAGCGCCGGTCCGGGCACCCCTGCGGAGCTGAGCCTCACGAGGTCCTCGGAGGTCATCGGAACGCCGCTCTACATGTCGCCAGAGCAGAGCCGCAGCTTGAGGGATGTCGATAGCCGGACGGACATCTGGGCACTCGGCGTGATTCTCTACCGGCTGCTGACCGACGAATACGCCTTCCGCGCCGCCAACATGGGCGCGTGCCTCGCGCAGATCATGGTGGAATCCCCGGCCCCGCTGCGGGCGCTCCGGCCCGATGTACCTCCGATGCTGGAGGCGGCGATCCTCGCCTGCCTGGAGAAGGATCGCAGCAGGCGCTTGCCCGACATCACGGAGCTGGCGAACCGGCTGCTGCCATTCTGCCCTCCTCAGTGCCGGACGTCGGTGGAGCGTATTCGACGGACGCAGCGCGCAGGCGAGCGCGGACCGGAGCCGTCCGCCGAGCCGCAGGAGGCGAGACGGCCACAGCGCAGGGACGACGGCGTGCCGGTGGTTCTTCCCGAGCCACTGGAGCCGAGACCGACGGTCCAGGAAAGCGCGGGGCTCACGACGAGGAACCTCGGCCCGAGCCCGTCGGATCGGCCGTCGAGCCCGGCAGAGCGGCCGTCCATCGACGAGACCCTGACCGCAAAGATGCCGCCTCCTGCATTGCTGTCGGGAATGGTGGAGCTCGTGGAACGCGCGCCGAGCCTCGCCCCCAGTTCGATCACGGCTCCACCCCCGGCCCCTCACGGCGCATCCCAGAGGCCCAGGCGGGTACCACACTTGATGGCAGCCGCCCTGGCGCTCGGCTTCGGGGCCGCCGGCCTGAGCGTGCTGACAGGTGCCGCGAAGGCGCCCGCGACCAGCACCGCGCGTGCTCCCGGCGAGGAGGAGGAACGGCAAAAGCAGCGGCGGACGGCAGTGAACACGCTGACTGGCATGTTGCCGACGGCAGCCGAGACACCCGCGCCATCGCCAGACCCCGGCGCTGCAAGCGAGGCACTCCGAGGACGAGGCACCGAGTCGCCAGCAGCACCAGGCGCGAAGGCGCTCGCAGCGCAGCAGCCGCAGGGCGGCATTGCGAGAACGGCCATCGCTGGCGCCGCAGAGCAGCGACTGCCGACCATGCCTGCGGGCGCGGCGATCGGCGCTCCCGAGGTCAGTCCAGGAGCCATCTACGGGGAGCAGCCGGCACCACGTCGGGAGGCCGGCGCAGACGCCATCTACGGGGAGCAGCCGGCACCACGTCGGGAGGCCGGCTCGGACACCGTCTACGAGGAGCAGTCGGAACCGGATCGCGCTGCACCCTCACCGGCTGCTCCGGGTGGTTCACGGATCAAGGGTCCCATCAAGACATCGCCATGAAGCTGGCGCGGAGAGGCCTTGGGCGAGGGCCGACGAAAACGCTGGAGCGGTGAGCGCGGCGGCTGGAGGAGGGGCTCAATCTCGATGCGCTCCTGCAGCGGACGGTCACCTGGACCGGAGCGTCGCTGCACCTCTCTCGACACGCGCAGGAGCAGTGTTGAGCACGACTGCGGCGCACGCAGCGCCCGTTATCCCCCCTCCCCGTCTCACCCCGCCGGCGCCCCGAACCCCAGGGCTCGGCCTACGTCCGTCGCCACCCCCCGGGCCGCGGCCTTCATCATCAGCCACGGGGGCATCCAGCGGTCTGGCGGGAGGGCGCGGCCGAGGAACATGAAGTGGCGGCGCTGGTACTCCGGATCGTTGAGGAGCCAGCGCAGCATGGTGCGGATGAACAGCGGGGAGGGCTCGCCGTAGAGCTGGTTCTGCAGCCGCTCCACGGTGACGCGGAACATGCTCAGGGTCTCCTCGTCCACGCCGCGGCGGTAGATGGCGAGGGCTTGCTCCCAGGTCAGGTGGCCCTCGTGGACGGCCACGATCACCGTGGCGAGGCGCCTGCCCGTGGCGAGGGCGTCGTAGATGCCCTGGCCGTCCAGGGGGTCCTTGTGGTGGAGGGCGTCGCCGACCAGGGCCCAGCCGGGGCCGCCGTGCTCCAGGTAGCGGTTGGCGATGCGGGTGACGCCGAGGAGGTTGCCCACGCGCCGCGCGTTGGCGAGCCGGTTCCGGGCCACGGCGAAGGAGCGCACGGTGCGATCGTAGAAGCCTTCGGGGTCTCCGCCGAGGACCACCCGGTCGGCGCGGACCTGCACGGCCACGTACATGCGGTCGCCGGCGGTCGGCTGGAGGATGAGGGTCTCGCCGCGGGCGCGGTTGACGATGTGGAGGGCGGGCTTGCCGTCCGTGGCGATGGGGGCGACGTCTTCCCAGGGGGCGAAATAGACGGTGCTCGTCTGCTGCGACCGGTCCTCGACGACCTTGGCGCCCACCTTGCGCGCGATGCGGCTGTGCCGGCCGTCGGCGCCGATCACGCAGATCCGCGCGCGGTAGGTCACGGCCTCGCCCTGGCGCGCCGAGGTGACCACGCCGACGACGCGGCCGCTGTCGTCGCGGACCACGTCGGCCACGGTGATCCCGGAGAGCGCCGTGACGGACGGGAACCGCTCCAGGTTGCGCCAGAGGGCGTGGTCGAAGCCCGCCCGGTCGAGGCCGTAGAAGTAGTCCCGGCCATGCACCTCGGTCGACGCGAGGTGGGCAATGAAGTGGCCCTCGAACTCGATGTAGCCCGTCTCGATCCGGGCGCAGGCGTCTGCGTACTGCGACTCGTCCACGCCGATCTCGTCGAGCAGGCGCATGGCCGACGGGTAGATGACGGCGCTCGACGGCACCTCGGGGGGTGAGGGGAACGTAGCCTTGTCGACGACAAGCACGCTCAGACCTTGCTTGCCGAGGCGCGCGGCAAGCGAGGCGCCGGCCGGCCGGCCTCCCACGATGATCACGTCGTACAGAGTGTCCGTATCGGCCTCCGGTGATCGAGCTTCCACCACAGTACCTTAGCCGATTCCGTCATCACGCAAGTGGGGGACGCGATGTGTTCCGGGCAGCGCTGGACGTGCTCCCTCGGATCATGACGTCAGCTCCGCGAGGCGAAGCGCGGGGGGCCGGTCGGAGGGGCGCGAACGATTTGACGCACCCTCTCAGGCCTCAGCAAGTTCGCGACGCGTCCACTGAAGGGTCACTGTGCGCCCCAGCCTGAGCGTGTCGTCATGACGCAGCGGCTCGGCCCTCACCGCCATGTCGCCCCGCCAGAGGCCGTTGGTGCTCGCCGCGTCGATGGCCCAGACGTCGGCGCCGATCTTCACGAGCAGGGCGTGGACCCGGGAGATCTCGGGCTCTGCCTTGATCTCCAGGCCGCAGCGCTCGTAGCGGCCAATGAGGACGCCCCGCTCCAGCCGCTCTGCGCTCACCTCGTGACGCAACCGCCTGCCGCGGTGCGAGAGCCGCAGGGTCCCCCAGCCGATCTCGATGCTGTCGGGGTCGCCGAGCACGAGGGGCGCGCCGACGCCGGTCACATGAGAGATCTCCTCGGCGTTGTGGGGCGTCGATCCCGGGGAGAAGCGCGCCGAGGCCTCTCCGGGCGCCTGGGTGCCGCGCCCGGGTGGACGGCGGTCGACGAAGACGCGGCCAGGGAGCGCCTCCCAGGTGTCCTGGGCGCGGCCGGACCAGCCCGCCGAGAGATCGGCGGGGACCAGCCAGATGCCGTAGCCGTGCACGGAGAAATAGAGCGGGCCGTCGGCGATGACCGCGGCGTTGCGCTGGCCATCCTCGGTGATGAAGGGGACGCCGGTGTCGAGGTCCCAGACCCGGGTCACCATGGCGTTCTCCTCCTTGCGGACCAGGACGGCGAGCTGGCGGAGGGCTGCCATGGGCGAACTCAACCTCAAGCCGCAGCGGGAGTGTCGGCCCATGAGGAGCGCACGCCCATCCTCGACCAGGGCCGAGTCGACGACGCGGCCATCCGGGGCGACGGCCACGGCCACCACCGCAGGGCCGCGCGCGATCTGGGCGAGGACCTGGAGGCGGTCGTGCGCGACCAGGAAGGCATTGCGCGGGGCGAGGGGTGGGTCATGACGCAGCGGGACGTGGCGGGAGCGGCCGAGCGGGGTGCTGTCGTCGCGGCTGCCACGGTGACGGCTGATCTCGTGAGACACGGGTGCTCCTCGCTGCACTGGGGGGCCAGGGCGCTGGTCGGTGAAGCTTCGGTTGCCCTCGTTGGCTGCCCGTGGGCATCCGCCGCCGGAGAGAAACGTGAGCGCTGCGAGGCGATGCGGGGATGCGCACTGCCACGGCCGTTTCCTGGAACAATCTAGCTACAGCTTTGCGGATTGTCCGGCGGGCGGGCGCCGAATTCTGGTGTCAGGAAGGCACCCGATGCACCGCGCTGGAACGTATGGGGAGCGCATGGGAGCGCATGAGGAGCGCATGGGCACACCCACGCGCGGGTGAGGCGCATCCATGGGGGTGGTGCAGGAGGGCGTGCGGGAGGGCGTGCGGGAGGGAAAGAGCGCGCGCTCGCCGAGGGCGGAAGCGTGCCGGGCAGGGAATGCGCGCGGCGCAGGGCCGCGGTGGGCGCGTCAGGCTGCCAGCGACGGCTGCTGCGGCTGCTGCTGCTGGAGCAGGAAGTGCTGGCTGGGGATGGGGAGCTGCAGGGTGCCGAGCTCCTCGCGGATGATCTTGTTCATGGCGAAGTAGACCGTCCAGTAGTGATCGGTGTGGCAGAAGGCGCGCACCGTGAGAACGGGACCCGCCAGCGTGAACTCCAGGATCTCCACCTGGGGCTTGGGCTCCTTGGCGACATGGGGCAGGGCGGCGAGGCGCTCGGTGAGGAGCTGGATGGCCGCCCGGTGGTCGGCCCCATGGGCGAGCTGCGCCACGCAGTCGACGCGGCGGAAGGCGTTCGTGGAGAAATTCTGGATGGTGTCGCCGAACGCCTTGCTGTTGCCGACGAAGGTCCTCACGTTGTCGGGCGTATCGATCGCGGTGACGAAGAGACCGATGGCCTGCACCGTGCCGGTGACGCCTCCGACGGTGACGAAGTCGCCGACCTTGAAGGGGCGGAGGACCATCATGAAGACGCCGGCGGCGAGGTTGGAGAGCAGGCCCGACCAGGCCATGCCCACGGCGATGCCGACACCCGCCAGGAGGCCGGCGAAGGTGGCCGTCTCGACCCCGAAGACGCTCAGCACCGAGACCACGAGGAGGAGGGTGAAGAGCGCCGAGAGGGCCGAGACGACATAGCGGGCCACGGTGGGCTCGAGCTTCTGCATGCCGCGGCTACGCTCGATCATGCCGAGGACGGTGCGAATGATCAGGCGCCCGATGATCCAGAGGACGATGGCGCCCAAGATCCTGGTGCCGATGCTGGCCGCGTACGTGGCCGCAATGTCGAGGTAACCCTGCATCTGTTTCATTCGCTCATCCATGACAAGAAGCCTCCTGCGGGAACCGCGCGGGCTGCGCGCAGACCGTCCGGACATCGGCACTGGCAGATCGTGTGCCAGGCGGACAGGAGCGCTCGGGAGGGCGCGGAGACGGCGAAGAGACGGCGAGGAGATGGCGAGAACGAGGCAGGTTGAGGGGGAAAACGGGGCGCGGACAGGCGTGAGGGGGCTCCCGGGGCGGTTCCCGTGAAGGTCCACTGAGGCCTGGGGGCCTCAGGGCGCTGGACGCACCTGAGGACCGGAAGAGGCAGGCGTCCCCTCCCCCGCCGGGAGCTGCAGCTCTGTCTCGGCCAGCCAGCGCCCGTACTCGCGCTCCAGGAACCGGTTCCCCTTCAGCGCAGCCTGCAGCTCCTCGCGCGCCTGCTGGTACAGCGCCATCCGCACGCCGGGGTCGCGGGCCCCGCGCGCCCGGAGCACGAGGAGCGAGCCCTGGAGGGCACGGTAGGCGGGCATGGTCGGGGTCAGCTCCAGGGCGGCGCGGATGCGCTGGAGGCCCTCGGCGATGTCCCCGTCGGCGCGGCCACCGGGGCGCGAGAGCTCGGCGCGGTCGCGGTGGAGGGAGGCGAGGGTCGCCAGGGGGCGCGCGCTCCGGGGGTTCAGGGCGTGGGCCTTGCTCAGGGCGTCGTGCGCGGCCTGGAAGGGGCGGCGCGGGTTGCGGCCAGAGCTGGCGGCAGCCCAGGCGGTGGCGCGCTCCAGCGCGGCCAGGGTGAAGAGCGTCTCGCCGTCGGTGGGCGAGGGGTCGAGGGCCGTGGCGAGGGTCGTGGCGAGGGCTTGCCGCCCGGCGCGCAAGGCCTGGGCCGGGTCCTCGCCGCGGGCGAGCTGCACCCGGGCAAGGAGGGCGCGGGCGGTGGCGAGGCCGCGCCTGGCCTCCACGTCGGAAGGGCTCAGATGCAGCGCGGCCTCGAAGGCGCCGATGGCCCTGTCGAGCGTGCCGCGCGCGTCGCCCGGGCCGCGCGTGTCGCCGCCCGAGGTGAGGATGTGGCTGGCCAGGAGGGTGAAGGCGAGGCCCTGGTTGTTGTGGGAGGCGACGTGCTCGGGCCGCATGGCGAGGGCCGCTTCGGCGTAGGCGAGGGCGCGGTTCAGGGTCGGCACCGGGTCGACGCCGTGCTCCATCTCGTGCATGGCGCGCTGGGCGTAGAACCAGGTCTGGTTGGCGCGCGGGGTCGGGTCGCCAGGGCTGAGGGCGATGGCGCGATCGAGGTGGTGCGCGCTCTCGGAGAAGTGCCGCAGGGGGTCGAAGCCGCGCTCCGCGGCGCGCTCGCCGAGGAGTCCGAGGGCGATGCCGATGTCGTTGTGGGCCCAGCCGTAGTTCGGGTCCATCTCGATCGCGCGCCGGTTGCTCTCCACGGCGCGGCCGAGGGCCTCGTCCGTGTCGAGGCCGATGCCCGCCTCGTACTGGGCGCGCAGCCAGCAGGCGGCGCCGATGGAGTTGTACGCGAGCGGGTCGGGGCCTCCCCACTGCATCGCCTGCTCGGCGTCCTTCATGGCGCTCTGCAGAGCGGCACGCGGGTCCTCGCCCTGGCGGTACAGGCTCCAGCCGTGGTGAATGTGGGCCCACGCCTTGTTGGCAGCGGCGGCGGCGCGCCGGGGCTCGGCGGTGAGGGACTGGTTGCACGCCTGGATGGCCTGCTCGTAGGCTCCCCGCAGGTCGGCGCCGCGGTGACTGTCGATGCGCATCACCCCGAGCCACGCCTCGGCCTGCGCGTCGTAGATGGCCGGGTCGCTGGTGGCCATGGCCGAGGCCTCTCCGTAGTGGGCGATGGCGCGGTGCAGGTCGAGGAGCGCTTGCTCGTGCTCGCCGCGCTCCTCGGCCAGCACAGCGCGTCCCCGGAGCGCGTCGCCCTGGATGACGCGGGCCTCGTAGCTCCAGGGCTCCACCACCACGGCGCGCTTCCCCTCCACGTAAGCGTCGTCGAGGCGCCCCTCGTGCAGGGCGAGCACGGCCGCGGCGTAGGGCATGGCCGCCCGCGCGCCTGCCACGCTGCTGCGGAGGTAGCGCAGCGCCGGTTCGAGGTGCTCCCGGGCCATCTCGGCCTGCTGGGCCTCCTGCGCCTCGCGGCTGGGGAGGCGGCGGGCCTTGTCGAGCGCGCGCAGGTAGAGCATGCCCCGCGCGCGCCCCGCCGCGAAGGTGGCGTCCGGGGTGTCGTAGCCCTGCACGAGCGCGAGCTCCAGGTGGCGGACCGCCTCCTCGATGGCGCCGAGCGCCAGGAAGCCGCGGCCGAGGGCATAATGGCCGGGCCCCTCCGCGAGCGCGCCGAGCCGCTCTCCGGAGGCCGCGATGCGCCGCTCGAGATCCTCCAGCCGGGCGTGGATCACCGCCTTCTCGCGGGTGGTGTCGTGGAGCGGCAGCGCGTAGGCGTAGCGCATGAACAGCTCCATCTCCTTCACGTCCTGACCGATCTCCTGCGCGAGCGCCGCCACCTCCTCGGCGCGGCGCACCTGCTCGGCGGCGCTGATCCGGGAGCGCATGAGCACCGCGCCCGCCGCGCCCAGGGCCACCAGCGCGGCGAGGCTCAGGGACAGCACGATCCGGTGCTTGCGCGCCTTGCTCCAGGCCACGTACAGGAAGCTCGCGCGCCGGGCCCGCACCGGGTCGCCGTCGAGGTAGCGCTGGAGATCTTCGGCGAGCGCCCTGGCCGAGTCGTAGCGGCGGTGGGGCTCCTTCTCCAGGCACTTGAGGGTGATGGTCTCCAAGTCGGCCGGGGCCCGGCGATCGATGTCCCGCACGGGGCGGGGCTGCTCCGTCCTCACCCTCCAGATCACGTCGAGGGGCGGCAGGCCCGAGAACGGAGGCTCGCCGACCAGGGCCTCGTAGAGCGTGGCGCCGAGGCCGTACACGTCCGTGCGGCGATCGAGCTGGCGGAGATCGCCAGCCACCTGCTCCGGCGACATGTAGCAGGGCGTCCCTTCCACGCTGAAGATGGTGCTGTCCTGGCCCTTGATCTCACGCGCCAGGCCGAAGTCGACGAGGTACGGGGTGAGGGTCCCCGTCTGCGAGCGCTCGACCAGGATGTTCCCCGACTTCACGTCGCGGTGGATCAGCCCGGTGCGGTGGCCCTCGTGCAGGCCCTCGGCGACGTCCCGGATCACCTTGACCCGCTGCTCCAGCGACATGGCGCGCATGGCGTCGCCGAACGGCTCGCCCTGGATGAGCTGCATGGCGATGTAGGGGTGACCGGCCACCTCGCCCACCTCGTAGACCTTGCACACGTTGGGGTGGTCGATGCGCGCCTGCGCCTGCGCTTCACGGAAGAAGTGCTCGACGAGGCCCACGTCGTGGCTGCGCAAAAACTTGAGCGCGATGAGCCGGTTGAGGCGCGGATCGCGGGCCTTGTACACCGCGCCCATCCCCCCCTCGCCGACCATGCCCATCACCTCGTACCGATCCCAGTTGGCCACCGCCAGCTCGGTCGATCGGCGGCTCGACACGGCGTTCATGCGGGCCGCGCTCTCCGGCGCTCCGTCCTGCGCGCGGTCCGCCGGGATGGTCGCCGCGTGCGGGATGTCGAGCAGCGACGGGCGGTCGCTGAAGGGCGACGGGACGGACGAGATGGTGTCGCAGTCGCCACCGCTCTCGCACGGCGACGGAAGCGAGGAGCCATGGCCCGAGGCGAAGGCGCACACGCTATCGCCCCTGGGCAGGCCCGCACCCCTGCGCAGGGATGGCTGGGGAAGAGAGGACGTGGCTGCGGCGGTCAGATCAGGGTCGGTGGGTAACACGTGGACCGATCGTTTGGCTTGCGAATGAGCGTGCGTGCGAACGAGCGTGCGAACGAGCGTGCGTGCGAACGTCGAGAAGAGGTTGCCCCAGAACCCGCCCTCCTGCACCCGAGAATCGTCACGTTCGCTCGGGCGAGGCGTCCAGCACGCCCTGATCGGAGCTGCGCAGCGAGACGAGGACGGAAACCTCTCCTACTGCGCGGGCAGGTAGAGCTTCACGTCGTCGAACGCGGCAGTTCCCTCGTAGTAATTGATGTGGGGATCGCCGAAGAAGAAATGGTCGGGGTAGCCCACGTCCGCGGGCCACGCCTCGAACGTGCGGCTGCCGAGCTTCACGGTCTCCCGCATCGGGGGCGCTCCCAGCTCGCCCGGCGTCTGGTTGTAATGCCAGGTGGGAGGGTCGTCGCGGAACCGCCGCCGCGCCACGTACGTGGTGTCCCCGCCGTGGTGAAACCGCCCGCTGACCGCGAGGGTATACGCCTCACCGTCGCGCTCCACGACGAAGGTGTAGGCCTCGCCGTCCAGGTACTTGTCCACGAACACCGCGCCTTCCTGGAACCCGGAAGGCGTGAACGAGATGAACTCGTTTCCCGTCCAGGGGGATCCGAAGGCGCGCCCGTCCAGAAAGATCATGCTCACGTAGTGAGAGCCATCCGGCTCGGCACGTTTCGTGTGCGGGTTCCACACGGCCGACCAGGCGGGAATGTTGTTGTCGGTGTCCATCACGACCTTCCGGTGGTGGTGGATGAACACGTTGTTGTGAGGCGCAGGGCGGGCGTAGTCGGTGATGCACAGGAAGTAGACACCGTTGTCCGTGATCGCCGGGAGCGGGATGGGCGTCGAGGTCCGAAAGCGCCACGGATCGCCGATCTCGTCACCGTCGTATCCATTGAGCTTGGACCCGTCGGGCGAGAGCCAGCCACCCGGCCCGGCCCCCCCGAAGCGAATGCCAGAGACCGTGACCTCCACCCGGTAACGGGCTGGCAAAGGCCGCGTGGAACGGAGAATGGCGCCGTCGTGATGGCGCTTCGACACGAGGTGGGCCTTGCCGCCCTCGCTGGTGAAGCGGCCACCGCTCTCGGGGACGCCGTCGCAGTTCTGGTCCCGCCCATACAGCTCGACGGTCAGCCAGCCATCGCGACCATGGGTGAACGACTTGCGAAACGCGCGGAAGCTGCGGAGCCCCGCGCGAAACAGCTCCCCCCCCGCCTCGGCGAAGAACGCGCCGTCTTCGTCGAAGTCGTCGACGTGCCAGGGGCTCTTCGGCCCGTACGTGTCCTCGGTCCACGCTTCCGGCTCGGCGAAGGGAGCCTCGAACGTCTCGTGGTACGCAAGCTGAAGACCCGCCGCCGGAGGTGGCAGCGCCGGAGCGCGTGGCGGCTGCGTGGTGGATCCCTGCGAGGCAGGCGCCGACGCAGCGGTCGTTGCGGTGGACACGCCGCCCTTCACGCCTGTCCCTTCCACCGAGGCTTCGTCTGCAGTCCCCCGGGCTCCAGGAGCTGGTGTGGGGGAAGCCGCTGGCGCCCCCGCGCACGCGAGCAGAAAGGAAGCGGCGACGGGGACGACCATCCGGCTGCGCGAGGGGTTCATCCCTCCTGGTTACCCCACCCCGTGCAGCGGTGGCATCTGCTCCGTGCCCGTCCGTGCCCGTCCGTGCTCGAAGGCATCGATGACGATGGGTTTGGGCGGGTGCTGCTCGACACCAGCCCAGGATTTCAGCCGTTCGGGTTCGCAGGCGGGCTGTACGATCCGGAGACGGACCTCGTCAGGTTCGGCGCGCGTGACGACGACGCAGATATCGGGAGGTGAAACGCAAAAGATTCGTTGCTGTTCGATGGAGGGGACTCGAATCTGTATGCCTACGCGCTTGGAGATCCGGTCAATGGCGCAGACCATTCGGGAACGTTGCCACCGCTATCCCTCTTGTGAGTGCCGAGCTGGTCTTCATCGGCCTGCGCCATGTCGGTGGTTTTACGGGCTCAATCGCTGTGGATCTCTGCGAGACCATCTGGCGAAGCTTCAATGACCTGTGTCCGGAGGGATGGCCAGCATCGATCGGCGGTTCGTGAGTGTCCGAGGGAAGCCGATCGGGCGGCGACGATTAGCAGCCAGGGTCACCAGTTTCTCCGTATCGAAACGCCCAATCACAAGGGAGAGATTACGTAGAGGGCTAGTTCTCGAAGGCGATCAGGTCCATCTTCAGTCCATCCGCGCCGCGGCTCTCGGGCGTTTCCCCTTCGCCACCGCGCCCGGACTCTCCGCCGTAGAGGATCAACCCCTCCGTCGAAGGCGCCGCGCCGAAGTACGCGATCCCGAAGCTGTGCCCCCCGGAGCCTCCGCCGCCCTTTCCTCCGGTCCCTCCCTTGCCGCCCGTGCCGCCTGCACACCCGTCGTTGAGCGCCGCCGTTGCCCCTTTCGAGCCTCCCGCGCCCCCGGGTCCACCGACGCCGCCTTCCTGCCCGGGACCTCCGACGCCCCCCGGGCCGCCGCGCCCCGAAGCGACCACCGCGCCATCGAAGAAGAACGAGGCCCCGAGGCTGATGAGCGCGATGCTGGACCCACCCGCCCCGCCGCCGCGCCCGCCGCGTCCCCCGCAGCCCCCGGCCCCGCCGCTACCGCCGCTCGCCCCTCCTGCGGTGGCCTGCATCGCGCATTTCCCCGCACCAATGCCGCCCTTGGCCCCGCCGCCGCCGCCCCCGCCCTGCGCCTTGGCCCCGCGCCCACCTTCATCTCCCGAGGCGCCCGTGAAGCCCTCGCTGGTCAGCACACCGATGCTGGTCGCGCCCGCGCCAGGCGCCCCTGCGGTGCCGTCGCTCCCCAGCTTGCCGACCTTGCAGACCACGGTGTTCTCTCCCTGCCCGCCATTGTCGTTCTCGTCGCCGCCTGGCGATCCGGCCGATCCGTCTCCCGCCATCGTCATGGTGCCGATGCCCCCCAGTCCCCCGATCGAGTCGTCGGAGAAGTCGTCGGGCGTCCCACCGCAGTCGTTCACAGCGCCCAGCCCACCGACCACCACTGCCTTGGAGCATGCCTCTGCTCCGGGGAGCCCCTCGGGTCCCCCGGCGCCAGGCTCGGTGTAGGGCTCACCATCGAGCCCCGGCGCCGCCGCGTGCGCTTCGATCAGGCACCGGAGGATCTCCACTTGCCCCTCGGCCACGGCGGCGATCGTCGACATCCCCAGCAGGGCCGGGTCCTCGACGTCGATCAGCGACATCGCGTCGACGTCCTCCATCCGCGCTGGCCCTTCGATCCCCGAGATCCGCAGCGGGATCTGCCCGGGCGCCGCGGTGATGGTGGTCCGCACCGAGCCAGGCGCGTAGGTCCACCCGTAGTGGCAATCGAGGCTGCCGTAGAGAGTCACCTTCCCCGGCAGGGTCACCGGACCGACAAACACCTCGCCGCAGGCGTACACCAACCCCGTACCCTCCTGGGCCTTCGCGATCGCGGCTCCCAGCGTCTGCAGGGGCTTGTCGGGGGTCCCGTCACCACCGTCGTCTCCGAGGCTGCTCGACACGAACACCCCGCACCGAGACTCCACACCCCAGCCGCTCTCCACGGGGACACAGCCGTCCGGAGGGAGACCCCCATTCCCACTGCCCGTGACGCCCTCCGGCGCGCAGGTCTGCGAGAGGGCGCAGTCCGAGCTGCACCCCGGCGTGGCCATGACCAGGCCGAGCGCCACGCCCACGATCCTCGCCACGTCGATCCCTGCTGGCTTCCTCATCACCTTGCTCCCTCATTGCGTTCCAGCGGCGAGGGCGCGCGCCCTCTTGCCGCCGGCTTCAGAACGTCCCCTGCACGCCGATGCCGCTGCCCGCGACGTCCACCCAGGGCGCGAGCCGCACGGTCTCGCCAGCGCCAGGGCGCTTCCTGGGCGGCAGCAGCAGGAGCAGCGTGGTTCCCACCGCAGCACCGATACCGATGCCGTAACCGACCGCCGCCAGGGTGGTGAACGTATCGCGCGTGCTCACCGCATCCCCGAGCGCCTGGCAGGGCGCCGTGGCCTTCCGGTAGCAGGCCGACGGATCACCATCGCCCACCCGCAACGTCTCGGCCTCGCTGCTCGCCCCGTTCGCAGCCGCGGTCATGCCCACGCCGATGCCGAGCCCCAGCAGCGTCACGCCTCCACCGAGGAGGAGCGTACCGAGGCGCCAGACCTTCGCTTGCCGCGCGGCGCGCGCCTCGTCCTCCTCCGACACCGTCGCTGCGCCCTCGTTCTCCGGACTTCCCGCCGCGTCCGCGCCGGCCGCTTCTCCCGCCGCAAGGCCCACGCCGCCTCCCCCTGCCGCAGCCCCCTCCGGAGATGCCTCGGGGGCCGTCGGATCCACGAGCGTCAGGGTGACCACGCGCGCTTCACCCGGGTTCACGCCGACCTCGACCCGCCCATGGCGCATGTCCAGGTGCGCCTCCACCACCTGCCCACCAGCGTCCACGACGACGGGGTCGGCGAGGGGCGCCACGCCGACCGCAGTCCCGTTCACGAGCACCACGGCGCCGGCATCCACCTTGATCAAGAGCGCCCCCTTGCGCGCAGGCACCTGCGCAGACCTCTCAGCCGAGGAGGCCGGCGCCCCCTCCGAGGCTGACGCGGACCCTGGAGGCGGTGGTGCAGCAGGCGTTCCAGGGTCTGGAGAAGGGGAGGGCGGGGGGGCGGGGGACGAAGGCGCGCGCGGCGTTCCGGGAGCTGGATCCGCGGCGGCTGCACGCACGAACAGGCATCCACCGAGGATGCCGGTCGCCATGGTGAGTGCACGCATGGCGTTGACGCACGTCGAGTACCTGACAGGGCTCATGGCACGTTCCGCGCTCCGGACCTGCATGCCGGAGGATGAGTTGAAGGGGAATCGTTGCGGCGCTGGCGATTGCAATGCGCGCCGATTGCCCGGGACTCCGCGGACACTACCTACCCGGTACGAGAGATGGCAAGAGCATTGTCCTGCGGATCCAGGGCGATATGCAGGCATTTGCAACCTTACTCCATCCGCTTGGTTTTTGCCTCCCGGCACAATGAATTCGTGCCCAGGGCGGGCGGTTCCACAAGCGGCACCATGTGGCGCTCGCCAGTGACGAAAAAGGCACCTCGCTGGCAGGATCGTGGGATGACGGGTCCTCATGAGCCAAGGTATGGCTGGACTGCGTGAGCCTGGGTATCGCTCGGGTGAGCCCCGGTATGGCTGGCTCGCGTGAGCCCCGGTATGGCCGAGATATGGCCGAGAGGGGGTCCGCGGGCGCGCTGGGCTCGCTCTTTGTCGGGGGAGTGGAAGCGCCGCGGTCAGCGCGACTCGGGGGAGTGGAAGCGCCGCGGTCAGCGCGACCCGGGGGAGCGGGGGCGCCGCGGTCAGCGCGAGGGGTGAACGATCGCCACCGCGTCGAGATCGAAGCCCGCGGTGTCTGCGGCGCCGAAGTTCGAGATGTCCTTGATGCGGACGAAGCGCACCTCGTCGATGCCCAGCGCCTCGAGATCGAAGACGTCCCCGCCGGCCACCTCGGGGTTGTAGATGCCGTCGCCGGAGTCTGGCGTCCCCAGCACCGGGCGCCAGCCGGCGCACCCCTCGTAGGGATAAGCGTCTGCCTGGCACGAGAACGTCGTCCACGTCTCGCCATCGGCGCTCACGCTCACCTCGCCGAGCTCCTTGAAGACCTTCTCGGGATCGCCGCCGATGATGAAGGGGTTCTCGAAGACGATGAAATCGGGACCTGGCCCGTTCACGATGGTGTTGCCCCCGAAGCCCAGCGCGATCTCCCCGCCCTTGCCCAGCGAGAGCACGTCCAGGCTGCCGCTCGACGACGCGCCGCCGTGGGGCGGGCCGTAAACGATGTCCGGGTAGGCATCCATGCCGAAGCCGGCGCCGTCACCGGGGGTGAAGTCGAGGACGCAGGAAACCGTGCGGGTCGGCTCCGCGTCCGCGGGGCACGCTTCCTCGTCGACAGGGCCCGGTGCACCAGGATCACCGCCGCAGGCAGAGGTCAGGACGAGGGGCGACAGGGCGACGACGACGCGGAGACGGTGCACGCCGCGAGGCATAGCAGAGCGCCCACCCACGCTGAAGCCTCTCGGCAGTGGACCGCGCGACTGCGCGCCCGGGCGCGCGAGCGCGCGGTCCGGTTGACGACCGTCGGCGCGCACTGCAGCCTGCGATCGCCGCGATGAAGAGCAAGACCGAGTACTTCACCTTCGAGACGAAGAAAAAGCGCGAACTCGTCAACATCACCGAGCGCGTCGCCGCGGTGGTGGCGGCGAGCGGCATCCAGGAGGGGATGGTCCTGGTCAGCGCGATGCACATCACCGCCGGGGTGTTCGTCAACGATCACGAGCCGGGCCTGTGGGAAGACATCTGGGACTGGCTGCAGCACCTCGCGCCGGACGGCCCTGACTACCGCCACCACCGCACCGGCGAGGACAACGGCGACGCGCACCTCAAGTCCATCCTCGTGCATCACCAGGTCATCGTGCCCATCACCGCCGGCAAGCTGGATCTCGGCCCGTGGCAGCAGGTCTTCTACGCCGAGTTCGACGGGATGAGGCGGAAGCGCATGGTGGTGAAGGCCATGGGCGAGTGAGCCCGGGCGGGATCCGGTTGCGGAGCCGTGGATCGCTGCGGTAAGGCTCCAGGATGGATCCGTCCTCGTTCGCAGGCGATCGCGACGCAGCGCTCCGCGCTTCCGGCGGGACAGCCGGAGGCGCGCGCGATCTGGGTAGTGGACTGGGAGGTGGACTGGGGGGTGGACTGGGGGGTGGCCCGTCGCGTGACAGCGGCAGCGGTGGCCACCGCCCCACCGAAATCAACGCGCTGCTCGGGCGTGGCACCCACTTCGAGGGGAAGCTCTTCTTCGAGGGACGGGTGCGCATCGACGGAAGCTTCCGCGGCGAGATCCGGGGCGAGGACGTGCTCGTCATCGGCGAGGGAGCGATGGTGGTCGGCGAGATCCACGTCGGCACCTGCATCGTCACCGGCGGCGAGGTGCAAGCGAGCATCCGCGCCCGCGACGGCATCGAGCTTTACGCGCCCTCCCGGGTGACTGGCGCGCTGCACGCGCCGGCCATCTTCATCGACCGCGGGGTGCAGTTCGATGGCTCCTGCAAGATGGCCCCCCTCGAAGAACCAGCCACCGCCCTCCCGGCGGATGAAGGCCCCCGACCGGAGCTGTCCACCCTCCCCCTGATCGTTCCCGGCAAGCCCGCCGACGAGCCGGCCTGACGGCGCCCGACGGCGCCTGACGGTATCCGGGGGCATCCAGGCGTCCAGCAGACGACCGGCATCGCCCCTCTCGGGCGGGATCGTTGGAAAATCTGCAATAACGCGGGTATCGATTGCCACACTCCCCGCAACCCCTGGTACGCGCTCTCCGGGCTGCGTTACGCACCCGGCGATAAAGTGGCGCAATGCGCGAACGGAGCAGTTTTTTTTCGTCCTGAGGGGGGTGCGGCCTCATGGAAGCGAGGATACATGTAGGCAACGTGCTTAAGGCCGACCCGGCCTCGCACGTCAGGAGCCTCCCCCATGAAGCACCTCCGGACCGCATGGCTCGCGTCTCTGATGGCCCTCGCGCTCCTGCTCGGAGCGGGCACTGCGCGCGCGGATGACGAGTCCGAGCGGCTTGCAGCTCTGGGCAAGGCGCACACCTACACGGTCAAGACGACCGCGCCGATGTCGCCCATCGAGACGGGGGGAGCGGCCATCCTGGTGGATGCGCCCATCGAGGACGTGCGCAAGGTGGTCACCAACTACGGTGCCTACCAGAAGTTCCTGAAGCCCTTCGACCAGAGCCGCGTGCTCTCGAAGCGCAAGGGCGTGAGCGAGGTCTATCTGCAGGTCCCCGTCCTGCACGGCGCCGCGAACATCTGGGCGATCACCGAGATCGCCGCGCCGGTGAAGCGTGGGAACGAGGAGGTGATCGTCGGCAAGCTCAAGAAGGGCAACGTCGACGACTTCCGCGCCGTCTGGCGCTTGCGCTCCGCGGGGCCAGACAAGACGGTGCTCAAGCTGGAGTTGCTCGTGGACCCGGCGCTTCCCTTCGGCGCGTCGCTGGTGACCAAGGCCCTGGTCCATAGCGCTGCCAAGGGCGTGGGTGGCGTCAAGAAGCGGGCTGAAGAGGCGTACGCCAAGCGGCCCGGCGCGAAGAAGGCGGCCGAGGCCACGGCGAAGAACACGGCCCGCGCGGAGACCACCGAGGTCGCCAGCCAGACCCCCGCCGAGGCGAGGGGCCTCCCTGCGGGCGACGAGAAGGCTCTGGATTCAGCCGCGACCGTGGACGCCGCGGCGCACTGAGCTGGAGTAGCATGGGCCCGTGATGTACGGGCCTGACGAGATCGCGCGACGAGGGGCACCCCTGGGGGGGCTACCCGCTCACCCACCGACGAGCGTGTTACACACGCGAGCCGTGCAGCGTGACGCCCGTTCTCCCCTCCCACGCGGTGCAGATGACTGACCCGAATGCGTACGGCGCGCTGGTGGACGCCTGTCCGGACATGCTCTCCACCCACCAGGTCGACGGTAGCTTCCAGCTCGCCTCGGCCGCGTGCAAATCGGTGCTCGGATGGACGCCCGACCAGCTCGCCGGCAGGCGGCTCGCGGAGCTCGTCCACGCCGACGACCGCATCCGCTTCGACGAGCGCTGGCGCTGGGGGATCGCGCACGAAGAACACCTCACCGCCGTGCATTGCCGGCTGCAGTGCGCCGACGGAGACCACGTGTGGATCGAGCTGCGGCTGCGCGTGACACGCCCCCGCGCCACCTCCACGGAGGACCGTGGCGCGCACCGGCAGGTCCTCTGCATCGCGCGCCGGGTGACGGCCCACGTCCCCCCCGAGTTCGCCTACAGCCAGCCCGAAACGGTGGAGCACGCCGCCCGTCACCGCGACGTCCTCACCAGGATGATGCCGGGGATGATCTGGTACTGCGAGATGAACCCGGACGCGACGCTCCGGCCCGCCTCGTACATGAGCCGCTATCTCGAGCGCCTCACCGGCTTCACCCCGGAGCAGTGGGTCAACACCCCGGGCATGTGGGCGAGCTTGATCGACCCCACGCAGCGGGACTTCGTCCTCCAGAGGACGCGCGAGGTCCTCCAGGGGCACGGCTCCATGCCGCCCTACCGCATGCGGACCATGGAGGGCAGCTACCTCTGGCTGCAGTCGGAGCTGGTGGTCGAGCGCCTCTCCGACGGCACCCCCGTCACCATGTACGGGCTGTCCCTCGACGTGACCCGCTACAAGGAAGCCGAGGAGCACGTGGAGGAGCTGCTCCGCCGCGAGCGCGCGCTCCACGACCGCCTCGATGGCCTCGTGCAGAGCGTCCCCGGGGTGCTCTGGGAGCGCTGGCTGGGCGCCCCCGATCCCCCGCGGCCCTCCTTCGTGAGCGACAACCTGGAGCCCATGACCGGCCACTCCACCGAGGCGTGGTGCGCCTCCGACAATGGCTTCCTGGCCATGGCCCCCGAGCCCGAGCGCGCCCGGATCGCGGCGGCGTGGAGCGAGGTCATCGCCCGCGGCCACGGGGTGGTGCAGCACGGCATCCTCACCCGCGCCGGCGAGGAGCGGTGGCTGGAGCACCACGTCCGCGTCATGCCGGGCGACGACGAGGGCGTCCGCTGCGTGCGTGGCGTCACGCTCGACGTCAGCGAGCGCGTGCACCTCGAGGAGGAGAGCCTGCGCTTGCGCAGCGAGGTCGAGCACCAGGCGCGCCGCATCACCGAGCTGTCGGTCCCCTTCATCCCCCTCGGCGGCCGCCTCGCGATCCTGCCCCTCGTGGGCACCATCGACCCGGCCCGCGCCGAGACCCTGCTCACCACCCTCCTCGACGGGATCGCCGCCACGCGCACCGAGGTGGTGGTGATCGACATGACCGGCGTACCGACCCTGGATCACCACAGCATCGACGTGCTCGCGCGCGCCGCGCGCAGCGCCGGGCTCCTCGGCGCCCGCGTCGTCATCGCCGGCGTACGCCCCGAGGTGGCGCGGACCATGGTGCAGCTCGGCGTCTCCCTCGACGGCGTCGAGCTGAAGCGAAGCCTGAGCGGCGCCCTCGCCGCGTACTGGACCTGATCCGCGACGTCACCCGCACACCGAGCCCGCGCACCGAGCCCGCGCACCGAGCCCGTGCAGAGCTGCTGGTAACCCGCCACGAACTCACCTAGAAGCGCCGGAGGAGGAAATAGCCATGTCCATTGTCTTTTATTACGCGCCCATGTCCAACGCGTCCCGCGTCCACGCCTCGCTGGCGGAGCTCGGCGTCAAGCACGAGACGGTGCAGTACGACCTGCAGAAGGGGGAGCACAAGAACCCGGAGTTCCTGGCCCTCAACCCCAACGCCAAGGTGCCGACGGTCGTCATCGACGGCACGCCCGTCTTCGAGTCCGTGGCCATCCAGCTCGCCCTCGGGGAGCGCTACGGCGTCGAGAAGGGCGTGTGGCCCGAGGCGGGTACGCCCGAGCGGCTGAAGGCGACCACCTGGCTCGTGTGGGGCCAGGTCTCGCTCATGGGCACCATGTTCAAGTACATCAGCAACACGGCCGACTACGTCCCCGCGGCGCTGCACAGCGCCCCGCAGGCCGAGCAGGCCATGAAGGACATCCACGATCTCCTCGGCATCCTCGAAGGCCACCTCGCCAAGAACGCCTACCTCGCGGGCGAGCGCTTCACCCTCGCCGACCTCGATCTGGTGGGGTGTATGCAGTGGGCCATCTACATGTGCAAGCTCGACATGGCCGTCTACCCGAAGACCGCCGCCTGGGTGGCCAACGTCAGCGCGCGCCCCTCCATGAAGACCGAGGGCTGAGCCCGGCTCCACCCAGCGCTCCCTCTCGCCCCGCCTCCATCCTCGCGGCGCGCCTGCGCTCACCCCGCCCTGACCCGTCCTGTTCCTCTCCTGCGTGGGCCCCTTCGGGTCCATCGTGGGCCTCTTCGGGGCCATCGTGGGCCCCTTCTGGTCCATCTCCTGCACGCATGCCGCCTGGTCCATCTCCTGCATGCGCACCGCCTGGTCCATCTCCTGCATGCGCGCCGCCTGGTCCATCTCCTGCATACGACGCCCGCGCAGCCCCGCGTTGCCGCCGGCCCATTCCGTGCACACACCGCCGCCACCACAACCCGTGGTGGATCGGCGCCGATAGCGTCCCAGATATCGTAGATCGCATCGTCGATCGCCCTGACGGCCCCGCATTCGACGCGGTCCGCCTGCCCACCTTCCCACCCGATTCGTTTGCCTCTGGATCCATCGCCTCGCCGTGCGCGGCCGCTGCCGCGCTGGCTTTGAGCGCTTCCTGAAGCGCCGCTTTGCCGCCCAAATCGTGGCGTCAACCATTGCATCCTGGTCATCCAATCAGTAAAGCCTCGCGATGCAGTCGTCGTGGCTTCACGCGGACCTGCGTGATCCATGGCGCCAGCGAGCGCGTCCACGTGATTGAAGGACCCCTCCTCATCGTCCCCACCGAGCGCCACGTCGAGCTGGAGCTCTCCCGGCAGGAGACCCGGCTGGGCGCGGAGCGAGGTGCGGAGCGAGAGGCGGAGCGAGGCATGGATCGCGGCGCGCCGGTGCACGACGGACCCGTCCTCGCGCGGTGGCCCTTCCTCGCGGGGTGCCTCGCGCGGCTCCGGCCAGACCTCAGCATCGCCACCCCACACGCGAGCCGCCTCGCCACCCGCGTCGCGCTCGATGCGCTGCCGCCCGGCGGACTGCGCAAGCCCGAGGAGCCCGCCGCGCGCGTCGCGCTCGCCTTCACCTTCGACCGCGCCCTCGGCGGCCTGCGCCGCGCGGGCACCACGCCCGACGACCTGCGCGCCATCGGCTCTGCCTTCGCGGGCGCCATCGCCGACGTGCTCGAAGGCGCCGACGCGCAGCTCGAAGGGGCCGGCCTCGTCGATCCCCGCGGCGTGGGCGCCGTGCTGGCGCGCGCGCTGCGCGAGGCACCGAGGACCTTCCCGCTCCCCGCGTCCGTGACCGTGCGCGGCATCGCCGCCTGGGAGCTCGACGACCTCGCCTGGGTCGAGGCGCTCCACGCCGCCGTGCAGCGGCGCGGCGGCACCGGCGTCACCGTGGAGCTGCCCCAGATCCGCGGCCCCGAGGGCGACGCCACCGACCCCATCGCCGAGATGCTCGAACGCCGCTGGGCCTCGCTCACCGACGCTCCCGAGCTGTCCTGGACCGAGGCGCGCGCCGGCATGTCGGGCGCGGCCATCACCGCCCGCACCGCCGAGGGCGAAGCGCGCGCCGTCGCCTCGGAGGTCGCGCGGGCCCTCGCGCGCGGCGTCGCCCCGGAGCGGATCGCCGTCGTGGTCCCCACCCTGGACGACGCCGCCCTGGAGCCCCTCCGCGCCGCGCTGCACGACGCCGGCGTGCGCTTCCACGAGCCGCGCGGGCGCGCCGCCGCGAGCTGCCCGGACGGGCGCGCCGCGCTCTCGCTCCTCAAGCTCGCCCTCACCCCCGTCACCCGCGAGCAGACCATCGAGATCCTGCGCGCCCCCGGCCTCTCCACCACCCCCTGGACGGAGCGCGGCAACCCCCGCGAGGCCGCCCGGCGCGCCCAGCGCCTCGCCCACCGCCTCCGCGAGGTCCCTGTGGAGGTGGACCGCACCGGCAAGCTCCTCGTCGAGGCCCTGCGCAAGGTCGTCGAGGACCAGCAGGCCGAGCGCGCGACCCTCGCCCGCCGACGGGGCACGGCGCCTGCGGGTGCCGCGCTCCCCATCGCCGAGCCCGAGGCCGACCTCCCGCCCATCGCCCGGGCAGCGCGCGCCCCCAAGGTCGCCGACGACGACGACGAGAGCTGGATGCCCCACGCCCTCGAACGCCTCCTGCAGAGCGGCCGCCACCTCGGCGACGCCGAGACCCGCCCCGAGCTCTCCCGCCGCCTCCTCGCCCTCATGGACCAGCTCAAGCTCGGCGTCCCCGCCGCGGACGAGCTGCGCTCCATGCTCAAGGCCGAGCTGCGTGGCGGTCGCGGCGCCGGGGGCCTCCCCCAGATCGAAGGCGGCGCGCTCGCCATGGAGGCCATGGGCCAGGGCGCGCGGGCCGCGAAGATCATCCGCGAGATCTGCGAGGGCATCGCCCAGGCAGCGCGCGCCCTCGCTCACGAAGGCCGCCCCTGCACCGCGGCGGAGATGAGCGCCGAGCTGGATCGCGCCGCTGCCGAGATCGGCGTCTGCCCTCAGGGAGCGCCCGCGCGCGCCGGCGCCGTGCGCATCGATCTCCCCGGCGGCCTCGCTGGCCTCTGGCACGAGCTGGTCCTCGTCACCGGCCTGACCTCGCGCGCGTACAGCGGCTCCGCCGGCCCCGAAGACGTCCTCGTCGGCGAGCACCTCCGCGCCAAGCTCCCCGCCACCTGCCGCCCCCCCTCGGCGCGCGAGCGCCAGGGCTACCAGCGCGCCGAGCTGGCGTGGGTGGTCGCTGGCGCCCACCAGGTGGCCGTGAGCTACACCCGCGGCGACGAGAGCGAGCCCTCCGACCCCCACCCGCTCTTCCGCTGGGCCTCCGTGCGCGGCGCCCGCAAGCACGACGAGCCCGCCTCCCGCGTGGCGATGACCGCCTCCAAGCTCGGCCCCCGCGGCGCGGAGCTGATCGCGCTCGCCAGCGGCGCCCCGCCCACCACCGACGTCGCCGACCGCGCGCGCATCGAGCGGCTGCGCGCGGCCTTCTTCCTCGACCTGCGCGCCGAGGCCGACGACCACACCGGCCAGATCGCGCTCGGCGCCGACCCCGGCCTGCGCACGCAGCTCCAGGCAGCCGTCGGCGGCGGGAGGCCCGATCAACCCATCGCCGTGACCCACATCGAGCGCGCCGTCGGCTGCCACTTCGCGGCCTTCGCCCGCCGCGTCATGCGCGTGCGCCGCGTCGACGATCTCCTGGAGTCCGCCGACGCCCGCGAGCGCGGCACGATGATCCACCGCGCCCTCCAGGCCGCCTTCGAGGCCCTCCGGGAGCTGGGCCCCGACCGCGACCCCGAGGAGCAGCTCGCCAGGGCCCGCGCCGCGGCCGAGACCGCCCTCGGCGCCGGCACCGCGATGGCTCCCTTGCGCCAGGAGGCCATCGAGAAGGCCATCGCCGACGCGCTGCAGGTGGTCGTCCGGGCCATCGATGCCGGCGACCCGGTGCGCTTCTTCCTCGCCGAGCAGCGCTTCGGCGCCCGCGAGAACGACCCCTGGGGCGCGCTGGAGCTGGAAGACGACGAGGGCCGCGGCGAGAGCCTCTTCGTCGACGGCGCCATCGACCGCATCGACCGCAGCACCGACGGCCGCACGGCCCGGATCATCGACTACAAGACCGGCAAGCTCCCCGGAAAGAAGGAGCAGGAGAGGGCGCTCCAGCTCCCGCTCTACGCCGCCGTGGTGCGCCGCGCCCTGGGCGCCGAAGAGGTCAGGGCCCAGTACATCGCCGTCCGCCAGCGCGGCCTCGTGGAAGAGTCCCCCTCGAACCCCGACGCCCAGCGCGCCCTCGCCGAGCGGGCGCCCGACGCCGCCGAGACGGCCCGCAAGGCCGTGAAAGCCCTCTGGGCAGGCAACGTGGTCCCCAGGCCGAAGCAGGACGACATGTGCGCACGCTGCGACGCGCGGGACGTGTGCCGTCGCCCGGCGGTGATGCCCATCGACGAGGTCGCCGAGGAGCGCGGGTGACAGCCCGACCGGTCCGGACGCAAGGCGCTCTCCCACGACCCTGCCCACCTTCGGCCCTCCCCCCCGCAAGCGCCGGTTGCCTGAACAGCGGTTCATGCAGTAAAGCCGAAGCATGTCCTCGATGCGGTCGCGCGGCCGTTCGGGCTCCGCAAATGCGGCGGAGGGCGCGCCTCCCGCGAAGCGCCCGACCCGCAGGAGGCCTGCTGCCAGGACCCCGATCGGTGCGGCTTCCAGCGCCGACGACGAGATAGACTTCGACGTGGACTCGGAGGTCGGAGCGTCGCTGTTCGCCCAGGCAGCCGTGGGCAGGAAAGCGGCCCCTGGCAGCCCCGCGACGCACGCCGCGCACGCTGCCGGAGACGACGACGTCACCGACGAGGGGCCCCGGGCCGTCGAGGCGCACCGCGCGGGCGCCGCCAGCGTCTCCGGTGAAGAACCCGAACTGCAGCCCGACCCCGACCTCGCGCTCCAGGATGCGGACGGCGAGCCCAGCGCCGACAACGCCGAGGCCCCCCAGCTCGACCCCGCCGCCATCGAGGCTGCGCTCGCCGAGCCCGGCCTCCCCCTTCTGCCGCTCCCGCCGCTCTCCGACACGGACGCCCTGCTCTACGCCTTCCGGCGCAACGTGGTCGTCGCCGCCAGCGCCGGCACCGGCAAGACCTACCGCCTCACCGCCCTCTACCTCCTGCTCACGCTCGGCCTCACCTCCAACGGCCAGCTCATGTCGGAGATCCCCGCCCCTCCGATCCTCCCCGACCGGATCGTGGCCACCACCTTCTCGCGCGCCGCCGCCGCCGAGATCAGCCACCGCATCGAGAACGCCCTCCGCAAGATCGCTGCCTGGGACGGCCGCGGGCAGATCCCCGCCCTCGCCGAGGTGATCCGCGCCCGCGAGATCACGACCGGCCTCGCCATCCCCCCCGAGGAGCTGAAGAAGCGCGCCGGCGACGCCCTCGGCCGCTGGGGCGCGGCCCGCATCGACACCCTCCACGGCGTCGCCAAGCAGATCGTCGACCGCCACGCCATCGCCATGGGCCTCACCCCGGGCGCGCGCATCCTCGACGAGGAAGAGGCGCAGGCGCTCAGCGACCTCGCCGTCGACGAGACCCTCTCGGCAGCCCTCGCCGAGGGCGGAGATCGCGCCGACGCCGCGCGCGCCCTCCTCGCCGCCGCCGGCGGCGTCGACGTCGCCCGCAGCCAGGTCACCCGCCTCCTCGACCGCCTCGACGAAGAGGGCCTCACCCCCCGCACCCTCTCCCTCACCGACCACGAGGCCGAAGCCCGCATCCTGCGCAGAGACCTCGCCCGCGTCGCCATCGATCTCACCTCCGGCGGCAGCCCCGCCCTGCAAGGCCCCGCGAGCGCCCTCGCCGCAGCCCTCCGCGGCGTGAAGACCGAGTCCCCTTTCCCCCGCGGCGCCTGGGGCCCTGCGGTCGACCTGATCACCGCCCACAAACCCCGCAAGCGCACCCCC
Source organism: Chondromyces apiculatus DSM 436 (assembly GCF_000601485.1). Taxonomy (GTDB): domain Bacteria; phylum Myxococcota_A; class Polyangia; order Polyangiales; family Polyangiaceae; genus Chondromyces; species Chondromyces apiculatus. Next base: position 33,584 of record NZ_ASRX01000004.1, read on the forward strand.
GCGGACGACGCCTTCTGCGAGTTCCGCGACACCCTCCCGGGCGACGTCCTGAAGGACAAGGCGCACCGGCTCCTCGGCTTCCTCCGCGACGCCCCCGGCCTCGGCCAGCGCGAGCAGCACATCGTCGCCCTCCTCGACGAGGTGAAGGCCCGCCTCACCATCATCCGCCGCACCGAGGGCGGCCTCGGCTTCGGCGACCTGCTCCGCGCCGCCCGCGACGGCCTCCGCGACGACCCCGCCGTCTCCCGCGCCGTGCGCGAGCAGATCGACGTCCTCCTCGTCGACGAGTTCCAGGACACCAGCGCCGTGCAGCGCGACCTCGTCTACCTGCTCCGCGAGCGCGAAGAAGCCGCCCTCGCCCGCGCCGCTCGCGCGCCCACCGCCGCCCCCGCCGCCGCCCCCACCGCCGCGGGCCTCCTCGGCCACGGCCTGTTCCTGGTCGGCGACCGCAAGCAGTCCATCTACGGCTTCCGCGGCGCCGACGTCTCCGTCTTCAGCCGTGTCTGCGCCGAGCTTGCCGGCGACAAGGCTGGCCGCGCCCTCGGCCTCCCCGAGAGCCTCTGGTCCCCGCGCCCCGTCGCCGATTTCGTCGCCCTCAAGGAGAGCCGCCGCTCCACGCCGGAGGTCCTTCGCTTCGTCAACGACTTCTCCGTGCGCGACTTCGCCCAGGATCGCGGCGACGCCCCCGAGGGCGCTCCCATCCGCGACTTCGAGGTCTCCTACGGCGAAGCCGAGCACCTCGTCCCCGTGCTCCCGTCCTCCCCGGCGCTCCCGCCGCTTTCCACCGACGCCGCGTTTCCTGCCGACGCCGCCTCTCCTGCCGACGCCGCCTCTCCTGCCGTCACCCCCGCGCCTGCCAGCGCCCTGCTCCCCACCGACGTCATCCTCATCGGCGACGACGGCGAGGCCCCCGAGGACGCCGAGTCCCTGGTCCGCGACGCCCGCGGCCCCCTGCGCGAAGCCCTCGTCGCCGCCGCCTGGATCGCCCGCCGCGTCCGCGAGGGCGACGGCGACCTCCGCTTCAAGGACGTCGCCGTCCTCGCGCGCCGCCGCAGCACCATCCCCCTCATCGAGCTGGCCCTCGGCCGCCTCAACATCCCCTACGTCGTCGCTGGCCGCGCCCTCTTCGAGGCCCCCGAGATCCGCGACACCGCCGCCGCCCTCCGCCTCCTCCTCGACCCTGGCGACCAGCTCGCCCTCGCCACCGTCCTGCGCGGCCCCATGGTCGGCCTCAGCGACACCGCCCTCGCCTTGCTCTCCCCGCCGCGGCGCGGCCTCACCGTCCCCCTCCTCGGCCGCTGGCCCGGCCGCGCCACCGCCACGCCGGAGCCCGCCGCGCCTGCCATTCCCGAGGTCCCGCACGCGCCGCACGCGCCGCACGCGCCGCACGTCAGCGACGACCTCTCCCTTCCGGCCCTCGAACGCCTCCCCGACACCGATCGCGCCCGCCTCGAAACCTTCCGGCACCGCTTCTCCGGCCTGCGCCGCGCCGCCCTCCGCTCCTCCGCGGGCGAGGCGATCCGCGCCGTCATCTCCGCCTTCGACCTCGACCGCGTCCTCGCCTCCCTCCCCCGCGCCGACGCCCGCATCGGCAACCTCGACCGCCTGATCGCCATCGCCCGCCGCCGTGGAGGCTCCCTCGCGAGCTTCGTCCGCTGGCTCGACCGCCGTATCAGCGACGAGGCCGACGAGCCCGAGGCCGCGGTCTTCTCCCAGGAAGACGACGCCGTCCGCCTCACCACCATCCACGCCAGCAAGGGCCTCGACTTCGCCGCCGTCGTCGTCGTCGACCTCAACGCCTCCCCGGCCCCCCAGCTCCCCGGCCTCGGCTTCATCCCCCCCTCCGGCGACCGCCCCGCCGCCCTCTTCGTCCAGCACTACGCCCGCCGCATGGATCGCGCCGCGCACCCAGGCTCCCGCTACGAAGAAGCCGCCCAGGCCCTCGCCCCCCTCTACCCCATCTCCACCCCGGCCATGCAGGACGCGCGCGCCGAGATCCGCGCCCGCGAGCGCGCCGAGCGCCAGCGCCTCACCTACGTCGCCATCACCCGCGCCAAGCGCGAGCTGGTCCTCATCGCCCCTGCCGCCAAGCCCCGCAGCGGCTCCGCCTGGTTCACGCTCAAGCACGCCATCGATCAGGCAGCGATGGATGGCGCCGTGCGCACCGTCCTCGAAGCCCGCCCCCTCCTCGCCCGAGCCCACGCCCCGGCCCCTGGCCTCGACGCCTACGCGCGCCCCGTCGCCCCCTTCCGCCACGCCCCGGCCCCGCGCCTCGCCTTCGCCCGCACCGTCGCCATCGACGCCCGCGCCCTCGCCCTCTTCCAGGGCTGCCCCCGCCGCTTCCGCCTCCGCCACCTCCTCGGCGTCGAGGAGCCCGCCCCCGCCGCGCAGCTCGGCCTCTTCGACCTCGAAGGCCCCCCCGAGGTCCCCGGCGAAGAGCGCATCGAACTCCTCGAAGGCGCCGACCCCCGCCCCCCTGGCCGCGCCGCCCACCGCGTCCTCTCCCGCTGGCCCCGCGCCCGCTGGGGCGTCCCCACCAAGGTCGGCGAGGTGCTCGATCGCCTCGCCGCCGAGGGCATGCCCCCCGACCACCCCGAGGCCACCCGCCTCGCCCAGGGCATCGCCCGCTTCCTCGACGGCCCTTACGCCCGCCGCGTCCGCGTCGAGGAAGCCACGGTCCTCGGCGACGAAGCCTTCACCCTCGGCGTCTCCCCCGAGATCATCGACCGCGCCCGCGGCGCCCACCTCTCCGTGCGCTGGGCCGCGGACCTCGTCGTCGACTTCCCCGACGGCACCCTCGACGTCATCGAGCTACGCCGCGCCCGCCCCCGCGCGAACCTCGAACCTTACGAGCTGGTCCTCCGCGTCGACGCCCTCGCCTTCCACCGCCGCGCCGAGGGCCGGCAGCTCCGCGCCGGCGTCCTCTTCCTCGGCAGCACCCTCGACCCCACCTGGCTCAAGGCCCAGGGCCCGGACGGCACCCTCTCCCAGGAGGAACACGACCGCTTCGAGCAGGGCCTCGCCTGGCTCGCCCAGAGCTTCGCCGAAGCGCGCGGCACCGACCGCTGGGAACCCGTGGGTGTGGAGACCTGCCGCCGCCTGCGCTGCGGCTTCATCGAGATCTGCCACGGCGAGAAGGACACCGCCGTGTGACGCACGCGGCAGGGGCCCCCCGCCCCCGCCGTCAGTCACTGCGCAGCTCAGCTCAGCTCACGAGGGATCGCTGACGCGGCCCAGGAACACCACGCTGTTCGTCGCGTTGTCCCGCACCAGGAACAGGAAGGGCTTGTTCAGGTGGAAGTCAGCGAAGTTCGCGGGCGCGCTCGTCTCGTTCATGATCACTGCGGTCGCGGCGGCGGCCTCGGTCCCCTTCTCGTTCACTCCAACGAAGGCCTTGTGCACCACGTCGGAGATGACGAGCCCGCCGGCGCTGTGGATGCCCGTGAAGTCGGCCTCGGCGCTGAAGGCGTTCTCCATCCCCAGCTTGCCGAGCGCCTCCTTCAGGCTGAACTCCGACTCGAAGTCGAACTTCGGCATCTCGGTGTTCACGAGGTACTCCGTCATCGACCCGGTGATGTCCGCGAGCTTGTCCGCGTCGAGGCTCTGCTCGAAGGTCGCGAGGTCGTCGGGCAGGATCACCACCATGGACATCTCGCGCCCGTCGTACGGCATCGACACGGCCTGGAACCCGGCGCCTTCGGCGTAGTCCATCTCCAGCGATGCCTTCATCATCGGCACCTCCACCGCCTGGCCTGCCTGCGTCGTGAAGGTCCCCGGCTGCGTGGCCGACGCCTCGAAGGGCGTCTCCCAGGCCGCGCTGAAGTACACCGCGTTGGTCAGCACGAGGCGCGTGTCGGGCGTCACGGAGTCGGTCGAGACCAGATCCTTGATCTTCCCCTCCGTCTTCTTCTCCACCCAGCCGTTGATCAGGTCCACGGCTTGCTGGTTCTGCTCGACGAAGTCGACCACGTGCACGCCTGCGCCGTAGCTCTGCGCGAGCACGTCGAGGAACGGCGCCTCGATCGCGAAGTTGATCTGACCCCACAGCGCGTTCGCCGTGTGGAGGCGGAACGGCTGCCCGTCGGCGCCCTGCGCGCCCTGCCCCCGGCTCGACAGCGCCAGGTCCAGCGCGTTGAATGCCGGGTGGAGCTGCGCCTGCGGCAGCGTGTAGTGCAGCGTCGAGGCCATCGCGGTCTCCGTCGCGTTCCGCGCGCCGGCGTAGGTCATCCCGAGCGCCGTGGAGATGCTGTAGGGCGAGAAGAAGAGGTTGCCGGGCTCGGTGCTCAGCAGACGGTTCAGCGACAGCGCGAAGGTGGTGTTGCCCTCCACGAGCGTCTCGATGTCCGCGGCGGCCACGCTCGCTGCGGTGTCCCGCTTCAGCTCCGAGCTGACCACGCACCCGGCCTTGCCGGGATCGCTGCACGCCACTTCGGGAGCGTCGGGCTCGGGCTCGCTGCCGCCCTCCGAGGTGCAAGCGACAGCAGCCAAGGAAAGAACCAGGGGGAACAGGAGAAGTGATCGCATGCCCTGACCTTCAGCAAGCCCCGTGCCGTATGCCCCGTGCGCCTGCGCCTGCGCGGCACGTCGCGCGGCACACCGGGGATCTCCTCTCCTGAGCGCCGCTGAGGGCCGCTGAGCGCCGCATCTGGCCCCCCCCTCGCCTGGCGCAGCACCGGCGAGCCCGTCAGCCAGCGGCGCAGCGTGGCACAGCCCGCCCTTTGCCTCAGTCGTCGTCCTCGTCCTCGTCCCCTTCGCCCTCCCCACCCTCTTCCTCCCCGTCGTCCTCCCCCTCGTCGCCCTCTCCCTCGTCGTCGTCGTCCTCGTCGTCCTCGTCCTTCTCCTCGGCGGGCGCCGGAGGCGTGAGCGCCACCCGCGGGTACGTCGCCCCGCTCGTGTCGCGCCGCGCTGCCTCCCAGGCTTCCTCGACCTGCGTGAACTCGTACCAGCCCTCGCCCATCGTCTCCACGATGAGCCTCCCATCCTCGCGCCACGCCCACTCCGAGGAGCTCAGCTCGAAGGCGTCGAGCACCCGCGCCCCATCCTCGCAGATGGCCCAGAGGAGCGTCGGCTTGTCCCCCCTCGCCTCCAGCGCCACCACCCGCCCCTCGAACATCGCCTCGGAGCCCGTCACGTCGAGCTCACCGCTCACCTCGAGCGTGGCTTTCCCGCCGCTCACCGCGAAGAGGTACGTCTGCGCGGAGGTCCCCACCACCACCCTCCCGAACGCGAGCACCTCGACGTTGTAGACCTCGTCCTCGTCCTTCCCGAAGTCGTGCACCAGCACCGCCCCGCTGCTCTGCCCGGCCTCGCCCCACCACAGCTTGCTGTCGCCCGCCGAGGTCGCGGCCACGTACCGCCCATCCCAGCTCAGAGCCATCATCATCGAGGGATCGGACACCACGATCCCCGTCTCGGAGAGCTGTCCGTCCATGTACACCGCGAACCGGTAGGCGCGCTTCCCCTCCTTCTTCCAGCCCATGTACGCCTCACCGGCGATGCTCGCGCGCTCCAGGTGCTTCGCCCCGGTGCCGAACGCGGACCGCACCGCCTTCGTCACGGAATCGCTCCTCTCCGGGACCGGCCGGTCCTCGCCCAGGTAACGCAGCCCCACCCGCCCTGGCGCGGGCTCCACCCCGAACGAGTCGGCGCGCCGCTTCGGCGGGCGCGGCGTCCCGTCCTCGTCGTCGTCCTCCTCCTCCTCGTCGTCCTGGGTCGGGGCCAGGTCGACCTCCGGGAACGACTCCGAGTTCAGGTCGAGCTGCGCGCGCAGCTCTTCCAGCCCGTCGATGCGGTGCCGGTGCTCGGAGTCGAGGAGGAACGCGCTCGACCCCTCGATGCGCGTGACGATCGAGTAGGCCCGGATCAGCCCCATCTTCCGGAGCGTGCGCCCGTCGTAGCCGTAGACGAACAGCGTGTCGTTGCCGTCGTCGTCCGTCAGCCCCTTCACGAGCAGCACGTGTCCTCCGCACATCGTGCGCAGCTCGTACGCGTTCACGTCGTACTCCGCGGTCCGCGCGTACGCCTCCCCCTCGCGCTGGTAGACCGCCATCGTGGAGCCCAGGAGGACGAAGATCGTCCCCTCGGGGCCGTAGGCCGCATCCATCAGGCTGTCGTCCATCTCGATGAGCGGCCGGAGCTGCTTCTCCGCGAAGCTCAGCTCCCACACCCCGGAGTACGAGAACCCGTACAGCGCCGCTGTCTCGTCCTCCCGCACCGCGAGGGTCGCCGAGTCGCGCGGGAGCGTGCCCGCGGCGACCTGTAGCTCCCCCTCCTCCACCCAGGCCGCGGTGGACGGCTTGCGGCCTTGCTTCGCGACCCCGTAGACCTTGCCGAGCGGCGACTTGACAACGCTGGAGCTGCGCCCGAACAGCGAACGCAGCGCCGGCTCCACCGCGCGATATCCATGAGGCGAGGAGACTTCCTCGCGCTCCAGCCGGAGCGACCCCTCCATCACCTCCGGCTCCTGCTCCCCGTCGTCGTCCTCCGACGCGCTGTCGTCCGACCTACGGTCGTCCGACCCGCTGTCGTCCGACCCGCTGTCGTCCGACGCGTCGCTGTCGTCGTCGCCGTCGCCGTCGCTGTCGCCGCTGCTGTCGTCGTCGCCGTCGCTGTCGTCGCTGCTGTCGTCGTCGCTGTTGCTGTCGTCCCGATCCTTGGCCACGTCCACGGTCGGAAAGACGGCGGGGTTCGCGGCAAGCCCGTCGAGGAGCGCTTGCACCCCGAGCAGCTCGAACCACACCCCGCTGTCGTTCAGGAACACGCGATCGTCCTTCACGGCGACCTGGGACACCGAGAACGTCACGCGCCTCAGCCTCCGCAAGGTGTCCCCCTCGATCCCGTAGAGCGTGACGCCGTCGTCGTCGCCCTCCTCCGTCCCACTCTCCGTCACGATGGCGATCCGCCCGGAAGCTGCGCAGATCATCTCGTACCCGTTCACGTCCCAGCGCTGCGCGAGCTCGGTCCCCTCCCCCGCGCGCCGGTACATCCGGAGCTCGTCCCCCGCGAGCAAGAGCACGCTCCCCTCGGGCCCGTAGCCGAGCCCGTACATGGTGTCGTCGTCGTCGACGAGCTTCCGCAGGGTCCCGTCCCCGAACACCGCTTCCCAGACCCCCTCGGAGTCGAAGGCCAGCAGCACGGCGCCCCCGTCCCCCCTGCCGGCGACGGTTGGCGTGCCGGCGTTGCGAGGCAAGTCTCCCGCGTCGGCCACGCTCTGGAGCACGCCGTTGTCGTCGACCCACGAAGGCACGTTGAGGTGCCGCTTCTCTCGCTTGAGCCCGTATGCGCGTCCGTTCGGAGCGACCTGCGTCACGCCGTACCGCCCGAAGAGCTTCGTGATCTCCTCGGGGATCGCCACGGGAGACTCCTTGCCGAGCTTCTCCACCGAGAGCGGCGCCTTCGTCCGGGGACCATCCTGCCGCGCGCTCTCGTCGCCCCCGTCCTCGTCCTCTCCCGCTCCTTGCCACCCGCCGTGCTGCCCCGCCTCCGCGGCCTCCGCCCGGATCTGCGCGCGCACCTGCTCCACCTCGGCGTCCACCGCGCCCGTCGCCTCGAAGCGCTTCGCCGATCCCGCGTTCGGCAGCTCGACGGACCAACGCGGCCCCGTGAGCGGCTCCGGGCGCTGCTCCGACGACCACGCCTCCCAGTCCCCGTCGCTCTCCATCACCTCGGCGAGCATCACCTGGTCGAGCGGACAGGCCGCGTGCACGGCCGCGAGCGCCTTCTCCACCGCCCGCGCCATCGCCGCCACGTCTTTCCGGCTCCACCCCGAGGGCCGCAGCCGCAGGAGCGCCCAGCGATCGGCCCACACGAAGGGCTCCACCGTCTCCACCGCCGCGCGGCCGAGCGTCCGCTCGAAGGCCTCGGCGATGGCGCGCCTCGTCGCCGGCTCCGGCGCCGTCACGAAGCACAGCTCGTAGGAGAAGAGATCCTTCTCCAGCGGGAACCAGTCGCTCGGCTCGACCCCGAAGAACACGAACGGATGGGCGGCGGTGTCAGTCATCGCACGGCAGGATAACCGCCGGCTCGCCCGTTGCGCGAGGAGCGAACCAGCAGCGTCCGTGAAACCGCGGGCGGCCTTCTCCCCTGCGCACCCAGCCCCCAGCCTTTCCGTGACTCGTCGAGACCACCTGGAAACGGCCACCCTTGTTCCGGATCCCCCCGCTGGACTCTCCGAGAGGCGACCCTGCCTTTCCGTATTCCCGCGAGACCTCCTGAAGGTCATCCCCGCCGTTCCGAAGGTCACCCTCGCCGTTCCGAAGGTCACCCTCGCCGTTCCGAAGGTCACCCTCGCCGTTCCGAAGGACACCCCCGCCGTTCCGAAGGTCACCCCCGCCGTTCCGAAGATCACCCTCGCCGCTCCGAGAGGTCACCCCGCCGTTCCGAAAGTCACCCCCGCCGTTCCGAAGGACACCCCCGCCGTTCCGAAGGGCACCCCTGCCGCTCCGAAAGTCACCCCCGCCGTTCCGAAGGTCACCCCCGCCGTTCCGTGTTTCCCACGGACTTTCCGAAAGGCACCCCTGCCCTCCAGGAGACGCACCGACGGATTCCTGCGGCAGGGCGGCGGTGGGAGGATGGTCGCGGGCTTCTGTCCACGCATCCAGGCTGGTCGAGGGGCGCGCTGGTTCTCCTTGCGCGGTCAGGGGCACTGGTCTTCCCTGTGCCCGATGCGCATCGCGGTGATCGGGGGAACGGGGTTCACGGGCCTGCACACGGTCAACGAGCTGGTCCGGCGCGGTCACCAGGTGGTGGCGGCCGCGCGCAAGCCGGCGTTCGACGCGGTGCCCGAGGGGGTGGAGCGCCGCGTCCTCGATGTGGACCGGGCCTCGGACGCCGAGATCTCGGATCTCCTCGCCGGGTGCAACGGCGTGGTCTTCGCCGCCGGCCTCGACGACCGGTCGGTGCGCAAGGCGCCGGCGTACGCGAGCTTCCACGCGGCCAACGTGCTCCCGGTGGTGCGGCTCATCGCCATGGGAAAGGCGGCCGGGGTGACCCGCGTCGTCGTCCACGCCTCCTACTTCACCCACTTCAACCGGGTGTGGCCCGAGATGCGGCTCGCCGAGCGTCACGCCTACATCCGCAGCCGCGTCGAGCAGGCCCGGGCCGCAAAGGTGGCAGCGGGGGACGCGGTGCGGGTGACCCTCCTGGAGCTGCCGTTCATCTTCGGTTCGGTGCCGGGGCGGGTGCCGCTCTGGGCGCCGCTCGTGAAGTACGTGGAGTCGTCCCTGCCGCTGCTGGCGCCGCGGGGAGGAACCGCCGCGTGCACGGTGGAGCAGGTCGCCGAGGCGAGCGCGAACGCGCTGGAGAGCGACGATCCCGACGTCGCGGGCCTCCACCCGGTCGTGGAAGACAACCTCACCTGGACCGATCTGCTCGCGCGGCTCTCCGCCGTCGCCGGCCACCCGCGGCCCGTTCACGCGCTGCCCGGCGCCCTGATGCACGTGGGCCTCTTCCCCATCGTCGTCTCGCACAAGCTCACCGGGCGCGAGGCGGGCATGGACACCGCGCACATGCCCGAGTTCTTCCTGCGCGAGCTGTTCATCGACCCCACGGCCTCGCAAGCGCTGCTCGGCTACCGCGGCCACGACCTGGAGACCTCGTTCTCGGAGACCGTCGCCGCCTGTCACCGCCCGTGAGCGCGCCGCGCGTCGAGGCGCGGGGACCTGAGCGGGAAGGTGCGCGGCAACGTGATATACGTCAGGTGCGAGGAGGAGCCATGCCGGGCCGAGATCGTTCATCCACCCCATCAGCCCCGAGCGTGCACCACGCGTGGGTGTGCGAAGGCGTCCTGGAGATCACGTTTCAGGGGCACCTCGACCCGGAGATCATCGAGACGAGCCTGCGGCAGCTCACGGCGCTGAACGCGCAGAAGAAGCTCGACCGCATCCTCATCAACGGCCTCGACGTCGAGAACTTCACCCCGCACGTGAGCTCGCCGGCGGGGCGCCTGATCTCGCTGGCGCGAGAGCGGGGCGCCCGCGAGGTGGTGTTCATCGTCGCCACCGGCTCGAACCGGATGATCTCGGCCAGCGTCGCCTTCGCCGCGCAGATCCCCCTGAAGATGTTCGAGACCCGCGGGGAAGCGCTGGCCTACATCGGCGTGTAGGTTCAGGCTCCGGGGCAGGGACGAAAGCCTCCGGTTCTACCGTGCTGGTGCGGGTTTTCTCCTGTCGCTGCCGGGAGGCGCGACGGCGGAGCGCGGAGCCTGGCGCATGTCCCCGACGTGCATCATGCATGGGGGTCACGGCCCGCGCGCTGCGGCGTGGGCGCAGAGCAGACATGAACGAACAAGGAGTCGCCATGGAGATCAGAGCGCACGCGAAGGCCACGTCAGCGGGCGGGAACGTGCGGGTGTCATGGCTGCGGGAGGGCGTCCTGGGGATCACCTTTCGCGGGCGCCTCGGCACCGCGGAGATCGAGGCTGCCATGAGCCAGCTCGCGGCGCTGACCGAACACCGGTCCCTGGAAGGGGTGCTCATCGACACCCTGGCGATCGAGGGATTCATGCTCCACGTGGGCGAGCGCGCCGAGCGCGCGCTCCTGCTGGCCCGGGAGCGGGGGGCGCGCCGGGTGGCGTTCGCGGTGGCCACCGACGCCAGCCGCATGATGACGGCCAGCGTGGCGTTCGCGGTGCAGCTCCCCGTCAAGATGTTCGCCACGCGCGCGGAGGCGCTGGCGTACCTCGACGCCTGAGGCCTCGAACGCGCGGGCTTCGGTGAGGGGATGCCGAGGGGACGCCCAGGGGCCCCTCAGGGCGCGGGCGTCAGCCCTTGATGCCGTACTCGGCTTGCAGGAGCTTGGCGATGGTCGAGAGCTGCATGTTCGAGGTGCCCTCGTAGATCTTGCCGATCTTGGCGTCGCGGTAGAGCTTCTCGGCGGGGTACTCCTTGGTGAAGCCCACGCCGCCGAACAGCTCCAGGCACTGCGAGGCGGCGCGCTCGGCGACCTCGGAGGCGAAGAGCTTGGCCATGGCGGCCTCCTTCAGGAAGGGCTGGCCGGCGTCCTTGAGGCGGGCGGCGTTGTAGACCATCAGGCGCGCGGCCTCGATCTCCATGGCGACGCGCGCGTACTGGAACTGCACGCCCTGGAAGCTGGCGATGGACTGGCCGAACTGCTTGCGCTCGCCGATGTAGCGCATCGCCTGATCGAGGGCGCCCTCGGCGAGGCCGAGCATCTGGGCGCCGATGCCGATGCGGCCCTCGTTGAGGGTCTCGATGGCGATCTTGTAGCCCTTGCCCACCTCGCCGACCACGTTGTCCTCGCGGACCTCGCAGTCTTCGAGGATCAGCTCGCAGGTGCTGGAGGCGCGGATCCCGAGCTTGTTCTCCTTCTTGCCCACGGAGAAGCCGGGGAAGTCGCGCTCGACGGCGAAGGCGGTGATGCCCTTGTAGCCCTTCGAGGGGTCGACGTTGGCGAAGACCAGGAAGAGCGAGCTCTCGGCGGCGTTGGTGATCCAGAGCTTGCGGCCGTTCAGGATGTAGCGGTCGCCGCGCTTCTCGGCGCGGGCGGCGAGGGCGAAGGCGTCGGAGCCGGAGCCCGCCTCGCTGAGCGCGTACGAGCCCACCCAGTCCCGACACAGGCGGGGCAGGTAGCGGGACTTCTGGTCGTCGGTCGCCCAGCGGAGGAAGGCGTTGGCGACCAGGGTGTTCTGCACGTCGACGAGGACGCTGACGCTGGGGTCCACGACCGCGAGGGCCTCGACGGCGAGGATGGCGTTGAAGAAGCTGGCGCCGGCGCCGCCGTGCTCCTCGGGGACCTCCACGCCCATCAGGCCCAGCTCGAAGAGCGGGGGGATGAGGTCCTTGTCCATCGCGCCCGCCTCGTCCATGGCGTGGGCGCGGGGGGCGACGCGCTTCTTCGCGAAGTCGAGGACCGAGTCGCGGAAGAAGCGCTCCTCCTCGGAGAGCTGGGTCAACGCAGGGTGAGTCACGGCTGCCTTTCGGGTGGGGTGAGGGGCTCGTCGACGCCGGGTGCCGACCGCCCGGGCGCGCTGAACGCTCAGGCGCGCGGGCGGGGCGGCGATCCGGGCCTGTTTGGCGGGCGATTCTTGATAGGGAGCGCCCCGAGCGTCAACCAGCGCGTGGCGCGCGTGGCGCGTGGCGCCGAAGGGGCGGCGATCAGGGGCGTGATCGGGGTGAAGCAGACGCAGTAGACTCGCGCTGATGACGCAGGCCCTCCGGAGCGACGACGAGAACCTGCGGGACCTGGCCGACGGTCGGCCGCTCCTCGTGGACGAGGGGACCGGGCAGCCGGTGGGCCTGCGGCTCACGCGCTGGCTCGGCGCCGGGGGGATGTCGGCGGTGCTGCTCGCCGAGCGCGCCGAGCGCGCGGAGGAGACCCTGCTGCTCGGGGAGCTGGCGCCCGCGCAGGTGGCGGTGAAGGTGCTCAAGCCGGGGATGGATCGCCAGCTCAGCCAGTTCAACATGAGCGGGGCGGACATCGCCCGGCGCGAGGTGGAGGCGCTCTCCGCGGTGCGCGCGCTCCGCCCCCCGACGGAGTTCATCGTGGGCTTCTACGGCAGCGGGACGCTGTCCATCCAGGCGTTCGGCGGCAAGCCCCAGGCGCTGCCGTGGATCGCCCTGGAGCACGTCGAAGGCGGCGTCGAGGGCGCGACGCTCACCGACCGGGTGCGCCGCGCCCAGGGCGAGGGCGTGGACCCGGTGCGGGCGCTGCGGCTCGTGCGGGGCATGCTCGAAGGCGTGGCGGTGTTCCACCGGTTCGGCGTGCTCCACCGCGATCTGAAGCCGGACAACGTGTTCGTCGCGGGGCCCCTCGACGACGAGACCCCGAAGCTCGGGGACTGCGGGATCGCCCGGGTCGACGGCCTCTCGGTGGCCACCCTCTCGGCAGGCACGCCGGAGTACGGGGGGCCCGAGCAGATGCTCTCGGCCCTGTGGCCGAGCGATCGCAACCCGCTCGTCGGTCCCTGGACCGACGTGCACGCGCTCTCGGCGACGATCTGGTTCTTGATCGCGGGCGAGGCGTGGTGCCGGAGCCGGACCGCGTGGGACAACGGAGAGCGCCGCTCGCTGCGCACGGCGCGGCTGCTGCACCGCGGCTGGCTGGAGGAGCGGGCGCTGCTCGACGCCGTCGACGAGATCCTCGCCCGCGGGGGCTCGCCGCGCCCACCCGGGCCCGCGCTGGAGGTGGAAGGCGCGAGCCGCTACGAGCGCAAGGCGCGGCAGCGGTTCGCGTCCATCGCCCGCGAGGACCGACCGGCGCGCTTCGCGAGCGTCGAGGAGCTGGGGGCGGAGCTTCTGCCGCTGCTCGAGGCGTGCGCCACGCGGTGGCGCGAGCGCGCCGCGGCGGAGCGGAGGCCGGCGACCTGCTTCCGGACCACGCACCTGCTCGGCGGCGACGGCAGCGAAGGCGGCGAAGGTGGCGAAGGTGGGCAGAGGCTGCGGGCCCGCGTGCGCGTGAAGGAGATCTCGGCGCCCACCTCTCCGGGGCCTGCCGAGCGCGTGTCCCTCGCGCCCGGGAGCGTCTCGTTCCAGTCGGGCGCGCATGCCTTCGCGCGCTCCGGCGACCGGCTCTTCTTCTTCGCGCAGTCGGAGGGGCGGATGATGGAGGTGCCCGTCCCCCGCGAGCTCCGGGCCGAGGTGGCCGCCTCGCCCTGGGTGGTGCGCGGGCCGCGCGGAGGCGTGGTCCTGGTCGGGCCCGAGCACGTGCTGCTGCTTCCGCAGACGAGCTTCGTGCGCGGGGGCATGCCCGGGCGCCCGGGCGAGGTGGGTCCCATCCAGGCGGCGTTCAGCGACGGGCAGACGTTCGGGGTGGTCACCGCGGAGACCGACGACAGCAACGGCGGCCCGGAGCTGTGGCTCTCGGACGACGGTCACACCTACGCCGGCCCCACCATCCTGCCCCTCGGCGGCGATGTGCAGGCGCTGGCCCCCGGTCCTCTCGGCATGCTCGTGGTGGGATCGCGGCGCGGCGTGCGAGGCCGGGCGCTGGTGCTCGGCTACGACCAGCAGATCCAGGTGGTCACCGCCTGCGTCAACGACGGTCCCGCGCTGCGCGTGGCCGTGGCCGGCGTCGAGGGAGACTACTGGGCCGCGGGCAAGGGCGTGGTGCTGCGCTTCGATCGCGGCGGAGCGTACGAGGAGCGCCTGGAAGCAGGGGCCGAGGCGTCCGGCGAGCCCATGGCGCTCGTCCTCGATCTCCAGGGCGTCCCCTGGCTGGTCACAGAGCGCGCCGTGCTGCGGCGCCACGGTGGGAGCCGCGCCACGTGGTGCACCTGCTACGCACGGCCCGAGGGCGCGCCGCGCCTCGTGGCCCTCGGCTTCACGCCCGGAGGCGCGCGGGTCGTCGATGCGCACGGAGGCGGCGCGCTGCTCCAGCCGGAAGACTAGGGAACTCTTTCTCTCAGGGGGCTGCGCAGAGCCGCGTAGGGCGTTGCCACTACGCCATTCCCCCCTTCATCTTCCCCAACACGTCCTGACCGTGTGGCGGTTTGACCGACCCCGTTTCCGGAGCTAGACCGGAGATCCGACCTCAGCACATGGGCATGGGTCGCAACCCTGGAGGGTCCGATGGCTCACGATTCCATCGATGCGGCGCTCAGCGTGGGACGGAGTGGATGGCAGCGGCTCGGCACCCACAGCATCCGTTTCGAGGCGCCCGACATCGTCTTCCTCCGGGTGCTCGGTGACGTGACCCCGGAGCACATCCGGCACCTGTTCAAGGAGGTGCGCAGGCTGTCGTCGCGCTCGGGCACGGTGTGCTGGCTCATCGACCTGACCTACCTCGGTCAGATCCCGCTGGAGACCCGCAAGGCGGCGATGGAGCACGGCCTCGACGGCCACCTGCGCGCCACCGCCATCTTCGGCGCGAACCGCGTGCAGCGGGCCATCGCGACCCTGACCATCCAGGCCTCGCGGCTCACCGGCCAGCCTGGCGCGCTCTACGCGCCCCGCTTCTTCGCCAAGGAAGCCGAGGCGCGCGCCTGGCTGGAAGACACGCACCCCGACCGGGAGCCCGTCTTCCAGATCTGACCCGACCAGGCCTCCGTCACCGGCGAGCCCCCGTCACCGGCGAGTCCCCATCACCGGCGAGTCCCCATCACCGGCGAGTCCCCGTCACGAGACCCCGTCACCGGAAAGAGCCGTTGTCGCGCCCCGGGGCGATGCCCTCGGGTGGGAAGATCGGGGGCGGTGACGACGGCTGCACCTCGTGGCGCGTGCCCGGCGGGACCTCGGGCGTGGGCCTGGGCTCCGAGGGCTGCATCTCCCGCTGCGTGCCGCCAGGCATCCCCGGCGGGAGGTCTTCCCTGGGCGCCCGGTAGGCGTCGGGAGGCGTGTAGGACGGGGTAGCTCGGGTGGTCCCCTCCGACCGGGTCTCCGGGGTGATCACCGGCCCGGGCATGCTGGACCTGGGCTGCGTCTCCGTCATCGAGGGCGCCGAGGGCGCCCGCACGGGCGGCGAGGCCGTGACGTCCGTGGCCGGCCCTGCGCTGGGCGTGCCGTCGCGCATGGTGGGCAGGTCTGGGCGCTCGCTGGCCTCGATCGGGGTCGGTGGCTCGGCCCCGAGTGCCCGGTCTCCCTCTTCATCGGCCCGGCATGCCGAGAGCCCGAGCACTCCGGCAGCAACAAGGATGAGCCATCGCATGGGCGTTACCTCCGTCCCGCCTCCTTGCGATGACCGTGCCGGCGATGACGGCGCCTGAGCGGGCGCAGGGCGCGCGGCCGAGCCCCTCTCGACGTCCTCCGGGAGGTGACGTATGCGGCAGCCTGGAGGCTTATCGAGCATGAGTGAACAATCCCCCGAGACCCGCCGCGAAGCGGGCATCTTGCTGCACCCGACCTCGTTGCCAGGACCCCACGGGATCGGGGATCTGGGCGGCGCGGCGCGCGCCTTCATCGACTGGCTGGCGTCGTCAGGGTTGTCGCTGTGGCAGGTCTTGCCGCTCGGGCCGACGGACAACGACGCGCCGTACATGAGCTGGTCGGCCCTCGCCGGCAACCCCATGCTCGTCGACCTCGTCGCGCTCCGCGACGCGGGCCTGCTCGACGACGGCGACCTCGACGCGCCCCGGGAGCTGGGCGAGGGCCCCCACGTCGACTACCGCGCCGCGCGCGCCTTCAAGGAGCCCCGCCTCCTCAAGGCCGCGAAGCGCCTGCTGGAGACCCCCGAGCACCCCCTCTCCGGCGCTTACCGCGCCCTCCGGGACAAGGAGGCGTGGCTGTTCGACGCTGCCCTCTTCAGCGTGCTCAAGCGCCAGCACGGCGGCGTCGCCTGGTGGGACTGGCCCGTTCCGCTCCGGGACCGCGAGCCTTCCGCGCTGGAGGGGGCGAAGAAGGAGCTCGCCGACGCCATCGAGGCCGAGGCGGTGACCCTGTTCTTCTTCGAGCACCAGTGGGCGGAGCTGCGCCGCTATTGCAATGACCGCGGGGTGCGCGTCGTCGGCGACATCCCCATCTACGTGGACCGCAACAGCGCCGACGTCTGGACCCACCGCGACCTGTTCTTCCTCGACGAGAAGGGCTTGCCGACCGGCGTCGCCGGGGTGCCGCCGGATTACTTCAGCAAGCTCGGTCAGCTCTGGGGCAATCCGCTTTATCGCTGGGAGCGCATGGCGAAGGACGATTTCGCCTGGTGGCGCACCCGGCTCGGGCGTTGCCTCACCCACGCCGATATCGTGCGCATTGACCATTTCCGCGGGCTCGCCTCCTACTGGGAGGTGCCTTTCGGCGCGCCGGACGCCCGCGGGGGCCGCTGGGTGAAAGGGCCGGGTATCGCCTTCTTCCAGGCCATCGAGAAGCACGAGGGGCGGCTGCCGCTCATCGCCGAGGATCTCGGCATGATCGATGAGCCGGTGGTGGCGCTGCGGCAGGAGGCGAAGCTGCCGGGGATGCGCGTGCTCCAGTTCGCCTTCGGCGGCGGCGGCGACAACACCCACCTGCCCCACCACCATACCGAGGACAGCGTGGTGTATCCGGGCACCCACGATAACGACACCACCGTCGGCTGGTGGCGGAGCGCGGAGCCGCACGTGCGCACCCACACGCAGCGATACCTGAGCGTGTCGGGAGACCAGATTCACTGGGACCTCATCCGCGCCTCGTTCGCCTCCGTGGGGCGGATCGCGGTGGTGGCGATGCAGGACGTGCTGGGCCTCGGCGCCGAGGCGCGCATGAACACCCCGGCGGAGGCCGACGGCAACTGGCGATTCCGGCTCACGGGCGACCCATTCCGCAGGGAGCACGCCGGGCGGCTCCACGAGATCGGCGCGCTCTACGACCGGATCCCCAGCCTCCGCGAGGCGAAGCGCGAGGCGAAAGAGGACTGACCGGCCTCGCTCCCGCGAGCCCCGCTCCGCCGAGCACGCGTTCCGCGCCAGCACACGTTCAGCGCCAGGATCCCGGCCGCGCACCTCGGCCGGGAGAGCCTCTCCCGCGCCAGCGGGCTGCCGTACGGCGGTCCGCTTCGTCTTCCGGAACCATCGGTTTCGTTGCCACACGCCGCAGAGGGCCGCTGAGATCACCGGCGCGGGCGCGCGCAGCGCTCTCCATCGCTTACCGGTTCAGTGCCTGCCTTCTCAGCCAAACGTTTGCAATTTGTCGGATAGAAGCGATACGCACGCTCAAGCGTCCGTGTGATTGCCTGGAAACACGCTAGCTTACCCAGAATTGCACGCGATTCATGCGCGTCAATCTTCTTGCGAGCCGTCGTATTGCAGTGATAATCACCGCCTCGCATCGAAACGAGCAGCACGCGGCATCGCCCTGAGGGGACGTACGCAGTGCTGAAACAGCGGCCCAATGAAGGTCTTGCGGCGCTCACGAAGAAGCGGAGTCGAATTTCGGATGACGACCATCCGCGCAATCGCATCGATTGGTAATACGAGCATCGACTCCGGATGGAAACGGGCTGGCGCACTTCGCGTGGCCCCACCCGGAGGTCCGCTGCCCGGCGAGGCGGGGCGACCGATGCTGGTGCTCTGGAGCACGGCGGCGTGGGCGCAGGCCATACTCGACCTCCCGGTCGGCGCGGTGCCCCTGCGGACCGTCCTGGTGCCGCACGGGCGCGCCGCCTACGGGCTGCGGCGGGAGCTGCTGCGGCAGGGACGCGCAGACGGGCTCGCGGGGACGCGGTTCCTGACGGTGCCAGGGGCCGCGGAGGCGGTGCTGCGCACGGCAAGGTCGTCGCTATCGCCAGGGGAGGAGGAGATGCGGCAAGCGCGGCTCGCGGCGCTGTTCCGGCAGAAGCTGCAGCTCGAGCGCTTCGACCCCGCGCAGCTCCGCGACTGCCGGGGCTGGGAAGACGCCTTCGCCCGCACCTTGCGGGACCTGGAGACCCAGGGGCTGTCGCCGCGCGCGCTGCTCGGCACAGGCCACGCCGGTCCGCGGGAGCGGGACGTGGCGGCGCTCTGGGCGGCGCTGGACCGCGAGGCTGGCACCTCGGTGACCACGCCGCGGCTCCTCGCCGAAGCGGCGGCGGTCCTCTCGTCCGGCGCCGCGGCCTGGCCCTTCGAGGGGTCCACCCTCGCCGTGGTCGCAGGTGACCTGACGGTGGTGGAGCGCGATTTCGTCCTCGCCCTGCCCCGGCTGACCCTCGGGCTGCTCGCGGCGAGGCCGCGGCACGAGGGTTACCTGGCGCGGATGGAGGCGCTGCTCGGGATGAAAGCGGCCGACGCGCTGAGGACGGGCACCGCGGAGGACGCAGAGGCGGCCGGGGATCTCGGGCAGCTCGGGCGCTGGCTGTTCGAGGACGCCACGGCGCGGGGGCACGAGGAGGGCGCGCATGGCGAGGGGCACGAGGAGGGCGCGCGCGGCGAGATGCGCGGTGAGGTAAGCGTCGAGGTGCATCCAAGCGTGGACGAGGAGCTCGACGCGGCAGCCGCCTGGGTGGTGGACGAGGTGGGTCGGGGGACGCCCTTCGAGGAGATCGCGCTCCTCGTGCCTTCCGTGGAGCCCTGGGCGATCCTGCTGGAGGAGCGGCTCGGGAGGCTGCCCTGGCCCGAGGACAAGGGCCCTGCGGTCTACGTGGCGGGTGGGCTGCCCATCGCGCAGTGCGCCGCCGGGGCGCGCCTCCTGTCGGTGGTGAGGGCGCTCCAGGAGCGGTTGCCCATGGAGCGCATCGCCGCGCTGCTGCCCCTCTTCCGGCTGACGGGGCGCGCGCCGCTGACGCCGCGGGAAGCGCTGGAGGTGGTGGGCGCACTGGCCATCCTGGCCGACGTGGGCCGGAGGAAGCCCGACATCTGGGAGATGGGCGGGGACACGGGCGCCCGGGAGAGGGGGGCCAGGCAGGGGGGCACCAGGGAGGGCGCCAGGGAGGGCGCCAGGCAGGGGGGGGCCAGGCAGGGGG
>NZ_ASRX01000005.1 GCF_000601485.1 Chondromyces apiculatus DSM 436
TCGAGGCATGCCAGCAGAGGCGTGAATGGTTTCTTCGACATCGTGGTCTTTGCAGCAGACGTCGAAAGTCGCTCGGCCCACGATGCGCGACGTAGTGTCGCGAGCATGTCGGAGAAGGCGGGCTGGGTCTTGGCGGGGCGGCTTCGGGGTGAGTACCAGGGAGCCTTGGGGGGCTGGGCCGACCTGAGCGTACAACCCGTCTTGGCGTACCAGAGCACCACGAGGGTGTAGAGAAGCAAGGTGAAGGGCGCCGTCCGTTCGACGGCGCGCTCGGCCCTGCAGCGAGGTTGCTCCAAGCCGAGCTTGCCCTTGGTTTCTTGGAAGGTGACCTCGATCGACCAGCGTTTGGCGTACAGTTCGATGACGTCCGTCACCGGGAGGGAGACATCGGTACTGAACAAGACGTCGTCCCTTTCATGGCCGGGGAAGTCTCGAACCACCACCAAACGCATCTGCTGTCCTCCGGACACGCTGTACCAGAGGGCGTCGATGACGAGCGCTTTGACCGCGACGGTGCGGCCATAGACGAACACCTCAAGCGACTGCCAAGCAGCACCCTTGGCGTTGGCTTGGAGGCCGGGTGCAGGCAGCTTCACCCCCCGAACGCGTGGTCTCCCCATCTGGCCCGGCTGTCGAGGTGGCGGGGGAGCATAGATGGCCGCATCCAGACGCGACCGACCCACGACGGTGACGTTGGCCGGGCGGTGCTTGACGAGCGCTTGATTGCTGTACGCGCCATCGCCGACCAGGATGAGAGCGCGGTGCGACAACGCCTTGGCGAGTAGAGCGATGAGGTCGGCCCCAAGCTCAGGCATGGTGCGGTAGGCACACTTGTTTCGCGCGCACACTTTCTCGCTGCGATAGAGCCGAAACAGCACGGGCAAGCAGAAGGTCTTGTCGAACATCCGCACGGTGATGCCCAGCACGACCCAGAGGTGACCCCAAGAGAAGATGTGCCGCACCCTGGTCGACAGCAGTGGGTCGCGATGCATCGAGGCGTACGCGACTTTCTTTCCGGTACGTCGTCCCAGCGTGTCGTCGAGAACCAGGACCAACGGAAGGTCCTTCGGCAGCCGACCGTCGATGCGCCGAGCCAGTACCAAACCGAGCTGGTCGAGTCCCCATCTCGCTCTGGAGAAAAACCGGTGGAAGCTGCGGATGTGCTTCCACTGCGCGGCGTTGGCCGACCGCACGGCTGTGGTGACCGTATGTCGACCGAGCGCCAGTACCCAACCGCACGCCAGCACCTGGAAGGTGCGGAACGACGAGGCGGTGAAGAGCGGCTCGAAGGCTTGCAGTTGCGCGAGGAAGCTGCCTACGATGGCCATATCCGGCACGGGGACCTCCAGTCGAAGGTGGTTGTCTTGCAACTCCTCCTTTGCTGACGAGTCCCCGTGTCGGAAGCCTTATAACGCTGCGATACAGGCTGATTTCCCCGGAGAATTGGCTGATTACGCAGGAAGCTGGCAGAGCCGACTCTTCATCTGCAATCGATAAAGGTGACCTCCGCCCTCCTTGAGGTCAGCGCCACCTCCGAGGGCCCTCTGCGTTGAGGGCTGGATCACGAGGGTGCTGGGCGCAAAAGTGCCCAAGTCGAGCCTTGTGCCACCAGCTAGGAGAGCACTCGCCCTACAATGACGCCCTGAAAGAACTGCAGGAGAAGCTCGTCAACCACCCTTGACGGTGGGACTCGAGTTCGTCGAGTGAGCGACCGCTCCGCGTGCTCACTTGATCTCCTTGGGTGGCTTCAGCCACTGGCCGGCAGCGAGCAGGACGCGCAGGCCCGCGCTGGCGCTCAGGCTTGCGGCGAGGGGGACCTCGAAGCGGCGCAGTGCGCGGCGGATGCGAGGGAGGTTGTCGACGAAGATCTTGCCCATCGCAGCGGCCGTCAAATCACCACGGCCGAGCATAATGCAGGCGACGTTGGCGCGGACGAGGGCCACGTGTTCGAGCTGGTTGACGCGGATGTTCTTGTCCTTGGTCAGGACCACCAGCCGCGCTGGCCGACATCGGTGAGCCAGGTGGTGTCAGGCGTGTTCTGAGGGAAGAGGTCGTCGTGGGCGTGGACCTGCTCGCCTGCGGCGCGCAGGGCCTGGACGACGACTTCGCGGCCGAGGGAGCGGTCGACGAAGTAGGTGAAGGGCTCAGGCAGCTTCACGCATCTCGCAGCGGATGGCGTCCTCGATCTGCTCGATGCCGAGGGCGTAGTCGGTAGCGAGGGCGGTGATGGACTCTCCAGCGCGGTAGCGCTCGGCGACGATGCGGGCTTCGACGCCTGTCCCGGTGATGACGGGGTGGCCGAAGCCGCGGCGCGGGTCGACGACGATGGTCTTGGGCTGGCGCGCCAGGGCGCCGCCCCGTACCCACGGGTAGAGGCGGGCAGCGAGGTCGCCTTCCCAGTCGATGCGCTGCAGGCTCGCGTCGAGGACCTGGCGGAGGACGGCCTGGCCCTCGGAGTTGATGTCGAGGAGGCGGTCCGCGTGCTGGACGAAGAGGTGGGCGCCGTCCGTGCGGAAGCGGGCGTGGATGAGGGGGCGAGCGTAGCCGAGCTCCTCACCGACGAAGCGGAGGGCCTTGCGGACACGTTGCATGGAGATGCCGTGGACGCGGCGCATGGAGGCGAGGACAAAGGCTTCGATGAGGTTGGAGAACGAGAGGGCGAGCGGAGCGCGAGAGGCGGGCTTGAAGAGGGCCTTGTGGTCGCCGTCGCCGCAGGCCCAGAGCCGGAGCGTGGAGGGAGAGAGGCGCGTGAGGGCAGCGGCGCGGGGGATCGCGTAAGCAGGCAGCTCCTCCGGAGAGAGGTCGCTGTGGAGGTTCGCCGTGGGCCTCATGGCGATGTTCTAGCACAGCGGTCTCCAGGGGGTGGGAGTACCGCAAGGCGTCGTGCCGGGGTGGGTGCCGAGGGTTTACAGGACGCTCGGGACTGAGCGATGATCCGGGCCCGCGTACGACTGCGCCGTCCATCCCCGAGCCGCGCCTGCGGCTGGTGCAGAACGAGACGCCCTTCGCGCTGTTCCAGTGCGACAAGATGGGCGTCGGGCGCAGGTTCCACGGTACCGTCGTGGTCAAGGGGACGTTCGCGCTCGCGCAGGGCAAGCTCGGGCTCGCGGCGAAGCAGCGCGACATCGCGCTCGCGGACGAGCCCTGGGATCCCGCCGCGGCGGAGCGATCGAGCTTGAAGCACGCGGGCGAGGCGCTGCTCGTCAAGCCCAGCACCGACGTCATCGTCACCGGGACGGTGCAGGCGCCCGGCGGTACGCCGCGGAAGACGTGGGACGCGGCCGTCGAGGTCCGGAGGCGCGGCGAGACGAAGCTCGCCTACCGCGCCCAGGTCCTCGGGCCGCGCTGCTGGCGGCACACCGGGGCGAAGGGTGGACGCTGACGGAGCCCGAGCCCACCTTCGAGGTGCCGATCCGCTACGAGCTCGCGTACGGAGGCGCTTACCCCGCCCCCGCGTCCAGTGCTGGCGAAGGCGAGGCCGCGTCCGCGTCCACGCCCGCGCCCGCGCCTGCGCCACAACCGGCGCTGGTGGTGTACGCGCCGAACCCGAGCGGCACGGGCTTCTTCGACGAGCGCGCCATGGACACCTCGGTCGAGTACCGCGCGCCGCAGTGGCAGCCGCACGAGCAGCCGGTGACCGCGTTCAACCGCGAGGTGGCGCTCACCGGGTTCGGGCCCGTGGCGCGGCCCTGGACCTCGCGGCTCAGGTACGCGGGGACCTACGACGAGGCCTGGGAGCGCGCGATGCGCGACGACGTGGCGCGGGGGCTGCCCGCCGATTACCCGAAGGACTTCGATCCACGCTTCTTCCAGTGCGCCCACCCGGCGCTGATCACGCCGAGCTACCTGGAAGGGGACGAGGAGATCGTGCTCACCGGGCTGATGCCCGGGCCGGGGCCGTTCACGGTGGCGCTCCCGGGCGTGCGGGCCGTGGCCGGCCTGGTCGATGGGGCCGAGAACGGCTACCGGGATGCGCTGCACCTCGACACGGTGCACCTCGACCTGGATGCCGCGACGGTGAGCCTGTGCTGGCGGCTCACGCTCGACCAGGCGTGGGACATCCGGTCCGCCATGATCGTGCTGATGGAGGTCACATGAGCGAACGTCACATCGCCGATGCCGAGGCCGCGTTCAGGGTCGTCAACATCAACCCCGACTTCTGCAAGGTGAACGGCGTGGTGGTGCCGTTCGACATCTACCAGGTGCTGCCTCCCGAGAAGGCCGACTACGCGCAGAAGGTGAACGCGCGGCGCGAGAAGGTGCTCCACGTGGACAGCATCGTCCGCGGGGTGATCGGCAACGCGGGGCAGGGCGTGGCGTCAGGGGTGTCGCTGGGGAGCGGGGACAGCATCATCGTCGAAGGCTCGAAGACCGTGCGCGTGGAGGGGAAGCTCTGCGCGCGGCACCTGGATCTCTGTCAGATGAACGTCAGCTCCGGCTGACCGGTGGAGGTGACGACGATGCACGCATTCCAGTCCCGTGCCCTCTTCCGCGAGGTGACCCGATGAGTTCTCCGATACCTGGCGGCCTCTCCAGCTCTCTGATGCGCAAGAGCCCTCTGGAGGGGAGGACGCTGGCACCGGCCGAGAAGCCGGCGATCGACAACTTCGAGGGGGTGTGCAGGCCCGGCGATCCCCAGGGCAAGCGGAGCGTGCGCGCCAACGGGACCAGCGGTCGGGTGTACTCGCAGGAGCTGCGGGCCAACAACCAGACCCCGGCGGAGCGCGCGAAGTCCGAGGCCGCCTTCAAGCGCGCGATGATGTGCGAGAACGGGATCACCGGCCGCCTGGCGTGCAACCAGCCGATCCTGGAGGTCACCAACGCGAGCTTCGAGGTGTCGGACGGCGGCATGGCGGCTGGCGTGGAAGCCAGCAAAGACGGTCTCCGCACGACCTACATGGCCCCCACCGGGAACGGCACGTCCATGGGCACCGAGGGGGTCCAGTACGGGATTGGAGGCTCCAAGCTGCCGAAGGTGAAAGGCGGGCTTTGTGTCGCCTTGAAGGGCTCGAAGGCGCCCGAGCACTCCGTGAAGGCCGAGGTCTCCGGCGGCATCGTCGGGGGCAGCGCCAACGGTCACGAGGTGTGCCTCTTCGCCCAGACGCCAGCGCCGCCAGAGGCGACCTTCACGGTGAAGTAGGGGCGCGCGAAGAACGGCGGCTCAGGGATCAAGGGCGAGCGCGATCTCCTGGCGCGTGAGGCCTAGCTCCCGCAAGCGTCGCCCCACCTCCTCCCTCCAGGTCGCCACGCCCCCGCGCAGTGGCCACGCCTTCGGGCGGTGCACGTAGGCCACCCGCGGCGCGAACACCGCCTGGAGCGCGCTGTTCATCACCTCCACCCGCCGCGCGTCGGGTAGGGACGCGGGCAGCTCCAGCGTCTCCCAGACGTGCGCCCGGACCGCCTCCGGGATCGGCGTCGCGTGCTCGCGCACCGGCCACGCGGCCAGCAGGGGAGGCGTCACGCCCTCCTCCAGCGCGGCGGCGAGGCGCACATGCCCGTCGAGGATGAGGTACTTGCCGAGGAGGCGCAGGTGCACGGCGAGGACCGGCGGCAGCGTGCCGTCACGCGCGTGCTTCCTCCAGGCGTGCACGCGGCCCACGTCTTCGGCGCCGAGGTCGCGCAGGGGGAGGAGCGCGCCAGCCGGGGTGGGGTCTCCGCCAGCCCAGGTCTCCTCGACGAAGGGGAGGCAGCCGCGCGCGGCGGGCACGTAGGCGGGCGGGAATGCGGGCTCCAGCGCGTAGTCCACGGGGACGCAGGGGTAACCCCACGCCTTGCTGGGCGGGACCACGGGCACCTCACCGAGGCACCAGAGGCCGTTGCTGAGGAGCGCGGCGCTCGCGCGGAGGGTGTCGACAGCGCGGAGGGTCCAGGTGCGCCACCAGTGGGGGCTCTGCAGGTCGTGCTGCACGGCGCGGGCGTCGACGGCGCGGAGGGGCGGGAGCAGGGGGTCGGGAGGAGCGGGGGCGCGCACGAGCCAGGCGCCGTGCCACCAGTCGTCGATGCGGGCCCACAGGAAGGGGCGCGCGCCTGCGAGGAGGCGCAGGCGGTAGTCGGCGGCGGCTTCGAGGCGGAAGGTCGGGCGCCTGGCGCCGGTGACCTTGAGCAGCAGGACCTCGCCCGGGAGGGAGGACGGGGCGCCGGAGATCCATCGCTGGGAGGTCCTGAGCACGCGCAGGGAGGGTACGCGATCTCGCGGGGGAGCGGCACGCGCCGGGCTGGAGCGAGGCGCAGCGGTGGCGGGCGATGCGCGAGACGAGCGCTGTCCGTGGGCCTGACTTGCGGCACCGCGGCGGGGGGGGCATCGTGGCGGGATGGCCAAGCGTCGAGGGCGCCGTGAGCGCCGTGAGCCCGTGCGCTCCGAGGGCGCGCTGCAGGTGAAGACGTGGGAGTCGCCGTTCGGCACGCTGCGGCTCGCGGTGCGGACGGTGACCACGCCGGAAGGGCGGTCGATGACGCTCTGGGATCTGCACCCGGACGACGTGCGCAAGCTGCCGGAGGGGGTGGTGGCGGCCGATGTCTCGCGGCAGGTGTTCGGGCTCGGTGGGGGGAAGATGGTCTACGTGGACGAGGACCGGCGGTGCCGCACCTGCGGCGACGAGTTCGTCTTCCGCGCGACGGAGCAGAAGTACTGGTACGAGACGCTGCGGTTCTGGCAGGACTCGGTCGCGGTCGACTGCGTCACGTGCCGGAGGAAGGCGCGGCAGGGGCGGGAAGCGGACATGCGCCACGTGGAGGTGGTGAGCGCGGCCAACGTGCGGTCGCGGGATGCGCGGGCGCAGCTCGCGCTGGCGGTGTCGATCTGCGAGATGCGGGAGAGGAAGGGGGCGGGAGACGTGGAGGCGGGGATCGGCGCGGCGCGGCGGGCGTTGCGGTTCGACAGGGCGCTCGTGGAGGCGCTGTTCTGGGAGGGGAAGCTGCAAGCGCTGGCCGGGCGGCAGGCGCGGGCGCGGGCGACGTTTGCCACGTTCGTGAAGCGGGCAGCGTGCGTGGCGAGGCACCCCGTGCCGACAATGGTGCGCGAGGCGCGCACGATGCTGGCGAAGGAAGGAGGCGGGGAGGCAGGCGGGGAGGCAGGCGGGGAGGCAGGCGAAGGGGGAGCGCTGATCGGGTGACTTCGGCGCCGGTCTGCCCACGTCGCCATTGGGTCGATCATGGCGCCGCACTGCCGATCGCATGCGGGTAAGGGCCGAGAAATCGCGCGCGAGCGGTCCGACGAGGGCCATGGCGCTGGGACGGCATTGCACGCAGGGCAGGGCGATTGACGGGTGAAACGGCGAGCTGTTAGCCCTGACGATGGCACACCCAAGCCCATGTCCCGGGAGACCATTGCGGGCCTCGACGGAGACGTGCGGGTTCGCGCGCGTCGTACGAGCCATGCTCGTTGGAGGCAACGATGGGTTCCAGAGAGAATGCTTTCGTCAGATATCTTCTGGGCCTCGCGCTCACGCTCCCCACGGTCAGCGCCGCCGCGGCGACGACGGGGGAGGTGACGGGGGACGAGGCGACGGTCGAGAGCGCCGAGAAGCCGCTGAAGTTTGCGCAGAACGTCGAGGCCAAGCTCGGCCTCGGCAAGACACAGGGAAGCGAGCAGGCCGCCAAGCCGCCGGGTTACCGGGAGTGGGGGGAGTGGTGGCCCGAGATCTGGCGGGAGAAGGGGCCCGTCGCGGCAGCGATCGAGGTCGATGACGCGGAAGAGATGACGTCTGCCGTGGAGATCTTGCGGGTGGTCCGGGACGAATAGGGCTGACGAATAGGGCTGACGAGGGCGACGGATGCGCCGGGAGAGGGGGCCGCATGGGCAGCTCTCCCGGAGGCCTGTTCGCGACGGGTCGGCGAGGGCGACATGAACCAGGCTCCGATGCGCACGGTCCAGTACATCGTCAAGGTGTCCAAGCTCTGCAACCTTCGCTGCAAGTATTGCTACGAGATGCCCGAGCTGGGGAACCCCGAGCGGATGTCGCTCGAGCAGCTCGATCGGATGTACACGCACCTCGCCGACCATTACGGGTCCCTGGAGGAGCCCATCCGCATCGTGTTCGTGTGGCACGGGGGGGAGCCGCTCCTCCAGAGCCCTGACCTGTACTGGGCGACCTTCGCGCGTCAGCAGGAGATCTTCGGCGCAGGTGGCAGGGTGGTGGTGGAGAACGTGGTGCAGTCGAACCTGACGGTGCTCGACGAGGAGCGGATTCGCCTGCTGCGCGAGGGCTTCAAGGGGGTGGGGGTCTCCATCGATCTGTTCGGAGGGCTCCGGGTGAACCTGGCGCAGCGGGACTCCCAGGCGCGGGTGCTCGCGAACATCGACAAGCTTCGCGCGGCGCGGGTGCCGTTCGGGGGCATCACCGTGCTGACCCAGCGCAACCTGAAGCAGGTGACGAAGATCTTCCGCTTCTACGAGCGGATGAACATGAACTTCCGGATCCTCCCGCTGTTCCCTGGGGCCTTCGAGGACCAGCACGCGGAGTACGCGATCACGCCGGACGAGGTGCTGGAGGCGCTCTGCACGCTCGCCGACCTGTGGCTGGAGAGCGACAGGAACATCCAGATCACGCCCCTCGTGGGCCACTTCCAGGAGGCCATCAAGCACCTGCAGGGGGATTCGTTGCCGGTCTACTACAACCGCCGCGAATGGGAGACGGCGGTCATGGTGAATACCAATGGCGACGTCTTCGGCTACCCCGAGGCCTATGATCCGGCCTTCTGTTACGGGAACATCTTCACGACGTCGATGAGCGCGCTGCTCGCCTCGGAGAACCGCGAGAAGTCGCTGAAAGGGTCGGAGCTGCGGATGGCGGGCGCGTGCGCGCAGTGTCCCTATTTCGGATCGTGCTCGGGCTTCTACATGGCCGAGGAGAGCCCCGAGGGGGGCA
Organism: Chondromyces apiculatus DSM 436; assembly: GCF_000601485.1. Classification (GTDB taxonomy): domain Bacteria; phylum Myxococcota_A; class Polyangia; order Polyangiales; family Polyangiaceae; genus Chondromyces; species Chondromyces apiculatus. The sequence goes on from NZ_ASRX01000005.1 coordinate 8,868, forward strand.
GCGCCGGCCCCCAGGGGGTCGCGATGTGCCACGTGGAGCAGCGGTTGATCCGGCACATCGAGGCGCGCCTGAAGCAGACCGGGCTCTTCGCGGGGTCGAAGCAGCTCGATCAGCAATGGATGCGGGCGAAGCACCTCGATGGGCCGGTCGAGGAGAACGCGTCGCTCGGGGTGCTCGCCTGAGCGGGGAGGGCGAAGGAGCGGGAGCAGGGCGCAGGTCCGGGGGTGTGGGCCCGCGGAGCCAGGGAGGGGTGGCGTGGGGCGCTGCGGGAGCAGGGCGCTCGTGGCGCTCGTGGCGCTCGTGGCGCTCGTGGCGCTCGTGGCGCTCGTGGCGCTCGTGGCAGGAGACGTGTTCGTCGGAGCGCACATCGCCCCACGCGTCTGAAATCGCGCGGGCGCGAAATCCGGCCGTGGTGATTTCGCGGGCGCTGGAAATCGCGTGGCGCGTGGCGCGTGTCACGCGAGAAATCGCCCCATAGCTGTAATCAGCGGTGGCACGCGCGTGAAATGGGATTGGCGGGCGCGATCCACATTGACGTGAAGCGCGGCGGCCTGTTAGCACGGAAACTGGCTCACCCAATTCCCACGTCTCCGCGGAGCTTCATCGATCCGCGCGGTGGACGTGCGGTATCGCTCGCGTCATCCAGCATCGCTCGGTGGAGGCCACGATGGGTACCAAGGACAAGGATTTCGTCAAATATCTCCTGACGCTCGCCCTCACGCTCCCTGCGGCCACGGCCACGGCGGGGCCGGGGGAGGGGGCGACGGTCGAAGGGGGCGACCGGAAACTGAATTACTCCGAGAATCTCGGCGACAAGCTGGGCCTCTCGGGCGGCGAGGCGGGCAAGGAAGCGGCTGCGCCCGGGTGGGCCCAGATCATCTGGGAGCAATGGTGGGGCCAGATCATCATCGTCCAGTCTCCGACGGCGACCGGGGAGTCCCCCGAGGCCGCCGCGCCCACCTCGGCGTCCGACGTGCTGGTGGCGGTCCGGAACGAGGACGACTGACGCACCGCTGCGGCGCGTCCCCCGGAGGGCTGGCCTGGTGTCGGTCGCCGGGGGACGGGTCGGTGCTCGAGCGAGGCAAGACGGCTTGGCGAGGGCGACATGGCGGAGACTCCGGCGCGCACGGTCCATTACATCGTCAAGGTATCCAAGTTCTGCAACCTGCGTTGCAGGTACTGCTACGAGATGCCGGAGCTCGGCAATCGCGACGCCATGTCGCTCGACCAGCTCGACAGGATGTACACGCACATCGCGGCGTACTACGGCGCGCAGGAGGAGCGGTCGCGGATCGTGCTGGTGTGGCACGGCGGCGAGCCGCTGATCCAGGAGCCGGAGCTGTACTGGGAGACCTTCGCGCGGCAGAAGAAGATCTTCGCGGGGCGCGAGCACCTCCAGGTGGAGAACGTGGTGCAGACGAACCTCACCGTGCTGGACGAGGAGCGCATCCGGCTGCTCCGGGACGGCTTTGACGGGGTGGGGGTGTCCATCGATCTGTTCGGGGGGCTGCGGGTGAACCTGGCCGGGAAGGACTCGCAGGCGCGCGTGCTGGCGAACATGGATCGCCTGCGCGAGGCGGGGGTCCAGTTCGGCGGGATCAGCGTGCTGACGCGCCGGAACCTGCACCAGGTGAAGAAGATCTTCCGCTTCTACGAGAAGATGGGCATGAGCTTCCGCTTGCTGCCGCTGTTCCCGGGGGCGTTCGAGGATCAGCACGCGGACTTCTCCATCACCGCGGACGAGGTGCTGAAGGCGTTCTGCACCCTCGCCGATCTGTGGATGGAGAGCGACAAGGCGCTCAACATCGTGCCGCTGTCCGGGCACATTCAGGCCGCCGTCCGGCACCTCCGGGGGCACACCCTGCCCACGTTCTACAACCGCCGGGAGTGGGAGACGGCCATCATGGTGAACACCAATGGCGACGCGTTCGGGTATCCGGAGGCGTACGACGCGGCGTATCGCTACGGCAACATCTTCACGACGCCGGTGGACGCGCTGCTCGCCTCGGAGAGCCGGGAGCGGTCGGTGAAGGCGTCCGAGATGCGCATGGCGCTCTCGTGCGCGCGGTGCCCCTACTTCGGCTCCTGCTCGGGCTATTACATGGCCGAGGACAATCATCAGTACGTCGGGCCCGAGGCGCAGGGAATCGCGATGTGCGTGGTGGAGAAGCAGCTCGTCCGGCACATCGAGGAGCGCCTCAAGGGGTCGGGGCTCTTCACGGGCGCGGGGCGGGGCGCCCCGGCGGTGACGGCGCTGGAGCGGCTCGACGCCGCGCCGCAGGAGAACCTCTCGCTCAGCGTTCCGGCGTGACGGATCGCGGGCCGTCCAGGCGTGCGCGCGTGATATACCTGCTTCGAGAGGGCTATGAGCACAGGCGGTTCATCCAAGGCGGGTCATCTCCTGTCCGCGGCAGCCGGCGCGGCGGTGACCATTCTCGTCTACCAGGTCTTCGTCACTGGCGGCGCGACCGCCCAGCCGGCAGCAGCGCCGTCGGCGCAGGCCAATGCCGCGCCAGCGCCCAAGCCACAGGCGGAGCGGTCCGAGTCGCGGGAGGCGCGTGAGGCGCGGGAATCCAAGGAGGGTGCGCCGCGGCGCACGATCGGGCAGCTCGTCACCGAGAAAGAGAAGGAGATCGGCCGCCTCCAGGAGGAAGTGCGCGGGCTGCGGGCGGAGGCCGGGGACTCGCAGGCGCGCATCGCGGAGCTGGAAGGGAAGCCGCAGCCGTGGCCCATGCAGCTTCCGGCGGGGTTCCGGGAGAAGGCCCTGGAGGCCAACTTCCAGGCGGCGCTGCAGAAGCACAAGCTCGGGGAGCTGGTCGATCTGGAGTGCGAGGAGTTCCCCTGCATCGCGGTGGTCAAGGCCAGCCAGGCGAACCCGCAATGGCAGGAGAAGCTCCAGGCGGCGCTCCGGGAGATGAGCGCGTCGCCCGAGTATGGCGGCGCGGTGGGCATGTCGATGTGGTCGAACGAGACGCAGGAGGGAGACCAGAAGACGCGGTACACCGCGGTGTCCATGGCACCCCCCGGCACGGCAGACGACGAGGAGGCGCGCACGCGGACGGGTCACCGCGCCCGAGGCGTGCTCGCGGACGCGTCGCATGCGCCAGCTCCGGGGAACGGGCCGTGAGGCACGGCGAAGGCGGGGGGGCGGGAGGCGTCGACGCATGAGCACGGAGCCGGGAGAGCGCGCGGTGGGAAGCGCGGAAGGAAGCGCGGAAGGAAGCGCGGAAGGAAGCGCGGAAGGAAGCGCGGCGGCGGTGCTGGAGGCGGTGGCACGCCGGGTGGTCGGCGCGTCGGGGGTGGGCGAGGTGGTGGAGGTGCTCGCCGACGAGCTGCCCTGCATCGTGGTGCTGCGGGTCGGGGTGGCGGGAGATGGCTGGCGTGCCGCCGTGCAGGGGATCGCGCGCGAGGTGGCGCAGGAGACGGCGGTGGGGGAGGTCTCGCTGTGGATGACCCAGGTGGCCATGGGCGCGGGCGACGTGCGGCTGACGCTGTTCGCGATGGTACCTGCGAGGTCCTCCGATCCGGGGGGGCTCTCACGGCGGGTGTCGCGCTACGTGGAGCGGTTCAAGGAGTCGCAGGAAGCGCGCGGGGCTGCCGCTGACAGGGGGCGAGAGGGAGGCGCGCCGGCATGGCCCGCGTCGACGCCCGTGGCCTGCTTGCGGGCGTTTCTTGAGCCGCGGGTCGCGGCGCACCTCGCCCAGGAACCGTTCGCGGAGTTCGTCACCGTGGACGACGCGGAGTTTCCGTGCGTGGTGGTGCTGCGGCCCGGGGGCGCCGTCGCGTCGTGGCAGCAGGCCGTGGACCGGCTGGTGGCCGCGGCCCATGCGCAGGATCCTGCGCTCCGTCTGCGGACCTACTCCCGCGTCCGCGAGGTGGAAGGCGCGGCAGGGACGAAGATCGCGCTCGCGTGCTGTGCGGTGCCCGAGCGCATGGATTCGCCGGAGCTACAGGCGCGGCTGGAGCGGCGGTTCTCGTCCTGTCTGGAGCGCGGGCTGCGCTGAGCGCGGTGCGCGCGTCGGAGCGCGGCCTGAAGACCCTGGTGCGTGCCCCGGAGCGCGCTGCAGACCGCAGGGTTCGCGGTCGCATGCATCCCCGACGGGTAGGTCAGGCGGGGAGGGCGCCGAGGTCCACGAGGAGGCGGCGCAGCTCGGCGACGTGCCGCTCGGGGAGGGGGAGGAGGGGCGCGCGGAGGGGGCCGACCGGGGTGCCGGTGAGGGTGAGGCCGGCGGCGATGACGCGCGGGAGGCCGTGCTCTTTCATGAAGCGCAGGAGCGGGAGCTGGGCGTGGAAGGCGCGGCGCGCGGCGTCGAGGTCACCGCGGGTGATGGCGTCGTGGAGGGCGAGGTTCAGCGCCGGGATGAGGTGGGGGGCGGCCGTGCACCAGCCGCGGGCGCCGGCAGCGAAGGCGGCGAGGGCAAGGGGGTTCGAGCCGTTGTAGAAGGCCACGTCGTCGCCGCAGAGCTGCACGAGGCGGTGCATGCGGTTCACGTCGCCGGTGCTCTCCTTGACCATGGTGACGTTCGGGATCTCCAGGAGCCGGGCGATGAGCTCGGGGGTGAGATCGACCCCGGCGGTGGCGGGGTTGTTGTAGATGGCGATGGGGATGCCGATGGCGCGCGCGATGGCGTCGACGTGGGTGAGGATCTCGGCGTCGGTGAGCTTCCAGTAGCTCATGGGCAGGACCATGACGGCGGTGGCGCCGGCGCGCTCCGCGAACCGGGCGTGGTGGATGGCGCGCGCGGTGGTGAGGCTGGAGACGCCGACGAGGGTGGGGACGCGGCCCGCGACCTGCCGGAGGGCGGTCTCGGTGACGGCCTCGCGCTCGTCGTCGGTGAGGTACGGGAGGATGCCGGTGCTCCCGAGGGGCGCGATGCCGTGCACGCCCGCGCTCACCATGCGCTCGACGAGCGCCGCGAGGAGCGGGAGATCGAGGCTGCCGTCGTCGCGGAGGGGGGTGATGGGGTAGGCGATGATGCCGTGGAGAGGGGGGGTCTTCTTCACGGGGCACCTCCCGGGACGCCGGCGTCGGCAGCGGCATCGGCTCCGTCGCGGGGCGCGTCGGAGGGAGCGTCGGAGGGAGCGTCGGAGGGAGCGTCGGAGGGAGCGTCGGAGGGAGCGTCAGGCGGGTCGTCGGGCGGGGCGTCAGGCAGGTCGTTGGGCGGGTCTTGAGCGCTGCGGGAGCCGCGCTCCGGGACCTCCTCGCGGAGGGCGATGCCGCCCATGTTCTGGAGCATGGGGGCGTTCTCGCAGGCGAGGTAACGCGCCCGTCCGGGGCCGGTGTTGACGTGGTTGTGCCAGGCCCACACCGGCACGTAGACGGCGTCGCCCTGCTTCCAGGCGACGCGCCTGTCGCCGATGTCGGAGTAGCCCTCGCCCTCCAGGACGTAGAGGATGGTCTCGTAGGTGTGGCGGTGGCGGTTCGACGACTGGCCGGGGTCGAGCCAGCCGATGGTCATGCTGATGGCGTGCGAGGGCACGTCGACGAAGAAGACCGGGTGCTTGCGCGCGGCGGAGTACTCGCCCTGCGCGCCGTCCTGCTCGACCTGGCGGTGGGCGAGCACCTCGGGCATGACCACCCGGGGGCGGGGCGGGGTCTTGTGGAAGTCGGCCGATCCGTATCGGGTAGCTCCGTGGGCTTGCATGATCGCGTCTCTCCTCTCGCCCGTGCCTCCACGGGCGTGTCGCCCGCGAATCGAGGGGCGTGAGCCGAGGTGTAGCGGTAACCTGGACCCTCTGGAGGCTCCGGTTCGGTGATGGTGAGGGGTCCAGTTGGGAGGCGCCCGTGGCGCGTCGATCTGGTGCTCGACGCGGGGTCGAGGACGCCGCTCTACCAGCAGCTCGTGCAGGGGATCGTGCGCGACATCCGCAGGGGTCGGCTCGCGCCTGGCGGAGGGCTGCCGGGGACGCGGGCGCTGGCGGCGTCGCTGGGGGTGACGCGCAAGGTGGTGGTGACCGCGATCGAGGAGCTGGCCGCGCAGGGATGGGTGGTGATCGAGCCGGCACGGGGCACCTTCGTGTCGGCGACGTTGCCCGACCTGGCGGTGGCGGACGCGCGGCCGAAGGGGAGGGCGCCGGCCGCGGTGGTCGAGGCGGGGCAGCGGTCCATGATCCGGCTCGGGGACGGGGTGCCCGATGCGCGCCTGGCGCCGCTCACGGCCCTCGGGAGGGCGATGCGGCGGGCGCTCGCGTCGCTCGCGCGGGGCGGGCTCGGGTACGGAGATCCGCGCGGCGATGGGGTGCTGCGCGAGGTGCTGGCGTCCTTCCTGAACGAGGCGCGCGGGCTCGCCGCGACCCCCGGTCAGGTGCTGGTGACCCAGGGGAGCCAGATGGCGCTGGCCCTGGCGGGGCTCGCGCTGCTCGCGCCAGGCGACGTGGTGGCCGTGGAGTCGCCCGGCTATGCGCCGGCGTGGGGGGCGTTCGGGCTCGCAGGCGCGGAGGTGGTGCCCGTCGCCATCGACGGCGAGGGGCTGAGCATCTCCGCGCTCGACGCGGTGCTGCGGAGGCGGCGGGTGCGCGCGGTGTACGTGACGCCGCACCACCAGTACCCGACGACGGTGCCGCTCTCGGCAGGTCGGCGGCTCGCGCTGCTGGAGCGCGCGGCGAGCCACGGCTTCACGGTGATCGAGGACGACTACGACTACGAGTACCACTTCGAGGCGAGGCCGCTCTTGCCCCTGGCCAGCGCCGACGGCCTGGCGCGGGTGGTGTACGTCGGTTCCTTCTCGAAGCTGCTCGCGCCGGGGATCCGGGTCGGTTACCTGGTGGGGCCACCGCGGGTGGTGGAGGCGGCTGCGCGGAAGCGGGCCTTCCTCGATCGGCAAGGCGACGTGGTGCTGGAGCGCGCCGTGGCCGAGCTGCTCGAGGACGGTGAGCTGCAGCGTCACGCGCGGAAGGCGCGGGGTGTCTACCGGCAGCGGCGCGACGCGCTGGTGGCGCTGCTCCGCGCGGAGCCCCGCCTCGCCGGGGTGCTCTCCGCGGATGTCCCCTCGGGAGGGCTCGCGCTCTGGATCCGGGTGGCCGCGGGGATCGACGTGGAAGCCTGGAGCGACGCCGCCAGGGGCCGAGGGCTCCTGTTCACACCGGGGGGCGCGCACGCCTCGGGGGCACGCTTGTCGGCCTTCAGGGCGGGCTTCGCGGCGCTCGACGAGGAGGAGCTCGCGGCCGCGGTGGCGCTGCTCGGCGCTTCACGGCCACCGCAGGGGTGAGCAGCGGTCAGAGGGGGCGGCGGCGCTCCGGGTTGGTTTACACTCCAAGCGATGGTGTTCCGCGCGCCCGCCCAGCCGTATGCCTCGGGGAGCGTCCGCTACGGGCCTTTCCCCGTCCGCTGGAAGCTCGTGTTCTTCGCGGGCGCGGCGTTGCTCTCGGCCCTCGTGCTCGCCCTCGTGGCGCTCGCACGGGACCACCTGGTCTGCACGCCCGGCGCCCGCTGCGTCGTGTCGACCGCGCCGTGGATGTCGGTGCGCGCGGCCGTGCCGATGGCTGCGCTGCGCGATGCCCGGGCTGATCTCGGGAAGAACACCAAGGGCAATGCGTACGGCGTGGTCGTCCTCGTCCTCGACGGCGGGGGAGAGGTTCGCCTGCAGCGGGCGAGCGTCGACGAGGCGCAGCAGGCCGCCGCGACGATCCGGGCCCGGCTCGCGGTCCGACAGCGGATCGACGTCACCGTGGGAGGATCGTGGTGGTTGCTCTTGTTCTCGGCCGGAGCTCTCGCGGCCGGCGTCTCGATGGCCTCCACCGCGCTGAAGGGGGCCGTGACGTTTCGCCTCGACCTCGTGCAGGGAGGCCAGGCGCTCCGGGTCCGCAAGCAGCTCCTCGGGGTGCCGCTGCCAGGGGCCACGCTCTCCCTGGCGGGTGTCACCGATGTCCGCGTCGAGGGCGCGCGTACGGAGGAGGCGTGGAGCGACAGGGCCGAGGCGCCCCTGCCGGCAGGTCGCCTCGTCCTCGTGGACCGGACGGGGGCCACGCAGCCGATCACCGCCAGCGCGCTCCCCGGCACGGCGGTGCACCTCCGCGCTGCCTCGGCGCTGCGGGCCCTGCTGCAGATGCCGCTCCAGCGCGACGTCGAGGCGCAGCTCGCGTCGCTGCCCTGGCGCAGGACGCCCCCCGGGGCGCGGCTCGTGCTCGCGGCGAGCGGGGCGACCATGGGCGGGCTGCTCGGCGTCGGCGCCCTGGCGGTCGCGGGCATCGCGCTCGGCGTGCTCGACGCGCGTGAGGGTCGCGCGTGGGTGTTCGTCGTGGGTGGCGTGGCAGGCGCGGCGGTTGGCCTGGCGCTCGCCGTCTTTTTCACGCGCCCGCAACCGCCAGCTTGAGTGCCGTGCGTGCCCCGTGCACGAGTCATGCGCGCCCCGTGCGTGCCCCGTGCGTGTCCCTTGCATCGCCGCATCGCGCCGTCGACGGATGGGCTAGGCGTCGAAAGCGCCGTTGCTCTAGACTGCGGTCGCCATGGATGTCGTGTCGCTCAGCCCCATGCGCGTGGGCTCCATCCTCTGGCAGCCCAGACCCGGCGCCTGGGCGCTCACGGTGGTCTGCAAGGCGACCTACGCGCTCGAACCCGGCGAGTCGTTCCTCGCTCAGGAGCAGGAGGCGCCGTACCAGGGGGACATCCACTGGGAGGACGACGACCGCCGCAGCCTGAGGCTCGCGAGCGACTTCGCACCCTTCAAGCGGCGCGCGGACGTGATCCTCGTGGGACACGCGTACGCCCCCGGGCGGCGACCCGTCAAATCGCTGGTGACCAGGCTGGTGGTGGGCGACGTCGACAAGGCGATCACCGTCTTCGGAGATCGCTCCTTCACCTTCAGCGGTGAGCTACTGGAGCCCCTGCCGTACGCGCAGATGCCGCTCGTGTGGGAGCGCGCGGGCCGCGGAGCAGACGCGACGAACCCCGTGGGGGTGCCGCAGGAGATGCTCGCCAGCGGGCTCGGGAGGCTCGTGGTTCCGAACCTCCAGCTGCCGGAGGTCTACGTGTCGAGCCGCCGCGACGTCATCGAGCCGGTGTGCTTCGGGCCCATCGCTCCCGGCTGGCCGGGCAGGGCGCGCAAGCTGCACTGGTACGCGTCGGGATGGAACCACGCGCGCTGGTACGAGCAGCCGCTCCCGCACGACGTGGACGCGGCCTACTTCAACGCGGCGCCCCAGGATCAGCAGCTCGACGAGATCCGCCCCGACGAGCGGATCATGCTGGAGAACCTGCACCCCGACCACCCGCGCCTGGTCACCAACCTGCGCCCCCTCGTGCCGCGCGCGCTGGTGGCCTGGGGCAGCAGAGCGCCGGAAGAGCGGTGGCTGCGGTGTGACACGATGTGGATCGACACGGATCGGGGGACCTGCTCGCTGACCTGGCGTGGCTACCTGCTGCTGGACCACCCGCAGCAGCCCGGCCAGGTGACGATCACCACCGAGGAGGGCGCCGCCAGGGCTGCCGCCGCGGGGGCGGGCCGAGAGAGCGTCCAGGTGCACGAGACCGCCAGCAGCGCGCTCGTGGCCAGCGACACCGCTCGACCAGCAGAGGGCGCTTCGTCCGAGGGACTGCCGGCGGCGGATCCCTTCAACAGCACCCTCGTGGGCACGCGCTCCACGAAACCGGTGCTCCCGTTCGTGGAGGGGCCGAGCACCTGGACGGGAGAAGGCACGCCTGGCATCGCCGCGCCGGTCGCACCACCCTCGGCGCGCCGGCGAGAGGGGGTCGAGACCCTCTCGATAAAGCTCGTGCCCCAGCGCGAGGTGCTGCCGTTCGTGGAGGCGCAGCCGGTGGCGCCGCCAGCCGTGGCGCCGCCAGCCGTGGTGCCGTCAGCCGTGGCGCCGCCAGCCGTGGTGCCGCCAGCCGTGGTGCCGCCAGCCGTGGTGCCGCCGCGCGGAGGGATCGCTGGCGTGGCGCTGTCGTCCATGGTGCTGTCGTCGACGCCCCCTGCCGTGGCGCTCCCGACGGGGGTTCCAGCCGAGGTCGAGGCTTTCGATGTGCCAACCGAGACCGCCTCCGCGCGCGAGGACCTCGATCTCGAAGGGCCCACGCACGCGCTCGCGGTCGAGCCCCCCATGATTGGTCCGCTGGCGCGGTTCGAGGGGGGGGCGTCGGAGGTGCGCCGGGGCGAGGAGCGGCCGCTCGTGGAGCCGTCCTCGCTGCCCCTCCCGGGGGTCCGGGACGAGGTGAGCGTGCCGTCGATGGACGAGTACCCCCTCGAACGCTGCGCGGCCCTCGATGCCTCGCTCGCGCGCAGCCCCGATGAGAAGGCGAGGATCCTGCGGACGAACCACCTGACCGAGCCGGAATGGATGCGGCTGCGCGAGGCGTGGGCGGTGGAGGTCAAGGGGGCGCTGCGGAGAGGTCGGAGCGAGATGCTCCGCAGCTATGACGCGGCCTACGTGGCGCAGCTCGAAAAGGAGCGTGGGCCCGTGACCGTCGAGGAAGTGGCACGCATGAACGTGGGCACCGAGCGCGGCGACCTCGAAGGTGTGATGCGGGACGTGGGGTTGCCCGGCGAGAGCGCCATCCGCATCCAGCGGACGTGGATCGGCAGGATGGCCAGCGACGCCGCGCTCGGCGCTTCCGTGCGGAAAGCCGTGGCGAAGGCGAAGACGGAGTGACCTCCACCACCCGGGCCGCCGCGCCCGGGAGATCGCCTCACGAGAGGGTCGTGGCAGCATCGAGAACCGTTGAAGTGGCAACCTTCATGGCCTAGCATTCCTCGCATGTCGGCCGTGGATGTCTCGGCGGCACGGAGCAGGGGAGGGTGAAGTCATGACTGCGCCGGTGTCGAACCTCCTGTCGGTCCAGGTGGACTCGGGCGATCCCCTCGACGTTCGCAAGGTCGATATCTCCGAGCAGATTTCCAGGCTTTTCACCGTGTCGGTCGTCGCGGTGAGTCCGAACCCGGACATCGACCTCGACGCGGTGGTCGGGCTCCCTGCGGCGTTCAGCGTGGTCCATGGCACGGAGGCCAGCGCCTCGCGGACCTGGGCTGGCGTGTGCGTCTCGCTGCAGCAACTCGCTGTCGAAGCAGACGGCCTCTCCACCTACCAGATCGAGATCGCGCCGTTCCTCTGGTTCCTGACCCAGAGCCGCCGCAACCGCATCTTCCAGCGCCTCTCCGAGCTGGAGATCGTGGAGAAGGTGCTCGGAGAGTGGAGCATCCCGTTCGACAAGCGCATCGTCTCCGAGCACAAGAAGCGCAAGTACCGGGTCCAGTACGGGGAGAGCGATTTCGCCTTCCTCTCGCGGATGCTCGAGGACGCCGGGATCAGCTTCTACTTCGACCCGGCCTCGACGGACAGCAAGCTCGTGATCTGCGATGCGCCGCAGCGCAACGAGGAGCGGCCTCCGATCCGGTTCCGGGATGCGCCCATGGAGGGTGATCGCGAGTTCGTCACGGCGGTGCGCATCGGCCGCCAGGTCCGGCCGGGCAAGTACACCCTGCGCGATCAGGACTACCGGCTCCCGCCGGCCTACCGGCTGATGCAGTCCGGCAAGGGAGGGACGGCCCCGGAGGAAGGGCTGGAGCGGTACCACTACGTGCCTGGCTCGTTCCTCGTCGAGAGCGAGAAGGGCGACGGGACGCCTTCGGCCGACGACAAGGGCAAGTACCGCGCGGATGACCGGGCCGGCGAGGAGCTTGCCCAGAAGCGGCTCGACGCCAAGCGGGTGACCGCCAGGACCATCTCCTTCAACACCAACTGCCTCGACCTGTCGCCGGGGGTGGTCACCTCTTTCTTCGATCACCCGAAGAGCGAGGTCTCGGCTGGCAAGAGGCTCCTCCTCACCACCATGAAGCTCTCGGCGACGCAGGGCGGACAGTGGTCCGAGTCGTGCCAGGCGGTGAGCGCGGACGTGCCGTACTACCCGTCGCTCTCCACGTCGAAGCCGAAGGTGCAAGGGGTGGAGACGGCCACCGTGGTGGGCCCTTCCGGCGAGCAGATCCACGTCGACGAGTTCGGGCGGGTGCGGGTCCAGTTCCACTGGGATCTGGAGGGGACCATGGACGACAACGCCTCGTGCTGGATTCCCGTCTCCCAGTCGTGGGCGGGCGGAGGGTTCGGCAGCCTGAACCTCCCGCGGGTCGGCCACGAGGTGATCATCGATTTCCTCGGCGGCGACCCGGATCGGCCGGTGGTGGTCGGGCGGGTCTACACGGGCTCGCAGAAGGTGCCCTACTCGCTTCCGGCGATGAAGACGCAGAGCGGCTGGAAGAGCCAGACGGTCGGCGGCATGGGCTACAACGAGATCATGTTCGAGGACGCTCCGGGCCGCGAGCTGGTGCGGATGCAGGCCGAGCTGGATCTGACGAAGCTCGTGAAACGCGACGAGTCGGTGACCATCGGCCGGGATCAGGCCAACGTCATCGGCCGCGACGACGCGCTCACCATCGGCAACGACCGCACCCACACCATCGGCAACGACGAGTCGATCCAGGTGGGCAACAACCAGACGATCGTCGTCGGTGTCAACCAGTCGATCACCGTGGGCGCGGACCAGAGCATCACCCTGCCGGCGGGCAACCAGACGGAGAGCATCACCGGCAACCGCACCTTCACCCTCGTCGGAGACCTCACCGAGACCATCGTCGGCGACAGCACGCTCACGCAGACCGGGAACCAGACCGAGGTGGTGACGGGGGACTCGACGCGGACGCAGACGGGCAACCAATCGGTCACGCTGCTCGGCGATCGCTCACTCGTGCAGAGCGGCTCCCAGATGGAGGTGCAGCTCGGCGGCCAGACCTCCCTCCAGCTCGGCGACCGGCTGGAGCTGCAGGTCGGCGGGCGCAAGGATTTCCAGCTCGGCAGCCGCCTCGACATCCAGCTCGGGGGCACCACCCGTCTCGAAATCGGCGCCCTGAGCGATACGGTCGTGGGGCCGCGCTCGGAGGCGACGACTGCGGATGCCACCGAGACGGTCGGCGCTGCCAAGAAGGTCACCTCCGCGACGTGGACCGTGGAGACCGGCGCGGCGACCCTGAAGGGCGGCAGCCAGCTCGACGCCTCTGCCTCCGCGGTCAAGGTGAGCGGCGGCAGCATCAACATCGAGGCGGGGGGCGAGACCGTGATCAAGGGCAGCATCATCCGCCTCAACTGAGCACCATCCCGCCGCCCGCAGAGGAGCCGATGAACGCCCGAGAGCCCGCCGACACCACGGCTTCCGACACCACGGCCTCCGACCAGGCCTCGGGGCGCGACGCCGCGCCCCAGGAGCCCCAGGCAGACGTCCGCACCCTCGCGCTCGCGCACGGCCACGCGCTGGTGGTGTCCGGCGATCAGGAGCGCAACGTCCTTCACCTGAAAGACCCGAGCGGCGCCGCCAGCCTGGAGATCGCCATCGGGCCGGAGGGCATCCGCCTCATGGTGCGCGGCGCCGGCCTCTCCCTCGCGACGACGGGCGCCCTGGCCATCGAGGCAGAGAGCCTGTCGCTCCACGGCAAGAACGGGGTCTCGGTCACGACCGAGGGGGATGCGCGGATCGAGGCGGGAGGGCTCCTGGAGACCGTCGGACGCAGCCAGCACATCCGCTCGGCGCGTGGGGACGTCCGCGTGCAGGCCAACGACGACGTGCGGCTCGAGGGCGAGCGTATCCGGCTGAACTCCTGAGCGGGTCGAGGGTCATGGATCTCCAGAACCACACGCCCTTTCGAGCGCAGCTCTTCCGCACCGCCATCGACGACGATCGCATCGCCGCGTCGCTCGTCACCAAGGTCACCTACGACCTGCGCGGCACGGCGCTCGAACCGAGCGAGGAGCAGCCCTGGTTGATCTCGGCGGAGCCCTGGGAGAGCGAGTACGGCGTCATCGACACGGATCAGCTCTTCTACCGGGGTGGCGTCGACCTCTTCCTCTTCGGCCACGCGCGCCCCGAGCGGCGCGACACGAAGAGCCTCACCGTGGCCGTCCGGGTGGGCACCGAGTGGAAGCGGGAGGTCGCAGTGTTCGGGGTGCGGGTGTGGCGCAAGGGGGTGTCCGGGCTCCACGCGACCTCCCCGCTCCCCATCGAGGCGATCCCGCTGACGATGGCGTTCGCGTTCGGCGGCAAGGATCGGTGGGACGGCCTCGAGGTGCCTTACCCGCTCAACCCGGACGGGATCGGGTGCTACCTCTGGCAGGACAGCGCCGAGGGCAAGCCGCTCCCCAACCTGGAGGAGACCGATCAACTCATCTCGTCGTGGGAGGACAAGCCGCTTCCGGCGGGCGTGGCCCCCTGCCCGCCCATGAGCGGCATCCGGCTCGCGCGCCTCGCCGGGCCAGCGCTCAAGGCGCACGCCGCCGGCAAGGCCGATCCCATGTCCGAAGGCCCCGCGCTCCAGTTCGACGCGACCTTCTTCAACGCGGCGCACCCCCGCATGATCGTGCCCTCCGTCGCTCCGGGGACACGCATCGCCCTCAGCGGTGTCACCGGCGGCGCGCCCCTCCTCGTCGACGTGCCCGGCACGCTGCCGCGCGCCCGCGTGCGCTTCGACGACGAGGTGGACGAGCGCCCCCTCGCCATCGACCAGATCGGCATCGAGGCCGACAAGAAGCGGGTGTTCATCAGCTACCGCTTCCCCTTCCGGTACGTGGTGGTCCCCGAGCAGATGCGGGAAGCCCACCTCTTCCTCTGAGCCCGAGGCCGACCCATGTATTGCAACGTCCTCGTCCACGTGAACCCCATGATCGGCCTGGACCCGCACACCGCGCTCCCGCCGCCGGTGGGGCTGCCGATCATCCCGATCTACGCGCACATCACCGGGGCGATGAACCACTGGGGCCCGTGGGGGTTCGCGACGGCGAAGGACAGCGAGAAGGTGCTGTGCGACGGCAACAAGACGATGCAGCGGGGGACCGACATCGGCTTCTTCATCATCCACGTGCCGATTCCTCTCATCCCGCATTTCCTGCTCCCCATCTGGAACACGCTCACCGGCTCCAAGTCCGAGTTCGGGGTCAACGCCGTGCTGGTGGAGGGTCTGCCTGTTGCCGTCGCGGTGGCCAAGGTCGTCAACTTCAACCTGAACTGCTTCGGGTACACGTCGCCGCTGCCGGGCGTCGGCGTGGTGATCACCTGGACCAGCGTGCAAGCCTGGATGACGCTCGCCGACTTCCTGGCCGGGCTGGTGTCGGCCATCGTCGACTGGGCCATCCAGGCCCTCATCAACAAGCTGACGGGGACGAAGGCGTTCGGCAGGGGCATCGATCGCGTCACCGCCCCCATCTGGCGGCGCGTCGCGCCCGCGCTGGTCGAGCGCCTGCCCGCGGGGACGTTGCTGACCTCTGCCCTCCACGCCAGAGGCTGGAACCGCTACGCCGCCTACTTTGTCGGCAACCTGCCTGCGGCGGTGGTGGGCGTCGCGGGGCACGGGTCACCGCTTGGATACGGGGCACCCTGGTCCCTCACCAACCTCGCCGATCCGTCGGGGCATGCGCACGACGCGGTGTACAACTACCTGAACAATCCCGCGGTGCCTCAGTACCCGTCCTCGGTGCCTGTTGGGCCGACGCCGGGACCGACGCCGGGACCGACGCCGACGCCAGGGCCGACGCCGACGCCGGGACCGACGCCGACGCCGGGACCGACGCCGACGCCAGGGCCGACGCCGACGCCGGGACCGACGCCGACGCCGACGGGGACTCCATGAGGGAAGCGTTCGCGCTCGCCAGCCCGACGGTGCGGCAACTGTCGGCGAAGGACCCCGGGGGCAAGCAGATCCTCTCCGTGGTCTGCAAACGGACGTACCACGTCGACGCCCGTGGGCGCCTGTCCCGGGCGCCGCAGCAGATCCCGCTGTTCGAGGACTTCGTGGCCGATCCGGACCTGCCGATGCTCCTCCTGCACGACACGGATCTCATCGCTCACAAGCCGCTGACCGACGTGCTCGTGCTGGGGCACGCGTATGCCCCGGGTCCCTCCACGTCCGTGCTCACCGGGGTGCGTATCGGGGCGCTGTCGAAGCAGGTGCTCGCGCTCGGGGACCGGCGCGTCACGCGGTCGCCCACGGGGCAGTTGCTCTTCTCGGAGCCAGCGCCGTTCGAGCGCATGCCGCTCGGCTACGATCGCGCTTACGGCGGCATCGACGGCGTGACGGAGGCGCGGCTCGGCGACCCTGCCGCAGCCGTCAAAGCCTGCATGCCGCGCGAGGCGCAGGGGCCCGGGGCGAGCGAGTACAGCTACCCGCGGAACTTCGTGGGGAAGGGGTATCTGATCGAGCCCACCCCCGAGGCGGTGGAAGCGCTCGCATTGCCCAACCTGGAAGACCCTGCCGACCGGCTCACGCCCGAGCGCCTCGCGGTCGGGAACACCCGGGCATGGCCGAAGATGCCCCTGCCGGCGTCGTTCGGGGTGTTCGACTACGGCTGGTTCCCGCGCCTGGGCTACCTGGGGGTCGTGCCGCTGCACAACGGAGTGGACGCGGTCTTCGAAGAGGTGCGGCGGGGCTTCGCGCCAGCCTCGGTCCTGAAAGAGACCTTCCTGACCGACGAGCCCGAGGTCGATTTCCGCTTCACGTGCTGCGGGTCGCTCGGGCTCCAACTCCCGTACCTATCTGGCGACGAGGAGATCGGGCTCTACAACCTCCACCCGCGCCAGCCGAAATGGGAGTTCCGCCTCCCGGGTGAGCGGCCCGTGATCGCCACCGATGGCCGCGGCGGGAAGATGAACCAGACCGAGCCGGTGATCCAGACGGTCACGGTCGAGCCAGATCACGACCGCGTCACCGTGGTCTGGCGCGGGAGCGCGAGGGCGCTGCGCCCGTACCTGCCCATGGAGCTGGAGAAGATGCCCCTTCGGGTGGAGTGGTGAGTCACCCGCTCGCCCCTCCGATGCGCTGGTGAACCCGGAGATGCCGCGGCGTACCCAGCGTCAGGAGCTGCGGTCGCCGCGGTCGGTCCTGGAGACGACGGCGGCCACGACCACGCCGATGGGGCCGAGGATGGCGCAGAGGAGGAACCAGAAGCAGCCGCCGCGGCCCTTGGTTGTCGCGATCCACGCGCCGATGATGCCGCAGAGCAGCCAGACCGGGATGCCGAGCTTGAGATCCATGCTGGTCGGAGGAACGTAGCACGTCGCCGTCCGGTCGGAGCGGGGACGCCCTGACGACTTCAACCACGCGGCCGGGGTTTTCGCCCGCTTCCGGAGGCGACGTGCGTCGGGCCCGGAGCCGCAGAGCGCCCTGGAAAGCTCGGGGTGTGCGTGGCCCGCCGGAGGACCGCTCATGCTAGTTTGGTGGGTATAGCGTTGACGCTGAAGGCGCAGGTCCGTGGAGGGCGACTCGTCCTCGACGAGCCTACCGAGCTGCCGGAAGGGAGTGAGGTCGAGCTGGTGCGGGCCGATGAAGGCGATGCGCTCGACGACGACGATCGCGCCCGCCTTCATGCGTCGCTCCGGCGATCGGCCGAGCAGTTCGCGGCGGGACGTGGGATCGATGCGGAAGAGGCTCTCGCCTGCTTGACCTGAGGCTCGATGGGGCGTTCCCGCGTCGAACGCTCCGAAGAAGCGCTGGAGCAGGTTCAAGTCATTCGGGCGTGGTGGATAGAGCATCGCCCCGCTGCACCCGATCTCTTCATCGACGAGCTTCGTGCAGCGGCCCGGAGGCTGGGCGCCATGCCACGGATCGGTGCTCGTTACGAGCTTCTCGAACTCCGTGAGATGCGTCGGATGTTGCTGCCGCGCACGCGCCATCACGTCTATTACGTGGACGCCGACGATTCCTGCATCGCGCGCATTGACGCCGTGTGGCACGCGGCGCGCAACTGGCCAGGCGGAACGCCCTGACAAGGCGTGGTCGGGGCGAGGGGAGGCGGGTCCCCTCGTGGAGACTCAAAACGCGACGCCGAGAGAGAGGGAGCCGAGGGGGCGGAGGCGGGAGGTCTTGTCGTTGAACACCACGGTCTGTGGCCCGTAGCGATCCGCGTGGACGGTGATCTGCCTGGTGTCGCCGAAGGCGACGCCGATGCCGATGCCCCAGGAGAGGATGAAGCCGCCGTTGCGGCCGATGACGCTGCTGCTGCCGATCATGCCGCCGGCGATGCCGCTGTCGATGGTGCGGGAGTTGGTGGCGTCGGGGTTCGAGGCGAGCTCGGACTCCCGGGCGCCCTCGTGGGTGACCGTGGCCTTGAAGTTCTCGTAGCCGAGGTAGGCCTTCAGGTAGAGGCCGCGCATGGCGTTGCCGCCGAAGTACACGCCCACCGTGCCCGCGATGGAGTAGCCCCCGCGTTCGAGGTTCGCGGAGAAGGGAGAGCCCCAGATCCACGCCGGCTCGACACCCAGGGTGAGGGGACCGACGACGGCGTACTCGCCCTCGAAGGTCACCTTGCCGAGGAGGAGGTCGAACGGGTTGTAGCGGACCGACCAGGTGCAGCAGGTGCGCGCCTTCGGCGGAGGCGGCGGTTCGGGACCGTCGGGGCCTTCCTCGTCACCGCGACCACGGTTGCGCCCGTAGCCTGGAGGGGGCGGACCATAGCCGGGGCCGTAGCCAGGCTGGCCGTAGCCGTAGCCTGGCGGCGGTTGACCGTACCCGGGGGGTGGCTGCTGGCCGTAGCCCTGCTGGCCGTAGCCGTAGCCTTGCGGCGGCTGACCGTAGCCCTGCGGGGGCTGCTGGCCGTAGCCCTGCGGAGGTTGCTGGCCGTAGCCCTGCGGGGGCTGCTGGCCGTAGCCCTGCGGGGGCTGCTGACCGTAGCCCTGCGGGGGCTGCTGGCCGTAGCCCTGCTGGCCGTAGCCTGGCGGGGGTTGCTGGCCGTAGCCAGGTTGTTGCTGGGCGTAGCCCGGCGGGAGCTGATCCGCCTGCTGCGCCATCGCGGAAGCGCTCGAGATCAGGATTCCGAGCAGCGCACTACCCCCGGGCCACCACCTGCAAGACATCGGCAAATCCTAGCCAATCGGTGGGCCGTCCGCCACGCGGCTGCCGACATGGTCGTGCTCCTGCGATCTCCCGTTCGCACCTCGTGCACCGCGCCTCTCGCGCCGTCGGGTGTCCCGCCTGTAGTCTTCGCCGCCGATGTCCTCCTCCCCCGATCCTGCCGTCGTTCCCGAGGTGTCGGCCACGTCCGTACCCGGCGCCGCGCCCGCGCCGGTAGCTGCCTCCACGGCGCCCGTGGCCGCCACGGCGCCAGTAGCTGCCTCCGCCTCCGGGGTCGCGTCTCCGCCGGAGACCTCCGCTGCCGAGCTGGATCGCGCCGCTGCAGATCTCGGGGCAGCGGCCACGACGTTCGCCCGCATGCCGCCGGCCGAGAAGGCAGCGCTCCTGCGCGCGCTGCTCCCGCGCACGCTCGAAGGAGCGCGCGCGCAGGTGGAGGCGGCGTGCGTGGCCAAGGGGATCGATCCGAGCGGACCCATGGCGGGGGAGGAGTGGCTCGCGGGGCCGTGCCTCACGCTCTCCAACATCCGGCTCCTCGCGGAGGCGCTCGACGACATCCACCGCCGTGGCAAGCCGCGGCTCGGGCGCGGCGGGGTGCACGTCCGGCGGGACGGGCGGGTGGAGGTGGGGATCTTTCCGCAGGGCGTCCAGGAGCGGGTGCTCTACGGCGGCGTGCGCGCGCACGCGCTCCTCCAGCCTGGCGCGACGGCGGCCTCGGCGCGCGCGGAGCAGGCGAGCTTCTACCAGCAGCGCGATCCCGAGGGGGGCGTGACGCTGATCCTGGGCGCCGGGAACGTGGCGAGCATCCCGCCCATGGATGCGCTGCACAGCCTCTTCGTGGAAGGGCGCGTGGTGCTGCTGAAGATGAGCCCCGTCAATGCGTACCTGGGGCCGTTCTTCGAGCGGGCGTTCGCGCCGCTCGTCGAGCGGGGGTTCCTGCGCATCGTGTACGGGGGCGCGGCGGTGGGGACGCACCTCGCGGAGCACCCCGCGGTGACCCACCTCCACATCACGGGCTCGGCAGAGACGCACGATCGGATCGTCTGGGGGGCGCCGGGGGCCGAGCAGGAGCGGCGCCGCGCGACCGGGGAGCCGCGGCTCGCGAAGCCCATCACCTCGGAGCTGGGCAACGTCAGCCCGGTGATGGTGCTGCCCCACCTCTACGCGGAGGACGAGCTGTGGTTCCAGGCGCGCAGCGTGGCGACCCAGGTGATGAACAACGCCTCGTTCAACTGCAACGCGGCGAAGATGCTGGTCTTGCCGCGCGGGTTCGCGCAGCGTCCGCTCTTCCTCGCCATGCTGGCGCGCGCGTTCGAGGCGGTGAAGCCGCGCCGGGCCTACTACCCGGGCGCCCACGATCGGCACGCGCGCCTCACCGAGGGCCGCGCCGCGCTCGACGCTGCGGTGCTGCGCCTTCCGCCGGAGCTGCCGCTGCCGCGCGGGGTGCTGCGCTTCGGCGCGCCGGGCGCGGACGCGCTGCCGTGGACCATGGTGGTCGGGCTCGACGAGGCAGATGCAGGTGAGCCGCTCTTCCGCGAGGAGCCTTTCTGCAGCCTGCTTTCCGTGGTGGAGCTGGGGTCGAGCGATCCGGTGCACTTCCTCGACGAGGCCACGCGGTTCTGCAACGAGCGGCTGTGGGGCACGCTCGCGGCGTCGCTCGTGGTGCACCCCCTCTCGGAGGAGGACCCCGCGGTGGCCGAGGCCCTGGACCGCGCGCTGCTCGCGCTGCGGTATGGCGCGATCGCCATCAACCAGTGGCCGGCCATGGTGTACGGGGCGGTGTCACCGCCCTGGGGAGGGCATCCGAGTGCGACGCTCTCCAGTGTGCAGAGCGGACTCGGGTTCGTGCACAACACCAGCATGCTGGGGGGCGTGGAGAAGGTCATCCTCCGGGCGCCTTTGCGCGCGAGCCCGCGGCCGCCCTACTTCTTCGATCACCGCCGTTCCCACGAGGTGGGCGCGCGGCTCGCCGCCTGGACCGCCGCCCCCGGCTGGGGCCGGGCGTGGTCGGTCGCGAAGGCGGCGCTGCGGGGGTGAGGCGGGAGTGAGGCGGGAGTGGGGCCTGCCTCAGGGCGGGGCTCAGCTCTTCTGGGCGTCCTTCTGGGCGCCGTCCTTGTGCTCGCCGAGGGAGGCCTGGAAGTCCTTCACCTTGGTGAGGAGCTCGTCGAGCTTCTGCTTGGAGGTCTCGGTGACCTCCTCGGCGAACTTCTCGGCATCGAGGAGCTGGGGCTCCAGGGTCTTGTTCCAGACATCCTTCACTTCCATGCCCGCCAGGTGCAGCCGCACGCGGATCTCGTCGCGCAGGGTGTACAGGGAGGCCAGGCCAGTCTGGATGTCGGTCTTGGTAGTGTCCGTCGCTTGGCTCATGTCTGTCTCTCCGAAAGGGCCGTGATGGCCCGTCCTCAGGTGTGTCCGGGTCTCTTGCATGCACTGCGCCATAGCGAGCGCGGCCATTCGTGACGCTCGCTCGGTGGGAGTGTGCAGCTTGTGCTCGGAGAGGTGCGGCGAGGCGCGCTAGTAGCGGGGGATGGAGGGGTCGACGGTCTGGGACCAGGCGTCGATGCCGCCCTTGAGGTTGAAGACGTTGCGGAAGCCCTGACCGAGGAAGTGCTCGGCGGCGGCCTGGCTGCGACCGCCGTGGTGGCAGTGGAAGACCAGGGTGGTGTCCTTGGGGAGGCCCATCAGGTAGCGCTGGGCTTCCTCGTCGAGGAGGCGCGAGCCGGCGATGCTGGCCGCGGCGCGCTCCTTGGGGGTGCGCACGTCGAACAGCTCGAAGGCCTCGCCCTTGTCTTTCATCGCCTTGACGTCGGCGGGGGAGAGCTGCCGGACCTTGGGGGGCTCGTTGGGGCTCTCCAGGCGGAAGCCGGCGCCGGCGTCTCCCTCGACGTAGTCGATGGAGAGGCCCTCGGCCCGGCGCGCGCTCGCGGCGTCGAAGAGGAGGGTCATGCCGCCGGCTTTCACCTCCACGTCGCCAGGGGCGCGGGGGCCGACGTAGAGACCGTACTCGTAGGTGGCGCTGATCTCGATGTGGACCTCGCCACCGTCACCCTCGGTCTCCACGGCGCCCTTCAGCGCCTTCGCGGCGGTCTCGCTGAGCTTCACCTTGGGAGGTGCCGCGGGGGCGGCTGCGGCGCCGGCGCTGCCGGAGAGGCTGCCGAGCTTCTCCGCGAGCTCGCCGGAGGCGTGCATCTGCCGCACGATGTCGCAGCCGCCGAGGAACTCGCCCTTCACGTAGAGCTGGGGGATGGTCGGCCAGTCCGAGAAGGCCTTGATGCCGTCGCGGATATCCGGGTCCGAGAGCACGTTGACGGTGGTGTACTTGGGCAGCAGGCCGTCGAGGATCTGCACGACGGTGGAGGAGAAGCCGCACTGGGGCATCCGCCGGGAGCCCTTCATGAACAGGACGACGTCGTCGCTTCCGATGATCTCGGTGATCCTGGCGCGCAGAGACTCGTTGAGGGTCATGCTTGCGAGCTACCACGACCCATGTCGGGGCGGTAGCGGTCATCCGGCGCCGCGGACCGGCGCACGCGGCCGCGGATCCACGACTCGACGAGCGGCCAGATGGTCAACGGTGCGTCGCGTCCCATGACGATGTCGAGGTGCCCGCGGGGGAAGGTGCGGTAGGTGCGGTCCGGCGAGAGGCTGAGGTCGTAGGCCGGTTTCACCGAGGCGGGAGGCGCGAGGTCGTCCTTGCTGCCGGCGATGATGAGCAGGGGGATCTCCATCCGCTCGAAGCGCTCGGCGTACCCGTACAGGCTGCCCAGGCGATGGCCTTGCTGCCTGGAGGCGGCGGCGTCGAGGAACATGTTTCGCAGGACGGTGACGCTGCCGTTGTCCATGGAGAGGGACATGTGCTGCGCGAGCACCTTGGGCTCCATGGATCCAGGAGCGAAGCCGCGGATGGGCAGCGGAAAGAGGGGGCTCTCGATGAAGGCGCGCGCGAAGCGCATCACCTCGCCGAGGGGCTTGAGGCCGAGGGCGCCGTTGCCGAAGGAGACGCGCCGATCCACGCCGAGCATGAGCTGGCCGAGGGTGGTGAGCGTCCAGGAGCCCTTGGCGAAGAGGTAGGGGCTGCCGAGGGTGACGACGCCGCCCACGGCGTCCTGCAGGAGGGTGGTGGCCGCGTAGCTGACCAGGCCTCCGAGGGAGTGACCGACCAGGTACACCGGCCGGTCGCCGGAACAGCGGCGGATCTCCTCGACGGCGGCGGGGACGTCTTCGAGGACGAAGTCGGTGACGTGGCTCGGCCTCGGCGCGCCGAGGTGCTTGGAGCGGCCGTGGCCCCGCAGGTCGAGGTTGTAGACGTCGAAGCCCGCGCGGGCGAGGTAGTTGGCGAAGCTGCGGGAGGGGAGGTGCCAGGTGTAGCGGTTCTGTCCGTATCCGTGGATGAGGAGCACCGTGGCGGTGGTGCCGCCGCCGAGCGCCGCGCTGCGCTTGCGGACCATGGCGAGGGGGACGTCCCGCACGCGCCCGCGTTGACGGTGGCGGGTGGGGATCTCGTCCATCAGGGCGGGGGGCGGGATGGTGGAGGGGCTCCGGGCGTCGTGCGCCAGGGCCGTGGTCCGGATCCGGGTCACCACCAGCTCCTTGACGAACGTGCTGCGTTCGTCGCGGTCCACGACCTGCTCGACCTGGGCGTGGTTGAGGATCATACGGCCACGTCTAGCATGGACATTCTCGGGGCCTTCCGCAACTATGCGGAATCACTGGATGCCAGTGGAACCCTGCCCGGGGCAGGGTGGTGAGGGCGGCGCTGCACGTTGGGTGCAATCGTCGTTCTCGTGTAGTCTCCACCGGCTTTCCACGCACCGCGTTGACGCCGTCGTCAGGCCGTGACGCCGCGATGCTGGCTATCAAGTAAGGTGATCCACATGCCTCGATCCTTCAAGGTCGGCGTCCTCGCGCTGGCATCTCTGATCGCACCGCTCAGCCTGGCTTTGCCGGCGTCCGCGCAGGAAGACACGAAGCCCTCGCCGTCCTCGTCTGACGAGGGCGGAGGCGACGCGGAGAAGACCGACACACCCGACAAGGACGCGAAGGCGGACGGGAAGGCGGACGGGGAGGCAAAGGACGGGGCGCAGGCCGCGGCGCCGTCGGACAACGATCCTTACGAGAAGCCGCACGAGACGTACCGCTTCATCGGCATGCGCTTCAGGAACCTGATCGTGCCGGAGTTCGTGCTCGACCTGTTCTCGGAGGGCGGGCGCACGGTGAACGTGTTCACCTTCGGGCCGGAGTTCTCCACGCGCAAGGACGGGCTCGAGCTGGACTTCGCGCTGTCGTACGCGGACTACTCGATGGACGACACGCTCTTCAAGGGGAAGAGCGACGACGACTTCGCCTTCGAGATCGTGAACAGCTCGATGAAGATCGTCTACTTCACGACCGATCTTCTCTACGAGATCCCGCTCGACAAGGAGAAGGGGCGCTTCTCGCTGCTCATCGGCGGCGGCGTGGGGCTCGGGGTGGTGTTCGGGGACCTCAACCGGAACCAGGCGACGCCGCGCGAGGCGGGGAACATCGATCGGGACGACGTGGGCGCGTGGCAGCGCTGCGAGGCGCCCGGCACGGGTCAGCCGGGGTTCTGCGACGGCGCGAACGATCACTACGGGAGCTACTCGGAGGCGAGCTGGGTCAACGGCGGCTCGAAGCCCTCGGTGTTCCCGTGGATCTCGCTGCCGCAGGTGAGCTTCCGCTACAAGCCCATCAAGCAGCTCCAGCTCCGCGCCGATCTGGGCTTCTCCATCTCCGGTTTCTACTTCGGGGCATCCGCGGCGTACGGCCTGTGATCAGGTGACGGTGAACGCGAAGGCTCCCCTGTCATCGCGGTCCTCGCGGGACCACGACCTGGCGCCCACCTGCCCCAGGCTTCCGCTCCGGTACGAGCCCGTGGCGGCGCTCGGCAAGGGCGGGGCGGGTGAGGTGTGGGCGGTGCGCGACCGGATCTCCGGTCGGACCGTGGCGCTCAAGGCGCTCGGAGAGGGCGGCGACGAGCGCGAGGTGATGGCCCTCGTGCGCGAGGCGACCGCGCTGTCGGGCGTGGAAGGCCTGGGCGTGCCGCGGGTACTGCGCTTCGGGCGGCTGCCGGAGAGCGGCAGGCCCTACCTGGTGCGCGAGCTGGTGGAGGGCGTGAGCCTCGCCGATCTGCTGGAGCGCGGCGCGCCCTCCCCGAGGGCGTCGCAGCGGAGCGAGACCATCGAAGACGCGCTGGCGGCGCGCGAGGAGAGCGACGATCCGCGCGTGGAGCCACGGGTATGGCTCGCGGCGATCGCGGACGCGGCCGACCAGCTCACCCGGCTCCACCGCGCGCTCCTCCTGCACGGAGACGTGAAGCCCGCGAACCTCATCGTGGGGCCCGACGGGCGCGCGACCCTGGTGGACCTCGGGCTCGCGGCGCCGTGGCGCGAGGGCGGGGTGCGGCCCGAGGGGTTGACGCCCAGGTACGCGGCGCCGGAGCTGTTCGAGGGAGCGCCGTTGACGGTGCGGGTGGAGGTGTTCGCGCTCGGCGCCACGCTGCTCGAGGCGCTCGTGGCGTCGGGCGAGCGCCTGCCCGCGCCGGTGCGTCAGGGGCTCGATCTGGTGGCGGCGCGCGCGACCGCGGAGAACCCGGCGGATCGCTACCCGAGCGCCGACGAGTTCGGGAGCGCGCTGCGCAGGGCGGCGAGCCTCCCGGAGCGGCCACCCTCGGCGGTGGGCGAGGACGACGGGGTCGCGGTGTGGCCGGTGCTCGGGCTCGATGGCCCTTCCGCCAAGCTGCTCGGCCAGATCGAGGCCATGCGCAACGGCGGCGGGCTGCTCATCACGGGGCCTGCAGGGTCGGGGCGCAGCGCGCTGCTCAGGCGCGTGGCGTGGTCGCTCGGCGTGGCAGGGCGCGCGGTGGCGTGGATCGAGGCGGCGCGGGTCAACGACCTGGCCGAGGCGCTGGCCATCGAGCTGTCTGGCCACGAAGCGGGAGCCGGGCGCGGCGGCAGGGGGTCCTTCGACCCCGGGAAGGATGCGGCTGGCGCAGGCGGCGCGGGTGGCACAGCGAGCGCGGGCGGTGCGGGCGGTGCGGGCGGTGCGGGCGGCGCTCAGGGGATCGTGCTGGTCGACGACGCTGAGCTCCTCGGGAAAGAGGCGCTCGCGTGGCTCGACGCCACCCGTCAGGCGGGCAGCAAGCTGGTGCTGGTGCTCGGGGTGGGGGCCTCGGCGGGGCAAGGGTTGCCGGGGCCGACCTTCGAGATCTTCCCCATGCCGCCGCTGGAGAAGGCGGTCTCGCTCGCGCTCGTGCATCGCGGGATCCCGTCGCTGAGCGACGCGGTGACGGAGCACGTGGTGACGCGGAGCGGCGGCTGGCCCGGGAGCATCCGCCGCATCGTGGCGCGGCTGGCGGGCGCGCCGGTGGCGTCGGTCGCGGACGTGGACCGGCTGCTCGACGCGGTCGTGGCGCGCGCGGGCGAGGGGCGGGCTGCGCTGGCGAGGCGGCCCCTCGCGGAGATCCTCGACCTGCTCGATCGGGGCCACTTCGACGAGGTGGGCGACGCGCTCTCCGGCTGGGCAGACGATCACAGCCCGGAGGTGGTGATCGCGCGGGCGCGGCTGCTCATCAACCAGGGGCAGTCGGTGAAGGCGCTCTCGGAGCTGGCCTCGGTGGGCGAGGAGGTGGACCGCTCGGGAGACCTGGAGCTGTCGGCGGACTGGTCGCTCCACGCCTCGCGGGCGCTGCTCCGGGTCGGAGACTACGCGGCTGCCGAGCGGCGCGCGGCCGAGGTGCCAGAGCGCCTCGGCGCTCCCGCCGGGAACGGGGCCGACGCGCCGCTCACGGTGCGAGGGCGACGGATCCTCGCCGAGGCAGCGGCCATGCAGGGGCTCGCGCAGAGCTACGCCGCGCGGCACGAGGACGCGCGGACCACGCTGGAGCTGTCGGTAGCCCTGGCGCGGCGCACGGCGGATCCGCGCAGCCTGTCGGTGGCGCTCGGATCGCTGGCGTTCGCGCTGCAGCGCAACGAGCGGCTCGGTGAGGCCAAGGCGGCCTACGAGGAGGCGCTCACGGCCGCCGAGCAGGCCGGGGACGCCGGCACCATGGCCACCACCCGCCTGAACCTGGCGGCGATCGCCAAGTCGCAGGGCAACCTGGCCGAGGCGATCCGTCACCTGGAGGCCGCCGCGGACATGGGGCGCCGCTCGGGCCGGGTGACCACCATCCGGCAGGCGCTGCTCAACCTGGCGAACCTCGACCTCTACCTGGGCCGCATCGCCAAGGCCGGGGTGTCCATCGACGCGCTCGCCGCGGAGCGCGCCGCGATGGCGCCTTACCAGCGGGCGCAGCTCCTCGCGCTGGAGGCGGAGCACGCGGCGCGGACCGACGATCCGGCGCGCGCGGCGCAGCTCTGCCTGTCGTGCGCCGAGGCCTACGAGGCCATGGGCCTCCGGGTGGACGCGGTGGAGGCGCGGCTGGAGCGGGCGCTGCTCCTCCTCGGGCTCCCCGGCGCCGTGCCGCGGCAGATCCTCGAAGAGGTGGAGGCGGCCGCGGAGAGCCTGGGCTCGTCGGGCGCGCACCGGGCGGCGCTCGCCCTGGCCCGCGGTCGCGCGGCGGCGCTCGGCCGGGACGAGGACCGCGCCCGCACCACGTACCAGGAGGCGCTCGACGCGGCGTCGGCGGCAGGCCAGAGGGACTGGATCTGGCGCGCGCTCGCCGCCCGCGCCGAGCTTGAGGACGAGAGCGGGCAGCCCCTGCGCGCGCGGCGCGACAGGGAGTCGGCGCTCGCCACCCTGGAGGAGATCTCCGCCCGCCTGTCGCGGGATCTGCGCGAGGTGTTCTGGAACGATCCGCGCCGGCGCGAGCTGCGCGCCGCGGCCAGGGTGGCGCTCTCCAGCGCGCCCACGCTCACGGCGGTCCCCATGGCCGCGGCGGGAGAGGACCGCCTGGCGCGCCTCCTGGAGATCAACCGCGCCATCGCCGGCGAGTACGATCTGGAGCGCCTGCTGGAGAAGGTCACCGACCACGCCATCGCGCTCCTGCGCGCGGAGCGGGGGTTCGTGATCCTGAGGAGCGGCACCTCGCGGAGGGCGGGCCGGACCTCGGAATTCGCGGGCCGCGCGACGAGCAGCGTGACGGGCAGCGTGCCGCCTTCCCCGCGCGCGGACGACGGCCTGTCGATCCACGCCTCGCGCGACCAGGCAGGGGACGACCCGCACGGGCGCTTCTCCCGCTCCATCGCCGACCGTGTGCTCTCCAGCGGGGAGCCGGTGGTGACCGCGAGCGCGCGGAACGACGCGCGCATGGCGGACTACGTGTCCGTGCACCAGCTCATGCTCCAGTCGGTGGCGTGCGTGCCGATCCGGGCCCGGGGCGGCGCGGTGATCGGCGCGCTCTACCTGGAGACGCGGCTGCGGCCCGCGGCGAGCTTCGACGTGGAGCTGTCGACGCTCGTGGCGCTGGCCGACCAGGTAGCCATCGCCATCGACACGGCGCTCCTCGTGGGGGAGAACCGTCGGCGCGCCGAGGAGCTGGCGCGGGTGAACGAGGAGCTGGTGGCGGCGCGGGCGAAGCTCGAAGAGTCGCTCGGCCAGCGCACCGCGGAGCTGGTGAAGACCCGGCGCGACCTGCGCTCGGCGCGGGCGGTGCTCCGCGGCCACTTCGGCTACGAGGGCCTGGTCGGCACCAGCGACGCGATGCGCCGGCTGTACGCGCTCATCGACCGGGTGAAGGACGCCGACGTCCCGGTGCTCATCACCGGCGAGAGCGGCACCGGCAAGGAGGTCGTGGCCCGCACCCTCCACGAGAAGAGCCCGCGCGGGAAGAAGCCCTTCCTCGGGATCAACTGCGGCGCCATTCCCGAGCACCTGCTGGAGAGCGAGCTTTTCGGGCACGTGCGGGGGGCGTTCACCGGCGCCGACCGCGACCGCAAGGGCCTCTTCCGCGAGGCCACCGAGGGCACGCTGCTCCTCGACGAGATCGGCGAGATGCCGCCCAAGATGCAGGCCGGGCTGCTCCGGGTGCTGCAGGAGCGGGTGGTGCGCCCCGTGGGCGGCGCGCGCGAGGAGCGGGTCGACACCCGGGTCATCGCCGCGACGCACCGGGACCTCGCGGAGATGGTGGAGCGTGGCACGTTCCGGGAGGACCTCTACTACCGGCTGCACGTGGTCGAGCTGCGGTTGCCGTCGCTGCGGGAGCGCCTGGACGACGTGCCGCTGCTCATCGATCACTTCCTCGGGATCTTCGCGGCGCGGCACAACCGAGAGCGCGGCAGCG
Organism: Chondromyces apiculatus DSM 436; assembly: GCF_000601485.1. Lineage (GTDB taxonomy): Bacteria > Myxococcota_A > Polyangia > Polyangiales > Polyangiaceae > Chondromyces > Chondromyces apiculatus. The sequence continues at coordinate 37,917 of NZ_ASRX01000005.1, forward strand.
TCTCGCGGGCGGCGCTGACGCGGCTGATGGACTACGCCTGGCCGGGCAACGTGCGCCAGCTCGAGAACGTGCTGCTCAACGCCTGGGTCCTCGCCGATCGGCCGGAGCTCGACGTGGACGACTTCGAGCTGCCCGAGGTCTCTCCGCGCTCGTCCCGCTCTCCCTCGTCGCGCGAGGGCGCCGCGTCGGTGTCCCGCGGAAGTGGGGGCGGCGCGTCGTCGGCACGAAGAGGCGCGCGTGCGGGCGCGGGCGCGGCGGAGAGCGAGCACGCCGCGCATACGCCGCTGGAGCGCCACCGGCACGAGGAGCGCGACCGCATCCTCAAGGCGCTCGAAGCCTGCAACTGGAACCGGGTGAAGGCCGCTCAGATGGTGGATCTGCCGCGGCGCACGTTCTACCGGCGGCTGAAGGAGTACGGGATCCAGTGAGCGCTTCGCCGACGCGCCGCGCGCGTCACCAGCGAACGGGCAACTGAGCGAGGCCAAGGAGCCAGTTGGAGTGCAGCCGCGTCACCGGGCCCGAGAGCTCCATGCCGGGCAGGCGCCGCAGGATCTCCTCGAACGCGACCCGCGCCTCCAGGCGCGCGAGCGACGCGCCCAGGCAGTAGTGAGGGCCGCGGCCGAAGGAGAGGTGCTCGTTCGGGGTGCGGCCCACGTCGAACCGGTCCGGCTCCGAGAACACCTCCTCGTCACGGTTGGCCGACACCAGCCACGCCACCACCTTGTCGCCCTCGGCGATGCGCTGACCGTGGAGTTCCAGGTCGCGGGTGGCGGTGCGCCGCATGTAGCTGACCGCGGGAGAGAACCGCAGCATCTCCTCGACGGCAGAGGGGATGAGCGACGGGTCTTCCTCCAGCCGTCGCCGCTCCTCGGGCCGCTCCAGCAAGGTGAGCATCCCCTGGGAGATGAGCTGGTGGGTGGTCACCGTGCCGGCGGAGAGGAGAAGGGAGAAGAACAGCCCGAACTCGAAGTCGCTGAGCTTCTCTCCGTTGATCTCGGCCGCCATCAGGGCGCCCAGCACGTCCTCGCGCGGGTTCTGGCGTCGCCCTGCGGCGAGCTGCTGCGCGTAGCCGAACATGGCGTGGACGAGGGCCTCCACCTCCTCCTTGGGTTTGTCGGCCGCGAGCAGGAACTGGTAAGCCCAGATCGTCACCTGCGCCTGGTCCTCCGCCGGCACGCCGAGGAGGTGCAGGATGATCTTCAGCGGCAGATCGCCGGCCAGCTCGTTCACGAAGTCGCACCCGCCCTTCGCCTCGACGCGATCGATCATCCCGGTGACCAGCTCGCGGGCATACGGCTCCATGGCCTGCATGAGCCGCGGGACGAACCCCTTGGAGACGAGCCCCCGGTAGCGGGTGTGACGCGGGGGATCCATGTCGATCAGCCCCTCCCGGCTGGAGCGCAGATCGTCGGGCGGGTACTCCTCAATCCAGATCCCGCCGCGCTCCGAGGAGAACGTCGCGGCGTCGCTCATGACCTGGATGGCGTCGGCGTGCCGGGTGATGGCCCAGAACCCGCGCCCGTTCTTCTCTTCATGCCAGGAGACCGGGGCCTCGCGGCGCAGGCGCGCGAAGCGGTCGTAGGGCACGCCCGCGAGGTAGAGGTCCGGGTCGGCGATGCTCATCTCTGCAAGCTTCATGGCGAGCCCTCCTTGGGTAGGCCAAGCGTCAAGGCATCGATGGTAGGTCAGAAGCTCGGTCCTCGTCGCGGATACGGCCGAGGCGCCGCATCTCGTGCGCGAGGAACGGTGCGTCTTCTTCAAGGCACCAGAATGGAACGGGACGCTTCCCTTCCGGGGGCTCCCAGTAGCGCGCGAAGTAGCGGCGCCTCATATCCGTGCATTCTCGGGAGTTGAGGTCGAGACGAGCGACGGTGTTCTCGACACTCTGGTGTACGGCAGGGTCGAGTGAACTCCCTGGATGCACCTTGAAAGTATTCAAATCGAGTTCGAACCAGCCATTGCCGAGCGTGCATGGGTCGAGGACATCCGCGAACTGGTTCTTGCGGCTGTTCATGAGTGAGCAGGCCAGACGGTCGTTGTCCCACTCATACGCGTCCGCGGGTTTTGCGCTGGCGATGGCGACGAAGTGATCCACCGTCGGGCCGGCGAGCGGCTCGATGCGGAAGCTGGCATAGGCGCAGATGCCGCGGTAGGCCTGATGCAGGGCATCAAGCGCACGGGTCCAGTAGTCGTAAGGGCGAAGGTGCTTGGGCTTGAGATCCTCTACGCGTTCCTTCACCTTCTTGATTCGCTGACCGCGGCCTTTCATCGTTGGTGGCTGGCCCGTCAGCTCCGCCAGGGCGCTCAGGCCCCGCTGCCGCACTTCCTTGTCGAAGTCGAAAGCAGGCAGTTTGGGCTCCGGCTGCTTCTCGACCCGGATCACGGCTTGAACCCTTGCTCTCTCGCCCAGAACCGCCACTGGAGCCAGAAGGGATCGACACCGGGCAAGCTCGCGCGGAGTGCCTCGCGCACGTCGATGTACTCCTGCTTCGCCACTCCGGCGCGCTCCATCAGCGCTTCGGCGCGCTGCATGGCCTGCTCCGCCTCCAGGGAGCGCGGCTCCGCGAGATCGAAGATGTCAGAGATCAGCCAGCTATTCGCATCCCCACGGCGGCGCCATGTCTCTCGCCGTGCCGTGACCTGATCTTCCACGAGATCCAGGTTCCAGAGTGCGTCGCACTGGTCATCGAAGAGCGGTTCGAGCGATGCCAGGAGCAGAGGGGAGTGCGTGACCACCAGGGCTTGGACCTGCATGTCCTTCGTGCCCGTGAGCGCTGTGATCACCTGCAGCAGCGCCTTGAGGATGGTGCGCTGCCAGCGTGGGTGCAGGTGCGTTTCGATCTCGTCGATCAGGAACACCAGGCTGCTGGAGGGCGCCTCGTTCAGAAGGTGGCTCGCTTTGAGGTGCTCCTGCCAGGTCCATACAAGGAGGTATGCCATGGCGATGATGCGCTGGACGGCTGCCGAGGCATGCACGACGGGAACTTCTTGTCTGTAGGAGGTCTTCAGCGTGGGCATCTCGCGTACGTCTTCCAGGCTGATGCGTGTCAGCGCTCCCGGGACGAGTCGCTCGGAGGGCGAAGGGGAGAGCGCCTCCAGTGCTTTTTGTAGCTCCTGGAATGCCTCGTTGTTGCCCGTTTGCCAGAAGGCCCAGTCGCGGATGAGACCGTTGCAGATCACTGTGCCGTTCGACCCGAGGCCGTTCCACACTTCTCTGGAGGTGAAATGGTAGGCCGCGGGGCGGTCGGGAGCGTCGACTCCCTTGGAAGGCGCGCGCTTGTAGTAATTGCGTGCTGGATCCCATACGGAGAAGGAACCGTCGACACGGGCGTAGAGAACCATCCCGGGGTTGGCAGGACGCCCTTGCTTGCGCGACCAGGTCTGTTCCTGGAAGTCGTACTCGCTGGTGTCTGTGACGGAGGTACTCTTCGCTTTGAACTTGTACGTGATCGTCGGCTTGATTCCCTGACCGCGGTGCGGCGCTGCCGGGTAGGACGCCCAGGTCCGCGTCAGCACCCACCAGGCGACATCGAGGAGGAAAGTCTTTCCGAGTCCGTTGTCGCCCGTGATGAGGTTCAGGCGCGATGCAAAGTCGAAGCTGAGCTCCGGAGCCGGGCCGAGGTGGTGGAGTTCCAGCCGTTCAAGCATCGATTCCCCAGGGGCGGAGCGTTGTCCTCCGCACCACGACCCTCGTCTACGCGATTCCTGATCCTGGTGCCACCCCTGCAAGGCGACATGCCCTTGCACATGCGATACTGAGGCGCGAGGACGACGATGACCGAGCCCGCGCGCGCGCTGCCGCTCACTTTTGCCGAGTACCTGGCCCGGGAAGAGGAGAGTGAGACGAAGCACGAGTTCCTGGAGGGCGCGATCCACGCCATGCCGGGGGGCACGCCGGAGCGCGGTCTGATCTGCGCCAACATCATCGGGGAGCTGGGTGTGCAGCTCCGCGGGCGGCCTTGCCGTGTCTACACCTCCGATGTGCGTGTGCGTGTGCAGGCGACGGGCCTCACGACCTACCCTGACGTGAGCGTGGTCTACGGACCCATCGCGCGAGATCCCGAGGACCGGAATGCCCTCACCAACCCGATTGTTCTGGTGGAAGTGCTGTCCCCGGGAACGGCTTCGTACGATCGCGGGGAGAAGCTCGCGCACTACCGCCGGATCCCCTCCCTGCGGGAGCACCTCCTCGTCTCCCCCCTGGGACCGCACCTCGAACATTACCGGAGGAACAACGACGGCACCTGGACGCTCCGGGACGTGAGGCCCCCCGAGGCGGTGGAGCTGTCCTCCATCGGATGCACGCTGGACCTCGCGGAGGTGTACCTGGACGCGCTGCCTGACGCGCAGCCTGGAGGAGCCGCGGGGTGAGTGATTCGACGGGGGGAAGGAGAGAAGGGGGAAGCGCAGAGCGACCCGGGGCGGAGCGCAGCACGACGACGGTGCCTCAGGGGACCGCGCCGGTCACGACCCGTCTTCCCTCTCCTGGAGGGCGCCCTCGTAACGCGATCACGCCTCTGAGGGGAGACTCGACCTCCTTCGAGGGCACCGCATTCACGCACGCCGCCACGCTGCCGAACCCGCGGGACGCCGACACCCTGGAGGCGCCTACCCACGCGCCCACCTCGTCGCAGCGCTGGAGCGCGGCGCAGCTCCCCATCATCGACGCCGCCAGCTACGAGCTGCACGGCGAGGTCGCGCAGGGGGGCATCGGGCGGGTGCTCCGCGCCCAGGATCGCCGGCTGGGTAGGCCGGTGGCGCTCAAGCACCTGCTCGATCCGCGCGCGGGCGCCGAGAAGCGCTTCGTGCGCGAGGCGCTGGTCACGGCGCGGCTCCAGCACCCGGCCATCGTGCCCATCTACGAGGCGGGGCGGTGGCCGAACGGAGAGCCCTTCTACGCGATGAGGCTGGTCTCGGGCCGCTCGCTCGAGGACATGATCGCGGAGCAGCGCTCGGTGGAGAGCCGGCTCGGCCTGCTCCGCCACGTGCTCGCCGCGGCGGATGCCGTGGCCTACGCGCACGCGCAGCGGGTGATCCACCGCGACATCAAGCCCGCCAACGTGCTCTGCGGCGACTTCGGCGAGACGGTGGTGATCGACTGGGGCCTCGCGCGGGATCTGCGCGACGAGGAGGACGCTCAGACGCGCAGCCCCGATCCCGCCGCGCTGGCGGGCGCCCGGCTGACCCTCGCGGGCTCGGTGATCGGCACGCCTGCGTACATGCCCCCCGAGCAGGCCTCGGGGCTCAGCGTCGACGAGCGCGCCGACGTCTACGCGCTCGGCGCCATCCTGTACCACCTGCTCGCGGGCGTCCCGCCGTACGACGGCAAGAACGCGCGCGTCGTGCTGCGCAAGGTGCTGGCAGGGCCCCCCGAGCGGCTCGGCGGCTTCCTGCGCGACGTGCCCGAAGAGCTGCTCGCCATCGTCGAGAAGGCCATGGCCCGCGAGCCCACCGAGCGCTACCCCACGGCGCTCGAGCTGGCCGAGGATCTGCGCCTCTTCGAGATGGGGCAGATCGTGGGAGCCCACCGCTACTCGCTGCTCTCGCTGCTCAGGCGCTTCGTGCGGCGCTACCGCGCGCCGCTCGCGGTGGCGGTGCCGGCGCTGATCGCGCTCGGCGCGGTGGGCGCGATCGGCGTGCGGCGGACCTTCATCGAGCGGACGCGGGCCGAGGAGCAGCGCGTCGAGGCAGAGGCAGCGCGGCAGGAGGCGCTCACCCGCGCCGACGAGCTGACGCTGGTGCAGGCCCGCGCCTCGCTGGAGCGCGATCCGAGCGAGGCGCTCGCGTGGCTCAGGCGGCTGTCCCCCGCGTTTCACCGATGGAATGCGGCCAGGGTCATCGCTGCCGACGCCATCGCCCGTGGTCTGTCCACCACCTTGCATGGCCACAAGGAGCTCATCAACTACGCGGTCTTCTCTCAGGACGGCAGGTGGGTGGCCACGGCGAGCGACGATCAGTCGGTGAGGCTCTGGGACGCCGCCACGGGCGCCGGCAGGATCCTCGCCGGCCACACGGACGAGGTCTGGATCGCCGCCTTCTCTCCCGATGGCAAGCTCCTCCTGTCCGGCAGCAAGGACCGGATGGCGCGGCTCTGGGACACGGGCACGGGGGAGGCGCTCCAGGCGATCTCGTGCCCCGCAGGCGTGTACGCCGTGGCGTTCTCGTCGGATGGCCGCCGGGCCTTCCTCTCGGAGACGAGGGGCTCACTGATCGAGGTCGACGTCGAGACGGGTCAGACACGCACGCTCTCGACCGGCTCCGGCAAGTTCTCCGTCGACCCCGACGCACGCCACGTCGCGCGCATCAGCCACTCGGAGCTGACCCTGGAGACCCTCGCGACGGGTCAGATCCGCGTACTCACCCGGTTCCACGATCCGGGAGGTTCCGAGGGAACCACCCTGTTCTCCTCGGATGGCCGCAAGCTCGCCTACCTGAGCGAGGGCGGCGAGGTGGGCATCTGGGACGTCGCCACCCGCAAGGGCCGCGTGCTGGGCCGCCTGCCCCCCGAGGGCCCGGAAGGCTATCTGCCTCCCGATCGCAGGCTCGTCTTCTCCCCCGACGGGGCCTGGCTCGCGGGGCTCGCGCGGGGCTCGCAGGTCTACGTGTGGGACATGCGGACGGGCGCGCTGCAGATCCTGAACGGGCACCAGGGCGGCATTCTGCGGGCGGCGTTCTCACCCGACAGCCAGCTCCTCGCCACGGGCGGCTTCGACCACTCGGCGCGGATCTGGGACCTCGCCGGGGGGCAGCGCCGCGTGCTGCAAGGGCACCAGGATGCGGTCCACTGCGTCCGGTTCTCGCCCGACGGGCGGTTCCTCGTGACCGCGAGCGGTGACGCCACGGCGCGGATCTTCCCGGTGGTCGCGCGGGCGAGCGAGATCCTGCCCGGGCGCGGGGCCGACAGCGTGCTCGCTGGCATCTCGCCCGACGGTCAGCTCATCGCCGCCGGGGGGCGGGACGGCGCCCTCCGCCTCTGGCAGGACGGCGGCGAGCCGCTCGTGGTGCAGGCGCACGGGGGACCCATCACCACTGCTGCCATGTCGCCGACGGGAGCCCACGTGGCGACGGCAGGCACCGACAACATCGTGCGGGTGTGGAGCCGCACGGGCGTCCCTGTGGGGGAGCTGGCGAGCCCCACCCAGGCTGCCGTGAAGGCCCTCATGTTCTCGCCCGACGGTCAGTGGATCGCGTCGGCCGAGTCCGACGGCAAGGTGCGCCTGCGCGAGATCGACTCCGGGCAGGAGCGCCTCTTCTCGGGGCACGTGGGGCAGGTCCTCTCGGTGGTGTTCTCGCCGAGCGGCGAGCTGCTCGCGACGGCGGGTGAAGACGAGAGCGTGCTGCTCTGGAGGCTCGCGACCGGCGAGGGCACGCTGATCGGCGAGCACGACGAGAAGGTCCGGGCGCTCGCATTCTCGCCGGACGAGCAGCTCCTCGTGTCCGGGAGCGACGACCACACCATGCGGATCTGGCACCTGACCACGGGCCTCACGGAGCACCTCAACGTGGGGGGCTCCGGCGTGAAGCAGCTCGGGTTCCTGCCGGATGGCAGGACCATCGTCTCCGTGAGCGGCGGGGACACGGGCGCGAGGTTGTGGGACGTGGCGACCAGCACCCAGCGCATGGCGCTGCGGGGACACGGCGGCGAAGTGACGGCCTTCGCGCTCACGCCCGATGGCAAGCGCCTGGCCACGGGGAGCCTGGATCGGACCGTGCGCCTCTGGGACCTGGAGAGCGGTGAGGGCCGCGCCATGGTGGGTCACACCGGCCCCGTGGGCGGCGTCGCCTTCACGCCCGACGGGCAGCGGCTGCTCTCACTCGGCTGGGATGGAACCGTGCGGCGCTGGGCCGACGACCTCCCCTTTGGCGAGGCGCCGCTGCGGGCCTTCCTCGACGCCGTGGCGCCCTCGACACGATGAGGTGACGAGGGCGCGCGCTGCGGCTCAGGGAGTCTCGGGCGGCGCGGCGGGCTCGTCGCACGTGGCCACGTGGCTGTCCAGGGAGTAGCCCGCCGCCACGTCGCAGGTCGAGGTGGCGCTCAGGTCGTCGTTCAGCACGAAGGCGTCGGCGTTGTAGCACCCGTGGAACGAGGTCAGCGTTCGCCCCGTGAGGTCTTCGAGCGCGCTCACCAGCCCCTGCGTGTCGCAGCCCTGGTTGTCACCGGGCCACTCGTACGCGCACGCGGCGAGCATCTGCCCCTCGTCGTGGGTCTCCACGGGCACGCCGGGAGGCACGTCCGCCGTCTGCGCGTGGTAGCCGTTGAGGATCACCTTCTCGATGACGGCGCCGGGCACCGACGTCACGGACCAGTGCACGGGCTCGTACGAGGAGAGCGCGAGCACCATCGCGCCCTCACGCTCGACGTGCACTGTCGCCGCGCCGGTCGGATGGTTGCCGCCGCCGTGGTTCGAGTGCGTCTCGTAGACGCCGAGGATGTGCAGCTCCGGTCCGCAGACGGGGGCAGGTCCTCCGCCGGGCTCGGTGCCGGGGTGACCGGGCTCCTCGCCGGGGTAGCCGGGTTCGGTGCCTGGATAGCCGGGACCCGATGGGGAGGTCTCTCCTCCACCGGTGACGACTGTGCCACATCCTGGCCCATTCGCGCCCATCATGATCGGCATGGCCATGAGGGTGAAGGCGAGGGCGGCACTGTGAATCCTGGGCATCGGGCAACTCCTTGAGCGTCCGTTCGGCTCGGGGAGCAGGTTGCCCAAAGCGAGGACGTCATGGAAGCGGTCAACGCGCCGGGGTGCACGAGATCGACCTCGTCGCCCGTCGATTGGCACAACCTGACACGCGTCGGGTGCGTCCTCGCTCGACTATTATGCAGCGCGCGTCCCTGCCAACGTGCTCACGTGTCACGCCGACACCTGGTCGCGCCTCCCTGATGGACATCTGCCCCCCCAGCCTCGACTCGCCGGTCTTTCTGTACGGTCTCCGCCGGCTCCTGCTCCTCTTGCACACCGCGGGGAGCATTGTCCTGCTCGGCGCTGCCACGCACCACGCCATGCAGATGCGCCACTACCTGCGCGGTCGTTTCCCGCGCGTGCGCCAGGAGAAGACCTGGGCGCGGGTCACCAGCGCGGCGTACGTGATCACCTTCGCGCTCGGCGCCCTGCTCTACCCGTCGTACCGCGTCCACGTGCGCGCCTGCTGGCTGGAGCAGCATGCGCCCCTCTACGTGGGCCTCTTCGACGTGAAGGAGGTGTTCGCCTCGCTGGCGCTCGTCGTCGCCGTCGGGCTCGGCTTGCTCTCTTACACGCTGCGGCCGGCCGAGGAGCGCGCCCTCGTCCCGGTGTATGCCGCGATGAGCTTCGTGGTGTGCGCGGTGGTCTGGCTCGACGCCACGCTGGGGATCCTCATCGTGTCCGTGCGGGGGATCGGGTGAGCCCCGCAAGTCAGGCGAGCCCCGCGACCCCCGCGACCCCCGCGACCCCCGCGACCCCCGCGACCCCCGCGACCCCCGCGACCCCCTCGGCGCCTCCGTCCTCGCGCCTGCTCTGCGCCCTGCTCGCGGCCCGCGCGGCGTTCGGGGTCGCCTACCTCGGAGGCTCGCTCGGCCGCGCGCCCATCCCCTGGTATCACCCCCTGGCCAGAGCCTGGACCTTCGGGGCTGCGCCGGGAGGCTTCGCCATGGAGTGGTACGGCCGCAGCGCCGTGGCGTGCGCCGCCGCCCTCGTCGTCGGCCTCGCCGTGTGGGCGGTGGCCAGCCGCGGGCACCTCGCCAGGGTGCTCGGGCGCCCCGCGCTGGTGCTCGCCCTCGCGCGCGGCGTGGGCTTGATGATGCTGATCGACTTCGCCTACTTCGGCTGGGCGATGATGCACCCCTCGCCGTCGCCGCCGGGCGCATGTCCCTGCTAGCGTGGTCGATCTGCTGCGCGTGGCTCACCGCCGCGATCCTCGTCGCTGCCCAGCGGGGCCGCCGCGGCGTGCGTGAAGGGCGCTGGCCTCTGGCGCGGGCCCGCCTCCTCAGCCCCACCCTCTACCTCTTCTCCGGCTACCTGCTCGTGGCCGCCCTGGTCACGCCCATCTCCCCGGGCGAGAGCGTGTCACCGCTCCTCGGCCTCGCCCTGGCGCTGCCGGTCCTGTGGTCGCTCGCGACCCTCTCCGCGATCGGAGAGCGCCGCCCCGCGCGCGCCACGGCCCTCTTGCTCGGGGTGCTCCATGGCGGGACCGTCCCCGCGGCGGCGGCCATCGTGCTGGTCTTCGCCTCGCCGCGGTTCGTCCCGGCCTGGCTCCGTCAGTAGCCGACCCGCATCACCAGCGCTGCGTTGCGCTCCACCTCGTGCAGCGCCGCGGTCACCAGGGCGACGCAGGTGTGGTCACGCACGCTGAGCACGCGCATCTCGGCGTAGGTCTCGTCGGGCAGCAGGTCCTCGTCGACGCCGTACTGCATCTTGTCGACGATCGCCGCCCGGTCGTCGTCCACGCGCGGGCGCAGCTTCGCCGTCTGACCGGCGGCGTCGATGTTCTGCGCCCACTTGTCGCCGCGCCGCACCGCGAAGAAGCGCATCCCGGGCGCGACGCCCTCTTCCTTGCCCTTGTCGATGAACACCACCTGGTTCTGGCCGAACATGTGGTGCGGGTAGAGGGACGCCAGGATCTTCGCCTCCAGGTCCTTGTCGCTCTTCCGGGGGCTCACCACGTCGAAGCGCCGCTGCACGGCGCCCACCCTCGCGCCGCGCTCGATGACGTCGAGCGACTCCAGGATGCGGCCGCGCACCATGCGCGTCTTGGGGTTGTAGCGGTCTACGCGCACCGTCCCGCGCACGGCGACCAGGTCCCCGGAGGCCTTGCCCGAGCCCACGCGCTTGATGGGCTGGAAGATGGTCAGCTCCTGGCCGAGGGCGATGGTGCGCTCCTGCCCGTCGTCGTCTTCCTTCGACATCTGCAGGTAGACGTCGTCGCCCTCGCTGAGGAGCATCTGGTCCTCCGGGCTCCCCACCAGCGTCCCCCAGGTGTCCTTCTTCTGGTCGTCGACCCAGCCCACCGTGTGGAGGAAGATGGTCTGCGGCGGTACCCGCCCGTTCTGGAGCTGCAGCCCCCCGGGCATGTTCGCCGTGAGCCCGCTGCGGGCGTTCGCCTCACCCTGCTCGCGCAGGCGGAGGCGGTCGCCCGGGTAGATCCAGTGCGGGTTCTGGAGCTGCGGGTTCATCGCCCAGAGCTGCGGCCACGAGTAGGGGTTCTGGTAGTAGCGGCCCGAGATGTCCCACAGGGTGTCGCCGCGCCGCACGGAGTGCATCTCGGGCAGGTACTGTCCCTCGACCACGTAGGAGCCGTTCGCGTTCCCGCGGACCGAGACCTCGCCCACGCTGCCACGGTTCAGATCGAAGCCATCGGAGGGACGCGAGGTGTCCGTGCTCCCGCGCGAGCTGGAGGGCAGGTGGGAGTTGGGATCGAAGCCGGGCGGCGGGTAACCGGGCACGATCACCTGGGGCGCCTGCGTGGGAACCTGGATCACGGTGACGCCGGGCGTCGCGGGCTGCTCCGCCCCGGCGCCGCTGTCGACGGACACTTCCTGGGCGAGCGAGGCCGCCGGTGCGGAGGCCAGCGCGAGGGCAACGAGGGTCGTCGGGTGCTTCATGGTCATCGCTTTCTGACAGGAGCGCGCGCGTCGGGCTTGCGGGCAGGTACGCCCTCGTGATCGGCGACGGCGACCACCCCGCCGTCAGGTGTGGAGCGGAGCAGAGGGCGCGGGCCCGCGGCATCCGTGTCGGCGCTGGCGTCCTCGTCGCCCTGGGGGAGCGCCGCGGCAGGCTGGCCTGCACCCTGGCCGGGAAGGGCTGCGTCTGCGCCGGGATCGAGGTGGACCACCGCCAGCGACGGGCGATCCCCTCCGCCTGGCGAGGATCTCGGGGTGACCGTGGGTTGCCTGCCCCGGCTGTTGCGCTCCACGGCGGCGAGCCGATCCGTGAGCACGGACTGGTCGGCGCGCATCTTCACCAGCTCCGACCGCAGCGCGGCCAGCTCGCGTCCGAGCGCGTCCGTCCCTCCGCCGCAGCCCACGGAGAACGCGGCGATCGTGAGCCCGATCCAGCGGGCCTTCGAGGGGGTCATCATCCGGTCACGGAGGTTAGCGCCCCCCGGCCTGGGCGGCCAAACACCCGGCAGTTCCTGGCCTCGGGGGAGGGATCTGGTAGGGTCGGGCGAGCTTCCTCTTCATCTGTGAGGGTTCGACATGCGATGGATCCTGATACTGACGTCCCTGGCTGCGGTGGGCCTCGTCGCCTGTGAGGACGGGGGTGAAGACGGCGCGGGCGGCGCGGGCGGCGGCGCGGGCGGCGGCACCCCGGCGGCGTGCTTCGACTACGGGAGCTGGGACGGGAGCGCGCCAGCGGTGAGCCTGAGGACCGACGTGGTGCCCATCCTCCAGGGCTCCTGCACCTTCGGCACCTCCTGCCACGGCGTCCCGGGCGCTGCCGGCAGCGTGTACCTGGGCCCCTCGGCGGCGACGACCCCCACCGACGAGCAGCTCGCCGCCATGCTCGCCGACACCGTGGGCGTGGAGCCCAGGGTCGAGGCGGGAATGCCGCGCATCTCCGCGGGCGATCCGTCGCAGAGCTTCCTCATGCACAAGGTCGACGGCACCCTGAGCTGCGGCGACCTGGCGTGTGCGGCGACCGAGAGCTGCCAGGACGCCATGCCGCTCAACCAGGAGCCTCTGTCGGCCGAGAAGCGGGACATCCTCCGCCGCTGGATCGCCCAGGGGGCGCAGGACAACTGAAGCGCCGACGCGCCAGGCTGCCGCGCCACGGCCGACTCTGGTAGGGTCACGCCGCTAGCCACTGCGAGGGGTCCACGTGCGCATGTTTCACCTCTTCTCCATGTCGATGGCCGTCGCCATCGGGCTCGCCGGGTGTGGCGGCGACGACGACGACGGCTCCACGGCCGATCCGAGCTGCTTCGACTACAGCAGCTTCCGTGCGGGGACGGAGGAAGTGAGCCTCGCCCGCGACGTGATGCCCGTCCTCCAGGGCTCCTGCACCTTCGGCAACTCCTGCCACGGCACGCTCAGCGGCTCGAAGGGGCTCGTGTACCTCGGTCCCGTGCTCGGGGCGAAGGCGTCGGTGGAGCAGCTCGAGGCCATCCTGGAGCAGACCGTGAACGTGGATCCGGTGATCGAAGCGGGGATGCCGCTCGTCACCCCGGGAGATGCCTCGCAGAGCTTCCTCATGCACAAGGCGGATGGCACCCTGGAGTGCGCCGACCTCGCATGCGCGGCCAGCGGGGACTGCGGCGCGCCGATGCCCTACCTGAAGGCGCTCATCCCCCTCGACGAGCGAAACGTCATCCGTCGCTGGATCGCCCAGGGAGCGCAGCTCAATTGATCGGCCGTCTCACCGGGCGCGTGGTGGAAGACGCGGCAGACGGCACCCTCGTGCTCGACGTGGCCGGCGTGGGCTACGAGGTGATGCTGCCCCTCGGAGCGCTGGGCCGGGCGAGGGCGCTCGCCCCTCCTCTGACGCCGCCGATGCCGCCGACGCTGCCCACGCTGGCCGCCCAGACCGGTCAGGGCGCTGCCGCCCCCGCTGGAGCCCCGGCCAGAGACGCCGCGCTGCCCGGCGTGCGGGACCTCGTCACCCTCTTCATCCACACCCACGTCCGGGAGGACGCCTTCCTGCTCTACGGCTTCGCCACCCGGGAAGACCGCGCGGCCTTCCGGGCCCTCATCTCGGTTTCCAGCATCGGCCCCAAGATCGCCATGGCCATCCTCAGCGTGATGTCGGCAGCCGAGCTGGCCACCGTCATTGCCCGCAAGGAGGTCGCTCGTCTCACCAGCGTCTCCGGCGTGGGAAAAAAGACGGCGGAGCGGCTGGTGCTGGAGCTCAAGGACAAGCTCATCGAGCTTCCCACCCCGCTGCCAGGCGTGCCCGCGCAGGCCCCCCTGCCGGCGTCGGGTGGGAAGGGAGATCTTCTCAAGGGGGCGCTCACCGGGATGGGTTATCGCCCCCTGGAGGCGGAGCGCGCGCTCACCGCCCTCGGGGCCAGGATCGAGAAAGAGCCCCTCGACGATCTCATTCGCGAGGCCCTCGGCCTGCTTTCCCGCTAGTACTCGACAGGAGGCGGTGACGATGCATATGCTCGCTCGCCGTCGTCCGACGCCCTCTGTCGGAACGGCAAGCTCTCACGTCGCGAGGAGTTGCGGTGATCACTTGCCCGAAGTGCTCCAAGGAGAACCAGGACCACTACAAGTTCTGTCTTGGCTGCGGCGCCGAGCTGCCTCGCGAAGCGGCGCCAAAGAAGTTCGCGGCCGGCACCCCGCCGCAGGGCGTTCCTGCTGCCAGGCCGAACTTCGGTGACGAGGCCACCGCGGTGGGCCCCGGGCCGCTAGCCCGGGCCGCCGCAGCTTCCGCGCAGGCCGCAGCATCGCCAGCGCCTGCAGCCGAGCCGATGGCCTTCACCCCGGTCCCGGCCGCGTCGTCGGCCGCCACGGGGAAGAGCGTGCCCCCACCGGGCGACGGCGCCACGGTGGTCTGCGGCCAGTGCCACTCGCCGAACCCTTCCTCGAACAAGTTCTGCGCGCTCTGCGGCTTCAAGCTCACCGGGAAGGCGCAGAGCATCCCGGCGCCCGCCGCATCGCCCGCGGCGCCCGCCGCATCCCCGAGCGGGAGCATCGCCCTCACCGCGCTGCGCGCGGACGGCACCGAGGCCGGCGGCCACACGATCCAGGGCACGATGACCGTCGGCCGCGACTCGGGCTCGATCTTCGCGGGTGACAGCTACCTCTCCCCGCGTCACGCCACCTTCACCCGCCGAGGTGCCAAGGCGTTCGTGAAGGACGAGAGCTCGCTCAACGGCGTGTACCGCAAGCTCCGCCGCGACGAGCCGGTCCTCATCCAGCCCGGAGACATCTTCCGCATCGGGCAGGAGATCGTCAGGCTCGAGACCCTGAACCCGGTGCCCGTCACGGCCGACGGCGTGGAGCGGCTCGGGAGCCCGTCCAAGGGATACATCGGCCGCATCGCGATGATCATCGGCCGTGACACCACGGGCAACGCCTTCCCCGTCCCGGAGACGGGCCTGCACATGGGGCGCGAGCGTGGCGACATCCTCTTCCCAGAGGACGGCTACGTCTCCGGGCTCCACTGCCAGCTCGCCTACCAGAATGGCCGCCTGTACCTCATCGACCTCGGCAGCTCGAACGGCACCTTCGTTCGCCTGTACAGCGAGACGGAGATCGGCGAGGGCGACGTCTTGCTGATGGGACAGCAGCTCTTCCGCATCGCGCTCTGAAGTTGCGCGGAACCCCGGGTGCGGTCCATCCCGCGCCCGGGTAATGAGGGATCGTTCATGCAATTGGTTGGGACCATCCGGGTCGTCGCCGCGGTCATCGAGCAAGATGGCCGCTACCTCATCACCCAGCGACGCGCTTCGGCCGTGCTGCCGCTGCTCTGGGAGTTCCCTGGCGGCCGGGTGGAGGAGGGGGAGACCGACGCGGTGGCTCTGAAGCGCGAGGTGAGCCACCGCCTCGGCGTGGAGATCGAGGTGGGTCAGCTCATCTCGTTCGTGAGCCACCCCTACGAGCGCTACACGGTCGATCTCTACCTGTACGAGTGCTCGATCCAGAGCGGCGAGCCCGCGCCCCTCGCCGTGAACGAGTTCCGCTGGGTCACGAGCGCCGAGTTCGACAGGTATCCGTTCACGCCCGCCGACGAGGCGACAATGAACAAGCTCCTCGGCGTGGGCTAAGTACTACGTACCCTGGATCAGGGGCCTGTCAGCCCCTACGCTCCCGTTGGTCGGTACTGCGTTTCGCGCGAGCGTCGCGCCGAGGATCAGGGAAGAGCCTGGTAAGGGAACACGAGAGGCGCGGCTCCGTGCGGTCTTCCCGCGCTTTCGTCGCCGGGGCGGGCCGAGCTATTCTCCGTCACGGTGGCGCAGGTGCGCCTCCTGGAGCCCCCCCCGATGAGGATCCTCGCCCGGGCTGGTCTGTTCCTCGCGGCAGCGAGCGTCGCGGCGGCGAGCGTCGCGGCGGCGAGCTGCATCCCGGACTTCGAGTTCCGGGATGAGCCCAGCGGTACCACGTCAGGTACCGGCGGCGCCGGTGGCGGCAGCGCTGGCCATGGCGGTGGGGGTGGTGCGGGAGGCAGCGGGGGCGACGGCGGTGCCGGGGGCGACGGCGGCAGCGCGCCGGTCGTGCCGATGGTTCCGTGCGGCATGGACCCCGAGTCCGTCGACTGCGCGCCCGGAGAGTTCTGCTGCTACCACGAAGACCTGGAGTCCTGCGACGTGTGCACCGTGGAGAGGGTGTGCCCGATCGACAACCCGGTGCTTTGCGGCGACGCCAACAGCTACCGCGTCCTCCGCTGCAACGGCCCCGAGGACTGCCCCGGTGGACAGCAGTGCTGCAAGGACGTGGCCAACGACAGCTACTGCTTCTCGTCGTGCAGCAGCGCGCAGGAGATCTTCTGCACCAGCAGTGAAGACTGCCCCGCCGACAAACCCCACTGCGTCGACGACGCCCCTCCGTACCCCGGCTACCAGGTCTGCAGCGCCGTGCCGTGACGCTCTCCGCGCGCCGTAGCCGCGGCTCATTGCACCTGCATCTGGTGGTGCTCAAAAAATATTGGGCCTGTACGCACCCAACGGATCGCGTAGCATGTTCTCCTACCTGGTGATCCACCTCGCGGCGCGGGCGGAGGGTGGATGGGAGAGCTGCCCCGCATGATCCTAGAGCTCAATGTCGCGTCTGGGGACCGAACGCTGTCCGTGCGCCGCTTCTCGGTGCACGAGGCGACCTCGAGCCTCTTCACGGTCTCGATCTGGATCCGCTCCGAGAGCCCCAGCGTCGACCTGGAGGCGATCATCGGCAAACCCGCGAGCTTCCGCATCGCGAGCGGCATGCTCTTCGCGCGGACAGGCGCCCGGTCCTGGACGGGGATCGTCAGCTCCATCGAGCAGGTCCACGCCGTCCAGCCCACCCTGGGCAAGGACGAGTCGACCTACTTCCTGCGGCTCGTGCCCTCGCTCTGGGTGCTCACCCAGCGCCGCAACTACCGCATCTTCCAGCACGCCAGCATCCCGGACATCGCCGACAAGATCCTCGGCGAGTGGGGCATCGAGCCCACCTGGAAGGTGACCCGCGGCGACTACCCGAAGCTCGAGTTCAAGGTCCAGTACGGGGAGAACGACTACGCCTTCCTGAGCCGCCTCCTCGAAGAGGCGGGCATCGCCTTCACCTTCGCGGACGAGGGCGAGGACGGCTCGAAGCTGACGCTGAGCGACAACCTCCAGGGCGGTACGCCTCGTCCTGGCGAGCCGCTCCCCTACGTGGACAACCCCAACGAGGCTGCCGAGAAAGAGTTCGTGCAGAACGTGCGGCTCCTCTACGAGGTGCGCCCGGGCGCGACCACCATCCGCGACTACGACTTCCGGAACCCCGGCTTCGCCCTGCTCGGCGAGGCCCCCACCAAGGCTCCCGCGCCCGAGGACCGCTACGAGCAGTACCACTACCAGCCCGGCGCCATGCTCATCGAGGCCGGCAAGGGCGGCAACACGCCGGTGGCCGACGACAAGGGCACGGCGCGGTACGACCAGACCTTCGGCCATGCCCGCGCCGACCGCAGCCTGGCCGGTGATCGGCAAGGGCGGCGCTCCATCGCCTTCGACACCAACACCCTCGACCTCGTACCGGGCACCATCTTCTCGATGGACGGGCACCCCCACGCGGAGCTCGGCGAAGCGGCAAAGCTCCTGGTCACCGAGCTGTCGCTGGAGGGGTCGCCCGGCGAAGAGTGGACCATGTCGGGCGAGGCCGTCTTCACCGACGTGCCCTACCGCCCCGCGCTCCGCACCCCCAAGCCCAAGGTCGAGGGCGTGCAGAGCGCCACGGTCGTCGGCACCTCCGGCCAGGAGGTCCACACCGACGAGTTCGGGCGGGTGCGCGTGCAGTTCCCCTGGGACCGCGAGGGGCGGAGCGACGACGCCAGCTCGTGCTGGATCCGGGTGAGCCAGGGCTGGGCAGGCACCGGCTACGGCATGATCGTCATCCCCCGCGTGGGACAGGAGGTGCTGGTCGGCTTCCTCGACGGCGACCCCGACCACCCGGTGATCGTCGGCCGCGTGTTCAACGCGACGCAGGCCGTGCCGTACAAGCTGCCGGACCACAAGACGCGCAGCACCTGGAAGAGCGACTCCTCGCTCGGCTCGCAGGGCTTCAACGAGATCATGTTCGAGGATCTCAAGGGCCAGGAGCTGGTGTGGGAGCAGGCGGAGAAGAACCGCCGCCGCCTCGTCAAGAACGACGAGACCATCACCATCGCCCACGACCGGCAGAAGCTCGTGAAGAACGACGAGCACGAGCGGACCGTGGGGCACCTGAAGATCGTGGTCGGCAAGGACCAGGACCTGGTGGTCGCGCAGGACCGGCGCGAGCGCATCGAGGGCGACAGCAACCTGCGCGTCTTCGGCAAGCAGAACCAGCGGGTCGACGGCTCCCTCTCGCTGACCGTGAAGGGCGACCAGCACGAGCTGGTGGGCCAGAACCACGCGCTCGCCGCCGTGAAGGAGATCCACCTCGCCGCGGGCACCGCGCTCGTGATCGAGGCGGCGGAGGACCTGACCATCAAGGGCCCTGGTGGCTTCATCCGCATCGATCAGAGCGGCGTGACCATCCGCGGCAAGACGGTCCGCATCAACAGCGGCGGCTCACCCGGCGACGGCGCGGGTGCGCAGCCGGAGGCGCCGGCCGAGGCGCTCGAAGCCACCACCGACGACGTGAGCAAGACCTTGATCGGGCAGTAGCCCCGTACTGACCTTCGAAGGAGAGGAGGGCGACGACATGCCTCCGGCAGCACGGATCACGGACCTGCACACCTGCCCCATGGTGAACCCGGGGCCGGTCCCGCATGTGGGCGGACCGGTCACGAGCGGCGAGGGGACGGTGATCATCGGCTCCATGCCCTCGGCGCGGGTGGGCGACAGCGCCAAATGCGTGCCGGCCACCGACAAGATCGCCCGCGGCGAGTCCTCGGTGATCATCGGCGACAAGGACGCGGCGCGCATGGGGGACATGACCACCCACGGCGGCCTGATCATCAAAGGTTGCCCCACGGTGCTCATCGGCTCGTCCCCCCAGGCCGAGAGCCTGAAGACCGACAAGCCCTTCTGCGAAGACTGCGACCGCGCCGAGCGCGAGCGCGCCGCGAAGCGGCGGCGGAGCTAGCGGGTGGAGCCGCGCTGCATCGTCGAGATCCGGTGGGGCCGCCTCTCGGGCACCAAGGCCGTGATCCCGCCGGGGGGCGCGCTCCGGGTGGGGCGCACCGAGCGCGCCGACCTCGTCGTGCCCCACGACGCCCAGCTCTCCGGCCTGCACTTCCAGCTCGCGTGGGACGGCCGGCGATGCGCGATCCAGGACCTCGGCAGCGTGAGCGGCACCCGCCTGCACGGCGCCGCGGTGACCGAGGCCGAGGTGGGCCACGGCGACTGGATCCAGGCCGGTGACACCGACTTCATGGTCTACGTCGAAGGAAGAACGCCCCCCCGCGTGGAGGACCCCGCCGAGGTGCCCGGGCGCCTCCGCTTCCGCGAGCAGAAGCGGAGCACCTCCGCCGCCCAGGCCCTCGCCGTGCTGCGCGCCGAGGCGCTCGTCACCCCCCTCTATGCCGTCCTCGACGCGGCCCGCGGCGAGCGCATCCTGCAGATCCTCCGCGAGTCTGTGGAGCCGCACCGCTCGCTCTACGAGGGCGCGCCGGGCGACCCGCTCGAAGACGTCGCGCCCTACCTGGTCGGCCCTCTCGCCCCCGAGTCGCGGCTCCTCCAGTGCCTTGTCGAGGAGGGGTGGGGCAAGCGCTGGGGTCTGTTCTGCACCACCCGGCGCGACTTCGCGGAGCTGCGCCGGCACCTGCGCCGCTTCCTCGTGGTCGAGATCGACGACAGCGGCGAGCGCCTCTACTTCCGCTTCTACGACCCCCGGGTGATGCGGCGGTTCCTGCCGACCTGCTCCCCCAGACAGGAAGAAGAGCTGTTCGGAGACATCCTCGCCTTTTTCGTCGAGGGTGAGCGCGGCGAGACGTGCCGCCTCACACCGCGGCCCAGCCAGAGCAGGGAGTGAGCCATGTTCCGGGTTCGACGAGCGCAGGTCGACGCGGTGGATAGCCAGGGCGCGGTTCAGCCTTGTCTGAGCTGGATTCGCCTGCGGCTGGTCAATGACGAGGGCGAGCCGTATTCCGGCGAATCCTACCAGGCCACCCTGACCAATGGCGCCAAGGAGGACAAGCTCGATCAGAATGGCGGCTCCTGGCACCGGTACATTCCGCCAGGCCAATGCCAGGCCGAATTCTCCAAAATCCTCGAGGCCGTGGAGCGCTGGCAGGTGCCCCCCATGGAGACCAAGACATGACCCCGCCCCCTGCCGAAGCCCCGCAGCAGCGGAAGGTCCGCTGGTATCAGCTCGACAAGCCCGTCGACAACCTCGCCACCGCCGTCGAGCACGAGGTCATGGTCCAGCGCGAAGCCATTCCGCTGATCCTCGTGCCGGGCATCATGGGCTCGCGCCTCCGGCAAGCCGCCACCGGGCAGGTGGTCTGGGATCCCCCTGATGGCACCTGGAGCACCCTCGGTGCCGCCTGGGACTGGGGCACCTCGGGCGCCGTGGAGCGGCACCGCCGCCTCATCGGCCCCGACTTCAACCCGGGCTTCCTCACGGTCGACTCCCACAGCGCCGACAAGCTCAAGAAGCTCGGCGTCCCCCAGGACCGCGCCGAGCAAGCCAGGGCGCGTGGCTGGGGCGAGGTGCACTGGAGCAGCTACGGCGGCCTGCTCAACTTCCTTCACAGCGCCGAACTCGGCCCGCTCCGCGACGTCTTCGCCTTCCCCGTCTACGCCGTCGGCTACAACTGGACCGACTCGAACCGCGCCGGCGGTCAGCGGGTGAAGACCCGCATCGACGAGATCATCGCCGAGAACAACAACGACAGGACCTTCTGCGAGAAGGTCATCATGATCACCCACTCCATGGGCGGCCTCGCCACCCGCTCGGCCTGCATCCTCCACGGCGCGTCGCCCAAGGTGCTCGGCGTGCTCCACGGCGTGCAGCCCGCGACCGGCGCCCCCGCGGCCTACAAGCGCATGAAGGCCGGCTTCGAGGGCGCCTCCGCCCTGGTCCTCGGCTGGAATGGCAAGGAAGTCACGGCGGTGCTCGCCAATGCCCCCGGCGGCCTGGAACTCCTCCCCACGCGCCAGTACGTCAACGGCTCCGGCGAGCGGGCCTGGCTCACCATCAAGTCGAGCAGCGGCGAAGCCATCCGGCGCATGCCCGAAGGAGACCCGTACAGCGAGATCTACCTGGAGCGTCAGCAGTTCTTCCGCCTGGTCGACCCGGCGCAGATCAACCCCGAGGCCACCGGCGCGCCCACCGAGCGTGACCCCTGGCAGCGCTACACCCAGCTCCTCAACACCGCCAAGAGCTTCCACGAGACGCTGAAGCTCCAGCGCCACGACAAGACGTACACCTACCACGGCGCCGGCCTGCGCTACCGCGCCTGGGATCGCGTGGAGTGGGTCGCCGCCAGGGACCGGTGGTTCTTCAGCAGGCCGGACATGGCCGAGGACCGCGCGCTCGCCTCGGGTGCGCTCATCGCCAAGGACTCCAACAGCGGCGGCAAGGAGGAGTTCGAGATCGAGGGTGGGAGCCGCACCTTCGAGGCCGTGCTGCAGGACCCCACCGGCGAGGGCGACGGCACCGTGCCCGTGCCCTCGGGCGAGGCGCTGTCGGCCCTCGGCGGTGCCGTGAAGGAGGTCCTCCCCGTCGAGGGCATCGACCACCAGATGGCCTACGACAACGCCACCGTGCAGCAGTTCACGGTGCGGGCGATCTCCCTCCTGGCGAAGGAGTGGTTCTCGTCGAGGCCAAGGGGCTAGGCCGCCATGCTCCCCGAGCCCTGGGTCCCTTTCGGCATCGGCCGGTTCGCCCTCGATCTTCCGCCGAACGCCCGACTACGCGGCCGGCAGCAGGCCCTCGTCCAGCTCCCCGTCACCGCGCGCCCCCTCGCGCCGGGAGAGGACCTCGCCGCCATTCACCAGCAGATGATGGCCGACAAGCGCGCGCTCCCGCCTCCTCCCGGGCGCCCGCAGGTCGTCCACAGCGCCAGGATGCTCCGTGGCGACATGGTCTCGATCATCCATTTCGACGACCCTGACACCCCCGACAGCATCGTCATGGAAGCGGTGATGGTCGCCGGCGGCACCGCATTCACCATCCGCGGCGGAAACTCCCTGGACCGCGCCGCCGCTTTGGAGGACGCGGCAGCCCGGATTGGCGCCGCCCTCCTCCCCACCACCGAGCCCAACCCGCCGGTGCCCGGCTTCGCCATCGACCGCGCCGTCATTGCCATGCCCATGCACTGGCAGGAGTCGGCCGACGCCTTCTTCCACGTCGGCGACCACGTCACGCTCGCGCTCGAATCGCACTCCAATGCCGACCTCCTCCCGCGCCCCTTGATCGAGAAGCAGATGCTCGGCCTCCCCCGCCTCGCTGCCGTGGGTGTCATGGCCATCGCGACCCGCTCCGGCCCGCGCATGCTCGCAGACCTGCCCGGCGAGGAAGTGATCCTCAAGCAGCCCGCAGGCGGCGCGCTGCTGCAATGGGAGTACGTGGGAGAGCCGCGTTCGAGCAGCCACCCCCACGTCTCCATCCGCATGGAGCTGGACGACGAGGTCTCCCTCGACGCCACCCTCCCTCTCTGGGACATGCTGCTCACCTCCTTCCGCCGGCGGAGAGAAGCGTGACCCTTCGCGACCACCTCATCGGGAGCCTCTGCGCATGGCCATCCTCGAGCTGACCCTCGCCTCCGGCGAGTCCTTCCACGTCACGCGCTTCATGGTGCGGGAGGCTGTCTCCAGCCCCTTCACCGCCTCCATCTGGGCCCGCCACCAGGACGCCAGCCTGCCCCTCGGCCGCCTCGTCGGCCAGGGAGCCACCTTCCGCATGGTCTCCGGCTATGCCCACGTCCTCAATGGCGGCGCCCGCCGCTTCTCCGGCATCGTCAGCCACGCCGAGCAGGCCCACGGCCTCTCGCCCGAGATCGGCGAGAAGGGCCTCTCCACCTACCTCTTCCGCATCGTGCCCCCCCTCTGGCTCCTCAACCAGCGGAGCGGCAACCGCATCTACCAGCACCTCTCCATTCCCGACATCGTCGACAAGCTGCTCGCCGAGTGGGAGATCGCGCCCACCTGGAAGATCGACCGCGCCAGCTACCCCAAGCTGGAGTTCAAGGTCCAGTACGCCGAGAGCGATTACAACTTCCTCTCCCGCCTCCTCGAAGAAGCCGGCATCGCCTTCACCTTCCCCGAGGGCGCCGAGGGCCCGGTGCTCACCCTCAGCGACCGCCTCGAAGCGAACGAAGCGCGCCCCGGCGCCCCCGTCACCTACCTCGACGACCCCGAGCAGGCCTCGGAGCGCGAGATGGTCACCCAGGTCCGCCTCGGGCGCGAGGTGCGCCCCGGCGCCACCATGGTACGCGACGTCGACTTCAGGAACCCCGCCTTCGCCCTCTACGGCATTGGACGCGGCGGCCGCGGCGGGCCTGCCGCCGACGACCTCGAAGGCCGCTACGAGCAGTACCACTACCGCCCCGGCGCCTTCCTCGCCGAGACGGGCCGCGCCGGCAACACCCCCGCCGCCGACGACCAGGGCATCGCCCGCCACGACGCGAAGCACGGCGAGGACCTCGCCACCCGCGGCCTCGAAGGCGAGCGCGCCGGCATGCGCTACGTCTCCTTCCAGGCCAACACCTTCGACCTCGCCCCGGGCGCGGTGTTCTCCATCGACCGGCACCCGCACCCGGAAATCCCCGCCGCGCGCCGCTGGCTCGTCCTGGAGACCACCCTCGAAGGCGCCCCCGAAGCGGAGTGGATCCTCACCGCCCAGGCCACCATGGCCGACGCCCCCTACCGCCCTTCTCGCCGCACCCAGAAGCCCCTCATCCAGGGCCTCCAGAGCGCCACCGTCGTCGGCCCCCGCGGCCAGGAGATCCACACCGACGAATTCGGCCGCGTCCGCGTCCAGCTCCACTGGGACCGCGAAGGACAGCGCGACGAGCGCAGCTCCTGCTGGATCCGCGCCAGCCACGGCTGGGCGGGCGGCGGCTTCGGCTGGATGGCCTTGCCCCGCGTGGGCCAGGAGATCCTGGTCAGCTTCCTCCAGGGCGACCCCGACCAGCCCGTGCTCGCCGGCCACGTCTACAACGCCGTCCAGCAGGTCCCCTACAAGCTCCCCGACCACAAGACCCGCAGCACCTGGAAGAGCGACTCCTCCCTCGGCGGCGGCGGCTTCAACGAGATCATGTTCGAGGACCTCGCCGGCAAGGAGCTGGTCTGGGCGCAGGCCCAGAAGGACCGCATGCGCCTCGTCCGCCACGACGAGCAGATCACCGTGGCCCACGACCGCCAGAAGCTCGTCAAGAACGACGAGGCCGACGAGACCGAGGGCCACCGCAAGCGCTGGGTCGGCAAGGATCTCGACGCCCTCACCCAGCGCCACCACCGCGCCCGCATCGAGGGCGACGACCACCTCGTCGTGAAGGGCAACCTCCGCGGCCAGGTCGACGGCAAGCGCTCCCTCACCGTGGCCGAGGACCGCCACCACAAGGTCGAGGGCCGCCACGCCCTCAAGGCCGATCAGCAGGTCCACCTCGTCGCCGGCGAGAACCTGGTCGGCGAGGGCGCCGTCGACGTCACCGTGAAGGGCCCTGGCGGCTTCCTGCGCATCGACGCCACCGGCATCACCATCAAGGGCACCCTCGTCAAGATCAACACCGGCGGCACCCCCGGCCGCGGCCGCGGCAGCCGCCCCGAGGTCCCGGCCCTCGCCCTGCAGGCCCCCAAGGCCGAGGTCCAGTCCGACGCCACCAAGTCTGCGGGCCCGAGCCGCGCCATGGTCCAGGAGGGCGCCAAGCCCCGCACCGCCAAGGCCGCGCGCCTCGCCGAGCGCAACGCCCTCATCGCCGACGCCCGCAAGCGCGCCGACGCGCTCCCCCCGAACTCACCCGAGAGGAAGCGCCTCCTCGACGCCGCCGATCGCCTGGAGCGCAACAACCACTCCGTCGAGATGGCCCGCCTCTCCCAGGACGTCTACAAGGACTCCGGCGCCCCCGAAGGCTGGCGCCGCGTCCCCCCCGAGGAGATGCCGCCCGGCCTGCGCGACCAGGTCTGGGAGGACAAGGACTCCGGCTTCTACGCCGCCCTGTACGAGTCCGAGGACGGCAAGAAGGTCATCGCCTTCCGCGGCACCAACGAGGCCAAGGACTGGAAGACCAACATCCCCCAGGGCATCGGCCTGGAGACCGACCAGTACAACGAGGCGCATCACCTCGGCCAGGCCATGCGCAACACCTACGGCCCGAACGGCTTCGAGATCACCGGCCACTCCCTCGGCGGCGGCCTCGCCTCCCAGGCCGTGGTCACCTCGGGCGCCCGCGGCACCACGTTCAACTCCGCGGGCCTCCACCCCCGCACCGCGCGCCGCCTCGGCGCCGACTTCTCGCAGGGCGCGGACCTCATCGACACCTACGGCGTCGCGGGCGAGGTCCTCACCTCCGTGCAGACCGTCCCCGGCGCGCGCCAGGCCCTCGGCAAGTGGCACGACCTCCCGGCCATCGGCCCCGGCATGGGCGGCACCACCGGACAGGGCGCCATGAAGGGCGCTGGCGCCGGAGCCGCGGTGGGAGGCCTCATCGGCGGCCCCCAGGGCGCCCTCATCGGCGGCGCCATCGGCGGCATCGGCGGCGGCGTGGTCTCCATGGCCAAGCTCTCGGTGAGCCGCCACGGCATGGACTACGTGGTCAACGGCATCGAGTCGCAGAAGACCGAGGACATCACCACCATGAAGGCGGGAGCTCCGTAGAGGCGCCATGGCAACGACCAGCGAAGTCTTCAGCGACCCCCAGGTGCAGGCCCTCTACGAGGCCGCGAGCCGCGGCGACGCCGCCACCGTGAAGGCCCTCCAGGAGTCGGGCGTCGACCTCAACACCCAGGGCAAGCTGGGCATCACCCCGACCCTCTGGGCCACCCTCCAGCGCGACGCCCTCGCCCTGGAGACCCTGCTCTCCGCCGGCGCCGACCCCGACCTCCCCGACCACGAGCGCCACCCCCCGCTCCAGTGGGCCGCGCGCTACGAGGACCCGGCCTTCGTGCGCAGCCTCCTCGCCCACGGCGCCGACCCCGACGCGCGGACGCACCTCGACGATCCGGTGCTGTTCGTGGCCATGGACGAGGATGCGTGGGGCCACGTGGAAGCCCTGCTCGACGCGGGCGCCGACGTGAATGCCGTCGGTCGCGGCGGCCACACGGCGCTTACGCGTGCCGCCATGGACAACCAGTTCGAGCGGGTGAGCTTCTTCCTGGAGCGCGGCGCCGAGCCCACGGCGACGGACGATACTGGCGGCACGGCAGCGCTCTACGTGCAGGAGTCGCTGGTCGACCCGACCTCGCCCCACGCCGCTGCTCGGGGAGACGCCAGGACGGCGCTCGAAGCGCGCGGCGTCCAGTTCCCCGTGAAGAGGCCCTGGGAGACGACCTAGCTCCAGAACGCGCCCGATCGGGTATCCTCGGGCGCGATGAACACTGGGGGTAGGCCATGACGGACATCGACTTCTCGTTCGCCTGGGAGGGTGCTTCTCCGGCAGGTGGATTCTGGAGACACCTTGAGGTGACGCAGATCCGCGGTAACGAGGTGGTCTCTGGCCTGTACCGCTACGAAATTACGCTCTTCGCGCGCGAAGCTGCGCCCGAGATCGACCCCGAGGATCTGATTCAGACCCGGGCCACATTGCGCATCGCCACGCTCACCGCACCGGCATACCGGGTGGTGCATGGGATCATCAGCGAGGCAGAGGAACTCGGCCCTATCCACCATGGAATGCTCTACCGCGTGGTGCTCTCTCCGCCCCTCGCTCGCGCGCAGCACCGCACACGCTGCCGTATCTTTCTGGAGAAGACGACGCGCCAGATCATCGACGCCGTGCTCCAAGGCGACCCGCAACTCCGCCCCGCTGACGGGGGAACGGCGCTGCCGGACGGCGGTGACGAGGCCAGCTTCAGCCCCGCCACGGAGCTCTACACGTGGCGCATCGCCGATCCCGCACGCCTCGACGATGGCGCCGCGCGCCCTTACTGCGTGCAGTACAACGAGAGCGACCTCGACTTCATGGCGCGGCTGCTCGAGGAGGAGGGGGTGAGCTACCATTTCGAGCACGGCGAAGGAGTATGCCTGCTCGTCCTCTCGGACACGGACGGCGGCCGCGCTCGCCTCGAACCCTTCTTTCCGCTCGGCCCGAGCCTCGCCGGGCGCGAGCTCACCTCGATGAAGCTCGGGGCGCGCCTCCGGCCGCGAAAGGTGTCTCTGCTCGACTACAACTGGAAGAAGCCCGCGCTCGACATGGGCGTGGCGACCCAGGACAGGCAGGATACGGCGGATCTCGTGGCTCACGAGTACCCCGGCCGCTATCCGGACACCCCCGACCAGGGCCGGCCGCTCGCGCAGGCCAAGCTGGATCGGCTCGCGGTCGAGGCGAGCTACGCCTCCGGCGAGGGGGCATGTCGTCTGCTCGGGGCGGGCAGCATCTTCGCATTGGAGCACCCCATGGCGCGCTACGAGGGCGAGTACCTCGTGACGCGGCTGGAGCTGGACGCCGAGCAGCAGGGAACGCTGGGGCCCGCGTCGGGCGGGCCAGATCCATTGCAGGACGTGCCGTTCCGGATGCGCTTCGAGTGTGCGCGCCGTGGCCGCGGCGGCACCATCGCGGAATCGCGCTTCCGCCCTGCGCGCGTGATCTCCAAACCCAGGATCTACGGCACGCAGACGGCCTTCGTGACCGCTGAGCCCACGGCGCAGGGAACCGAGATCCATGTGGGCGGCCCACCCGGCGCGGAGATCGGCTGCGTGCGCGTCAAGTTCCACTGGGACAAGGACTCGTCCCGGCACGCAAAAGAGGCCTCCTCCTGCTGGGTGCGGGTGAATCAGGTCTTCGCCGGCATCGGCGAAGGCGCGGTGTTCCACCCACGCGTCGGCGTGGAGGTGATCGTCGATTTCGAAGAGGGTGATCCCGATCGACCGATCGTCGTCGGGCGCGTTTACAACGGGCAGAACCGCCCGCCTGGCGGCGCCCCCACGGTGAGCACGTTCAAGACCATGACCAGCCCCGGGGGCGGAACCCACAACGAGTTGCGCTTCGACGACACCGCGGGCAGTCAGCAGATCCTCCTGCACACGCCGAAGGACTGGAACAACGAGGTAGGTAACGACCGGAGCGAACAGGTCGGCAAGAACAGCAGGTCCACCGTGGGTGTGGACCGGAACGAGACCACCGGATCGAACCGGACCACGATAGTGGGCTCCAACAACACGGAGATCGTCGGTTCGAACGAGACGATCACCGTGGGGAGCAACCAGGCGACCGTCGTAGGGAGCGACCAGGCAATCGCCGTGGGAGCCAACCAAACGGTTGCGGTAGGAGCCAATCAAGACGTGGAGATCGGTGCCAACCAGAGCCTGAAGGTGGCCGCCAACCAGAGTGAGGACGTTGGCGGAAACCGGAAGTTCACTGTCATCGGGGATGATGAGCAATCGGTCACCGGAACGCAGGACATCACAGTCACAGGCGCGCAGACGACCGCGTTCCAGGCGACACACGAACTCACGGTGAGCGGAAAGCAGAAGATCGACGTCGGAGGTCCGCAGATCACCACGGTGAGCGGCGCACAGGAGATGACCTCGGCGACGTCCCAGAAGCTGGAAGCACCGTCGCAGGAGGTGATCGCCGCCGGGAAGCAGAAGCTCCAGTCGACCGATTTCGAAGCCAAGGCAGCCGCGAGCGCGAAGATCGATACCGCGCTGCTCGAACTGCTCGCGTCGGGGTCGATCAAGATGGAAGCGGGAGAGCTGGTGATCACCAGTGGGCCGGTGACGATCACCGGGGGGGACATCACTATCAACGGCGGGAGCGTGAAGATCGCGGGCGGGACGGTGGGGGTGAGCGGAGGAATGGTCGATGTGGTGGGCGGGCTGGTGAAGCTGAACTGAAGGGAAGCGCTGACCGCAAGGTACTCATTATCAGCCGCCCTCCCGCGTGCGCCGGAGCGCCGGTGACCAGTCCCCCACCGAGAGCCGCTCGTCAGGCACGAGCGCTTTGCCATCGGTGAACCAGAGCGAGAGACTATGGAGCACCTCTTTCCTTCTGGCAAAGTAAGCGCTCACGTCCGCCGGGCTGTGCTCGCCAGCGTTGCGCGCCGTGAAATCGGGGCGGCTCATCAAGGCGAGGATGCGGGGCACGGCGGAGACGAAGATCCACGCCAGCGTCCGCGGCACCAGCTCTGCGCCCTCCGTCGCCTCCAGGCAGTCGACCAGCGCCTGGACCATACGCCGGAACGATGTCTCATCCCATTCGAGCGTCATCCGCAGCTTGAACCAGAGGTTCTCGTCGGCATCGTCGAGATAGGCCTGCAGTCCTGCGCAACCATTCTCGTGCATTTTTACCATTCCTTCCCTCAGGAGCAATCGCTCGCGGGCGGCGTCTTCGCCGGCGTCCACTTGAGCGGTGTCACTGGCCGGGTGAACGAGGTAGCTACCACATGACGCGCATGTTCTTGCCGACGTCCGCGGTCAGCGCCGGCAGCGCGTCACGCGGCTCAAGGATGAACTCGTAGCCCGCTTCGATGATACGTTTTCCTGTCGAATCAAGGGCTCTGAACCCGCGGATCGTCACGGCGTAATTACCTGGCAGCACATCTACCGGCTGCCAGCCGAGGCCTTCCTCCCACTCTTTCAGCACCGCCAGATCGGCGACGAAGAGTCCTCGTTCCACGCGAAGAGGGTAAATCCCGTTCTCCACGATGAATTCGCCTCGTGTCACCTCTGGCTCACCGGCGAGCCGGACGATGATCTGGTAGGGCGAGTCGTCGATGGCCAGCACGGGCACGATTTGGCCGGCGATCAGGACCTCATCCCCCGCGTCCGTCTGGGTGAACTTGGAGAAGAGGTCCGTCCCTTCCTCGATCTGGCCCCCGTACCAAGTTTCGAGGCGGTGTGGCTCGAAGAGGACGATTCCATTGAAATCCGTGATGACAGTTCCTACCCACATGCGCTTTGGGGTCTGACTGTATCAACCCGATGCCGACCGCGGAGACGCTGGTTCAAACCTCCTCCCATTCAATCCAGTTCGGCAGGGCGCCGCTCTCAAAAAAGTGGCGGACCATTGCAAGCATCTTGTCTACCGAAATGCAATTGCGGAGCGGAATCTCCGTCCAATCACCTCCGTACGTGAACACCGCAACACCATCATTGGGTGACAACGCAGCCTCACCGACCACTTTCAGGTACGGTGGATCCCCTGTGCCGCTGATGAAGCTAGCGCAAGCACGCCCGTCAGATACGCCCACCGACATGACCCCTGCAGTTGGCGACTCAATGTCAACGATCGCCCTAGCCAAGGCAGGGTTGTTTGATCGATTCAAGATCTCCCGATCCAGTTCTTCCCATGTCTGCGGCTTCGCGAGTAGCCTGTCGCCGTCCATCACCCTCCATTCTCCACTCATGAACATCCCTTTGGTTTCAGCTTTGGATCCGGCAATCCTGTATATGTCTTTTTGAATCCGTTCGGACCTATGATCTCGAGTTGCACTCCCTCCGGCAACATCCTCGCAAGCAAAGCGTCGCAGCCGCGCACTCCCGGACACGGGACCCGGTTGATGTAGAGCGTCGCCTTACTCAGCTCATATTGTCGCATGAGCGCTGCGGCGTGCGCCTCCACGTGACTCTTGATGTTCCCATTCATCCCTGGAATCCCCTGGGTGAACTTGGACGGACCGTCATAGCCGCTGATCAGGTGCCGCTCCGTGCCATCCGGATATACGAACCAGCCCTGGGTCTTGCCTCCATCCCATCCAGGCAGTGTGTTCCCCATTGGTGTCGGTGGCGGCGGTGGGTCGGGCTGCAATCCAAGAGGGTCCGACCATGTGAGCGGGTCCGCAGCGTATGAGTAGAGGTTAAGTCCGCCCACGGGGCCGAGAGGGTCCTGGCTGATGTAACGGTCAGCTTCTGGATCATAATAACGGAATCGATTGTAGTAGAGTCCAGTCTCTTGATCCTCATATTGACCAGGCCATCGCCATGGGCACTCTGTCTCGGCAATCTCAGGTTGCACCGCAGCATGAATGTCGAGCCTGGCGCGCCACGTGACGACGCCGGCTTCGTCAAGGACGACTGTCGGTGCACCCAGGTGATCGCACAGAATGTCGTAGTGACGGTCCCCCTCAATCTTGGCGATCGGGGCGAAGCTTTCAGGCTCGAAGAGCCATGTGATAGGCTCGGCGCGCGTTGATATTTCGTGGAGAGGGACATGGCGATCCCAGAGCCACCAGACCTCGTTCTCGCCCCAGCGCTTGCTCACCCGGCGCCCCAGAGCGTCATACGCAAAAGTGACCCTTGTTCCGTCTGGCCGCTCCACCTCTTTCAAGCATCCGGCCGCATTATATGAATAACTCCAGGTTGCACCATCGGGCAGCACCTTTTGGGTCAGGTTCCCATCAAGATCGTGGGTATACCTTGTCTCTCCTGCGCCTCGCAGGATGCCACCATCCGAGTAGGTCCGATCCCGCTGATCTTGCGCGCGATAGATGTTGCCTATGCGATCCGGCTCGCGGCGGTCGATGCGGCCACCAGGAAGTTTTGCCCCTACGAGGCGTGAGCGCTCGTCAAAGTGAAACGCGGTGGTTCCACGTTCGGTGTCGATCAACGCAACGAGACGGCTGCCCGGAGCCCACTGATATTCCACACCGAAGAGGACGTTGTTGCTATGCGCTACGCCTCTGTGGCGCGGCCTGCCCAAAGCGTCACGGGCCCATGTTGAGACGATCCCGCTTGAGAGTTTTCGTTCGGTTTCCAAGCCGAAGGCATCGCGGGAGAGTTCCACCCTCCACTCGTCCACGCCTCGCCCCGCCGTCATCGCGACGACGCTCCTCCGCTCGTCACGCATGATCGCGCTATGCACCCCGAGCGACGAGGCAACCCAGGTTCGCGCGCCGCGCTCGTAGCTGGACTCTACCCAATGCCCTCCCTGCATCTCGCGTACGACCCTCCCAAGGGCATCCCTCTCAAACTTGACCTGGATCGTGCTGTTCTCGGCCTCAATAAGTGCGCCGTCTTTTCGATATCGGAACCGCTCCACCGCGCTGTCGGAACGGCGCACCTCGACGAGGCGCCCCATAGCATCGTAAATCAGGCGCGCCTCGGCGCCGCTCGGCTTGCGGAGTTTTATCACCCGTCCCGCGGCATCCCGCTCGTATTTCCAACAGCCACCATCGAAGCCGCGTTCCAGTCCCGCACGGCCGCAGGAATCAAGCTCGTACTGATATATCTCGCCGGCCTCGTTCTCGATCGCGACAAGCCGCCCCTCACTGTCGTACCGAAATAGCGTTGTGTCCTCGGCCTCCTGGCGAGACACCATCTGGTGATACCCGCCATAGCGCATACGCACGCGCTGGTGGTGATCTTGAATTTCGGTCAGGTTCCCTTCTCCGTCATACGCGAGCCGCCAGACGTTTCCGTCCGGTTGCTCGACTGTGACCAGCCGTCCGCATGCATCGTAGTGCAGGCGCTCGGCAACACGGGCCGGACTCCTCTTGACCACCATTCGCCCCAAGGCATCGTACACGTACGATGTTTCGGCTTCACTCGGCCCTTGAACCCGTCGGAGGTTCCTGGAGTCGTCATACTCCGCGGTAGTGACGCCGCTTGCCTCGGTGATCGTTACCACCATACCTTTATCGTACTCATACCTCGTGGTCTCACCGAGGGGGTCTATTCGCTCCACGAGCTGGCCTTGCGCGTCGTAGACCCACTGCCACTCTTCCCCGCACGGATTTACTGCACGTATCGGTACGTTTCGGGCGTCGTACTCGACTTGCACCGTCGCCCCGTCTGGACCCGTGCTCTTTGTGCAGTTCCCCCGCGCGTCATACTCGTACCTCGTCGCGCCTCCTGCTGGCTCGACCTCCTCAGTCTTCCACAGCACGTCATTGTATTCGTACCGCGTCTCCCCACCCCGTGGATCGATCACCTTGACCACCGCGTTGGCCACGTTCATCTCGTACGTGGTCGTCGCGCCGAGGGAATCGGTCACGAACGTGACACGATTCACCTTGTCATAGTCGATCTCGTGGTCGTAGATTCCGCCGTCTCCCCACGTCCTGATGCAATAGGCGCCTGGCCCCGTCCCGTCGTATCCGAAGTAGAATGACAGCCCCGTCCTATCGGTCTCACGCACGAGGAGGTGCCCTACGTACTCGTAGCGGGTGCGATGCCCGAGCGGATCCACCACCTCCACGAGGTCGCCTTCGGGTGAGTAAATGTACCTGGTGTGAGGCAGCCAGCCGGGTTGCGTGGGATGAGGCAGCGAGACCTGCGTCAGATGACCCGCCTCGTCGTGCTCGAAGCGGACGATCCGGCCCCCGCTGTCCTGGACCCACGTGAGGCAGCCCTTGCCGTCGTAGTGGAGGGTGATGGCGTGCCCTTGGCGTGAGCGCTTCCGGGTGAGCCTTGCCATGGCGGGATCCGCATCACCGGCAACAGGGGCAAATTCGTGCACCAGCCCCTCGGCGCTCTCCACCTCCCAACGATGACCGTCGAGGCAGCGGAACAGCAGGCGGTTGAGTGGCTCGAAGGACTCCTGCCCGGGCTGCAACATGCGCCCCGGCAACTCGAAGGTGTCCAGCTCGATCTCGCGCCCGTCCTCGGCGCGGTACACCACCTTCCCCGGTTCAAGCCACACGGCCTGGTCGAGGGAATGGCTCCAGCCACGGCCGACCGGGGAAGCGCGGTCCGCCCAGCTCGAGGCGTAGACGCGCTCGAACTGGAGGGGCAGTGGCCCGGGCAGCTCGAAATCAGTGGCCTGGGTCATCACCCGGCCCGTGGCCACGTCGACGGGATGGCCGGTGAAGAAGCAGACCACCCTGTTCAAGAGGTTGCGCAGCCTGGCGTTCTTGATCCGGTTGACCAGTTTGTGCAGTCGATTTGCCACCCACTTGCACTTGATGAGCGCAAAGGCTGCCGCCATCAAGTCGAGCGCCGGCGGCCCCCCCACGAGCACGGGCATCCCTTTGGGGATCGTCAGGATCGCTGCCGTGGGCAGCCGGATGGGATCGCTGCAGCTCAGGGCGATATCGCCGAGGCGGCAGAGGTTCGCGCCCATCGCGTGCACGGTCTTCGAGCCGGTGATCACCACCGCGTCACCCGGCGGCGGGATAGGAAGCTCCAGGCCGATGGGCTTGCCGGGGATGATGCTGGGCTTCGGCACGCGCACCATCGGCGCCCACATCACACCTGGCGGGATGATGAAATGGGGCAGGAGCATCCAGTTCTTGGCGTCGGTGCCGGTGGTCGTGGCCGGCATGAGGTTGATGAGCACTGGCCCCTGGAGCGATCCTCCAGTCGCCACGCTCATCACGTTGGAGATGACCAGACCGCCGAGCAGACCCCAGGGATCGAAGACAAGGCCCACGAAGGGGTGTGGAAATGGCACGGGCGCCATGACTGGCGGCACCAGCTCGAAATGCAGATCAACGCCGATAACCAGATCCAGCCAGGTGCTCGCCAGCATGCTCGCCTCCGCGCGATGGTATTTCCCGTGGGTTCCCCAGGGTTACGCCTCGAAATCCCAGCTTCGCGCCTCGAGCGCGTGCGCCTCGGCATGGCGGCCGCGATCGCGAAGGAGCGCCGCCAGGGAGCGCGCCACCTCCGCGGCGCTCGTGACCTTCGCTTCCTCGGGCGGCGCGTGCTCGGCGGCGTCCAGCGCCGCGGTCCAGAGGCGCGACGCCTCGTCCCGGTTGCCCAGATCGAGCTGCGCTTGACCGGCCAAGCGGAGCGCCTCGATGGCGAGGATGGTGATGCCGGCATTCCGTGCGAGCGCAGCAGCGCGCGCATAGGCGACCGCAGCATCTGCACGCTCGCCGGCGCGCAGGTGGATCGCTCCGAGCGCGAGCTGGGCCTGCGCAGCAAGGTCGAGCACGGCCTCGTTCTCGGCCAGCTCCGAGGCCGCGGCGTAGGTGCGCGTCGCGCGTCCAGCGTCGCCCGCGGCGAGCAGATAGGCGCCGAGCACGAGGTTCATCAGGATGGTCTCGCGCGGGAGGCGCGCGTTCACGCAGATGTCGCGCGCGCGGGCCTGGTGCTGGACGGCTTCGACCGGATCCCCACGGCGCAGGGCCTGGGCGCCGCGAAGCACTGCGTGACCGAGTTCGACGCCAGCCGTGCCGGCGAGGGGGAGGTCGACGCCCTCCTTCTCCAGCAAGGCATCGATCTCTGCGGGGTGCACGAGGGGGCGGTCACGACGTGTGGGTGGAGAGATGCCCGGCGGCCACGCGGCGCCGACGCGAGCCGGGCCGGAGATCCCGGCGGGTATTTGCTCGGCGGCGTCGATCCGCTGCGCGAGTTCGGCCTGGGCCTCGTCCTCGTCCACGTGGCAAACGACGCACATCGAGCGCTGCTCGCCCACGTGCGCCGCGAGTGGATCGAGTAAGCTCGGCTCCGGCTCGACGACGGCCCACCGAACCGCAGCGAGGGCCGGCGCATCGAGCAGCGCGCAAAGGGCATCGAGCAGAGGTCGTGGATGCTCGATGCGGGAAGGTGCGAAAACGACGACGATGCCCTCGTGCCAGGAGGCCTTCGCTTGGAGGAGTTGGACAAGCTGGGCACCGAAGGCGGCGAAGGGTTCGGCCGCAGCAGGACGAGGGGGCAGGTCGGGGAGCGCCTCTCCCTCCTGCGCCATGCGCTCGCGGCGGACTGCATGCTGTGTGCGGAGACGCTCAAGGCGTTCCAGCCAGCCCTCGCTTGTAGCGGTGGACGGATCCTCAAGGACGACCCAGGGGCTGCGGTTCTCTGGATGGAGTTCCTGGGCAGCGACGAGGCGCAACGAGGTCGCGCGCAGGTCCGCGGTGGTACGTACGTGGAGCACGCGGAGTTCGCGGGCGCGCACGAACCAGGAAAGGGCATCGGCGAGCTCCCGGAGGGGTCGTGCGTACGACTCCATGGCGACGTCCTGCAACGGCTGTCGCGGCGCGGCAAGAGGGAGACGTGCTGGCGCTCACTCCACGGTGCGCAGGCGGCTCAGGAGCGCACTGGCCTCGGCGGCGAGCTTTCCATCGGCCGCCACCTTCTTCGTCCACAGCCGCATGAGGGGCATTAGCGCCGACCGTTGGATTTTTAGGGCGTCGAGCGCCTCGTTGGCTTCACGCCGCTCCAGTGCGACGGCGATGCGCGCATATTCGGGGAGACCGATCGGTCCGCGGAGGCGCTCCACGGCCGCGACGTAGGCTGCGTCGTGGGCGGCACGCAGGCGGCCGGTAGCGCGCCCATCCTTGTCGAGGGCGGCGCGCCAGCGACGATCGACGGCGGCCCAGGTGGGCTCATCGAGAGCATGCCCACGAAGAACATCCGCGCGTGGCGCGCGTGCTTCGGCAATCTCCGCAGTGATGACGGCGTGCCGATCGAGCGGGACGTCCTCGGTGCGGACCTCGGGCTCGTGAGGCCTGCATGGAGCGTCGAGCGCGGCTGGGGTCGGTGGAGACGTGACGGGTGTAGGAGAAGCGGTCTCGAAGGCGCGACGGGCGGTGGGCGGTTCGCTCTGTGCGTCATGCGCGGAGGCGCTCTCCATTGCCGTGGTCACGACGAGGCTGCCGAGCAAGGGAGGGGGGCGCGGAAACTGGCGGCGAGGTGGCTCGCCCCGGGCTGTGGTGAGCGGCGCTATGAGCGGCGGAGGCAGCGCGACACTGAGGTGCTCCTCGGCAGGCGCAGGGAGGGTCGGCGTGGCCTGCACCTGCGCGGGCGCCGGCGGTGAGGGCTGCGCCGCGGACTGCTGGAAGGGCAAGGGTCGCACGGCCTCAGAAATCAACCCGGCAGCCATGGTGCCGGTGCCGTCGTCTGGCGAGGCGCCGGCTGGAGGAGGTGCGATACAGGGCGCCTGTGGATCTGCGAACACCGTCCAACCAGCCTCGCCCTGCGGCGAGAAAGGCAGAACAGGAGCCGCGAACGGCAACCCTGCGTTCTCCGAGATCAGTTCCGGCGAGAGCGTCACCCCCACCTCCACAAAATCGGCGCGCTCGCCAGAATCCCTCCGCACAGGTCCGGGCACCTGCGCCAAGATGTTACCCGAGGTTGCGCCGCCTCCGGCCCGCGGCACCAGCGTCACCACCTCGGCGTCCTCCTCAGAAGAGTGACGCCCCGATGCAGTCACCACGACCGCCACGTCCTCATCGGCACTCCCGAGGATCAGCGACCCGCGCCACACCAGCGCGCAGGTACCCTGGTCAGCATCGATGCAGAGCGTGTCGCAGCGCAACCTGATGTCTTGCTCTCTGCCGTCGATGCGCCGGGCCACCGCCATCGGGGTCACCTCCTCAAGCACTGTGATGAGCTGCGGGTACTCGGGGTGCAGATGCTCCAAGAGGAGCCGCTCACCCGGCGCGAGCTCCGCGATCTGCTGATCCAGCGGCGCCGTATTGAAATACGCCCCGTCGATGTCCTCCGGCAATGGCCGCTCGTACCACGCCTCATGGCGGAACGTCGCCGCGTGCCGATGCAGCTTGGCGGTTCGTTCTGGCCAGCTCGAGGCGATCGGACCCAGCCCAGCCGGCAGCACCACGTCGGCCGAGTTGCTTAGCCTGATGTCGACGGGCTGCAGGTTGGGTGGAAGACCTCCCGGCCTGACACCAACCGGGTTCCAGGCGGAAAGACCGCAGGCTGCCCGTTCCCAGCGGAGCGGCATGTGCGCGAAGTGCATGCCCTCTGTGAGTTGACCAGCGTGCGTCCAATGGCGATCGCCGTGTACTTCGATCTTCTTGTCCATGCCGCCCACCGCGACGCGTGCGACAAGCGAGGTCACAGGTTGGCCTTGGGGCGCGTGTGCATGCCCGACCACCAGCACATCCACATGGCGTTTGAAGGGCACGAGATCGGCGGCGATGCGCAGGCTCGATTGTGGCGCATCGCCCCAGAAGAGATCCGTGGCGTGCGGCACTTCCTGCACAGGCGCAAGCGGAGACTCAAGGGGCTGCAACGCGAAAGTCGCTTTGCACACGACCG
This sequence comes from Chondromyces apiculatus DSM 436, assembly GCF_000601485.1. GTDB lineage: Bacteria > Myxococcota_A > Polyangia > Polyangiales > Polyangiaceae > Chondromyces > Chondromyces apiculatus. Next base: position 75,979 of record NZ_ASRX01000005.1, read on the forward strand.
TGACCGCGAAGAGATCCGGCCGTGGCTGCCATTGGATGTGGGCGACGCGGAGGAGGCAGGCCGAGGAGAGATGGATCACGCCAAATAAGGTATCGCGACGGGCGGTGCAGCGCGGCGCTATACGCACCACCTTCGCTGCTGTGGGCCGCTGGACTCGTTGCAGCGTACCGTGGAGCGAGGACCTCCCGGTCCCTGCCCTCATGCTGAACAGAAGGTCTGATGGTTGATGAAGTGGGACGCCAAGAAATCAGCGCGAGCTTCGGGAACAGGGGAGCTGGTTATCCCCGCCGCGGCGGCCGCGCCACGCGCGCCAGCGCCAGCACCTTGAGGCAGAGCGGCTGCACCTCGTACTGGTCCACCTGCGGGTGCACCTCCACGATCGCCCGCACCCGGAAGCGCTGGTAGAGCGGCAGCCCATCCGCGAGCGCATCGGGCAGGTATACCGGCAGCAGCATCTGCGCCCCCGCCGTCTGCGCCAGCGCCCGGAGCTGCTTGCCCCCGAGCACCTTGCGCCGCTGGTAGCAGCGCCCCTCCAGCAGCGCGCGCTCCGTCTGCGCTTCCAGGTAGCCCTGTGGCGTCGGCCGCTTCCCCCCGTTCCAGGCCTCCACCACCCGCGCCATCAGCCCCTCGGCCACTGCGGGCGCGCTGCGCAGATCGGGCACCTTCAGGAAATCCTGCGCCGTCGTCACCGCCGCGCGCAGCGTCTCGTCGCTCCCCACGAACGGCGTCACTGCCGCCACCGTCACCTTGAGCGCCTCCGTTTCGTCGAACGGGAAGATCAGCTCTCCTGCCAGCGTCCGCAGCGGCGGGATCAGCTTCCCGTCGCTCCGGACCGCCCCCCCGAGCGCCTCCTCCATCCCCTCCGCGTCCGTCGCGCTCGCGCGCACCAGGATCTCGAACGCCTCCCGGCGATCCTCGATCTCTGCCGGCTCCCGCGCGAGCCCCGGATCCTCGTGCTCCTTGTCGAGCGGCTTCTTCTCCAGCTCCGCGAGGATGCCCTGCCACGAGGGCTGACGGCGGAACCGCGGCGCGCTCTCCGGATCGAACCAGAGGAGCTGCAACACCTCCCGCGCCTCGACAGCCACCTGCCCGACGCCTCCCGCGACGGCCGGCATCCCCGCGGGCCCTGCATCCTTCGGCAGCGACCAGGGCGCGCTCGCCGCTGCCGCCGCATTCGACGCCGAGAGCGCCCCGCCCGTCCCGCCCGTCCCATCGCCGCCAGCCATCGGCGCGGGTCCACCCACCGCCGTCTCGCCGATGGTGCGCGCCACCTGAGGGCGCATCTGCGCCGACGTCACCGGACCCGGCGGCGACGACCCTGAAGGCGCACTGAACGCCGCCGTCGTGGAGGGAGCCGCCTGGGGAATCACCGGAGGCGGTGCCACGGCCGCGGGCGGAGGCACGATCCCCGGAGCGGAGACCACCGCCGGAGGAGGAATCACCGGAGGGGGAGCCACCGGAGCGGAGACCACCGCCGGAGCAGGAACCACCGGAGGGGGAGCCACCGGCGCAGGAATCACCGCGGGCGGCACCTGCGCGGAGACCGCCGCCCCCGCCACGGGGACCGCCATGGCGGGAGGCGGAACCATCCCGGCGGCTCCTGTTCCCCGTGGTGAAGGCACCCCAGTGGGCGGTGACGGTGGCGCGCTCGCAGCCGGCGCGAACGGCGTCCCCGCCACGCGCGGCGCCACCTCGACCTTGGGCGTGAACGGCGTACCCGACAGGCGCGGCGCGGCGTCGACCTTGGGCGTGAACGGCGTGCCCGCCAGGTGCGGCGGCGCCGTCTCCCTGGGCTTGAACGGCGTGCCTGACAGGCGCGGCGCCCCCTCGTTCGGGCGGGGCGGCGACGACTTCCCTGCCGCGGGCGCGAACGGCAGCCCTGCGTTCGGCGCTCCCTTCCCGCCGAGGGCCGGGTGCGCGCTCGTCTGCTGGAGCTGCACCGCCTCCTGCGACAGGAACAGCGTCTCGTCGCCATCGTCCGAGGCTGGCGAGATGTCCTCGTCGTCGAACGTCGCCTCCACCGCGATCGCGCGGCCGGTGATCTCCTCCCAGGAGAGCGACTGCCCCGGCTCCTCCAGGCCGACGACCACCCGCCCCTCCTCGTCCGCGCGGTCCAGCGGCACCTGCCCGCGCCACGTCACGCTGCACACCCCCGTGTCGGTGCGGATCCACAGCAGATCGATCTGCATCGCCAGCGGCTGCACGGGCCGCCCTGGCCGCGCCAGGAACGCCCGCGGGTGGTGCCCGGGGAGCTGCGTCGCCAGGTGCTGGTGCTCCGGGTGCAGGTGCTCCAGCACGATACGCTCGTCGTCGCGCAGCCGATCGGCCTGCTGATCCCAGGGCGCCGCGTTGAAGTACCCCACGTCCATCCCCTGCGGCAGCGGCTGACGCGACCAGTCCCGATCCGACCAGGTGGACGCCGCGCGCCCGAGCTTCTTGCGCCGCTCCGGCCAGCTCGCGGCGACGGGCCCGAACCCCACCGGCTCGATGATCTCCTCCAGCCCCATCAGCGCCAGCCCCGGCGGCAGCAGGTTGGGCAGCGACCGCCTCCCGTACGCATCCTTCGCCGACGGCCGCACCCCCACCGGGTTCACCGTGTCCGGCCCACCGGCGGCCCGCTCCCAGAGCAGCGGCATCCGCGTGAACCGCGCCCCCTCGACCACCGACCCATCTGGCCCGAGCAGGCGCTCGCCGCACACCTCCACCCGCTTGTCGACGTCTGCCACGCGCAGCCGCGCGATCAGCGAGCGCGCCGGCTTCCCGGGCGGCGCGAACGCCTCCCCCACCACCACCACGTCGGCCCGGGGCCGCACCGGCGCCACGTCGGCCGGCGCGTACAGGCTCCAGCCTGGATCGTCGCTCCAGTGCCGATCCACCGGGTAGAGCGGCTCGTGCTCCTCGGCGATCTGCGCCCTGCCGGGCAGCAGGCGGAACGTCGCCTTGCAGACGAAGCTGAACGTCCAGGCGCCCGGGCGTGGCTGCCACACCACCGATCCCACCGGCAGCGGGCTGAGGGAGACGACCTCCATCAATCGACCGGCAGGTTCTTCCGCCACTGCGCGAGGAGCGGCGTCGGATCCATCAGATCCTTGCGCCGCTGGTACGGCTGCCCGCGCGGGCTCACCGCGCTTCCGCTCCCCTTCACGGTGAGCGACCCCGAGTGGGTCCCCTTGTACAGCTCCAGGTGCAGCATGTCGCTCTTCACCGAGATCCCGACCAGGTGCCCCACCCGCGCGATCCGCTGCCCGGCCTTCACCTTGTCACCCTTGCGCACCGGCGAGTCCTTCTGCACCTCGCCGTACCGCGCCACGAACTCCCCGTGGTCCACCTCGATCGCGTACGTGTTGCAGTAGAAGTAGTACGGACCGAGCGTCACCGTCCCGCCCATGATCGCGTGGACCCAGGTCCCGAGCGGCGCGTAGAGGTCGCACCCCGCGTGCGCCCGCCCCCCGCCGCGCCCCGACCCGAACATCCCCGCGCCCTTCGTCCAGCTCTCCGAGTAGATGCGCGAGAGCGGGAAGAAGCGCCCATCTCCGCCCGTGCTTACCACCGGCGTCTGGGCGGGCGGCACCGAGGTCGAGAACCCGGTCCCCACGCTCTGCGTCGCCTGCTTCGCCGTGAGCAGCCCCCACGTCTTGTTGCCCACGATCCCGTCGTCGCGCAGCCCCTGCTTGCGCTGGAACGACTTCACCGCCGCCTGCGTCGAGGGCCCGAACCGCCCATCCGGCTTCACGGTGTACCCCCAGCGCACCAGCTCGCGCTGCAAGGCTTTCACGTCGGCGTTGAGGAAGGGCGAGACATCGGGGTAGCCGTCGGTGAGCCTGAGCGTGGGATGGGTCATGGAGGGGGCTCCTGCGCTGTGCGGGCAGTGTAGCGGACAGACAACGAACCCTGGAAGCGCGCTGCGCGTCCATCGGGGGGAAAGAGGGCAGATTTCGCGCTACACTGGTCACCAGTGCTGTAGGCAGGAGCCAGCCATGATGACCGGGATATCGACGTCGAGCGCCATGTACGAGGGACCTGAACCGCAGGTTCCCCCGGGCGAGGACGAGCTTCCTTGTGATGACGGAGAGCCGATGGAGACCGAACGGCACCGCGCCCAGATGAACGTGCTCATCGAGTCCCTCCAGCTCGCCTGGGCCGATCGCGACGATTTCTACGTGGGTGGCAACATGGCCATCTACTTCAGCGAGCTGCAGGTCAAGAAGAATGACTTCCGCGGCCCTGACGTCTTCGTGGTGCTCGACACGGCCAAGCGGGAACACCGCTCCTGGGTGGTGTGGCAGGAGGGCGGGCGAACGCCGGACGTGGTGATCGAGCTCCTGTCGGAGTCGACCGAGAAGGTCGACCGGGGCGACAAGATGCGCATCTACGCGCGCCTGCTGCGCGTCCCCAACTACTACCTCTTCGATCCCCTGACAGGTCTGCTCGAAGGATATGCGCTCGACGTGGCGATCGGCGCCTACGCGCGCATGGAGCCCGACCCCTCGGGAGACTTCTCTTGCCCGCCCCTCGGCCTCCAGGTCGGGGTGAGGCAGGCGGAGCTGAAGGGCATCTCCGCGGCCTGGATGCGCTGGATCGACGCCAAGGGTCAGGTGCTGATCACGCCCGAGGAGCACGCCAGGGAAGCCGTGGCAGAAGCGCAGGCTGCGAAGGCGCAGGCGCAGGCTGCGAAGGCGCAGGCGGACGCCGCGAAGGTGCAGGCGGACGCCGCGAAGGTGCAGGCGGACGCCGCGAAGGCGCAGGCGGACGCGCTCGCGGCGAAGCTGGCGGAGTACGAGAAGAAGTTCGGACCACTCCCGGGCGAAGGCGAGCGCTGAGCACAGGTTGTCTGGCGTCTTCAGCCGTCGTCAGGCGTCGCTGGGCGGCTGCGGCGCGAGCGGGATCTGCTGCCCCTGGGGCATCACCAGCTCGAAGGACAGCATGGCCAGGCTCAGGGGCCGGATGAACTCCGCATACAGGTTCTCGGGCGCCATGGCCGAGAGCCCGAACAGCCGTCCCCCGTCCTCGAACATCGCCAGCCGCATCTTCAGCGGGCCGAGCGGTGAATCCGCCTGGCGCGCCAGGCCCTCGACGACCGCGCCCGCCGCGTACTCCTGCGGCCGCATGGTCAGGACCTCGTAGCCCTCCTCCGCGCAGTGCTCCAGGAACTGCTCGGCGATCGAGTTCGCCGTGAGCATCAGCCGCACCCCGACGCTCAGCACCACGGGCGGCATCGGCTTCGCGAAGGGCGAGAACAGGCCGATGGGCGTGAACTTCGTCTCGACCGTGTCCGTGCGCGCCTCCTCCGGGATGGCCAGCCCGTGCCACCCCACCGGGATCAGCAGGCTGTAGGCGTAGGCCGGCCCCGCGTCCGGCGTGAGGCGCACGTTGCGGAACTGGTCCTTCTCCCCGGGGCCCGGGACGGCATCCTCGATGGGCAGATCGCTGTCGTAATCGCTCATGGTCCTCGTCTCGGGAGCCTTATCCGCCGATGATCACCGTGGGGGAGCCCTTGCTGATCTTGTCCGGCCCCGGCTTGGGTGGCGGCGGCTTCTTCGGCTTCGACCTGGTGATGTTGATCGTGAAATCGAAGCCGAGCCCCGCCAGAAAGGCCCCGATACCCGCGCCGAACTTGAGCTTCGCGCCCTTCTCGTCGATCTTCAGCGAAGCCTTTCCTTCGAGCTTCGCGGTCACCAGCGAGCCGCTCACCTCGGACTCCACCCCGATCTCCAGGCCCGTGAATGGGATCGGGATCGGCTTCCACTTGCTGGTCACCTTGCCCTCGACCAGCGACGCGCCGATCTCGCCGCCGGCTTCCACGGTTGCTTTCCCCGCGGCGATGTCCACGTCGGCGCCGAGCTTGCCCGAGGCATTGGCCGTCAGCACGGCCGCTTCGGCCTGAACGTCGGCGACGAGGAGGTCCGCCTCCGCGGATTTCACCTCGAACGCGGTGGCGCTGCCGTTCACCTCGAGGAGCGTCGCGCTCGCCTTGAGGTCCTTGATCGAGCGCCCCGCGGTGAGGCTCGCCCCCGACTTGACGCTCCACGACGCTTTCCCTGCGCTGACCTCACCGAGCCGCCCCTCGCGGTGGAAGAGAGGCTTGGCCTTCGGATCGCTACCGGCCCACTGCCTGGAGGCGCTCAGCTTCACCGTGGGCCGCTTCTTCTCCTCTGGCGCATCGGTCCCCTCCTCCTGCGCCTTCTTCTTGGCCTCGGCCTCTTCCCGGTCAGCGCCCCACTTCCTGTCCTTCCACTTGTTCCACCGGTCGTTGTCCCACTCGTCCCACTTCACGTCGTCTTTCTTCTTGAACAGCTCGAGCTTCGCCTTCAGCTCGCCGTCGCCCCCGCCGCCTCCTGCGCTGCAGAGCAGCGTGTCGCCCTTCCTCGCCGCCGCTCTCCCGTTGATGACCACCGTCGCGGAGCCCTTGCTCACGGCGCCCTTGGTGTGGGCGGGGCACACGTGCTGGTCGTTCAGCCTCACCGCGGGCAGGCTGTTGATCGTCACGTTCCTGGAGCCGGTGGCGATCTTCCCTTTGTGCACCGTATCGTCGGTGACCCGTGCTGCGTCCGGCATGGCTTTGGTGGATGCAGCGTACCCGGGCTCCCGGGCACTTCCAAGCGCTGCACCCGCCTCCCCGACGCTGAACGCACGGCTTCCGAGCCTCGCTACCCCGAGGATCCAGGGCGACCCTGGAACGGCGACCTCTTCATGCCGACGATGAGGCAGCGGGAGCCGAGCAGCTCCGCGGCGCGGACGGTGTTGCGAAGGTAACCGGCAATCTGCGCATCGACGGAGGGGACGCCGGTGACGTAGCGACGCGCGGGGACTTCGAGCTCGGTCACGCGCTGCTTGAGCGCCTCGATCTCGAGCTTCAGTCCAGCGACGGTGTCCTGGGACGCATCCTGGTGCTGCACGGTCGACCCAGCTTCTCCCCCTGCGAGCGGTACGAGAGCGACGAGCCTCGCCGGAAGGCGAGAGGCTCCGTGAACCATCCATAAGGTGCTGCGCACGCCTCCCGCAAGCAGAAGCAACGACGCGCGGCGGGCATCGGGCGCGGTGTTTCCAGGGCCATGGGCCCCGCCTACAGGCTTCCGTGAGTGTGCCGGACTCCTCGCCAAGCCCGTGCGGCTCCCGTGCTAAGGGCGTCGCCCATCACCCATGCGCCAGTACCTACCTTCGCTCCTCGGCGGCATGCTGATCGGCCTCTCCGCCGCGCTCATGCTGCTCCTCAACGGCCGCATCGCCGGAATCAGCGGCATCGTCGGCGGCCTGCTCCGCCGCGGCGACGGCAAGCACCTCGCCAGCGCCGCCTTCATCGTGGGCCTCCTCGCCGGCCCCCTGCTCTTCACCCTCGCCTCCGGCGCCAGGCCCCTCGTCCGCGTCGACGCCTCGCTCGCCACCATCGCGGTCGCGGGCCTCCTCGTCGGCTTCGGCACCAGGCTCGGCTCCGGCTGCACCAGCGGCCATGGCGTGGCGGGCCTCGCGCGCCTCTCCCCGCGCTCCATCGTCGCGGTGCTGACCTTCATCAGCGCCGCCATGATCACCGTCTTCATCGCCCGGAAGGTCGGCACATGAGCACCTCACGCCACCTCGTACCCCTCGCTGCGCTCGCCTCCGGCCTCGTGTTCGGCGTCGGCCTCTCCCTCTCGGGCATGCTCGATCCCGTCCGCGTCCGCGGCTTCCTCGACGTGACCGGCGCGTGGGACCCGAGCCTCATGTTCGTCCTCGGAGGCGCCGTGGTCGTCTCCGCCATCGGCTACCAGATCGCGCGCCGCCTCGCCCGGCCCGCCTTCGACAGCGCCTTCCACATCCCCACCGGCAAGCGCATCGACCGGAAGCTCGTGCTCGGCTCCATCCTCTTCGGCGTGGGGTGGGGCCTCGGCGGCTTCTGTCCGGGCCCCGCGGTGGCGTCGCTCTCCCTCGGACTCGCGCCGGTGGCCCTGTTCGTGGCCACCATGCTCCTCGGCATGCTCGCCCATGCGCGCCTGTTCCCGGACCCCGCCTCCCCGACGCCCCCGCGCCCCGGTTGAAGCGCGGCTGACCCCTCCCTGTGCGCCCACGCGTATACGGACTTGCCCGGATGGGCGCGCTCCTCCCCGCGCCTTATCCTGCGGCCCTCAGTCCTGAGGGGAGAACCGCGTCATGAAGATCCTCATCGTCCTCACGTCCCACGACCAGCTCGGCGACACCGGCAAGAAGACCGGCTTCTGGCTCGAAGAGTTCGCCGCGCCCTACTACACCTTCAAGGATGCCGGCGCCGAGGTCGTCCTCGCCTCGCCTGCGGGCGGGCAGCCGCCCCTCGATCCCAAGAGCGACCTGCCCGACATGCAGACCGAGACCACCCGGCGCTTCCAGGCCGACGCCGCCGCCAAGGAGCAGCTCGCGCACACCCGGAAGCTCGCCGACGTCAGCGCCGCCGACTTCGATGCCGTCTTCTACCCCGGCGGCCATGGCCCCATGTGGGACATGCCGGACAACCCGGTCTCCATCGCCCTCCTCCAGGACTTCCTCACCGCCCACAAGCCCATCGGCGCCGTCTGCCACGCGCCTGTCGCCTTCGTGAACCTCCGCGACGAGCGCGGCGAGTACCTGGTCAAGGGCCGCAAGGTCACCGGCTTCAGCAACACCGAGGAAGCGGGCGTCGGCCTCGAAAAGGTCGTCCCCTTCCTCCTCGAAGATCGCCTCAAGGAGCGCGGCGGCAACTACAGCAAAGGCGCCGACTGGAAGCCCCACGTGCAGGTGGATGGCCTCCTCGTCACCGGCCAGAACCCCGGCTCCTCCTCGCCCGCCGCCGAGGCCCTCCTCGATGTCGTCCGCAGCCGCTCCAGGGGCTGACCAAGGCTCGATCTACGCCTGACCGTCCCCGTGAGTCCCAGGTCCCAGCCCGCGCACGTCGATGGCATGGGCGCCGTGCGCCGCCCCGGGGTGACCTCCTTCGCGGGCGGTGACGTACCGGCGCCCGATCCATCGCATTTCAAGGCCGCCTGCTACAGGCGAGCACCTGGAACCCCACCCACGTTGGTGAAGTCGTGTTCAACTTCTGGGACTGAAGGGAGCGACACGCCGGCAAGACGGCACCCTCCCTCCTGGAAGCCGCGCAGAGCACCACCCCCATGACTGCCGCCCCCTCCCTCTTCGACGTCACCCCCGCGCTCCGGCTCACCTACGACGTCGGCTCCGAGCGCTCCCCGGTCGACCCCTTCGGCCGCACCCTCCTCGTGCTCACCGGCACTGGCAGCGCGGAGCTGACCGTGCGCAGCGCCAGGCGCTCCCCGGGTGCCTGGCAGGGCCACCTCGACCTCTCGGTGCTCGCGCGCGTGCTCGGCGCGCTCCACCGTGCCGGCTTCCCCTCCACGGTGTCCTCGCAGGTGTTCGTCCCCGACGCGACCATCGGCCGCATCCAGCTCGAACAGGGTGAGATCCAGGCGCACGTGTCCCTCGATCGCTACCGCGCGGAGAAGATGCCCGGCTACGGCGAAGCGTACGCAGTCCTCGACGCTCTCGCCTTCCTGCTGAGCGGTGGCACCACCGCGCCGCCGCGTCCCGACCTCCCGCTGCCGCAGGCGATCACCCACGTGAAGCCCCTCATCTGACCCGGAGTGCTGGCGATGGTGAGCCGTTTCGAGGGGCTCTGGAAGGGCCCCGGAGCGCGGCGCGCGCCTTGCGCCTTGCGCTGGAGACGTCCTGCTTGAGCAAGCGCGGCGCGAGTGGCGCAACCCGTGCGCAGCGCGGGAAGGCGCTCCGCACGCGGCAGCGCGTGGCGCCCCGATCAGGTGCGGGATTGGCCGAGCGGCACGCTCATTGCGGAGGGCTCCTTCGCACCGCAGAGCACCACGCAGGCTGCGCTGCTGACACCCGATCCATCGCGCAGAGAGGGGAATGGCATGAACAGCTTCTGGTCCAAGGCTCACATCCTGATCGCCACCGTTTGTGCGGCGTTCGCGGGCGGCTGCACCGTGGAGGTGATCGAACCCGAGGAAGAAGAGGAGGTCGGGGAGACGCGCCAGGCCCTCACCGGGGGCGGCACGTGCAACTCGAACGATCCGAACTGGCCTCACTGCAATGGCGGAGGTGGTCCGACGCTGCCCCAGCCCGAGTGCTCAGGGAAACCCGCTTGCTACTGCATCTGTCGCGTGCACAACCCCTGCGCCCAGAATCCTGCCGCGTGCAACGCGCTCTCGGCGTGCCTGAATCAATGCGACGCGTCGTATCCGTTTCATTGCGCCGGGGGTGGGAACCCCAATCCCAGGTCGGCCGCCGACTGCTTCTGACGCACACGGCGGGAGCACGCGCCCCCGCTACCCCGTCGGGCAAAGCTCGTCGGAGCCTATCACCCCGGCAAGACTTCAGCAGGAACACGCTACCGCTTCCGGACGGCGCCGGTCCATGGTCCTCTCGCGCCGGATACAGGGGCCTTCGAGCCCCTCATCCGGACGGAAGAGGAGCTTACGTATCATGAGCAAGGTCTGGTTCATCACCGGGGCGAACCGGGGTCTCGGCGCGGCGATAGGGCGTGCGGCGCTGGAGGCGGGGCACAGCGTCGTCGCCACCGCGCGCAACCCCTCGGGCATCGCGGAAATGCTGGGGGACAAGGGCGGGCGCGTGCTGCCTGTCGCGCTCGACGTGACCGACGCGAAGGCCGTCGAGGCCGCCGTCGCCAGGGCGGTGGACGCATTCGGGCACATCGACGTGCTCGTGAACAACGCGGGCTACGGCCACCTCGGCGCCTTCGAGGAGACGAGCCCGGAGGACATGGAGAGGCAGTTCGCGACCAACGTCTTCGGCCTGATGAAGGTCACGCGCACCGTGCTGCCGCTCATGCGCGGGCGCCGCCAGGGCCACATCTTCAACATCTCGTCGATGATGGGCTACAAGGGCGCGGCCTTCTCGTCGCTCTACTCCGCGTCCAAGTTCGCGGTCGCCGGCTTCAGCGAGTCGCTGGCGGAGGAACTCGCAGGGTTCGGGATCCGGGTGACGCTCGTCGAGCCGGGGGCCTTCCGGACCGACTTCATCGACGCGGTCCCGAGGCACGACGAGACCCTGGCGATCGACGACTACGCCGCGGCGAGGGCGGCCTTCACGGTGGTCCTGCAGGGCCTCAACCACCAGCAGGTGGGCGATCCTGTGAAGCTCGGCAAGGCGCTCCTGGTGCTCGCGGAAGCCGAGGCGCCAACGAGCCGGTTTCCCGTCGGGGCCGACGCGATCGCCTGGATGGAGGCGAAGGACGCCATCGTGCAGGCCGACGTCGCGCGCTGGCGCGATCTGGCCCTCGACACGGCGCTCGAACCGTAACGGGTAGCAGGCGAGGGGGGCGCGCTTCGCCCTGACGCAGGAGGACCATTGCACCGCGCGATAGCGGTGGTGTGTCGCCGCGTCGTCGCGTCGGTCAAAACGTACCGAGGAGCAGCGCGCCATTCGGGGTGGGGGCGAGGCGGAGGGAGACGGGGGGCGGGGTCGGTTCGGTGGCAGGGGTGAGGGTGATCCAGAGGATGCCGGCCGTGGTGAGGGCAGCGACGCCGGCAGCGCCGAGGACGACGGAGACCGTGGTGAACGTCTTGCCCTGCTCGAAGCGGTCGCGCAGGGCGGGGTCGCAGGCGATGTCGTCGGTGCAGGTGGCGCGGACCTCGGAGAAGGCAGCCTCGCGGAGACCGAAGAAGACGCCTGCGCCCGCGAGGGCCGCGAGGCCGATGCCGCCCGTCACGTAGGCAGGAGCGCGCGAAGGCGGCGGCGGCGGTGGCGGCGGCGGCGGGAGTGGAGCGGGAGGCGGCTCGGGCTCGGGGGGCGGGACCGCGGCGGTGGGCTCGGGCGTGGCGGGAAGCTCGGGGTCGTCGATGGGGATGGTGACGGTGGCGCGGCCCCGGGGCTTGAGGGTGAGGTCCTGGCTGAAGATGGTCTCGCGGTCGCGCTCCGCGGTGACGGTGTGGGCGCCCGGATCGACCGGGATCTCGCTGCCGAACAGCAGCGGAGGGATGGGCTTGCCGTCGAGGTGGATGCGGGAGGTGCGGAGGGTGCCTTTGACGTGCAGGGTGACCGCGGCGACGCGCTTGCGGAGCGCCCTGGCGCGCGGCGGTGCGTTGCGCTCCACCTCGGCGGCGCTGGGGCCGGCGCGGCGGGCTTCCTCGTGGGCCTGCTCGAAGCCGTTGATGGCCTCGACGAGGTGGCCGAGGTGCTCCTCGCAGAAGGCGATGTGGAAGCGCACCTGAGGCGTGGTCCTGACCGCGGCGACCTTGCGGAAGCGCTTGAGGGCCTCTGCCCAGTCCTTGCGCTGTTCGAGGGCCTTGCCCTCGTCGAAGAGCTGGCGGGCAGCGGTCAGCTCCTCGGGGCTGGGCTCGGCAAGAGCCGGCGCAGTGAGCAAGGCGGACGCGAGGAGCAGCGGCGCGATCGCGAAAGAGGGGGGCCTGGCTCGGGAGGGTGGGCGCGCCGCGGGCATCGCTCTCAGCCTACCGCGATCGGGGATGCTTGCGGAGCCCGTGTGTCCGCGGTGAGGATGCGGACCATGACAGGGAGGAGACGTCGATGAGCCTGGTTCTCTATTACGCGCCGATGACCAGCGCGATCCGCGCGCAGTGGGCGCTGGAGGAGCTGGAGGTGCGTTACGAGAAGCGGAAGCTGGACCTCGCGGCCGGTGAGCACAAGCGCCCGGAGTTCCTGGCGCTGAACCCGAACGGCAAGGTGCCGCTGCTCGTGGTGCACGGGACGCCGATCTTCGAGGGCGTGGCGATCGCCATCTACCTCGGCGAGACCTACGGCGTGTCCAAGGGCCTCTACCCGCCACCAGGCCTCAACCGCGCCGAGGTGCTGAAGTGGATCGCCTGGAGCGCAGCCTCGCTGGGAGAGGCCCTGTCACGCTTCGCGCGCAACACGCAGGCCTCGATCCCTGCCGAAGCGCGCAACGAGCACGTCGCCGCCGCCGCGCGCCGGGACCTGCAGGAGCTGGCCGACATCCTGGAGAAGGCGCTGGAGAAGAGGGAGTACCTCGTGGGGGGCGCGTTCTCGTTCGCGGACCTGATGGTGGCGCCGATGCTCGCGCACGCGGCGCAGCTCGGGATCGACCTGGAGCCGTTCATTCAGGTGAAGGCGTGGTCGGCGCGGTGCCTGGGACGGCCGGCGCTGGCGCGGGCGATGAAGGACTAGCGCTGCGCAGCGCTGCTTCACCAGCTTCAACCATCTCTGGTGTTTTCGTTCTGCCCATACTCGAGCCCTTTCTCCTCAGTCCAAGCACGGTCGGCGAGGTGAGGTGAACCCTTCCAGGGGGCCGGCATCTGCCTGCTGCCAGCGAGCACCTGAACGAACGTCGGTGGGCGTGGAGAAGCCATTACGTCCTCGCGGTGCGAGCAAAAACACATGGTTTCGCTTGCTGTGTGTGCGGTCGCAACTACACAGACAGCAATCCCTGCGGCGTCGACTGTCGACGTGCCAGGTAGGACCACCGTGGGAGGGTTCCATGAATGCAATCAGGACGCTGAGCATCCTCTGGACCGCGTCTCTGTCGTGCGCGCTGGCCGGGTGTGCCGTGGCCGTGCCCGAAGAGGGAGAGGACGATCCGGCCATCGAGGAGAGCCCGGGAGAAGAGAGCGAGGAGGCCATGTCCGAGGACGCCAGCGAGGAGGCCATGTCCGAGGACGCCACGTCCGAGGTGTCGCACGAGATCCAGAGCGAGCCAGCCAATGCGGTGGCATGCGGTGGCAGTGAAAACTGGTGCCTTGCCAGGTGCAGCAGGACCGGGGCTCATCTGCACGTCGTGGGGCATTGGACCGATCTCACCACTGGCTGCGCGGTTGCTGGCGAGGCGTATTGCAGGCAAATGGGTCTCGGCTATCGGACCTTTGCCTGCTGGGGACATCTGTGAACGACACCTGACGGGTCGACCCTCCGCTCAGCAAGATTCGGTGGCGCTGCGCGGAAGCCAGGAGGTGGGCTTCCGCGCGGTGCTATTTCTGAAGCCACCTCTGCAGAGCTATCAGGCGCTGGTGGCGGGATGGGCGCTGCGGCGGAGGCGTACGAGGAACAGCGGTCCTCCGAGGAGCGCCGTCACGGCACCGACGGGCCTTCGCGCCAGGGCTCTCGGTGGACCGCGGTCACGCGCGTGGCCCTGAACAGGGTTGACCACACCAGCGCTTATCTGTGGTGCCAAGCGCACGTGTCCACCACGTGGTGCCGTGTAAGGCATTCGATGCGCGTATCACCTGAGGGCAGCATGCGTGTTCTGGATGCATGCACCGCGCTCCAGGGTCGGATAGATACGCTGACAAATCAGGCTGAACGTTGGCCAGATCTGTACAGCCGATAACGGTTGTGGTTGATATAGGATGGAGTCCACCGGTTGGTGAATGTCGAATGGCGACATGTCGGGTGGAATCGTAGGAGGCTTCCATGAATTCCATGCGGTATCTGGGGGTGTTTCTCGCTGCGTGTTTGTCGTGCGCCCTGAGCGGGTGTGTGGCGGCTGCCCCTGATGAGGCTGAGGACGAGGTTGCGGGCGAGGATGAGAGTGCGGCTGAGGATGAGAACTCCGGGGCCCTTGAGGAGGGCGAGGAGGCGGAGGCCGAGGACGCGACGTCCGAGGTGTCGAGCGAGATTCAGAGCCAGCCAGCCAATCTCGTGGGATGCGGTGGAGGTGAAAATTGGTGCCTTGCCAAGTGCAGCAAGACCAACAACCATCTGCACGTCTTGGGCCCTTGGGCCCAGTACGCAGGTATCTGCCAGACAGAGGGCGAGAAGTATTGCAGGCAAAGGGGTCTCGGCTATCGGACGCTTTCCTGCTGGGGACATCTGTAAACAACACCTGACCGGTACGCACAGCTCTCAGCGCGAATCGCCTACGCCACTAGGTGGATCCGGGGCGGGGTGACGCAGGGCGCGCCGCAACTGCGAGGCGCTGCCGTGGGGAGGCGCTCCGCAGAGGCGGCGGTCGTCGCGGCTGAACTGTGAGGGGCTCTCGTCGCCAACCTCGCGGGCGGCGGAGGCGGCGCCCAGGATCTCCGTCACCCCCAAGCGGCGGTGCTGAAATGGATCGCCTGAAGCGCAGCGTCGCTGGGGCAGCGCTGCGTGCCCTGAATCAGGGATTCGTTGGCTCCTGCGCTCTCAACGGTCGAGAAAGACCATGGAGACGGCGGTCGGGCGCCCTGGCTGCAGGAGCCATCAGGATAACGGGGAACGGCTCTCAACGCTGCGGGCCTTTGCGCCTGGCCCTCGGCGGCTCCGGTAGTCACGTGCGTGCTTCTGAACAGCGTTGACCACTGCCGGGCTTGCAGCCTGTCCCCGTGGGTTCCCGTCGCGGCCCGGCCGAGCTGCTGCACATCCCACCAGTTGGTGAATGTCGACTGGCGACATGTCTGCTGGCATCACAGGAGGCTTTCATGAATACTATGCGTTATCCGAGGGTGTTTCTCGTTGCGTGGTTGGCGTGCTCCCTGGGCGGGTGCGTGGCGGCTGCCCCTGACGAGGGTGAGGATGAGCGCGCGGATGAGGATGAGCCTGCGGGTGAGCCTGAGAGCGCCGGGGACCCTGAGGAAGGCGAGGAGGCCGTTTCCGAGGAAACAAGCGAATTGCAGAGCAGCCTTGCAAGCAGCTCGTTCTGCCATAGCTCGGGTAGCTGGTGCCTCGCCAGATGCAGCAAGACCGGTGCTCATATGCACGTCGTGGGACACTGGAACAATCTCAATACTGGCTGCGCGGCTGCTGGCGAAGCGTATTGCAGGCAAATGGGTCTCGGCTATCGGACGAATTTCTGCTGGACAGATCTGTGAACAACACCTGACGGGCGCACACACCGCTCAGCGAGACTCGCATGTGCCGCCGTGCAGACGGATCTTCCGGCGGATTGATGGGTGAGCAGAACACGTCGCTGTAGTGGTTCGAGCGGATGTTCCTTGGTGGAGCGCCTGTCGCACACGCACTGCCTGTGAGCGGCGCTCTCTCGCCAGCGACACTCCTCTACATACAGAGGAGGGACACAGCGCTGGCGCCCGTCCTCCTTCATCCGTCGGCGCAGGGTCGATCCTCTCTCGTCAGAGGAGGCGGCTTTGCGGCTGCCTGCCTGCGCCTCCCTCTCGTCCTGACACGTTTCTGGCGCGCTCTCCGGGGACCGCTTCACGGAGGTCATGAGGCCCTGAAAGCGTGACCCTGCCTCCTCGTGGAGAAGGGTAACCCGCCAAGGTGGCTTCGGCCCTCGCCTGGCGCTGCTGGGCGCTCGCCGACCTCTCAGCGTGAGGCACTGGCACGCGGTTCGCCTTGGCTAGGCAGACGTCTGTGTCCACCCTCACGTGAAGTGGGGTCGCTGTCACGTGGAGCGGGGTCGCCGTCACGTGAACTGCGTCTACTGACACTGGAAGGCGGTTCGCGTTGACGTGAAGCGGGCTCGCGTTGACGTGAAGCGGGCTCGCGTTGACGTGAAGCGGGCTCGCGTTGACGTGAAGGTGCTTTGCCGAGGAGCGGTTGCACACACGGTGGGATGAACGAAGTTCGCGTTGACGAGAAGCAGGGTCGCGTTGACGTGAATCTCGTTCGCGTTGACGTGAACGCGGATCGACGATCGGGGAACACAGACCGCTGTCACGTGAAGCGGGTTCGCTGCAACGCGAAGCTCGTTCGCGTTGACGTGAATTTCGTTCGCGTTCACATGAAGGAGCTTCCTTGTCACGTGAAGGGGACCTCCCTCGGGCGGACGGAGTGTCCGGTCACGCGAAGCCGAACCTCGTCGACGCGAAGCCGAACCTCGTCGACGCGAAGCCGAACCGCGTCGACGTGAAGCCGATTCACGTGCACGTGAAGCCCCTCCGGTGGCGTGCCTCACGAAATTCCTGGCACGCAACCTGCGGTTCCCTTCCAGCGCAGCGGATCCACCGACACCCGAGCCGCTCTCAATCTTCCTACTCACCGCTCTCCACCCCGCCGCCCGACACTCACTCCCCAGCGACCATCCGCTCACGCCTCCCCATGGCCACCGACCCTCACGCGGTCCTCGAACACCTGCGCGTGACCTTGCTCACCTCCTGACCATCGGCGATACGCCACTCTGGATACGGTGGTCTCCATGCCGGTGGTCGCGGTCGGTCAGTTGGCCTCGCCCGAGGACCTCCAGCACGTGCGCGTGCTCTTCAAGGAGAATGATTCCCGGAGCGGTGGAACGTACTCCCATCGTCTTTACCGCCAGCGCGCCATGAGTTCTGGTCGAGAACTCACGCCTACCGCACGGTAGATGCTGCGCGCATGCACGCGCATCGTTCCTTCGCTAATGCCCATCTGTGCCGCGATCTCCTTGTACGAAAGTCCAGTCATCGCCAGCAGGGACGCGATTTGCTGCTGCCTGGCGGTGAGCTTGCGCCGAGCACCTCTCGCTCGTTCCTCAACCCATGGGCGTTCGGTCAGCTCTACCAACCACACACACTCTTCGAACCCTGTCAGCTCTTTGCCGAGCGGATATACATGGACCTGGAGCGATGCTCCGCCGTCGCGACGCACGAGCGGGAGGCGTGCACCAGGGCTACCTGTCTTCGCTTGCAGAATGCGCTGCATGAGCTGAGACAGGGGGGGGCCGACGCTACGAACAGAACCCTTTGCTGCGACGTAGCCCGCAGCGATGACATGGGACCGAGTGTTCGACTCGATGATTGTGAGGTCATGTCCCAGGATGACGTAGCCAGTTTGCTCGGCACGGAGCACGTGATAGCGGATGGGCTCGTGTGGGAGCAATGGCAGCTTCAGGCGTTGGAGCGCTGCCTTGATGTCGCCGCAGAGCACCTCCAGCAGTCGGCACTGGCGCCATGTCGGTCGACGCTCACCCTTCCCGTGGAACATGTACAGAGCGATGTTCTCGTGCGGCCTCGTCGCTGGTCCGACCGAGAGCGTCAGAAAGCTCGACGCGTCGAACTCCTGGTCCGTGAATATCGCCTGGAAGAACTCGAGTTCAAGAAGCGCTGGCACTGCGAAGCAATCCGTGACGCGTGCAGCCGTGCCCTCAGGTAATCGCGACACGATATCCACCGTCGGATCTATTTCCGCGGCGTGCGCCACCCTGTCCATGAACGCATCGGAGACATCGTAGAGCGTGTCCGTAACCTCCGTGCGCTCGAACGGGACGTAGCTCTCGAACATCGCTCCCTCGAACGGATAACAGGACTGTATCGTCGCGAATATTTTCTCGATCGATACGGCAGGGTGGAGGGATGCGAGTGTTCTCCTGGCGTCCTTGATCACCTTGCGCTCATCGGGAGACCACGCGACGCGTTCAGCTGTCCTCTGGTGGTGGACGCTCCTCACGATTTCCTCGACGCTCGGACATGCCGCCACAGCTTCGACCTCCTGCACCACCAGAGCCTGGACGTTGGAAACGTATCAACATCTACCGGCTCACCGCCGGAGAAGATGAGGGGGCGTTCGTCGAGCTTCACAGAGACGCTTGGAGGCCGAGCGGCTGACACCTCTTGCCTGGGCAGATCCTCTGCCGTCCCAGTGCTTCTGTCGCGCAGCCGGTATGTACGCAGTTTTTCGTATGGCCTGACCCGACCTCGCTCCCCAAACTCCAGGTGTTCGCAGGCCGAGGGACCTCGCGATGGGCGCGAGATGTCCTCGGGAAACATGTGCCGTGGGGGAGGAGATCGTGATGCTGAACTTTCGAAACAAGGCATTCTGGCAGGTGTCTGTGGCGGCCGCGATTGCGGTGACGATGAGCGGCTGCGTCATGCATGACGTGGAGGATCAAGAGGGCGAGGATCTGGTCGACGATGAGGCAGAGGCGCAGGAAGAAGTTGGCGAGGTCAGCTCCGCATATACCGCCAACATGGGATGCACGACCTCCGGGGGAGGAACCTGGAGGGTCCTGAGGATGTGCGTGTCGATCTCCAGCAACGGTGTCGGTACGTTCACGATCACGAAGACGGACGGAACCAACTTCGCGACGGCAGGCACGATGTCCCTCAAGGTGGGCACCTACGAGCCCTGGGGCGTCAATCACGGAACCTCGACGCTGAACGGCGGTGGCATCGTGGCGGGCTTCTCGATGGGAGACGTGTTCAGTCAGTGGGGCAATTTCCCGAAGGACTACTACGCGCGCTGGGAATCCCAGAGCGGCGGTTACTCCTGGGTCGGACCCATCAGAATTTCGCAGTAGCTCGTGACGGTAGAGCTCGTGAGGGGGCATCTGGTGCCGTGAGCTTCGCGGTTCGAGACAATGAGCTGCTTCGTGGCGCTCTTGCATCGCGCGATTGCGCACAAAGAACCTCCTCTGGCAACAGCCATGAGCCGTCGATGAACGATTGCCTCGATGCTTCGGGATCGATGTGGAGTCACGCGAGGATGTCGACCGTTGGCACGAGCGCGCGCTGAAGGAACGCGAGCACCATGGGATCTCGACTAACACGAGGCCCAAGATCATCCACGGGGTGTACCAGTTCTACCTGAGAGACCTCGACAGCAACTGGTGGGAATTTCAGTACGACACCTCCACGTACGCTCAGATGCGCGCTGCGGGCCTGGCATTCAACGCGGCGCCGATTTCTTCCTGAGCCCTTCAACGTCCGGCTGATCCTCGGCTCTCTCTCCGGGACAAGCGCCTGTCACGAGGTGGTGACGCATGTCCCTTCAGGGATGCCCCCACCTGCCTACTGCGAGTGACTGCCTGAACGATCGTCTGGTCGTGGAGAAAGCAGTGTATCCACGCGGTGCGGTCTCGAAATGAGGGTGGCCCACTTGCCACGTCGACGGCCGCAATTACACAGACAGCAATCCCCTGCGGCGTCGGCTGTCGACGTGCCAGGCTGGATCCTCATGGAGGCTTTCATGGGTACGATCAGGAACTTGAGCGTGATCTGGGCTGTGTCTCTGTCGTGCGCGCTGGCCGGGTGTACCGTGGCTGTGCCCGAAGAGGGGGAGGCGGATCAGCCCCTCGCCGAGAGCGCGGGAGAAGAGGGCGAGGAGGCCATGACCGAGGAGGCCATGACCGAGGACGCGACGTCCGAGGTCTCCAGCGAGATTCAGAGCGAGCCGGCCAATGCCATGGGATGCCATCCGAATGGCAATTACTGCCTTGCCAGGTGCAACCATAGCGGGACCAGGCTGTATAGCGTCGGCCACTTCGATACGCTCAGTACAGGCTGTCTGGCGGCAAGCGAGAATTTTTGCCTGCAGGTAGGTCAAGGCTATCGAACCTTCTGGTGCCGGGGATACAACCACTGACGGCTCTGCGTCATGAGCAGCGCTGGGCGTGCAGCGCCGCTACCAAGCGCTGGTGTCAGGATGCGCGCTGCGGCGCGATCACCGTCACGGGTTCATCCGGCGGTAGTACGCGCGCAGCGCCCGAGAGCGCTGCTCGGCGAGCGCGGGCATCAGGGACGTGAGCTTCTCCAGCGGGTAGTCCGCGGGGAGGTAGCTCGCCGGCAGCGGCGGCTCGTCCATGAACGTGAGCTGGTAGTGCACGGGGCCCGCGTAGAAGAAGCGCCGCGCGAAGTCGTCGTCGGAGAGACCGGGCGCTTCGAGGAACGCGAGGAGGTCGCGGTGGAACTGGAGGAGCGTCTTCTTGCGCCCGGCCATGTCGTAGAGCGCGGTCAGCTTGCGGCGCAGGTTCGGCTCCTCGACGTCCGGGCAGCGGAAGAGGTACACGTTTTCAAGCAGCCCGTGCTTCTTGAGGACGTTCTCAAGCTCGGTCGTGTCGATCTGGCCGTTGATGTAGACGTTCTGCGCCAGCTTCTGGAACCCGTAGTCCTTGAGCGCGTCCCGCACGACCTGACGCTCGCGCACGTCGTCGGACGCGAACGAGAAGATCGCCAGCAAGAAGCCCTGGGGGCGCGTGTCGCGACCCTGGACCGTGAGGCTGATGGAGCGCTGCACGGCGGTCATGCGGTAACGCATCACCCCGTTCTCGTCGGGGATGGCCTCCACGTCGCCCGACGTCCGCAGCCGTGACATGGCCGTGCGAATGGCGCCTGCGGCGTGGCCGGCGGACTCGGCGAGGTCCCGCATCCCCACCGCCGAGGCGAAGGGGAGGTCCGCGAGCTGGAGCATGTTTTCCCGGAAGATGACGGGCGCGACGAGCAGGGTGCTCAAGGGGACGGGGTACTTGTCTCGGAAGGTCATGCGCGGCGGCTAGGCGTCGGGGATCCAGCTCCCGTGAAAGCCTAGCGGGATCCTGGTCGGGAGGTGGATGCGGGCGACAGGCTCACCCGTGAAATCCTGAGCGGCGAGGATCACCAGGTCGGCCGCGCCGCGGTCCGGGTTGTGGACGTAGGCCATGACGTAGCCGTCGTCCTCCGCCGCCTCGGCCGACGAGGTCGATGAGGCCGACGGAGCGAACACGCCCTCACCCACCGCGGCGTCACGGCCAAAGCTATGGATTTCCGATGTTCCTCGGACCAGGTCGTGCTTGAGCAGCGCGTTGGTGAAGGCTTCGCCGGGGAGCTTTGCTCCGAGGGGCGCCATGGACGCGATCAGGGCGCCCATGACCGCAGTGTAGCCGTACCGGTGCGGCCGCGACACGACCCCCTCGTTGACCCTGGGGAACTCCTGGGGGCGATCGTCGAGCCGCCGCTCGTGCACCTTGTCGCTGGCGAGGTCGAGGGTCCAGCGGTCGAACACCGGGATGGCGGCCCTGTGCTCGCTGGCGTCGAACCACCCCGGATACCTGACGAGATCGATGATCACCGACGACCCGTCGTCGTACGCATTGAGCGTGTGGGCGATCCAGCAAGGCTCGGCTTCCCGCCAGCGCACCTCTCCGCCTGCGCGAGGCATGATGCCGATCCGGGCGGGGCGGTCGCGCCGGAAGACATACGGCACGGCCTGGCCCGCACCGAGCGCCTCCATGCTGAACGTCAGCGGCAGGTCGTAGACGATGACGTGCCTCTCGGTGAGCGAGAAGTCATGCATCATCCCGTGCCCTGCCGCCGGGATGCTCGTCGCGCGGATCACCTTCCCCGTCGCGTCGACGACGAGGTGCTGGACGTGATCTCCCCCGGGGAGATACGCAATCGCGTGCAGCTCGCCGGTGCGCGGATCGAGCTTGGGGTGAGCCGTGAAGCCGGCGGGTAGCGTTCCCCCGAAATCGGAAGGGCCGATCGTGTCCAGCTCGTCGGTGAGTTCGTAAGGCGGTGGTCCGCTCTCCATCAGCGCGAAGGTCCGGCCGGCGTGGCCGATCACGTGGGTGTTGGTCGCGAAGTCCATGTCCCCTTGCAGCGGCCTCCCGCGGCGCGGCTCGCCGAGCTTTTCGGCCACGGAGGCAGCGCGCACCCAGCGGTTTCGGTACCACGCGGCGCGGCCATCGCGCAGCCGCACCCCGTGCACCATCCCCTCGCCCAGCATCCAGTGGTGGGTGGCAGGGTCGACGTGACCAAGCGGGTTGGGGCCATTGCGCAGGTAGCGGCCATTGAGTCCCGCAGGAATTCGACCGGTGACGGGCAGGTCGTGCGCCGTCACCTCTTCGTTCACGGGCGCAAAGGGGCCCTCAAGGTACCGGTTCGCAGTCATGAGCCGTCCTTATCGCGTAACGTTGTTACGCGAGTTGTTGTTTGTGTATTGGATGATGTAACGACGCTCGGATGGTTGTCAAGCGCGGGCGGCGGCGCGTGATGCGGCGCTCAAGGCGCTGGCAGCGGCCTTGTCGCGCCTCGCGGCTGTCCGGAGCCCTTGGTTCGGCTGTGCCGTCCAGAGGGCTGTGAAGGTCAGGGGCCCGCGTTCATAGGGCGCTGCGGCGGAGGAGCATGAGGAAGAGGGGGCCTCCGAGGAGCGCGGTGACGGCGCCGACGGGCAGCTCCGTGCCCAGCCACCGGAAGAGCACGCGCGCGAGGAGGTCGCACGCGGTGAGGAGGGTGGCGCCGGTGAGCAGGGAGAGGGGCAGGAGCTGCCGGTGATCGGGCCCGAGGAGGCGGCGCAGCGTGTGGGGGACGAGGAGGCCGACGAAGCCGATGAGGCCCGTGACGCTGACGATGGCGCCGACGATGCAGGAGCAGGCGAAGAAGACGCGGCGGGTGAGGGTGCGGACGTCGAGGCCGAGGGACTCCGCGGCCTCGTCTCCGAGGGCGAGGAGGTTCAGGCGGCCGGCGTCGCGGAGGAGCACCGCGGAGCCGACGACGATGTAGAGGGCGACGAAGGCGAGCGCGGCGGGGGAGGGGAGGTCGATGAACCCCACGAGCCACCGGAGGAGCTGCTGGGCGCGTGACGGGGGAACGAGGGTCTTGAGGAAGGTGATCAGGGCCGAGGCGATGGCGTTGACCATGATCCCGGCGAGGAGGATGGAGGTGCCCGTGGCCTGGCCGGGGGTGTCGCGGGCGATGGCGTAGACGAGGAGCGTGGCAGCGATGCCCCCGGCGAGGGCGGTGGCGGGGAGGAGGGCGGCGCCGAGGAGGGTGGTGGCGCCGATGCCGAGCGCGATCGGGATGGTGGCGCCGAGGGCAGCGCCGCCGGAGACGCCGAGCACGTAAGGCTCGGCGAGGGGGTTGCGCAGGAGCGCCTGGAAGGCGGTGCCGACGATGGCGAGGCCAGCGCCGGCGAGGGCGGCGAGGGCGACGCGAGGCGGGCGCACGTGGAGGAGGATGTTGCGATCGAGGCCCGGCCCCGCGACGGCACGCGCAAGGGAGACGGGCTCCGTGCCCAGGAGGATGGCCGCGACGAGGGTGAGCGCGAGGAGGAGCGTGGCCACCGCGAGCCAGAGCGCCGGAGAGCGGCGCAGGGGCGCCGGCGGGGGAAAGGTCACGCCGGATCGGTGCTCCGTGGAGAGGCGTCGTCCTGGTTGGGGATGGTGGGCGGGGCGTCGCTGGTGGTGGTCTTGCCATCGCGGGGGGTGAGGTTGCGCTCGTAGAGCAGGCGCAGGCCGGTGAGGGTGAGGTCGTCGTCGACGTGCTCGATGCTCTCGGTCTGGGGCGCGATGAGCCGGGCGAGGCCGCCGGTCGCGATGATGCGGCAGGGGTAGCCGAGCTCGCGGCGCAGGCGGCCGCAGAGGCCTTCGACGAGGCCGGCGTAGCCGTAGACGATGCCGGACTGCATGGAGTGCATGGGGTTCCTGCCGACGACCTTGGGGGGCAGGGCGATCTCGACGCGGTGGAGGCGGGCGGCGCGGGAGAAGAGGGCCTCGGCGCTGATCTGGATGCCGGGGGCGATGACGCCGCCGAGGTACTCGCCGCGCGGGGTGACGCAGTCGAAGGTGGTGGCGGTGCCGAAGTCGACGACGACGACGCCGCTGCGGGCCCACTCGAACGCAGCGACGGCGTTGACGATGCGGTCGGCGCCGACCTCGCGGGGGTTCTCGTAGAGGATGGGCATGCCGGTGCGGATGCCCGGGCCGACGACGAGGGCGTCTTGATGGAAGGCGCGTCGCACCAGGCCGACCATGGTGTCGGTGAGCGGGGGGACGACGCTGGCGATGATGGCGCTGTCGATGCGGTCGAGGTCGACGCCATGGAGGGCGAGCATCTGGCGGACGAGGACGGCGTACTCGTCGGGGGTGCGTGAGCGGGAGCTCTCGGAGCGAACGTGGTGGAGGAGGGCTTCTCCCTCGAAGACGCCAAAGCTGATGTTGGTGTTCCCGACGTCGATGGCGAGGAGCATGGGGCCGGAACTGTACACCAGGCGCGGAGGGAGGCTGGAGGGAGGTTGTGGAAGAGACCCGGTGGAGAGCGGAAAGACAGGGAGAAGAGGCAGGAATGCGGTGGGTGGCGTGAAAAAGGAGGGGGTGACGGTAGCGACGCGGTGCGGGGAGACGGCGAGCGCGCGCAGGGAAAAGAGCGCGCAGGCGAGGGGTGGCCGAGAGGAGGACGGTGGGGGTGGAAAGAAGATGGACACGTGGAGCAGAGCGTCACGGCATGGTGCAGTGCGTGGTGCAGCGGTCCGTGTGAGGTGCACGTAAATACGGAGACCGGCGATCCGAGGACTAGCCCTGGACAGACTTTGTGAGAGACAATCCCCGGCTGGAGGACGGGGTGAATCGAGCCGGCTTGCTGCGTACGAGGGTTGGCTTTGCGCTGGGAGCGCTTTGCCTGACGGCTGTCGGGGTGGTGCTGTCCGGGGGGTGTGCCCAGGGGACCGACGGGTTCGGTGAGCCCGGCGGGACCAGCAGCGGCGGCGACGGCGGCTCTGGCGGCGACGACACCGCGACGTCGACGACGTCATCCGGCCCGGGGACGGGCGGAGAAGGCGGCGCGCCCACCTCGACGACCTCGACGTCGAGCGGGATGGGCGGGCAGGGCGCCGGTTCACCTTGCGGGCCGCAAGAGCACCAGTGCGGCGGGATCTGCGTGGGGAACACGCCGACCACAGGGTGTGCGTCGAGCACGACGTGCAACGCCTGCACGCCGCCCGCGAACGGGACGGCGGTTTGCACGACGGATGGGCTGTGCGACTTCCAGTGCACGGCGCCGTACCAGAAGAACGGCGGGACCTGTCAGTGCACCAGCCAGTGCTGCAGCAACACGGATTGCTCCGGAGGGCTGGCCTGCGTGGGCGGGAGCTGCGTGTGCCAGACGCAGTGCTGCAACGACGCAATGTGCAGCAACCCCACGACAGCGTGCAGCGGCGGCACGTGCGCCTGTGACGCCAACCGCTGCTTCACGTACTGCCTCGGGATGAACCAGGTGGGTGTTTGCTTCCCGATCATCGGTTGTCAGTGCTCTTCGTAGGGCTCCGCCCAGCTCGCGCGAAACAAATTCACAAGTGAGAGGAAGCAGCCACTCCGGTTGCTGCTTCGCCGCCCCCGCCTCAGTGCCAGAAGACAGGCGCAGGTGTCGACCTCGTCGTGGTCGTTCCGTCTCCGAGCTGCCCTGACGTGTTCGATCCCCAGCACATGATCCGTCGGTCTTCCAGCAGTGCACAAGACGCGATGCTGATGAAAGAGAGCTTTGCTGCCGGAGGAAGCTCGATCTTCACGGCTGATTCCGCATCGAAAGCATCCTCGGTGCCGAGCTGGTTGAACGTGTTGTCCCCCCAGGTGTACACGTCTCCGCCGATCATGAGACCCGAGTGAGAGCCGCCGACGGTCACGCTGTCAGCTTGGGATAGATTGAGCAGCTGTGGCGTATTGTGATCCGTGGTGCTCCCCAGTCCGAGCTGGCCTTCCACATTGCTGCCCCAGCATTGTGTCGTGGCTGCTGTGCGCGCGCAGGTGTGAGCGCCTCCGCTGGCCACCTGCAGATATCCAGTCCACGCGCCGACGTGCTGCGGATTCGGAACCGTGCTCGGCGCAGCATCGCCAAGTCCGAGCGCTCCGTAGAGGTTTTCACCCCAGCACTCCAGTGTGCCATCGAGCATGAGCGAGCACGCATGCGCGAAGCCCATGGACACGTGGCGAACGCCAGTGTTGATGATCTCGGGGGCGAATGCCTGTGCGGCACTCTGGCCCATGATCGAAGACCCCGCGCCCCAGCAGTAAAGAACACCTTCAGCATTGACTGCGCACGTGTTGAGGGAGTTTGCAGATATTTGCTGGATACTGGTTACGCCCGGATCGCTGAGTCCTTCGTGAGGAGCCATGTCACCGAGTCCGAGCTGACCAAGCTCATTACCACCCCAGCAGCGCACCGTCTGATCCGATAGCAAGGCACACACGTGCGCTGTGTGATTCAAGGAGGGGTTGCTTCCGTTCGAGGTGCCGGCACCCACCGCGACCTGGAGCGCAGGGAGGGGAAGGTCGATGCGTTTGGGGGAGGTATGCACCTCCGTCTCCTCTGACGTCTCTGGCAATCGTCCCCAGCACCACACGCTGCCATCCTGGAGAATGGCGCACATGATGGAGGATAGAGGGCCCACCGAGAGGTCCACCGGGTCATTGCACGCCCCCTCCTGGCAGAACGCCGCGCACGTCACCCCGCACCCACCGCAGTTCTGCGGGTCGTCACGCGTGGCGGTCTCGCACCCCGGCGCTTCCGTGCAGTCGGCGAAGCCTTCATCGCAGGCAAATGTGCACGCCCCTCCCGCGCAGGTCGCCGCCCCGTGATCACCCCCGGGGCAATCCGCGGCCGTCCTGCAGCTCCCTGCGGGCAGCGCGTCCTCGAACTCGTCCAGCCCCAGCACCAGCCCGCAACCGGCCGCCAGTAACGCACTCCCGAGCGCCGCGCCTGCGGCCAGCCCCTTCGCCCATCGACCCATGGTGGAGGTTTACCATGGCGTTCCCGGGGTCCGCGCAGCTCCTGTCAGGAAGGCCATCCTGCGGCGTCCCCTTCCAGGCCGCTCGGATGGGTTACGCTACGCGGCCTTTCCTCCTCCCTGCTGCCCGAAGGATCTCCATGAGCCTGGTTCGCCTGCCCCGGTCCGCCCTGCGCCTGTCCGTCATCGCGCCGCTCCTTGCCACCGCGTGTGCCGGCGACGGAGCATCCGAGGGCTTCGGCGCGGACGCCGAGGCGACGCTGCGGCAGCGGTTCCCGGCGGTAGCGGTCGAGGTGCTCGATCAAGCCGAGGCCTTCGCGGAGACCGCGGAGGGGTTTGCGCCAGAGGGCAGCGTCGCGGGGAGTCCGCGCGATCTGGTGGTGGTGCTGCCGCGCGAGGGGAGCCGGGAGATCCGCTTCCAGGTCGCCGGGGGCGCCGAGGCGCGGGTGCGCGAGATCGGGGCTGTGGGCGAGGGGGCCGTGGCCGGGCGGGCGGTGGCCTACCAGCGCGCGGGCGGAACCTCGTTCTGGACCGCGGTGCCCGGGGGCGTGGAGGAGTGGCTGCACCTCGCGGCGGGCACGGTCCGGCCCGGGGAGCCCGTGGCAGCCTGGGACGTGGAGGGCGCGGAGCTGCGCGTGCGCGGCGAGGTGGTCGAGGTGCTCGACGGCGCGGGGACGCCCTGGATCGAGGTGGCGGCGCCCCGAGCCTTCGCGGCGGGTGGCCGCGCGGTGGCGGCGCGGCTCGGGGTGCGGGGGGCGCGCATCGAGCTCCACGTGGACGCGGACGGCGAAGAGATGCTGGTCGATCCCTCCTGGACACTGATCGTCAATTCACCGAACCCACCGCGCACGCAGGCGGCCGTGGTGACGCTCGCCAGCGGGCACCTGATGATGTCGGGCGGGACGGGATCGTTCGGCACCCTGGGGGACGTGAAGGACTACGATCCGGTGAGCGGCGTCTGGTCGCTCCTGTCCTCGATTCCCGGCAATGGACGGCACCGACACACGGCGACGCTCCTCTCCGACGGGCAGGTGCTGGTGGCCGGAGGCCTGAACAACAGCGCCACGCCGGCCGGCGCGTACCGCTACAACCCCTCGACCAATGGCTGGTACACCTCCGGGACCATGCTCAATGGCCGCCACGGCCACACGGCGACGCGGCTGCCCAGCGGGAGGGTGCTGGTCGTCGGCGGGAAGAGGGATCTGGGCGGTTCGGCGGCGGTGGCGTCGCTGAGCCACGCGGAGCTGTACGATCCGGTGACGACCACCTGGTCTGCGGCCGCGTCCATGGCGTCGGCACGCTCCTACCACACGGCGACGCTGCTCCCGGACGGGCGGGTGCTGGTGGCGGGTGGCCATCTCGACCCGCAAGGGTCGGACTATTACGCGCTGGTCCCGCAGTGCGAGGTGTACGACCCGGCGACGAACACCTGGTCCCCGGCGGGGACGCTCGCAGGCGGGCGCTACACCCACGACGCGGTGCTGCTCGACGACGGGCGGGTGCTGGTGGCGGGGGGCTACAACTTGGCGGGCTATCCGGGCTCGGGGACGCCGCTCGCCAGCGCGGAGCTGTACGATCCGGCGACGAACGCGTGGGCGGCTGCGGCCTCGATGGCGACGGCGCGTCGGGATGCGCCGCTCGTCAAGCTGGCCAGCGGGAACGTGCTGGCCATCGCGGGTTACGGGGCGACGTACCTCGCGAGCGTGGAGGAGTACAACCCGGCGGCCAACACCTGGATGGCCGTGCCGTCGCTGAACCGGGGGCGCTCGGGCCACACCGCAGCGGCGGTGCTGGGCGGGACGCGGGTGCTGGTCGCCAACGGGTGGGGGTTTCTGGGGAGCGGGGACACGGGATATCTGGCCGACGCGGAGCTGTACGGGCCATCCGCCGCGGGTGCTCCCTGCGCGACGGCGGGCGATTGCCTGAGCGGGTCGTGCGTGGACGGGGTCTGCTGCGCCACGGCCTGCGGCGGCGGCGCACCCGACGATTGCGTGGCCTGCAACCTGCCCGGACACGTGGGGACGTGCACGCCCCTGGCGGCGGGGACGACGTGCCGCGCGGCGACGGAGATGTGCGACGTGGCCGAGGCCTGCGACGGGGCGAGCGCAGCGTGCCCTGCGGACGGGTTCGTGGCGGCAGGGACCGTGTGCCGTGCGGCGACGGAGATGTGCGACGTGGCCGAGGCTTGCACTGGCGTGAGCGCGGCGTGCCCTGCAGACGGGCTCGCGGCAGTGGGAACCGTGTGCCGAGCGGTGGCGGGTGCGTGTGATGTCGCCGAGGCGTGTGACGGCGCGAGCATGGCTTGTCCGGTGGATGCGCTCGCGCCAGACGGCAGCCCGTGCGCAGGCGGCGTCTGTCAGGAGGGCCTCTGCGCCATGGGCACGGGCGGCAGCGGAGGCGAAGGGGGCAACGGAGGCGAGGGGGGCAACGGGGGCGGTAACGGAGGCGGAGGCGGCAGTGGCGGCAACGGCGGAGGCGGCGGAGGTAACGGAGGCAGCGGCGGCGGCAGTGGAGGTGGCGGCGCAGATGGCAGCGGTGGTGCAGGCGGCGCGGGCGGTTCCGGTGGCGCGGGAGGCGTCGTGAGTAGCTCGGGCAGCGCCGGTGGCTCCAGCGGCAGCGACGGTGACTGCGGCTGCAGGGCGGCCGGCGCACCTGGCGCGCGGTCCACGCTCGGCCCGGCGCTCGCAGCGCTCGCGTTGGCACTCGCGGGGCGCCGTCGTCGCCGCTGACCAGACCCGGACGTGTCGTTCAGATCGGAGGGAGCGCCTTCGGCGTGAACGGCTTCATCCCCGGTGGCGTGGGCGCGGACTCGTTCTTCTTCAGGATCTCGGCGAGGGCCCGGGCGAGGCGCTCGCCGTCCTCGGGGGAGGCGTTCTTCAGGGAGTAGAAGACGGCGTAGCGGTCGGTGAACGCAGGCGGCTCGGGACCATCCTCGGTCACGAGAGCGACGTCGAGGCGCACCTTGGCGCGGTCGCGGACGCAGTGCAGGCGCACGGCGCCCTCGGCGTTCACGGCCTGGATGTCGAGGACCTCGAAGTCGCCGAGGGAGGCTCCTTCGGCGAGGGGCGCGAGGATGGCGCGCTCCGCAGCACCCGCCGGCACGGGCGCTGGCGGGGCCTCGCCCGCGGCCTCGGACGACGGCGGGCGGGTGATCAACGTGCCGAGACCAGCGCCGCTGCCCAGGGCGATGGACGCAACGAAGACCGCCCTGCCGATGCCGAGGAGCGTCCACCGTGAGGCCTGCGCGTCACTCGGCATGCTCGGCGGAGCGTTCGCGGGCCCCTGCGCGTCACTCGGCATGCTCGGCGGCGTGCTCGGCGGGGCGTCGGCGGGATCTTTCGCGTCGTGGGTCATGGTCGGGTGGCCTTCGACGGGTTCAGCGGTCGCGCAGCTCGGGGTGCTGCGCGAGGAGGGCGCGCGCGATGGCCTCGGCGGCGAGCTGGTGGGCGTGCGCGTTGGGGTGGATCATGTCGCGGGAGGGCTTGAGCAGCGCCTCGATGGACTCGTCGCGGTAGGCGGCGTCGGCGAGGTCGAGGGCGATGAAGCCGTGGCGGGCAGCTTCGCCGGCCACCCTGGGGCCGATGGCGCGGTGCTCGGGGAGCGCGTCGGGGAGGAACAAGGGGAACACGGCGACCACGACGGGGAGGTGGTGGGCGTCTGCCGTGGCGCGGAGGCGATCGAAGCCGGCGACGACCACACCGTCCCAGGAGCGCGGGTCCTCGTAGAAGCCCTGGAGGAGGCCGCCGAGGGGGTCGACGCGGCCAGGGAAGGCCTTGGCGGCGGCGAAGCGGCCGGCGCTCCAGAGCAGGTGCTCGAACTTGAGGTGGCCAGGGAGGTGGTGGGAGATGGCCAGCTCGGGGTACGGGTCGTTGACGACGTAGAGAACGACGGCGGCGTCGGGGCTGAAGGGCAGGGCGCGCACGTCGAGGGCGCGGGCTTCCTGCAGGGTGTTGTAGCCGGGCACGGAGAAGTTCAGGACCTCGGTGGGGCGGCCTCCGCGGGCGTCGCGGAGGATGCGCTCGAGGGCCACGCAGGCGTTGTCGCGGGGGAGGCTGCAGTCGCCGCCCACGGAGTCGCCGAGGCAGGCGATGCGGAGGGTGCCCGGGGGCTTGTCGGTCTGGCGGGGGACGTCGAGCATGCCGCGGTCGTTGGTGGTGCCCGCGCCGCAGGAGATGCCGGGCTTCCAGTGGTAGCGAAGCACGGGATCGTCGACGAACTGGATCGCGCTGTTCGCGTAGTCGGCCTGGGCGCGCTGGGTCTCGCGGCGGACGGCCCACTCGCCGCCCGCGAGGACGAGGAGGAGGACGGCGATGGCTTCGAGGGCGCGCCGCCGGCCCGGGGTCTCGCGGGTGAGCAGCGCGGCGAGGGAGGCGGCGAGGACGAGGGCGCCGAGGGTGCGCGACTCGTCGGGGCTGACGCGGTTGACGTACAGCAGGCCGGCGCCGGCGAGGGCGAGGGCGAGGGCGAGAGCGCGGGCGGGAGTGGGTGGCCGCATGGGGATCCGGGGGTGGCCGTCGCAGCGCCGAGGTCCGTGGCGGCCGTCGGCGCGGGCTTCAGAGCGGGGTTCAGAGCGGGTAGAGGAAGGCGGCGTAAGGGGCGAGGGCACCCACGGCGGCGAGGATGGAGACGAGGAGGAGCACCAGCACGATCGGCAGCATCCACAGGCGCCGGCCGGAGAAGACGAAGCGGAACACGTCGGCGAGGAAGTGGGCGCGGCGCGGTCGGCTCATGGGCGGGGCTCCGGTTCGATCCATAGCTCACCGAGGACGAGGCCATCCAGGCCCGCGGTGCGGTAGCAGCGGCAGGCGTCGGTGGGGGTGCAGACGATGGGCTCCCCGGCGACGTTGAACGAGGTGTTCAGGAGGGCAGGGACGCCGGTGAGGGCGGCGAAGGCCTGGATGAGGGCGTGGAGGCGGGGCGCGTCGTCGGGGTGGACAGTCTGGAGCCGGGCGGTGCCGTCGACGTGGACGACGGCGGCGAGGTCTGCGCGGCGGTCGGGGCGGACGGCGCGGATCTCGGTCATCCAGGGGGAGGGGCGGGGGTCGTCGAAGTAGTCGGCGACGCGCTCGGCGAGGATGGCGGGGGCGAAGGGGCGGAACGGCTCGCGGCGCTTGATGCGGGCGTTGATGGCGTCGCGCATCTCGGCGCGGCGTGGGTCGGCGAGGATGGACCGCGCTCCGAGGGCGCGGGGACCGAACTCCATGGGGCCGTCGACCCAGCCGACGATGGCGCCGGAGGCGAGCCGCTCGGCGAGGAAGGCGTCGCCCCCGAGGTCGGCGAGGGGCCGCGCGAGGAGGTCTTCGGCGCGGGCAGCGTCGGCACACGCGGCAGGGGTGAAGGCGAGGCCCAGGTAAGGCGTGGGGCGAGGGCGCGCGGAGGAAGAGGCGCTGCGGCCCGGGGGAGGGGTGGGCCCGGAGCGGGGGGCGACGTCGGCGAGGTCGGCGCTGTCGTGGCGCGGGGCGAGGTGATGGCCGACGTAGGCTGCGCCGATGGCCGCGCCGGAGTCGCCGGGGGCGAAGGAGACGTGGAGCGGGCGCCGCGCGGCGAGGCGGGCGTTGGCGGCGCCGTTGAGCGCGACCCCGCCGCCGTAGCAGAGCGGCTTGCCCGCGGGGAAGGTGGCCTCGATGCGCAGGAGCGCCTCTTCGAGGCGGTTCTGGGCGCTGCGGGCGAGGTCGCGGTGGCGCTGGGTGAGCGGGGCTCCAGGCGCGCGGGGAGGTCCGAGGAGGACGTCGAGGGCAGGGGAGGAGAGGCGGTGGCGGCCGGCGAGGTCCAGGTAGCGGCGGTCGAGGTGGAAGGCGCCCGCGTCATCGAAGGGCAGGAGGGCCTCCATCTGCGCGGCGAAGGTGTCCTCGCCGAAGGCGGACAGGCCCATGACCTTGTACTCGCCCTCGTTCACCTCGAAGCCGAGGTGGGCCGTGATCAGGGAGTAGAAGAGGCCGAGCGAATCGGGGAAGTGGATCTCGCGCTCGGGCGTGATGCCGCTGGGCCCCGCGCACCACACGCTGGTGGTGGCCCACTCGCCCACGCCGTCAGCGACGAGGACGATGGCCTCGCCGGAGGACGAGGGCGCGCAGAACGGCGACGAGAAGTAGGCGAAGGCGGCGTGGGAGAGGTGGTGCTCGGAGAAGAGGACCTCGCCGCGGAAGCCGCCCTGCCGTTCGAGCCAGCGGCGCAGATCGATGCGGCCGTCGAGGTAGCGGGACATGCTCCGGGTGAAGGCCGCGAGGGAGCGCGGGAAGGCGCCGAGCCAGGTCTCGAGCTGGCGTTCGAGCTTGGGGAGGGTCTTCTCGTAGAAGACGACGGTGTCCACGTCGGCGGGCGAGATCCCGGCGGCGTCGAGGCAGGCCGCGATGGCGCGCGCAGGGTAGCCGTGGTCGTGCTTGATGCGCGAGAGGCGCTCCTCCTCCACGGCGAGGACGATCTCCCCGTCGCGGAGGAGGCAGGCTGCGGCGTCGTGGTAGAAGGCGGAGAGCCCGAGGACCCAGGTCGGCATCGGTCAGAAGGGCGCGCGGAGCCGCGGCAGGGTGGTGAGGTCCGGGTCGCGGCGCACGCGCCACCCGCGCGGCGGCTGGCGGCGCAGGCGCAGGGCCAGGGCGAACCAGGGGAGCAGGAGCACGTAGACGACCACGAGCAGGGTGGTCGCCACGGCGCGCCGGGTGAACGCGCTCGCGCGGCGCACGCGGGCGAGCAGCCGGGCAAAGAGGCGGGCGAGTCGGCCGCGTGAGCGCACGGGGCGAGTCTAGCGCGCGCCGTCAGCGTGTCGCGAGAAGGCTGAGCACCGCGGCGAGGAGCGCGAGGAACCCCACCCCCACCACGGCGGCGCTGGCGCGGCCCGGCGAGGAAGAGACGGCCAGGGCGAGGGGCTCCGGATCGGGGAGGCGCACCATCTCCTGCGAGGGCACCGGGCCAGGGATCAGCTCCAGGTGAAGCTGCTCGATGGGCGACGTTTCCCCGAAGGGGCGGACCAGGCGCAGCACCACCCCCCCGCCGAGGTGGGCC
Source organism: Chondromyces apiculatus DSM 436 (assembly GCF_000601485.1). GTDB lineage: Bacteria > Myxococcota_A > Polyangia > Polyangiales > Polyangiaceae > Chondromyces > Chondromyces apiculatus. The sequence continues at coordinate 110,023 of NZ_ASRX01000005.1, forward strand.
GGGAGGCGGACGCGCAGCACCCGTTCCGCGGGGTCGTCGGGCGTCCTCAGCGCGCCGCTGCGGCCGCAGGCATCGCAGCCTCCTCCCTCGCAGCGGGCGCAGGTGACGCGGGCAGGCGCGGTGATCTCCAGGTCGGCAGCCTCGCCCTCCCAGCCCGCCGGGACCGTCACCCGCAGGCGGCCCCGCGCACCCTCGGCCGTATCGAGGGCGCCCGTGTCGAGGATCTGGCCGAGCGCATTGCCGCCCATGTCTGTGGTCCTGCCTCAGGCAAGCCACGTTGCCAAGGGGGTCAGTCCTTCTTCGCGCCGAGACGGAGCATGCCGACCGCGACCAGCAGGCCGGAGACCATCAGGAGCATCCCACCGAGCCCACCCGGGCGGGTGCTCTCCATGAGCCCGGTGAACAGGATCCGGGTCGACTGCTCCGCTTCCGGGCCTTCGAGCTTGCCCAGGTAGGACATGACCGAGCCGATGCAGAGCCAGGTGGCGTGCACGGTGGTCACCAGCTCCAGGATGGCCATCGCCGCGATGAAGCGGAGCTGACCCAGCGCTGGCCGGTAGGCGAAGCGCCCCGAGGCGCCGATGGTGACCATGCCGAAGACCAGGATCGGCCACATCGCCCAGCCGCCTTCGATGAACACGCGAGCAATCATGATGAACCTCCGTCGGTCGTTGCTGTCGGGGTCCGGGGGCGGGCGCGGCACATCCGCGGTTGGCCCTGGACGTCGGGAGCTGGCCTCGTCGGCCATGCTACCCACCCCAGCGCTGGGCCCGCGGAGGTGTGACCGAAAATCTTTTCTTGTCACACCGGGGCGGCTGGCGCGTTCTGGGGGGCGTGAGCTCTCAGGAAAGCGCTCCGGCGGTCAGGGAGGACCCGCCTCCCGGGAAGGGACGCGAGGACGTGGTGCGCGCAGACGTGGTGCGCGCAGACGCGGCGCTCGTCGCTGGCCTCCGCCGCCGCGATCCACGCGCCTTCGACGAGGTCTACACGCGCTACCAGGGCCGCATCTGGAGCTTCCTCGTGCGGCTCGCCGGCCGCCGCGACGTCGCCGAGGATCTGGTCCAGGAGACGTGGATGCAGGTAGCCCGCTACGCGGAGCGCCTCGACGAGAACACCGACCTGCGCGCGTGGCTGTTCACCGTGGCGCGCAACCGCCACCGCAGCCACCGCCGCTGGGCCTTGCTCGGGTGGGCGCGCAGCGAGCCGATGGACGTGGAGCCCGAGGACCCCGGGCCTGATCTGGAGGACACCACCGCCGCGCGCGCCGAGGTGGCCCTGGTCCACGAGGGGCTCCAGGCGATCGGCGCGGCTCACCGGGAGGTGCTGCTGCTCTCCGCGGTGGAGGGGTTCGATGCGCCCCAGGTGGCCGCGGTGATCGGGATCCGCGAAGATGCAGCGCGCAAGCGGTTGTCACGGGCGCGGGCGGAGCTTGCGGCATGGCTCGAGACGCGCGAGGCTGGGAAACGCAACGAGATCCAGGGAGTACGCCGATGAGATCGACCGAAGATCCGATCCTGAACGACCTGGCCGCCTTGCCCGAGGTGCCACGCGATGCTGCGGCCGCAGAGGCGCTCCGCCGACGCGCGCGGCTCGTGCTCGTCGGCGAGGCGTCGGAGCCGAACCCGCTCTTCGTGCGACTCTCGTTCGCCTGGTCGGCCGCGGTTCTGCCCGCACTGCTCCTCGGCTTCGGCACCGCGTACGCCTGGGCCTCGACGCGCCTCCTGGAGCAGATCTTTCTGGCCTGAAATTCACGCCCTCCGGCGCGCCCCGCTTGCGCTGCCGGTCGGGAGGCGCAGATCTCTCCTGTGCAGAGTTTCCCCCGCATGAGACCCACCGCTTCGCGCGTGATCACCACGACTGCCAGCACCGCCAGCGCCGTCAGCGCTCTTGCCTTGCTGATCGCTGGCTGCTCGCCGAGCTACGTCTACCTCCCCACGGAGCAGCTCACGGCCGTGGTGGGCGGCCAGCCCGCGGCCCGCTACGCCATCCCGCCCGAGGCGCCCACGGGCGACGTGCGCGTGCACTCCTACGGCGTGGTCGAGCTGGATGTGGCGGGGGAGGACGGCGACGAGGACGAGATCTCCGCGCTGCACGTGGAGCTGTGGGTCTCCCACGACGCCGGGACCCGGCCCTGGACCCTCGACACCAGTGCCGTGCGCGTGGAGCTGCGCCGCGAGGACGGGGCCCGCCCCACCGCGCTCGCCGCAGGGTCCACGCACTTGCCCGTGGTGGAGATCCCGACCGGCGAGCAGCGCTTCGTGGAGATGATGTTCCCGCTCCCCGAGGACGTGGAGGACGCCGACGCGCTCCCGGCCTTCGACGTCCTCTGGCAGGTCAAGACCGAGACCCGCGTCATCGCCGAGCGGACGCCCTTCGAGCGCATCCGCGTGCAGACGCCGCCCGCAGGCCCCGCCTGGTCCTACTCGTACGGCTACGGCCACGGCTGGTGGTACGACCCGTTCTGGCGGCCCGGGGGCGCCCTCGGCGCAGGGCGAGGCGTGGTGTTCATGAGCCGGGAGACCATCCTCCAACCCCACATCCGCACGACCCCGGTGCGCCCGGCGGCGCCCTTCCGGCGCTGACCCATCAGCCGCCGTCACCGCCCCGTCAGCCGTCGTCCCCCCCCCTCCGTCACCGCCCCGTCACGGCCCCCGCCCCTTCCTCGCTCAGCCGCTTCACGTGCGCCAGCACCCGGCCGTGGATCCGGTGCAGCAGCTCGTCGCTCCACGCCTTCCAGTAGAGGGCGGGGAACAGGGAGAGCGTGTACCAGGTGCTCCCTTCGAGCCGCGTCCTGCCTCCGGGAAGCGCGATCAGCCGGAACTCTCCCCGCTGCGAGCGCAGGCCGCTGTCGAGGTGCGGCGGGTGGACGTGCCGGAACGGGCTCCACTCCTTCATGGACGGCGGCTGCGCGCTGACGTCGAAGGCCAGCCGTCGCGGCGGCTCCCAGGCCGTGATGGGCTCCACGAACGGACCCGTCGAGAACTCGCAGTACCGCACCGCGCCCACGCCTTCGCCCTCGATGCGCGCCCGCATGGGGTAGGAGATCCCGGTGCTGAACACCCACTCTGCCGGCGGGGGCAGCTCGCTGAACCCGATCACGTTCGGCCACACCGCCTCGGGCGGCGCCTCGATCTCGATGGCGCTCCGCACCTCGTGCACGGGCAAGGACCCCACCTGCGCCTCCACCCCCGCGATGCCCGGCAGGGCCAGCATCATCGCCGCCGTGTGCTGGATCGGCGTCCGGGTCCGCGTCGCCACCGCGCGGCCGATGAGCGCCCCGAGGAGGGCGATCACCATCGCGATCGGAACCGCCATGACCAGGCAGATGATGCCCTCCAGCGCGAAGAGAAGCAGCGCCGTGCCCGCGATGAGCGTGCTCGCGACCGCCACCAGCAGCGTGTTCCCCGTGGGGCGCGGCGCTGGCCGGTTGAAGAGGTACGCGCTCACGGCGCCCATCACGAAGGGCGTCATGAAGAACAGGGTCATGCCGTAGGTCCCGAGCCCGTAGACCGACAGGAACACCATCGACAGCCCCACCCCCACGGCGGCGGCCACCCCGAGCAGCGCGGCCCGGAGGCCGATGTCGACCTGCAGAGGCACCTCTGGCTGTTCCCCTGGCGCCCTGAACACCGTGGTGGGGCGCGGACTCCACGTGGCTCCCCCCTTGGAAGGGAAGGCGGCGAGCCCGATCATCACCAGGAAGTTCAGGAAGGGCACCAGGAACCCGATCCCCACCCACGCCGAGGCCCCCACGTCGACCGCGCGGCGCACGCTCATGCTCGCCCCGATCCACATGAAGGGCAGCGTCATCACGGCGAGCACCGCGAACAGCCACGACGGGGCGTCGCGGATCTCGGCGAGGCGCATGGAGATGATGGGGTTCAGGTAGTCGAACGGTCTCCAGACCACGCCGGTGACCGCGTAGACCAGCCCCACATCGAGCAGGTACTTGAGCGCCATCAACCCGACGCCGGTGAGCAGGTAAGGCTTCCGGCCCACCGCATCCGTGAAGCCGAACCACAGGCGCAGCACCCCACGCGCGCCGCCGGGCCGCGGCTCGTTCGTAGGTCGGGACTCGCGTCGCGGCCCGCCCGGAGACGGAAGGACATGCTCGCTCATGGTCGCAACGTACCGGCACCGTCGCGCGGTGAGCAAGGCCGTGAGGGAGCGCCCTACCCCGTGGCCACGCGCGTCATGCGCGCTGCGGCGCGCCGCGACGGGGATCAACGCCTCGGACCCCCTTCGACCCTCTGGACCAGGACCCGCCTCTCCTGCACCCTGGCGCCATGTCCGAACGACAGCGCCCAGGCGTACGCCCGGGGACCCTCTTCCGGCCTCGTTCCCTCGTTCACCACGGCGCCCTCGCCGCGCTCCTCGGCCTCCTCGCCGTGGCGCAGCCCGCGACCGCGGCGCAGCCCGCCTCGGCTACGACGCCCGCCTCGGCGGCGAAGCCCGCGCCAGCGCCAGCGCCCGCCGCGAAGCCCGCGCCTGCTGCAGCAGCCGCAGCTCCTGCCGCCGCGCAGGCTGCGCCTCCCGCGAAGCCCATCGAGGTGAGCCTCCCCTTCGAGAAGTACGTCCTCGCGAACGGCCTCGAGGTCATCCTCCACGAGGACCACCGCACGCCCCTCGTCGCGGTGAACGTCTGGTACCACGTCGGCTCCAAGGACGAGGCGCGGGGCCGGAACGGCTTCGCCCACCTCTTCGAGCACGTGATGTTCCAGGGCTCGAAGAACGTCGGCGAGGACCAGTTCTTCAAGTACCTGGAGCGCGCCGGCGCCAGCGAGCGCAACGGCACCACCAACTCCGACCGCACCAACTACTTCGAGACGGTCCCCACGAACCAGCTCGCCCTCGTGCTCTGGCTGGAGAGCGACAGGATGGGGACCCTCCTCGACCACGCCGACGAGGAGACCTTCAAGAGCCAGCGCGACGTCGTCAAGAACGAGCGCCGCCAGAACTACGAGAACGCACCTTACGGCCTCCTCCCGCAGTTCATCGACGCCGCCCTCTACCCCGAGACGCACCCCTACCACCTGCTCACCATCGGCACGCCCCAGGACCTGGACGCGGCCACCATGGAAGACGTGCGCGGCTTCTTCCGCACCTACTACGTCCCCGGCAACGCCACCCTCTCCATCTCCGGCGACATCGACAAGGCGAAGACCAAGCAGCTCGTCGAGAAGTACTTCAGCACCCTCAAGGGCGGGCCCAAGCCCGCCGTGAAGGCCACGCCCGACGCCGGCGACCTCGCCACCGAGAAGCGCCTCGCCGTGGAGGCCGACGTCGAGCTGCCCCGGGTGCAGGTCTCCTGGGTGACGCCCGCCTTCTTCGCCAAGGGCGACGCCGAGCTGGACCTCGTGGCCCAGGTCCTCGCCACGGGCAAGTCGAGCCGCCTCTACAAGCGCCTCGTCCATGACCTCCAGATCGCGCAGGAGGTGAACGCCTGGCAGGCATCGAGCCAGCTCGCGAGCGACTTCAACGTCTCCGTCACCCTCAAGAAGGGGGAGTCGCCCGAGAAGGCGCTCCAGATCGTCGACGAGGAGCTGGCCAGGCTCCGCAAGGAAGCGCCCACCGAGGACGAGGTGACGCGGGCCCGCGCGCGCACCCTCTCCGGCATGGTCTTCCGCATGGAGAGCGTCACCGCCCGCGCGGACTCGTTCAACATGTACAACCACTACACCGGCGATCCCGGCTTCTTCAGCAAGGACCTGGCGCGCTACGAGAAGGTCACGCCTGCCGACCTGCAGCAGGCGGCAGCCACGATGTTGCCCGTGAACCGCCGCGTCGTCGCCGTGGTGACCCCGACCAAGGGCGCGCCCCGTGCCGGGCGCCTCGTCACCGCTCCCGCCGCCACTGCCACGAGCTCGGGGAAATGAGCATGCGAACCAAGAGCGTCTTCTTCCGACCGACCCTCGCCCTGCCGACCCTCGCCCTGCTCGCAGCGTGCGGAACCCCGCCCGTGGGCCCGATGCAGCCGTCCTCGCGCCCCCCCACGGAGGCGCGGAAGCCGGCCTCACCGCCGCCGCCGCCGCCCGAGGACTTCCGCAAGGCCGCGCCAGCCCCCGACCGCGAGGTCGCGTTCACTCCCCCCAAGATCCAGGAGTCCACCCTGCCGAACGGCATCCGGGTCCTGCTCGTCGAGCGGCACGACCTGCCGGTCATCGCCGTGGAGATCTCCACCGACCGCGGCGCGGACCAGGCGGCGCCGGGCGTCGGCGGCTTCGTCGGCGCGCTGCTCACCCAGGGCACCAAGAAGCGCTCCTCCCTCGACTTCAGCGACGCCATGGGGCGCATCGGCGCCCGCTTCGAGTCCAGGGTCAGCTTCGACGGCGGCGTCGTGAGCGGCCAGGCGCTCGCGCAGAACTTCGGCGAGCTGTTCGAGCTGCTCGCCGAGGCCTACACCCGCCCGGCCTTCGCCAAGGCCGACGTCGACCGCGAGCGCTCCCGCCGCCTCACCACCCTGGCCCAGATGAACGACAGCCCCGGGTCACTGCTCGGCGTCGCCGTGGTCCGCACCCTCTACCCCGAGAAGCACCCCTACGCCGCGCCCCTGATCGGCACCGAGGCCGCGCTGAAGAAGCTCACCGCGGCCGACCTCACCGCCTTCCACACCGCGAGCTTCCAGCCCGATCACACCACCATCGCCATCGCCGGCGACATCGGCAAGGACCAGGTCCTGCGCGAGGTCGAGCGCGTGCTCGGCACGTGGAAGGGCAAGGCGCGCCCCGCCAAGGAGCCCGAAGCGCCGCCTGCCGACGCTGCAGGCCCGAAGGTGGTGATCTTCGACCGCCCCGGCCTCACCCAGTCGAGCGTCGCCGTCGCCCTCCCCGGCGTCACCCGCGCGAACCCCGACTACGAGGCGGTCCTCGTCATGAACGGCCTGCTCGGGGGCCAGTTCACCAGCCGCCTCAACCTCAACCTCCGCGAGAAGCACGCCTACACCTACGGCGCGCGCTCCTTCTTCGACATGCGCCACGGCCCCGGCCCCTTCACCGCGGGCGGCGCCATCGTCGCGGAGAGCACCGGCCCCGCCGTGAAGGAGATCTACGCCGAGATCCGCCGCCTCCGCGAGGAGCCCGTGACCCTCGACGAGCTGGAGGCCACGAAGGACAACCTCGTCGGTCAGCTCCCCGCCCGCTTCGAGTCCGTCGACGCCACGGCCTCCACCCTGACGGGCCTCGCCATGTACCACCTGCCCCTCGACGAGTACGCGACCCGGGCCGCGAAGCTCCGGAGCGTCACCATCGAGGACCTCCAGCGCGTCGCCCGCAAGTACCTCGACCCCGAGCGGACGCGCCTCGTCCTCGTCGCCGACGCGGCCAAGGTGCAGTCCCAGCTCGAACCCCTCGCCCTCGGCAAGATCTCCGTGCAGTCCCCGACCGGAGGCGCGGCCACCCCCGCCGGTGCTCCGGGCGCGAAGGCAGCTCCGGCCTCGGCCGCCGCGTCTTCCGCACCTGCCCCCAGGGCCCCTGGCGCGGGCCCGGTGCCTCCCACGCTCGCCCCGAAGACCCCCCCCACGCCTCCTGGCAAGGCGCCCCCGCCGCCGCCTCCTCCCGTGAAGGCACCCCCCGTCAAGGCGCCCCGATCGCCGTGAGGCGCGGCCCCCTCGCCGTCAACGCGGCGCGCGCGACGCTCACGGCTGCCGTAGCGCTCTCGGCAGCCGCGGCGCTCCTCGCGCTCCCCGCGTCGGCAGCGGCCCAGTCCCCGGGACCCACGGTGCCCGACTGGGCCTTCCGCTCTGCCCCTGCCGAGGCCGTGCTCGCCGGCGGGAGCGCGGCCAGCATGGCCCTCTACCTCCTCCTGCCCCAGCGCCACAGCACCTGGGGCCCCTACCGCGCGCGGCCGCACCACACCACCCTCGACTGGATCAGCGACTTCACCGGCGCCCTCGGCGGATCGCTCCTCCTCACGGGCGGCGCCACCCTCTTCGAGGGCGCGTACCTCGCTCAGAATGGCGCCCCCGATCCCTACGCCCGCGCTCTCCGCACCACCCTCGTCGACGCTGAGGCCGTCATGCTCGCCACCGGCATCGTCGCCACCATCAAGCGCCTCACCGGCCGCTGCCGCCCGCGCGCGTGGCGCGACGGCCGCTGTCATGGCGACGACGAGGAGTACACGGCCTTCCCCTCCGGCCACACCGCCCCTGTCGCTGCCGTCGCTGGCGTCCACCTGTCCCTCGTGGCGCGCACCCCGGCCCAGGGCGGCTACCGCCTCGGCGCCCTCGGCCTCGCCGAGGCGTCCACGCTCGTCACCATGGCCCTCCGCATCGGCGCCGGCGCGCACTCCTGGGAGGACGTCGGCACCGGCTTCCTCCTCGGCCACCTCGTCGGCGTCGCCGTCGGCTACGCGCACCCCATGGTCGACCTCGGCACCGCCGAGCGGCGCGGTACCACCATGGATCCCCTCACCCTCGCCCCCCTCCCTCCCGCCTCTGGCCCCATGTTCTCCTGGTCGGGCACCTTCTGACGGGCTGCCCGAGTCGCTTCCCTGTCCTATCCCCATGACCGAAGGTTCCGTGCACGCCGCACGACGCGGGTGCAGAGGCGTCTCACTGCGTGGGGCGACCATGGCTTCTGCGGGAGTGCTCCGCACATCACGTCTATCCCCCCGCAGCCGCAGCCGATACCGTGGCTCAGTGCGCCTGTGATCGTCGGCGTCATCGCCCTCCATCCAGGCTGCCCGAGGAGAACGGGATGAAGTGGCTTCAGAGGGCCATCGTGGCGGTGGGTGGTCTGAGCGTCTCTGCGGTTCTGGCGCTGTCGTGCTCGGCCACGAATGAGGGCAAAGGGTTCGAGACGAGCGGCGACCCGGGCGCCGGAGGCAGCGGGGGCAGCGGGGGATCGTCCGGCGTGCTGACGGGCGGCGTGGGGGCGGGGTCCAGCTCGGGCTGTGACGGTCGCACCTGCTCCAGCGACCTGCACCAGATCCTCGACTGCGACGGCAACCTCATCGAGGAGTGCCCGCCCACGCAAGGCTGCGGCGAGACCGGGTGCGTCGAGGCCTGCGAGAGCGCCCGGCAGAACAAGAGCTCCATCGGGTGCGACTACTACGCCGTCGCGCCGGACATCATCTCCGAGGTGGCTGGCGCGTGCTTCGCCGCCTTCGTCGCCAACACCTGGACCACCCCGGTCAGCATCGCCGTCGAGCGCGACGGACAGTCCTTCGACCTCTCCCAGTTCGCGCGCATCCCCTCGGGCAACGGCCAGGCGCTCACCTACACGCCCTTGCCCAACGGTCAGCTCCCCGCGGGCCAGGTGGCGATCCTCTTCCTGGCCCGCTTCAGCGGCCTCTCCACCGCCTGCCCCGCCGGCGTCACCCCCGCCCTCACCACCGAGCACGCCGCGGTGTTCGGGACCGGCAAAGGCGCCGCCTTCCACATCACCACCTCCGCGCCCGTCGTGGCCTACACCATCTTCCCCTACGGAGGTGGATCCACGGCTGCCACCAGCGCCTCCCTGCTGCTTCCCACCCCTGCCTGGGACACCAACTACATCGCCGTCGACGCCTTCCGGAAGTCCGCCATCGTCCCCGACGCGCAGCCCTCCGTCGACATCGTCGCAGCCGAGAACGACACCGTGGTCACCATCAACCCTGTGGTCCCCATCGTGGGCGGCACCGGCGTCCCTGGCGGGGCCGCTGGCGTGCCTGCCACGTACACACTCCAGCGAGGGCAGGTGCTGCAGTTCACCCAGAACGAAGAGCTCATCGGCAGCCCCATCGAATCGAACAAACCGATCGGCGTCTGGGGCGCCGCGTCGTGCCTGAACATCGACGTCACCGAGGGCGCGTGCGACTCCGCGCACCAGCAGATCCCCCCGGTGAAGGCGCTCGGCAGCGAGTACGTCGCCGTCCGCTACAGGAACCGCTTCGACGGCGAGGAAGAATCGCCCCCGTGGCGTCTCGTCGGCGCGGTCGACGGCACCACGCTCACCTACGACCCGGCGCCGCCCACCGGCGCTCCTTCCACCCTCGGCCGAGGTCAGGTGGCCGAGTTCCGTGCCCCGGGGCCCTTCGTGGTGCGCAGCCAGGACAAAGCGCACCCCTTCTACATGTCCGCGCACATGACGGGCTTCCAGGGCCTCGGACACCCCGGCGACGACCGCGGCGACCCGGAGTTCGTGAACGTCATCCCCCCGGACCAGTACCTGAAGAGCTACGTCTTCTTCACGGACCCGACGTACCCGGAGACCAACCTGGTCATCACCCGCAAGAAGACCGCGACGGGCTTCGCCGACGTGCAGCTCGGGTGCGCGGGCACGCTCACCGGCTGGCAGCCCGTGGGAACGGGCGGCGAGTACGAGTACACCCGCTTCGACCTCGTGCGCGGCAACTTCGTGCCCCAGGGCGGCTGCGACAACGGCCGCAACGAGCTCTCCAGCCAGGGGCCCATCGGCCTCACCGTGTGGGGCTGGGGCAGCGCCGCGACGGTGGGGTTCTTCACGGGAGCCGTGAGCTACGCCTACCCCGCGGGCGCCAGCATCCAGCCCATCAACACCGTCACCGTCCCCGCCACGCCCCAGTAGTCGCCAGCCCTGGTCGTCGCCGAGCCCCGGTCGTCGCCACGCCCCAGTAGTCGCCAGCCCTGGTCGTCGCCAGCCCTGGTCGTCGCCGGGCCCTGGTCGTCTCCGGCCCTGGTCGTCGCCACGAAGGCCTACCCGGGGCTCCTGCGCCGAACATTCCATCCGTGTCGCACGATCCTCGCGACAGCGTGCCCTCGCGCCGCGCCCAGAGCACGGATCCTGGCAGGGGGAGACCGCGCCGCGCCTATCAGGCAGCGTCGGCAACGGATATCCTGCGCACGAGCGTCTGTGATCGTCGGCGTCATCGCCCTCCATCCAGGCTGCCCGAGGAGGATGGAATGAAGTGGCTTCACAAGGCCATGATCGCCGTGAGTGGTCTGGGTTTCTCTGCGGTCCTGGCGATGTCGTGCTCGGCCACGAGCGAGGATGGTGGCTTCGAGCCGAGCGGCGGCAACCCTGGCAGCGGGGGCAACGGGGGTAGCGGGGGGTCGTCCGGGGTGCTGACGGGTGGCCCGGGCTCGGGGGGCAACTCGGGCTGTACCACCCAGACTTGCTCCAGCGACCTGCACCAGATCCTCGACTGCGACGGCAACCTCATCGAGGAGTGCCCGCCCACGCAAGGCTGCGGCGAGACCGGGTGCGTCGAGGCCTGCGAGAGCGCCCGGCAGAACAAGAGCTCCATCGGGTGCGACTACTACGCCGTCGCGCCGGACATCATCTCCGACGGCATCGGCGCGTGCTTCGCCGCCTTCATCGCCAACACCTGGACCACCCCGGTCAGCATCGCCGTCGAGCGCGACGGACAGTCCTTCGACCTCTCCCAGTTCGCGCGCATCCCCTCGGGCAACGGCCAGGCGCTCACCTACGCGCCCTTGCCCAACAACCAGCTCCCCCCGGGTGAGGTGGCGATCCTCTTCCTCGCCCGCTACGGCAACACCCTCACCAACTGCCCGAGCGGCGTCACGCCGGCCTTCACCACCGGCTACGCCTCCGTGTCCGGGACCGGCATGGGCGCGGCCTTCCACCTCACCACCTCGGCGCCCGTGGTGGCCTACACCATCTTCCCCTACGGCGGCGGCGCGAGCGCCGCGACGAGCGCCTCGCTGCTCCTCCCCATCACGGTCTGGGACACCAACTACATCGCCGTCGACGCTTTCCGGAAGAGCACCCTCGTGGCGCAGGCGCAGCCTTCCATCGACATCGTCGCGGCCGAGAACGACACCCAGGTGACCATCAACCCCGTGGTCCCCATCGTCGGCGGTCCCGGCGTCGCTCCGGGGCCTGCCGGCGCACCCGCCACGTACACCCTCCAGCGCGGTCAGGTGCTGCAGCTCAGCCAGAACCAGCAGCTCATCGGCAGCCCCATCGAGTCGAACAAGCCGATTGGCCTGTGGGGCGCCGCGTCCTGCCTGAGCATCGACGTGGGCGACTCCGCTTGCGACTCTGCCCACCAGCAGATCCCCCCGGTGAAGGCGCTCGGCAACGAGTACGTCGCCGTCCGCTACAGGAACCGCTTCGACGGCCAGGAAGAGTCGCCCCCGTGGCGCATCGTCGGCGCGGTCGACGGCACCACGCTCACCTACGACCCCGTCGCTCCGGCGGGCGCACCCACCACGCTCAACAGCGGCCAGGTCGCCGAGTTCAGGTCTTCTGGCCCCTTCGTGGTGCGCAGCCAGGACAAGGATCACCCCTTCTACGTCTCCGCGCACATGACCGGCTGCGTCACGCTCGGCAACCCGTTCGATTGCCGGGGCGACCCCGAGTTCGTGAACGTCATCCCCTCGGATCAGTACCTGAAGAGCTACACCTTCTTCACGGATCCGACGTACCCGGAGACGAACCTGATCGTCACCCGCCGGCGGATGGAGTCCGGCTTCGCTGACGTGCAGCTCGGATGCGCCGGGACGCTCACCGGCTGGCAGCCGGTGGGCAGCGGCGGCGAGTACGAGTACACCCGCATCGATCTCGTGCGCGGCAACTTCGTGCCCCAGGGCAGTTGCGACAATGGCCGCCACCAGATCTCCAGCGCAGGGCCCATCGGCCTCACCGTGTGGGGCTGGGGCAGCGCCGCGACCGGCGGATTCAGCACGCAGGCCGTGAGCTACGCCTACCCCGCGGGCGCCAGCATCCAGCCCATCAACACCGTCACCGTCCCCGCCGTGCCCCAGTAGCCTCTCCTCAGCAGCCTCCCGGACCTTGCCGCGTCCCCTGACGGCGTGACGCGGCGTGGCCTCGCCCTATCCCTCGGCAACCGAACTGGATACGGTGTCATGGAGCGCCTGCGATTGGCGTCGGCGTCGGCGCCGTCGCCCGCCCTCCAGGCTGCCCGAGGAGACTGGGATGAAGTGGCTTCACAAGGCAATGATCGCGGTGAGTGGTCTGGGCTTCTCTGCAGTCCTGGCGATGTCGTGCTCGGCCACGAGCGAGGATGGTGGCTTCGAGCCGAGCGGCGGCAACCCTGGCAGCGGGGGCAGCGGGGGTAGCGGGGGGTCGTCCGGGGTGCTGACCGGTGGCCCGGGCTCGGGGGGCAACTCGGGCTGTACCACCCAGACTTGCTCCAGCGACCTGCACCAGATCCTCGACTGCGACGGCAACCTCATCGAGGAGTGCCCGCCCACGCAAGGCTGCGGCGAGACCGGGTGCGTCGAGGCCTGCGAGAGCGCCCGGCAGAACAAGAGCTCCATCGGGTGCGACTACTACGCCGTCGCGCCGGACATGATCTTCGAAGCCGTCGGCGCGTGCTTCGCCGCCTTCGTCGCCAACACCTGGACCACCCCGGTCAGCATCGCCGTCGAGCGCGACGGACAGTCCTTCGACCTCTCCCAGTTCGCGCGCATCCCCTCGGGCAACGGCCAGGGGCTCACCTACGCCCCCTTGCCCAACGGGCAGCTCCCCCCGGGTGAAGTGGCCATCCTCTTCCTCGCCCGCTACGGCAACGTCCTCACCAACTGCCCGAACGGCGTGACGCCTGCCTTCACCGCCAACTACGCCTCCGTGTCCGGGACCGGCATGGGCGCGGCCTTCCACCTCACCACCTCGGCGCCCGTGGTGGCCTACACCATCTTCCCCTACGGCGGCGGCGCGAGCGCCGCGACGAGCGCCTCGCTGCTCCTCCCCACCACGGTCTGGGACACCAACTACATCGCCGTCGACGCCTTCCGGAAGAGCACCCTGGTGGCTCAGGCGCAGCCCTCCATCGACATCGTCGCGGCCGAGAACGACACCGTGGTCACCATCAATCCCGTGGCCCCCATCGTCGGCGGTCCCGGCGTCGCTTCGGCGCCTGCCGGCGCGCCCGCCACGTACACGCTCCAACGCGGCCAGGTGCTGCAGTTCAGCCAGGACCAGCAGCTCATCGGCAGCCCCATCGAGTCCAACAAGCCCATCGGCCTGTGGGGCGCCGCGTCCTGCCTGAGCATCGACGTGGGCGTCGCGGCCTGCGACTCCGCCCACCAGCAGATCCCCCCGGTGAAGGCGCTCGGCAACGAGTACGTCGCCGTCCGCTACAGGAACCGCTTCGACGACCAGGAAGAGTCGCCCCCGTGGCGCATCGTCGGCGCGGTCGACGGCACCACGCTCACCTACGAGCCCGCCGCTCCGGCGGGCGCACCCACCACGCTCAACAGCGGCCAGGTCGCCGAGTTCAGTTCTCCCGGACCCTTCGTGGTGCGCAGCCAGGACGAGGGCCACCCCTTCTATGTCTCCGCGCACATGACCGGTTGCCGCACGCTCACCAACGGGAGCGACTGTCGCGGCGATCCCGAGTTCGTGAACGTCATCCCCTCGGGCCAGTACCTGAAGAGCTACACCTTCTTCACGGATCCGACCTACCCGGAGACGAACCTGGTCATCACCCGCCGGCGGACCGCGACGGGCTTCGCCGACGTGCAGCTCGCGTGCGCGGGCACCCTCACCGGCTGGCAGCCCGTGGGCACGAGCGGCGAGTACGAGTACACCCGCTTCGATCTCGTGCGCGGCAACTTCGTGCCTCAGGGTGGCTGCGACAACGGCCGCAACGAGATCTCGAGCGCGGGACCCATCGGCCTCACCGTGTGGGGCTGGGGCAGCGCCGCGACGGCGCCCTTCAACACGGTGGCCGTGAGCTACGCCTACCCCGCGGGCGCCAGCATCCAGCCCATCAACACCGTCACCGTCCCCGCCGTGCCTCAGTAGCCCCTCCCCAGCAGCCTCTCCCCAGCAGCCTCCCGAACGTCGCCGCGTCCCCTGACGGCGTGACGCGGCGCGGCCTCGCCCTATCCCCTGCAGCCGAACTGGATACGGTGCCATGGAGCGCCTGCGATTGGCGTCGGCGTCGGCGCCGGCGCCGTCGCCCGCCCTCCACCTGCGACAACGGGCGACACGAGCTGTCGAGCGCGGGCTTCGTCGGCCTCACCGTGTGGGGCTGGGGCAGCGCTGCCAGGGGACTCAGTTTCAACACCCAGGCCGTGAGCTACGCCTACCCCGCGGGCGCCAGCATCCAGCCCATCAACACCGTCACCGTCCCTGCCATGCCGCAGTCGTCATCCCCGCCTGACGCGAGAGCGCGCACTCCCGCGCCTCTGCGCTTCCGCGCCGATCCTCCTACCCTCCCGCACCGACCGCACCCGCAGCACGCGCGCGTCTTCGGCGTGCTGCCCGCAGAAACAGGTTGAACGCGAGGGCTGACTTCACGATTCTATCTTGGGGCGACTCCGTCCCCACCTCAGAGGAAGAGATGAAGCACTGCAGCACCTCCAACGACCCGCTCTCCTCCATCACCCCGAACCTCACCACCCCGAACCTCACCACCCCGAACCTCACCACCCCGAACCTCACCACCCCGAGCCTCCCCCGGCACCTCCCGGGCACCCGCCGCGCCAGCCAGCGCGGTTTCACCCTCGTCGAGATCGGCATCACCGTCGCCATCATCGGCATCCTCGCGGCCGTCGGCGTCCAGCGCGTGAACAGCTACTTCTCCCAGGCCCGCACCGCCGAGGCGAAGCAGATGATCGGCGGCATCTCCCGGGCCCTCCTCACCACCTTCGCCGTCAAGAACCAGGAGAAGCTCGGGGGCCCCACAGGCCAGGATCCAGGCATGTGCCGCGACACCGTGGCGGTTCCCACCGCCATGGCCAGCGTGCAGCGCCGCAAGTACCAGCCCAGCGGCGCCCTCAACCGCGATTACAACACCGGCAATGACCTGGCCGGCTGGAAATGCATTGGCTTCAGCAATGACCAGGCGCAGTACTACCAGTACAAGTACAACCTCGGATTGCCCCCCGTGAACGTCGACGGCAACGGCGCGGCGCAGGGCGCGCCGGGCGTCTCTCTCTCGCGGCAGTTTGCCATCACCGCCAAGGGCGACGTCGATGGCGACAACAAGTTCTCGTGGTTCGTCCTCACCGGCTACGCCATGGGTGTCGAGCTCACCGTGCGCTCCGGCGTCGGCATCAAGGACGCAGAGGAGTAAGCCATGTCCGCCTCGGTCCCCTCCATGCCTGCCCAGAACCACCCCACCTCTGGCGTCCACCCGGTGGGCTCCAGGCCCGCCCACGCGGACCCGTCCTCGCTCCAGCCTGGCGACACCGTGCTCGGCGTGCTCCTCGCCGCGCCCCTCGGCACCGGCAACGTCGCCCGCGTCTGGTCGGGCCTCGACGGCGAGGCCCCCGTCGCCCTCAAGGTCCTCGATCCGATCCTGGCCGACGACCCCGCGCGCGCCACCTTCGTCCGCGGCGCCGGCGCGGCCCTCCGGCTCTGCAAGCCCACGCCGCCGCCCGGGATCCTCCCGGTCCACCGCGTCAGCGCCGATGGCCTGGTGCTGGTCACCGACATCGCCGAGAGCGACCTCGGCGATCTGACCGCCCTCGCCTGGTCACCCCAGCAGCTCGTACCCTTCTTCAAGCAGCTCTGCCGCGCCCTCCAGGCGGCGCACCAGGCGGGGCTCGTCCACGGCGGCCTCAAGCCCTCCAACATCTTCATCAGCGACGCCCTCGAACCCCTCATCGCCGACCTCGGGCTCACCCACCTTCCCTCGCGCGTGAGCGTCTCTCCCGACGCCGGAGGCCACGCCCCCTACGCCGCACCCGAGGCCCTCGCCGGCACGGGCGACCTCGCGCCGACCGCCGACGTCTACAGCCTGGGCCGCGTCTTCTACTTCCTCCTCCTCGGCCGGGAGCCCGACGAGCCCGTGTCCGACCTCCCCGCGCTCTTCCCGCTCGCCGCGGTGCCCCAGGGCCTCACCCGCATCGTCCGCAAGTGCACCATGCGCGACCCTGCCGCGCGCTACCCCGACCTCGCCGCGCTCCTCGCCGATCTCGACCAGTACGAGCGCGCCGACAGCGTCGGCCTCCCCGGCCCCGTCTTCGAGCCCGCCCTCGCACGCCGCTCCCTCGCCGACGTCATCGACCCGCCCATCTCCCAGCGCACCCCGCGGGGCCTCGACGACGCCGGCCCCATCTCCACCCGAGGCATCCCCCAGCCCCGCGCCTCCTCGCCGGGCCGCGCCTCCTCGCCGGGCCTCGACGAGACGCCCCTGCCCCTCTCCCGCTCCGGAGAAGCAGGCCCCGCGAGCCTCCGTCAGTCCCTCACCGCGCCTGCGCCGGAGACCGTCTGGATCTCGCGCCGCACCGAGCGCCTCCTCGCCCTCTCCGGCGTCGCCCTCCTCGGCGTCCTCGCGGTGGCCCTCGCGGTCTCCCGCGTCCCCTCCGAGGCCCTCCTCCTCGCCCTGCGCCATGGCGCCGCGGTGGCCGCCGCGCTGCTCACCCTGGCCCTCCCGCGCATCCCCCGCCGTCTCGTCCCGGCCCGCATCGCCTTCGCCCTCTTCGCGGCGGTGCTGGTCCACCTCGTCGACGTCTCACAGCTCTCTCCCCTCCGCCTCCGCGCCACGCTCTCCTCCAGCGACCCTGCCGCCCGCGCCCAGGCCGCGCGCATCCTCGCCACCGAGGGCCACCGCGATCTCTCGAACCGCGACCTCTCGGACCTCGACCTCTCCCACGCGGAGCTGACCGTGGTGAGCTTCCGCGGCACGAGCCTCGCCCGCTCGAACCTCACCGGAGCCGCCCTCACCGAGTCATCCTTCGACGGCGCGGACCTCACCGCAGCCACGCTCGACGGCGCCGAGCTGTCGTCCACCAACGCCGACACCGCGGCAGGCTGGACCACCGCCACCTGCGACGAGCAGACCCGCATGCCCACCGGCTGGGCATGCCGCAACGGCCACCCCGCCTCCGCCCCGCCCGACGACAGCGCGATGTAAAGTACTGCGTACCCTGGAGCAGGGACCCAGGATCCCTACACTCCCGATGGTCGCTACCCCCGTTACTTCGCTCGAACGTCGAGCCGAGGACCCGGGACGAACTTGGGGACGCCGTCCTATCCCTCCTGCATGATGCGCGCGTACTGGCCGAGATCAGCGCTGAGCCCCATGCCCGCGTAACGCTCCTCGGGAGACGGAAGCTGGTCACCCTCGCCCCGCCTCTCCCCCGCGCTCCCCGCCTGCGGCACCTCTCCAGCGCGGCCTTCCCGCACCGCGACGCAAGCCACCTCGTTGGGTGGCTCGGCCAGGGCCGCGACCACGCGCGCGAGCATCCGCTCCAGCGCCGCCTCCGAGTCCGCCTCTGCGTCCGTACCCGCGCCTGCACCCAGACAGGCACGCACCGCCTCGGGTTCCAGGTTGCTCGTGCCGAGCAGGTACACATCCCCGGGGAGCACAGCCTCGCTCCTCATCTCCCAGGGAGGGACGGCCGCGCGAGGCTCCGCCGCCGGTGCGCGTCCGTCGGCCTCCGGCGTCCCCGGCGGGGGCGCTGGCACGTACTCCATGCCCAGGAGACGCACCACGATGTTCCGGTACTCCTTCGCCGCGAACTGCTCCCAGTTCGGCCACCCGGAGCGCCGCGCGTCCTCCAGCAGCGAGTGATCCACGGTGAGCTGCACGGCCCCCTCACCGCCGCGGAGCCGGAACACCCGGCAGTTCCCGGCGTGCGCGATGGCCACCCGTCCCTCGGCGAACCACGCCGCTGCCACCTCCACGCCGAGCCCACCCCAGTAAGGTCTGATCCGGCTCAGCCCGAGCAGCGTCCGGTGCACGTCCGCGAGGAAGGCACCGAGCGCGGCCTCCTGGCTCCAGCCCGTCCCCCCTCGCGCAGCCTCCAACGTCGCTTGCTGCGCCGCTTGCTGTAGATGCGTGCGCGCCGCGTGCACGACCACCTCTGTCGGGATCGGGCCCCGCTGGCCCATCAGTCCATGCACCGAGAGCGCGAGCGTCTGCGCTCCGCGCAGGGTGGTGAAGGACATGGACAGCGCTGCCTCCACGGGGTGCACCCACTCCTGCGCCTGATGGTACACCGCGGTCCTCTGGCCCATGTCCCCATGCTATCCCGGGCGCCCTCCGGAGGGTCAGGTGCGTGTCCGCCCATCCCCGCGCCCCCCCCGTGCCTCCCCCCTCTTGCGGGTCACTCCGCGGACCCGACGACGGTCAGGGCTTCTTGCGCCGTCCACCCGTCTTGGGGAACAGCTCCGAGATCTCGAGCACAGGGATCACGCGCCTCCTCCCCGCATCCTCGTAGATGATCTCGTGAGTATCAATCGGAGGGGTCAGGACCGACATGGGGCGCTTCTGCAGTTTCCCTGCGCCGTATGAACTCTCCTCGAAGATGTCGCCCTGCTTGCCCACGGCCCAGCAGACGATGACATCGATCGCGTCGAAGAAATGATGGATGGGGTTGTCTGCGGACACCTCCAGCTTGAACTCCATCCGCACGAAAGGTCTCCGCTCGGCGAGGAGCTTCGGCTCCCGCAGCTTGCCGATGGCATCCACGCCCTCGCTCGCGTCGTATTCGATGACATGGATGGGCATCTCGAAGCGCCCAGCGAGCAAGCCATAGACGTAGAACAGCTCCTGCTCCGACCGCGGCGCCTTCAGGAGGAGCGAGTAGTTCTCTCCCAGCGTCGGCAGGCCGCTCACGTCCATCGGATCGATGCCGTCCTTCTTCGTCTTCGATTCGATCCATTGCTGAGCTTCTTCGAGTCGATCGCTCATCTGTTTGATCTCGCGCTCTCTGCGGTGCTCGAAGGTCGCTCGCTTCAGGCGCTCGACCCACTCCTGGAAGCTCCTGTTCTTCAGGGCCTCCTTGAGCACTGTGACGAGCGCGTCGACCACCTTCACATCGATCACCGCTCGGTTCGAAACATCGTTGCGATTGGCGGTGAGCCGGAAGCTCTGGTGATTGACGAAGACCTTCCAGTTTCGCAAATTGTTCAGCTCGAACTGGAGCTTCTGTCCTGACGCCTCGTCCAGCGCTTTGCGGAGCAGATCATTGCGCTGGGTGATCGGGATGAAGTCGCGACAGAGCCAGAGCCCGAAGCGATCTTCGAAGCTGTAGATGCCCTGGTGCCCCTGCCACTTGGCCTCCAGGTAGGTGTCGAGCTGGCGTCGATGTCCCTCGACGCGGGCCACGATGGAGATCCCGTCCTCTGTCGCCCAGGTCGACGGCGTCGTCAGCCGCAGGGCGCTCTTGTCGTCGCGCATGCGGCCCGCCCCTGCGCTCTGGTACTCGTCGGCGAAGCGATGCCCGTATGCGAGCAAGCCAGGCTGGGACCTGTGCTCCTTCACATCGTCTCCCCAGGCTGCGAGGAAATTCCTGTCCCGGCTCGCGGTCCCCATGCCGACGGGCATATACGCCTTCTCACCGTTCACGCGCAGGCGCACCTCGATGGGGCGGATCTCTCCCTCGTGGAGCCGCAGCTCGCTCAGGATCTCGTCCGAACGCGCGATGGCTCGGTGCCAGTCGATCCGGTGCTGGAACAGGCCCGCGCGGATGTCTCCGATGGCCGTGAACCAGTCGCAGTAGGACTCGATCTTGGCCCGATCGAGCAGCTCGCTCCTGTCCTCGAAGCCCACCTGCTCGATCAGGATCACCGTCCCGGCGCTGTCCTGGAGGCCGGTCTCCTCGATCTCCCGCTGGAGCGCGTCGGAGGGCTTCAGGGTGGACTCCGGGATCTCGTCGTCTGCGTGCTCGTGGGGCATGTCGAGCCTGGTCACGTTCCAGGGCTCCGACGCGCTGACACGGGTCGCCACGGAGAGGCGACGACAATCGAAGTACAGCTTCGTTCCGTGCCCTTTGTACCCGATCGATTGCTGTGCGTGCCCCTTGGCGGAGGCTCCCACCCCCCAGAATGCTTCGAGGCGCGCGTGGTCCATGCCCTCGCCGTCATCCGCGAGGACGAGGGTCACCTCGTTGCGCTGATCTTTCGCGGTCTTGAGCCAGAGCCTCGTCGCCCCATGATCCTTCGCGTTGGAGATGGCCTCGCGGAGGATCTCCAGCGCGCTCACCTTGTTCTCGGAAAGCTCGCGGACCAGGTTCCGGATGTCGAAGTTGCGCTTGATGGTCATGCCCGCCGCCCTGTGCCAGCAGTCTGCTGCCTGCACGTTTCGCCTTTTACACGATCGGCATCGGCGATGCCTTCTCCCGGGCTTTCCCTCACAGCGCTGGCCTGCCTGTCCGCCTTGCAGCTTCTGCCCCGGAACGGCATGCTTCGCTGCGATGAGCAAGCCTGCGCTGCGCAACGAGGATGGCTGGAAGCGCCACGCGGTGGCCACGTCCGAGGGGTATTACACCCTCCAGACCGAGGACATCGGCGACGTGCCGGTGCGCCTCTTCCTCACGCCCGAGCTGCTCGGCGCGGCGGAGGACACGCTCTACCGCCAGATCGTCAACGCCACCCGCTTCCCGGGGACCAGGCTCGTCGCCATCACCCCCGACGTCCATTACGGCTACGGCGTCCCCGTCGGCTGCGTGATCCTCACCGATCGGGGCGAGGGGGCGGTGGCCATGGGGCCGGTGGGCTTCGACATCGGCTGCGGCATGATGAGCGCCCGCAGCGCCGTCGCCGCGGAGCTGGCCACGCCGGACCGCAAGCTCGCCTTCAACCGCGAGGTCATGAAGCGGGTGAGCATGGGCGCTGGCGGCACCAGCGTGCGCTTCGGCAAGATGCCCGAGAAGGACCTCGTCGAGCTGGTCCGCGGCGGCGCCGAGCTGTACGTCGACAAGTTCGGCGCGGCCATCGACCGGAGCCGCGCCGAGCGGCAGCGCATCCCCGTCGACGACGCCTGGGACGTGCCCTGGGGCGGCAAGGGCAAGCCCGAGCGCGGCCTCGACCAGCTCGGATCCCTCGGCGGCGGCAACCACTTCATCGAGCTGCAGCGGTGTGACGAGACCGGCACCCTCTTCGTGCAGGTGCACACCGGCAGCCGCGGCTTCGGCCACGGCCTCGCCACCAACTACTTCGAGCTGGCCCGCGAGGAGCGCCCCGACCTCGGCGCCGACATCGACCTCGGGTACTTCACCCCCGACTCCGAGCACTACCGCGCCTACCTCAACGCCGTCGCCGCGGGCGGCAACTTCGCCATCATCAACCGCCTGATCATCTTCGAGCAGGTCGCCGAGGCCTTCCGCAAGGTGTTCCGCGAGGACCTGGAGCTGGTCTACGAGATCAGCCACAACCTCGTCCAGGCCGAGCAGCACCCCGAGTTCGGCGACGTCTGGGTGCACAGGAAGGGCGCCACGCGCGCCTTGCCGGCCCAGCACCCGGCGCTCAAGGGCACGCTCTTCGAGAACGAGGGCCACCCCGTCCTCGTCCCCGGCTCGAACCGCGACTACAGCTACATCCTCCGCCCCCTGCCGGGCGCCCACAAGAGCGGCTACTCCGTCAACCACGGCTCCGGCCGCCGCATGTCGCGCGGCGAGGCGGTCCGGGTCCTCTCGCAGGAGAAGGTGAACGAGCAGTACCGCCACGCCGGCATCCTCGTGAACCTCGACGGCGAGGTCCCCATCGACGAGTCGAGCGCCTGCTACAAGTCCGCCGAAGACGTGGTGACTGCCGTGGTCGACGCCGGCCTTGCGCGGGTCGAGTACCGCCTCTGGCCCCTCGCCTCGCTGAAGGGCACCGAGGAGAGCGCGGGCATGCGCCGCCAGCGCAAGGCCAAGGACAGGAAGCGCGACCAGGAGCGCGGCGAGGCCCGCGGCCGCAAAGGCCACTACTGACCGCGCGGCGCGCTCTCCCGACGGCGCCGCGGTGAATCAGCTCGTCTCCACCCTGGGTGTCAGCGCGCTGGTGTTCGTCTCGACGAACATCGACGACATCCTCCTGCTCGCGGCCTTCTTCGCCGACCCCACCTTCACCCGCCGCCAGATCGTCACCGGCCAGCTCCTCGGCATCGGCGCGCTGACCCTCGGCAGTGCCCTCTGCGCGCTGCTCGCCTTCGCGGTCCCGGAGGGGTGGCTCGGCCTCATCGGCCTCGTGCCCCTGGCGCTCGGCCTGCGGGGCCTCTGGGCGCTGCGCCCTGGCGCGCGGCGCGACGGCGACGGCGACGACGACAGCGACGACGGCCCGCAGCGCCCCCGCAGCCAGGCCTCGGGCGTGCTGGCCGTGGCCGGCGTGACCCTCGCCAACGGCGGCGACAACCTCGGCGTGTACATCCCCCTGTTCTCCAGCGCGCCCCGGCTCATCCCGGTCCACGTGGTGGTCTTCGTGTGCCTGACCCTCCTCTGGTGCGCCCTCGGCTACTGGCTCGTGAACAACCCCCTCCTCGGAGCGCGCATCCGTCGCTACGGCGGCGTCCTCCTGCCCTTCGTGCTGATCGGGCTCGGCCTGTGGATCCTGGCGGATGCGCGCGTTCTCCTCGGCCCCTGAGGATTGCGCCGGAGCGCGGAACACGGCTAGGGTGCCCCGGTCATCTCCCCATGCTGAACAGCGTCATCGGCCGCCTGCGCCTCGTCGGCCTCATCGAGGGCGCCTCCTACCTCGTGCTCCTCGGCATCGCCATGCCGCTCAAGTACATCGCGAAGATCCCCGTGGCCGTGAAGGTCACCGGCTGGGCCCACGGCGTGCTCTTCGTGCTCTTCTGCCTGGCCCTCGCCCACGCCTTCTTCGTGGCGCGCTGGTCCATCTTCCGCGCCATCCTCGTGTTCCTTGCCGCCCTCGTCCCCTTCGGCACCTTCGCCATCGACGGCTGGCTGAAGAAGGAAGACGCGCGCCTGCGCGGGGCCGACGCCCCTCCGACGCCCGCCTCGGCCTGAGCACGACGCCGAGGCGTGGGCTGCGCTCTCCGCCTCCCCGCGCTGCTTCAGGCCATCGCGGAGTGCGCCGCCGTCACCAGCCGCCGCACCCGCGCCACGTCCACCGGGTTCTCGCAGCGGCCGTCTTCCTTGATGCTGGAGCCCACGATGATCCCGTCGGCGACCCCCAGGAATGCCGCGACGTTCTCCTCGGTCGCCCCGCTGCCGATGAGCAGCGGCAGGTCACCCGCGTGCGCCCGCGCCTCGCGCACCTTCCCGAGGTCCGGCGCGTCCCCGGTCATCCGCCCCGAGACGATGAGCCCATCTGCCCCGGAGAACCGCGTCCACTCGATGTGCGTGGCGAGGTCGATGCCCGGGAAGCGCACCGAGTGCTTCTTGTCCACGTCGGCCAGGATCTTGATGTTCTCGGCGTGCAGATCCTTGCGCCGCCGCATCAGATCCGCCGCGCACCCCTCGTCGATGGACCCGGCCTCCCAGATCCCGGCTCCCGTGAACATGCACACCCGGATGAAGCTCGCCCCCGCGGCCAGCGCCACCGCGAGCAGCGCCGT
The DNA here is from genome assembly GCF_000601485.1 of Chondromyces apiculatus DSM 436. Classification (GTDB taxonomy): domain Bacteria; phylum Myxococcota_A; class Polyangia; order Polyangiales; family Polyangiaceae; genus Chondromyces; species Chondromyces apiculatus. The sequence goes on from NZ_ASRX01000005.1 coordinate 134,149, forward strand.
TCCCCCGTTGTGGACCAGGTTGATGCCGAGCGGCAGATCCACCGCCTGCCGCACCGCGCGCGCCACCACCGCGTGCACCGTGAGGCTCTCCGGGGGAAGGTGCGGCCCGGCCCGGAAGGGGATGTCCCACATGTTCTCGACGATGAGCCCATCGGCGCCCCCCTCCGCGAGCGCGCGGGCGTCGCGCACGGCGTGGTCGATGATGGTGTCCACCCCGTAGCCCGTGTACCCGGGCGCGCCAGGCAGCGGCCAGCAGTGCACCATGCCGATGATGGGCTTCGGCGTGCCGAAGAGGCTGGAGAGGTCCTTCAGGCGGAGCGCATCGAGGCGTGTCTTCCAGGCGGGTGTCATGGGGATCCTTCGTGGGATGCTGCGGGCGGTGCTGCGGGCGGTGCTGCGGGGGCGACCAGGCGGCGCACCGGATCGTCCTCGGGGGTACGGGTGGCGAGGAGCTTCTGCAGCGCGGCGCGGTCGGGGAGGGCGCCTGCCGCGCCAGGCCGGGTCGCGGCGAGCGCCCCTGCGGCGTTGCCGAGGCGGCCGGCGATCTCCGGCGGGGCGCCCTGGAGGAACGCCGCGAGGAAGGCGGCGACGTAAGCGTCCCCCGAGCCTGTCGTGTCGCGCGCCTCCACCACGAAGGGTGCGATTCGTGTCCGCGCCGGCCCGGGACCCGCGATCAGCGAGCCGCGCGCCCCGAGCTTGGCGGCGACGAGGGGCACGCCTGCCGCCGCGATGGCGGAGAGCGCCGCACCCAGGAGATCCGGCGCAGCGGACGTCGACGCAGCGGACGTCGACGCGGAAGCCGCGAGCGCGTGCTGCTCGGGCTCGTTGGCGAAGAGCAGCGCGAGCTGCTGCCCGAGGGCATGCACGCTCTCGGGCCGCGCCGCGAGCAAGGGCAGGCACAGGTCGAGCGAGACCCCGACCGCGCGCCGCCGGGCCTCGGCGATGAGGTCCAGCGTCACCTCGCGCTGGCGCCCTTCGAGCAGCGCGTGTCCCGCGACGTGCAGCCAGGAGACCTCGCGAAAGAGCGCATCGAGCGGTGGCGGCGCGAGACAGGCGTTCGCGCCCCGGTGGCTGAAGAAGGTGCGCTCCCCGCCTGGCGACACCGCCGCGAAGCAGAGGCCGGTGGCGACCGCCTCGTCCCGCTGCACGGCCCCGAGATCGACGCCTGCCGCCCGCGCCGCCTGCAGCGCCACCTCCGCGGCAGGATCGCTCCCCACCCGCCCGAGGAGCCGCGCCCGCGCGCCCAGGAGCGCGAGCGCGGTGGCCACGTTGGCGCCGGAGCCGCCGCTGTCCCAGGTGAGCCCGCGCAGCGGGTGATCCTCGCCCTCGCGGGGAAAGCGCGCGAGCGCCGCGCCGAGATCGGCGTTTGCGTCGCCGACCACGAGGATCACGCCTGCGGGTTGTTCCTGCCTGGTGCTCACGGGGTGCTGCCCGGCGCGATGGTAGTTGCCGCGCCTCCCGCTGGCGAGGTACTCGGGTCTTCTGGAGCACCGACCTGCCAGCTCCGGTGCTCCACGCGTTTGCGGCCTCACGCTGCCGGTCGTCGCAGACGTCGCAGATCCGCCCGGGACCCTGCCGAGACCACGCGTTTCCCGGCTGCTTCGTGGAAGACTCGTCGTCGTGATCCATGACTTGCGAGCGCGCGACACGGAGGCTCTCCCTGGGCTTCCGTCGGATGCGTCGCGCGCGTGGGCAACCGCCTGGCATCCCGTCGTCGGGCGAGCAGCGCGGCTCTTACCGCAAGGAGACGACCATGCATGAACGACTGGACCTGCTCTCACCCGAGGTGCGCGCGAACCCTTATCCCTACTACGCAGAGCTTCGCCGCTCCGCGCCGGTCTGCCAGGTCGATCCTGGCGGCATGTGGGCCGTGAGCCGTCACGACGACGTGGCGTTCGTCCTCAGGAACGCCGAGCTGTTCTCCTCGCAGGGCGTGCGCGCCTCGCTCAGCGCGCCCTGGCTCGAGCACAACCCCATCGCCGACTCCATGGTCGGCATGGATCCCCCGCTGCACACCAGGAACCGCGCCCTCGTGGCCCGCGCCTTCTCCACGCGCGTCGTGCCCCGGATGGAGGCCTTGATGCGCAGGGTGGCCCGGGAGTTCGTCGACGCCCTCACCCCCGGCCGGGAGCTCGACTTCTGCGCCGAGCTGGCGATCGCCATGCCCTCGGCCGTCATCGCCACCTTGCTGGGCCTCGACCCCTCGCTGCGCAGCCGCTTCCGGCACTGGGCGGACGACGTGGTGGTGATCCGCTCCGCCTCCACGCCGGAGCGCATCGAGAGCATCAAGACCACCGTCTCCGATCTCGACCGCTACCTGCGCGAGGTCCTCGCCGCCCGGCGCGTCGCGCCGCAGGACGACGTGGTGACCGATCTCCTCGCCGCCGAGCCGGGCGGCGCCGCGCTCACGGAGAGCGAGATCGTGAGCTTCCTCCACCTGCTCCTCATCGCCGGGCTGGAGACCACCACCCACCTGCTCTCCAACGGCCTGCGCCTCCTGATGGAGCGCCCTGCCCTGGAGGAGCGGCTGCGGCGCGACCTGTCGCTCGTGCCGGCCTTCGTCGAGGAGGTGCTGCGCTTCGAGGCGCCGACCCCCGCCGCCGGGCGGGTGACGCTGCACGAGGTGACCCTCGGCGGCGTGACGCTCCCCAGGGGAGCCCCCATCGCCGCGCTCATGGGCTCCGCCACCCGCGACGAGACCCGCTACCCGGACCCCGACGTCTTCGACATCGACAGGCCCCGGCAGCTCCTCCTCGCCTTCGGCAACGGCCCCCACGCCTGCCTGGGCGCCCCCGTGGTCCGCGCCGAGGGCCGCATCGCCTTCGAGGCCATCCTCTCCCTGCCGGGGCGCTTCGAGCGGGTGGATCGCCCCCTCGACTGGATCGCCTCCATGCTCGTGCGCGGCCCCCGGGAGCTCTGGGTCCGCTACGTGACCTGAGCCACGCGGGCTGCGTGGCCGCGGGAGCCCTTCACTTCCGTCAGCGCTTCTCGCTGTCGAGCGCGGTCATGTGCGCGGCCGGGTAGCGGGTGCCCACGACCGCGCCGCGCGGCGCGATCGCCTCGACCTCGGCGAGCTGCTCCGCGGTGAGCGGCTTCGCCGTGAGCGCTTCGTCGAGCTGCTGGATCGTGCGCATGCCGAGCGTCGGCACGAACTGCGGCTGCTTGCCGAGCACCCAGCCGATCGCGAGCTGACTCGGCGTGATGCCCCAGCGCTTCGCGAGGCCCTGGAGACCGGCGACGAGCCTGGCGTTCGCTTCGCCGTTCGCCCCGCTGAACCGCGGCAGGTGGGCGCGCGCGTCGCCGGGGCCGATGGGGCTGGCCGAGAGCAGCCCGCGCGACAGCACGCCGTACAGCGTCGCGCCGGCGCCCAGCTCCGCGAGCACCGGAAAGATCGCGTCCTCCGGATCACGGCTCGCGATCGAGTACTCGATCTGGAGATCGGCGATCGGATGGACCTTCGCCGCGCGCCGGATCGTCTCGGGACCGACCTCGGACAGCCCGATCGATCGCACGTAGCCGGCTTTCACCAGGTCGGCGATCGCGCCGATCGTGTCCTCGATCGGCACCGCCGGGTCCAGGCGCCCCGGGCGATACACGTCGACGTGATCCGTGCCGAGCCGGACCAGCGAGTACGCGAGGAAGTTCTTCACCGCCGCCGGTCGCGCGTCGATGCCGCCCATGCTGCTGTCGGGGCCGCGCAGCATGCCGAATTTCACCGAGAGCTGGACCTGGTCGCGGCGGCCGGCGATGGCCTTGCCGATGAGGAGCTCGTTATGACCCGACCCGTAGAAGTCGCCGGTATCGAGAAACGTCACGCCACGCTCGATCGCGGCGTGAATGACGGCGGTGCTCTGCGCGTCATCCGTCTTGCCGTAGGCGCCGGACATCCCCATGCAGCCGAGTGCGATCCTCATGGGTGCGGTCCTGGCCCTGGTGGATGACGTCGCGCCGGAGGCGAGGTGTTTGTCTTGCATGGTCTTGTTTCTACGATCGCGCGACCGCATGCGCTTGTCGGTTCTTGGCGCGACTTTCTCCGCCAAGAATGCACAAGCGCCAGCGCGCCCCGGGGAGCTATGCTGAGGCGATGGAGAGCCTCGTCGAGCTTCCCGTCTCGCTGCCGGGTCTCCGCGCGGTGCGCGGGACGACCTCGTCGCTGCATACGGGGGTGAAGGAACATCACGGCGTCGGGCGCATCGAGCGCGGCGATACCGAGTGGTGGGGTAGCGGCAGGGTCTGGCGCTCCGCGCCCGGCTGCATCCTGGTGAAGCAGCCAGGGGACGTGGTTCGCCACCTCGGCCACCGCGGACCGACGACGTTCACGGCCGTCATGCTGCCGACGCACGACGTCGCTCGGGTCCAGGCCGAAGGCAAGGCGGTGGCGCTCCCGCAGCTCGAAGCCAGCGACGAGCGCGCCGCGCCGTTTCACCGCCTCATCGATGCCGCGTGCGCAGGGGCCGACCGCCTCTCGCTCGAGGTCGCCGTCGCGGAAGCTGTCAGTGCGCTCGCGGTCATCAGCACCGCGCATCCTGACCATTCGCGTCCCGTCCGACGCGCGCTGGAGTACATCCGCGAGCGGCTCGGCGACGCAATCACGCTCGACGATCTCGCGGACCACGCCGACCTCGACAAGTTCCACCTGTGCCGCGCCTTTCGCGCGCAGGTTGGCATGCCACCGCATGCGTATCTGACGCACCTCCGCATCGCTCGCGCGAAGGAGCTGCTCCGCCGCGGCGTGCGCGCGTCCGACCTGGCGCCCCTCGTTGGCCTCTACGACCAGGCGCAGCTCACGCGCCATTTCCGGCGGCTCGTCGGGACGACGCCAGCCCGCTACGGGAAATCTCCGCGCCCGTACGCTTCAGGAAGGCGCCCGGTGTGAGCCCGACGAACTCCCGGAAGTCGGCGATGAGGTGCGACTGGTCGTAGTAGCCCGCGTCTGCGGCGATGCGTACCCAGTCCTTCGAGGTCGCCGCCATCCGCACGGCACGCTGCAGGCGAACGGCCCGCGCGAAATCCTTCGGCGGGACGCCGACGCTCTCCGTGAAGGCGCGGCGAAGGTGCCGCGCCGTGACGCCAAGCCGCTCCGCCACGCTCTCCACCCGGACCTCGTCTCCTTCGAGCAAGTGAACCGCGCGACGAGCGAGGCGTGCCGATGCCGGTTCGAAGGTCTGGTGGGTACGAAGGGCGATCGCGCGAGAGACTCGGTCGAGCACCTCCGGCACGCTTCGCGCCGCGAGGAGTTCGAGGCAGAGGTCGCCACCCGAACGGCCCCAGATGTCTTCCAGCGGGACGATCCGGTCCGTCAGCGTGTGCGCTGCCACGCCCAGGAGCGGTGCCGACCAGCCTGGCTTGAACTGAAGAATGACCGCCCGCGCGACGCCGGTTGTGTTTTTGAACAGCGCCCGCGTGCGCGGGCCCGCGACGCACAGATCCCCTCTCCGACCCTCCTCGATCACCCGGAAGACAAGGGTCGTTCTTCCGTCGGGCAGCCGTTCGTGACACGCGCGTCCAGTGACCGGCACGAGAGCGTGAACATCCTCGACGAAGCGGGAGAGCGAGAACGTCGCGTCGGCAGAGTCCATCGTGCGCGGCATCCTCGTAACTTCGCGCGTCCACCGCGGCCGTTCAAGCCGGCGCGGAAGGAAGGATGAAATGTCCGGTTCTTCCAATCCGGGGCCGGAGGCGGGAGGTACGAAGGCGGCAGAGGTACCGCATGAGCAACAGAGAGTTTTCAGACCACGTCGTCATGAGCAAACCGACTCCCGCAGCCGACACCCCCCGCGCACCAACGCCGGTCCTCTCGGTCAGCCCGGTCGTGCTGCCAGCCCCTGGCCGCGCCGTCGATCTCCAGGTGCGCGTCTCCGCGCCCGTGACGCCCATGACCGGAAGCGCGCTGCCCATCCTCTTGCTCTCGCACGGCCACGGCCCCTCCAACCACCTCTCCTCGTTGAACGGCTACGCCCCACTCGCCAGCTACTGGGCGGCACACGGCTTCGTCGTCATCCAACCGACGCATCTCGACTCGAAGACGCTCCCCTTCAGGAGCTCCGATCACCCCGATGCGCCTCTGTTCTGGCGGGCGCGGGCCGAGGACATGAAGCGCATCCTCGACCAGCTCGACGCGATCGAGGACGCCGTCGCCGGGCTCGCCGGGCGCCTGGATCGAAGCAAGGTGGCCGTCGTCGGGCACTCGATGGGCGGGCACACGGCGAGCGTGCTGCTCGGCGCGCGGCACAAGGATCCCCACGATGGCACGGAAGTGAGCCTCGCTGAGCCCCGGATCAAGGCGGGCGTGCTGCTCGCCGCGCCCGGCAGAGGCGACACCCTCAGCAAGCTCGCAGCCGAGAAATACCCCTTCTTCTCGACCATCGACTTCTCCACGATGACGACACCCGCGCTGGTGGTCGCCGGCGACAAGGACGACTCTCCCCACCTGACGGTCGCCGGCGCCGACTGGCACGCCGATCCCTATTTCCTCTCCCCAGGCCCCAAGTCCCTGCTCACCCTGTTCGACGCAGGGCACGGGCTGGGCGGCGTCTCGGGATACGACGTCGCCGAGACCACCGACGAGAACCCCGAGCGCGTGGCTGCCGTCCAGCTTCTCACCTGGGCCTACCTCCGCACCGCGCTCTACCCCGGAGACTCCGCCTGGCAGAAAGCGCAAGACGCACTGACCGGCGTGGCCAACCCGCTCGGACGGGTCGCGACCAGGGAAGCGAAGGAGGCCCCCCTGGTGACGCGGGCGGGCTGACCCGATGCGCGGGTTTCGGCTGGATTGTAGGGGGCTTCGCCGGAGGCGTCGCGGCCGGCACTGGCAACGCGGCGCCCCTCACCCCCGGGGCCGTGACCGGCAGCGGCCGCCGCGGAACCCTGCCGCCTGCCTCCAGCCGTGGAACAGGGTCCGTCGGTGGCCGACGGGTGTTGTTCCGGCGCGAGGCGCGTCCTGGTGGGAGACTTACCGGCGTTGTTCCGGGGCGGGACAGTGTCAGCGGAAGGCTTACAGGCGTTGTTCCCGGGAACAAGGCCGGTGAGTCGGAGGCCGACCAAGGTTGTTCCTGGGAAACGCCTCCGTGAGCGCAGACCGACCAAGGTTGTTCCGGGCTGAAACCACGCCGGTGGGAGACTTACCAAGGTTGTTCCGGGCTGGAACCACGCCGGTGAGAGACCGACCAAGGTTGTTCCCAGGAACAAGGCCGGTAAGTCGGAGGCCGACCAAGGTTGTTCCTGGGAACAGGCTGGGTGGGCGGAGACTTACCGGCCTTGTTCCAGGACGGGACAGCGCCGGTAGGCGACCGACGGGCGTTGTTCCAGGCCAGCACGGGGGCTGAGGGGTCGGCGCAGGGTGGGTGAAGGGCCGGGAAGCGAGGAGAGGGTAGGGAAGGGCGGGGGAGCCTGGGTGGGAGGAAGGGGGATGTCTGGCAGGTTCAGCGCACCGGGAGGCCCTTCTCCACGCGCCGGAAGGTGCGGGCGAAGGACGGCGCGTCGGCCAGGGTGCGTTCAAGCAGGGCGGCGTCGGCGTCGGTGAGCACGGCCGAGGCTTCCCAGAGGTCCTCGAAGAGGAGCTGCGTCGCGCCGATGGCGAGGGAAGGGAAGCCGCCCTCCGCGACCTCCCCGGCGCCGACCACGAGCATGCGGGACCAGAGGTCGCGCATGGCCCGGGTGTACGCGGTCTCCATGGGCCGCCCCTGCAGGCCGGCCGCCTCGCGGAGCTGCTTGGTGGCCTGGGGAGAGTCGTCCTCCAGGAGCTGGAGCAGGGTCTGTGAGTCGCGCGAGAGGCCGAGGCGGAGGTCGTGGTCGGCGCGCAGGGTGGCGAGCATGGCGCGGAAGACGTCGCGCGAGAAGAAGGTGGCCCGGCCGCCGTGCCACTTCGCGTACACGACCTGCCGCGAGGTCGCGAGCTGCTCGCGCAGGTGCCACAGGGCGACCACGCGCGGGTCGGCGCCGTCGTCCCAGGCCCAGCGCATCTCGCTGCGCGGGTGGAGCGCGTGCCACAGGGAGAGCGGCTCGCGCCGGTTCTGGAGGGGGTAGACGAGGAGGACCCCGTGCCGCTCGATCGCCGCGAGGGCGCGCTTCATCTCGGTCATCGTACGGGGAGCTTACCCCCGCGATCGCGGCGTGGCGCCTGGCGCTGGGGTCTCTTCATCGAGCGCCGCCCCGAGCCGAGCGCGCAGCGCTGCGTTCTCGCGCTCCAGGGCTTCGAGCTTCGCGAGCATGGGGCGGGACATGGCCCGCACCTCGTCCTCCGTGAACCGCGGGGTGATGTGCTGCGGGCAGTTCCAGTCGAAGCCCTCGACGCGCAGGACGAAGACGCGCTCGGCCGGGGCCTCGCCCGCCACCCGCGCGAACAGGTCGGGGGCCTCCGCGCGGGTGAGGGTCTTCGCTCGGGCGAGGACCTTGAGGCGCGCCCGGTGGGGGTAGTCGACGAAGATGAGCGCGACGCGATCCTCTTCGGTGACGTTGCCGACCGAGATGTACTGCCGGTTGCCGCGGAAGTCGGCGAACGCGAGGGTGTGCGCGTCGAGCACGTGCACGAAGCCCTTCGGACCGCCACGGTGCTGGATATAGGGCCAGCCGGAGGCCCCGATGCTGGCCATGTAGAAGCTGTCGCGCTCGGCGAGGAACTGCGCCTCGTCCTCGCCGAGCGTGTCCGGGGTGCCGCCACCCCCGTCGAGGCGCGCATAGGCGCGGCGGCTTCCCATCCGCTCCTGTGCGGCCTTCACTGCAGGCGTGAACGCGATCTCGGAGAAACGGCCCATGGCGACCTCGGTGCGCGCAGCGCGCGTGGTGGTGCACGACGGCCATCGCCGCCGCCCGAAGAAGTCTGCGTCTCGGGAGGCGTGGAGAGAATGCCCGCTTGTTGCAGGCCAGTGTTGCGTGGGATGAAAGAATCATGGATCGGCTCGACGCTCTCCGCGCCTTCGTCCTGGCTGCCGAACGCGGGAGCCTGTCGGCCGCCGCGCAGTCCCTCGGTCGCTCACCGGCGTCGGTCACGCGCGCGATCGACGCCATCGAGGCGCGGCTCGGAGCGCCCGTCCTCCGGCGGACGACGCGCTCGTTGAAGCTCACGGAGGCCGGGGAGCGCTACCTCGCCATCGCGCGGCACGTGCTGGCGGAGCTCGACGAGGCAGAGCGGGCCACCACCGCGGTGACGAGCGAGCCTCGCGGTCTCCTCGCCGTGACCGCGCCGATCGCCTTCGGATCGCTCCACGTCCGGCCCATCCTCGACGACTTCCTCGCAGCCCACGAGGACGTGCAGGCGCGCTTCCTCCTCCTGGACCGTACCGTCAGCTTGATCGAGGAAGGCGTCGACGTCGCGGTGCGCATCGGCCATCTCCCCGACTCGGCCCTCATCGCCACGGCGGTGGGGAGCGTGCGGCGCCTGGTGATCGCGAGCCCGGAGTACCTCGCCCGCCACGGGCGCCCGAAGGCACCGAAGGATCTCGCCACTCACCGCTGCATTGCCTCCACAGGGCTCACCCCCCACGACTCGTGGAGCTTCGGCGCCCGCGGGCCCGGAAGGCGCGTACGGGTGCATCCGCGCCTCAGCGTCAACGTGGTGGACGCCGCCATTCGCTCTGCCGTGAGCGGCATCGGCGTCACCTGCGCGCTCTCGTACCAGGTCGCCGAGCACCTCGCGAGCGGGGCGCTCGTGCGGCTCCTCCCGGCCTTCGAACCGCCGCCCGTGCCGGTGCACCTCCTCTACCCCGCGTCGAGCGCCCGGACGGCGAAGGTGCGTGCGTTCGTCGCGTTCGCTGCGCCGCGGCTGCGCGCCGTGCTCGCCTCGTCGAAGAGCGGGGCGCCGGTGGAGGGCACGAAGGCCGCGCGAACGCGTGGCGCGTCGGCCTGAGGTGCTCTGCAAGTGTCGAGGGGGCGGAGCGGCGGTGTCGTGGAGGCCGACCCCGGCGGGGGATCAGGGCTGGGAGGTGTAGACGCTCGGCACGCAGAGGCCGAGCTGCGTGTCGCAGCCGGTGAAGCCGAGGAGCTTGCAGTCGATCCGGTCCATGCGGCCGCCGTTGCAGACCATGACGCTGTCGCCGTCGCAGCCGAGCGAGGCGCCGGTGCCGGGCTCGCAGGCCGCGTCGAGGCCGCAGAAGGCGCCGAAGGAGGCGGTCTGGCAGGTGAAGCCCTGCCCGAGGGTGGCGCAGTCGAGGTTGTGCTCGAAGCCGTTCACGCACGTGCGCAGGTTCTCGCCGTCGCAGGCGATGCCCTCGTCGAAGTTGACGGAGACCGTGCTCCCCGTCAGGGCGTCGCAGGCGGGGCCGTTGCCGATGCAGCCCACGTCGCCGAAGGAGGTGTCGCCGCAGGTGAGGCCGAGCGAGGCACACGCGGGGCCGCTGGCCTCGACGCCCAGACACGCGCGCGGGGTGCCGTCGACGCAGCTCGCGACGTAGGTGCTGTAGTCGCACGTGGCGCCGACCGGCTCGGTGACGCAGCCGCCGGCTTCGAGCGAGCACGTCTTGCCGATGGCCCCGCAGTCGTGCTGGAAGTGGAGGCTGTCGTCACACGCCTCGTAGACGTTGCCGTCGCACGAGGTGGCGCAGGGGCCCGTGAGGTCGACGGTGACGCCGAGGCACTCGGTGACGCCCTCGCAGCCGTTCGTCTTCGCCTCCAGGCAGCCGAGCTTCTCACGGAACAGGGTGTCGATCTCGTCGCCGCCGCGGCCCGTGTAGAACTGCTCCAGCCAGCGGTTGATGCCGTCGTCGGGGAGGCAGCTCCCGACCAGCACGGCGGCGCGCAGCGCGGCCTCGGGATCCAGGGGGCCCTGCGTCGTGCCGCCGCCCTCTCCGCCGCTGCCGCCGGTGCCGGCGCCGCCAGCACCACCCGCGCCTCCGCTGGCGCCACTGCCGCCGCTGCCGGTGGGGTTCTCGGTGGTGTCTCCGTCACAGCCGGCAGCGGCCGGGACGAGGGCGAGGGCGAGGATGGAAGCGAAGGCGAAAGGGAAGAGTGCGCGCATGGTGAGCTGTCTCCTGGGAAGGTCCCCCCCGCCTCTACCTGAAAGGCGGCGGTGTGTCTGCCCATGCGCAAGGGTCGGCCGCGGGGTTATCTCCTGGACGTCAGGGCGCGCCGAGGCACGCGAGGCACGCGAGGCACGTCGGGGAACCCCGGCGCTACGTCGTGGGGGAACGTGGGCGCACGTGCTCGGTGCGGACCTCGTGGCGAAGGGGCTCGCCCCGCGCGAAGGCGTCGACGCTGTCGAGGGTGGTGCTGGCGATGGCGCCGAGCGCCTCGCGGGTGAGGAAGCCCTGGTGGGAGGTGACGAGCACGTTGGGGAAGGTGAGGAGCCTGGCCAGCACGTCGTCCTTGAGGACGCGGTTGGAGAGGTCCTGGAAGAAGACGCCCTCTTCTTCCTCGTAGACGTCGAGGCCCGCGCCGCCGAGGTCGCCGATCTTGAGGGCGTCGATGAGGGCCCGGCTGTCGATGAGCGCGCCGCGGCCGGTGTTGATGAGCAGCGCGCCGCGCTTCATCTGCGAGAGCGCGGCGGCGTCGACGAGGTGGTGGGTCTTCGGGGTGAGCGGCACGTGGAGCGAGACGATGTCGGCCTCGCGGTAGAGGGCGTCGAGGGGTACGTAGGTGAGGCCGAGCGCGGCTTCGAGGTGCGCGTTCGGGCGGAGGTCGTGGCCGAGGAGGCGGCAGCCGAAGCCGTGGAAGATGCGGGCGGCGACGGCGCCGATGGTGCCCGTGCCGACGAGGCCCACGGTCTTGCCGTGGAGGTCGAAGCCGACCAGGCCTTCGAGGGAGAAGTTCCACTCGCGCACCCTGGCGTAGGCGCGGTGGATCTTGCGGTTCAGGCTGAGGACGAGGGCCACGGCGTGCTCGGCGACGGCGTGGGGCGAGTAGGCGGGGACGCGCACCACGGCGAGCCCGAGCCGCGCGGCGGCGTCGAGGTCGACGTGGTTGAAGCCCGCGGAGCGCAGGGCGACGAGGCGGACGCCGCCCGCGTGCAGGGCCTCCAGGGTGGGCGCGTCGAGCACGTCGTTCACGAAGGAGCAGACGGAGGTGAAGCCCGAGGCCAGGGCGGCCGTGGCGCGGGTGAGGCGGGGCTCGAAGAAGACCAGCTCGTGGCCGCGGCCCTGGTTGGCCTGGGTGAGCGCGTCACGGTCGTACTGGTGGGTGTCGAAGATGGCGAGGCGCATGGCTCCTCATTCCGCCGCCGGATTTCGCTGGCGATCCGCTCACCAGCGCCCCGGCGTCCGCGCCGGACCGTGCCGGACCGCCCCCGATCCGTCAACCGCGGCGGCCCATCCGGGAGGGCGGGCGTGGGTCCGGGTGCGCGAGGGGGAGCTGACGCAGCACGCGTTGGCGCGCTGACCAACTGGCTTCGATCGGGCGAAATCTCCTCATCAAGGCCGGCGCCGAACCGCTACTCTGAGAGAACCCGAGATCGAGGCGCGCAGCCGGGTCCAAGCTCGGCGGGCGCACCACGTCGTCCCGGAATCCGAGGGGGTCTTCGATGAACGGTCGAGCATCCGGAGGTGAAGCAGGGCCTCCAGAGACGCGGGAGCAGAGCGGGATCCGGGGACGCGTGCTGCGCATCGGGCCGCACACGGTGAAGCTGGAGCCGCCCGATCTGTTCGGGATGGTGCTCGATGGCCTCCTCCTGCCCGAGCACGTGGAGGAGACCTACGTCTACCAGCGCATCCTCGCCGCCGACAGCGGGCGGGTGCTCCTGCTCATCGATCTGGCGCAGGCGATGGGTCTGCCGGCGGAGACGCGGCGGATGATGAAGAACGCCGGGGACCTGCCCTACCGGGGCATCGCGATCCACGGCGCGAACTTCAAGAAGCGGGTGCTCGGCAACATGGCGGTGATGGCGATGAACCTCCTCACCGGGAACCAGGAGTGCCCGGTGCGCTTCTTCGCGACCGAGGCCGAGGCGCGGCGCTGGATCATCGTGCGCCGGGCGGTGCTCGTGCAGGCGCGCAGCCGGGTGGCGACGCCGCGCTGAGCGTGATCGTCGAAACCCTCGATGGAGGATCCAGATGACCGAGTACCTGGTTGTCTTTCAGCCACTCTGCATCAATGGCGCAGGCAAGAAAGCCATTCTCAAGCACGGATACCCGCCCTTCGTCGATGGATCTTGTCGCCGCGAGCCCGACCTCCAGTCGGATTTCCCATCCATCTCTGCGCTGTGTCGGCGCGGGAAGTTCGCCCCGCGGCTCAAGGAGGGGGACCGGGTTGCATACCTCACGGTGAAGCGGGCCTGGGACGACTCTTCTTCGCGTCACTGGCGCCTCGTTGCATGGCTGGAAGTCCATGAGGCATTCGAGGATCACCGCAAAGCAGCGGCCTGGTACAAGAAGAATGACCTGGTGCTCCCCCGCAATTGCATGGCTCCGGACAACCCGCCGCTTCCACTCGATCACACGATAAACACCGTCCCCAAGAATGAGCGTTCACCCGTCAGCGGAAAGCTGCGCGGCAACGCGCGTGTCGTCACACCTGACGGACCGCTCCGCAGAACCAGCAAACACTCGATCCAGCGCACGGCTGCAGGGGATGCATTGAAGGTGTGGGACCAGTTCTACAAGGACAGGGCGGACGAGCACGGGAACTTTCTCGCGTGCAAGTTGCTCTGGAAAGAACTCCATGAGCCGCCGAGAGTCACCGAGGAAGATTTCAGGGAGGTCTTTGAACATGTCCCGGGTCTGCAAAACCCTGGTGCTTACGAGAAAGGCGAGGTGACCAAGCTGGTGGAGCGCATCCGCTCAGCATGCGTGGGGCGTCCTGCACGACGCACTTTGCGCAGCTCCACCGGCAGGGAGTGACGTTGTGGTATGTCTCGTCGGGAGCTTCGGCCTGCCATGATCAAGCAAAGCAAGTTCCTGAGCCTCGTGTTGCGCCACCAACCGAAGGCGCATGGCCTGAGCCTCGACGAGCACGGCTGGGCTCCCCTCGATGAGGTGATCGCCGCCGCGAACCGGGCGGGCCTCGCGCTCACCCGGGAGCTGGTCGCGGAGATCGTCGCCACGAGCGACAAGAAGCGCTTCGCCCTCAGCGAGGATGGTGTCTCCATCCGGGCGCAGCAGGGGCACTCGGTCGAGGTCGATCTGGAGCTCGTCGCCCTCGCGCCCCCTGCGCTCCTCTACCATGGGACGGCGGCGCGCTTTCTGGCGTCCATCCGGGAGCAGGGGCTCCTGCGCCAGTCGCGCAACCACGTGCACCTGTCGGCAGACGTGGAGACGGCCACCAAGGTGGGGGGGCGCCACGGCAAGCCCGTGGTGCTCACCGTGCGCAGCGAGGACATGGCCCGGGATGGGCACTCGTTCTACCGCTCGGGGAACGGCGTGTGGCTCGTCGAGGCCGTGCCGGTGGCGTACCTGACGTTCCCCTAGAGGTCTGGTGTCGGGTGAACGCGCGCAGGCCGCCTGCTCCGGGCGCGTCTGACTTCAGCCCTGGCTGTCGTCGTCTCGACCCGCGAGTTCCAGCGCTGCGCGCTTGGCGGCGAGGAAGTGCTGCGCCTGCTCCTGGGTCACGCAGAGGCTCACCGGGTAATGCGCGTCCTTCGGGACGAGCAGCTTCAGTGAGAGCAGCGCCATGTTGATGACCACCCGCGCCTGGAAGCTCGCCCCGTAGAGCGCCACGGCCCGCACCCTCCAGCCGCGCCCCGTGGGTTCAGGGCGGCGCGGTTTCCGGAGCTGCGGGCAGGTCCACGCGATGGTCCCATGGATCGGGCATGCCCGACACCCCGCACGAACCCCGGCTCGCCCTGACGCGCTGACGCGGTGGTGCGCCGCTGGAGTTGACCCGCGTCACTGCTCTGGTAGCGGTGGCTGCATGACCAAGATGACGGAGTTCCTCGAACGCAGACTGGCGCGGCGCTTTCGCACCTACGACGACGATCGCAACGGCTTCCTGGAGCGAGGTGATTTCGAGGCCTCGGCGGCGCGCATGGCCGAGGAGTTCGGGCACGGGCCCGAGTCTCCCGCCCGGCAAAAGCTGGTCGCGCTCGGCCTGGGGCTGTGGGAGCACCTGGTGAAGGTCGCCGACAAAGACGCCGATGGGCGCATCGGCCTGGCCGAGTACAAGGCTGCGTTCGCGGCAGGCCTGCTCGAGACCCCGGAGTCGTTCGAGCAGGGCTACGTCCCTTTCCTCGATGCGATCATGGAGATCGTCGATCAGGATCACGACGGAAAGCTCACCGTCACCGACGAGATCCGCTGGACGAAGGCGATGATGCACCTGCCCGAGCACGATGCTCGGGAGACCTTCCGCCGCATCGACAAGGACGGCGACGGGTTCATCACGGTGAGCGATCTGCTCGAGGCCATCCGCGGGTACTACTTCGACGAGTCGCCGGACTCCCCCGGCCACTGGCTGCTCGGGCCCCTCGATTCATGAGGTGTGGTGTCGGGGGGCATCCCCTCGGGCGCGCCGGCGCCGAGCGCGTCTGGCTTCACGCCTGGCTGTCGTCGTCTCGACCTGCGCGTCTTCGTTCTGCGCGTGTCTCGGCGAGAAATGGCCGTCCCTCCTCCTGGGTCGCGCAGAAGGTCACCGGGGAATGCCCCTCCTTGGGGATGAACAGCCGGGGCGTGAGCAGCGCCATGTTGATGACCAGCCGCGCCTGGAAGCTCGCCCCGTAGATCGCCACGGCCTGCGCCGGCAGGCGCCCCAGGTCGCTGATTGAGGTGAATCTCTCAGCGTCCGAGCGGGACGGGGCAGCGCGATCCGGCAATGACGGAAACCTCGGCAGGTGCGGGCCTCTCGTCACGTGCGAGGCGTGGTACTGCACACGGCCGGCACCGGTCTGGAGGACCCATGAAGAATTTTGCGAGCACCGACGGCTTGATGAAAGAGCTCCGCAGCCTCTGCAGCGCGCTGCCTGGCGCGGAGGAGTACACGATGGTCCACCATCCGGCCTTCCGTGTCGGGAAGAAGCCGTTCCTGATCGCGGGGATGATGGAGCACGAGCACAACACGCCCACCCTCTCCGTGAACCTCGGCCACATGACGCAGGGGGATCTCCTCGCCGAGCCGCGCTTCACGAAGACCCCTTACATCGGGCAGCACGGCTGGGTGACGCTCCGCCGCAAGGACGCCGCGGCGGAGGAGATCGCGCAGCTCGTGGAGGAGAGCTGGCGGCGCATCGCCTCGAAGAAGCTGCGCGCCGAGCACGACGCGCGCTCGGGCGGGGGAGCCGTGGCGGCGAAGCCCGGTGCCGGGAAGTCCTCCACGAAGCAGGCTGCGACGAAGAAAGCGGCCGCAGGGAAGAGCGCGAGGAAGCAGGCTGCTGCGGGGAAGGGCGCCACGAAGACGTCGGTGGCCAGGAAATCCCGCTGATCGGCGGAACGGGCGCTCCGGCAGCGTGATAACCTCGCATGGCCTCGCACCTGTCGCGTGGTCATGTCTGGAGGTGTGCTGTGAAGCGTAAGTCGTTGCTTCTCTTGGGGGGCTTGGTGGGCGTGCTCGGGGTCAGCCTTGCCACCGCGTCGGGGTGCTCAGGGGACTCCAGCAGCTCGGGTGACACGGAGGGCGCGGGCGCGGCGGGCCAGGGGGGGACTGGCGCGGCAGGGCAGGGCGGAGACCTGGGGCTCACCACGTCCTCCAGCGGCACGGGCATCGATCCCGAGGAGGCGTGCGCAGCGCAGTCCGCCGAGGCGACGCTGGTGAAGAGGCCGGTGGACGTGATCTTCATCATCGACAACTCCGGCAGCATGGGGAACGAGATCGAGTCGGTGCAGAACAACATCAACGACAACTTCGCCGCGATCATCGGGGCCGAAGGCGTCGATTACCGGGTGATCATGCTCAGCGAGCATGGCGCCGTGGGAGACGAGTCGATCTGCGTCTCCATGCCGCTCAGCAGCACGGCCTGCGATCCGGTGCCGGACCAGCCCGGGAACAACGATCCGGTCTTCTTCCACTACAGCACGCCCATCGCGAGCCACGATTCGCTCTGCCGGGCGCTCCGGAGCTACTCGGGGACCGTCGCCGATCAGTACGGCTACGCGCCGGGCGGGTGGTCGGAGTGGCTGCGGCAGGATTCGCTGAAGGTGTTCGTGGAGATCACCGACGACGGCGTGAGCTGCAATGCGAACATCAACGGGAACACCGTGCAGCTCAACGACAATGACAACGAGGCTGGGGGGATCACCGCCGCCGAGCGCTTCGACACGGCGCTGCTCGGGCTCTCACCGGAGCACTTCGGGACCGTCGACCAGCGGAACTACGTGTTCTACAGCATCGTGGGGCTCGCCGAGAACGACCCCATGGATGCGCCCTACGCCCCGGCCGATCCGATGGTGCTGGGTCAGTGCAACACGGCGGTGGCCCCCGGCTCTGCCTACCAGGCCCTGAGCCGCACGACCGGCGGGCTGCGGTTCCCGCTCTGCCAGACCGCGTCGTACAACGTGGTCTTCCAGGCCATCGCGGAGGGGGTCATCCAGGGGGCGACGCTGGCGTGCGACTTCGCGGTGCCGGAGGCGCCCGTGGGCGAGACCATCGATCTCGCCACCGTCGAGGTCCAGTACACGCCGAGCGCGGGAGACGCCCAGGTCTTCACCCAGGTGGGCTCCGCGGCGGAGTGCGCGGCAGGGTCGTTCTACATCGAGGCGGAGACGACCATCCACCTCTGCCCCGACGCATGCACCGTGGTGCAAGCCGACGCCGCCGCGAAGATCGACGTGCTCTTCGCGTGCACCATCACGCCCGACTGAGCGGGCTCCAGGCCAGGACAGGGGGGACACCAGACGCGCTCGCGCTTTCACGGGAGCGTGCTGCGATGCGCCCGCGCGCGTGAATGATCCGGGCACGCCGCGCACCCATCGGTGCATGAGCGCTCGAATGCCTGCAGGTCGATCGTCGCGCCCTCTCATTCACACGGCAGGGGCTCGCGCCACCGCCCCCCGCCGAGCAAAGCTCGTCGGGGCCCCCCACGCCGCGATCCACCCGCAGTTTCCAGAGCGCTTTGCCGCTTCGGGCCTGACGCCCGTCGCCTCGGGAAGCGGACAATGTCCCCGGCCGTATGTATCAGGGGTGCCGCTGTGGTTGTGGCGCTCGGTTTCACGGTGGCGGGCGGGCCGTACGTGAGCTCGGGGGGCGACACCGGAGGCGGTGGGGTCGGCGGTGGACCTGGTGGGCTCGGGGGCGGGATGGGTGTTGGGGGCGCTGGCGCAGGGGGCATGGGCACCGGCGGCGGCATGGGTGTTGGCGGTGCAGGTGCAGGCGCCGGAAGGGAACCACCTCTGGAGCGAAGGCTTCGCGCCCGTGACGGCGGGGTACATCCGCCGGCCGGGCGACATCCCCGTGAGCGCCGACGGGGAGATCGCGGTGCTGTATTGCGCGGGGCGCTTCGTCGCCATCGGGCCCGGGTTCGAGGCTGGACCCGATCGCCTCAAGCGGCTCGATACCTCCGGCAATGCGCTGTGGGATCTGGGCAGCGGGTCGGTCCACGGCAATGGCGGCAGCGCGGCTTTCGATGGCGCCGGGAACATCCTCTCGCCGTCCCCAGGTTCGAGTTCTGCCCTCCCGTGGGAGCGTTCTGCAAGCGCATCTTGCTCATCAAGAAGATCAGCCCCGCCGGGGGCATCGTCTGGAGCAAGAAGATCAGCGGGTCGTATCCCTTCAACCACGAGAGCGGGGGGCTCGCGGGGGGGGCTCGCGGGGGGGCTCGCGGTCGATGCGTCCGATCACGTCTTCATCTCCGGGTGGTTCGCGGAGCCGATGAACCTCGGCCTGGGGATGCTGCCGGCAGGGCCGTTCCTCGCGAGGTTCACTCCGGGTGGCGCGCCGGTGTGGGTGCAGAGCATGCCGCAGCGGTCCCGGCGCCTCGCCGTGGTCGCCACCTTCGCGCCGTGAATGCGGGTAGCGAGGGCAGCGAGTGCAGCGAGGGACACGAGGGACACGAGGGACACGAGGGACGCGGCAGGAGCCTTCCCGAACTGGCGACCGGCGACCGGCGACGGGCGACCGGCGACCGGCGCTTCAGCTCGTGAGGGGGGAGGCGCCCGGCAGGGGCCCGAGCGCTGCCCGACGCCTCGCGATCCACCGCTCTGCCTCTCCCTTGGTGGCGCAGAACTCGACGGGCATGTCCATGGAGGGGATGAACAGCTTGAGGGTGTTCAGCAGCATCTTGATGAGCACCCGGGCCATGAAGCCGCCGCCGTGGATGACGAAGCCGCGGAAGGGGACGCCGAGCGCGGCCTGGATGGTCTTCCGCGCCTCCACGGGGATGCCTCCCACCGTGGAGGCGTCGATCATGACGAGCACCCGGCCGCATTGCTCACCGACTTGCCGGTAAAGCTCCACGGAGAGTTCGCTCTCTTCGGCGGACAGGTCTCCTTGCAGCTTGACCCGCACCAGGTCGGGAGACTCCACCTCGTACACATGATGCCCGATGTTCACGGCTGCACGGGAGTACATCACACCGCCTGGCGTCCGGACACTGGGCAAAATGTCGCGAGCGTCAGGTCTCGGGCGCCGAGCCGCCGCGTCGTCGACTCAGGTCCGTGCCTTGTGCCTGACGCCGCCCGGCAAGTGCTCCGCGCGCTTCGTCGCAATGCGTAGCCGTGCCTCCGTCTCCGTGGCGCAGAAGTAGACCGGGTGATCGCCGCCCTCCAGGCGGAGGAGCTTCTGCGCGAGCAGGGCCATGCTGATGAGCAGCCGCGCCTGGAAGCTCGCCCCGTAGATGGCCACGCACCGCAGGGAAAGGCCCTCCAGGGAACGCATTGTCTTGCGCGTGGCCGAGGACAGTTCTCCGAGCTTCGAGACGTCCGCGAGGATGAACACGTAGCCCACCCGGGTCACGACCTCTCGCTCGAGATCGAACATCTGCCGCGCTTCCTGGGGCGAGAGCGGGCCGTGGAGCGAGAACTTCAGGAGGTCGTGCGCTTCCAGCGTGACCAGGTGCGCACCGACCCTGAACTCTGTCTTGCCGTCCTGATCCATGCCGACGCCTCATCCAGGGGGTCACCCGAGGGTCTCGCGGGCGACCTTCCCTCATGCGCCGTTCTACCCGCGGAGGTGACGCACTCCGCGTGAATTCGGCGCGGCTCCGTGCAGAGATCGCCCTGGGGGGCGCATGCACCGGCGGGCTCATGCGCGGTGCTCTCGCCCCCTGATCCGCGCGCCGTGCTCTGCGACGCTTCGATCCCCTCACCAGGCGATCACTGCGGTGGTGGATTCACCGCGTCATCCCAGAGATCGGGGGCGCCGAAGACTTCCAGTGCGAACCCCTCGTCGCCGCGGAAATCGAGCGGCTGCACCTCGGCCACGCAGGCCGTGTCCACCGGGGCTTTCACGTCTGCAAGGAAGCTGCGGAACAGGGTGAAGCCACACGAGGTGTGGGGCGGCGCCACGGTCGGCGTCCCGGCCAGAGACCCGTGCACCCCCCGATCGAGCGGCACGAACGTCTGCGCGGGGCCCTGGTAGTGCCCGGCGATCTCCTGGGCGATGTCGATGGAGGAGATGGGATCGAGCGTGCCGTTCATCATCAGGATGGGCACGGAGGTCGACGGATACCTGTCGGTGTAGTCGTCACGCGCGTAGCGCGGCCACACGTCGAAGAGCGACCGGTAGAAGGGGCCGATGTCGTACGAGAACAGCGCCGCCGCCTGCATCGCTTCGAGTTCCTCCTGCGAGGGTGGCTTCGCCTGGACCATCTCCGAGAGGATGATGTGCGTGCCCAGGGCGCGGGAGCGGAGCTTGCCATCCACCGGCCGCGAGGGCGCGCTGCCGCCGCCGCCGTCCATGTAGGCGAGGAAGGCCTCGTAGGCCGCCACGTCTCCCAGCTCGCAGCGCAGGCCCCGGTAGATCAGCGCGGGGATGAGGGGGCGCAGGGTGAAGCTCTCCAGCATCTCCGCGAAGCGGGAGCGCGCGCCCTCGCGGTCCATGCCCAGGTCCACCAGCGCGGGGCAGGCGTCCGCCTCCAGGTCGGCGAGCAGGTCGGAGAGGCGCGCCGCGGGATCGGGGCCGAGCTTTCCTGCGCAGAAGGGATCGGCCGCGCAGCGCGCCAGCACCTCCCGGCCCACCCGGTCGTTGCGCGCGTCGCGCGTCACGTGCGAGCAGAGCGAGGTCTGGCACATGCTGTCGAGCGTCACGGAGGTGGGCTGGGTCGGGAAGAGCTGGAGGTAGCGCTGGGCCCAGAGCGATCCGTAGGATTCGCCGAAGACGTGGACCTCCTGCCCCGCGGTGCGGGTGCCCTCGATGGCGGCGCCGAGATCCCGGGCGGCGCTGGTGATGTTGAACTCCAGTAGCTGGTCACCGAGGCGCTTCTGCAGGTCCTCGCCGCACGCCTTCCAGTCGTCGACGGTCCTCGGCCGCTTCTCCGGCTCTCCCGGGCACGAGAGCCGCATCGAACGACCCGTGCCGCGGTGATCCGGCATGTAGATGTCGAGCGTCGGGTCGAGGTCCGCGAGCCGCTTCGCGACGACCTCGTAGGTGGTGCCCGCGTTGCCAGGGCCGCCGGCCAGCAGCCAGAGCTGGCGTCGCTTCGCTGCCGTTCCCACGAGCCGCTTCACGAACAGGGTGAAGGTCTTGCCGTCGCGGTCGCGGTGGCTCACCGGCAGCGAGATCTCGGCGCACTCCGCGCCGGAGCCCGTGCCTTCGGAGTCGACGGGGCAGGGCTGCCAGGTGACGGGCGCGAGGGGGCCCGAAAGCTCCGGCTCGGGCTCCGCCTCCTTGCTGCACGTGCAGCACATGGAAGACACCACGGCGCCGAGGACCCCTGCGAACCACCGTGCCTGACCCTGCTTCATGCGACAGCTAGCGGGAAACCCCCCCGGGATGTCAAGGCAGCGCGCCAGGATCGAAGGGGCCTGGATCAGCATGCGTGGTGCGCATCAGACTGGCCGGATCCAGGCCCGGACGAGCCCCTGCAGCGGTTCAGTCCACGATCGCGCCGCAGGAGATGTTGACCTCGGTGGCGGTCAGGGTGCGCGCGAGATCCGAGGCCACGAACGCGGCCACGTTGCCCACGTCGGCGAGGGTCGCTGCCCGCTTCAGCAGGGTGCCTTGCTCGATGCCGCTGGCGATCGTGGCCTTCTCCGAGAAGCTGTCGGGGATCGACTCCGGCACGCCGCCCGTCTTCAAGGTGACCACCCGGATGCCGTGCTCGCCAAGCTCGCAGGCCCACTGGCGGCGGAGGCCCTCGACCGCATCGAGCGAGATCTTGAACCCGCCCAGCCCGGGCAGGGTCTGCGGCCCGCCGCCGCCGAAGGCCAGGATCACGCCGGAGCGGCGCTGGATCATGTGCCGCGCGGCCGCGCGCGTGGTCAGGAACTGCGTCCGCATGGCGCTGTTGATCGGCTGGAGGAAGTGGTCGAGGGAGATGGTCATCAGCGGCTCCTGCACGTCGTGGTAGCCGATGACGTTGAACGAGACGTCGAGGTGGCCGGCCTTCTCCGCCACGCCGTCGACGTACCTGTCGACCTGGCGCTCGTCGAGCGCGTCGACGACAGCCGCCTCCGCCACGCCACCCTGGTCCCGGATCTCCTCGACGAGCCTGTCGAGCTTCGCCCGGGTGCGCCCCGCGACGAAGACCCTGGCCCCCTCGCGCGCGAAGGCGCGGGCCACGGCGCCACCGATCTGACCCCCGGCGCCGTGGATGACGGCGATCTTGTTCTCCAGCAACATCTGCGCTCCCTCTGCCACGGATCCCGGCGCAGCATAGCAGCCGCCTCGGTGCTGGCCTGCACGGACAGTGCGACGACGCCCTGCATCGCCATCCAGCGCCATCGCCGCCCGGTTGACACGTCCCCCCTCTATCCCGTTTCTTTGACCCCTTGCTGGGCGCCGCGGTTGTGTTCGCCCCCCTTCACACGCCGCGCTCGCACCCCGCACCCCGCACCCGATGACGTTACTCTTCACCCTCTTCCTCCCCGGCACCTCCCGCTCCCTCGATGTCGTCTCCTTCGAGGGCCGCGAGAAGGTCAACGCCTGCTTCTCGTACGATCTCGTCGTTCACATCCCCGCGGAGGACCCGCACGCTTTCGAGGCGTCGGCCTTCGATCAGGCCGCCGAGCTTCGCCTCCCGCGCCTCCTCGCGACGTCGGCGCCACCGGCCTCTGTCGCCCCCGCGTCAGCGCCCCCCGTGTCCTCGGCGGCCTCCTCCGGTGGTTCTCGTCGGGTCGCGGGCGTCCTCGATCGCGTCACCTGGCTCGGCCAGCATGCCCACGACGCGCTCGCGTTCCGCCTCCGCCTCGTCCCGCGCCTGGGGCGCCTGAAGCGCCGCCGCATGAGCCGCATCTTCCAGGACGTCACCGCTGCCGAGGTCATCGATCGCGTCCTCGACCTGCACGGCGTCCCGCGCCGCTGGGCCCTCGGCCGCGCGCTGCCCAGGCGTCCTTACTGCGTCCAGCACCGCGAGACGGACTACGCCTTCGTGCGCAGGCTCCTCGCGGAAGAGGCGCTCTTCTTCTTCTTCGAGGACCCCATGGGCACCCGTCCCGAGGAGCTGCTCGTCCTCGCCGACAGCACCTCCGTCTACGCCGACGTCCCCGGCGGTGCCCGGCTCGTCCACCGCCCTTCCAGCGGCGCGGGCGCCCTCTCCCGCGACGAGCACCACCTCTGGCACACGACGCTCCGCCGGGACGCCCGCGCCACCTCGGCGCTCATCCGCGAATACGATTACGAGCACCCGCGCATGGTGTATTCGTCAGCCGCGGACAGCGGCGCGCTCCCCGCCTTCACGGCTTCCGCCATTCGCCCGGTCGAGCCTTCTCCCGATCTCCGCGACCGCCCCGCCGTCCATTACGAGCACCACGGCGATTACGAGCGCGCCGAGGCCGACCGTACCGCAGGCCGGCAGCTCCTCGAACAGCTCCGTGTCGGGAGCGTCGTCCTCCGCGCCACCAGCGCCTGCCGGCGCCTCTCTCCCGGCCACCGCTTCGTCCTGGCGGAGCACGAGCACGCATCGCTCGATGTCGCCTGGGTCCTCCGCGCGGTCGAGCATCGCGGCCGTGCCCCCGCCTCCGGCGCGACCGCGGACGGCGGGCTCACCTACGAGAACCACCTCACCGCGGTCCCGGTCTCCACGCCCCTGCGTCCGGCGCCGCCACGGCGCGCGCCCACCCAGGTCGCCGAGACCGCCCTCGTGGTCGGTCCCGTTGCCCACGAGGTCCACACCGACGAGCTGGGGCGCATCAAGGTCCAGTTCCACTGGGATCTCGAGGGGACCTACGACGAGCACAGCTCCTGCTGGATCCGCGTCGCGCAGGCGTGGGCGGGGGAAGGCTTCGGGGCGCAGTTCATCCCGCGCGTGGGGATGGAGGTGCTCGTGACGTTCCTCGGCGGCGACGTCGATCGTCCCGTCGTCACGGGTTGCCTCTACAACGCGGCCCAGCCCCCCGCGTTCCAGCTCCCGCATGCCAGCGTCACCAGCGGCATCCGCACCCGCTCCAGCCCGGGAGGCGAGGGGCACCACGAGCTGAGCTTCAACGACGCCGCCGGCGCCGAGCGCCTCACCCTCAGCTCCCAGCGCGACATGAACCTCGCGTCGCGCCGTGACCTCGACACCAGCGTGGGGGCCGATCGGGTGACCCGCGTGGGCGGGGATGATCGGCTCGACGTCAGCGGGGATCGCCACGTGGCCACGGGCGGCGCTGCCCGGACCGAGATCGGCGGCGCCCGGGAGACCGAGATCCAGGCCACCGACACCCTCACTGTTGCCGAGGACCGCACCACCCGCGTCGGCGGTCTGGAGAGCGCGACCTGGCAGGGCGGCGCCACCTTCGAGAGCGGGCGCTCCTGCGTGCTCGTGGTCCGCGACAACCTCAGCGTGGTGGTGGGGGCCGGGCAGAGCGCCGCCCAGACCCACGTGGACGGCACCTACGCCGTGGCGGCCACCGGGGGTCTGTCCCTCCTCTCCCAGGAGACCATCACCCTCCGGGTGGGCAGCAGCGTGCTGGAGATCGCCGACGGGGCCATCACCCTCAAGGCCCCTGTGATCCGCCTGCAGGCCTCGGAGCAGCTCACCGCCGAGGGGAACGGTCCGCGGCTCTCGCTGGGCGACGACGCCGAGCTGGTGGCGAAGACCGTCCAGCTCTTCTCCGAGAAGGCCCGGCTGGAGCTGGACCGCGACGCGATCCTCAAGGGCGACAAGGTCCTCCTCAACTGCACGTCGCGGGATCCTCAGGCCGAAGCTGCCCGCGGCGAGGTGAAGAAGAAGCCCTTCCGGGTCCAGCTCACCGACGTCGACTTCGAGCCGTACGCGCGCAAGCACTTCGTCCTGCGCGCGGGGCCCGCCCGCATCGAGGGCGAGACCGACGCCGATGGCCACGCGAGCGCCGAGATCCCCGAGGACGCGCGGCTCGTGGACCTCACCGCCTGGCTCGACACGTACCCGACAGGGCGGCGCCGCTCCTGGCAGATCCAGGTGGCCAGCCTGCCGCCCGCCGAGACGCCCGCCGGGGCGCTGCAGCGCCTCTCGAACCTCGGTTACTTCAAGGGTGCCCCTGCGGAGGCGCTGACCGAGGACGGGCGCAGCGCGCTGCGCTGGTTCCAGAAGGATCACGACCTCGACGAGACCGGGAACCTCGACCCCGCCACCGCCGCCGAGCTGACCAAGGTCCACGGCGGCTAACCCCAGGAGAGGCACCACGCCCATGTCCGACCCGAGCCTCACCGCCGTCACCATCGGCGACTTCGTCGCCAAGCTCAGCGAGTTCCACCCGTACGGCGAGGAGCCGCCGCGCCTGTGCGCCGGGCTGAACGACGCCCGCACGGATGCGCCGGAAGGCACGGTGTTCGACGACAACACCGGGCTGCCCCTCGCGTGCAAGGCCGCGAAGCCCTACAGCGCCGAGACCATCGGCTCGATCCTCACGTGGATTGCCGGTCGGCTGGAGCGATCTCCCGTGGAGGCGTGGATGACCCAGCTCCCGTGCATGCTCCAGTGGGACAACGTCGACGCGGAGAGCGCCGCCGAGGAGCTGTGGGCCGAGGCGATCTCCGAGCAGTTCCTGGGCACCGCGTACTTCGGGCCGCTCCAGCTCTACAACCTGGGCGCGCCGATCATCCCGCCGCTGGCTGACGGCAAGAGGCCGCCCTCGCCCGCCAGCGAGACCTGGGAACAGTTCATGTTCCACCGGATCTGCATGAAGTACCCGCTGCAGCGGTTCCACATGGACGGGGACAAGGCGCGAGGCGCCCATCACGTCGGCTCCTGGCGCGATCCCGTGCCCGTCCCTGCCGGCGAGGACGCGACCTACGGCACCCCGTGGGTGGAGCATCAGAACGACGACCCTGCCGTTCCCATCGGCATCGCCTGCCAGCACATGACCACCTACGGCGTGCTGACGCGCGGCATGCCCCTGGCGTGGTTCGGCAATGCGACGTACCCCGCCTGCGGCCTCGCCGCCTCGAACGCCTGCCAGGGCATGCCCGCGTTCGGTGCTGCAGGGTCGGCGGCGGGCGTGAGCATGCTCGGCGGCGCGGGCGAGGCTGGTCTCGTGTCCATGCCCTCGCCGCCTGGAAAGTGGCTTTCCCCGGGCGACACGCCCCTCGATGCGCCCAGCGTCATCGCCGCTGGCCTCGCTCCGGGCTCGATCATCACCATGGATCCGGACAGCGGCGTCGCCGCGGGGACCATCACGCTCTACCTCTCGAAGTACGAGAGCCACGGCAACAACTTCCGCGCTGTCGTCGGCACCTACTTCGAGACGCGGAAGAAGGTCGGCGGCTCCACCTTCAACGACTCCTGGCTCTCCCCGGGCCGCAAGGCGCCCTCCGAGACGTATGTCGCCAAGGAAGCCGCCAAGGAGGCGAAGAACGACGAGAAGATCACGAAGCTAGAAAAGGAGATCGCTGCCGAAGAGCAGAAGGCCGCCGAGGGCAAGACCCAGGAGGCGAGGCAGAATGCCCAGGCCAAGCTCCAGGAGAAGCGGGCGATGCTCGGGGCGGCGCTGGCGGAGCGAAAGAAGATCGCGGAGATGAAGGCGCTGGCCGCCGACAGCACGACCCATCCATACGTGTACGGCTTCAACCAGCAGCTCCCGGGATCGCACATCTACTTCGTGCTGCGCGTCCACAAGAGCGGGAAGTCCTTCCAGGCCTTCAACGTGAGCGCCAACGAGACCCTGAAGCACCTCGAGACCTCGCACAGCGAGGTCATCTTCAAGGTCCAGGGGGAAGGGCACCTGGACGGCTACAAGGAGATCGAGCTGGCGCCAGGGAAGGGCAACATCACGTCGGGGATCGGCATCTTGCCGCCGCCCATCCAGCTCGCGGAGCACGCCATGTTCCTGCGGCGGGCGCGCCCCATCGGCCTCGCGCGCCTGGTGATCACCGAGCGTCCCAGGCAGGTGAGCAAGGAGCGTGCGGCCATGCTGCTGAACGAGCACGTCCTCTACGCGAGCCGCCTCGTGCAGACCTACGGGCCGGAGCTGCACCAGAACTACCCCGTCTCGCGGCTCCTCTGGGCTCTGCGCAACACGCCCGGGTTCACCGACCTCCAGTGCTGGTGGGTGGTCTTCGCGCCGCAAGGCCTCCTCGCCAAGTGCATGTGGGCCGAGGGCGCCCGCGAGATGAATCTCCAGAGGTTCATGAGCACGCTCCCCGACCACCCGGAGTGGGGCTGCTTCTCGTACTTCCTGTCGAGCTACTCGCCCGTGGCGGAGGCCAGGAGACCCCAGGATCACGAGCAGCGGCGGAAACAGGTGAAGCGCAAGCTCGTCCACGGTGTCCATTACCTGCCCCGGATCTGGCTCACCAACGAGGGCGACAAGGACGTCGCCGGCAAGGCGCGCTTCCATTGCAGGATCAAGTTCGTGGAGGGCGGGCCGCCGGAGACCGCACTGCCGCAGGCAGCTCCCGCTCCCCTGACGAAGGTGTTGAAGAACCTCGCCTGGGACCAGATCTACCTGCGCAAGGATCTCGAGCCCTTCCGGCGCGAGATCGAGGGTCAGACACCACCATTCTTCAAGGGATTCGCCGAGGAGCCGACCGATGAGAACCTTCCTGTGGCCTGATCCGCGCCGCGTCACCACCTTCCTCGGCCTCGCGGTGGCGGTGAGCGCGGTGGCGTGCACAGGCGCCCGCGATGCGTCCACGAGGCCATGCGCTCCTGCGCCGAGCCGCGCGATTTCGACGTGAGGCCGCAGATGTTCGTCAACTCGGCAGCTTGCCAGCGGCAGGCAGCCATCAAACCCCCGAAGTTCTGGCCCCGTGGTGCTGCCGTTCGAGCCCCTTCTCCGGAGTCACCTCCCTTGTGGGTGCCTCCACCCACCGCATCCATGACTTCGCCTTCCGAGCGCCTCATCGACGACGGTTTCCATGGCGATGAGTTCTCCTGCGCCGTGGCGACGATGCGTCTCGTCCACGACGAGCCCGTCGCCAACTTCATGTGGAAGCGACTCTCGGTGGCCAAGGAGGTGTGTGAGCACAGCGAATACCTCAAGTTCAAGGCGACCGAGGAGTTCCCGGCGTACCCCATGGACTTCCGCGCTTGCATGCTCCTCGCTGAGGCTGCCGAGTTGATAGACCCGGGTGAAGCTGTGGCCCTGTACTCGATGATGTGCACGCACAACGAGACACTCCAGCCGTCCGCCTCGGAGTACTTCGGCTGGCGAGCCACGGAAGAGGAGCTGGATAGTGTCCGCTTCGCCGCATGCAACCGGCTGAAGGTACTGAAGAAGGCCAGGAAGCGATGATGCCTGCCGATCCCGACGCGCTCCGTCGCTCCGTGAAGCTCGAGCGCTACGCCGAGGTGCTCGCGCACATCCTCCACTACCGCGCCGAGGATCTCTTCGAGGTCCTTGCCCGCCTCGGCGTCCCCGCAGACTCCTGGCACGCCGTCGACGCGGCCTGGACCGCCGAGCTTGCCCTCGGCATCAAGCGGCAGCAGCGCGACCAGGCGCTCCGCTTCAGTGCCACCTTCGCCAAGACGCGTGAGCGACTCGCCCGCACCGCGCTCCCTCTGGCCTCCCTCGGCGCGCCGGCTCCCCGCGACACACCCGTCCCTCCGGACCCGCCTCGCCCGCTTTCGTCGCTGCCCGGACCGAGCGAAGCTCCTTCGCCCTGGGCAGCCCGTCCTGCTTCCGTGCAGCCGACGTTCACCCCCGCACCTCCCGTGCTGCCTCCACCCCCATCGCCACCCTTTCAGCCGCCGGTAATTGTCACCCCTGTTCCGCCGCCCCTCGGCGCGCCGTCTTCGCTCGCAGCGCTTCGCGACACGGCCGACATCAGCGGCTCCGTCCCCCGGCAGCCGCTTCCCTTCGTCCAGGCGAAGTCGACGCCGGCTTCCTCCCCGCCCTCTCCCGCCCTCCTTCAGACGCCGCTCCCTCCTGTCGAGCCCACGCAAGCTCCTCCCCCGGGCAAGCGCTTGATGCGCTTCGATCCGCAGACGGGTCAGCCGCTCGCCACGCCCATCTGGGTCGACGCACCGCCGCCTCCGAAGGACGAGTAACGGCGCCGAGCGAGGGTGGTCCGACGGCGGAGCGCGCTGCACACCTGCGCTCACGCGGTGTCATACGGTCTGGCCTTAGGGGGGGCCAGGAGTCGCAGGACCATTGCGACTCGATATCAACCAGGACGCGTTCTCGGGTAACCTGAAGACACGCATCTTTTCTGCGCGGCTGGGGGGACCTGGACGCGCAAGGGCATGACGGCGGCCTGTGCGGCCGCGCATGGGGGAAATCATGATGCAGCAGCATTTCCCGGGCGGCGTGAATGCTGGCGCTGGTAGAAGCTCGTGGGTGCGGGGGTGGGATCATTATTTCTCGGCCTCGTCGGACCTGCTGTGCGTCGCCGGGCAGGATGGATTCTTCCGGGATCTCAACCCGGCATGGGCGCGCACACTCGGATACACGCTGGAGGAGCTACGCAGCGCGTCGTTCTTCGAATTCCTGCATCCGGACGATCACGGAATCACCGTGCAGGCGATGATGGGCGTCGTGGCTGCCGGGGGGGTGACGAATGCGGCCGACCCCGGGACGACGATGCTGATCAACCGCTATCGTCGCAAGGATGGGACGTTCGCGCGGCTCGCGTGGACGTCGGTCGTGGTGATCGACGGGCTGTATTACTGCGTGGCGCAGGACACCAGCGCGCGCCTGGAGGTCGAGGAGGCCCTGCGCGCCTCTCACGAGCGCTTGCAGCACCTCCTGCTCGCGAGCGGGGTGGGGCTCTACGCCATCGATTACCGCGGCGAACCGCGCCTCTCCTTCGTCAGCGGCAACCTGCGCGATCAGTTCGGCTACACGCCCGAAGAGCTGCGCGAGGATCCGACACTATGGTCGTGCAGGGTGCACCCGGACGATCGGGATCGGGTCATCGCCGAGCTCGCAGCGCTCCCCACGACGGGCGCGTGCTGCCGTGAATACCGCTGGCAGCGCAAGGACGGCACATACCGCTGGGTGCATGACCAGACGCAGCTCCTGCGCGATGCCGAGGGGCTTCCCCTGGAGGCCGTGGGCTCCTGGCAGGACGTCACCGCGCGCAAGGAGGCGGAGCGCACCATCGAGCAGCAGGCCGCCGCCCTGGTCGAGCTGTCCACGCCGCTCATCCCCATCCACGACCAGATCCTGGTGATGCCTCTCATCGGCATGGTCGACAGCCGGCGCGCAGCTCAGGTCATGAGCACGCTCCTCGACGGCATCGCCGAGCGGAGCGCCCGGTTCGTCATCCTGGACATCACGGGCGTGGGCATCATCGATACCAAGGTGGCGGATGCGCTCCTGCGAGCCGCCCGCGCGGCGCGCTTGCTGGGGGTGGAGGTCATCCTCACCGGCATCCGCGCGGACGTCGCCCGGACGCTGGTGGCGCTGGAGGTGGACCTCAGGGAGCTTTTGACCTTCGGGAAGCTCCAGGACGGCATCCTCCACGCCATGCGCCGGGCGCAGAGCAAGGCGACGCGCTGAAGAACTGCGCGGGCGTCGTGGTCAGGGCTTCGCCGGGAGCCCGGGCGCTTTCGTCGGCGTCTGCGCCCGCCTGGCGGGGGTCTCGAAGAAGGCGCGCAGGCCGTCGAGCTGCGCGCGGCGCCGGGCTGTGCAGAGGTGGATCGACTCCAGCGTGGTCGCCAGGCTCCGCGGTCCCCCGTCCAGCTTGGCGATGCGCGGCGAGAACAAGGTGCTGGTGCGCTCGGCATGGGCGCTGTCGCAGAAGCTCGAGGCGAGGCCGGGGAGCCAGCCGGAGCGCTGGGGGCCGAGGCGCTGGATGACGGCGTCGAGGTTCTGTTCGAGCCACTGCCAGGCGGCCTCGCGGAGGACGGGATCCTGGAGCTGGGTGCCGAGGATGTGCCTCACCTCGCGGGACTGCAGGCGCGGGTCCAGCGTCAGCTCGCGTGCGCGGGCGGCGAGCGCAGGCGCGCGCGCGGAGGCCATGCCGAAGAGGAGGTTGCTGCGATCTGACTCGTCCTCGGTGGCCGTGAGGACCGCGAGCGCTTGGGCGAAGAGCGCCGCGTCACCTTCCTGGAGAGCAACGGCGACGACCGTCGCGGCGAGTTCGGGGAGCACGATGTCGGTCTGGAGCGCCCCTCCGGCGATGTACGCGCGTCCCAGGGCGGCGGCCTCCTTGCGCACGGCGGGATCCATCGCGCTCAGCGCGAGGAAATGGAGGACGTCGACCCGGAGGATGCTGTCTCCCTCGGTTTCGCCGGGGCTGCCAGGCTTGCCGCCCGCGCCGCTCCGGGGCCTCCAGCGGTGCTTCAGGAAGACGGGGGTGTAGAGCCGCTGTGCGTAAGCCTCGACGGCGCCCTGGGCAGGGTCGCCGTGGAGCCAGTCGAGGGCGTTGCGGAGGAGCGCGATGGGCTCCACGGCGACCTCGTGGCGGGGGTCGCTGGCGAGCGGGGCGAGGGTGGCGAGGGCGTCGGCGCCCGACGTCGCTCCCTGGCGGAACGAGGCCTTCACGCTGGTGCCGAGCGAGAGCTTCTCGCGGACGCTGAGGTGCGGGAGGCCCAGCCTGGCGAGCTTGTCGAGCTGGGGGGCAGGGAGGCTCCAGCGGTAGTAGCCGCTGCCGTCGGCGTTGGGGGCGATCCACGCCGGGCAGGTGTCGCCCACGAGCGGCAGGTCGCCCTCTCGCTCGGTGAGTAGGACGCAGGAGGTCTCCAGGGCCTTGCCGCCCGCATCCCGGGGGTAGCGCGCGCAGACGGGGACCTGCCACCGGGCCGTGCGGTCCCCGGCCGAGCCGAGGGGAAGGTAGCGCGATTGCTTCAGGTGGAGCCTGGGCTTGCCCTCGCAGGTGAGGCTGGCCTCGATGAGGGGGATGCCGGGCTGGTCGAGGAAGGTGCGCATCGGGGTCGCCACGTCGCGGCCGGTGGCGCGGGAGATCTCCGCGAGGTAATCGTCGTCGGTGGCATTGCCGTAGCGGTGCGCGCCGAGGAAGGCGCGGATGCCGCGCTGGTAGGCCTCGGGGCCGAGCCAGCGCTCGAACATGGTGATCACGCCGTAGCCCTTGTCGTACGTGATGCCGTCGAAGGCGTTGGTGATGTCGTGGTGGTCGCGGATCTCCTGGCGGATCTTGCGCGCGCTGACCAGGCCGTCGGTGCCCATCGCGCCGTGCACGTTGTCGAGCATGTGGGTGTCGAGGTCGATGTCGGGGCGCACCGCCCGCACGGCGTGGGCGGCGAGCCAGTTGGCGGAGGCTTCCTTGAGCCACAGGTCGTTCCACCAGGGCATGGTCACCAGGTCGCCGAACCACATGTGCGCGAGCTCGTGGGCGCCGACGGAGAAGAAGGCGTGGCGCTGCCGCGTCGAGGAGTGGGGCTCCTCGATGAGGAGCAAGAACTCGCTGAAGGTCACCGCGCCCGCGTTCTCCATGGCGCCGCGCTTGTCGGGGACGGCGATCATGTCGAGCTTGTCGAAGGGGTACGGCAGCGCGGTGTAGTCCTCCAGCGCCTTGACGAGGGAGCCCGTGTGCCGGAGCGCGTACGCGAGCTCCGCGCCGCGGCCCTTGGTGGCCACCCCGCGGAGAGGCAAGGGAGTCTTGCGCGCCGGGGTGGGAGGAACGGCGGGCGCGTCGACGACGTCGAGCGGGCCCACGGCGAAGGCGAGCAGGTAGGTGGGCAGCGGGGGCGTGGTCGCGAACGTCACCCGGTCAAGGTCGCCGGTGGCGGAGGCGCGCTCGACCTCGCGCCCGCTGGAGATGGCTACCTCGCCGCGGGGGACGAGGAGGGTGACGTCGAAGGGGGTCTTGTAGGCAGGCTCGTCGAAGCCCGGGAAGGCGAGGCGCGCGCTCGTCGCCTCGAACTGGGTGAAGGCATAGGCGCGCCTGCCGCGGCGGACCTTGTAGAGGCCGAAGCTCGTCTCCGGGAGCGGCGCGTCGTAGTCCACGTGCAGCGTGACCCGGCCGGGGCCCACGGGGCGGTCGAGGGTCAGCTTCGCGACGCCGGTGGGGTCCACCTGTTCGAGCTTGCCGGCGACGGGCTGGCCCCCCTCGGGGCGGGCGCTGGCGCTCTTCGCGGCGAGGTCGCGGGCATGCATCCAGAGGATGCTTCGGGGCGCCGGCAGGTCCACGAGGATCTCGGCCGTCCCCGAGAAGCGGTCCTGGGCGGGGACGATCTGCAGGGTGAGCTTGTAGTGGAGGGGGCGCGCGTGGCCAGGGAGCTGGCCGAGCGGGGGGGCCTCGCTGGCCTCGGCCGCGGGCGGAGGTGCGGCGCGACCGGGCGGCGGGGCAACGGGCGAGGAGGGCGGTGGGGCCGGAGGCGCTTCACGCGGGGTGCATGCGCCGAGGGTGCCAGCGGCGAGCGAGAGGGTGAGCGAGAGGGCGAGCGGAGACGTGATGTAGGCGAGGCGGCGGAGCAGGGGCACGGCGCCCTCATACACCTGCGGGCCGCGCCCGTCGAAAGCTCCGGTGATACAAGGGGGAGCGATCGGAGGAGGGAGGCAGCGCGATGAGGGAGGACTGGATCGAGATCGGGCAGCTCGCGGAGTTCCCCGCGGGCGAGGCGGTGCTGCGCAAGGACACGGCGGGGAACCGCTACGCCTGCGTGCGGACGGGAGACGCGGTGCACGCGGTCGACGACAGGTGTCCGCACCAGGGCTATCCCCTCTCGCAGGGCTGTGTGCGCGACGGCGTGCTGACGTGCGCGTGGCACAACTGGAAGTTCGACCTGGCGACGGGCGAGAACCAGTTCGGCGGCGATCCGGTGCGCCGCTACCCGACGCGCGTGGAAAACGGCCGCGTGCACCTGAACCGGGCCGTCGACCGTGGCGCCGAGACCCGGCGGCTGCTGGCGTCGCTGCGGGCGGCGCTCTCCCGCGACGAGATGCCGCGCGCGCTCCGCGAGGCGCTGCGCCTCTCGGCGCTCGGGCTGCCGCTCGGCGAGGACAGCGGCCTCGGGCGGATGGGGGTGGCGTTCGAGGTGGTGGCCCGCGACGGCGCCGAGCGCGCCGAGTACGGCTTCGATCACGGGCTCGCGATGCTGGCCGATCTGTGCGCGTGGGTGGAGCGGGGGTGGGTGCAGCCCGAGGAGGCCTTCGTGGCGGGGGCGCACGCGATCGCCGAGCCCTCCATCCACCTGCCGCCGCGCTCCAAGGTGCTGGCGAAGCAGGGGGACCGCGCCCTCGCGGCGTTCCTGGGGAGCTACGAGGAGCGCCAGGAGCACGGGAAGATCGTGGCCGCCCTGGAGAACGAGCGGCGCGAGGAGGCCGAGTCGCGCATCCGGGAGCTCTGCGAGAGCGAGGGGACCGAGGGTGTGCGGGTGGCGCTTCTCCCGTTCGTCGCGCAGCACCAGCTCGACTACGGTCACGGCGCGATCTTCCTCGCCAAGGCCTGCGAGCTGGCGAGGCGCTTCCCGGCCGTGGCCGATGACCTCCTCGCCGCGTCCGTGGTGCAGCTCTCCTGGGCCACGATCGACACGAGCTTGCCTCCCTGGGCAGCCACGCGGGCGGCGCTGGGGCGGGTGAACGAGGCCCTCGGGGTGCGCGGTGACGCGGGCGGGGGCGAGATGGAGGACGCCGACCGCGCCATCTACGAGGCCGCGGTCCTCGCGGGGGAGCGCCAGGCCGCGGACGCGACGGTGGTCCGGCTGGGGCAGGGGGTGGACCCGGTGGCGCTCCTCCGCGCCGCGGCCCACGCTGCTGCGGTGCGCGTCGCGCGGTTCGACGAGGCCTGGGAGCAGCGGCGCGACGCGGAGGTCTCGGTCCTCGACGTGACGCACGCTGTCACCTTCGCCGAGGCCGCGATCTCGCTGGTGCAGGGCAAGAGCGCGGGGAGCGGCGCGGGCGGCGTGGGCGGCGTGGGCGTCGTGGGCGGCGTGGGCGTCGTGGGCGTCGTGGGCGGCGTGGGCGGCGTGGGCGTCGTGGGCGGCGTGGGCAGCGTGGGCAGCGAGAGCGGCGCGAGCGACGAGCACGCCGCGCGGCTCGCCGTGCTGGCGGCGTCGTTCGTGGGAAAGCTGAGGCACGCCGACGGCGAGGCGCCCCGGCCCGCGAAGGAGGCGAGTGGCTCCCTGTCCGAGGCCCTGGCATCACGCGACGTGGGGCGCGCCCTGGCGATCACCGAGGCGCTGACGTCCGAGGAGCGGCTCGCGGCCTACGCCGAGATCGCGCCGTTTGCTGCGTTCGACATGGCGGTGCGCCCGATCTTGACGGCCCACGCGATCAAGATGACCGAGGCGCTGCATCGGCTCGAACGCGGTGACACGCAGGCCGATGGCGCGTATCTGCGGGCGCTGGTCGCCTACATCGTGCCCAGGAGGCCCGAGTTCCAGGTGCGTCGCATTGCTGAAGTGGCGCGGCGCTTTCTGCGCGACGGCCGTCCTCCGGAGTCGCTGTACTGAGCTGCGGCCTCCGCCGTACCGCGCGGCAGACGGGGTGGCCCGACCGCGATGCACTGCTGCATCGGGCACTCGACGGAGTCGCTCTTGGTAGTGCCCGCGCGGCGAGCCGTGGTACGCCAGAGGGAGGTCCATGGGGCTTCAGGTCGGCTATCAGGTCACCCCGCATGTGAAGCTGGTGAGGCTCCTCAGGAAGGGGGGCATGGGGTCGGTGTGGACCGCAGAGCACACCGCCCTGCGGACCGAGGTGGCCGTGAAGTTCATCGCCGCCGGCTCGTCACACAGCCCGGCGCTCGTCGCGCGCTTCAGCCGTGAGGCGACCTACACCGCGCAGATCAAGAGTCCGCACGTGGTGCAGGTGCACGATCACGGCGTCACGGCCGACGGCCAGCCGTTCATCGTGATGGAGCTGCTCGAAGGCGAGGACCTCGACGAGCGGCTGCGGCGCCTCGGGCCGCTGCCCACCCAGGAGGTGGCGCAGATCCTCGGCCAGCTCTGCAAGGTGGTCGGCAAGGCCCACCAGCTCGGGATCATCCACCGCGACATCAAGCTCAGCAACGTGTTCCTGCTCGACGCCGACGGCGACGGCGACGTGTTCACGAAGCTGCTCGACTTCGGGGTCGCCAAGCAGCACGGCGACAAGGGGCCGCAGATCACCGCCGGGGGCGACGTGGTGGGGACGCTCGTGTACATGAGCCCCGAGCAGCTCAACGACGCCCGCGAGGTGGACAACCGGAGCGATCTCTGGTCGCTCGGCGTGGTGGTCTACCGCATGCTCACCGGCGAGCTGCCGTTCCGCCGCGACGGCGGGGTCGCCCAGCTCCTCCTCGCGGTGAACGCCGGCCAGTTCACGCCGGCGACCGCGCTGCGCGCCGACCTCCCGCGCGCCGTGGACGCCTGGTTCCAGAAGGCGCTCACGCGGGACCCCGGCGCGAGGTTCACGAGCGCGCGCGAGATGAGCGAGGCCTTCGACCTGGCCGTGGGCTGGGAGTCGACCAACGTGCGGTCCTGGCGGACCGGCGCCGCGCTCGCGCAGCAGATGGCCGCGGCGCGCCGGGTGGACGTGCACCGGGAAGTCGCGCCGACCCTCGTCGATCCGGTGGAGATCGATCTGGCATCGTTCGGCTCGGCGCTCGCGGGTGCTGCGGCCAGCGCGTCTCCCGCTGCGTCGGCACCCGGCGGGTCACCCGCAGCGCTGGCCTCGGGCCCGCTGGAAGCTGGCCCTGAGGTGGCGCCCGCGGCCGGTTCTGCCCCTGCCGCGGCTGCAGACGCCGTGGCGACGCCCGTGCCCAGAGCTGCGCGCGCCGCCATGGAACAGACCGAGGCTGCGTCTGCGCGGGCAGCGACGCCCAGCGGGGACGGGGCCACCAGCGCCTCGACGAAGGGGCGTCCAGCGAACGTGGCGCCGGTGAGCGCCTGGCTCGCGAAGGCCGCGACGGCGGAGATGGATCCCGTGGAGGTGACGCCCGTGTCGGCGTCTGCGTCGAGCGAGGAGCTGGTGTCGCTGTCGAAGGTGGAGTCCAACTCGAACACCGCCGTCGTGCACCTCGAAGCCCTGTCAGATGCCGAGGCGGGGAGCGGCAGCGGCGGGTGGAGCCTGCTCCGCGTGGGCGCCGCAGGGCTCGCGCTCGGTGTCGCGGGCATGCTGGCCGTGGCCCTGCTGCGGGGCCGTCCAGCAGGGCCGGCGGATGCGGGTCCCGCGTCGGGGGTGCCGCTCGGTGTCGAACCTGGCGCGGTAGGCGCGCCGGCGGTGGTCCAGGAGCGGGGTGAGCCCGGGGAGAACACGCCTGCGGAGATGAAGCCCGAGAAGGCGCCCGGCGAGGCGAAGCCCGGGGGAGACGCGCCCGAGGTCGTGCCAGCACCCGCATCGGCAGGCGCGCCGCCGGCGGATGGCGCTGCGCCCGGGACCACCCCGACAGCGTCAGGCGCTTCACCGGCGGCGTCTCCGGGCGCTACGCCGCAGGGCGCCGCGACGCCACTCCCTGGAGCGCGTCCTCCCGCGTCGCCTCCCCAGGGCTCCAGGCCTCCGTCCGGCGCCGCTCCCTCCGGCAACAAGTCGACCTGGAAGAACTCGCGCAAGGCGTCGACGTTCTAAGTCTCCACGAGGGGACTCGCGTCCCCTCGCCCTGCCAGCAGTGAGGGCCGGCAGTGAGGGCCGTCAGTTCGGCGGGGGGGCGTTTGGGGTGGGCGCCGGCAATTTGGAGGGCACAGGCGCGCGCTGCTGGGCCCGCGCCGCGTTGAGCTCACGCTGCAGCGTCGCCTTCTCCAGCTCCGCCGCCGCGAGCTGCGCCTCCAGGTCGCGCTGCGTCTCCCTGAGATCTTCGATCTCCTTCTGCGCGCTTGTGAGGGCTTCTTTCTGCGTCTCCACCAGGTTGCTCAGCCGGCGCGTCTCGCCCTGCTCCGCCTCGATCGCGCCTTTCACCGAGCCCGCGATAGAAGCGCCCTGGGGCGACCCGTCCTCCAGGGTGGCCACCGCCCGGTCCGCGATGGTGTAGCGCTGGAGGGCGCTCTGCATGCCCCGGGCCGCATCGTCGGCTTTCGAATCGAGCCGGTCGGCCTCCTTTCGCACCTTCTGTGCAGCGTCCTCCTTCCTCTCCGCCTTCAAGCGCTCGGTGGACCAGCGCGGCGCCTTGCTGAGGGCCAGGCGCGCTTCTTCCTCGGCCACCTTGGCCTCCTCGCGTTTGCGCTTCGCGGCCTCCTCGGCGTCCTGGTGCGCCTTCTGGGCCTCCTTGTAGAGCCGCTCCGCTTCGACGCGCTCGTCCCGCGCGCGCGCGACGCGCTCCTCGTAGGCATTCTCGACCACGGACCTCGCCTGCTGCTCGCTCGCAAGCGCCTCGCTCTTCTCCTGCAGCGCGCGCTGGTTCTCCGAGTAGAGGATGATCACCACGATCATCAGCACCCCGAGCAGGGCGATGCTCGTGGCGAGGATCGACACCACCCGCCGCTGCGAGCGCATGGCCTGCTCGGCGCGCTCCCGCCGGGCCCGTTCCACCTCCGCCTGCTGCCGTGCCGCCTCGGCGCGCCCTTGCTCCTCCTGGGAGGCCTGGAGGAAGTCGTGCTCGTCGGGGGTCACGTCGTCGCGCCCCTTGGCCCAGGCGAGCGCGATGCGCAGCGAGTCTCCGCGCAGCACGTGGTCCTCCTTCCGGCCCGAGTCCTTCCAGATCTGCAGCGGCTCGGTGAGGAACCGGCGGGCGAGGCGCTCGTCGACCCAGGCACGATCGAAGACGCTGGCGAAGATGCGGTTCCGTAGCCGGAACCGCGTCCGCGAGGCGCTCCGGGTGGGCTCCTCGGGCGACAGCTCCTCGGGGTCGAGGCGCTCCTTCCGCTCCGCGGCGAGGCCGGCGATGCGCAGCCCGAACTGGCGCGGGTTGTTCCCGTCGGCGTCCACGTCCTCGCCGTTGAGGAGGCGCCCGTAGAGGTGCAGCATCACCGGGATGCGGGCGTCGGCGCGGTCCCCGGCGAAGCGCCGCTCCGCATCGAGGAGGATGGGATCGCTGATGCGACCGCTGTCGAGGAAGAGCGTGTCCACGAGGTCCTTCACCCGCGCCGCATCGCTCTTGCGTTTGCCCCCCTTGCGCTTGCCTTCCTTGCTGTCGCCGCCCTTGCTGTCGCCGCCCTTGCTGTCGCCGTCCTGCGCCTCGCCCCCCGCGGAGGACTGCTGGCAGAGGTGGTAGCAGAGCCGCTGGGTGAGCGCCGGGTGGCCGCTCGTCCAGTCGAGGACGGCCCCGAGGAGCGCCTCCGGGTCTGCGCTGGCGTTCGCGAGGCCGGGGAGGAACGTGCGCGCCTCCTCGCGGGAGAAATCGTCGAGGCGGACCTCGAACGAGTTGTTGAACGGCGTGCGCTCGGGATCGGCCACGAGGTCGAGGGGGGCGGCGACCCCGATCAGGCAGAAGGTCAGCCTGCCCCACCGGGGGGCGTCCGCGCGCGCTTCCCGCGCGGAGCGGATCAGCCCGAAGAAATCGTCCCGCGAGAAGGGCAGGCCGAGGGTGACGTCGATCTCGTCGAGGAAGATCACGACCGGCGGACCCTCGTCGTCCTCGCCGAGCACCACGTCCCCGAGGAACTGGCGGAAGCGTCGGACCGGCGACATGCGGCGGTTCTTGCGCCAGAGCTCGTCGAGGTCGGGGTCGAGGCCGAGGTCCTCGTGGATGGCCGCCGCGATGCTGAAGTACCACTCGTCGGCGCTCGCCCCGCTGCCGATGCTGGTGAGGTCGATGGAGACGCAGCGGACTCCCCGCCCGCGCAGCCGCTCCTGGGTGCGGATCCGCAGGCTCGACTTGCCGATCTGCCGCGGCGCCAGCACGTAACAGGGCTCGCGCCGCAGGAGCCGCTCGAACAGCTCGGCGTCCGACTTGCGGACGACGTAGAAGCCCTGCCCGTCGGCGTCGACGATGCCGCGCCCCTCGGTCTGGAAGGACTGCGAGGAGGAGGGGACGGCGCTGTCGGGGGCGGTCATCACGGCTGGGCGCACATGTGGCGGAAATAGGCCTCGTACAGGGGGTAGCGGAGCCGGTAAGCGCCGTACGTCCCGCGGATCAAGCCGGCCCCGCGGAGCCGGTCCTCGATCTCTGGATCGAGCCTGTCCACCTGGCCGGCGAGGACCCGGCACAGCGCCCCGCGCAGCTCGCCGTCGAGCTTGCGCCGGAGCTGGCCCAGGAAGTCGCGGTAGATGCCGCCGTCCTGCTGCGCCGCCTCCACGATGCGCGCGATCGCGGTGCCGTGGAGGGCCGCCTCGTGCAGCGCCAGCCGGAGCAGGTAGGGGTGGCCGCCGACCAGCTCCACCAGCGCGCGGCGATCGGCGTCGCTCCAGCGGAGGCGGTAGAGGGCCGTCAGCTCCACGACCTGGGCCTCGTCGAGCTCCTGCAGGCGCACCAGCATCGCCGCGTTGAAGAAGGGAGACCGGTGGATCTCCTCCTTCAGCAGCGTGGGCTCGGTGGAGACGGCGATGGCAATCCGCAGGCGGTCCCAGGGGGGCTTGCTCTCCTGCGCCCAGGAGCGGAGCAGGCCGAGGAAGTGCTCCCAGAACCCGAAGCGCGGGAGCTGATCGGCCGACTCGATGGCCACCAGCAGGCGCTCGGTGACGGTGTTGAGGAGGTGCGTCTTGAGCAGCCAGGTGAGCCGCCGCGCCGCCGTCCCCGGCCGGCCCCACGCATCCTCCAGCCACGCCTCGTTGCCCTCCACGCCCTCCACGAGGCGCATGGCCAGCTCGTAGAGGAAATCCTCGTGGGAGACCTGCGCCTCCGGGTCGAAGGTGGACAGCTCGACGAGCACGCTGCGGCTCTGCTTGCCGGCGGCCTGGTCGGTGCGCACCGCGTCGTCGAGGACGTGCCGGAGCAGCGCCGTCTTGCCCGAGCGCGCCGAGCCCAGGAGGACCACGGGGCTCCCCGCCTCCGCGAGCCCCGACAGCACCCGCCGCTCCACCAGCGGTTGCCGCACGTAGCACTGCGGATCGTACCCCGCCCTGGGCGGGAGCGGCTCGGGCGGCGGGCGCAGGCTCGTCGTGGGTGGATCGGGCGGCAGCGAGGGACGCGAGGGCGTGAGGGCCATGAGCAGCGCCTTCACGAGCGCGGGCAACCCCTCGTGGGTGGGCGTCTGCCGGTAGAAGACGGGCCGGATCCCGTACTTGCCCTGGAGGCGCTGGCGCACCGAGCCGCTCTCCGCCTTCCCCTCGTGGGGCAGGATGGCGAAGTGGCGCGGATCGCCAGGCCCCATCAGCGCCTTCACCTCGCGGAACACGCCCATGAGATCGAGGTCGCTGAGCGAGAAGCCCAGCGAGACCACGCGCTGCGCCGCGAGGAGCGCGAACAGCCTGGGCCAGGTCTCCGCGTGGCGCACGTACCGCTCGGTGTAGTCCCGCTCGGTGAGGACGATGCCCTCGGGCGCGTCGAACCGCCCATGGAGATAGATGTACCGGCGCCCGTAGGTGGGGTCTCCGATGCGCTGGATGATCTCGCGGAGGTTCGCCGCCTCCGTCCAGGTGACCGCGACCGCCCGGGGGCGGTGGAACGCCGCCGTGTGGGCCTGCTCCAGCACCGCGTCGTAGTTCGTGGTGAGGATGTGCCGGAAGGGGAGCCGCACCAGGTCCTCGTGGAAGGTGTCGTGGGGCGCCTCCTCGGGGCCGAAGGTGGTGCGGATGAAGCTCGTGTAGAGGTCCGGCCCGAGCAGACTGCGGTACTCCTCGGCCCGCCAGAGCATGTCCTGCTCGGCCTTCAGCGCCGCGAGCTTGGCCTCCGCCGTGGGATCGTTCTCGCCGATGGTGGTGGCCATGCGGTCGAGGAGACTTCCCCAGAGGGGATAGCGCACCCGGGCGCTGGACCCGGCTCCCACGAGGGCGAGCGCGCTCCCGGTCGGGAAGGCCCCGGTGCCCGTCGGGCGGAGTGCTTCGAGGAGATCCTCGAACGCCTTGCGGTTGCCCGCGCCTTCGACCAGCCACTCGCTCATGAGGCCACCTCTACCGGGAACGTCGCGGGCTGCGCGGACCTTGCAGAGAACCTTGCAGCGAACCGCGCATCTCGTGGGCGGATCGTACCACCCGCGGGCGTGGCTCGGGCCTGCAGGCGCGCGCCCGTGCTACAACGGGTCGACTGGCCGCGCCTTCTCCTGCGGGCCACCAGGGATCTCCCCATGATTGGAACCTTTCAGCGTCGGATTCAGCAGCAGGTCGAGCGCCTCAAGGACAAGAACCTGCACACCTGGCTGGGCGGTTACGCCCGTCACCTGGCGGAGAGCGTGCGGGCCCCCAAGGTGAGTGGGCCGAGGCACCTCCTCTTCGCCGTGTGCGACCACTGGGAGCCCGGGTGGGACAACGCCAGCCGCGAGGTCGGCGACGCGCGGGTCAAGGCCTGGTCGGACGGTTACCCGGCGCTCGCGAAGGGCTACGTGGACGCCGACGGCCGGCACCCGCGCCACTCGTTCTTCTTCCCCGGCGAGCAGTACGTGCCCGAGTGGATGGATGCCCTCGCCGACCTCGCGCGCGCGGGCCTCGGCGAGGTCGAGTTCCACCTGCACCACGACGGCGACACCACCGCGAAGCTGCGTGACGACCTGCGCCGGTACATCGACGAGATCGGGCGGCACGGGCACTTCTCGCGCGACCCCACAGGAAGGGCTCGCTACGCCTTCATCCACGGCAACTGGTGCCTCGCCAACTCGCGCAAGGACGGCTCCGCGTGCGGCGTGGACGACGAGATCCCGCTGCTCTTCGAGACCGGTTGCTACGCTGACTTCACCTTTCCCTCGGCCCCCGACGAGTCCCAGCCGAACATCGTCAACCAGATCTACTGGCCCACCGGAGACCTGGCGCGGCGGCGCGCCTACGAGAGCGGCGTGCGCGCCAGGGTCGGCGAGGTGATGGAGGACCGGATCCTCATGATCGAGGGGCCCCTCTGCCTCACCCGCCGCCCTGGAAAGCTCTCGATGCGCCTGGAGTACAGCGGCCTCCAGCCCTCGGACCCGCCGACCCCCGAGCGCGTGAAGAACTGGGTGGAGCAGAACATCCACGTCCAGGGCCGCCCCGAGTGGGTGTTCGTGAAGGTGTACGCGCACGGCGCGCCGGAGTACCAGGCCGGCCCGCTGCTCGGAGAGCACGGCCACATGCTCCACCGCGAGCTGACGAGCCGCTACAACGACGGCAAGGAGTGGGTCCTCCACTACGTGACGGCGCGCGAGATGTACAACATCGCGATCGCCGCCCTGGAGGGCAAGAGCGGCAACCCCTACGACCACCGCGACCACCGCCTCTCCCCGCCGCCCTGCGTGAGCGGCGCCGCTTCGGCCTGAGCGCAGCCTGAGCGCACCCCCTCTCCATCGAGGAGTGCTGGGCCTCACCCGCCGCGGCGGTGCGCCTCCATGTGCTGCTCGATGCGCGCCACGGCCACCGTCACCCCATCCTCCGCCCGGATCTTCTCGCCCATCGCCTCGGCGCGGCGCTGCATCGCCGTGTCCTGAGTGGCCTGGAGCGCGGCGGCGAGGCGGGTTGCGTTGAGGCGTGGACGCAGGATCGGCGCCGGGCCCAGGCCCAGCTCCTCCACGCGGCGCCCCCAGTAGGGCTGGTCAGCGATGTGGGGGACCACGACGGCCGGGCGCCCGGCGCGCAGGCAAGCGGCCACCGTCCCCGCGCCCCCGTGTGTCACCACCGCCGACACGCGCGGGAAGAGCCAGTCGTGGGGCGCGCTGTCGAGGCGCAGGATGCTTTCCGGGAGCGCGACCCCCCCGAGCCCAGCCCAGCCCGAGAGCAGGATCGCGCGGCGCCCGCTCCGGGTCACGGCGTCGACGAGGAGGCGCGTGACCGCCGCCGGATCGCCCGTGGTCATGCTCCCGAAGCCCACGCAGAGGGGCGGCTCGCCGGCATCGAGGAAGCGCGTCAGCGCCTCGGGGGGCTCGTAGCCCTTGCCCTCGTCGAGGAACCAGTAACCGCACACCTCCCAGACGTCGGGCCAGTCGGGCGCGCGGGGGGCGACGTGCGCGCTGCATCCGTGCACCATCTTCGTGCGCCGCAGCATCGCCATCGCCTCGCCCCGGGTGAGCGGCGGCAGGCCCAGGCGCTCCTCGCGGAGCCGGTTGGCGAACGCGCCGCTGATGCGCCACAGCGTCTCCTCGAGCAGCTTCCCGAGCAGCAGGTTGAGCGCGCTGTCCCGGTGCGGCGCGGCGGCCAGGAGGGCCGAGGGCCCGTGCCGCGTCGCCAGCGGTGAGGGCTGGAGGGGCAGGCAGACGTGCAACGCCCCCGAGGCCTCGGCGATGGATGCGGTGTGCACGACCGTGGTGATGCTGCTGAGGATCACCTCGGCGCCGTCGGCGGCGCGCAGGAGGTCCGCCGCCAGGATCTCGTCCTGCTGCGCGAAGAGGCGGCGCATCATCTTCACCCCGACCAGCGGATTGGCGCCCGTGTCGGCCCACGTGCGCCCCAGCT
Source organism: Chondromyces apiculatus DSM 436 (assembly GCF_000601485.1). Classification (GTDB taxonomy): domain Bacteria; phylum Myxococcota_A; class Polyangia; order Polyangiales; family Polyangiaceae; genus Chondromyces; species Chondromyces apiculatus. The sequence goes on from NZ_ASRX01000005.1 coordinate 178,698, forward strand.
CGGAGCGCATCAACGTCTCCATGTTCAGCTCGGCCGGGACCGCTTCGAGCCCGTGCCCCTCGATCCAGCGGAGAAAGCCCGCGCCAGCGAGCACGCGGACCCTGTGCCCGCGCGCCGCGAGCCCCTTGCCGAGCGCGATCAGGGGCTGGAGGTCGCCGCGCGTGCCGATCCCGATGAGGCAGATGTTCATGGTGTCCTTCGCCTGGCCTCAGCGTCCGCGGGCGCTCGAGCCTTCAGGCCTGCGGGCTGCGATGATCCCCTCGATCGCGTCGACGGCCGTGGTCACGCCGTCCTCGGCGCGGATCTTCGCGCCCATGGCCTCCGCGTTGCGGCGGATCGCCGGGTCGCTGGTCAGGGCGATGGCCTCCGCGAGGCGGTCGGCGCGGAGGCGCGGGCGCGGGATGGGTGACGGCCCGAGCTGGAGCTCGGCGACGCGGCGGCCCCAGTAGATCTGGTCGCTCATGTGGGGGACGACGAGCGTCGGCCGGCCCGCGCGCAGGCTGGCCGCGACGGAGCCCGCCCCCCCGTGGGTGACGACCGCCGCAACCCTGGGAAAGAGCCAGTCGTGGGGAGCGCTGTCGATCTGGAAGAAGGTGTCCGGCAGAGGCACTCCCCCGAGCCCAGCCCAGCCCGACAGGAGGATCGCGCGCCGGCCGCTGCGGCTGATGGCATCGATGAACATCCGGGTGAGCGCCGCCGGATCGCTGGCCGGCATGCTGCCGAAGCCGATGCACACCGGCGGCTCTCCCGCGTCGAGGAAGCGCGTCAGGCTCTCGGGCGGCGCATAGGGCTCGGCCTCGTCGAGGAACCAGTAGCCCGTGACCTGCCAGTCGGCGGGCCAGTCCGGCGCGCGCGGGGCGATGTGCGCGCTACACCCGTGGAGGGTGGGCGTGCGGCGGAGGGCCTCGAAGGCCGTGCTCCGGGTGTGCTCGGGGAGGCGGAGCCGTTCCCGGCGGAGCCGGTTCACGTTGGCGCCTGTCCACCGCCAGATGGTGGGCTCGACCATCGCCTTCGCGAAGAGCTGGTTGAGCACGCTGTCCTTTCCGGGGACGACCGCGGCGAGCGAGGAAGGACCGTGCCGGGTGGCGAGCGCCGACGGCTGGAGCGGCACGCTGATGTGCAGCGCGCCCGTCGCCTCCGCGATGGAGCAGGCCTGAAAGTCGGAGGTGAAGCTGCTGAGGATGAGTTCTGCCCCCTCGCAGGCGTGGAGGATGTCCTCGGTGAGAGCCCAGCCGAACTGCTCGTGGATCCGGGCCACCGCGCGGCTGGCGAGGAGGGGATTGGTGCCCTTCTCGGCCCACGCCACGCCCCACTCGGTGCGCATGATGTCCTGCATGTCGAGCGAGGAGGGGGCCGTCTCCAGCCCGTGCTTGACGATCCAGGGGTGAAAGTTGGTGCCGGCGAGGACGCGGACCGTGTGGCCGCGCGCCGCCAGGCCTTTGCCGAGTGCGACCGAGGGCTGGACGTCGCCACGGCTACCGAGCGCAAGGAGGGTGATCTTCATCCGGGTCTCCTGGCCTGGGAGCGTACGCAGAGGCCAAGGTCCCTGTCCCGTGTGGCGCACCACCGCCCACCGCGAGGTGACGGCAACCTGCGCCATGGTGGCCCCGGTCACGTATCACGGGTACAACCGGAGGCATGCCTCGTCCGATCCTCGCGCTGGCGCTGCTCCTGCTCTCGGCGCCCCTTGCTGCGTGCTCTTCGTCCACCGTCGTCGGTCCAAACAGCTCCGGGCAGGGTGGTTCGGGGCAGGGTGGCGCCGGTGCAGGTGGTTCTGGTGAAGGTGGCTCCGGGCAAGGTGGCTTCGGGCAAGGCGGCTCCGGGCAGGGTGGCGCGTGCGCCGAGGGGGAGAGCCTTCTCTACGACATGCCCGGGTGCGGCCCCGAGGTTCAACCGGTCTGCTCACTCCCACCGCCCCCCTGCGCCGACCCGTTCTGCGGTTGCAACGGTCAGACCATCTACGGATGCGGCCTGACCGCGGAGAAGTACCAGTTCAAGGGAGCCTGCGAGGACGGCGCGCCGAAGAAGCCGGCCCCTGAGAGCCCCTGATCCCCCGAGCCCTGCCGCCATGAAGGGCTGAGATCCTTCGACAGACCCGGAACGACGAGCTGGAAGCTCGCCTTGATGTTGCGTCGCTGTCGCCTCGTCGTGAAGGATGACACCAGGCGTTCACGGTGAGCGCACCAGATCGAGGAGCTTTCCTCGCCGGTGCCCAGCGCATCTGGACGCCTCCGCGTGGCTCGGACACGCTACCTGCATGAAGCGCCTCTCCCCTGGCCGAGCCCTGCTGGTCCTGCTGCCTGCGCTGTCCCTCGTTCCCCTGCTGTGCCGCTGCGGCGGGGACGATCCCGCGAAGCCTGCGACCACGGGCACGGGCGGCACGGGCGGCGGGGCTGGAGGTGCCGGCGGGGCTGGCTCCACCAGCTCGGGCACGGCAGGGGGCAATCCGGATGGCGGTGTCGAGGTGCTGCCCGATCTGGATCCCGCGCTCGCCTGGTACGGCCAGAACCGCCAGCGGCTCGACGCCTTCATCGATGCGCACGGGCGCAACGATCCGGGCTACGACCCCGCGCGCCGTCCGGTCGCGGTGTTCGACTGGGACAACACCGTCATCAAGAACGACGTCGGCGACGCCACGATGTTCTGGATGCTGCGCCACGACCTGATCCGGCAGCCGGCTGGCAAGAACTGGCGGCTCACCAGCCCCTATCTCACCGCGGCAGCGCGCACCGCTCTCGATGTAGCCTGCGGGGCGCTGGTGGATGCAGGGCAGCCCTTGCCGACCAGCACGTCGAGCGCGTGCGCCGATGCGATCCTGAGCATCTACGTCGACGGGACGACTACCGGCGGCGCCGCCGCGTTCGAGGGGTACAACCACCGCTGGATCTCGCCGGGCTATGCGTGGCTGGCCCAGCTCCAGGCGGGCTACCTGCCGGCGGAGATCAGGAGCTTCGCGGATGCCGCCATCACCGAGGCCCTCGCGGCCGATCTCGGGGCGACGCACACCATCGGCACCCGGACGGGGCTCGCCGCGACGCTGCGCATCTACGACCAGATCCGCGACCTCATCGGGGTGATGCAGGAGAACGGCCTCGATGTGTGGGTGGTGTCGGCGTCGCCGCAGTTCGTGGTCGAGCCCTTCGCGGAGCGGGTGGGGATCGCCGCGGATCATGTGGTCGGCATCCGTCAGGTCACGGGCGGGGACGGCCGCCTCACGGCGAACCTCCAGGGCTGCGGCTCGGTGCCCGATGGCCAGAACGACGGCAGCGGCAACGTCACCGGCAACGCGCTCATCACCTACATCGAGGGCAAGCGCTGCTGGATCAACAAGGTGATCTACGGCGACACGGGGCCGAACGCCCTCACGAAGACGGCGGACCCGGCGAAGCGGCAGGTGTTCGGCGCCGGGGACTCGGACACGGACGTGACCTTCCTGCAGGACGCGACCGCGATGAAGCTGGTCGTGAACCGCAACAAGAAGGAGATCATGTGCAACGGCTACCGGAACCTCGGGGACCGGTGGCTCGTGAACCCGATGTTCATCGCGCCGAGGCCTCGCTACGACGCCGGGTACGCCTGCGCGACGAATGCCTGCGTCGATGCGAGCGGCGCCGGGGCGCCCTGCCTGGACGAGGAGGGACAGGTCATTCCGGAGCAGGTGGACAGCGTGTATTGAGGATCCCGAGGAAACCCCACGGAGCCCATGCCTCCCAAGCTGATCCGCGTCTACTCGGAAGACAACCACTTCCAGCGCGCCGAGGTGCTGAAGCGAAACCGCACCAAGCGCCACAAGTACGGGGAGTTCTTCGTCGAGGGGGTGCGGTCGATCAACGAGGCGCTTCGCTGCGGCTGGAAGATCAATGCGTTCCTCTATCCGAGGGACGTGCAGCTCTCGGGGTGGGCGCGGGAGATCCTCGCCACTTCGAAGGCGGATGCCCACCTCGAGCTTCCCGCGGCCCTGCTCGACAAGCTGAGCGAGAAGAACGAATCCTCCGAGATCGCCGCGATCATCAGCACGCCGAAGGATGATCTCGCCCGCATTCCGGTGCGCGACGACCTCCTCGTCCTGCTCCTCGACCGCCCCACGAACCCCGGCAACTTCGGGACCACGATCCGTGCGGCAGCGGCGTTCGGCGCGCACGGGATCGTGGTCACGGGCCACACCGCGGATCTCTACGATCCGATCACGGTGAGGGCGAGCGTGGGGACGCTGTTCTCCCAGACCATCGTCCGCGTGTCGTCGAACAACGAACTGCTGCCCTGGCTGGAGGGGCTGAAGCCGCGGATCCCCGGGCTGCAGCTCGTCGTCTCCGGCCACGAGGGTGAGCACCAGATCCACGAGTGCAACTTCCGGCGCCCGACGGTCCTGGTGCTGGGCAACGAGACCCGGGGCGCGAGCACGCTGTTCAAGGATCTCGCCGACGAGACCGCGCGCATCCCGCTCGAAGGGGTGACCACCTCGCTCAACGTGAGCTGCGCCGCGTCGATCTTCCTGTACGAGATCGCCAGGCAGCGCCGGTTCTCTCGGGAATGAGCCACCGATGCACGGCGCGCTTCGGGGATGATCCGCTGGCTGTCGTGCGCGGGGTCAGCCGTGCCGGAAGGCGTGGACGACGTCGGTGAGGATGTCGCGGTAGCGGTTGCCGACGTCGTTCCAGGAGAGTGACTCGACGGTGCTGCGGAGTGCTTGCGGGTCCCAGGTGCGGTCCGCGGCCGCGGCGAGGGCCTGGGCTAGGGCGTCGGGGTCGTCGGCGGGGACGAGGATGCCGTTCGGATCGTCGCCTTCGCGGACCAATTCGGGGACGCCGCCCACGCGCGAGGCGACCACGGGGCGGCCCGAGGCGAGGGCCTCCAGGACCACGTTGGGGCAGCCTTCGCGGCGGCTGGGGAGGCAGAAGACGTCGCAGGCGGCCATGTAGCCGGGGATGTCCTTGGGGAGGGCCCAGCCGAGGAGCCTTGCGCGCTCGCCGAGGCCGAGGGCGGCGGCGCGGGCCTTCAGCGGCTCGAGAAGCGGACCGCCGCCCACCGTGAGGAGGTGGATGTCGTGCCGGCCCATGCGATCGAGCTTGCCCATGGCCTCGATGAGGACGTCGACGCCCTTCTCGGGGAGGTGGTAGCCGGCGTAGAGGACGAGCTTCACGCCCTCGGGGATGCCGAGCGTGGCGCGGGCTGGCGCCTTGTCCTGGGGGGTGAAGCGGGCGCCGTCGACGGCGTTGTGGAGGACCGTGACGCGCTCGTGGGGGACGCCGAGCTCCTCGACGCGCTCGCCGAGGGCGGCGCTGACCGCGATCACCCGCTGGCAGCGCTGGAGGGCCTGGGAGATCTGCGGGCGGAGGGCGGGCCAGCTCGCGGCTTCGTTGACGTCGCTGCCGAGGACGGTGGTGACGAGCGGGGTCTCGTACTCGTCGGCGAAGCGCGCGGCGGCTGCGGTGTCGGGGTAGGCCCAGGCGGCGAGGAGGACGTCCCAGGGATACTCGCGGCGGATCCTGGCGAGCAGGGGCCGGAGCGAGTGGTAGACGGCGGCGGCGTGGAGCTGCGGGACCTTGGGGACCGACCAGTAGCTCGGGAAGAGCGCGTCGATGCCGGTGTGGGTCTCGCGCGGGGTGCGGATCAGCTCCAGGGGGGCCTCACGGGCGCGCGCCCACCAGGCGATGGGAGCGACGAGGCGCACGTCGCAGTGGCGGGCGAGGGCACGGTAGGTGTGCTGGCTCCACGGGGCGACCGTGGGCTCGCGGCGCGAGGGGTAGTGCTGGGTGAGGACGAGGACCCTCACGCGGCGCCCCCGCCGTGGGTCGCGCCGTGTCCGGCGCGGCGGCCAGCGATGCCGATGCGCGGGGACTCCAGCACGCGGAGGTAGAGGTCCTCGTACTTGCGGGCCATCCGGGCGAAGGAGAAGTCCTCTTCGACCCTGATCTTGCCGCGCGCGCCCATCTCCCGACCAAGCTCGGGGTTCTCGACGAGGCGGCCGATGGCCTCGGCGAGGGCGCGGGGGTCGTCGACCGGGACGACCAGGCCGTGGACGTTGTCCGTGACCACCTCGGGGACGCCGCCGACGGGGGTGACGACGACCGGCAGGCTGCGGGCCATGGCCTCCAGGATGCTGAGCGGGAGGCCCTCGGCGCGGGAGGGGAGGACGAAGAAGTCCATGCCCGCGAGCAGGTCCGGGACGTCCTTGCGGAAGCCCAGGAAGGTGACCCACTCGGGGCCGAGGCGAAGCTCCTTGGCGAGGCCGTGGATGCGGTCGCGCTCGTCGCCGTCGCCTGCGACGAGGACGCGCACGCGGGCGTTCGGGCCTTCCGGGCCGCGGGGCTCGGCGGTGGCCGTCAGCTCCAGGTCCTCGTCGCGCAGGATGGCGAGCGCGCGGAGGAGGACGTCGTGGCCCTTCACGCGGTGGAAGGCGGCGGGGAGGATGCCCACGAACTCGTGCTCGCCGAGGCCGAGGTTCTTGCGCACCTCCTCGCGGGTCTTGCGGGCGGGAGCGATCTCGATGCCGTTGTGGATGGCCAGGATCTCGTCGACGACGCCGACGGCGCCGCAGCGGTCGGCGGTGTCCTGGGAGCAGCCGACCACCGCGTCCGCCTGGCGCCACTCGTACTGAGAAGGGACCCGGACGATGCCGCGGGTCTGCGCGTGATCGGTGTAGACCAGGCGAGACCGGGTGATGAGCTTGCCGATGGTGGCGTAGTGGAGGGAGGTCGGGTTGTGGGCGTGGATGACGTGGGGCCGCGCCGTGCCGACCGCGAGCGCCGCGCGGGCGAGGCGCTCGATCTTGTTGCCCTGGAGCACGGTCGTGGGCAGGCCGCGCTCGCGGGCGATGTCCTCGAGAGGGCCGGGGCGGAGCGCGAGGATGGACGCATCGTGCCCCTGCTGCCGCTGCACCTCGACGAGCCGCAAGACGAAGTGCTCCATGCCTCCACCCTGGAGGCTGCTGACCGTGTGGACGATGCGGAGCTTGGGCATTCCTTCGTGGTAGCCGAAGCGACGCGGGTCCGGAAGCCCTTGTCCTCGACGAGGCGCGCGAGGCGCGGCGGGTCCCTCTTGCCCCACGCCGCGCCGGCGGGGTACTTACGGCGGCATGGATCAGCGGCTCCGGGGACTGCTCGACGACAACGTGCGACGGTTGCCGGGGGCGGAAGCGGCCTCGAAGCTGATGGTCGCCCAGGCCGAGGTGCTCGCGGCCCTCGCCCGCAGGCGGCTCTCGGACGATCCGGCGCCCGTCGCCGATGCGGTGACCCCGGCCGAGATCCCCTCCGTGGCCGAGCTGGGGCCCGGGGATAGGGTGCTCGCCGAGATCGATCAGGACGGGTTCGCCTTCGCGGATCACCCGGCGGACGAACCTTTCTTCAACCGGCGCACCGAGAAGTTCCCGCGGCTGCGCTACCGCCTGCACGTGGTGCTCTACCGGGGACGGGTGTGCGTGCGGAAGCAGTTCGTGGGCGTGCCGGAGGGTGTGCCGCTCGGGCCGCGGCTGTGGAGCGCCTCCGGTCTGTTCTTCTTCACCGAGGCGGCGGCGCTCCTGCGCTTGCGGGCCACAGGGTTCGTCCCGGTGCTGCGCGGGGTGAACCTGGTGAACCGCACCCTGCACATGGACTACATCCGGGGAAAGACGCTGCAGCACGATCTGGCGGGGCGCGGCGCGCGTCTGCTCGACATCGACCTCGCCGTGACGGGGCAGCTCTTCGACCCGGAGCGCGACCGCTGGGAGAGCGAGGCGTTCGCGAAGGACGGAGAGACCCACCGTGACGGGATCGCCGCGATGATCCGGACGATGAACCTGCGCGGCGTCGCCCCCATCGACGTGAAGCTCGGCAACGTGCTCATCGGCGCGAAGACGGGGGCACTCTACTGGCTCGACTTCGAGCGCGCGGCCCTCGACGCGGTCCCCGGCTACCCGGCGCAGCTCGCGGAGCAGCACCGGCTGGTCGAGGCGCACTTCGGGATCAAGCCGCTGGAGGGGTAGGACGAGGGGTGGGGGATCTGCCGCCTGCGGGGGGCGCCTCATCACCCGCGGGAAGTGGCTCGTCGCCCGCGGGCGGTGGTCCCGCTTCGAGCTGCCGGAGCACATGCCGCAGGTGGAGGCGGAGCTGGTAGATCTCGGCCATCGCCCAGAGCGGGGCGCTGAGCTGTCCGAGCTTGCCCTGGAGGTCGCGCAGGGTGGTGATCATCTGCGTGCGCCGCAGGGGTTCGACGTCGCCTGACAGCTCGCGCTCGGCGTGGCGCAGCACCTGGTAGTGGCGGTAGATCCGCGAGCGGATCCGCCACTCGTAGATGGGCTGCGCGAGCTTCACGAGCGAGAAGAGCACCGTGAGCAGCGGGACCAGCATGAACTTGAGCCGGTCGAGCAGGGAGGCCAGCCAGAAGGGGAGGAAGCGGTAGAGGAACGACTGCCCCTGGGTGAGGATGCGCTTGCCCTGGGGATGGATGGGGATCTCCAGGTTGCGTGACGAGGGGAACTCGCCGGGCGCGTCGAGCAGGTTGCCCGCCTCGTGGGCGGCGATCACCGCGTCGAGGAGGAGCGGGATGAGCGCGGGGTGGAGGCCCTCGCTGGCGACGAGCGCGGCTGGAGGCGCGACGAGGGTGATGGGCTCGGGAGGGATGTTGCGGCCCAGATCGAAGAGGCCCTCGCTGAGGGTGACGCTGGTCAGGAAGGGGTGGAGGCGGGTGTAGCTCTCGTGCTGGCGGAAGTGGAGCAGGTGCACCCCCTCGGTGCGGATCAGGGTCTGGACCGGCTCCGCGCCCGGGCCGACCACGAAGAACGCGGCGTCCGCGCGGTCCTCGCGCAAGGCCTCGGCGGCCTCGGCGTCGGTGAGGGCCAGCAGCGGCGCGCCTGCTGCGGACTGGGACGCCGGAGTGATGCCGTTGTCCTCGAGGAGCCGGAGCGCCAGGGTGCGGGTGCCGCTGCCTTCGGGGCCGATGGAGAGCCGTTTGCCAGCGAGATCGGAGAGGCGTTCGTGGCGGTGGTCGCCACGGTGGAAGACCCAGAGGGGCTCTCGGTAGAGGCTGGCCAGGGCGGAGAGGTGGTGCACGACCTCCGGGGGGGCCGCGCCGCCCTGCACGAAGGCCACGGAGATGCCGCTCGCAGGGTCGAGCAGCAGGCGGAGGTTCTCGGACGAGCCAGCCGTCTCGCGGATGTCGAGCTGGATGCCTGCACGGGCGAGGGTGTCGCGGTACGCCTCGGCGAAGGCGTGGTAGCGGCCGGTGCGCTGGCCCGTGGCGATGGTGATGCGGCGTGGAGGGGGAGGCTCCACGAAGAGGAGGTACGTGCCCACCAGCGCCGCGACGCCGATCGCCAGGAGGAGGCCCCAGACGCGCAGGAGTTCCTTGCGGTAGCTCTCGAGGTTGGGGCGGCGGAGGCGCTTCTTGATCATGAGATGGGGGCCATCTTTCCGCTCAGGGTCGACTTCGGGAGAGCCGGGAACTCACGGCGTCGGTTGCTGTCATGACGGGCCATGATTGCCCGCAAGCACCCCCACAGGCGAGCCCGCCGTGCACGTAAGCTCCTGCCGCTGTCTGCTGCCGCCCTGACGGGTGTGGCGCTCGCGTCGGGTTCTCCGGAGGCCAGTGCCTACGACGACGTGCAGGGTCTGCGCTCCGTCGATCTGGTGGAGACGACGCACCAGATCGACCTCGCGGTGGATCACGGACACGCCTCGCTCGTGGTCCGCAGGACGGTGTTCAACGGTGGCCCGCGGCACGATCAAGCGACCTTTTTCCTCCCGATGCCCGAGGGCGCCGTGGCCACCAGCCTCGCGTCGCTGGGCGTGAAAGACGGTCACCCGTTCTGGTTCCGCGGTGAGCTGATGGAGGCCGAGGCGGCAGCGGCGAAGTACCAGGAGCTGACGGGTGTCGGGGGGTTCTATCCAAAGGATCCAGCGCTGCTCTCGTGGCGTCACCAGGGGCTGCTCGCGCTGCAGGTGTTCCCCTGCGCGCCCGACCAGCCGAAGACGGTGGAGTACACGCTGCGGCTCCCGACGACTTACCGGGGCGGGCGACATCACCTGCGGCTCCCGAGGCTGGGCACGGAGACGCTGTCTCCGGTGGTGATGCTGTCCCCGGCACGGAAGGGGGATCAGCTCTTCGTGGCGGGTCGGCCGGTGCAGGCCGGCGCGGCGCTTGCCCTCACGGCAGAGGAGACCGAGATCGCGCTGGCCCCGCGGGCCACCCGGGAGATCGAGGGTGCTCTGGCCGCCGTGCCGGTGGGCAAGGAGCGGTCGCTGGTCCAGTTCCAGTTCGACACGCCCGCGAAGCTGTCGGAGCTGCCGCGCAACGCGCGCGTGGTGGTGGTGATCGATGGGTCCCGGTCGCTGTCTGAAGAGAAGGGGAAGGCGGGGATCGCGGCCGTCAAGGCGTACCTCGGGCACCTCCCCGACGCGCTGGTGCAGGTGATCACCTTCGACCGGGTGGTCAGGCCGCAGCCCGGGGGGTTCGTCTCGTCGGCGGCGGCGCGGTCGACGCTCGATCGGCTCACGCTGGAGCCCAGGAATGGCAGCCGGCTCGACGACGCGCTGGCGCGGGCGGACGCCCTGCTGGCCGGGTTCCCGCGGTCGCTGCCGCGCAGGATCGTGGTGGTCACCGATCTCCTCACGCGCTCGACGCTCACACCCGACCGGGTGGGGGCGCTCGTGAAGAAGAGTGGCGCCCTGGTGCACGTGGGCCTGCCGTCGGAGGGAGCCCCGGAGCTCGCGCGGGACGACGAACACGCGTGGGCGGCGCCGATCCGGGCGACAGGGGGGTTGATCTGGCGCGCCTCGACGAGCCAGGAGGCCGAGGATGCCGCCGAGATGAGGCGTGTGTACGAGGAGTGGGCGCGTCCGGTGCGGCTCGACAAGGTGGCCGTGGAGGTGTCGGGGTTCGCGCTGGAGGAGGGCGGGTTCCCGGAGCAGCTCCCCGAGGGCGAGGGCGTGGAGCACCACGGGATTCACGCGGCGAAGGGGCCGGTGACCGAGGTGGCGCTCCGCGGGGAGCTGTGGGCGAGCCCGGTGCGCAAGGTGCTCCGCCCCGAGGTGGCGCACGGCAAGCTGTGGTCGGCGCTGGTGTTCGGGAGCAATCTCCTCGGGGATCTCTCCGAGGAGGAGATGATGCCGCTGGCGATGCGCGGCGGGGCGGTGTCGCCGGTGACCAGCTACCTGGCCATCGAGCCCGGGGTGCGCCCGTCGACGGAAGGGATCGAGCCGGGGGAAGCGGCGGGGGGAATGGTCGGGGCAGGCTCCGTGGGCCTCAACGGTTTCGGCCGTGGCATGGGTAGCGGCGGCGGCATCGACCCCATGACGTTCCTGCGCAAGACACTGGGGGCCGCGTTCCAGAGCTGCCCGGCCGGGCCCAGGAGCGCCACGGTGACGCTGGAGACGACCCTCGACGAGGTGGTGGAGGTCCCGGCGATCCAGGTGGATGGAGCGGCGGATGCGGCCGTGTCGCGCTGCCTGGAGGAGGCGACATGGGGGCTCGATCTGCCGTTCACGTTCAAGGCCGCGTGGACCAGTTACGTGGTGCGCCTGGCGCGCTGAGCGCCGCGAGAGGTCGAGCAGGGCGTGTTATGCGTGCGGGGGGCCTGTCCTCGTAGGTCGGGCACTCAGCGGGGGGCTTTGTCGGTCGGGTTCTTCTTCCCGGAACTCAGCATCTCGATGGTGCCCGCGACACGCCGCGCGCGCGTCTCGGGCTTCCTGGCTTCCTCGATCCAGCGCACGTATTCCTTGCGGTGCGAGGGGGCCAGGGTGCTCCACAGGGCCCTGGCGGGCTCGCTCCCGGTGAGGGCCTCGGCCAGATCCTGAGGAGCCGTCACGATCTGCTTCGGTGCGGAGGCCATGGATCCGGTGCCAGAGGGCGCAGCCGCCTCGCGGGCCGTTCCTTGCGTTTCACGTTGCGCCCTGGCGGCTGGCGCCACCACGGAGCCGACCTTCCGCTGCACGCTGGCCTCGGGCTTGAAGCGCAGCGCCGACCAGGTGTCGTCGACGGCGACCTGCGTGACGGGTCCCCAGCCTGCCGCCGTCACCACGTCCCAGCCCACGTCGCGCGTGATGTCCGTCTTCACGCCTGACGTTTTCTTGGGATACGAGATCCAGAGGACACCCCCTTCGCGGACGGCGGCGATGGCCTTCGGCGCATTCCTGGCGAGATCTTTCGCCTGCTGCACGAAGAGGTGGACCACGTCGAAGGTGCCGCGCGCGGTGCGCGAGAGGGTGGCTCCCTCGGGGAGGGGATCGAGCGCGCCCGCGTGATCTTCGGGCGCATCGATCAGGAGGACACGGTGTCCGGCTTTGAGCTGGAGCTTGGCGGCGAGCGCGCTGGTCATCGGAGCCTCTGCAGGAGGCTAACAGCGCTCGCGGTGGCCATGCGGGCGAAGAGATCCGCCACACGCGCGCGGAGCTGTCGCCCGTGGCGCCCGGGGATGCGGGAGAAATTCCCTGCCGCATGCACGGCGCGGGTGTGAGCCACGCGTGCACGTGGGTCGCGCGGCAGGGTGAGGGGTGACCCTGTCGATGGCGCAGTTTGTCAAGAGGGTGTCTTCGCTGATCTGCGCCTCGCCGACGGCCGGCGCGTGCTAGCGTCGCGCGCCGTGCGAGGCACGGAATGAAGGACATTTTCCTCCTGGTCGGCGCGGTGGCCAGCGATCCCCGAGTGATCACCCTGTGGGAGAGCTTCCGCGAGCATTTTCGCGAGCATGGTGTCGTCCTCGACTTCGCCCTGTTCTCCACGTACGAGCGGCAGGTCGACGCGCTGCTGCGTGGCCACGTGGACATCGCCTGGAACAGCGCGCTGTCCCACGTGCGGGTGAAGCGCAGCACCGACGGCCGCTCCCGGACGCTGGCGATGCGGGAGATCGACCGCGACTTCCACAGCAAGCTCCTGGTGCGCCGCGACGCGGGGATCCGGTCGCTCGATGGCCTGCAGGACAAGGTGCTCGCGGTGGGCAGCGTGGACAACGCGCACAGCCGGCTGCTCCCCCTGCACTTCCTCCGCCAGGCGAAGGTGGACACGAGCAGGGTGCAGCTCCTCACCTTCGAGAACGACCTCGGCAAGCACGGAGACACGCCCGGCGGGGAGCTGGCCGCGCTCGCCGCGCTCCACGAAGGGCGTGCCCAGGCCGCGGCCATCGGGGACGCGGTGTGGCACGCGGAGCACAGCCAGAGCCGCATCGATCCGCACCGGGTGGACGTGCTGTGGACGACGCCCGCCTACGACAACGCGGTCTTCGACGCGATGCCGTCGCTGCCGGAGAGCCACGCGGAAGCGTTCCAGCGCTGCCTCGTCAGCATGATCTGGAAGAACCCCAGGCACCGCCGGATCTTCGAGCTGCTCGGCCACAAGCAGTGGCTCGCCGGCCGTGACGACCGCTACGCCGCGCTCGACGCCGCGGTGTCGTTCGAGAGTTCCACGACCTGACGCCAGCCTCCGATCGTCACTCGAACTCGATGCGCCAGCGCAGATCGGCGCCGATGTTGCCGAGGGGAGAGCTGGAGACGTCGTTCGCGTTGTCGTAAGAGCCCTGCACGCTCACGCCCTGCTTGAGGCGCCACTCGATGCTGGACCGGACCTCCCGGTTCTCGCTCAGGCCCGTGGTCACGTTCGCGCGCAGCGTGTCGGTGATCCGCTTGCCGACCGTGACGTTGGGCTCGGACCGGCCGGTGCGGGAGGAGTAGCCGGTGCCGAACCGGAACTCGTCGATGATGGGCACGAACGCCTTCACCGCCTTGTCGGCGCCCGTCAGGCTCGAGAGCGCCTCGAGCCCCACCGTCTCGCCCAGCGAGGTGGCGAGCCCCCGGTCCACTTCGGCGCGGGTCATGCCGAGGGTCAAGAGCAGGATGATGTCCTCCTGGCTCAGCGCCGGGTCGCTGCTCAACCCGAGCTGCAGGTTCTCCACGTCGCCGTGGGCGTGCATCTTGATGCGCCACTGGCCCCCGATGCTCGCGTCGGCGCCCGTCCCGGAGGCCGGCGTCGCCGTGGGGTTCGCGCTGGTTCCGGCCGAGTAGCGGCGGTACTCCGTCTCGGCGCGCACGTCGACCTTGGGCGCGATGCGGTAGGGGTCGGTGAAGGCCACGGTACCCTCGCGCACGTCGAACTGGGTGCCCCTCAGGTTGAGCGACGAGCCGGGCAGGATGCGGAGGCTCCCTCGCGCGCCGAAGCGCTGGTTGGTCCCCGAGAGGGAGAGGCCCGGCTGCGAGACCTCGAGGCGCATGTCCACGAGGTTGTTGGAGAAGCGCAGCGGCTTCGGGGACACCACCGTCACGGCGAAGCGCACGACGTCGCGTGATGGGTCGTAGGTCTCGACGCTCGTGCGCTGCCTGCCCGCGAGCGCGCCGAGGTCCACGCTCAGCGCGATGGGCCGCGTGTAGCTGAAGGAGACCAGGGAGATCCTGCCGCGGACGTCCGGGAGCTCGCGCATGCTGTCGGCGTCCTCGGAGCCGAGCGAAGGCTTGAAGCTCGCGTCCAGGTCGGCGTCCGCCGTGAGGTTCACCCCGTCGGCGACGGGCAGCTTCACCCCTCGGGCGAGGATGGTCGCCTGGGCGGTGCCGAGGGTGAGGCCGCGGATGGGCATCCTGCCCGTGGCGACGACGGTACCGCCGCCGAGCCGCGCAGAGGCGCGCACGAGCCGCACCTCGCCGCCGCCGATGGTGATGCCAACGTCGATGTCGTCGAGCGCCGTCGGGAGACCCTCGATGTCGAGCTCCCCGTCGCGCAGCTCCGCGGAGCCCGTGTACTTGAGCGCATTCCCGGTGAGGGGGCCGGTGACGTTCAGCTCGGCCTGCACGGTGCCGCTCGCGCGCCGCAGCGCGGAGATCTCCGCGCCGAGCCGGGAGAGGTTGGTCTGCTCCAGCCGGATGCCGAGGTTCAGCTCGGGGGCGGTGAGCGCGCGGGAGACGCTGCCGCCCACCGTGAACGCCGCCGTCAGCTTGGAGCGTCCGCGCCAGGAGAGCTTGAGGTCAGGTACCAGCAGCGCGTTCTGGGCCAGCCGGATCGGCTCGCTCGGAGCAGTCAGGCGGAGGAGCTGCCCATCACGCTCCACCTCGAGGGCCTCGATGCCCAGGGTCACATCGGCGCGCGACAGGTCGGCGAGGGGCAGGCGTTTGATGTCGAGGTGGGCGGTGAGCGCGCCCTTCGGCGGGGACGCGGTGAAGGCCACGCCGGGGATGAGGTTCGCCAGGGTCCCGAGGTCGAGCGCGACGATGCGGGCATTGCCCGTCACCAGGGCGCGCTTCTGCTGGGTCATCTTCAGGTTGTCGAGCCGCACCTGCCCGCCGAAGAGATCTCCGTTGACCACGATGTTGCCGGAGGAGTTGTCCTGCTGGTACTCGGCCAGGTTGAAGGGCGCGCCGATGGCGTTCCCGCAGCGGCTCCGGCCGATGAGCTTGGAGGGGGTGTCGGCGGGCTTGATGCTCACCGCGAGGCGCGAGGTGGGGAGGGTGGAGGGGCCGATGCGCAGCCGCGACAGGTGCACGTCGGCCAGCACCTCCAGCCGCGCGAGCGTGCCTCCGAGCGAGGCGGTGAGCGACACCGAGCCGTCCAGCTTCTCGCCGATCGGTCCGAGCGCGTTCAGCCGTTCGAGGGGGACGCCGCTGGCGATGACGCTCCCCGTGAGCACCCCGCCGTGCTGCACCCTGGCGCTGCCCAGCACCGAGCCGCCCCCCTTGCGCAGCGCCGCGGAGCGCACGTCGATGCGCATCCCATTCTCGCTCGCGAGCTGGTCGTCCCAGATGAAGCCGAAGTCCACGTCGCCGTCGTCGAACTGCTCGCCGAGGAGCTCTACCTGGGTGAGCCGCATGGCCGCGTCCAGGCGGAGGAAGCCGCCGCCGCAGCGGTCCTCGGGCCCGCCGAGCGCGTAGTGCAGGTGCGCCGTGCCCTGCGCGATCCCGGCATAGTCCTTGTAGCGCGGGTCGTCGGCCATGCCGAAGATGTCGAAGAGGTCGCGCAGCGACAGCCCTGGCGCCTCCCGGGTGTCGATGTCGGCGTCCATCAGCACGTCGGGGCCGGCGTCGAAGTCGAGGCGCAGCCGCGTGGCCTTGGCGAGGCTCTGGCCGTGGCGGATGCGCGCGTTCGTCAGGGTGAGCGCCAGGGGCTCGAACTCGATTTTCTCCGGCTCCACCCGGCCGACGTTGAAGCCGGCGATGCTGAAGCCGTCGATGGTCGCGTCGGCGTTGATCTTGGGGTGCTCGAAGGGACCCTGCGCCGTGAGCCGCCGCAGCTCCATGTTGCCCTTGATGTCGAGCGTCTCGACGAAGGGCCCAAGCTCCGCGAGGTCGATGTGCGAGCCGCCGTAGATGTCGATGGCGAGCCGGCCCGCGAACCCGAGCCGCACCGTGGTGCGGACCAGGGAGCGGCTCCCCGGCGTCTCGATGGTGAAGTTGGAGAGCACCACCGCGTCGGGCTTGATCTGGAACACGCCGCGGACCTGGCCCTCCGGGACGCCCATCATCCGGCGGCGACCCGGCTCGCTCGGGTGGCGGTCGAAGACGTTGAAGTCGCGCGTGTCGACCGAGAGCGGTCCCACCAGGGAGAGCGGGTTGAGGGTCCCGTTGAAGTACTCGAAGCCCCCCTCGGTGAGGAGCCACTGCACGTGGGCGCGGGGGTGGGCGTCGAGGTCGCGGAGCAGCCCGTTCAGGTCCACGTGCTCCAGGGTGATCGGCCCCGCCTTGAGCGGGATGCCCGGCGCGAACGGCTTGAGCTCTACCTGCTCGATGCCGATCCGCCCATCGCCCCACTCGGCCTCGACGTTGCTCAGGCGCACCGCATCGCCGAGCACCGCGACCCTGGCCGTGAGCAGGGAGGAGAAGACCTTGCCCTCGATGCCGCCCTGCTCCGCGATGATGTTGCCCTCGACGCGCGGGAGCTGATCACCAGCCTGGTACTCGGCTTCGAGGTCGAGCGAGACGGCCCCGCTCGCGTGGGGAGCGTCGAGGAAGCGGTGGAGGATGCCCACGGGCGCCCTGGCCCGGATGCGGCCACTCGCCGCCGAGGGGAGCCCCGCCCCGAGGCCGGAGACCCGCACCGCGCCGAGCTCCACCGCCACCGCGCGCCAGTCGCCTTCGGGCAGGTTGCACGCGGGCATGGTGCCCGGATCGGGATCGAGGTCGACCGAGCCCTCCAGGGTGAGCCTGCGGACGAGCACCGCGCCAGGCTCCACCCGGATGCGGGTGTCGAAGCGACAGATCCGGTCTTCATCGACGCTGTCTTCGGTCGCCTCTCGCCCGGGGAGCGGGTGGACGCGGGTGACGGTGGCGAGCCCCGAGCGCAGGGCGATCTCGAAGGTGTCGGGGCCCTCGGACGAGACGTCGAGATCCAGCTCCCGGGTCGTCGCGTGCACCCCCTCGACGCTGACGTCGATCCAGGCGTCGGTGACGGTGATGGAGGAGAACGAGGGAGGCTCGGTGGGCTCGCTGCTCTTGCTCTCGGGCAAGCGGAGCGCCACGTTCTGGAGCTTGCCGTCCGCGACCACGGCGCGCACCCGGGGGCCCATGACCTCGATGTCGCCGGCGTCGATGCGCCCGGCGAGCAGCGAGAACAGGCGCGGCCTGACGGCGACGTGCTCCACCTCCAGGAACGGCGAGCCCCCGTCCGAGGCGTCGACCTTGACCTCGTCCAGGGCGACCTGCAGCGGCCAGAGCTTGACCCCCACCTCGTAGCGGGCGACGAGGCCCAGCTCCCGCTGGAGCAGCGCCGCGGTCTCGGTGGCGACCCAGGCCCGGACGATCTCGAGCCGGACCAGCACGCCGAGGGCCAGGGGGATGGCTCCGATCACGGCGAAGAGCACGCACAGGAAGCGCGCGGCAGAGCGACCGAAGTCGCGCTTCCCGCGGTCCGGCCGCCGCTTCGCCTTCAGCATGCGCTGAGCTTAGTACATCGGATCAGGGGGCGCTCAGAGAGTAGGTGGCCATGATGGGGGCATGATCGCTGGCCTCCTCGGCGGTGGCGCTGTGGAGGATCTGGGGGGAGCCCTCGACGAGCATCGACCGGAGCACGGGGTTGACGATCTGGTGGTCCACCAGCTCGAGCTGGCCCTGGTAGTCGTAGGACCAGCGGTCCACGCTGGGCACCAGCATCGCCGTGTCCTGGTAGGCGCTGCTCCCGCTGCCCTCGATGGCCTTGACGGACGGAGACTCCGGCAGGTCGTTGTAGTCGCCCAGGATGGCGATGGCGGCGGTCGGATCGGCGGTCGTGATCTCGTCGGCGATGCCGCGCGTGTGCTGCGCCTCGGCGAGCCGCTTGTCGTCGTTGCTGGCCGAGCTCTTGGAGATGAAGTGCACCCCGATCAGCACCACGTGCCGGCCCCCGTGCGTGAGGTGCAGCTCGACCGCGTCACGCGCGAAGCGGTAGCTCGGCCCGTTGGTCCCGCTCTGCACGAACGAGTCGTCGCGGTTCGACACCACGTCGTCGAACGGGACCTTCGACAGGGCTCCGATGTTGATGCCCCGGGTGTCGTTGCCCTCGATGAGCGCCTGGTGGGCGTAGGCGCCGCCGAGCTCCGTCTCGTTCAGCGCCGCGAGGATCTCCAGGTTCTCGACCTCCTGCAGGATCACCACGTCGGGGTCGAGCTGCCGGAGCACGGCGCCGACGGCCGCGCGCTGCGCCTGGTAGGTGGCCGTGGAGACCACCGTCTCGTTGGGCGCGCTGCTGTTGTTGACGTCGTCGAAGAAGTTCTGGGTGTTCCAGTTGAGAACCTTGAGCTGCTCCGGCGGCGCTTTCCCGCCGCCCCCCCCGTCGCCGCCGCCTCCTCCTGCCGCGCCGCTGCCGCCCTCACCGCTCGTCGACGTGGAGGTCGAGCCCGACGGCTGCTCCTCCGAGCCCGGGGTCCGGCAACCGCCTGCAGCCAGCAACGCGAAGGTGAGGATGGAGGCTGCGGGCGCGAGGCGCAGGAAGCGAAACATGCTTCCTTATGGCCGTCGTTTGTCCCTGCGCCAACGCCAAAACAAAGGCGCGACGAGCCGTTTTCTGGATGGGTGCGCGGCTCGCTTGCCGCGCTGCGTCAGCTCGCGGTCAGCTTGCGGTAGCGGAACTTGCGCGGCTCGTCGGCCTTGGCGCCTAGGCGGCGCTTCAGGTCGGCCTCGTAGTCGGCGTGGTTCCCCTGGAACCAGACCACCTTGGCGTCACCTTCGAAGGCGAGGATGTGCGTCGCGATCCGGTCGAGGAACCAGCGATCGTGGCTGATCACCACCGCGCACCCGGCGAAGTTGAGGAGGGCCTCCTCCAGCGCGCGCAGGGTGTCGACGTCGAGGTCATTGGTCGGCTCGTCGAGGAGCAGCACGTTTCCGCCGCGCTGGAGCAGCTTCGCGAGGTGCACCCGGTTGCGCTCGCCGCCCGACAGGTCGCCCACCTTCTTCTGCTGATCGCTCCCCGCGAAGTTGAAGGACGAGACGTAGGCCCGCGAGCTGACCTCGCGCTTGCCCACCGTGATCCGCTCGTCCCCGCCGGAGATCTCCTGCCACACGCTGTTCGTCGCCTTGAGCGCGTCGCGCGACTGATCCACGTACGCGAGCTGCACCGTCTCGCCGAGGGCGAGCTCCCCCTCGTCCGGCTTTTCGAGCCCCATGATCATCCGGAACAGCGTGGTCTTGCCGGCGCCGTTCGGACCGATGATCCCCACGATGCCGCCGCGCGGGAGCGAGAAGTTGAGGTCGTCGATGAGCAGGCGATCCCCGAACGCCTTGCGCAGGTGCTTGGCCTCGATGACGTTGTTGCCGAGCCGCGGGCCGGCAGGGATGTGGATCTCGGTGATCTCCGGCCCCTTGCTCGCCTTCTGGTCCTCGGCGAGCAGCGTCTCGTAAGCCGCGAGGCGGGCCTTGCTCTTGGCCTGGCGCGCGCGGGGCGCCATCTGCACCCACTCCAGCTCCCGCTCCAGGGTGCGCTTGCGGGACGAGTCCTGCTTCTGCTCGGACTCCAGCCGCTTCTTCTTCTGCTCCAGCCAGCCGGAGTAGTTCCCCTCGTAGGGGATGCCGTGCCCCCGATCCAGCTCCAGGATCCAGCCCGCCACGTTGTCGAGGAAGTAGCGGTCGTGGGTCACGGCCACCACTGTCCCCGGATAGTCGCCGAGGAACCGCTCCAGCCACGACACGCTCTCCGCGTCGAGGTGGTTGGTGGGCTCGTCGAGCAGCAGCATGTCCGGCTTCTCGAGGAGCAGCCGGCAGAGCGCCACCCGGCGCCGCTCACCGCCCGAGAGGTGATCCACCATCGCCTCCGGAGGCGGTAGCTTCAGCGCGTCCATCGCCCGCTCGATCAGCCGGTCGAGCTCCCAGCCGTTCGCCGCCTCGATCTTGTCCTGCAGCACCGCGTACTCTTCGAGCAGCGCCTCCATGTCGGGCGGGCTCTCGCCGAGCTTCACCCCGATCTCCTCGAAGCGCGTGATCAGCGATCGCGTCGCGTGGACCGCCTGCTCGACGCTCTCCCGCACCGTCTTGCCGGGCTCCAGGGGGGGCTCCTGCTGGAGGAAGCCGATGCGCGTCCCCTCGGCGGCCTTCGCTTCGCCGAGGAAATCCTTGTCGACGCCCGCCATGATGCGGAGCAGGGTGCTCTTGCCGGAGCCGTTGCTGCCGAGGACGCCGATCTTCGCGCCCGGATAGAACGAGAGCCAGAGTCCCTTCAGCACCTCCTTGTTCGGGGGGTGGACCTTCCGGACGTCCTGCATCGTGAAGATGAACTGGGGAGCCACGTCGCTACGCCTGCCTTGGCGGCCCGGGCTGGCGTCGGGTCGTGCCGCCCGGTCGTCCCGGGCGCCCCCCTCCGCACGACGGGCGCGCTGGCGGCGCTATGCGAGATCCGCGGCGCTCGGTCAAGGGGGGCGCTCTCCGCGGCGCGAGGGGGGGCCGCGCTCCTTCGTGGCTCAGGCCTTTCTCCGGCGACCGAACGCTTGCTTCAGGGTGGCCAGATCGGCGCGGCCAAGCTCGCCGAACAGCGCGAGCAGGGCGAGGTACACGAGCCCGAGCCCTGCGGCCTCCACGGGCACCAGGAGCTTGCCGAGCCAGGGGAGGCGGGTCCCGAGCGCGACCGTCAGAGCGATGGCGGCGACGACCCGCAGCGGCACCCCCTTGGCCACCACGTCGCCTGCCACGAGGCGCAGGAGCACCGCCGCCGCGAGCGCCGCGACCAGCAGCGCCGCACCGGTCGCCGCCGCCGAGTGCATCAGCATCTGTGGTCCGAACGGCGCGCGCGGCACGGCGATCAGGCACCCCACCGCCACGCACACGGCCGCCGCGCCCGTGAGCGCCGCAGTCCACCGCTCCTGCCGCAGGCTGGTGAGCGCCGCGCAGAGGATGCCGAGGATCGCGAACGCCCCCATGCCGAGCGCGTGGATCCGCAGCGCTTCGCCGCCCTGTGACCAGATCTCCACCGGGAAGGCCATCCGCAGCACGTGCGGTCCGAGCCCGGCGATCGGCGCGCACAGGAGGCCCGTGAGCACCATCGCGATGCGCACCCCGGTCCGGGTGTACCGCCGCACCGCCTCCGCGTCCCCGCCGGCCTTGGCCTGCGCGAGGAGGGGGAACAGGATGAAGCTCACCGACATCAGGAGCTGGTAGGGCAGGAACGAGAAGAGCTGCATGCCCCGGTAGGCCCCGGTCAGCGTGTCCGCGGCCTGGCTGGACATGCCCAGCGACCCTGCTGCCTCGCCGACGAGGCGTCGGAACAGGTTCAGGTCGGTCTGCATCAGCAGGTTCAGGAAGGCCTGAGAGATGGCCAGCGGGAGCAGGAAAGACAGGTGCTCGCGCATCCATGAGCCCGCCTCCGCGCGCTGCTCCACGCGGCCCACGCGCCCTACGCCAGCAACGAGGAGGGCGATGGGCACGATGATCGCCGCCGCCGTGACGAACCCCGCTGTCGCGCCGAGGACCCCGCTGTGCCCCGCGCGCACGAACAGGACGACGCCTGCCGCGATCGCACACAGGCGGATGGCGCCGTACCCGATGTCGAGCCCTGCCTGCGCCACGAAGCGGCGCTTGCCGTTGAGGCCTCCGACCAGCGGGGCATAGGTGCCGTAGAGCAGCACCACGCCGGACGCGACCTGGAGGGGCATGACCACGTGGGGTGCCTTCACGAAGGCCGCGATGAACGGTGCTGCCAGGAAGAAGCCGGCAGCCACCACGACCGCGAGCAAGGCGTGGAGGCGGAGGGCGCGCCCGAAGGCGACGTCGACCTCACCCGCGGGCGCGCTCGCCACCGCTCGCGAGACCCCCTGGATGCCCGTGGCGACCACGACGTTGTTCACCACGCTCACGTCCGCGAGGACGATGGAGAGGGCGCCGTAGCCGTCGACCCCGAGGAGCCAGGGGAGGAGGAGTTGCTGGACGAAGCCGAAGAGGATGAACGAGACCTTGGCGACGGCGATGGCGAGGCCACCGCGCCCGGCGGCGCGGACGGTGGCGGCCTGGGCGTCGGGCGCGGGAGGTGATGCGGGGGGGCCGGAAGGGCCGGCAGGCGCCGAGGGGGAAGCCTGGGGCGGGGATGAGGACGGAGAGGGGAGGGGCGGCTCGGCGCGCGACACGGTGGGCGGTTCTCGCAGAAGGCCGAGGAAGGGGCAAACCTCGTGGGCTTCGGGAAGGGTTCTGCGAGATGAGGCTTGACGGTTCGAACTGGCTGGATAGAGTTCGCGCCTGTCACGGCCATTCCAGCTTAGCTCAGTTGGTAGAGCAGGCGGCTGTTAACCGCCGGGTCGCTGGTTCGAGTCCAGCAGCTGGAGCCATCTCAGGTCGTTCGCGAACTTCGTGGACGGTCGCAGTTAACGGAGCCCCCAAGGCGCATGCCTCGGGGGTTTCGTCTTTTCCGCGCTGAATTCGCAGCGGTTCGCGCGTCGTGCGCGCTGCATGCTCACCACCGGCTCGCTCTCCGAGAGAGAGCGCGCTGGGACGGACGCGCGTGCGTTCTCGTGGCCCGGGACAGATCTCGCGCTCTCTTCTCCGTCCCGCGGGGAGAGAGAAGCCGAGAGCCGGTTAACAGCTCGGACCATTTTTCTGGGACAGATTCCCTGCGGTTAACTGGCCCGCAGAGCGCCGGAGAAGTGGCCGCTGTTGATCATCGGGGCGAAGTTCGCGAGCAGCGTCACAACGCGCCCGCGTTGGCCTGTTGCGAACCGAAGCGCGTCGCTGGAGCGTGGAACGCGGCTCGAAGGAGGCGACGCGCGCTGTTAATCGCCGGGGCGCCACGACGTCATCGTGGCGTTAGGCTCATGGCCGACGGTCGGCACCGCGTGCTCGCCGTCGATGCTGGGCGTTGGACGGCGCCGGAGATCGTGGACAGAATACGCTCGGAGCGCCGCGAGCGACTCGGATAGAAAGCCCGGCACCGTTGGCGCGTACGCGGTCGACAACACAGAACCGAATCGCTCAAGGGATGACGTTCTTCACGGAGCCCTCTGCATCGCGGCAAGCACCTGCGTGAGCGCTTCGGTTGCGCGCGTCGCCGCATCCCTATCGCCCCGCTCGGCCAGCACCTCGATCAAGTGGCGCAACTGCCCTGCCGTGAGGCCAACGCGCATGCTGGCAGCCATGTGCGACCGCAACTGCGGCTCCGCGCCTGGCGTCGCGGCCAACGCGCCGACCGTGGCCAGCTCGCGGCTCTGCCAGTCGAGGTTGTCGCGCTCGAAGATGTCGCCGAACAAATGCGCCTGCAAGAACTGATTGATGACAGGCGCGAAGTCGAAGAGCGGGCCTCGGACCGGCGCCCCGGAGATCTTGGTCTGGTTGTCGGTTCCGATGGCGACCAGCGCGTCGCCGACGGGGACGGCTCGGCTGGGCTCGCGGCCCGGCGCGTCCTGGATACCGCGCTGCTTGCGCGCCTCCACCACCTTCATCAGCTCGCCCAGCGCGTTGAGGCTGCGCGGAAAGCCCGTGTACGCGTAGAGCTGCACCAGGATCTCTTTCGCCTCGCTGACGGTGAGGCCCGCATCGAGCCCTTCGTTCAGCGCAGCGCTCAGGCGAGGCATATCGCTCGTGGCCATGAAGGCCGCGATCCGCGGGATGGTCTGCTGCTTGGCGGAGAGAGTCTGCTCGGCCGGTGCGGCCGACGTCGGCCGGTGGTCTTGGCCCTGGGCTACCGAGGCGCTGGCCGCAGCGTATTCCTGATCGGTCACCTTCTCCATCCACGTCACGCTCTTGCCATCCACGGAGCCGGTCACTGCCAGGTGAGTCATCACGCTGGTCGGCGCGGCGCCGTGCCAATGCTTGACGCCTGGTGGACACACCACCACGTCGCCCGGGTGGATCTCCTGCACGGGCTTGCCCCACTCTTGCGTGAGGCCCACGCCCGATGTCACCACCAGCCGCTGCCCCGCAGGATGGGTATGCCACGCGGAGCGGGCGCCAGGTTCGAACGTCACGTACGCGCTCGAAGCGTTGATCGCTTCGTTGGCAGCAAACAAGGGTTCGACGCGCACGCGTCCGCTGAAGTTCTCCGTCGGTCCAGCGGTCGGCGTCTGGGTGCCTGCGCGTGTGATTTGCTGCGTCGGTGACATGGCGTGGGGATCTCCGCGTTGAGCGGTGGCGCAGGCCGTGAGGAAGGGCGCTGCGCAGACCGCGATCGACAAGAAGGACTTGCGTAGGAGGAAGGCGACCGTCGATTCCAGAGCCCCGCTCATGGGCGCCCTTCTTCATCGAGGTGCTTCTCCGTGAGGAACTTGGACAGCAGGTTCGCGATCTCGACGTTGTTGGTGTCGGAGAACATGAAGTGCGTGTTCCCACGGATCCCCAGCTCGGGCAGGTGAACCAGGGTGGCGTCCCCGCCATGCCGGTTGATGGCATCTCGGAACAGACGTGCCATCGCGATGCGCACGCGCCAGTTGTCCAGCCCAGGAACCTGCGACGGCTCTTCGGGGATGTTGTCGCCGAAGTAGAGGACGATCGGGATCTTCGTCAGCGCCCTGAACTGCGAAAGCGGCACGCCGACTCCCTCGAGGGGTCCCGTGAGACAAGGCATCGCCGGCGGGACTTCCCCCTCCGGAAAGACGAAACCGCTCCCTGGCTCGTACGTGGCGACGGCGCGCACGTTCGGGTTCTTCATGGCGACGAGCCACCCCGGCCCGCCTCCTTGCGAGTGCGTGACCAGGATGCCGGGCCCGATCTTGTCGAACAGCGCGGAGACGGCCTCCGTGTTGACCTTCGCGTCGTAGGGCCCGGTGTTGGGCGTCATCGAGCGAAAGAACTGGTTCATGGCCTCGGGGTCGTGCGAGAGCTGCACCCCGGGGAATTGGTTCGGCCAGATCCCGAAGCGGAACATGCCGTACCAAATCTGATCGTCGGGCGTCGCCTGAACGTCGAGCGACACGGTGCTCCGGCCGGCATTGCCTCGTCGCGGTTGGTCGAGCACGTACACCGGGAATCGGCGGCGAAGGAAGAGGGTCTGGAACCCCTCACGCCCGTCCGGCGTCGTCTCCCAGGTCTTCGAGAATTGGCCGGCGCCGTGCCAGAAGACGAGCAGCAAGCGGCGCCGGTCGACCGGGACCTGGTAGAACACGTACGCGTGGTCACCGTGCAGCGTGGCGCCGTCGGACGTCGGCTTGTACGGGTCGAACGTGCCCGGGCTTTTGACCACGGTTCCACCGACCGCGAAGCTCCCCTGCGCTTGGATCATCAGAGGCGCCGACTTGGCGGGCGCTGCGCCCTTCTCACATGCGGTCGTCATCGTGCTCACCAGAAGGATGCATAGGGGGAGGAATGCGGTGCGACGCTGCCGGTCCATGGCTCTATCCCTTCAGCGTCTTGCCGAAGAACTCCGTCAGCTTGCTCATCGCCGCGTCCACGTACTTGGGGACCCAGTACGTCTCGATGTGCGTGGCGCCGTCGATCTTGAAGAGCTCCTTGTCCTTCGTGCCAGTGGCTTTCTGGAACGCGTCCTCGGTCATGTACAGGCTGTCGGCCTTGTTGCCCGCGATCATCAGCAAGGGCTTGTTGAGCAGCTCGAGCTGGTCGGTGGCGTCGAAGCTCATGAGATCCAGCAGGCTGCTCGTCGTGTACTTGAAGGTCGAGCCCGCGTGCGCGTGCGTCTTCCAGTAGTACTCGTACCCCTGCCGATACAGATCGAACGGCAGTTTGGCGATCTGCTCGTCGGTCAGGTTGGCGTCGCCTGAATAGAGAATCTCTCCGCCCGCCACCTCCTGGGCGCGCGCGTCCGAGGCCTGCTGCAGGCGCTCCTGGATGGTGGACAGTTGCGAGTCGTTGTAGCCGTTGCGGCGCACGCGCCCGGAGTTGAACATGCTCAACGTCGCGATCGACTTGAAGCGCTTGTCCGTCTGCGCCGACTTGAGCGAATAGCCTCCACCGCCGCAGATGCCGAACAGGCCGAGACGCGCGCTGTCGACGCCCGGATAGCGGCTGATGTAGTCCGCCATGCCGTGGATGTCCTCGATGCGGTAGGCGGGCTTGTCCACGTTGCGCGGCTGGCCGCCGCTCGCGCCCTGATATGCCGCATCCGCGGCGATCGTGATGTAGCCCTGCTCCGCGAGGTGCTGGGCATAGAGGCCCGCGACCTGCTCCTTCACCCCGCCATTCGGGTGCGCCACAGCGATCGCTGCATAGCGTTTCGCTGGGTCGTAGTTCGGAGGCGTGTAGACGTTGGCGGCGATGTCCAAGCCGTTCAGCTTGTACGTGACCGGATGGATGTTGACCTTGCCCGGCTCGTTCTTCGTGATCGCGCCGCCGTAGACCAGGGTGAATGGATTGCTCATGGGAGGACTCCTATCGGTCGAGGTGGAAGTGATGGGGGGCGACGACGAGGCGCTGGCTGCGCTGACCGCAACGGGCTTCGCACACGACAAGGTCAATGCGGTCCAGGCGCTCGCGACGAGCGTCATGACAATGGTGGTGTTTCGGTTCACTGGCCTTGCGTCTCCTTGAAATGATTTCCAGTCGTTGCTCCTTTTGGCGACCCGGTCGTACATCATCGAGCGGGGCAGAAAACGGCGCATGTTTTGAATGGTCCGTGAAGATAAACTTCACGATGCAGCGCGGCTTCGATCACGGGCGACGAGCCTCCTCTCGGATCTGCCTGAGCGCGTCGTTGAAGCCGATGGGCGTACCGCTGGAGCCCGCGAGGCGGCCGACGTTCACTTCGTCGATGCGCTTGCCGACGACGACACTCGGGACCGCGTCGGCAAACCGGCGCTGATAGTCGAGCGAGGTCGGATCGGTCGCGTGGGGCGTCACGGTGACCGCGGTGAGCACGGCGTTCTCGAGCGTGACCTCCACTCCGATCGACGACGGCTGGCCGCCGTACCAACCCGTCGCCGTGTAGTCGCCGTCCGCATACTCGGATGCCGACGGCGCCGAGCCGTCCGCCCCACCATCTTCTGTCGTGGCCCTTTCGTCGGCATCGCCCGCTCCACACGCAGCGCTCAGCGCGCTCACCGGCACCGCCATCGAGAAGAGCAGCGTTTGTGTGAAC
The DNA here is from genome assembly GCF_000601485.1 of Chondromyces apiculatus DSM 436. Taxonomy (GTDB): domain Bacteria; phylum Myxococcota_A; class Polyangia; order Polyangiales; family Polyangiaceae; genus Chondromyces; species Chondromyces apiculatus. The sequence goes on from NZ_ASRX01000005.1 coordinate 206,049, forward strand.
AACCTCCTCGTGACGACGGACTTCCTGCTCGATCTCATCGCTCTGTTCCTTTCTTTACGTGAAGAGCTCTCCGTCGAAGTTGGATGAGACTTCGGCCCGACCATCGGCGAACATCCGTACATGGGAGAAGCGGAAGCTCTCCCGCAGGTGACTCGCGTCGACGAAGAAGAGCGCTGTCGCCAGCCCGTCGGCGATCGCGGCGTGGTCAGCGACCACCCACGTCGCCACCACATCGCGAACGGGGACGCCGGTACGGGCATCCAGGATGTGGTGGAGCCCGTCTCCCCACGCGCGGCGGTTGATGGCGGACGCACAGAGCGCCCGATCGCGCAAGTTCGCTACGCCGATGACGACGGAGGGGGTCGAGCGGGTGTTCGAGCCCAACCCGAAGATTTTCTGCCCCGGCGTGTCGAAGGTCACCACTGCCATCAACCACGAACGAGAGGAACCCATCCTCACGAAGGATGTCGGCGACGAGATCGACGAGGTAGCCCTTACCGGCCGCACCGACGTCGATCACGAGCGGGCGCTGGGTGGAGACCCACGCGCCCTCGCGAACCACGTCCACGGACCAGCACCGCCCGCGCGAACGAGCTTCCACCCAAGCGCTCTCGGGCGCTGGCGTGAGGGAGTACGTCCGATCGTAGCCCAGCAGCTCGAGGTCGCGGCCGACGAGCGGGTCCATCGCCACCCGCGTGATGGCGTGCAGTCGATCGTAGAGCTCGAACAGCGCGACGGAGTCGGTGGGAAACTCGAAGCGTCCCCCCTGCGACGCCATCGCGATTCGAGACACGAGCGAGTCCGGTCGAAACCGCGAATACGTGGCATCGAAGCGGTCCACGCGCGCCAGGATGCGGGCCTGGAGCGCTTGGTCGATGGGTTCATCGGTCTCTATCTCCCAACGCGTTCCGAGCGCGTCGAAGGCAAACACGAAGTCGTCGCTTCTCCCTGGAGGGGTCGCCCTCGAGAGGTCGGCGCTCTCCTCGAGCGACGGTCGTGGTGGGCGAGCTGCGCGCGACGTTCTCGCCATCACTTCCGCTCCGCTGCGACGAAGCGCGCCCAGAAGCGGACCGCCTCTCCGAGCCACCCGTCCGCGCTCGTGCCGATCCCAGGCCCGAAGCCATGACCCACGTTCGGATATCGACGAAACTCGACCGGTGTCCCTGCTGCGCGCAGCGCCGCGACCCGCCGCTCCATGACCGACGGAGGCGCGATGCCGTCCTTTTCGCCGACGACGACGAACGTCGGCGGCTCGCTCTTGGCGCTCTCGGAGTGGCCCGTGTACGCCATGATGACCGCCGCTGGCTTTGCGACGTCGTCGCCGCCGAAGCGCGCGGCGCCATGCGATCCGATGGCGGCGGCCATCCTCGCACCCGCCGAGCTGCCCCACAGCGAATAGCTCCGGCGATCGACGTTCAGCGTGTCGGCGCTCCGCATGATGAACGAGAGCGCCGCTGCCAGATCTTCGGTCGCGGCCGAGCCACCGAGCCCCGCTCGGTATTTCAAGACGAACGCGTTGTAGCCGGCGTCGCTGATCGCGGCTGCATAGGGGAATCCCTCGTGCACGGAGCCGACGTAGGCAAAGCCACCGCCCGGTGACACGACCGCAAACGGCGCGCCTGGCTTACCGCGGAAGAAGAAGAGCCCCGTGTGCCGTTTCGTCGGATCACGCCGCTGCTCCTCCTCTGTGTAGAAGGCATAGAACACCTGCTTGCTGCTGCGGACGTCGTCGACGATGCGATTCATCCCGTCGACGACCACGCCCGGCTCCACGTGGCTGTGGTACGGGAGCAGCGAGCCGATCTCCGACAGACGCATCCCCTCGTCGTAGCTGCGGTCGTCCCACGGCAGCAGCAGGCGGGCGTACCCCTGAAACGCCGGGTGCCGGAGCACGTCGCCGATTCGATCCTGCGGAGTGAGATGGGAATCGACCCTCGGCGGTGTCACGGGCTCGTCTCCTGCTTCGGCATCTCTCGAGCGCTCCCATCCATGCTCTCTCTGCGTACGCATCGGCTCCCCCGTACAAGCAGCGTTGACGGAGAGGAGCGAGAGCATCGCGGTCCAGGTCGTCCACATGGTGTCCTTACGGTCTCGTCGGCGCTTCGACGTCGGAGAACACCTGCACGGCTGCAGGGAGCCGTTCGCCGTGGATCGGAATGGCCGACGCCGACGCCGTCAGCTCCGCGAGCTCAGGGGGCGTGAATCGAACGCTGGCGGCGCCGAGGTTCTCGAGCAGGTGCGGCATCTGCGTGGTCCCAGGGATGGGAACCACCCACGGCTGCTGCGCCGTCAGCCATGCGAGCGCGAGCTGCGCGGGCGTCGCCTGCTTGCGCTCTGCCCAGCGCCGGAGCAAGTCGACCAGCGCGAGGTTGGGGGGCAGGTTCTCGGGCGCGAACCGCGTCTCGGACTTGCGAAAGTCGGCGTCGACGAAGCGGGTGTCAGGCCCGATGGTGCCGGTCAGGAAGCCCACCCCGAGCGGGCTCCACGGGACGAAGCCGATGCCGAGCTCGGCGCAGATCGGGAGCACCACGCGCTCCGGCCCGCGCTACAGCAGCGAGTACTCGCTTTGGACCGCTGCGACCGGCAGCTCGGCGTGCGCGCGGCGCAGGGTGTTCGGGCCCATCTCACAGAGGCCCCAGTGGAGCACCTTGCCCTGCGCCCTCAGCTCCTTGATGGCGCCGGCGACATCCTCGATGGGGACCTCCGGGTCGACGCGGTGTTGGTAGAGGAGGTCGATGCGGTCGGTGCGGAGACGCCGCAGCATGCCCTCGACGACGAGCTTGATGTGATCGGGGCGGCTGTTGAGGCCCGGGCGGCGCTCCCCGGTCTCGAGGTCGATGTTCCAGCCGAACTTCGTCGCGAGGACGATCTGATCGCGAAACGGCGCCACGCCCTCACCGAGGATGCGTTCCACCTCGTGAGGACCGTACGCTTCGGCGGCATCGTAGAAAGTGACGCCACGCTCGAACGCGGTCCGGAGGATGCGCAGTTGCTCCGGCCGGTCGGGGACGGTGCCTGGATAGGTGCGGCTCATGTTCTGGCAGCCGAGCCCGAGGCTGGAGACCGAAAGCGCTCCGAGCCTGCGACGTCCCATCGCGGGAGCCGCGCCCGAACCTGCAGCGGTGCTCGTCACCGCCACACCCTTCGACGAGGCGCAGCCGACGAGCGGCAACGCGGCCAAGCCTGCAGCGGCGATCAGGAAGTCCCGACGTCTCACATCGAACCGGCGCGCGGTCATTTTCGTCGTCCTTTTTACCGTCGCGTCGCAAGCCACTTCACGATGGCCGGATCCCGGTGGTCGAAGAAGCTGCTCGTCTTCCTGTCGAGCGCCGCGATCGCGCCCATCTCGGCGTCGTCGAGCTCGAAGTCGAACACCGCGAAGTTCTCCTCCATGCGCTCCTTGCGAACGGACTTGGGGATCGCGACGACGCCGCGCTGGAGGAGCCACCGCAGGATGACCTGCGCCACGCTCTTGCCGTGCTTCGCGCCGATCGAGCGCAGCACCTCGTTCTGGAAGATGCCGTGCTTGCCCTCGGCAAACGGTGCCCACGCTTCGATTTGAACGCCGTTCTCCTTGAGGAAGGCCTGCGTCTCGAGCTGCTGGTTGAACGCGTGCGTCTCGATCTGGTTCACCGCGGGCGCGATCTCGTTGAAGACGATCAGGTCCATCACGCGATCGGGATGGAAGTTGCTGACGCCGATCGCACGAATGCGGCCCTCGCGGTGGAGATCCTGCATCGCGTGCCAGGAGCCGTGCACGTCGCCGTAGGGCTGATGGATCAGATAGAGGTCGAGGACATCTAGGCCGAGCAGCTTCATCGAGCGGTCGAAGGCCTTCTTCGTCTTCTCGTAGCCGGTGTCCGTCAGCCACAGCTTCGTCGTGATGAAGAGGTCCTCACGGGCGATTCCGCTGCGCTTGAGCGCGTTGCCGACGGCGCCTTCGTTTTGATACGAGGCGGCGGTGTCGATGAGCCGATAGCCCACGCGGAGCGCATCCTCGACGCTGCGCTCGCACTCGGCGAGGTCGGTCACCTGGAACACGCCGAAGCCGAGGAGGGGCATCTTCACCCCGTTGTTCAGGATTACGTGCTGCATGATCGTCTCTTTCTTTTCCATAGGAAGCTCTCCCGAGTGATTCACTTGCCGACGCGAGCCGCGAGATCTGCGGGGTAGCGCTCTCCCTGAACCTGCACGTTGGCGAGCACCTCGGCGATGCGGCCCAGCTCCTCGGGAGATAGCTCCACCGAAGCGGCGCCGACGTTCTCCTTCAGCCGGTGCGACTTGGTCGTGCCGGGGATGGGCACGATCCACGGCCTTCGCGTGAGCAGCCACGCGAGCGCGATCTGCGCAGCCGTCACGCCCTTCTGCGCGGCGATCGCCGACAGCTCGGTGACGAGCCTCTGGTTGGCCTTGCGGGCCTCGGCCGCGAAGCGCGGCACGATGGTGCGAAAGTCGTCCTTTGCGAACGTCGTCATCTCGTCGATCGTCCCGGTCAGGAAGCCCTTGCCGAGCGGGCTGAACGGTACGAAGCCGATGCCGAGCTCTTCGAGCGTGGGGAGGATCTCCTCCTCGGGCTCACGCCACCACAGCGAGTACTCGCTCTGCAGCGCGGTGACGGGCTGCACCGCGTGCGCGCGACAGATCGTCTGCGGGCCCGCTTCCGACAGACCGAAGTGCTTGACCTTCCCCGCCGCGATCAGCTCCTTCACGACGCCCGCGACGTCCTCGATCGGCACGTTCGGATCGACGCGGTGCTGGTAGAGCAGGTCGATGCGATCGGTCCGGAGCCTCCGGAGCGATCCGTCCACCGCCAGACGAATGCGCTCGGGGCGGCTGTCCATGCCCTTCGTGGCGTCGCCAGAGGCGAAACCAAACTTCGTCGCGAGGACGATCTGGTCACGGAAGGGCGCGACCGCCTCGCCCACCAGCTCCTCGTTGGTGAAGGGCCCGTACGTCTCGGCCGTGTCGAAGAAGGTCACCCCGAGCTCGAAGGCTTCGCGAAGGAGCGCGACGCCGGAGCGCGTATCGACGGGGTTGCCGTATCCGTGGCTGAGCCCCATGCAGCCGAAGCCGAGGGTCGAGACCTCGAGGCCGCCCGTACCGAGTGTTCGCGTCTGCATGTCGTTCTCCCGTCTCACGTCCCATCGGAAGATAGGGCTGACGCGGGGGACGCGAAACGGACATGATTCGCATGGGGCGCTTAGAAAAACTTCACGCTGAGACGGACGCTACTTCTTCTTCGTGGGGACGCGCGCGACCTCTACGAAGGCTTTGAGCGCCGGCGAGACCTGCGAGCGGCTCGGGTAGTAGAGGTAGAGCCCCGGCACCTCGGGCGCGTATCGCTCGAGGACGACGTGGAGGTGCCCCGACGCCAGGTCGTTCTTGACGCGATCTTCGAGCGAGTAAAGCAGCCCCACGCCGGCGATGGCCAACCCGTGCATCAACCCCGCGTCGTTGGTCGTGATCGGCCCACGGACGGGGACCCGGTACGTCTTCTTCCCGCGTTCGAGCTCCCAAGCCCACGGCTCGCCCGTCGGGTCTCTGCGAACGCAAATGCAGTCGTGATGGAGGAGATCCTGCGGCTTCTGAGGCACGCCCTTCTTCTCGAGGTACGAGGGAGCGCCGGTCACCACGAGGCGCGTAGGCTTCGTGAGCTGGACATGCACCATGTCGCGATCGATCGACTCGATGAGCCGGATGCCAGCGTCGAACCCGCCCGCCACGGTGTTCACGAGGCGATCGTCGACATGGGCTTCGACCTGCACCTTCGGATACTTGGCGAAGAACCGCGGGAGCAGCTCCGTGAGCACGAGCGCCACGGAGACGCTGGGGACGGTGAGTCGGACGCGTCCCGTGACCTCGCCGCGTCGGGCCTTGACGGTCTTCAGGGACTCGAGCGCCTGGTCGACGGCGGGGCCCGCGTTCTCGAGGAGACGGTGGCCCGCCTCGGTCAACGCGACGTTGCGTGAGGTGCGCGTCAGCAAGGTCACCTCGAGGCGCTCCTCGAGCTGACGCACCGACTGGCTGAGCGCAGAGGTCGAGACGCCCAGATCCCTCGCCGCTGCGGCGTAGCTGAGACGCCGCGCGACGGCGATGAAGGCGTTGAGTGAATTGAGCGGAGTGAAGGCCATCGTGAAGGTTGTCTACATGCCCATGACGCGCGACGCCAGCCTCGGCGCGCGGTGCACCGTGAACTTATCCTAAACAGGCCATGCATCCCATGCAGCTTTCGTTGGCGGTCGACGCGACGTAGTCCTGTGACCCATGCCCGCCCGAGATCGCCCCTATGTCATCTGCCACATGGCGCCGTCCGTCGACGGGCGCATCGTCACCGCCTCCTGGAAGCTGCCCTCCACCCTGTACGCCGAGTACGAGCGCACCGCGCGGACGTTCGACGCCGACGCGTGGATGATCGGCCGTGTCTCGATGGCGCCGTACGCGGGGAAGGCCTCCATCCCGAAGCGCAAGGTAGCGCCCGTCCCGAGGAAGGACTTCATTGCCCGTCGTGACGCGGGCTCGTACGCGATCGCGCTCGACCCGTCGGGCAAGCTCCGATGGCGGTCGAACGACATCGACGGGGAGCACGTCATCACCGTGCTCACTGAGAAGGTCTCCGACGCGTACCTGGCCTTCCTTCAGTCGAAGGGCATCTCGTACCTGTTCGGCGGCCGGAGCGACGTGAACCTGAAGCGCGCGCTCGAGAAGCTCCATCAGGTGTTCGGCATCAAGAAGCTGCTCCTCGAAGGCGGCGGGAAGATCAACGGCTCCTTCCTCGCGGCCGACCTCGTCGACGAGCTCAGCCTGCTCATCGCCCCGGTCGCTGACGGATCCATCGATACGCCGACGCTCTTCGACGCGGGCGCGGTGCCCGTCGCGCGGCGCCTGAAGCTCAAGTCGGTGCAGAAGCGCTCAGGCGACCTCGTGTGGCTTCGCTACACGCGGGCGCGCTGAGCGACGAGGCGCGGAGCACCACGTCGATGAACTCCGCCAACCAAGACGTCTCCGTGACGACACCCAACGTCGAGCGCGGAAAGCTGCGTGTCCTCATCATCCTGGGCGCGCTGATGTCGTTCGCGTCGATCTCGACCGACATGTACCTGCCGGCGTTCCCGACGATGCAGCGTGAGCTCGGGGGCGCGGCGGGTGACATCGAGCTCACGCTCTCTTCGTTCCTCGCTGGGTTCGCCGTCGGCCAGCTTCTCTGGGGGCCGATCGGAGATCGGTACGGGCGACGGCTGCCGATCGCCGTCGGGCTCGTGCTCTTCGTCCTCGGCTCCATCGGATGCGCCTCGTCGACGTCCGTCATGGGGGTGGTTGTCTGGCGCGTCGTGCAGGCCGTCGGAGCCTGCTCGGGCCCCGTGCTCGCGCGCGCGATGGCGCGCGTCCTCTACGCTGGCGAACGCGCCGCGCAGATGCTCTCGACGCTCATCTTGATCATGATGGCCGCGCCGCTCCTGGGGCCGCTGCTCGGTGGGCAGCTCCTCGTCGTGTGGTCTTGGCAAGGCATCTTCTGGGTCTTGGCCGTCGTCGGCATCCTCGCGCTCTTCGGCCTTCCGATGCTGCCCGAGACGCTCCCACCCGATCAGCGCGTTCGCGCACCCCTCGGCGATGTCCTGACCGACTACGTCGCCCTCGTCCGCAACCCGAGGCTGATGGGCTTCGCGCTCTCGAGCGCCTTCTTCTACGCGGGCATGTACGTGTTCATCGCGGGCAGCCCGTTCGTCTACATCGAGTACTTCGGCGTCCCGTCCCGCGACTACGGGCTCCTCTTCGGCGTGAACATCGTGGGCATGATGGTGACCAACTTCTTGAACACGCGCCTCGTGATGCGGCTCGGAAGCGAGCGCCTCTTCCGTGCAAACGCGGTGGCTGGCGTTCTCGCTGAAGCGCCTGGGAGAGCGGGCGCGGCGTCGTCCCTCGTCGGCGCCATGCAGTACGGCAGCGGCGTCGCGAGCGCGGCGCTCGTGGGTTGGCTCGCCGACGGGACGCCGCGACCGATGAGCTGGCTCATGGGCGCCTCGGGCGTCGCGGCTCTCGCCACCGCGCTCCTGGTGAAGCGCGAACGGTAAGGCGCCGTCGGCGTCTCCACGAGAACGGGGCGTTCCGGCCGCGCATGAATCGGGAGAGCTTCGGGCGAGCGCAATCTTCGGGTTGCGACTGTGGGGTGATGCGTGCGAGGGATCGTCCTGAGAATGCTCGCGAAAACGGACATGTACCTGCTTCAGCCACGAACCGCTTCGGCGACGGTCGCCGTACCGTTCCTGGCGGCGGCGAGGGGGGCTGCCCGATGAGCACGAAGCGCACGGCATCGGCGACGCCCTCTTCTCTGACGCGCGCACCGAAGGGCTACACGGAGTGGATCGCCGACGTGAAGCAGCGCGTCCGGGCCGCGCAGATGCGCGCGAGCCTCGCCGTGAACCACGAGCTCATCGCGCTCTACTGGAGCATCGGTCGCGACATCCTCGAGAAGCAGAAGAAGCTGGGCTGGGGGGCCGGCGTGGTAGATCGCGCTTCTGCCGATCTGCGCACCGAGTTCCCGAACATGCAGGGCTTCTCGCGGGCCAACATGATGTACATGCGCGCCTTCGCCAAGGCGTGGCCGTCCCGTGACGCAATTGTCCAACAGGCTGTTGGACAATTGCCTTGGGGTACGAACCTCGTGCTCCTCACGAAGCTGAAGACGCGCGACGAACGCCTCGCGTACGCCGCCAGCGCCGTCGAGCACGGCTGGTCGCGCGCGATGCTCACCATCCACATCGAACAGGGCACGGTGGAGCGGACGGGCAAGGCGCTCACCAACTTCGAGCGAACGCTACCGAAGCCCGTCTCGGACCTCGCGCGCGAGAGCCTGAAGGACCCGTACCGCTTCGACTTCCTCTCGCTCGGCGCAGAAGCCGGCGAGCGTGCGCTCGAAGACGGGCTGGTCGGGCACATCTCGAAGTTCCTCCTCGAGCTGGGCGCGGGCTTCGCGTACGTCGGGCGGCAGGTGCCCATCGAGATCGACGGGCGCGACTTCTTCCTCGACCTGCTGTTCTACCACCTGCACCTACGCTGCTTCGTCGTCGTCGAGCTGAAGGGAGGGGAGTTTCAGCCCGAGCACGTCGGTAAGCTCAACTTCTACCTGAGCGCCGTAGACACGCAGCTACGCCGCGAGCACGACGCGCCCTCCATTGGCCTCCTCCTCGTGAAGACGCGGAGCCGCGTCTTTGCCGAGTACGCCCTGCGCGATACGACCAAGCCGATGGGCGTGGCCGAATACCAGCTCAAGAAGGCGCTGCCAAAGAAGCTCGAAGCGAGCCTGCCGAGCATCGCGCAGATTGAAGCCGAGCTGGCCGAGTCGAAGGCCACGACGAGATCGAGCGCGAAGAAGGGGCGTGCGCCGAAGAAGAGGACGAAGTGACTGCCACAACAGGCGATCGGACCCCCGCCGAACTGGTGGCTGACGCGCTCAAGCGACGAATGGCCCCCGCATTCGTCGCGGGACGGTGCGAACCGGGAGAACGGTCCCAGCTTCGAGCATTGTTCGTCCTGGGTTTTCAGCCATCTACGAAGCTTGGGACGGTGCGAACGGAGAGAACTCGTCCCGCAGAGAGGCTTGCGAACGGGTTGGTGAACGGCGTCGAACGCCGAGCCATTCCTTCCTCTTCGCAGCGAGGAGGAGTCAACGAAGCCCCCGGGGTGCATGCCTTGGGGGCTTCGTCATTTCTCCCCTGTTTGCACATCGGCGTGCGCTGCGTGCGTCGGGGCGGCGTTTGCGCAGAGAGCGCCACGCGCGCGTGCACGGGCTCGTCGAGGACAACGGTATAGACGCGCATGGACAAGAAGCCGCGAATCTTCACGACATCGTTCGGGAGCGTGTATCCGCTCTACGTGCAGAAGGCTGCGAAGAAGGGGCGGACGAAGGAAGAGGTCGACGAGATCATCACCTGGCTCACGGGCTACAGCGGTGAGCAGCTTCGGCAGGCCATCGACGACAAGGTCGACTTCGAAGCATTCTTCGCCCAAGCGCCCCGAATGAATCCGAACGGGGGGCTCATCACCGGCGTCGTGTGCGGCGTGCGCGTAGAAGACATCGCCGATCCGCTGATGCAGAAGATCCGCTACCTCGACAAGCTCATCGACGAGCTCGCCAGGGGAAAGAAGATGGCGAGCATTCTTCGACGGTAGCCGCGAAGGGCTACGACGACCGTCCCCGAAACCCGTCCCTCGGCGGCTTTGCCTCCCCAGGCGGCTCGTTCTTGTCGCGGAACCAGTCGATGAACACGCGCAGCTTGGGTGGGAGCTGCACGCGGCTCGGGTAGTACAGGTAGAAGGCCTCGCGGACGAGCGCGTGGACGGGCAAGACCCGCTCGAGCGCACCTGAGGCCAGGTCGCGCGCGGCGAACTGCTCGAACACATAGGCGAGGCCGTTGCCCTCGCGCGCCGAACCGAGCACGGAGCGCATGTCGTCGAGGATGAGCGGGCCCGTGACGTCGAGGGTGCGGCGCTCCTTGCCGCGGCGCAGCGTCCACTCGAGGAGGCGACCTTCGTCACCGAGCCCTTCGACCTGCCGGTGATCCAGCGGCGCCTGGCGTTCTTCGCGGACCCGTACGGCAACCTGTTCGAGCTCGCCGAAGTGCGGAGCTGAGCCGCTGCTGGGCGTCATGCACGCAGCCCTCCAGAGCGGCGGGACCGCGCATGCCGCTCGATCCCTCGACCCGAGCCGCGCGCTTGACAATCAATAAGCCATCGCTTATGAATCTTCCATGCAGAGCGCGGCCGTGGCCGAGAACAAGATCTTCCAGGCGCTGGCGGACCCCAGCCGTCGGGCGATCTTCGAGTCGCTCACGCGTGGCGAAGCGGCGGTGAAGGACCTCACGGCGCGCTTCGACATCTCGCAGCCGGCGGTCTCGCAGCACCTCGCCGCTTTGAAAGACGCCGGCCTGGTGAACGGCCGGCGCGAGGGGCGCTGCGTTTACTACCGGGTGGAGCCGCACGGGATGAAGCCGCTCATCGACTGGATCGCGCACTACCGCGCCTTCTGGACGGAGCACGTCGATCGCCTCGAACAACTCTTGAAGAAGATGGACGAATGACTCTCATCGACAAGACCGACCAATCGCAAAACGAGACCATTTCATTCGAGTTCGATTTGCATCATTCGCCGGGGAAGGTGTGGCGCGCGCTCACCGACCCCGTGCTGCTCACCGAGTGGCTCCTGCCCGTCGCCGGGCTCAAGCTCGAACCGGGGGCCGCGTTCACGTTCAAGACCCAGCCGTATCCAGGGTGGGACGGCACCGTGAACTGCCAGATGCTCGAGATCGAAGAGCACAAGAAGCTCAGCTACAAGTGGGTCGTCGGCGACATGGTGCTGGACACCGTGGTGACCTTCACGCTCACGCCCACGGCGTCGGGCACCCACCTGTCTCTCGTGCAGTCGGGCTTCAAGCCGGACCAGAAGCAGAACTCTGGTGGCGCGCGCTACGGCTGGAAGATGATGGGCGGGAAGCTCGTCGACCTGCTCGCGAGGCTCCCATGAACTGCAGGTTGTCACGCTCGGCGACCAGGGCTCGGCCTCAGAGGAGGCCCCATTGAACTGGAACAGATGGGTCCGGGAGGGCCACCGCTGGCTGTCCATTGCCTTCACGGTGGCTGTCATCGTCAACTTCGTCGCCATGTCGCAGAAGGAGCCTCCCGTCTGGGTGAGCTTCCTGGCGCTGCCCCCGCTCGCCTTGCTCCTGTTCAGCGGCCTTTACCTGTTCGTGCTGCCGTATGCCACCAGGTGGCGCAGCGTGCGACGCACCGGCTGAACGGGCTGAAATCTTGTCCCGCCGGTTTTCCTGAGAGACTCCCCCGCATACCCTTGGCGCCCTGAGCCATGAATGAGCCCATGCCCTCCTCCAGCCAGCACGCCGCAGACAGCCACGACCTCATCCGCGTCCAGGGCGCCCGAGAGAACAACCTGAAGGACGTCAGCGTCGAGATCCCCAAGCGACGGCTGACGGTGTTCACCGGCGTCTCGGGATCGGGGAAGTCGTCGCTGGTGTTCGGCACCATCGCGGCGGAGTCGCAGCGGCTGATCAACGAGACCTACAGCACGTTCGTGCAGGGATTCATGCCGACGCTGGGCCGGCCCGAGGTCGACGTGCTGGAGGGGCTGACGACCGCGATCATCGTCGACCAGGAGCGCATGGGCGCCAACTCCCGCTCGACGGTCGGCACGGCGACCGACGCCAACGCGATGCTGCGGGTGCTGTTCAGCCGCCTGGGCAAGCCGCACATCGGCTCGTCCAACGCCTTCTCCTTCAACGTCCCGTCGGTACGCGCGGTCGGGCAGATGACGGTCGAGAAGGGCGCCAGCAAGAAGACCGAGAAGCGTGTCTTCAATGTCACCGGCGGCATGTGCCCGCGATGCGAGGGCATGGGATCGGTCACCGACATGGACCCGTCGCAGCTCTACGACGACAGCAAGTCACTCAACGAGGGGGCGATCACGATCCCCGGCTACAGCGTCGACGGCTGGTATGGCCGCATCTTCAGCGGCTGCGGCTTCTTCGACCCGGACAAGCCGATCCGCAAGTTCACCAAGAAAGAGCTGCACGACCTGCTCCACAAGGAGCCGACCAAGATCAAGGTCGACAACATCAACTTGACCTACGAGGGGCTGATCCCGCGGATCCAGAAGTCGTTCCTGTCCAAGGACGTCGACGCGATGCAGCCGCACATCCGGGCCTTCGTGGAGCGCGCGGTCACGTTCACCACCTGCCCCGATTGCGGCGGCACCCGGCTCAACGAGGCCGCGCGGTCCTCCAAGATCAAGAAGATCAACATCGCTGACGCCTGCGCGATGCAGATCAACGACCTGGCCGCGTGGGTGCGCGGTCTGGACGAGCCTTCCGTTGCGCCACTGCTGGCGACGCTGCGGGAGACGCTCGACGCGTTCGTGGAGATCGGGCTGGGCTACCTCAGCCTCGACCGTCCTACCGGCACGCTGTCGGGCGGTGAGGCGCAGCGCACCAAGATGGTCGGACACCTCGGGTCGTCGCTCACCGACGTCACCTACGTCTTCGACGAGCCGACGATCGGGCTGCATCCCCACGACATCCAGCGGATGAACGACCTGCTGCTGCGGCTGCGCGACAAGGGCAACACCGTCCTCGTGGTCGAGCACAAGCCGGAGACGATCGCGATCGCCGACCACGTCATCGACCTCGGCCCCGGGGCCGGCGCCGCTGGCGGCGAGGTGGTCTTCGCGGGCACCCTCGAGGGGCTGCGGGCCAGCGGCACGCTCACCGGGCGTCACCTGAGCGACCGGGCTGCCCTGAAGCCGTCGGTGCGGAAGCCGTCGGGTGTGATGAAGGTGCGCGGCGCCCGCACCCACAACCTCAAGGGCGTCGACGTCGACATCCCGCTCGGGGTGCTGGTGGTGGTGACCGGCGTTGCGGGGTCGGGCAAGAGCTCGCTGATCCACGGCTCGGTGTGTGGCCGCGACGGGGTGGTGTCGGTCGACCAGACCCCGATCCGTGGCTCGCGGCGGAGCAACCCGGCGACGTACACCGATCTGCTGGAGCCGATCCGCAAGGCGTTCGCGAAGGCCAACGGCGTGAAGCCCGCCCTGTTTAGCGCCAACTCCGAGGGCGCCTGTCCGACCTGCAACGGCGCCGGGGTGATCTACACCGACCTGGCGATGATGGCCGGCGTCACCACGGTCTGCGAGGAGTGCGAGGGCCGGCGGTTCCAGGCGTCGGTGCTGGAGTACCGGTTCGGCGGGCGCAACATCGCCGAGGTGCTCGACATGTCGGTCGAAGACGCGGTCGGCTTCTTCGGCGCCGGCGAGGCGCGTACGCCGGCCGCGCACGCGATCCTGCAGCGCATGGCCGACGTGGGGCTCGGCTACCTGCGGCTCGGCCAGCCGCTCACCACGCTCTCGGGCGGCGAGCGGCAGCGGATCAAGCTCGCGACCCAGATGGGCGCCGAGGGTGGCGTCTACGTGCTCGACGAGCCGACCACCGGGCTGCACCTCGCCGACCTCAAGCAGCTCCTCGGGCTGCTGGACCGGCTGGTCGACGCTGGCAAGTCGGTCATCGTGATCGAGCACCACCAGGCGGTGATGGCGCACGCCGACTGGATCATCGACCTCGGGCCGGGCGCGGGTCACGAGGGCGGGCGGATCGTCTTCGAAGGCACCCCGGCCGACCTGGTGGCGGCGAAGTCGACGCTGACCGGCGAGCACCTGGCGGCCTTCGTCGGCAGCCGTCCGAAGGCTGTCCGCGCTCGCTGAGCGAGACGCCGCCGCCTGCGCCGAGCGCGACGAAGGCGGAGACCGACGCGGCGCCCTTCCTCGTACGTCGCGCGCATCCCTTCACGCAGCGTCCTTGCAGTCGTGCTCTCTGGCTCCGCACCGCGGGGGCGACGGAGGAGCGGTCGCCGACACCTTGGCGGTAAATCGATACCGGTTAGTTTCGGAACTTGATGGTTTCGAAACTAAGCAGTACCGATACGCACCGAGGACGAGGTGACTGCATGGCTCAGCACGATGACGGGTCCGTCGAGGTCGAGTCCGCGCAGCCAGGGCGCAAGCGAGACCCCTCGCGTGACGCGCAGATCCTCGACGCCACGCTCGAGGTCCTCGCCGAGGTGGGCGCCGCAGGGTTGACGATGGACCTGGTGGCCGCGCGGGCCGGGGCCGGGAAGGCGACCATCTACCGCCGCTGGACGTCGAAGGCCGAGCTGGTCATCGACGCCGTCGCGCACATGAAACGCAATCAGGTCGATCTCGAGCGTCTCCCCGACACGGGCACGCTCCGCGGAGACCTGCTCGGTTTGTTCAAGCCGCAGTCGATCGAAGAAAGAGAACGCAGGCTCAAGATCATGAGCGGTCTCGCCTCGCTCCTCTCGCAAGAGCAGGAACTCGCCGACGCAGCAAACAGCGCGGTCGTCGAGCCGTGGGCCGAAGCGCATTTCGCGCTGATGCAGCGAGCCGTGGCGCGCGGTGAGATCTCGGCGTCTGCTGACATCGGGACGCTGTCTCAGGTCATCCCGTCGATGGCCGCCTACCGCGCCCTGGTCCAGCGCAAGCCGTTCGACCTGGCCTTCCTGGTGTCGATGGTCGACGGAGTCGTCATGCCGGCCCTCCGCAATCAGCCCTCCGACTTGCCACGAGATCTGTCAGATCACCGATCTGATCACACCGCCTCAAGGGTCGACGGATCCCCGTCACCCCGAAGAACCACGAGCGTGCGGAAACGCTCGAAACCCTGAACCTGCACAGGAGAACGTCATGACCGTGAGCGTTACCAATCACCTCAACTTCCGTGGCAATGCCCGATCGGCGCTGGAGTTCTACCAGTCCGTATTCGGTGGTGACATCACCATCGTCACCTACAAGGACGCCCACAGCATCCAGGCTCCGTCGGAGGCCGAGCAGGTGATGTGGGGCCAGGTCGCCGCCGAGAACGGCTTCCGAGTGATGGCTTATGACGTGCCCTCCCGGACGCCCTGGGAGCAAGGCGAGAACGCATTCTTCGTCTCGGTCCGCGGCGATTCCTCCGCCGAGATCACCGCGCTCTGGGAGAAGCTCTCCGCTGGCGCCACCATCGCGCAACCCCTGGCGCCGTCGGGATGGGCGCCCCTGTACGGGATGCTCAAGGATCGCTTCGGCACGACGTGGGTCCTGGATGTCGCGACGGAGTACAAGGCGTCCTAGGAGACAACGATGCCCCAGTCCCTTGGAGCGACGTCGACCACAGACGACGTGCTCGAGAGCCATGATCTCGGCGGCAAGCACATCCTGGTCACTGGCGTGTCCTCCGGCCTCGGTATCGAGACGGCGCGCGCGCTCGTCGCCCACGGAGCCCACGTCGTGGGCGCCGCGCGTGACCTTGAGAAAGCGGAAACCGCGACCCGTGAGGTGCGCGCGGCAAGTGCCGGATCCGGTCGGCTCGATCTGGTGGAGCTGGACCTCGCTTCGCTGGCCAGCGTGCGCCGTTGCGCCGACGACTTGCTGAGGCAGGGGAAGCCGTTCGACGTCATCATCGCCAATGCCGCTGTGATGGCGTGTCCGTTCGGACTTACCGAGGATGGATTCGAGGTGCAATTCGGCACGAACCACCTCGGGCATTTTGTGCTCATCAACCGGCTCAGGTCCCTGCTCCGGACCGGCGCGAGGGTGGTGTCGCTTGCGTCATCGGGGCATCGTTACTCGGACGTCGACCTCGACGATCCGCGTTTCGAGCACACGCCCTACGAGCCGTTTGTCGCCTATGGGCGCTCCAAGACCGCGAACATCCTGTTTGCGGTGGAACTCGATCGGCGCCTCCGCGAGCGCGGCGTGCGTGCCACCGCAGTGCACCCGGGCGTCATCCATACGCCGCTGGGGCGTCACCTCCCCGCCGACTCCCTCAGGGCCATGGTCGAGCGAACCAACGCTGACCTCGTTGCTCGAGGTAAACCTCCATTCGCGTTGAAGACAGTGATGCAAGGCGCGGCGACCTCGGTCTGGGCTGGCGTGGTGGCCGCGGCTGACGAGGTTGGTGGCCGCTACTGCGAGAACTGCCATGTCACCACCAGGGTCACCTTCGACCCGATCGAGCCCACCGACGAAGGAGTGCGTCCCTATGCGCTCGATGCCGCGCGGGCGGCAGCGCTCTGGGCGATGAGCGAGGGGTTGGTGCGCGAGCACTTCTGAGGGCGGCCGCCGGCCCAGCTCGCGTTCGCGTCCCTGAACGTCCGGTTCGAGGTGCTGGCACACCCTTCGTTCGTGGCCGGGCACGACCTGGGTCCTCCCTCCTCTGGAAGACGCTCTCTCGCGCGCGAAGCCGGGCTGCTGGCACGTGGGGTGCGCTCGCGGTCACGCGGAGCGCGGCCGGGGTCTGATGAAGGATGCTCGACGATCGAGGAACTCAGATCACGGGCGCGCGAAACGGGACCTCGGGCCAGCGAACCCGGACCGCGGGCACAAGAAGCGGGACCGCTGGCGAGAGAAGGAAGACCGACGTTCAGGGAACGCGGACCGCTGGCACGGGAAGTGGGACCGCTGGCACGGGAAGTGGGACCGCTGGCACGGGAAGTGGGACTACTGGCGAGCGAAGGAAGACCGACGATCAGAGAACGCGGACCACTGGCACGGGAAGTGGGACTACTGGCACGGGAAGTGGGACTACTGGCGAGCGAAGGAAGACCGACGATCAGAGAACGCGGACCACTGGCACGCGAATGCGCTTCGCTGTCACGTGAAGGTAGCTTTGCCGACGAGGGTCGGCACACATGGTGGGATGAGCAGGGTTCGCTGCCACGAGGATCAGGTTCGCTGCCACGTGGATCAGGTTCGCTGCCACGTGGATCAGGTTCGCTGTCACGTGGATCAGGTTCGCTGTCACGTGAAGGAAGACCGACGTTCAGTGAACGGAGACTGCTGGCGCGTGAACGCGCTTCTCTGTCACGTGAAGGGTGTTCGCGTTCGAGGGAAGGGGACATCCCTGCCACGTGTAGGCGTCGTCTCTGAGGGGGGTGGAGCACGCAGTCAGGTGAGCTGGCACCACTGTGACGTGAACGCGCTTCGCTGGCACGTGAACGCGCTTCGCTGGCACGTGAATGCGCTTCGCCGGCACGTGAAGGGCGTTTGCCGTCGGGCGATGTGGATTCACTGACACGAATGCCGATCCCGGTGAGGTGCATCGCCAGACTGATGCTCCGGGACACCGAGCACCGATGTGGCTTTCGGCGTTCCGGGGGGCGGTCAGCGAACTCCCGCCGCAGGGTTTCGACGTGCTGGCGCGGGCTCTTCGGCCTGGTGGAGAGAGACCGCGGCCTGCTGGAACAGAGATGCGACCTGCTGGAGCGAGAGTGCGACACCTGGGCGCGGGTTGTCCCACATGTCGGTCTGGATCTGGTTCTGCTGCAGCGAGCATGGCGTATGCGCGTTGCCGGCTGACAGTCGTTTTCAGGAGCTGCTCATTGGGTGGAGAGCCATCCGCTCCATCGGATGTTGCATCGAAGTGTGGTGGCACGACACCTGCTTTGCGCGGCGTTTAGCATTCTGTGTGCCAGCAAGACGATTGGAACGGCGATCGTGAGCGGTGGCGATGTCGGTCTTGGGCGCGGGTGATGTCGCCGTGGGTGCGATGGCAGAATGGCGGATCGCGTCCTGTGCGTTCATGAAATTGCAATCGTGGGGATTGACAATCGATCCGAGCGAATGCATGAAGTGTGGCTGTACCGACCGGGCGTCCCGCGGCCGGTACGTGAACTGCGCACGCGCTCCAGCCGGAGTGCACCAACACACAGAGGAATGACGACGATGGCGACGACGCTATTAGTGAAGCTGTATGCGGGGTCTCATACCCTGGATTTCCAGCACCTCGATGGGGTGCTCGTCGATCTGCCCGACAGGGGCACGCGCGGGCTGCGGCGCGAAAAAACCGACTGGGACAAGGTGGATCAGGAGCTGATGACGCGGCTTCCGCTGCATGCGGCGGCGCTGCGGATTGCTTCGGATTTCGGGGCGCAGCTCGCCTCCATGAACGAGCGGATCGAGCAGGTGCGCGCGTTCAAGGTGGCCGTGAACAAGCTCGCCGAGGTGGCCATGGAGACCGAGGTCTACCTCGAGGACGAGCGCGAGGGGATGGTGTCGCTCGTGGTGGAGGCGGTGCGCAAGGCGGCGAAGCGCACCGACCCGACGCTGATGACGGCATTCGAGCGGACCGTCGGCTATCACGGGCAGACGGGCAAGCTGGCGGCGAAGACGCGGCGCAAGAACGAGGAGGCTGCCGCGCAGGAGGCCGCCGCCGAGGAAGCCGCTGCCGAGGAGGCCGAGGAGCGGCTCGTCCCCGAGAAGAAGGCCGAGGTGCGGCAGCAGGTGTGAGCGGCGGCGTGAAGGGGTGATTCCCGGGTGATTCGCATTGCGGGTCTCTGGGGATCGCAATCAGCAAGGCGCAGGGAGGATCCGGGACGCGGGTCTTCGCTGCGCCTTTTCTTTGTCGCGCAATCGCGATGGTCTCGGCTTCGTCGCAAGAATGCGCACTTTCGCCCTGGGGGATCGACGGCACCGAGGGGCTCTGGTCAAATCCGCCGATGGTCGCGCTCCTCGTCTCCTCTGCCCTGCGCGAGAAGGCCATCGCGGCTGGCGCGCAGGCCTGGCTCGATGCCCTGCCGGACCTCGTCGCGCAGCTCGAAACGGAGTGGTCACTCAGGCTCGGGGCATCGTTCACGACAGGCACGGAGGCGTTCGTCGCGGAAGCGCGCCGATCCGATGGGACACCGGCCGTGTTGAAGGTGCTCATGCCTCAAGAGGACGACTCCGTCCTTCGAGAGATCAAGGCGTTGCGCCTCGCTGACGGTCGGGGTTGTGCGCAGGTCCTCGCATCCGACGAACGCAAAGGCGCTCTGCTCCTCGAGCGGCTGGGCCGACCGCTCGCCGCTCTCGGCCTTCCTGAATCGCAGCGGCGTGACATCATGTGCCGCACCGCGCAGCGGATGTGGAGACCCGCGTCCGGCCATGGATTCCCGACCGGCGCCGAGAAAGGCGCGTGGCTTCAGCGTTTCATCGTGAAGACCTGGGAGGACGCTGGCCGTCCCTGTTCGGCGAGGGTCGTCGACCATGCGTGGGCCGCGGCAGAGCGTCGCATTGCCGCGCACGACGAGGCGCGCGCGGTGCTCGTCCATGGCGACGTTCACGAGTTCAACGTGCTCGAAGCGGGTGAGGGCTTCAAACTCGTCGATCCCGACGGGCTCCTGGCCGAGCCAGAGTACGACCTCGGCGTGATCCTCCGCGAAGATCCACCCGAGCAGATGAGGGTGGATCCTCGACGAAATGCCCGCGAGCTGGCCTCTCTCACCGGGTGCGGCGCCGATGCCATCTGGGAGTGGAGTGCCGTGGAACGCGTCTCCACCGGGCTCCTGCTCGTCACCATGAGCATGCAACCCCTGGGGAGCCAGATGCTTCAGGCCGCCGAAGTTGCGGCGCAATGACGGCACAGCCCCGGCGCGACGCGGACGCCTCCACGCAACAAGCCTCGGCCCAGCTCAGGAGTCGTTCCGCCGTACCGCCGTGGCGCGCGCCTCCTGACGGTACGCGCGGGGGGAGGTGCCGACGACGCGGCGGAAGGCGGCGCTGAAGGCGCTCTCCGACGCGTAGCCGAGGGCGAAGGCCAGCTCGCCGACCGCGCGGTCCGTGGTGCGGAGGGCGTCGCGCGCGAGGTCCATCCGCCAGGCGATGGCGTAGTCCAGCGGGGGTCGGCCGACGAGCTGCTTGAAGCGCAGGGCCAGGGCGGAGCGAGACATCCCCGCGGTCGCGGCGAGGTCGTCGAGGCTGAAGCGCGCGCCGACGTCGGCGTGGATGTGCCGGAGGGCGAGGCCGATCTGCGGATCGGCGAGGGCGCGCAGCCAGCTCGCCCGACGCTGCACACCGCCGACGTCCGCAGAGCGCATGGCGTGGACGAGGATGAGCTGCGCGAGGTGGTCGAGGACGAGCTTGCGCCCCGCGCGCTGCTCGGCCAGCTCGCGCACGAGCAGACCCGAAAGCTCGCGCAGCGGCCCCGCTGCTGCTGCTGGGACCCGCAGCACCAGGGGCAGGGCGTTCATGAGCAGGTGCGCATTCGACGGGTCGAAGATGAAATGACCGCCGACGATGTGCGTGGCTGGGCCCGCGTCGGCGGCTCCGAGCGTGACCACGCCGTCGATGGCGTCGCTGAACAGCGGCTTCGCGTCGAGGCGTGGCGCCTGCAGATCGCTCGCCATCACGTAGGCCGGCGGGTTGCCCAGCAGGTAGACGTCACCCGCTTCGCAGCGCACGGCGCGGCGTCGACCCTCCACGAGGATCACACAGTGGCCGGCCACGATCGTGCCGAACTTCACGTGGGGATATCCCTCGAAGCGGATGCCCCACCGGCCGCGCGCCAGCAGACCCGCCGAGAGGATGGCCTCCGGGCGGAGCAGGTGGATGACGTCGTTGATGGGGTCTCCAGCCGGCGGCTGCATGGACGATGCGAACCGTACGATAAGGGGAACGCGCCGTGCACCCGCGCCTGCTCTTGACGCACAGCTTCTCACGCAACAGAAAAGGTGCCATGAGAAGGGACAGCCGGCTCTCGGTCGCTCTGCACATCCTGCTGCACATGAAGGAGGTGGGCGGGGTGATCACCTCGGAGACGCTCGGGCCCATGATGAACATGAACCCGGTGGTCGTGCGGCGGACCTTCGCGGGGCTGCGCGAGGCCGGCATCGTGCACTCGGAGAAGGGACATGGTGGGGGGTGGTCGCTCGCGCGCGACCTCGCGTCGGTCACGCTCGGGGACGTGTACGACGCGCTCGGGATGCCGGCGCTCTTCAGCATCGGGCACCGTGACGAGGCGCCGGGGTGCCTCATCGAGCAGGCGGTGAACCGCGCCGTGGGGGAGGCGCTCGACGAGGCCGAGGCGCTCCTCCTGACGCGGCTGCGGAGCGTCTCGGTGGCGGACCTCGCGAACGACGTCCGGCCCAGAGCTGTACGCCACGCGAAGAAGGGCGCCTGCGCGACACCGACGCGCCGCCCTGCCTCGCGTCCTGTGGAGTGAGCCGCGCGGTCGCCGCCCGCTCACGCGCGGTCGCCGCCCTGCCACGCGCAGCCACCGCCCTGTCACGTCGCGGTGCCTCCCCCTGGCGCGCAGTGTTGCTTCAATGGCGCAGGGGGTCATTCTGTACAGGCTCGGCGTTCTGGTCTCATGCGCCGATGGCGAAGAAGCAATCGACTGTCGGTAAGGTCCCTCAGCTCGTCGTCGCGGGCAGACACGAACACGCGGGCGCGCGTGCGGTCACCAACTGGACGACGCTGGATCCCGAGTGCGCATTTTGCGGGAGCAACTTCGGCGTCATCCAGGTCTCCAAGGCGCTCGTGAACGAGCGTCTCCTGCCGATGTTCGACGCCATGGGGACCCCGCTCTGGATGTGCAACGTCGAGCAGATTGACAGAAGGTGCGCCAAGCTCTCCAGGCTCGCGGCGGCCGCCCCACCGCGCACCGCGTGGGAAAACGAGTCGCTCTCCAGGCGAGCCCCCCCGAAGCCGGCCCCGCGTCAGGGCAGCCGTTCTCCCTCGGAGCGCGCAGGGCAGGAGGTATTCACCACCATCCTGGAGGCCGGTCCTGACTGGCTCTCGGCGGTCCGCTCCGAGCTCTCCGGCGAGCGCGCCGCGGTCGCGGTCGACCTCCTGTCGCTGAGGGAGCCTTGCAGGGCCGCGTGGCAGTTCAACCCCGCGCTGCCGATCGACGACTGGGCAGTGGTCGCGTACGAGGCCTTCCGCACCGGAAGGCTGAAGACGTTCGAGCTCCGGTTTCCGGACCTGGAGGCGAGGCGCGTCGATCTCCTGCTCGACGCCTGGAGTGACGAGCGTCCCGAGGTCCAGGACGCCGCCGTGACCGCGCTCGGCGGCGGTCATTCTGGGTTCGGTGCGCCAGGGACCGAGCAAGAGCGCTGGAAGAGCTTCAGCAAACCCCAGCGAGAGCGCGGGATGCGCCTCTACGACAAGGACGCCGACGCACTCGACAAAGGCGTGCTCACCACGGCCAACAGGCCGTGGCGCGAGAGCCGGCTCAAGTCGATGGGGAAGGTGGTCGAGGCGCTGCGCACCTGAGCGGCACGCCTCAGCGCGCCGCCGGGGCAGCCTCAGCGCGTCGACGCGGCACGCCCTGCCTTCGAGAACTCCATGCTCTCGTCGATGGGCCCGTACTTGAAGAGCAGCACGTCGCGCGCGTAGTTCTGGTGGAGGCGCCAGGGCGCGACGGCGCCCTGCTTGGGGAGCGCGTCGAGGGAGCGCTGCACGTAGCCCGACTGGAGGTCGAGGAAGGCCCCCGTGGGCACCGACGGGTCTGGCGCGAGGGGCGTGCACTGCTGGTAGCCGTGCGCGTCCATGTAGTTGAGGAGCCGGCACACGTAGCCGCTCACGAGGTCGGCCTTGAGCGTCCAGGAGGCGTTCGTGTAGCCCAGCGTGTACGCGAAATTCGGCACGCCGCAGAGCATGGTGCCCTTGTAGCTCACGGTCTTCGGGTAATCGATGGGCCTGCCGTCGACCGAGAGGGTCAGCCCCCCGAAGACGAGCAGGTTCAGGCCGGTGGCGGTGATGATGATGTCGGCCGCGAGCTCCTCGCCCGACGCAAGCTTGATCCCCGTCTCGGTGAACGTCTCGATCTTGCCGGTGGCGACGGAGGCCTTGCCGCTCTTCACGGCCTCGAACAGGTCCCCGTCGGGCACGATGCAGAGGCGCTGATCCCAGGGGTCGTAGGTCGGCTTGAAGTGGGTGTCGATGTCATAGTCCGGCGGCAGCGCGCGCTGGAGGCCCTTGCGGATCAGCGACTTCATCGTCCCCGGAGAGCGCCGGCTGAGCTGGTAGGTCAGCGTGGAGAGGAGCACGTTCTTCCAGCGCACGATGGGGTAGGCGACCTTGGCCGGCAGCGCCCCGCGCAGCTTGTCCGCGAGCGCATCACGGGAGGGGAGCGAGAAGATGTAGGTCGGTGAGCGCTGGAGCATCGTCACGTGGGCCGCGCGCTCGGCCATGGCCGGGACGAGCGTCACCGCCGTGGCGCCGCTGCCGATGACGACCACGCGCTTGCCAGCGTAGTCGAGATCCTCCGGCCAGTGCTGGGGGTGCACGACCTGCCCGCGGAAGCGCTCGCTGCCCTCGAAGCGGGGGCTGTAGCCCTCGTCGTAGCGGTAGTAGCCGCTGCACATGAACAGGAAGCTGCAGGTGAGGCGCAGCGTCTCTCCGCCGTCAGGGCCTGCGTCGGCGCCGGTGCGCGTGACCTCCACGGTCCAGCGGGCGTCGGCGCTCGACCAGTCGGCGCGCCCCACGCGGTGGCCGAAGCGGACCTTCTCGTCGACGCCGTGGTCGCGCGCGGTCTCGCGGATGTAGCTCCGGATCGAGGGGCCGTCCGCGATGGCCTTGGCCTCCTCCCAGGGCCGGAAGGTGTAGCCGAGCGTGTACATGTCCGAGTCCGAGCGGATGCCCGGGTAGCGGAAGAGGTCCCACGTCCCCCCGATGGCGTCGCGGGCTTCGAGGATCGCGTAGGTCTTCCCCGGGCTCTTCGCCTGGAGGTGGCACGCGGCGCCGATGCCCGACAGGCCAGCGCCCACGATCAGCACGTCGAGGTGTTCGAGGGTCATGTCAGCTCCTGGGGTCCTCGGGCCAGCCAGACAGGTGCGGGACCCATGACGGTGAGGCCTGTCCGCACCGTATCGACACCGCATTTACCGTCAACACCGTGTCGGAGGGGCGCGCGCTGCGCGACAGACCCGTGGTACACACGCCCGCCATGGGCACCTGGGGTTCTGGTCCCTTCGAGAACGACGCTGCTGGGGACTTCCTCGCCGAGGCGCAGGGCTCACCCTCGCGGACACTCGCGAAGGTCCTGCGGCACCTCGCCAGGGCGCCCGCCGACACGTACCTCGAGATCGACGATACGGGCGCGGGCTGGGCCGCCTGCGAGCTGGTCGCCCTCGCCTTTGGCCAGGGGGACACCGCCTCTCTCGACGGTCACCTCCTCGACGTGGTCGCGAAGCTGGCCCCCAAGGAAGAGCACCGGCGCCTCGCCCTCGAGGTGCTCCCCCGGATCGCCGACCCTGCGACCTCCGAGCTGGCCGACCTCTGGCACGAGGGCGAAGACGGCGCGCTCTTCGACGCGGCCATCGCGGACCTCCGCAAGCGCCTGGAGGCGGCCAGCGCCGGCCCCCGTGAGGTGCCGAAGCCGAAGCCGGGAGATGTCATCGCGCTGCGGACGGGTGGGCCTCTCCGGGAGGCAGGCGGTGGGCAACAGGAGGCTCTCGCGCCCGCTGCAGCGCCGTCCCCGGAGCTGGTGATCGTGCAGGTCGTCGGCTCCAGTGAGGTGGCCGTGTTCGAGGGCACCTTTGCTGACGAAGCAGCGGCGCTCGCCGCCGTGAAAGGACACCCCGCCCGCCGCGTGCCCGCTGCCGTGAACAAGATCCTGCGCCGTGGCCAGGTCCTCGCGAACGTCCCCCTGCGCAAGGAGCTGCGAGGGAAGAAGGCCTACGCGGACGAGTGCGGCGCGATCGAGGAGTATGCTCTCAGCACGGCGAGCGGCGGCGGCGTCCGGATCGTCTCCTACGAAGAAGTGCGTGAGCACGAGCTGTTCCTGATGCACGACGAGGACGCCATCCGTGCCGTCGCGCTGGGCAGCCGCCCCCCTGCGCGCGTGCGATCGCCCGACGCGCGTGAAGCGGCGCTGCATGCCGACCATGCAGCCGCCTGGGCTGCTCGACGCGAGGTCACGACGCCCGGTCCCTTCGGCGACCTCGTGTACCTGGAGGCGCTGCTCGGGTGGATCGCCGACACGGGGCTTCACAACGCCGTGCAGAGCTTGTGCATGGTGGCGGATGGACAGACCGGATACGGCCGGCCCAGCGAGGATGCCGAGCGACGGTCCTATGCGTTCGCGGGCCTCGTCGCCCTCTGGCGCGGCACCTGGCCCGCCGAGCACTGGCCCACCGCGCTGGCCGGGCGCCTTCCGGCACCCCCGACCGCGGCCGACCTCGCCAAGGCGCTACGCGCTGCGCGCACCCTCGCGGATCGGGTGATCACCCGCGATGCGGAGCTCAGGCTGATCTGGGATGGGGCGCCCGATGGTGGCGCTGGCCTGCGTGGCTGGGTGGCGTCGCTGAAGGAAGCGCTCGGCGCTTGACCGCTACGCCATCACCTCGACGAGCGCGGCGACGCGATCGAGCGATTCGGCCGCCCCGTGTTCCATCCCCGACTACAGGTGCCCGTCGCGCGCCTCGACGGACGGGTGGACGCTCGTCGACAGGCGAACTCGTCCCCGTCGGGCCGACGCGCACATCGGCTTTGACCCTCGTCCCCATCCAGCGCTGCATGAGCTGCGGGTCGGTCCACGCGGCGTAGAGCGCCTCGGGGGAGGCGTCGAGGATGCGGACGATGGTGATCGCTTGCTCGGACGTGGTCATCGGTCCTGGTCTCCTGGTCACCGCCTGCGCAGCAGGTCGTCGCTCCGCGAGGCGTGCGGACCGTCGCGCAGCCCGCTCTGACAGCAGTCAACCTGGGCCCCGCCTTGACCGATGACGATAGAAATATTATAAACATAATATGAACGAAGCGCTGGTGCTCCTCCACGGTTCGGCGAACGGGTCCTACTCGTGGGGCGCCGTCTTCAAAGAACTCGGGGCCCTTCCGCGGCGGGTCTTCGTGCCCGACATGCTCGGCTACGGGAGCGCCCCGGCTCCCAGCGCGGAGTACGGCATCGCGGAGGAGGTCGCCTACCTGAAGGGGCTCCTCGACGCGCACGACATCGGGGAGATGCACCTCGTCGCCCACTCGGTGGGGGTGATGTACGGGCTCCATCTGAGGCGGGCGCTGGGCGCGCGGGTGACACGGCTCACGCTCCTCGATCCGGTGCTGGTGAGCGTGCTGCGTGAGCAGGGTGAGGAGGAGGGCTACGCCGAGATGCAGGGCCAGTACGACCGGTTCATGGAGCGCCTGCCGGACCACGCTGCGGCGGCCCGGACCTTCGTCGAGCACTGGAGCGGGGCCGGCGTGTGGGACACCCTCGGGCAGAGGGCGCGCGCCGTCATCACCGGGCTCGCGCCGAAGATCCGCCTGGAGATGATCGAGGCGCGATCGGACACGACCAGGCTCGCGGAGCTCGCGGCGTCACCGCCTCCCACCACGATCCTGATCGGAGAGCACACGCGGATCGCCCCGAGAGCGACCGCCCGGCACCTCGGGGAAGCGCTGCGCGCGACGAGCATGGTCGTGCCGGGCGCGGCGCACATGATCCCCTTGACGCACGCCGCGGCGGTCGCCGATGTGATCCGGAACTGAGGTCAGGCCATGAACCAGAAGGCAGAGCAGAAGCAGAGGTCGTACGAGGCCATCCTCGCCTCGGCGTCGTCCTTGCTGCGCGAGCGGGGGATCCGCGGCAGCTCGGTGATGGACGTCATGAAGGGAGCCGGGCTCACGGTGGGCGGCTTCTACGGGCACTTCGACTCGAAGGAGCACCTCTTCACGGAGACCATCCGGAGCGCGGCGCAGGCCATGTGGAAGGGGCTGGTGGCCACGGCGAAGGGGGACACGCCGGAGGAGAAGGCGGTGAGCGTGATCCGGCGTTATCTGTCGCGGAAGCACCGCGACCACCCGGAACTCGGGTGTCCGCTGCCCAGCATCGCCCCCGAGGTGGCGCGGGAAGGGGACCCGTACCGGGGGGCCCTGGAGGGCGAGCTCGTCGCGTTCGTGAAGCTGTTCAGCGATCTGCTCGAGCCCGATGAGGCGCGTCACGAGAAGGCGCTCGCGGTGATCGCCATGATGTACGGCGCGCTCTCGCTGTCGAGGGCCGTCGGGGGCTCGCAGCTCAGCGACGAGTTCCTCCGCGCCGCGAGGAAGTTCGGTGAGGCCATCGTGAAGAACGAGGCGACGTGAGGCAACGCATCCCAAGCCACGGAAGGTGAGTCATGACCAGAAGCTACGTGATCGATTCGGTACGGACGCCGAGAGGGCGCGGCAAGGCAGGCAAGGGCGCCCTGTCGGGGATTCACCCGCAGGAGCTGCTGGCCCAGGTGCTGAACGCGCTGGAGCAGCGGGGCGTGTTCTCTGCGGGCGAGGTGGACGACGTGATCGTCGGCTGCGTGTCCCAGGTGGGAGAGCAGGGCGCGAACATCGCGAGGAACGCGGTGCTCGCCGCCGGGTGGCCCATCGAGGTGACGGGAGTGTCCCTGAACCGCTTCTGTGCGTCGGGCCTGCAGGCCGTGAATTTCGGCGCCATGGCGGTCGCGTCGGGGGCGATGGACCTCGCCGTCGCGGGAGGCGTGGAGAGCATGTCGCGCGTCCCGATGGGGGCCGATGGCGGGGGGCAGGATGGCAACAACCTGCACCTCAGGGAGCGGCTGTTCCAGGTGCCCCAGGGAATCAGCGCGGACCTCATCGCCACCCTGGAGGGCTTCTCGCGCGAGGAGATCGACGCGGTGGCGCTTCGCTCGCAGAAGAGGGCGACGCGCGCCATCGAGGAGCGGCGCTTCGCCAGGTCGCTGTTCGCCGTGAAGGACCCGCGCACGGGGGCGGCGGTGCTGGAGAGCGACGAGTTCCCCAGGCCGGACACCACGGCCGAGGGGCTCGCGGCGCTCAAGCCTTCGTTCGTGGGGCTCGGTGAGGTGGTGGCCGGGCCGAACGGCGAGACGCTCGATCAGATCGCGCTCGCGGCGCACCCGCGCGCCGGGGCCATCAAGCACCTGCACACGGCCGGGAACTCGAGCGGGATCGTCGACGGTGCAGGCGCCGTGGTGCTCGCCTCGGAGCGGTACGTGAAGGAGAAGGGCGTCAAGCCGCGGGCGCGGATCCGGGCCATGGCGACCGTCGGGAGCGATCCGGTGCTGATGCTCACGGCGCCCGCGCCCGCGAGCGAGAAGGCCCTGCGCCTGGCCGGGATGAAGGCGCGCGACATCGACCTCTGGGAGATCAACGAGGCGTTCGCGGGGGTGGTGCTCCAGACGGAGCGCGCGCTCGGGATCGATCCTGATCGGGTGAACGTCAACGGAGGCGCGATCGCGCTGGGCCATCCGCTCGGGGCGACGGGCGCGATGCTGCTGGGCACGGCGCTGGACGAGCTGGAGCGGAGCGACAGGCAGACGGCGCTGATCACGATGTGCATCGGCGGCGGTCAGGGCATCGCGACCATCCTCGAACGGATCTGACGTCGTCAGCGCCAGGTCGCGTCGTCGCCGAGCACGCGGATGGGGCGGCCGTCGAGGAAGGCGCGGATGTCCTCGACCATCTGGCCGTAGCCTGAGCGGTAGCCGTTCTCGGTGACGTAGCCGATGTGCGGCGTCGCGAGGACGTTGTCGAGGGTGCGGAAGGGGTGGCCCTGGGGGAGTGGCTCGGCGTCGAACACGTCGAGCGCGGCGCCCGCGATGCGGCGCTCGGTCAAGGCAGAGAGCAGCGCGGCTTCATCCACGATGGGGCCGCGCGAGGTGTTGACGAGGTAGGCGGTGGGCTTCATCCGCCGGAGGGCTGCGTCGTCGACGAGCCCGCGAGAGCGCCCCGACAGCACGAGGTGAACGGAGAGCACGTCCGAGGCCGCGAAGAGCGTGTCCTTGTCGACCCGGCGCACGCCAGCCGACGCGGCTGCTTCGTCCGTGAGGTTCTGGCTCCAGGCGATGGTCGTCATGCCGAACGCCTGGCCAAACCTCGCCACCTGGCGGCCGATGCGGCCCAGGCCGAGGAGGCCGAGCGTCTTGCCTTCGATGTCGACGCCGATCTCGCGCTGCCATCCGCCCTGGCGCACCGAGGTCGCCTGACCGACGATGCCGCGGGTGAGCGCCAGCACGAGGCCCCAGGCGAGGGTCGGCGTCGCCAGCTCTGCGTGCGGGCCTTTTTCGGTACCGCTGACCACGATCCCGCGGGCGCGGGCGGCGCCGAGGTCGATGGCGGCGTTGCGCGTGCCCATGGTGGTGATGAGGGCGAGGCGGGGCAGCCGTGCGATGAGGTCGGCGCCGACCTGTGTCCGTTCGCGCATCAGGACCAGGATGTCGAAGGGAGCGAGGCGTTCGACGAGCGCGTCCACGTCGGAGACCACGTCGTGGAAGAAGGTGGCCTCCGCGCGGGGGGCGAGCGATGGCCAGTCGGCCATGCTCCGGGCCACGCCCTGGTAATCCTCGAGGACTGCGATGCGCAGCGGCGAAGGGGGGACAGAGGAGGAGGGGGTAGGGGAGGAGGAAGGGGAGGAAGCGGCGGTGCTCACGGGGTCGGCCTGGGTCACGCAAGGTAGGCGATCATCTTCTGGCGGGTGGCTTCATCCGGCATGCGGCCACGGCCCGCCTGGAGATTGTCGGCGATGTGCTTGGGCTTCGCTGTGGCGGGGATGGGGCAGGTCACGGCCGGATGGCCGAGGATGAACTTCAGGAAGAACTGCGCCCAGCTCGTGCAGTCGAAGTCCGCGGCCCAGGGCGGGAGGGGCTTGCCCTTGGCGCGCTCGAACAGGCTGCCCTCGTCGAAGGGGCGCATCACCAGCACGGCGGTACCGGTGTCTTTGGCAGCCGGGAGGAGCCGTTTCTCGGCCTCGCGCACGGCGAGGTTGTAGGGGAGCTGGATGAAGTCGAGGGCTTCCGTGCGGAGGAGCTTCTCCAGCTCCTCGAAGGCGCCGAGCTGGTAGTGGGTGACGCCGAGGTAGCGGATCCGGCCGGCCTGCTTCCACTCGCGCAGCACGGGGAGCTGGGTCTTCCAGTCGAGCAGGTTGTGCACCTGCATGAGGTCCATGCGTGTGGTGCGCATGCGCTGGAGGGAGCGCTCCATCTGCTCGATGCCTTCGCGCTTGCCGCTCGTCCACACCTTGGTCGCCAGGAACGGCTTGCCGATGGCCTGAAGCTCGGCGAGCAGGTCGCCGGTGACCGCCTCGGCGCGACGGTACATGGGGGAGGAGTCGATGAGGCGCCCACCACCGGTGAGGAACTGGCGCATCACGTCGAGCACCGGGGCGCGCTCGTCGGCGTTGCTGGAGTCGATGTCGAAGGTCCGCGCGGTGCCGAGGCCGATGACCGGGATGGCCTCGCCGGTCCTGGGGATGGGGCGGGTGAGCATCGGGGCGTTCTCCTGGGCTTGGGGGGCGGGGGGGCTGGTCTCCGGCTTCACGGGCGGGCTCGCGGGAGCGCCGACGCCCGTCTGGCCCGTCTCCGGGGCGGCGCTGAGCTTGGACTCCGGTTTGTCTCGCGTGCAGCCGGCGACCATGGCTGCAGAGACGGCCAGCGATGCGTGCAGGAATCCGCGGCGGTTCAGGTGGTCCATGGAACTCCACCGAGTGTGACACGGGGGAAGGGAGAGGCGAGGAGGGAGGGTGGTCAGCCCATGGGCTTCAGGCCGAATCCGCCGAGCATGTGGCCGCCGTCGGCGATGAGGACGGTGCCCGTGATGTAGGAAGCCGCGGGGCTGACGAGGAAGAGCGCGATCTCCGCCATCTCGTCCACGGTGCCGAAGCGCTGGAGCGGAATGGCCTCGGTCACCTTGCTGCGGATCTCTTCGGTGGGGGCGAGGCGCTGCATGCCCTCCGTGCCGGCGATGGGACCCGGGGCGATGCCGTTGACGCGGACGCCGAGCGGGCCCCACTCCATGGCGAGGACGCGGGTCAGCATGTCGACGCCCGCCTTGGCCGCGCACACGTGGGCCTGGACCACGGCCGGGTGCTGGGCCTGGCCCGCCGAGATGGAGAGGACGCTCGCGCCTGGCCTGCGCAGGTGCTCGAAGGCGGCGCGGCAGGCGTTGAAGGTGCCGACGAGGTCGATGTCGACCACGGCCTTGAAGCCGTTCGACGACATCCCCAGGGCGGGCGCCGGGAAGTTCCCGGCGGCTCCGTTGACCAGGATGTCGATCGGGCCGTAAGCCTCGACGCTCTTCGCGAGGGCGCCGGCGACGGCCGCGTAATCGCGGACGTCCGCGGTGAGGGCGAGGGCGTCTCCGCCCTGGGCCGCGAGGTGGGCCTGGGCGCGGGCTGCCTTCTCCGGGTTGCGGCCGAGGACCGTGACCCGCGCGCCAGCCCGGACGAAGCGCGCCGCGATGGCCAGGTTGATCCCGCTGGTCCCGCCGGTGACGAAGGCCGTCTTTCCCTGCAAGAGACCGTCACGGAAGACGCTCTCGGTGGAGCTCGAAGTCGGAGGGGTGTCTGTGCTCATGATGAATGACCTGCCGTGACGATAGCGGGGGTGAGCGAGGGAGGGGATCGCGAATCTCTCGGGGCAGCGCCGAGCGGTCCTGCCTGACACCGTCGTCCGACCGTGCGAGGCTCCCGCCGTGCAGCGGACCGAGCGCCTCTTCGCCCTGGCCGAGTACCTGCGGGGGCGCCGCACGGGCGTCACCGCAGAGGCGCTGGCCGAGCGCTTCGGCGTCACCATCCGCACCATTTACCGCGATCTCGACGCGTTGCGGGCCGCGGCCATGCCCGTCGCCGCCGAGCGCGGGCGCGGTGGCGGTTACGCCCTCGACCGCAGCTACAGCCTGCCGCCCGTGAACTTCACGGCCCGGGAGGCAGCCCTCCTCGTGGCCCTGGGGCGCTTCGCCATCGACATGCGCCTGCTCCCGTTCACGGACACCCTGCAGTCGGCCCTCGACAAGGTGCGCTCCGCCCTCTCCACGTCGGCCCAGCGCGACCTGCTGGTGCGGCTGTCCGAGCTGTCCTTCAGCGGAGTTCCGGCCATCCCCAGCAAGAAGGAGGTGCGCGCGGCGCTCGAACGCGCCTGGTTCGAGCATCAACCCCTGCGCATCATCTACGTCGACGGCAACCACGTCCAGACCACGCGGGAGATCCGCATCCAGTCCATCCTCATGGATCGTCACGAGACCCGCATCGATGCGATCGACGCGGCGAGCGGCGAGCGGCGGCACTTCCGGCTCGACCGCATCGCCCACGCCGAGGTGGTGCGCGTCGTCCCGCCGTGACGTGCGCACCCTGCCGGCCGTGTCTATCGCCTCACACCACGGTAGGCTCGATCGGCGTGAACCGCCCGAGCCGCGCCTCGATGGCTGCCGCGGCGTCGAGGCACAGGTCCTCGCGGTAGGCGCTGCCGATCACCTGGACCCCGTGGGGCAAGCCGTCCACCACGCCCGTGGGCACGGCCACCGCGGGCACCCCGACGAGGTTCGTGGCGGCGCAGAGCCGCATGGCCTTCCCCATGCGCGTGTGCTCGTCGAGGCCCTGGACGTCGAACGCCACGGGCACGGCGGGCTCGGTGAAGACCGGGCCGAGCACGATCGGGTAGCGCGCCAGGAACATCGCCCAGTCGCGCTGGAGCCCTTGCCGGACCGCCGTGAGGCGCACGTACGTCGCGAGGTCCACCGGCTTCTGCAGCGCCATCGCGTACGCGATGTACTGCTTGCCGTAGGCGCCCAGCAGCCGCTCCAGCATCGCGCTGACGAGGTGGAACTCGGTCATCACCAGGCCACCATAGGTATCGGCGACCTCGCCGAGCCGAGGCACGTCCGCCGCTTCCACGACGTACCCGGCGTCCCGCAGCGCAGCCGCGGCGCTCTCCACGGCAGCGCGCACGCTGGGTGCGACGCCCTGTCCTCCCGGGTCGGCGACGAGCGCCACCCGGATCGGTCGCGCCGGCGGTGGCCCTTCGAGGGGCGCCGGTACCACCCGCGGATCTCTGGGATCCGGCCCCGCGAGCACCCCGAAGGCCAGCCGCAGATCGGCGACCGTGCGTGCCAGCACGCCGTCCACCGGGATCACCTGCGAGGCCAGGCTCATGTCCCGCGGCCCCACGCTCCTGTCGCCGGGGAACCGCCCGTAGCTCGGCTTCAGCGCCGTCACCCCGCCGAACAGCGCCGGGATGCGCACGGAGCCCCCTGCATCGTTGCCGATCCCGAGCGGCGACATGCCGGTCGCCAGCGCCACGCCCTCGCCGCCGCTGGAGCCGCCGGGAGAGCTGCCCGCATCCCAGGGGTTCACCGTGTCGCCGAAGAGCTGGCTGCGCGTGTGGAAGCCGAGCGAGAGGTCCGGCAGGTTGGTCCTGCCGATGGGGATCGCTCCCGCCTTGCGGAGCCGCTCGACCACGGGGGCGTCGGCCGGCGCCACGGCATGGCGCAGCGCTGGCACGCCGTTCGTGGTCGCCGAGCCTTCCACGTCGATGTTCTCCTTCACCGTGAAGGGGACGCCAGCCAGAGGCCCGAGCGTCTCGCCGGCCGCGCGCCGACGGTCCACCTCCCGTGCCGCGTCGCGGGCGCTCTCCGCGAGGAGACTGGTCACCGCATTCACTGCTGGATTCACCGCAGCAATGCGATCGAGGTGGGCATGGACCACGTCGAGCGCCGACGCCTCCCCGCGGGCAATGAGCGCGGCAATCTCCGCGGCCGACAGTCTCCAGAGCGTGTGATTCATGGACTCCGTCCCTTCGTCCGTCGCTGGACGTTCAATGGCGGTGCGTTGTCGTGCGCCGGGTCAGTCGCGCTTCGTGGGGGCGCTTCCCTGCTGGAAGCACGGCGACGCCAGGTGCGCGACGTACCCACGAATGTCTTTCGGCCACCCGGCGATCAGCGCCTCGAATGCCGCCTTGTCCTCCGCGAACAGGGCGCGTGACGCCTCCTCGTAGCCGGCCAGGTTTCCTGCCATCGCCGTCATGAACCGGCTCGTCGCTTCTCGCGAGAGCCGGGCCAGCTCCTTGCCGGGATCGTGCTTGCTCGCCTCCTCCACCAGCCTGCGCAGCGCCGCGGAGATCCCGTTGGGCTGCTGCTCCAGCCATTCCCAGTGCCGCGGCAGCAGCGAGACCTCGCGGCTCACCACCCCGAGCTTGGGCCGCCCGGGACCTGCGCGCGGCGGCGCCGGGGCCGCGCGGGCAACCACCTCCTCCGCGGTGCTTTGCGGGTTGAAATCGATCTGCCGGCCCGTCCTGTCCTCGAAGAGGAGGACGACCTCGTGCGGGTCCCGCGCAGCGCGCTTCTGCGCCCGCTGGAGGACCTGTGCGAGGTCGCCCGACGCGAGGCGCCGCTGGCCGGCGAAGGCTGTGTACGTAGCTTCGTCGTTCACCCGGAGGGTTATACCCGGGTAAATCTTCTCGTCAATAGTACCCGGGTAGAATTGCGACAGGCTCGGAGGGGCTGCGTTTCCGGTCGTGCTGCCGTGGCAGCCGAGGGCTCACTTCTCCACGAAGTCCTTCAGGCGCCCGAGCGCCGCGTCCCATTCCGCCGAGATCTGGTCGAGCGAGGCCCGCGCCACGTCGAGGCGCTCGGGCAGGAGTTCCCAGACGCTCTCCCGCCCTGGCCGGCTTCCCCGCACGAGCCCGGCGCCCTCCAGCACGTGCAGGTGCTTGGTGATGGCCTGACGGCTCATCGCGAAGCCCTCGCTGAGCCGCACGATCGACGCCGGGCCCTCCTTGCAGAGCCGGGCGACGATCTGGAGCCGCGTCTCGTCGCCCAGCGCCGCGAACACCGAGACGGAGTCACGCACGTGGAGCAGCCTCATCCCCCCGAGCTTACCCCGAGATGCTTGGCGATATTCTCCGTCTGGATCTGCCAGCCTTCCTCGTTGCTGCGAAAGGCGTAGGCGCGCCGCTCCGGAGGGAGCCGATCGAAGCCCGATTCGGTGACGCGGAGCAGCGTCCCCTCGGGCACCTCCGTCAGCTCGAAGACGACCAGCGTGGTCGGCTCACCCGAGTAGTCCACGTTCGCGTCGATAGCCGACGGGTGCCAGCGCCACGACAGGTGCCACTCGGGCTCGACGCGCTCGATGGTCACGTTCCACATCAGGTGCTCGTAGCCCTTGTGGGTGATCGGCCCCTGGACATGCGCTCCAGGCGTGAACTCCCCTCCCTCCAGCTTGGTGCCGAACCAGCTCCCGAACTCCTTCGCGTTCGACAGCGCCTTCCAGACGCGGGACCGGGGAGCGCGGAGCACGACCTGTTTCTCGATGACGTCGGTAACCATATGCAACCTCTTGGTTGCAAGATGGTTCCTCGGGACTCGTTATGCAACAAAAAGGTTGCTGATGAGACGCCACCCGTCTCGCCGGAGGAGGCGCGCTGTTCTCCGGCCCTATTCCCCGGGGCCGCGATCCCTCAGCCGGTACCCCACCCCCGGCTCCGTCACCAGCAGGCGCGGCCGCGCCGGGTCCGCCTCGATCTTCTTCCGCAGCTCCGCCATGTGCACCCGCACGTAGTGCGTCTGCGCCGCATACCCGGGCCCCCACACCTCCTGCAGGATCTGCCGGTGTGTCAGCACCTTCCCCGCATGCTGCGCCATCAGCGTGAGGAGCTTGTACTCGATCGGTGTCAGATGGACCTCCTCTCCGCCGACCCGCACCTCTC
The DNA here is from genome assembly GCF_000601485.1 of Chondromyces apiculatus DSM 436. Lineage (GTDB taxonomy): Bacteria > Myxococcota_A > Polyangia > Polyangiales > Polyangiaceae > Chondromyces > Chondromyces apiculatus. The sequence goes on from NZ_ASRX01000005.1 coordinate 241,797, forward strand.
GCCGCGCGAGGTCCACCCGCAGCTTGCCGATCTCGATCACCGCCGTGGTCGCGCCGCCTGCGCCGCCCACGCCGCCTTGCTGCGTCTGCTGCGCATGCCTCAGCGCGACCCGCATCCGCGCCAGCAGCTCGTTCACGCCGAAGGGTTTGGTGAGGTAATCGTCGGCTCCGGCATCGAGCGCGGCCACCTTGTCGTCCTCCCGTCCTCGCGCCGAGATGACCAGGATGGGGATCCGACTCCATTCCCGCACCTGCCGGGTGATCTCGAGCCCGTCCCCGTCGGGTAGACCGAGGTCGAGCAGGATCAGGTCCGGATTGTGGCTCGTCGTCAGCGCTACCACTTCTCCTGCGCGCTCGGCTTCCACGATCCGGTAGCCGTGCGAGGTGAGGGACGCCCGGATGAACTTCCTCATCTGCGGCTCGTCCTCCACCACCAGCACCAGCGCCCCCGGCTCGCTCATGCGCCGCCCTCGCTCTTCCGCGCCTCCGGCGGCTCCGGCGGCTCCGGCGGCATCTGCGGCGCTTCTCCTCCCAGCGGCACGGTCACCCGGAACATCGCCCCGCCCCCTTCCCGCTGCTCCGCCTGCATCGTCCCCCCGTGTGCCTCGGCGATTCCCCTGCAGATCGGAAGCCCGAGCCCCACCCCGGAAACCCCCACGTGCGCTCCCCGGAAGAACTTCTCGAACACCCGCTGCTCCGCCCCTCGCGGTAGCCCAGGCCCTCGATCCATCACCTCCACGCTCACCACCCCGCCTTCCTCCCGCACCTTCACCACGATGGGTGACTCCGGCGGCGTGTACTTTGCCGCGTTCTCGAACAGATTGACGAAGATCTGCCCGAACAGCACGGGGTCCACCCACATCAGCGGCAGCTCCGCGGGGATGGAGATCTCCACCTGCCGCTCTCCGAGGCGCGCCTCCAGCCGGGTCAGCGCCGAGCCGATCACCTCTTCGAGAGGCACCCAGTCCCGCTTCAGCGACAGCCCCCCGGCCTCCAGCCGGGTCATGTCGAGCAGGTTCGCCAGCAGCCTCTCCAGCCGCTCTGCCTCGTCGCAGACCGACTCCAGCAGCTCCCTGCGCGTCCCCTCACCAAGGTTACCGTCATCCCGCAGCGCCGTCGCCGCCCCCGTGATCCCTGCCAGCGGGGTGCGCAGGTCGTGGGACACCGCCGAGAGGAGCGAGCTGCGCATCTCCTCCGTCTTCGCCCGCAGCGCCGAGGCCCGCGCCTCCTCCGCGAGCCGCGCCCGCTCGAACGCGAACGCCGCCTGCCGGCAGAACACCTCCAGGAGCGCGCGCTGCTCGACCCGCAGGGGCGCCTTGGCCTTCGGTGCCAGCGCCAGCACCCCGAGCCGCGACGCTCCGATCCCGAGCGGCATGCACATCGCCCTGGACCCGGGCAGCGTGTCCGTGCCGAGCCCCGCCATCCGCCCGTGATCGTGGCACCACCGCGCCACCCCCATCTCCTTCGCCTCCAGGATCGCTCCTCGGGGGGCCGCCCCGAGCTGCTGGAGCGCGCCCGCATCGTCCGCGCGCAGCACGAACACGGCCGCCTCGAACACCTCCGCCGCGTGGCGCACCACGGCCGCGGCCACGTCCGACGGCACCTCCACCCGGCCCAGGTCCCGGCTCAGCGCGTACAGCGCCGCCGTCCGCTCCTCCCGCGCCAGCGCGTCCTGCTCCTGCCGCCGCAGCCGCGTCGTCAGCTCGCTGACCACGAACCCCACCCCGAACATCATCGCGAACGTCAGGAAGTAGCGCCCGTCGGCCACCGCGAACGTGAACCGCGGCGCCACGAAGAAGAAGTCGTACGCCGCCACGCCGAGCGCCGCGGTCAGGATCGACGGCCCCCGCCCGAGCCGCATGGCCACCACGATGACGGCCACCAGGTAGAGCCCATCCAGCTCCGGCACGGCCAGCACCGACCGGATCGCCGTCGCCACGGCCGTCGCCACCGCCACTGCCGCGAGGGCCCACCCGTACGGCGCGAAGGCGATCGGCGCGCCTGCCCCCCGCGGCTTTCCACCCTCCCGCGCCCCCCCCGCGTCGCCGCTGATCACGTGCACGTCGATGTCGCCGCTCCCGCGCACCACCTCGTCGAGCAGCGAGCCCCGCAGCCTGTCGCGCACCCGCGAGTGCGTCGGCTTGCCGATGATCAGCCGCGTGACGTTGTTCCGCCGCGCGTACCCCAGCAGCGACTCCGACACCCGCCCTGCAGACAGACGGGTCACCGCGCCCCCCAGCGACTCCGCCAGCCGCAGGTGCGCCTCGAGCCGCGCCCGGTCCTCGTCCCCCTGCCGCCCGAGCGGCGCCGCCTCCACGTACGCCGCCACCCACGGGCACCGCAGCCCTGCCGCCATGCGCGCCGCCGCCCGGATGAGCCGCCCCGAGCTGGGCGCTGGCCCCACGCACACCAGGAGCCGCTCCCCCGCGGGCCACGTCACCGAGACCCCGTGCCGCTCCCGGTAGGCTTGCACGTCCTCGTCGACGTGCTGCGCCGTCCTCCGCAGGGCAAGCTCCCGCAGGGCCAGCAGGTTCCCGCGCTGGAAGAAGTGGTCCGCCGCGCGCTGCGCCTGGTCCGGCAGGTACACCTTCCCCTCGGCGAGGCGCTGCAGCAGCTCCTCCGGCGCGATGTCCACCACCTCGATCCCGTCCGCCCGATCCAGGATCTTGTCGGGGATCGTCTCCCGCACCCGCACCCCGGTGATCTGCGCGACCACGTCGTTCAAGCTCTCCACGTGCTGCACATTCACCGTGGTGAGCACGTCGATGCCCGCGTCGAGCAGCTCCAGCACGTCCTGCCAGCGCTTAGCGTGCCGCGACCCCGGCGCGTTGGTGTGCGCCAGCTCGTCGACCAGCAGCACCTTCGGCCTGCGCGAAAGCGCCGCGTCCAGGTCGAGCTCCTCCAGCACCCGCCCTCGGTACGTCACCTGGCGCCGCGGCAGCAGCTCCAGGCCCAGCACCATCGCCGCGGTCTCGGGGCGTCGGTGTGTCTCCACCAGCCCGACCACCACCTCCACGCGCTGATCGATCACCAGGTCCCGCGCCACCTGCAGCATCCGGTACGTCTTGCCGACGCCGGGCGCGAAGCCGAAGAACACCTTCAGCTTCCCCTGGTGGGCGCGCGCCTCCTCCTCCTGCACCCGCCGGAGCAGGGCATCGGGATCGGGTCGCTCGCCGCGCTCGTTGCGCTCGCTCATCACGTGCGCCGCCAGTCTCTCACGCGCCTCACCTTCCGCGCTCCGGGAGCGCATCCAGCGCCAGGTTCAGCCGCAGCACGTTGACGCGCGGCTCCCCGAGCACCCCCAGGGTCCGCCCCTCCACGTGCTCCTCCACCAGCGCCCGCACCCGCCCCTCGTCGAGCCCCCGTGCCTGGGCCACCCGGCCCACCTGGAACAGCGCCGCCGCCGGCGTCACGTGCGGGTCGAGCCCGCTCCCCGACGCCGTGACCAGGTCCACGGGCACGCCCGGCTTCCCTCCGGAGGCCGTCCGCAGCGCCTCCACGCGCCCCGCCACCGCCTCCCGCAGCGCCGGGTTCAGCGGCCCCAGGTTCGACCCGCCCGACGCTCCCCCGTTGTACGGGTGGGCTCCGGTCGCCGAGGGACGGCCCTGAAAGTACCGCGGCGCCTCGAACGGCTGCCCGATCAGCTCCGAGCCCACCACCGCGCCACCCTCCGCGTGCACGAGGCTCCCGTTCGCCTGGCGCGGGAACATCCCCTGCGCCGCCGCGGTCACCGCCAGCGGATAGACCACCCCCGTGAGCACCGTGAACACCCCGAGCAGCACCAGCGCAGCGCGCATCAGCGTTCCCATGCGAAGCTCCTGTCCGTCCTCTCCAGAGACCCTCACGACACGCCCATGGCCGTGAGACCGAGGTCGATGACCTTGATGCAAGGGAAGGGGAGGACCACCCCACCCAGCCCGTAGACCAGCAGGTTCCGCCGCAGCAGCACCGGCGCCGGCGCCGGCCGGTAGCGAATGCCCCGCAGCGCGAGGGGGATGAGGGCGATGATGATCAGCGCGTTGAAGATCACCGCCGACAGCACCGCCGTCGTCGGCGAGTGGAGCCCCATCAGGTTCAACGCCCCCAGCGAGGGGTACGTCGCCGCGAACGCCGCCGGGATGATCGCGAAGTACTTCGCCACGTCGTTCGCCGTGCTGAACGTCGTCAGCGCGCCCCGGGTCATCAGCATCTGCTTGCCGATCTCCACGATGGACAGGAGCTTCGTCGGGTTCGAGTCCAGGTCCACCATGTTCCCCGCCTCCTTCGCGGCCTGCGTCCCGGTGTTCATCGACACCGCCACGTCGGCCTGGGCCAGCGCGGGCGCGTCGTTGGTCCCGTCGCCCGTCATCGCCACGAGGTGCCCCTTCTGCTGGTAGTCGCGGATCATCGCCAGCTTCGCCTCGGGCGTCGCCTCTGCCAGGAAGTCGTCCACCCCTGCCTCGGCTGCAATGGCCGCCGCCGTCAGCGGGTTGTCCCCGGTGATCATCACCGTCCTGATTCCGATCCGCCGCATCTCCGCGAACCGCTCCTGGATGCCGCCCTTCACGATGTCCTTCAGCTCGACCACCCCCAGCACCCGCGACCCCTCGGCCACCACCAGCGGCGTCGACCCTTTCTTCGACACGTCCTCCACCACCCGCCGCACCTCGGCGGGCACCGTCGCCCCCTGCCCCTCCACGTACCTCACGATCGCGTCCGTCGACCCCTTCCGGATCCGCCGCCCGTCCAGATCCACCCCGCTCATCCGCGTCTGCGCCGTGAAGGGCACGAGCTTCGCCCCGAGCGCGTGCAGGTCGCGCCCCCGCAGCCCGAGCTTCTTCTTGGCCAGCACCACGATGCTCCGCCCCTCCGGCGTCTCGTCCGCGAGCGACGAGAGCTGCGCCGCGTCCACCAGGGCCGCCTCCGTCACCCCGGGCGCCGGCAGGAACGCCGTCGCCTGCCGGTTTCCCAGGGTGATCGTTCCCGTCTTGTCGAGCAGCAGCACGTCCACGTCGCCCGCCGCCTCCACGGCCCGCCCCGAGGTCGCGATCACGTTCGCCTGGATCATCCGGTCCATCCCCGCGATCCCGATCGCCGACAGGAGCCCCCCGATCGTGGTCGGGATCAGGCACACGAGGAGCGCCACCAGCACGGTCAGGCTCACGGGCGACCCGCGCCCCGCGCTCGACACCGCGTACATCGAGTACGGCAGGAGCGTCACCGTCGCGAGCAGGAAGATCAGCGTCAGCCCTGCCAGCAGGATGTCGAGCGCGATCTCGTTCGGCGTCTTCTGCCGCTTCGCTCCCTCCACCATGGAGATCATCCGGTCGAGGAACGTCTCCCCGGGGTTCGCCGTGATCCGCACCACGAGCCAGTCCGACAAGACCCGCGTCCCCCCCGTCACCGCGCTCCGATCCCCCCCGCTCTCGCGGATCACCGGCGCGCTCTCCCCCGTGATCGCGCTCTCGTCCACCGACGCCACCCCCTCGACCACCTCCCCGTCCCCCGGGATCAGATCGCCGGCCTCCACCAGCACCACGTCCCCCTGGCGCAGCCGCGCCGAGACCACCGCCTCCACCGCTGCCTCGCGCCGCGGCTCGGCCAGGCGCTTCGCCGTCACGTCCTTCCGCGCCTTGCGCAGGGTGTCCGCCTGCGCCTTCCCCCGCCCCTCGGCCATCGCCTCTGCGAAGTTCGCGAACAGCACCGTGAACCACAGACACAGCGACACCGCCAGGATGAACCCCGCCGGCGCTTCCCCCTTCCCGGTCACCGCCGCGTGGACGAAGAGCGCGGTCGTGAACGCGCTCCCCACCTCCACCACGAACATCACCGGGTTCCTGATCATGCGCCGCGGGTCGAGCTTCACGAAAGCATCGATGATGGCGCGTCGGACAATCGCCGCCTCGAAGAGCGGTCGCGCTTGATGCGTGCTCATGGAATCTCTTCTCCAGTCCTTTCACTGACCCGAGAGCGCACCCGAGAGCGCACCCGAGAGCGCACCCGAGAGCGCACCCGAGAGCGCGAGGTGCTCGACGATGGGCCCGAGCGCCAGCGCCGGGACGAACGTCAACGCTCCGACGAGCAGCACCGTCCCCACCAGCAGCACCACGAACAGGGGCGTGTGCGTCGGCAGCGTCCCCGCTCCTGCCGGCACCACCTTCTTCCGCGCCAGCGACCCTGCGATTGCCAGCACCGGAATCAGCACCCAGTAACGCCCCACCAGCATGCACACCCCGATGGCGGTCGCGTAGAACACCCCGCTCACCGTCAGCCCCCCGAACGCCGATCCGTTGTTGTTGGCGCCCGAGGAGAACGCATAGAGCACCTCGCTGAAGCCATGCGCCCCCGGGTTCCCGAGCGGCGCCGTACCCACCGGCACCACGCACGCAATCGCCGTCCCGATCAGCACCGCCGCGGCGGGCAGCAGGATCACCAGCGACGCCATCTTCACCTCGAACGCCTCGATCTTCTTCCCCAGGTACTCCGGCGTCCGCCCCACCATCAGCCCTGACACGAACACCGCCACGATCGCGTACGCGATCATCCCGTACAGCCCCGACCCCACCCCCCCGAACACCACCTCCCCGAGCTGCATCAGCCACATCGGCACGAGGCCCCCGAGCGGCGTGAAGCTGTCGTGCATCGCGTTCACCGACCCGTTCGACGCCGCCGTCGTCACCGCCGCCCAGAGCCCGCTGTTCACGATCCCGAACCGCACCTCCTTCCCCTCCATGTTCCCGCCGGCCTGCAGCGCGCTCGCGGCCTGATCCACGCCGAGCGACGCCAGCACCGGGTTTCCGGCCTGCTCCGCACCCACCGTGACGAACGCGAGCGGCACGAAGATCGCCAGCATCGCCAGCAGCACCACCCACCCCTGCCGCCGGTCCTTTACCAGCGCGCCGAACGTGAAGCACAGCGCTGCCGGGATCAGCAGGATCGCGAGCATCTGCAGGAAGTTCGACACCGCCGTCGGGTTCTCGAACGGGTGCGCCGAGTTGGCGTTGAAGAACCCGCCTCCGTTGGTCCCGAGCTGCTTGATCGCCACCTGCGACGCCGCCGGCCCCAGCGCCAGCACCTGCTGCGTCACCGCCTTTCCGTCGGCCCCCGTGGTCGCGTCCAGGAGCTGCGCCGTCGCCTGCCCCGAGAGCGTCTGCACCACCCCCTCGGAGACCAGCGCGAGCGCCAGCACCAACGACAGCGGCAAGAGCACGTAAAGTGTGCTCCGCGTCAGGTCGACCCAGAAGCTTCCGATCCCCTCCGACGTGCGCCGCACGAACCCCCGGATGAGCGCTGCCAGCACCGCCATCCCCGTCGCTGCCGACACGAAGTTCTGCACCGTCAGCCCCAGCATCTGCGTCAGGTGGCTGAGCGTCGTCTCCCCTCCGTAGGCCTGCCAGTTGGTGTTCGTCGCGAAGCTCACCGCCGTGTTGAACGACACCTCGGGCGACACCGCCCCGAGCCCCGCCGGGTTCACCGGCAACACCTGCTGCACCCGCTGCAGCCCGTACACCGCGAGCGCCCCTGCCAGGTTGAACAGCAGGAGCGCCGCCGCGTACCGCTTCCACCCCATCTCCTCGTCGGCCCTCACCCCCGCGAGCCGGTACATCCCCCGCTCCAGCGGGCCGAGCACCCGCTGCGCCCACGACGCCTCCCCCGCGAATACCCGCCCCATGTACCCCCCGAGCGGCGCCGCCAGCGCCACCAGCGCCCCGAGGAACACCACGATCTGCACCACACCGTTGGCACTCATGACAGCCTCTCCGGGAACAGCAGCGCGAACAGCAGGTACGCGAACAGCAGCAGCGCCAGCGCGCCGCCCACGACGAGCAGAGCATTCACGACGATCACACCTTCCCGCAGAGCCCGACGAAGCCCCACGACAGCAGGAAGAACCCCACGATTACCCCGACGAACCCCACATCCATGGTCACCCTCGCTCCTCCTGGCTCACAGCCAGGTGGTCACCCCGAGCGCCAGCGTGTCCTGCGCGCGCCGGTCCGGAACGAACGGCGTGCTCCTTCCATCGCCGGCCACGTCCCCCCCGAAGAACATCTCCCCTGCCGCGTGGTCGTGCCGGTACTCCAGCCGGAACGACACCCGCTCATGCGGCCGGTAATCGACGGTGCCCGTCCCCGAGGCCACCCACGCCACCGGCCAGAACAGCGGGCTCGCCGCTCCCATGCGGTTCGACGCGACCTGCTCGTGGAACGCATCGCCCCGCAAGGCCAGGTACAGCGGCGGGAGCACCCGGAACCGCCCGTACACCGCCCCGGCGACCCACCCGCTCGTCCCGAAGCGGTTGGGCTCGAACCCCGCATTCGCGTGGCCGAGCACCGCCACGGCGGGCGTGATCTGCCACGTCGCGTGCGCATCCACGAGGTGCCGCCACGCCCGACCCTCCGGCGCTCCGGGCGCCCGCTCCACCCCCGAGAAGTAGAGCACCGACAGCGCCAGCCGGTCGGGCCGCGTGTACGTGAGCTGCGCCGACACCGACTTCTCCTCGTTGCTGTCGACGACGCTGTTCCAGCCATTGTACCCGGCCAGCGTGAGCGCCCACGTCTCGGTGAGCGAATACGTCGCCTTCACCCCCGTGTGATAGAAGGGCAACCCGAAGAACAGGTTCGACCGCGACCAGTTCCAGTTGTCGCGCACCGCCATCCCCTCCGGCCCGATCGGCGACAGGAACAGCCCCGCCGCGATGAGCAGCCCTCCCCCCACGTCGAACCGGTACCCGGCGTACGCTTGCTGCACGTATTTCCACAGCGCGGTCCCGCTCTCATTGGCCGCGCCCGACCCTGGCAATGCCGGCTCCGCCAGATAGTACGTCGACGGCGTGTGCCCCACCTGCAGCGTCACCCGCCCGACCACGTCCTCGTGGTCCCACTGTGCATCCAGCGCCACGTTGGCGAGCGTGAAGCTGTTGTGCCGGTTGTCGAAGCCGCGAGCGTTGGTGATGCCATTCGAGGGCGCATTGAAGTTCCACTGATAGAAAGCCTCCGCATACCCGCCGACGGTGAACGGCTTCGCCGCCACGGGCGCCTGGATCGCCTCCTCCGCATCGCCGTTCTCGCCGTTCTCGCCGCTGTCCTCGCCGCTGTCCTCGCCCGCGCTCCCATCGTCGTCGCCCTCTTCGGCGGGAACCTGGGCGCGCGCGTGTCCCTCCTCCACGAACACCGCCGTGAAGGCGCAGACCAGCGCTCCGAGCGTGGTGAAACGAGCGATCGCATGAGACCGGCCCACGAGAGACCGGCCCATGAAAGACCTGCGCGCCATGAGAGCCTCCGACCTGTGGCGTTCTAGCCCTGCCCCGATCGAGGCGGCGTCAAGCCAGGGCCCCGGCGCATCAAGAAAGGATCAAGATGGCCCACCCCCGGACCCACCTCCGCGTGTCCACGCTGCAGCGACGCCACCCGGAGCGACCTCCCCGCAGCACTCCGGTTCCCAGGCGAGCCCCAGCCAGGCTAGGCTCGTCGCATGCGCCACCGGATGCTCACCCTCGCTGCCCGCCACCCCCTCGCCGCCCTGTTCTCGATGGTGCTCCTCGTCCTCGCAGGCGCAAGCGCGCTCCTCGCGACGGCCCTGGGCTCCACGTCGGAGGCTGACCCCGCGGAGCGCGCCGAGAACGAGGCCGGCAGCCCCCGCGCCATTCTCAGCCGCATCTGGTTCGACAAGTACCCCCAGAAGCGCAACGAGGAGGTGCAGGTCCTGATCTTCCTCGCTGGCGGCATCGGGATCACCGAGAAGGGCTCGTCCTACCGTTATGCCGTCGATGTCTTCGAGTTCGAGCGCCAGGGCGACAAGGTCTCCCTGAAGTTCCTGCACGACAAGAAGGCCGCGGAGACGAAGTTCACGGTGAGCGCCTGCGACGAGAAGCCGCCCTTCGATCTGTGTCTGGATCTCGAGAACTCTCCCTTCGGCCAGAAGCGCTATTACGGCTTCGGGTCTGCGGACGACATGGCGCAGAACGTCCCCTGGAGCCCCGCCGTGATGAAGTCTGCCGAGAGCCGCGCCGCAGCCAGGTGAACGACCACTCCAGCGCCACGGATCGGCCCGACGGGGCCTCGCCCCTCCGCCTCGCCCTCCGCCGCCTCCGGACGACACCGTCGTGGGCTTGAGTGGTGCACCCTGCAGCACCGCGCAGCGCGCGTGACGTGCTGCCCTGGCGGCTCCTCAGGCGTTACGATGCTCGCCCGAGGAACCCGTGATGGCAGGCTTCGATCTCCCCTACGAACCCATTCGTCGGCGGCTCTACACCCCCGCCGAGCTCTTTCAAGGCTTCGATCCCGCGCAGCCCGCCTCCTTCGCGCAGACGGCGGACTTCGCCATCTACCAGCACTTCGTCGCCCAGGGCCGCACGGCCCCCGACAACCCCTACATGGGCATGGTGCAGGCCCTGCACGACAACACCATCACCCAGGCCACCAACGTGTTCAAGGCGGGCCGCCGCGTCGCTGCCATCATGGGCGGCCACAAGCTCGCCCGCAGCGCGCCTGCCTACCGCAGCGTCGCGGTGATGGCCCGCAGGCTCACGCGCCAGGGCATCCTCGTGTGCACGGGCGGCGGCCCTGGCGCCATGGAGGCGACCCACCTCGGGGCCTCGCTCGCGCACAGCAGCGACTCCGACCTCGCCGAGGCCCTCGCCATTCTCGGCACCCAGCCCACCGTCCCCGCCCTCGCCGACATCGTCGCCCCCTCGGGCGCCATCGACCCCGACTGCGTCGCCATGGCCCATGCCTGGTTCGCCCCCGCCTACCAGGTCGCCTCCGCCATCCGCGGCCCTGCCGAGAGCCTGGCCATTCCCACGTGGCATTACGGCCACGAGCCCACCACGCCCTTTGCCACCCACACGGGCAAGTACTTCCAGAACAGCATCCGCGAGGACGGCCTGCTCTCCCTCGCCAAGCAAGGGATCATCTACGCGGAAGGAAAGGCCGGCACCATCCAGGAGATCTTCCAGGACGGCGCCCAGAACTATTACCGGACCTTCGAGTACTTCAGCCCCATGGTCCTGTTCGGGGTCCAGTACTGGACCGACACCTACCCCGTGGTCGCCGTCCTCCAGAAGCTCTTCGACCCGGCCGACTACGCGAAGTACGTGCTCGTCACCGATGACGTCGACGCTGCGGCGCACTTCATCGAGCAATTCACGCCCCTGAGCTGAAGGAGCCACGCTCCCCGCGCGCGCGGCTCACGCATCGCTGTCAAGGTAGGCACCCGACCGATGGACCACGACTTTCATGCCGTCATGCGCAAGCACTCCGATGCCGAGCTGCTCGACATCGTGACCAAGCAGCGAGACGACTACGTGCCCGAGGCCCTGGCCGCCGCCGACGCGGAGCTGGCCCGCAGGAGCCTGAGCCCCAAGCAGGTGGCGAGGGCCGAGGAAGACCTCGGACTCAAGCAGCGCGACAAGGAGCAGCGGGCCAGCATGCCCCTGGGGTTCGGCTGGAAGCTGGTGTTCCTCGCCTGCCCTGGCCTCCTCACGCTCATGTTCGCCGGCTCCTTCAAGGCCGACGGCTACACGCGGAAGTACCGGGAAGCGTGGCAGTGTACGGCCATCGGCCTCGGCATCTACGTTGCCCTGATCGTTTCGTGCTCCGCGCTGTCTGCGCCTCTTCCACGATGAGATGCAGCTCTCCCCTCATGCGTATTCCTCTCTCGCTTCTCCCGCGCGCGCCCCTCTCGCTCCTCGTCCTCGGCGCCTCTCTCCTCGGCTGCGCCTCTCCGCGTCCTTCCCGCGCCCCCTTCCTCCATGCCCCACCGCCTTTCCCCGTGGTTTCTGCCGCGACGCCCCCGCCTCCAGTCCCACCGCTGCCCCCGCCCGTGGTGGTGCCTCCCAACACCTGGCTGACGCCCCTGTCCACCCGCCTCCCCGGCATCGACGCGGGCATCACCGCCGAGCAGGTCGCCATCGCCGCGGACGGCAGCGCAGCGGTCGCCGCCAACTGCTTCGGCGCGTTCCTCGACACCGGCGGCAAGCGGCGCACCTGCGGCAGCCCCCCCGATCCCCTCGTCACCTTCCTCGGCCCTGACGGCGCCCACCGCTGGACGTGGTCGAGCCGCGACGACCTCTCCGGCCGCGCCACGGGCGTCGCCTTCGCCCCGAGCGGCGACGTCTTCGTCGTCGGACAGGTCTCCTCCGGCTTTCGCCCGGGTGGCCGCGTACCCGAGGGCTCCGACCCCAGGCGCCGCGCCTCGGAGGGGGTGGAGCAGTTCCTCGCCCTCCTCGGGCGCGCCGATGGCGCCCTCCGCTGGGTCCGGGCCGCGTATGGCTCTGCATGGACCCTCGACCGCCGCGGCGTCGTGCACCTGGAGGAGCTCGTCGCCGATGCCGCCGGCAACTACCGCCGCGTCATGCACGGCTTCGACGTGGCCACCGGCAAACCCCTGCACCGCACTGACCTCGACGCCCTCGGCCCGTGCGCTCCCCGGTGCGGCACCGCCTCGCTCGCCCCGCACCCCACCGACGGCGCCGTTCTCTTCCAGGTCCCCGAGCACGTCCCTGACAGGCCCGTCACCCTGCGCGCGCGCCACCTCGGCTCCGACGGCGCCCTCCGGTCCGACCAGAGCCTGGACCTGCTCCCGCTCCCCACCGCCCAGCACACGTCCCCCAGGCTCCTCGCCGCCAGGCTGCACCCGAACGGCTCCCTGCTCGTCCACCTCAGCTACTACACCCCCGAAGACCACGGCGCGATGACCGCCCTCGTGCGCGTCGGACCCGACCTGCGCACCACCCGGGTCGTCCACCTGCCGGCGCACAGCATGCTCGTGGGCACGCTGGGCGAGCGGGCCGTCGTCACCCTCTTCGTCCACCCACCCCCGAACGGCCCAGCCCCTCTCGTCTTCGGCGCCACCGTCCCACCGCCAGACGACACAGGAACGGCCACCGTGCTCGCCGCCATCGACCTCGACAGCGCCCAGGCCACCACCCTCTGGGCCCCCGCCTCGCGCCAGTTTCTGGGTATCGACGTCAACCACGGCCGCGCCGTCTACCAGGGCAAAGCGGGCCTCGCGCAGGTGCGCCTGGAAGAACCTTCGCGCTAGCCAGCTCCTGCCATGAGCGAGCGGCGGTAAACGCTGTCACGAGCACAACCGCCGTCAACTGCCCGGAAGTGGTCTGAGACGACAGAGGGTGCAACTCACGAGGAGCGTGGAGGAGCATCGATGGCCAATGTCGGCCAGCTCCGGCGCTATGCTGGCAGGAAGGTTGGCCTACTTCGGCCACCTCCCGGTCCGTGCTCATGCCTCTGTACAGGCAGTGGGCATCACGCAGGTCGACATGGGTGATGACCTCATCGTGCACGGCTCACGCCGTTGACTTCCGCCATACTGGCGGGTTACGAAATCATATCGCCCAGCTCGCGCTCGGCTCGGAGGACACGATGGAAGCTCTCGCTCTGAACAAGCCGATGACGTTCGAAGAATCCCAGCAGCTCGTCCGCATCGACGCTGAGCTAGCGCACGCACTTCGCGAGGTGCAGACGTTGGACTTCACCATGCTCAAGCGCAAGTTGGTCGAAGAGAACCACTGGACGAACGAGATGTGCGAGGAGGTCGAGGGCCTCTACCGGAAGTTCCTCGCGCTGAACAAGCGGTATCCGGACCGCAAGATTTGCCCCTCCGGGCCGATCGACGAGTTCTGGCACGCGCACATCCTCGACACACACGCCTATGCACGGGATTGCGAGCGCCTCTTCGGTCATGTGCTCCACCACTTCCCCTACTTCGGCATGCGAGGGCCAGAGGACCGCGCCGACCTGGAGGATGCATTCTCCAAGTCGGTCGACCTCTTCATCGTTCACTTCGGCATCGATCCCACTGCGGGCGATTCTCGCGCGCGGAGTTGCCGACCGCAGCGTTGCCCTTGAAGGTGCACGTCGCCGGTGAAGGCCGGTACGCCCGTTACGCCCGTTGCGCCCGGTACTTCCGATACCCCGACGCGGTATCGCGCTTCTAGGCTGCATCTCTGGACAATACATGCCTCCTCCTTGCTCTTTCTTCGATGGCGCTGAAGACGAGGAGCTGGAAGCGACCAACGCGGTCTTCTGGGACAGCCTCATCACGCATATCCGAGAGGATGTGCACGTCGATCCACCCGAGACCCTGCTGGACATCGGCAGCCATCGAGGCGGGCTGATCGCGCGTCTTGCAAGCGAGTGGAAGCTTTCACGCGCCTGGGGAATTGAGCCCATCGCCACAGCCCGCGAGGCGGCCGTCAGGCGGGTCGGCAGGCTTGTCTCGGAGTCTCACATGCTGGATGTCACCGGCTGGTCGAGCGTCCCTGATGCCGCTGCGGATCTCGTCACCTGTCATGAAGTGCTGTACCTGATACCGGATCTCGGCGCTTTCATGACGGATGTGAGCCGCGTGCTCTCCTGGGACGGGCGTGCGTACATCGTCCTCGGTTGCCACGCCGAGAACCCCGTCTGGAACCACTGGAAACCGTTGCTGCGGGCTCTCGGGCATCAGGTCCACGATCACCTCCCCATGGATATCCTCGCCGCAGGCGCAGCCGCCGGCCTCGTGCCCTCGCTGAGGCCCTTGCGGCAATCTGGGTGGATCACCCACGACCCTCGCCATGCCACGTTCACGTTTCCGAGCGCCAGCGCGATGCTCGACCATCACTTCAAGCACAAACTCCTGTTCAGGTTCACGCGCGCATGACGCCTGCGCTCATACCCGAGATCGTCGCGAGCCCGGAGGTCGCCGGATGGATCGCCTCGCGCTGCGCTGCTCCGGATGCATTGACGGACCTCGAACGCGCCGCGCTCTCGGGCACGCTGCACGATACCTTCCTCGACTCTGAAGCCTGGGGCGGCTTTCAGACTCGGGCGCGTTCCCTCTGGGGCGACCATGACCACGTGATCGTTCGCGGCGTGCGTTGCTCGGATGAAGGGACATCGCTCCTCCTCTTGGCGCTGCTGATCGGCCGACGGTTCAAGCCGTACAAGGGTGACAAGGTGGTGAAGCACTTCCGCATGTCCCCCTGGACGAGGGATCTCTCGCATACCCTCCAGGAGGGGCACTTCCACACCGACATCAACACGGCGCCCCAGCCGCCGCTGACCACCGCGATCCAGTGCCGCATCCCCGATCCCGGAGCGCCTGGTCACGGGGTGAGTCGTGTCGCTCGGCTCGCGGATCTGCTGCAGACATTGCGACGTGCGGGTGAGGCAAGCACCCTCGCCTTTCTGCAGGCGACCGACGTGACGATGGTCAATGACAGCTCTCCTGACGGGTGGACGGGGCGCATCGCGACGGATGAACGGATCCGCTTCCACCCTGAGACCCTGAGAGCGGCGCATCGTCGCTACGGCAACCTGCCCGCCGATATGGAGACCCACCTCCAGATCATCAAGCAAGCAGCGCTCGACGTCTCCTTTCCCATTCACCTCGATGCAGGCGACACGTTGCTCGTATCGAATACGCGCGCGCTGCATTACCGGGGAGAATGCTCGGTGGTGTACCGCTCGTTTCCGCGGGACTTTATCGCGCGTGAGATCTACGTCCTGCACCTTCTCGACGAGCCAAGATGACGAAGGGCAAAGCCAGCGACGCAGCTCACCCTCATGCAACGATCGACATCGTCGGCGCCGACGCGCACAACCTGAAGCAGGTCGACGTTCGCATTCCCCTCAACCGCGTGACGGTGGTCACTGGTATCTCGGGCTCTGGCAAGAGCTCGCTCCTCACCGACACGCTGGCGGTGGAGGCCGACCAGCGGATGCGCACCTTCCTCGGCGTTCACCAGCCGCAGCTCGAAGGTACACCTCCCCGCGCTTTCATCGGCCCCATGCCGGCTGCGATTCATGTCGGTCAGCGCGCCTTCCGCGCCTCTGCGCGCACCACGGTCGCCACGGCGACCGGGTTCATGGCGACCTTGCGACGGCTCTACCTCGCCTGCGCGCGGCCGTACTCCGATCGGCTGGAGCGGTTCGTGCCTGGCTCATCGCCAGCCTCCTATGCCGCCTGGTTGACGAAGCACTACCGGGGTCCTGCCACGGTCTCGGCGGTCCCCGTCTACTTCACTGCGACCGACGGCGTTCGCTGCGCAGAGCGGCTACGCGAGTCCGGCATCGCCGAGGTCGTCGTCCGCAGCCGCACGGATTCCCCCAAGGCGTGGGAGCGTGGACGCAAGGTGTCCACAGCCCGCTGGAAGCCCCTCAACGCCACGGTCCAGCACATCATCGAGGCCAGCCTGGGCGAACTCACCCTCACTCCGAAGAGTGATCGGAAGAAGCTCGAGGCGTTGCTCCAGCAGGCCTTCGACGCAGGGCAAGGTCAGGTGTTCGTGGACCTCCCCGCGGCGACGCAGCCCGAGCTACGCGGCCCCTTCGGTCCCCGACTCGACTCCGCCCTCCACTGTGTCGACCCGGAAGACGCGACCTGTTTCTTTCAGCCCAACCGCCACCTCCTCTCCTTCAACGCGCCGGAGCACCCCGAGAGCGGCGCATGCAGGAGATGTCATGGCCTCGGCCGAGCGACGACGCTGGACGAGCATGCTCTCGTCGAGCACCCAGATCGCCCGATGAGCAAGGGGGCGTTCTCCATCTGGACCGAGAAGAATTACAAGCACGTCAACATCCAGCACGCCACGATCGAAGGCCTCCGGGGTACGCGCGGCTTCTCGCCGGACGTGGCCTGGAGCAAGCTCCCGAAGGACGCGCGGGAGCTGGTCCTCAACGGCGCAGGCGACGTCCTCGTCACGGACGTGGATCCAGTGACCCACAAGAAGCTGGGCCCTCCGCGCCCCTTCGAAGGCTTCCGTCACGCCATCCTGGAGCGCGTTGGACGAGGTACCAAGGTCTCCGAGAGCCTCGCGCCCCTCGTTTCAGAGGGGCCGTGCCCCGACTGCGGAGGCTCGCGCTGGTCACACCAGGCGCGCGCCCTCCGGATTGACCGCGCGGGCGTTCATGACCTTCTCGCGAAGCCCTTCCTGGACGTCGTCCCTTTCACCGAGAAGGGCAGCCAGTTCGCCGCCGAGGTGCCCGCCGATTGCGCTGCGCTCGTGCGCATGCTGCATGATCACGCCGCCGCGTTCGTCTCTCTCGGGCTGGGGCACCTCAGCGGCGACCGCGGCATGCTGGAGATCAGCGAGGGGGAGGGGCGACGCGCCAGGCTCGCAGCCGTGCTCAACTCCCGCCACGCTGGCCTCTGCATGCTCCTCGACGAGCCTGCGCGTGGCCTGCACGACGAGGACGTGGGCACCATGGCCAGCGCCATCAGGGAACTCGCTCATGCACACAGCGTCGTGATGAACGAACACCGGCACGCGCTCGTGAAGGCGGCTCATCACGTCATCGAGCTCGGCCCCGGTGCGGGGCATAGCGGCGGAGAGGTGGTCCATGAAGGCTCCGTCAGGGAGAGTTCCTGGGCCAAGGCTCCAACCCTCGACCGCGTCCTCCTCCCTGTGCCGCGTGCACAGCCACGCCTCACGATCCATGGTGCGACCATCCACAACCTCGACGCCGTGGACTGTGCCATTCCCCTCGGGCGACTCACCTGCCTGACGGGCCTCTCCGGCTCGGGGAAATCGAGCTTCGTGCGCGGGGTCCTGGTCCCCGCCGTCGCCGGCCGCCTCCCGAAGAACGCTGACATCGAGGACTTCGAGCGCCGCCGCGGGACATGGACGCGCCTCGACGGCGCGGAAACGCTCCGGGGGCTCGTTGCCCTCGACCAGAAGGCTCCTTCTCCCAATCGCCGCAGCATCGTCGCCACCTTCCTCGGCATGGCGGAAGCAATTCGAACCGCATTTGGCGCCTCGGACCAGGCGCGGCGCGCCGGCCTCGCGCCCACCGACTTCGGCCTCAATGCGGGCACCGGTCGCTGCCAGGTTTGCCTGGGCATCGGTGAGATTGCGGAGCATGACCAGTGGACAAGTTGCCCTGTTTGCGGCGGCACGCGGTTCGGACAGGATGCCCTTTCCGTGCGCGTGGACGGCATGAACATCAGCGACCTCCTGGAGGTCCCCGTCGAGGCACTGCAGCCGCAGGTCCCCTCGTTCCTCACCGGATCCATGCCCATCCTGGCGGCCATGGTCGACCTGGGCATCGGCCACATCGCGCTGGGCCGTCGCGTGGACACGCTGAGCGGCGGAGAGGTCCAGCGGCTCCGGATCGCCGCCAAGCTCGCGGACCACGACGCTGGCGACCTGCTCTTCGTGCTCGACGAACCTGCCGCTGGACTTCACCCCACCGACGTTGAGCGCCTCGTCCGCGCGCTCGATCGCATCCTTGATCGTGGCAAAAACACGGTGGTGCTGGTGGAGCATAACCCCGCCATCATCCAGGCCGCCGACTGGATCATCGAGTTCGGCCCAGGCAGTGGTCCCCATGGGGGCAGGATCGTCGCGTATGGCCCCCCGGATGAGATCCGCGCGACCGACACCGCGACGGGCCGGGTGCTCGCGGGCCGCACCCCACCTGAAGGCACCAGGCCGCCCAGGGTGCGCCCCGCGCCCGCGGCCTCCGACGGCGCAGGCGATCCGCTCGCGCAAGCCGAGCGCGTCAGAGCCTGGTTGAAGCACCTCGTCGGCGACGGCGTAGCTCCTCCCGAAGATGGACCGGACGATGCGGCGCTGGACCGCCCTGCCGTCGTCCTGAGCGACCGCTTCTGGCTCGGGCGCGGCGCCTGGGAGCTGGGTGGCCTCGACCTTGAACTCAGCAAGCTGCTGCTCGACGTGCACCAGAGCCAGACAGCGCCGGATGCCCTCGACGCCTTCGCCCGCGCCTGGGTCGAGGTCCCCGACGGTCGCCTGTGCATCCAGCCTCACCTCAAGGACATCCAGCGCTGGGGACCACGCCTGCCCGCGTCGACGGTGCAGACGACCCTCAAGCACCTCCGCTCCATGGGCCTGGAGCTGATCCCTGGCAGCGACACCTCTCGGAAACGGAAAGCGCCAGGGACCGCTCCGGCAGAGGTCCTCGACGCCCGCGCCACCGGAGACCGCTTCGTTCCTCGCCAGCAAGGCCTCGACGAGCGCCGACGCCTCATCGCGGACGCGCTCGCCCTCGGAGGAGACTACGTGGAACTGCGCGACACCCGGGGGAAGCTTCTCCAGGCGTTCGGCCCGCGGCTCGTCGACCTCACCCGAGGCATCGTCGGCCCCATGGCACCTGCGCCCTTCCACTTCTCCCGCCATGACCCTCGCGGCCAGTGCCCCATGTGCAAGGGGACCGGCCTGGTCATGGCGCTCGAGGAAGCGCTGGTCGTGCGCAACCAGCGCGCAGCCCCGGAGGAAGACGACTTCCTGCACCCCGCGGCCGCCGCCATCTTGAAAGGCATCCGCCGCAGCGATCTCCTCCCCTTCCTCCGCCATCTGGAAGAGGAAGGCCTCTGGACTGGGTCCACGCCCTACTCGAAGCTGGATCCCGCAGCGAGGACCACCTTCCTCTTCGGCTGCTGGACCCGCCCTGGGCTCGGCACTTTCTTGAAGAAAGGGAAGGACCCCTCCGAGGTCGGTTCCTGGCTGACATGGGATGGCCTCTTCCGCGTGCTCTGGGGGGAGCGTGAGCGCAGCACGGATGCGCGGTGGCGGGCGAGCCTCGAACAGTCGCGCGCCTTCGACGCGTGTCCCTCCTGCGAAGGCAGCGGCCTCGCCCCTCAAGCTCGATTGTTGCTGCTTGCCGACCGCTCCCTCCAGGAGTGGGTCTGCTCCGGCACCCTCCTTGACCTCCACAGCGCGCTCCGCGACGTGCGCACCGCGAGCCGCCGCCAGAAGCACACCCAGAAGCGCCTCCTCGGGTGCCTCGCTCCGCTCGCGAAAGAGGCGGGCGCGCGCCCCCTCAGGGAGCGCCTGGACACCGCACCACCACACGAGGTGGGCCAGCGTGTTGTCGAGGCTTTCACGGACATGCCTGCTGTGTTCATGTGAGACCGACCTGCTCGGGAACCTGAACATCCATGCACCGGCTCTTCGGCGACTTCGCTCATCGTTACGACCTCCACACGCCCCCCGAGCACTACCGTCACGACCACGCCTACGTGCTCGACCAGGCGAAGGCGGTGGCGAATCCCTGCCGGATGCTCGACGTCGGCTGTGGCACGGGCGTCCTTCTGGACAAGGCTCGCCAGGCTGGCGTCCTCGCCACGGGCATCGATGCCTCGCCCGCCATGATCCGCGTCGCAAGGACACGCGCCGGGCAGGACGCCGCCACGGTGCGCCGCATGCAGGACCTCGACGATGAAGCCCTCTACGATCTCGTCGTCTCCCTCTCCTGGACCCTGAACTACTGCGAGGGCCGCGCCGACCTCCTCGACATCCTGCGGCGCATCCACCGCGCCCTCCGCCCGGGTGGTCGCGCGATCTTCCAGATCGCTCACGCCCCCCATGCCTCTGGCCAGCTCCTGGAGGACCGCGAAGCTGGTCCACGCGGCGACGCTGACGACGTGGTGTTCCTCTACCGCTTCCAGCCTGGTGCGGGAGACGACCTACCCATGCGGGCCGAGTACGTCTACGCGTGCAAATCGCTGAACGAGCTCCTCCACGAGGAGCATCTCCTGCGCATGACCGACGCCCACGCTGTCGCCGAGTGCACCCGCGACGCGGGCTTCTCCGAGGTCGTCCTCTACGACTCCTGGCAGCGCGACCCCTTCCGCACCGCGCTCAGCCCCCTCCTCTGTGCCTCGAAGGCGCCAGCGCCCTGATGAACCACCGACCGGCGCGAGACACCCTCGTCCGCCTGAGCAGCTACGTCCTCTTCGTCGACTACGGCGCCGAGGTCGAGCTCCAGCACACCCTGCGCGGCACGGTCTGCCGGATCGACCGACACACCTACGAAGACCTGCTCCCGTTCTGCCGCTTCCGGACACCCTCTGACCGCCACGCCATCTGGCGCGACGCCGGGGTCCTCGTCCCGCCCTTCCGCGACCGCCCGGAGCACCACGGCGGCCTTCGTGCAGGCACCGAGGCGCAGCTCGGCCGCGACTACCAGGCCTGGTACTGGCGCCGCGAGGTCGAGGCGGAGCGTGAATACCGCTGGCTCGGCCAGAGCCTCGTGAAGATGCCGTCAGACCTTTTCTTCTACCAGGAGCTGCTCGCCGCCCGCCGGATCGATGCCGTCCTGGAGCTTGGCTACGGCGCCGGTGGCGGCCTCTGGTTCTTCGCCACCATCCTCTCCCTCCTCCGCGGCGGCCTCGTCGTCGGCGTGGACCTGGAGCGCAGCACCGACCTGCCGCCCTTCGAGACCCTTCCTGGCGTGCGCGTCGAGCTTCTGCACGGTGACGCCCACCAGGCTGCCACGGTCGACGTCGTGCGGGCTGTGCGCCCCGCGGGCTTCGGCCTGGTGGTGGTGGACGCGGACCCACAGCCCGAGGGCAAGGTCGCGCTCCTGGCCAGATGGGCGAGCGCGGTAGCTCCCGGAGGCTACCTCCTCGTGGAGGACGTCGAGAGCCCCGAGTGCCTGGCGGCCGGAGGCCTGGTCGAGGACGGGCTCGACACCTTCCTGCTCGCAGATCGGAGGTTCGGTCTGGCCGTCGAAGCGTCGCGGTTTCCGCTGCTCAAGGCCCGCGGCGTCGCGCTGCGCCGGCTTCAGTAGCAGCGTCTTCGCGAAGATCACCGTGCGCTTGAAGGGTTCGCCGTTCGAGTGAAGACGTGAAGGTGTATCGCAGAGAGCACCTTGCGGCCTCCTCCAGCCGTCGCGTCGCTTGGTCTGGGCTCTGGCCAGATCCGAGCACCATGCCCGCCCATGCATAGGCGTAGTCATCCGCCAGCGTCGTCCCGAAGGTGAGGGGATCATCGGCATTGAGGATGATCGGCAGCTTGTCCGTATGGAATACGGGCTGTTCGAAGATGGACCGAAACCCTCCTACCAGGAGGTTCGAACTCGGGTTGACCTCGATGGCCACTCGGGCCTTTGCAATGCGGTCGTGGACAAAGTCATGGACAGCTTCGAGCATGGGCAGCTCCAGCTTCGTCTGGATGGAGAGAGACGAGGAGAGTGCCCTGCGGCCGACAGCGCGCTCATCAAGAATGCGTGCCACGAATGAACGCGCTCTATTGACGCGAGCCTCATGTTCGCTGCCGTTCTTCGCATCCTCCCAGCGCGCCTGCGGCAAGGCACACCAGATGTTGCGTGCGGTTTCGAGAGGATCAGGCTCTTGAGTCCCGAAGAGATTCTCGATCACACGCCTGGCGTCAAGACGCATTCTCTCGACCTCTCCAGCATCGAGGCGCAGTCCGAACTTATCAAAGAACCAGTACACGAAGCCAATATCGAGGATGCGATCCCACGGCCGCATCCGGATCCACGGGTTCCGTTCGCTCCACGCCGACGGAGAGACGCCCAGCGCGAGCGCGTGCCCGATCCGGTCACCACCGCGGCTCAGGCGCCAGGCGAAGGGCTCATAGATCTCGCGCAAGCCCGAGAGGAGGTGGATGAAATCCTCGCCGAGGTGGAACGCCGTATGAAGAGGTCGAAGATTGAGCCGTGGGTGACCTGCCGCGATCTCTCGGGATGCCTCGATGAGCCTGCGGAAGGGGGCCTCGAAGAGCCAGACCGGGCCATTGCGCTCCCAGTCCATGAGGCTGAGCGCACGGGCTTCTCGGAGCAGGGAAGGACGCATCGCAAGGTAGCGCGCCAGAAGTCGGCACTCCGCGCCTGCCCCTGCTCTGGCCCGGCGCCATTGCGCACTGGCCCGTGCACCCTCAGGATCATCCGGCCCTGGATCCCTTGCGCGGACGAATGACAGTACCCATGCAGGGCGTGGCGAGTGTCGCATCGTGGCTACGCGAGGCAGCTTGCGCCACTTCGACGGCGTGACATGGATCTCCAGCGCTTCGATCCGGAGCGGACTCTCCGAAGCCGCGGCGACGAGTCGTGCGTCCTCGAGGGTCAGGTCGTCGTCAATGACATTGCAGTAGGGCTTGTCGCGCTTCGCCACATCCAGAAAGTGCCGGAGACCGCTGGACCATGGATCGACGACAAGGCTGCTGTAGAGCGCCACCTTGACGCGGAGGTATTGACACAAGAGGCGCGCGCGCCCCTCATGTTCGCTACCCCCTCGGAGCGCTCCGGCAATGAACCGAACCTCGCTATCCGTATCGATCAACGGCGAAGCCGGCAAGCGTCGGTGCCACGCATCGCGCATGTTTGCCAGGCGTCGCGCTTCAGCCCGGGCCGTCTTTCGCCATTCCGCATCGGTCCAGAGTCCGACGAGCGCCCTGCCCCGGCTGGCGACATCCACCTTGCCCCGACTGAACTCTGCGAGGACTCCATGCATCGGAGCTACCTTCTGCCATTCCAGTGCGTTCGCTTGCATCAGATGAACACGGGCGGCAAAAGCAAGTTCCATCATCCATTGCCAGCGCCGCCAGGGCTTTCCCTCTCCGCTGGCCAGTGCGAGTTTCGGAACCTCTTTGATGGACACGAAACCATCGCCATTGCGCGAATCGAGCGTTCCACGCTGCAAGAAAGTTTGCCAGAGCTGCACCCAGAGCGCTTCGAAAGGCAGCAAAAGGCCGAGGTGCACGTGCAGGTGTCCGACAGGTGTGCGCGGCGCGAGGCTCTCCGGCAGCACCCTTACCGAACAGGGATGGGCGTGGCCGCTGCGAGAAAGCGCGCCTGCGGCGAGGATGCTCGGCGGCACGAGCATCGAGACGCCACGCCATCGAATGATCTCGTGGCCTGGGCGGTCTGGTTCCTCTCGCAGAGCCCAGTGATCGCCGTCTGCGACAAGCCAGCGGGTCGCCACGTCGCGAATGACGTTGCAGAGCGCCTCCTCCTTGTCGTCGCTGGCGGAGGGAGCATCCTCTCCGAGGAGGCTGAATGCTTGCGCGATGCTGGCGTCTTCAAATCGATGCTCGCGTCGCAGAGCGGTGAGGTCCTTGTACAGTGAGGTTTTCGATGCGCCCCGCTGAAATGCCGATGGATCGCGGAGCGCATGCGCAAAGAGAAGCGGCTCTACGAGTTCCCAGCGATCAAGGAGGCTGCTCACATCATGCTCCTATGAACGTGATCTCTTTGTCTTACCTGATTGCTTCGTGGCTGCCTTCTTTGATGCCGAGGTCTTTCTTGGCCCCGAACGCTTTTGGCCCGCTGCTTGTGATGACAGGCCTGATTTTGTGAATTTCCACCAGCTATCATTATTTGATAGCTTCTCGCGTACTTTCAAAAAATCATCCACCGCCTTGCTAATCGCCTCAGGAGGGGGGTCTCTTTTCTTTTCCGATGGTTGTCTTCCAATATGAGTTATGCCCATTTGCCAATTGATGATGGCATTCTTGACGATTCTCTTTTCCTCTTCATGGATCTCTTGAATTGAGGGCATGTGCTTGCATTCATTCAATGAATCACGCAGCCGTTGGCAAAGAAGCTCGGGAAGCCCGAAGTAGGGAGCTGTCATCACGAACAATTCCCCTATCCAGCGCTTGATCTCCGCTTCATCTTCCTTGTTGTTGTCCCTGGGTAGGTCGCTGAGTTTTTGGGCGAGATTTTTTAGATTGATATTAGGTTCAGCCAGAGGTTTTTCTCGGTTCGTGCAGAACCATTTAATGTTTTCGGATATCCATGGTTTTATAAATTCTTCTTGCAGGTCGGTCCTGCTATTACCAATCTCGGCTTTACTGAGCGCCTTGGCCACCTCGCCCAACTGGAGCGCCTCAGAGGCTTTCGGTCTCTGAAGCCAAGGCCAATGAAAGATGGCGGTCCCATCCACCTCGGCCTGCTTGGAGTCCCACTGGACTTCGGTCGCCAGGATGCCTGCATCCGGAATCCAATCAAGAGCACGTGCGCCGAACTGCCCTTTCTCCACCGCAAGCTGAACAATGAGCGCCCTGTGTGCTTCTTCTTGGCTATTCGCCGCTTCGCTGAAATCCGGAAAGAACGCGATAGAGGGCTGATCCATGAGGAAGATCTTTAGGTTGTGTCCTTCCCATACGCGCAAAATGGCGCCCAAACGTGTGCTGAGTTCGCCGCGGAGCGTCACCTGGACTGGCTTACTCGCAGCGCCATTCCCCTCGATGCTGGTTCCGCAGAGATCGGCAGCAAACAGATTCAATATTTCTGCTTCCTGGCGTTCATTTGAGTTGGTACGGCGCTCATCATGTCGATCGATTGCATGCTGTACTCGCCGGACGGTTGTTATGCGAAGGCTTCCCGCTGTTTCAGCTATTTTCTTCCATTCGTCACCCAGAAACCCACCGACCGTTTGCTCCTTGCTCGAGATCTCCGCCTTGCTTGAGGCGTTACTGTCAAGCCTCAGCGGCATAACTTCCTGCAGACTCCAGCTCTCCAGCGTCAGCATGGAATGCGGTGGGAGTGCCTTCTCGATGAAGGCATCGCAGAGTTGATCGCTATGGATTCTGATCTCTTTGCGGATCTCCTCGTCGACGTGCTGGTCACCATGCCCATGCGTGCGGCCACCCGATTGATGGCGCACCATGTAGTCGAGCTTCAGCGCGAACCGGAGATGATCGTAGTTTCCCGTGAGCACATAGGCGACTTGCGGATGATGGAAGAGGCGAATCGCGTGAATCAGCTGGGGTACATGCTCGACCTGAAGATCGACATCATCGATCGCGATGACAAACATGCAGGGATGAGCTTCTTTACAATCATCCCTCTGGCACCCCGCCAGGCGACAGATGGCAGCATATACAAACTTGTGCCAGAGGCTTGTGGTGTCGATCCAGCCCGAGGCTTGCTCCTGGTACGCGAGAGCTTTCTCGGCGACGCCTTTGCCCTCGACGCTGGCTTGTGTCCAGCCAATCACCGCCCTTTCGAATACCTCTGCCCAGAGTTCCGAGAGATCCTCGCCGCTGCCGCCTCGGAGTGTGCAGTCCTTCTCGATCCTGGCGGCTTCCTTTCTCCATGGCTCAAGCAGCCAGCCATGAAGGGGCATCGCTCGGGGCAGAGGATCGAAGTCGAGAATAGGGAGGAGGACTCGGAGATGCTTGAGAGGGGCCGAAGAACCCTCCTCCTCGTTCCTCCAGCGCTTGAGAAGGGTGAGCAGCAAGGATGTCTTCCCGGCGCCACGCGGTCCGTCGATGAAGAGCACTCGCCCACTTCGATGCGCGCTGATTTCGTCCGCCACCCACCTGTGCTGCTTCCCGTCCTTGAAGACAGTGGTTATCCAGTCGTCGGCTTCTTTCAGCCTCGCCTGCTCGAATGGAGAGAGGCGCGAGGTGGGTATGGGGACTGCTTCCGAAACGAGACCGGGAACTGCTCTGGATGCAGACGGCATTCATCGAGACTACGCGCGATGGTTTCACAGGGGAAGTGTCCCTGCCGGCCGAACTGAGTGCGGCCAGCTCCTCCATGAAGGTCACTAAAATGGCCATGTATTGCAGCACTTCGCTGCCAACGATGGCGGCCGAGCCTTCATGGGAGTCCGCGCCCCGGAGGCATCGCAATTTCAACGATGGCGGATGCGACCTCTGGACAGAAGATGCTCATCGTCGACATGGCGTCTGGGCACAACGGCCTTTTACGACAGATGGCGCAAGGCAACTTGAGCGGGGATGCGCATTCAGTAGTGACCCCTGGTGTATACCACCTCGACAGGATCACTTGCTCATGCTCCCGACCCTTCACCCACCTTTCACACGCGACATGCTCCATGGCGCGCTCGTATCGCACGGCTATGCCTACCTCCCCCGGTTCTCTCCCGACAGCACCGGAGCCTCCGTCGTGGCCCTGGCCCGTAGCCTCGGCTCCCTCTATGTCCCTCCGGGCACCGATCCCGAGCGCCCTTTCATCGAGACCCGCCCCTCGGCCGGAGCCTCCTCTCTGGAGCCCTTCGATCGTTCCGAAGCGATCGGCTGGCACAATGACTTCTCTACCCACACCGAGCGTCCAGCACTGAGCCTCGCGTACCTGACTCACCCGGATGCCGAGGGCCCCGCGCATGGCGCCTGGAGGGTCGCCTCGTGCGATCTCGTCCTCGACCAGCTCCGCGCCACGCAGGACGGCCGCAACATCCTCCGATTCCTGAGCGATACCGCGCTCCCTTACAGCTTCACCGGTGAGGGAGAGCCGACTTTCTTTCGTGCCGTCGCGCCGCGCGGACCCACACCGGGGCGCCTGGGCCTGCGCTTCTATGGGCGGGCGATGCGCGACGGTGCCCGTCTTGCGTACAGACGTGTTCCCGAGGAGATCGAGCATGCGCTCACCGCCGTGGAAACCGCTGCTGACCAGGTAGGGCATGTCCTCGCGGCACCCGCAGGCGCGCTGCTGGTGACGGACAACTGGCACGCGCTCCACGATCGCCTGATCCAGAGCGTGGACCCGGCGCGAAGCCTACGGCGCTCGTTGCTCTGCTTCGTGGACCTGCCAGAAGAGCCACGCGTCTGACAGCTTCGACCTCTACCTCTCGCCACGCGTGCTGGGCGAGTCTGCTGCGGGCGACCCACTGCCGCAGCACAAAGGCTCGAAGCGTTAGCTGATGGAGGAGTGGCGCGCGTCGCTGCTCCTCCTCATCGAGGACAGTGAGCTGCCCGGGTGGCTGCGCCCTCGCCTGGAGCCGCTGGGCGCTCACCAACCTGCCGCGGCGAGACCCTGGTACGTAGTTCGCCTTGGTCAGTCACGGATCTTGGGTCGCGATCACGCGAGAAGCATGCCCTGCCACGTGGAGTCGATCCGCTGCCACGTGGAGCCGATCCGCTGTCACGCGAGGCGGACTCGCTGTCGAGCGAAGCGCGTTCACTGTCACTGGAAGTCGGTTCGCTGACCCGTGAAGCTGGTTCGCGACCACCTGAAGGAAGCTCGACGACCAGAAAGCGCTGACCACTGTTACGTGAAGCGCGTTCGCGTTGACGTGAAGCGCGTTCGCGTTGACGTGAAGCGCGTTCGCGTTGACGTGAAGCGCGTTCGCGTTGACGTGAAGTGGGTTCGCGTTGACGTGAAGTGGGTTCGCGTTGACGTGAAGCGCGTTCGCATTGACGTGAAGTGGGTTCGCGTTGACGTGAAGGCGCATTTTCGAGGAGTGATTGCACACATGGTGGGATGAACGGCACTCGCTGTCACGTGAAGTGGGTTCGCGTTGACGTGAAGCGGGTTCGCGTTGACGTGAATGTCCTCCGCGTGGTGGTGGCCTACTTCGGCCACCCTCTCATCTTGGCCGGTTTTGGTCGGGGCCCTCGGGGAAGAGGGAGAGCTGGACGGGACGGCCGGTCTTGGGGGTTGGGAGCTTGGCCGTGGGCGCCGTCGTGACCGCGGGCGCGGGGGTCTGGGCGACGACGGGCGGAGCGGCCGGCGGGGTCGCGGGCTGGGGCACGGGTGCAGGCGCAGGGGGCGGGTCATGACGAGGCGGGTTCTTCTCGACGGGTGCAGCGCCGCCGACGAGGCGCAGGAAGCCACGGCCACCGGGCAGGGCGCGCGCGGGCGCCTCCGGGGCGCGGTGGGCGAGCGGCTTGGCCGTGGGCGCCTCCGCGACAGGCTCGGCGAGGAGAGCGGCGAGCAGCTCCTCCACGGTCCACACGTGGTCCGTGATGCCCGCCTGCATCGCGGGGGTCACCCGCAAGGTCTTCACCACGCGCGTGAGGTTGTACGCGACGTAGTTCAAGGCGACTGCGGCGCGGTGATGGTCTGGCCTCTTCGAGAAGGCCAGACAGAGACGCCGGAGACGCCCGTTGGTGTGGCGCGTGGAGCAGTTCTGCCGCTCCATGTACGCCGTCGACGCGCGGGCCATGTCGGGCGCGCCGAACACGCTCCGCTTCGTGACGAACGGATCGCGGGCGGGTTCATATCTGTGATCAGGGCCGCGGTAGCTCCCGACCCGGTAGTTCTTCACGGTCTGCGCGTAGTCGACGCTCGGGCCGAAGCTCGCGCCCACCGCGGTGATGTACGGCGCGTAGCCGTCGCTCGTGATCTGCGGCATCACCACCAGGCGCGCGCGGACGTCGCTCATGAACGCGTCCGTCGTGTCCTGCGAACGAGTCCCGACGCGCCACGCGATGACGAGCCGCGAGAGCGTGTCCATCGCGACGAAGGTGTAGCTCTCGCCGATGCCCGCCTCGTCGGCATCGGTCACGCGCGCCGCCTTCTTGCCGACGTAGCTCCAGATCTCGTCCATCTGGATGAGCGGCGTCGCAAGGTCGCGCACCATGCGGTCGTGGAGGCGCACCGCGCCTTCCCCGAGCGTCATCACCAGGCGCCCCACGGTGCCGCGGTTGACCTCCGTCATGCGCTCCACGGCCCTCTCGCTGTTGCCGTCCAGCAACGCAGCGAGGACGCGGACGCGCTGCTCCCACGGGAGAACGTTCGCCACAAGCCCCTGGCCTCTCTCGCCGGGAAGTGGCACGATCCGGGCTGCTAGGACCTTGGGCGGGCCACCGCTCAGCGTCTGCCGCCCCGCTCCCGGGTACCAACCGAGGGCGGGGCGCTCTGCTTTGTGGCTCAAACATAGCGCGGACGCGCGAAAACTGCTTCAACACCGAGGTGGTGGTAGGACGCTGAATGTCTCATCCTTGACAACAGAACCAGCACACAGCGATTGGGTGGCGTAGAAGCCGCATCAACTGGGCGGGCGCCGACGCTTGCGAGCATGGGCTTCAGACTTGGCCTTTATCTTATTGAGTTCTGCAACGGTTAGCCTGCAACTAGGCCACATCTCAGAAAGAATCCTTGTAGCCTCATCAGCCGCTTTCCGAGCTTGTGCGATGGTATCGACAATTTGCGGCCACACAGCTTCGCCTTCAATTATAGCCTGCTCGATCGCCTGGTCCAATGCAGACGTTGATACGGCGTACCTGTGTCTTATGGTCTTATTGACGTGAATGACACCGCTTTCTGCAGAAAGTCCGCTGTGCTGCCCACGCACTTTTCGGCACAGTATTGCTACGACGTCGTTGGGAGGTATCACCAGGAATGCGTCTGTAGACTTGTACCAGATCAATAGAGTCAAGTAGTCGAGTCCACGTACTTGATTCACCTGCTTCGCTTTCCCTGAGACACCTTTCACCTCCAGATCGTAAACTTTGCCATTAAACGTAAACACCGCATCGCCGTTTGCGTCTGTCTCGATTTCATTCGATGTCGCTCTCGACAGACTGGCGAGCCTATTTACCGCTTGCCTCGCGATCTCCTTATTGTCGTCGGTCCCCATCTTTAAGATCTTCGGCGATCCTCGTGCTCGTGGCTAGACTTACCGGGGAGGCTCGTACAGCACACGTCTCTTTCCGAGCGAGCATGAGTCGTGCTGCGGCGCCGCCCCCTGCCCTGGTGCCCCTCAAGCTGCCCGAGCCCCCGAAAGGGGCGCAGGCGCCCGCCGCGAGGGCCCTGCCGAACGGGAGGGGGTGGCTGCGGGTGGTGGGGGAGAAGAAGGTGCCAGAGGCGCCCAAGGAGGCGGGAGTGAAGAGGGGACCGCGGCCTCCTGGCGAGGTGAGGAAGCCGAAGCAGCTACGGCTGTTCGACGAGTAGTGGCCCGAAGCCGCGCCACGGCCATCAATGGCCCGTCACGAGCGGCGTGACGCTTCGAGTTTGAGAAACCGAAGTTGCCCGAGCGGCTGCTTTGCAACAGTCCTGCTGGTCGGAGGTTCGCTCACATCCACACCAGCGACCATCGATATGATGTCTGAGTACCAGTGAAGCTGCGTGGCAATGTCTGCCGCATTCTGCGCCTGTTCTTGCTTCAACACGTCAAAGGAAGAGCTGATCAACCCAGGCAGCTCCACTGGTGACTCCCCAGGCTCGCTCTTTAGCCAACCACGGTATGAGATGTACTTTGTCGCCTTGAGATATGTGGCGGCATCAATGAGGTGAAGGTCACGCGCTCGCCGGAGCGTGGCCTGCAAACTCACCCTCCATCTGTGCTTGAACGCCAACATCGCGTCCCAGTCGATGCGGCCAGCGTGCGGTCGAGGGAATTCACGGAACATCGCGACACGAGGCAACAAGAACGCACTGGCGAACTGGTTCGCTTCATCTTCGGTCGGCTTGGTCCCTGTGACCATCCCGCCATGCATTACCAAGTGGCCCAATTCGTGCCCAAGGTCGAAGATGGTACGCGACGCGCCTTTCACGGCATTCACAACGATTATGCCTCGGTCTGTCGCGTGCGAGAATGCATCGACGTAGCCCACCTCATCCTCTTGGATGTTCAAGCGAGTGACCACGATGCCAGCGTTCTCCAGTACATCAGTGACACTGGACACGGGACGATCCCCGAGCGCCCACCGAAACCTGCACGTTTCTGCGGCCTTCTCGATCTGCGCAGCGCGTTCGCTCTCGTCGAGAACGGTGCAGCGAACCTCGGGCACGTTGTAAGTAGGAAGGTCGAGAACGCTATCGAAGAACTCGATCAGCGAAACGAACAGGACCCCGTGCGCGATTGCCTTGTTCCGCACATAAAGAGGGGTAGTAAGCCGCTTTCGAAAGTTGAACAGCTCTTCGTTGAACGCAACTTTCAGTGGCGTGAAGAAGAACTGGCGCTCGAACTTCAGAGACGCACAGAGGGCGTCGAGAACGTCTACACCCGGTTGACGTGCACCGCTCTCGTAGTTCGCGATCGACGTGTGCGACGAGCCTACTTTGTCCCCGAGATCGCTCAGCGTCAGACCATGAAAGGTCCTGGCAACCTGCAGGTTTCTGCCGATGAATCTTGCGATATCTTGCTTACCCTGAGCCATCCGAACCAGTGCCTTGTTTTGGCTTCCGTTTTACGCTGACGGAGGCCTTCTTCACGACAGTCGTAGGCGGGAGCACCCGCGTGACGTTCTCAGGCGACGTCGCGACACCAGGAAGTACCAGAGTACGAGCGATGGGCAAACCATACTTGGTCACGTCGATGGACTCAAATGTGCGCAGGTCAACCGCTTCGATGGCCTTGTTCGTAGCGAGGGAGTACCGGACCAGCGCGACCCTGACCGCACCAGCATCCTGTTCAACTTCCTTGGTCGCGTCTTCACTTGCCGGTGAGTTGATCTCTTCGAGGACAAGCCGGTAACAGGTGTCCATCTCCTCCTGGCGCCATCCGAAAGCCATCTGGTGCGCGTCCCGCTCAAGGTCACGACGTTCGCGGTACCTGGACTTCAAGACTCGGATCTTGCCTCTGTAAAAGCGCAGCGGCACCGCCCCAGCGCTCAGAACGAGGTGAGCGCTGTTGACCAAGAGTCGGAGCCACGGGACTGTCTTGGCCTTCTCCCTCAGTCGGTAGATCATCCGTTCAAAGAAGCGGACGCCCTTCGTGAGCTTCCCGTCGCCATCATCTGGACGATGGTCGCGTTTGGTCGTCGTCCACGTTTCGACCATCCACGTGCCGAGCAGTTGGAGCCGGTCACGCGTGAGGTCAGGGTGCGGCAGCGTAAAATTCGCAGACATGCTTACGGGAATCTCCTTAGGGTCTCGAAAACGATCCCATGTTTGTCACGTCTCTTCTGTTTTGTCACGATCGGAAGACTTTGCCACGGGAGAGGGATGCAGCTCCTGTAGGGTGGCAAACAGATGCTGATGAGTCTGGGTGGATGCCATGAGCGGTCAGGCAGCCAGCGTCGAGGCGTGTTCCGCGGTGGTTGGGGCAGGTCAGGACCGGAGCTTGCGCCAGCGCTGGACGGCGGTGGTGAAGCGCCGCACGCCGTACTTGAGGCGGGAGCTGACGGTGGGGACGGGGATGCCGAGTATCTCGGCGATCTCCACGGTGTCGAACCCTTCGAGGTAGCGGAGCAGGAGCACCTCCCGCATCCGCTCCGGGATCTCGTCCAGCGCGGCGAGCATCTCCCGGGCTGCCGCGCGGCCGTCAGGCGCGGGCACGTGGGGGATCCACGGCGCCGCCGCTGTCATCGCGTACGGGTCCGACACGATCACCTCCCGCCGCCGCCACGCCCTCTGGCGGTAGTGGCTTGCCTGTCGCCAGGTGATGCCGAACAGCCATGCCTGCAACGCCTCCCCGATGGGCTGCGCCTCCGGCGGGCGGAAGCGGCCCTCTGTCATCGCCGTCCACGCCGCCACCATGATCTCTTGGCACACGTCGTCCCTGTCCCGCGTTGGCACCCCTTGGGCGCGGAGAACCGCGCGCACGAAGGGCCTGAGCTTCAGGATGGGAGCCTCGTCCAGGTAGACCGCGGGGCGGGTGTGGGCGACGTCAGCGCGACGCCGCGCGCGGATCACGCTTTCGCCTCCGGCGGCGCGCCGGGCGTGGGCGTCTTGTGCGGGTCCGGCTGCGGGCGCCTGCAGTGCGTGCACCGGCCGTTGCGGTCGCCGATGATCACGTCGTCGACGGTGTAGTTGGTGCGCTTGGAGATGCGGTAGGCGATCTCGCAGGTAGCGGTGTAGGTGCCGTTCCAGATCTTCTCGGCGTCGCCCTTGCCGAGGAACAGCAGGTTGTCCACGGCTGCCCACGAGCCGGTGATCTCCCGCATGGTGTAGAGGCACTCGCGCACGCCCTTGCTCTCCTGCGCGTCGAGCGACAGCTCCATCGGGGACTCCAGGAAGGGGCCGCGGGTGATCATGACCGCACCTCCCAGGCCGCCCCGCAGTGCGGGCAGGAGGCGGCGACCTTCAGGTCACCCAGGAGCGCTTCCACGGTGGTCCCTGCGGCGCGCGCGGCACGCACGGCCATCCCGGGGGACGTCGGCTTGCCGCTCACGATGGTGGCAAGGGTGCCGGGCCGGACTCCCATCACCTCGGCGAGGCAGTCCCACGACCCGTACAGGGCCCGCAGGTTCCGCAGGGCGGCGCGGAGCCGCATCTGCTCGACATCGGTCAGGGTGATGGTGACGCGGGGTCGGGGCGGACGGGTGCCTTGCCCCTTCCCTCGGGGGGAAGGATCGACGAGTCTCAGCATGTCGGACCTCTCAGCAGGTTCGGCCACGCGGCCCGGGGTGGTGACACACCCGCGGGCCGCACTGTTTCGGAGCCTCGAACCTACCGCACCGTCACGCCCTCAGACCCAAACTAGGCCAGTCTCAGGCAAAACCGGCCACCACCCTCCGCGTCGACGTGAATGTCGTTCGCGTGGACGTGAACGCAGTTCGACGATCGGGGAACGCAGACCGCTGTCACGTGAAGTGGGTTCGCGTTGACGTGAAGCGCGTTCGCGTTCACGTGAAGGGGGCTTCCTTCGCTCGGACGGAGCGCCCGGTCACGCGAAGCCGATTCACGTTCACGCGAAGCCGATTCACGTTCACGTGAAGTCGAACCGCGTCCACGTGAACCCGATTCACGTTCACGTGAAGCCGAACCGCGTCCACATGAACCCGATTCACGTGGTCGCGACGCCCATCCGGTGACGCGTCTCACAGAATTCCTGGCACACAACCTGCGTTTCCCTTCCAGCGCTGCGGATCCGCCGACACCCGAGCCGCTTCCGATCTCCTTCCTCACCGATCCCTGCCCCGCAAACCGCCGGTCAGCTCCAGGCGACCACTTCCTCACGCCTTTCCACAGCCACCGACCCTCACACGGCCCTCGAACACTCATGCGTGACCCCGCCCACCAGACGACTGTGGGCGATGTGCCGACCCACGGATGGGGCGGCCTCCAGGACGCCGGTCGGAGTGGGTCCGGTGTCCTCGCCCGAGGATCTCCAGCACCCTCGCATCCTCTTCGAGGACTACGCGGCCTCGGTCGGGCTCTCGCTGTCCTTGCCAGGGCTTCGACCGCGCGCTGAAGGAACTGCCGGGGGATTCAGGAGCTGAGGTTCAGCGCCCGCGCCGGCCGCGCTCCTCGCCGCTGATCTCGACGGCGCAGGCGATGCCGGCCTGGAGCGTGCCGCGCAGCAGGATGTGATCGAGGTCCACGTCCAGCGCCACCAGCGTCCGCGCCACGTCGGGGCGCACGCCGGTGAGGACCACCTCGGCGCCGAGGAGCTGCACGGCCTTCGCCGCGTCGACCAGGACCGAGGCCACCCGCGCGTCGACCTCGCCCATGCCGGTGACGTCGAGGATCGCCACCCGCGCCCGGGTCCGGGTGAGGCCTTCGAGCAGCGTGGAGAGCACCTGCCCGGCGCGCGCCTCGTCGACCACGCCCACGAGGGGCATCACCACCACCTCCTCGTTGATGGGGATGAGCGGCGTCGACAGGTCCATCAGCCGCCGCGACTGCTCCTGGATCACC
Source organism: Chondromyces apiculatus DSM 436 (assembly GCF_000601485.1). Taxonomy (GTDB): domain Bacteria; phylum Myxococcota_A; class Polyangia; order Polyangiales; family Polyangiaceae; genus Chondromyces; species Chondromyces apiculatus. The sequence goes on from NZ_ASRX01000005.1 coordinate 276,763, forward strand.
TGCTCGGCTTCCTTGCGCGCGCTGATGTCCACCTCCATCCCGATGATGCGCGTCGCCTTGCCGTTCGCGTCGCGGCTGACGATCCGGCCCCGATCGAGGTGCCAGCGGTACGTCCCGTCCTTCTGCTTCAGCCGGATCTCGCAGGCGTAGGTCCGGGAGCGACCGTCGATGTACGCGTCGAGGGCCTCCGAGACGCGGGCGATGTCGTCCGGGTGGAGGAGCGTCATCCAGGTGCTGAGGTGGGGCGCGATCTCGTCGCGCGTGTAGCCGAGCGACGAGATCCAGCGGTCGCCGTAGTAGACCTCGTCGGTCTCCACGTTCCAGTCCCAGTAGCCCTCGGGGAGCAGCTCCAGCACGTACTCCAGCCGCTCCCGCGCCTCGTGGAGCCTGGCCTCGGTCTCGTGGAGCCTGGCCTCGGTCTCGTGGAGCCTGGCCTTGCTCTCGCGGAGCGTGGCCTCCAGCTCGCGCATCGTGTTCAGGATGTCTTCCGTGGAGCCCTCATGCACGACCCTCACCTCCGGCAGCGGTACGGCGGAGGACTAGCGTACGCGGTGGCTGCGGTCATTGCGGACCAGATCGACGGCGCAGAGGATGCCGGACTGGAGCGTGCCGCGCAGCAGGACGTGGCCGAGGTCCACGTCGAGGTCCACCAGGGTCTTTGCCACGTCGGGGCGCACGCCGGTGAGGACCACCTGGGCGCCGAGGAGCTGCACGGCCTTCGCCGCGTTGACCAGGGTCGAGGCCACCTGCGCGTCGAGGCGGTCCATGCCGGTGATGTCGAGGATGGCGACGCGCGCCCGGCTCTGGGTGATGCCGCGGAGCAGGGTGGAGAGCACCTGCTCGGCGCGCTCCTCGTCGACCACGCCGATGAGGGGCATGACCACCACCTCGTCGCTGATGGGAATGAGCGGCGTCGACAGGTCCATGAGCCGCCGCGCCTGCTCCTGGATGACGCGCTCGGCTTCCTTGCGGGCGCTGATGTCGAGCTGGAAGCCCATCAGGCGCGTCACCCTGCCGTTCGCGTCCCTGCTGAGGATCTGAGCCCGTTCGAGGTCCCAGCGGTACGTCCCGTCCTTGCGCCGCAGCCGGTTCTCGCAGACGCAGGTCGCGGATCGCCCCTCCATGTAGGCAGAGACGGTGTCCATGACCAGGGAGATGTCCTCCGGATGGAGGAGCTGCATCCACGCCCTGGCGTGCGGCTCGATCTCGTCGCGCGTGTAGCCGAGCGACGAGATCCACTGGTCGCTGTAGTAGGCCTCGTCGGTGTCCACGTTCCAGTCCCAGTAACCCTCCGGCAGCAGCTCCAGCACCTGCGCGAGCCGCTGCCTGGTCTCCTGGAGCGCGACCTCGGTCTCCTGCTGCGGCGTGAAGTCACGGTGCACGACCAGCGCTCCAGTGCCCTCGCCCTCCCCCGTGGGGAGCGGGCTCACCACGATCTCTGCGTGGCGCCGCGCAGGCGCGCTCCCGCAGGCATAGGTCAGCGTGAAGTCCGGCGCCTTTCCTGCGAGCACCTCGCGCAGCCCGCGCGCGAGCGCCTCCCCGGGCCCATCCTCACGCGCCTCGGCGCAGCGTCCCGGGTAGTCGACGCCGACGCCGAAGCCGCCCCCGGCGAGCGCCTGCGCCGCGGCGATCTCCGCCCACGGCGCGTTCACGGCATGGATGCGGCCTGCTGGGTCGACGATGGCAGCAGGCGCGCGCAGCGCACGAAGGAAGACGTCATGAGAAGCCAGGTGCATACGACCCCCTTGTCAGCATACGGTCCCGAGGCATCTCGCAGGCGTGATCGATACAGAGACAGAAGTCGCAGATCCGGTGTCTCCGGACAAGGACCCTCGGGGCTGCGCGGCGCCGCTTCGTGGGCTCCTGCCCTTTCCCCGCCTTCTGGAGGACGAGCCCACCGCGAAGGCGCTCCTCACCCATGTCGCCCACCATCCCACGGATGGCGTCAGGTCACGCTCGCATGTAGACAGGCGTGGCGATGGCCTTCACGCCGCTCAACGCCCTCAACTCGTTCATCGCTGTCGCGCGTCGTCGCAGCTATGCGGCTGTCGCGAAGGATCTCGGGGTCTCCACGTCTGCACTGAGCCCATCCGTTCGCCAGCTCGAGACACGCCTCGGGGTCACCTTGCTCACGGGGATCTCGCGCAGCGTGGCGCTCACGGACGCGGGGCAGCGGCTCCTCGAAGATGCCGGCCCCGCCGTGGACCAGGCCCTGGAGTCGCTGAAGGCCGTCAAGGTGAGGCGCGGCGAGGTGACGGGTCGGGTCAGGCTCACCGTGCCCTCCGCCGCGGTGCCGCTGGCGCTCGCGCCCCTCATCCCGCGGTTCGTCGAGCGACACCCGAAGGTGGAGGCTCCAGCATGACTGCCTCTGCGCGCGATGGACGCCCAGCGGAGAGCCGTGGGCCTGGGAGCTCGAGCGCAGGAAGAAGATGTGGCGCGTGCCTGTGCGCGGCCCCGTGACCACGAACAACACGGCGCTGATGCAGTCCCTCGCGGTCGCTGGCGTGGGTCTGCTCTACCCGCTGGAGCCGCTCATCGCCGACGAGCTGGCGCGCGGGAGCCTCCGTATCGTCCTCGAACCGTACGCTCCCGCGGTGCCGGGCCTGTTCCTGTACTTCCCCAGCCGTGCCCAGGTCTCCCCTGCGCTCAAGGCGTTCGTCGACGTCGCGCGTGGACGCGCTATCCCGAGAATCTCGAGCGCTTGACGGGCCGCTGATCGCGTCCGCGGGTGAGCTCGGTGGCGCTGGCGATGCCTGCCTGGAGGGTGCCGCGCAGGAGGATGTTGCCGAGGTCGACGTCCAGCTCCACCAGGGTCTTTGCCACGTCGGGGCGGACGCCGGTGAGGACCACCTGGGCGCCGAGGAGCTGCACGGCCTTCGCCGCGTTGACCAGGGTCGAGGCCACCTGCGCGTCGACGTCGCTCATGCCGGTGATGTCGAGGATGGCGACGCGCGCCCGGGTCCGGGTCAGCCCTTCGAGCAGGGTGGAGAGCACCTGTCCGGCGCGCTCCGTGTCCACCGTGCCCACGAGCGGCATGACCACCACCTCGCTGCTGATGGGGATGAGCGGGGTGGACAGGTCGAGGAGCCGCCGCGACTGCTCCTGCACCACGCGCTCGGCGTCCTTGCGCGCGCTGATGTCGATCTCCATCCCGATCATACGCGTCGGCTTCCCGCTCGCGTCCCGGGCGACGATGCGACCCCGGTCGAGGCTCCACCGATACGAGCCGTCCTTCCGCCTCACCCGGGTCTCGCAGACGTAGAGCGGGGAGCGGCCCTCCATGTACGCGGCGACCGAGGCCCTCACGCGCTCGACGTCGCCGGGGTAGAGGAGACTCACCCAGCCCTTGACGCTCTGCTCGATCTCGCCGGGCGTGTAGCCGAGCGAGGTGACGTACCGGTCGCTGTACAGCACCTCGTTGGTCACCATGTTCCAGTCCCAGTACCCCTCGGGCAGCAGCTCCAGCACGAACTCGAGCCGCTCCCGGGTGAACCGGAGCAGCATCTCGGTCTCCTTCTGCTTCGTGACGTCGCGGTGCACGATCAGGGCGCCCATCCCCTCTCCGGTCGGGAGCGGGCTCGCGGCGATCTCGTCCTGGCGCAGCGTCGACCGCGCCCCGCTCACGTAGGACAGCTTGAACGCCGGCGCCTCGCCCCCGAGGACTGCGCGCACCCCGTGCGTGAGCGCCTCGACCGGCCCGTCGGGGCGCAGCTCGGCGCAGCGCTGCAGGTAGTCGACGCCGACCTCGAAGCGATTGCCGGCGAGCACCTGCTCGGCGCCGATCCCCGACCATTGCGTGTTCACGGCGAGGATGCGCCCCGCCGGATCGAGAATGGCTGCTGGATCCAGGATCGCGTTCACGAAGGTGCGCAGAGAATCGAAGCTCACCAGTCCCCCTTGCGCGGCGTGCTGTCCAGCGCCATACGTCCTACGGGTCTGATCGACCGAGCGACAGAAGTCGCAGATCCGCGTACTTCGGACAAGGCTCCTCCTGCGCTCTTCGCGCCGACGAGCCCGCTCACGCTCCGCCCTTCTCGCTCCTGCTGGCTGACTTCAGGGCGATCAGCGGGTCTTGCGCCCGCGGGTGAGATCGGTGGCGCTGGCGATGCCTGACTGGAGGGTGCTGCGCAGGAGGATGTTGCCGAGGTCGACGTCCAGCTCCACGAGGGTCCTTGCCACGTCGGGGCGGACGCCGGTGAGGACCACCTGGGCGCCGAGGAGCTGCACGGCCTTCGCTGCGTTGACCAGGACCGAGGCCACCTGCGCGTCGATGTCGCTCATGCCGGTGATGTCGAGGATGGCCACGCGCGCCCGGGTCTCGGTGATGCCGCGGAGCAGGGTGGAGAGCACCTGCCCGGCGCGCTCCGGGTCCACCACGCCGATGAGGGGCATGACCACCACCTCGTCGCTGATGGGGATGAGCGGCGTCGACAGGTCCATGAGCCGCCGGGACTGCTCCTGGATCACCCGCTCGGCCTCCTTGCGTGAGGTGATGTCGACCTCCATCCCGATCATGCGCGTCGGCTTCCCGCTCGGGTCTCTCTCGACGATCCGGGCCCGATCGAGGTTCCACCGGTACGTGCCGTCCTTGCGCCGCACCCGGGTCTCGCAGACGTAGCTCGGGGAGCGGCCCTCGACGTACGCGGTGAGGTCGCCCATGACGCGCGCGAGCTCGTGGGGGTGGAGGAGCTGCGTCCAGGCGTTGACGTTCGGCGCGATCTCACCCACCGCGTAGCCGAGCGACGTGAACCACCGATCGCTGTAGTAGACCGAGTCGTCCACCATGTTCCAGTCCCAGTACCCCTCGGGCAAGAGCTCGAGGACGCGCTCGAGCCGCTCCCGGGTGTCGCGGAGCGCGGCCTCGGTCTCCTTCTGCGTGGTGACGTCGCGGTGCAGGATCAGCGCGCCGATCCCGTCGCTGGTCGGGAGCGGGCTCGCGATCACCTCTGCGTGGCGCCGCTCGGTCGGAGCCCCGCAGGCGTAGGGTAGCGTGAACGCCTGCGACCTGCCCGCGAGGATCTCGCGCACCCCGCGCGCGAGCGCCTCGCCATCCGCATCGTGGCGGACCTCGGCGCAGCGCTGCAGGTAATCCACGCCGACGTCGAACGGAGCGCCGGCGAGCGCCTGATCGGCGTCGACCTGCGACCAGCGCACATTCGAGGCGAGGACGCGGCCGGCGGAGTCGAGAATGGCCGCAGGTTCGAGGATTGCGTTCAGGAAAGTGCGAAGGGCATCGAAGCTCACCAGTCCCCCCTTGTGAGGCGCACGACGCTGCGCCGCGTGCTCACTGAGTCGAGCCGTCGAAAGGTTACGAGCGCAGAGCCAGCCGTGCCGGTGGTGGACGGTGCGAGCGGCGCTGCGGTTCCATTCTCGCATGTTGATCCGTCGCGGTGTCGACGCGTCGCGGGTAATCCACTGTCACACAAAGGGTGGTCGCCGCAGCAGAGCGCAGCCGCTGTCCCCCGAACGGTGCTGGCCCTCACGGAAAGGCTGACCGAGGGCCACTGGCGAGAGGCACACGTCCGTCGACGTGCGCCGCACGACCATGGAGGCCAGAATTGCGGGCGTCACAGGTGCGCTGCGATCATGGGAGCCGGCGCCACGATCGCAGAAGGGCGCCATGATCGTGGATCCCGCTCCCATGGCCGTGGGCGTGAGAGCCATGGTCATGAGAGCCGGACCCACGGCTCTGGAAGCGTGACCGACGGTCGTGAAAGCGTGACCCACGGCCATCGAGAGGGGCTCCACGACGAGGGAAGCCGGACCCACAGCCATGGGGATCGGACCCACGGTCGTGGAAGCGTGCGCCATGGTCGTCTCAGCGGGAAGGACGATCGTCGGTCTCGATGCGCTCCGAGCCGGTATGGTTTCACACGGAAGGCTGCCGTCTTGTGACGCGGCTTGCTCCCATTCCCGACCCCACGAAGCCGACATACCCTTCATCATTGTTGCTAACATATGCTTTTGATTTTCATATTCAATTAACAAGCGCATGCTGGTCGCCATGAAGACCAGAGGCAGGCCAGGGGGCGCGGCGGGCGGGGTGGGGGGTGAGGGTCGTCATGTCGGGTAGCGCGGTGGCTGAGGTGGGAGGCGCAGGGGCCGCAGGGGTGGCGGTGGGGCGGAGGGAGCCCGCGCCGTCGGCGGGGTGCGAAGGCGGGGCGTCGCAGGGGGACGCGTCGGCAGGAAGTGCAGGGGATGTGCGCGGGCTCTCGGGGCTGCTGCGGCTGCTCGGGTCGCAGGCGGGCCTGGTGTCGGCGTCGGCGCTGGCGTCGGTGCTGGGGGTCGCGGTGGGGCTCGTGCCGTTCTATTGCGTGGCACGGATGGCGACGGCCATCTATGCGACGCCGGCGCGGCTCGACGAGGTGCAATCGCTGGCGTTCGTGGTGCTCGGGGCGCTCGGGGGGCGGGTGCTCTTCAATGCGCTGGCGACGGTGCTGGCGCACGTGGCGGCGTTCAGGGTGCTGCACGATCTGCGGCTGCGGCTGGCGCGGAAGCTCGGCGGGGTGCCGCTCTCGTTCTTCGCATCGCGGACGACCGGAGAGCTGAAGCGGACGATGATGGACGACGTGGCGCAGGTGGAGTCGTTCATCGCCCACCATTTCCCGGATGGGGTCGCGGCGATTGCAGTGCCGGTGCTCGTGACCATCGCGCTGCTCTCGGTGGACTGGAGAATGGCGCTGGCGAGCGTGGCGGTGATGCCGCTGGCGATCGGGGCCATGGCGTCTTCGATGCGGGGGATGGACGAGATGCACCGCAAGTGGTTCGCACTGCAGGACCGCACCAATGCGTCGATGCTGGAGTTTCTGCGCGGCATTCACGTGGTGAAGTCGTTCGGGCTGACGGCGCAGCGGTTCGGGGACCTGTCGCGGTCCATCGAGGAGGGGCTCGCGTGGATGGTGAGCTTCATGCGCACGAATGGGCGGGGATACGGGACGTTCGCGGCGCTGATCGGGTCGAGCCTGGTGGTGCTGATCCCGGTGGGCGGGTTGCTTCACGTGACGGGGAAGCTGTCGCTCCAGGACTTGGTGCTGTTCCTGGTGCTCGGGCCGCAACTCACGCTCTCGATGATGCGGCTGATGTTCGCGTGGGGGAACGTGCAGCGGATCGAGGAGGGGAACGCGCGGATCATGGTGGTGCTGCTCGCGCCGGATCTGGTGGCGCGGGGCGGGACGAAGCTGCCTGCGCACCACGGGATCGCGTTCCGGGAGGTGAGCTTCTCGTACGGAGAGGAAGAGCGCGGGAAGGCGAAGGAGGCGCTGTCGCGGGTGTCGTTCGAGGTGGAGGCGGGGAAGGTGACGGCGCTGGTGGGGCCGTCGGGGGCAGGAAAGACGACGTTGGCGCGGCTGGTGCCACGGCTGTGGGAGGCGACGTCGGGGCGGGTGGAGGTGGGCGGGGTGGACGTGAAGGAGATGCCGCTCGACGTGCTGCTCGGGAAGGTGTCGGTGGTGTTCCAGGAGGTGTTCCTGTTCCACGGGTCGGTGCGGGAGAACCTGCGGCTGGCGAAGCCGGACGCGACAGAGGCGGAAATCGTGCAGGCGTGCAAGGCGGCGCGCGCGGACGAGTTCGTGCTCAGGCTGCCGATGGGCTACGGGACGCCGCTCGGGGAGCGAGGTGCGCGGCTTTCGGGCGGGGAGAAGCAGCGGCTCTCGATCGCGCGGGCGCTCCTGAAGGACGCGCCGATCCTGGTGCTGGACGAGGCGACGGCGTTCGCGGATGCGGAGAACGAGGCGCTGATCCAGGAAGCGCTCTCGGCTCTGTGCCAGGGCAGGACGGTGCTGGTGATCGCCCACCGCCTGGCGAGCGTGGCCTCGGCCGACAAGCTGGTGGTGCTCGACGAAGGCGAGGTGCGGGATCAAGGGACGCACGAGGAGCTGCTCGGGCGGTGCGCGCTCTACCAGGAGCTGTTCGCGCACCAGTCCGAGGCGGCAGCGTGGGTGCTGTCGACCGAGGGATCGGCGGCGGACGCGGGAGGTGCAGCATGATCGGGGATCTGCTCTCGGTCGGGGACAGGCTGGCAGGAAAGAGCGATCCGCGGCTGCGGCGGGGGCTGGTGTTCGCGGTGCTGGAAGCGGCGTGCGCGGCGGTGCCGTTCGCGGTGGTGCTGGTGCTCGTGCGGGCAGCGCTGGAGGGGCGGCTGACGCTGAGGCTGACGTTCGGGCTGACGGCCGTGGCGGTGGTGGGGGTGCTCCTGAGGGTGGTGTGCGCGCGGGCGGCGATGAGCGACATCTTCCTCGCGGCGCACGCGCTGATGGGGGCGGCGCGCATCCGGATGGCCGACCACCTGCGGCGGCTGCCGATGGGGTTCTTCTCGCAGCGGCGCTCCGGGGAGCTGGCCGGGGTGCTGACCACGGACCTGGCGCTCGTGGAGGACATCTGGTCGCACCTGCTCGGGGTGTTCGCGGCATCGCTGGCGCTGCCGGTGCTGGTGGGGCTCGGGCTCTGCGTGCTCGACGCGCGGCTGGGGCTCGCGGTGCTCGTGGCGATGCCGCTCGCGTTCTGGGTGCTGGGGAAGACGACGCCCATCTTCGTGCGGCATGTGGGGAGCCTGCTGGAGGCGGGGAGCGACGCGAACGCGCGCATCGTGGAGTACGTGCAGGGGATCGCGGTGCTGCGGGCGTTCGGGCGGCAAGGGGAGGGGTTCACGCGGCTCGTGCGGTCGATGGAGCGGCTGCGGGACGCGTCGATCCGGGTGGAGGTGGCGCCAGCGCCGCTGATGTCCCTGTTCGGGTTCGTGGTGGAGGCGAGCTTCGTGGTGGTGGCGCTCGCGGGGAGCCACCTGGCGCTCGGGGGGGCGGTGGCGCCGGCGACGCTCCTGGTGTTCCTGGTGGTGTCGGTGGGGGTGACGCGGCAGCTCTCGGAGGCGGGGGTGGCGCTGCTGGCGCTGCGGGCGGCGCAGCGCGCGCTCCTGCGGATCGAGGCTCTTCTCGCGGAGCGGCCGATGGTGGAGGCCGAGGTGCGGGCGCCGGCGATCACCCGGTTCGAGGTGACGCTGGACCGGGTGTCGTTCGCGTATGACGAGGAGCAGGTGCTGTCGGAGGTGTCGCTGACGCTGCCGGAGCGGAAGCTGACGGCCATCGTGGGGCGGTCGGGGTCGGGGAAGTCGACGCTGGTGCACCTGGTGGCGCGGCTGTGGGACGTGGAGCGGGGGAAGGGGGCGATCCGGGTGGGCGGGGTGGACGTGCGCGACGTGCCGGTGGAGGCGCTGCACCGTCACGTGGCGATGGTGTTCCAGGACGTGGTGCTGTTCTCGGGGTCGGTGCTGGAGAACCTGCGGGTGGGGAAGCCCGACGCGACGCGGGAAGAGGTGATCGCGGCGGCGAAGGCGGCGCGCGCGCACGGGTTCATCGAGCGGCTGCCCGAGGGCTACGAGACGCAGCTCGGGGAGGGCGGGGGGCGGCTGTCGGGCGGGGAGCGGCAGCGGCTCTCGATCGCGCGGGCCATCCTGAAGGACGCGCCGATCGTGCTGCTGGACGAGGCGACGGCGTCGGTGGATGCGTCGGCAGAGGCGGAGATCCAGAAGGCGATCGACGCGCTGGTGAAGGAGAAGACGGTGGTGGTGATCGCGCACCGGCTGCGGACCATCGCGCGGGCCGACGCGATCGTGGTGCTCGACGAGGGCCGGGTCGCGGAGCAGGGGACGCACCGGGAGCTGCTCGCGCAGGGCGGGCTCTACGCGCGGCTGTGGCACGAGCAGCACCGGGCGAGAGGATGGCGGCTCGCAGGGGTGCGTGGAGGGGAGGAGGGGCGCGCGGCGGAGGACGGGCTCCGGAGGTGAACCGACAAGAGCCTGTCGGGGGTGGCTCGGGCAGGCGTAAGATCGCGAGGTGACGGGCAAGCCGGCAGCGAAGCAGGGCGACACGATCGTGGGGATCGATGTGCACGTGGTGATGGTGCCGGCGCCAGGAGGCGCGGTGCCGACGCCGACGCCGATGCCGTTCAGCGGGAAGCTGTCCGGTGCGCTGAGCAAGGACGTGCTCGTGGAGGGGAAGGCCGCGGCAGTGCAGGGGAGCACGGCCGTGAATGCGCCAGCGCACGTGCCGGCGGGGGGGACGTTCCAGCGGCCTCCGTCGAACGAGGCGCGGGTGCAGGCGGGGAGCCGGTCGGTGCTCATCAACAACAAGCCCGCGGCGCACCTCGGGGATCCGGCGCTGACCTGCAACGATCCGGCTGACGCGCCGAACGGGAGCGTGATCGCGGCAGGGACGGTGCTGGTCGGCGATTGAGGGGCAAGCGTGAGGGCGGCGGTGTCGATGGGCAGCGGTGGGGCAACGGGCGGGAGAGAGGCCAGGCGCGGGGGAGGCGCCACGGGCGGGGGAGGCGCCACGAGAACCGCAGGAAGCGGCGCTGGAGAGGGGGGAGCGGGAGCGGAGGCGCCGATCCGCGGGGTGTCGCTGGTCCAGTACGCGGCGGTGAAAGCGGCGGTGGCGGAGGGGTTCGCGCTGGAGGAGGTGCTCGCCGTCGAGGGGCTGAAGCCGCGGGCATTCGCGGCGGCGGACCTGGGGTGGAAGCAGCGGGTGGTGGCAGCGCCGGAGGTGCTCGCGGCTTACGAGGTGGCGCTCGCCGAGGCGGAGGACTGGCTGGAGCGGCCCGTGGAGCCGCTGGGGGACGAGGTGGAGGCGTGGGCGAGCTTCCTCGGGAGCCTCGGAGGGGCCGCGGGGGGACCCGGGGGAGCAGAGCTGCTCGCGGCGCACGGCCTGGGGTTGAACGATGTGTCGCGGCTGCGGAGGCGGTGGGCGCGGCGCACGGAGAAGGACGCAATGCTCGGAGAGCGGCTCGGGGAGCTGCGCGCGAGGCCCGGGGCACTCGGGAGTTTGAGGGTGGGGCCGCGGGTGCTGCGGGCATCGCGGGTGGTAGGGGGGCGGCCGTCGGAGGAGGGGCGCGCGGGAGCACCGGGGGCGATGGGCGCGGCGGGCGCGGCGAGCGTGGAGGAGGCGCTGGGGCTGGGTCTGGCTGAGTACGCGGCGCTATGTGTCGAGCTGGAGGCATTGCCAGGGCAGCGGGAGCGGGTGCTGCGGCGCCACCGAGTGGAGAACGAAGCGGCAAAGGCTGCGCTGGATGCGCGGTGGCAGGCGGCGTTCGCACGGGATCCGACGCTGGCGACGGACTGCGCGCGGCTGCGGGCGCACCATGAGAGGCGGGTGGCTGCCCTGGTGGCGCGTGCGCAGGAGGCGGAGGCAGGAAGAGCGGAGGCAGGAAGAGCGGAGGCAGGAAGGGCGGAAGGGGGAGCAGGGGAGGGAGGCTCGGGCACGATGCCCGGAGGGAGGGCCTTCGGGGCGCCAGCGTTGGAGCGGGGGCCCGGCAGAGGATCACGCTTCGTGGCTCCGGTAGCGTTGCAGGTCACAGCGCCGCTGGTGGATGTTCCGCGTGGGGCAGCGCTCCCCTTTGCGAAGGTGGAGGGGGAGGTGGTCACCGCCAAGGCAGCGGCGCCGAAGGTGCTGCGGGCGGCGGAGTCGCTGACCGGGACCACGCCGAGCCTGGACATCCCGCGTGGTCCAGCGCTTCCATTCGCGGAGGCAGGAACGCCCGCGAAGACTGCAGGGGTGCACGGCGCGCTCGCCCAGACCGCGCCGACGCTCGACGTCCCGCGTGGTCCAGCGCTTCCGTTCATCCGCGAGGCGGCGGGGCCAGTGTCCGCGTCAGCATCGGCAGTGTCGCGGCCGGCGCCGGGATCGACAGTGCCGCCGTCGTCGTCGTCATCACTGTCGTCGTCGTCGTCGTCGGCAGGATTGCCCTCGGCGGCGCCGACGGTGCGACCAGCTCCGAGGAGCGCTCTTGCGGAGACCTCGCTTCAGGTGGCGATCCCGCGGGGGTTGCTGGAGAAGGCAGCGCTTCCGTTCCGTCCTGGGGTCGGTGAGTCGGGAGCCTCGGCGGTGCCGATGCCGGACCAGGAGCGCAAGCAGGTCAAGGAGGCTTCCGGAGCCACGCCGACGCCCGCTGCAGCTCAGGAGAGCAAGCGTGGGCAGGAGGCGAGGCCCCCGGTGAGCGCGCCGACGCCGTCGGCAGGGCAGGAGGGCAGGCGGGTGGAAGGGGCGCCGCCGCTGCGGGAGCCGGTGGAGAAGGTGCTGTCGCTCGCGCATTACGCGGCGCTGTGCGTGGAGCTTGCAGTGACACCCGAGGTGCGCGCGGCGATCTTCGAGCGCTACGGGCTCGGAGACCCTGCGAAGCGGGCTGCGGTCGACGCGGCCTGGAAGGAGCGGCTCCGCTCGAATCCAGCGGAGTACGGCCAGTGGCAGGAGATGTACGGGCGCTGGTACGAGCTCCGGAGGCAGCAGGGGCAGCAGCGGAAGCCCTAGGGCGGAGCTGCGCTGCGCGGGCCGAGGCGAGGACGACGGTCGACACTTTCCAGGGGTTGAGGCGCATGGGCAGCTCCTTGGCGACGAACGTGAGGGGTGGCGCCTCGTTCGACACGCGGGTGCTGCCCGAGGGAAAATGGTCGGTGCGTTTTTCGCGGGCGGGGCGATGGGAGGGAAGGTCGGCGCCGTGTGCGTCGGAGAGGGGCGCTCCCGCGGCAGGACAGGAAGGTGAGCCGTTCAGGGCTTCGTGGCGGGCTTGCCGGTGTCCTTGGGGGCGGAGGCGACGGTGCCGATCTCCCATTCCTTGTCGGCGCTGGAGGCGCTGTCGCCGAAGCTCACGATGTAGGCGATGCCGCCGTCGATGATCTTGGTGACCTTGCAGGGCTCGATCCGGGCGATGCTGGTGGCGAGGCAGGGCTCCCCGACCTTGAGGGGTCTGGAGGTGTCGATAGGGGTGACGTCGGCGAGCTTCACCTTGTGGAAGCTGCGGCCGGCACGGGGGTCGCCATCGCCGAACTGAGTCTCGACGGAGACCCAGGCATCGTCGCCGCTCACCGCGAGGACGGCGCCGAGGTCGTGCGTGTCGGCGTCCTGAGCGGGGAACCGGGGCTACCTCTTCCTGATCCCGAGCACGTTCTTGAGATGCAGCTTGGCCCGGTCCCTGCGCCGTTGACGGACGACGGTCTGCTGGTTGGACTGGCTCTGGTGCGGGCCGGGCATGATTGAAAAGCCCTGGGGTGCGGCAGGATCTTGGGCTGTGGAGACGTCCGTCATGGCTTCGTCCTGTCCCGGGGTCGCGGCCGGCGTGTCACCCGTGGATGTCTGGGAGGCGAGCAGCGTGTCGGTGGGATCGACTGTGAGGCTCTGCATCTGGGTGCTCAATCCCTGTCTCTGGGAGGCTGCGGCGACGCGCCGGGAGGCAGCACCTTTCCCCTTCCTTCGGGCCGTTGCTTTCCCCTTCTTGCTCCCACCTTCGACATAATCTTCGTCTTTGGGATTGTCGTCCTCCATGGCCTCATCCTCGGGCGGCTCGTCCTCTGCGTACGCCTCCTCTGCGTACGCCTCCTCTTCCGCGCTGTCGTCCGCGTCTTCCATGTCCACATCGAGGGGCTCGCTGGACGGGCTGGCGTCGGACTGGGAGACGTTCAATCCGTTCGCGGCATTGAGCCATCTGTCGTTGGGATCGGTCGCGAGCCCGTGCAGTATCTGCTTGTTCTGGTGCTGGGAGTGGTCTGCACGAGGGTAGTTGGAGACGTAGTCGGGGGCGCTGCTCGCGTCGCAGCGGACCTCCTCCCACGCGAACCGGCCGCCGGTATAGTGGCCAATCTGGACAGGGTGCGCGGGCGAATTGGCATCGTCGCCGGTCATGGCGAGAATGACGGTGCCGAGGTGTGCATCGTCCCCTGCCACCGTCACTTTCCCCGAGGCAGGAGGCTCGTTGGCGGCCGCGCGAGGGGGCACGCCCATGCGCGGAACCGTGGAGTTCGTGAGCTTGATCCTCTGGATGTGAGGGCTGCTGGAGAGCGCCGTGATCGTCTCCTGGTGGGGATGCCCGTAGCTGTTCGGACCGGTCGAGATGAGGGCGAGCTTGGCCTTCGTCTGCTTCAGGAACCGCGGGGAGGTGCTCTCCCGCGCGCCATGGTGGCCGCACTTGATCGCGCAAACATGGCCGTCGTTGCCCTTCACCAGCTCTCCGGCCAGCGTGTCCTGAACCTCGTTGGTGAGGTCGCCGGCCGTGTAGAACGTGAAGTTGCCGTAGGTGAGCAACATGGTGAGGCTATTGTCGTTCTCGTCATTGCCGCGGCCAACAATGGGACGCATCCATTCGAGCGTGAGAGCAGGCTCGCCGGGTTGTCGAACCCCTTCGTTGAGAATGAGGGGCTGGTCCTGGACAGGGCGTGACGATTTGGGTGGAGGCGGCGGGGTATTCGCGAACTCGGCGCGGCGCTCCTCTCTATCCTCGGCTGTACGGATGGCTGCTTCCAGGGTCGTGAGCTGCTGGGGCTTACTCTGGAACAGCTCCGGGCGCCTGCGCACGCGCACGCCGGGGATGAGGGGCGCGTCGGCATCGCCGCCTTGGTCCTGGCGCCGGTCCGCACCGTCGCGGTACAGGACCTCGCGGACGATGATGTCGTCCTGCTTCAGGAGGGCGATGATCCCCTCGCTGTGATCGTTGTCGTAGTGGGTCACGATGGCCTTGTGGATCGTGTCCCAGCCATGACTCTTCATGTAGCGGCGGATGGTGCCGCCTCCTGTGGTGGTGTGGCCTCCGTCGATGAGGACGAGCTGCGGGGGGCTCTGCTGCCCGGGTGCGCTGGCCGGTGTGTACACGATCAGCGCGGCCTCGCCCTGACCCACGTCGATCTGGTGAATCTGGAGCGTGGCGGGGGGCATGCTCAGTCCTCCCCGGGGGTGGGCGTATGGTGGTGCCTGGCAGGCGCGCTGAGAGCGACGGCCGTGCGCGCGAGCGCCAGGGCCACGCCGAGGGTTTCGGTGTCGTCATCCACGGCGTGATCCGGCGCGAGCCCCACGCCGTCGAGGTCGCGGCCGTCGGGGAGCCGGTGGCACGCGAGGGTGGCCATGTGGGCCATCGGCGCGTCGTGTTCCGCAGTGGAGGAGGGCAGGGGAGGGCAGGGGACAAGGGCCTGGGCCGTGCCTTTGCCGTAGGTGCGGGTGCCGACGAGCGTGGCGCGACCGTGCGCGGCGAGGCTGCCGGCGAACAGCTCGGCGGCCGAGGCGGTGCCGCCGTCGACGAGCACGACGAGGGGGAAGCTGTAGAGGCGCGGTCCGCGGGCGCGGTGGGCCACCTCGTCGCCGTCGGGGTCGAGGGTGGTGACCACGAGGGCAGAGGGGTCGAGGAAATCGGAGGCGAGGTCGATGGCGGCCGTCAGCGTGCCCCCGGGGCAGCCGCGGAGGTCGACGATGAGGGTGGCGAGGGGCTCATGGGCAGCGTGGCGCTGCGCTTCGAGGGCGCGGACTGCGGTGAAGACAAGGGCGGGGAGGGCCGGGGAGAAGACGTCGATGCGAATGAGGCCGATGCCATCGTCGTGGAGGTGGGCATCGAGGGGAGCGCCGCGGGTGGCGCGCGCGAGGTCAGCGGCGTCGGCAGCGGTGAAGGGGCGAGGAGCGGCGGTGGGGGCGGCGTAGGTGTAGAGGACGTGGACGACGCTGGGGATGACCACCATGCCGAGCATGTTGTTGGCGTTGTTGCCGGTAGTGCGGCAGGTGAGGTGGACGGCGGGGAGCTTGTCGACGTGGACGATGGGGTTGCCGGTGAGGTAGGCGCCGCGTCCCTTGATGGTGTGGTGGGCGATGCCAGCTTCGTCGCCCGAGGTCATGGCGATGATGGAGGCCATGTTGAGGGCGGGGATCATCGCGACCTTGACGATGGGGGAGAAGGTCGCGGCCTGGGCATTGAGGGCGATGTTGGGGTAGGGGACGGGCACGATGGCAGGGCCCACGGGCGTGCGGCACACGTCCGGGAAGCCGAAGCTCATGCCGAGGCCTTTGTTGGAGGCGGGGAGCATGGGTCAGCCGAGGTGGATCTGCTTGCCGTTCACGGTGACCGTCTCCTCGGTGTGGAGGGTGGCGCTCTTCGCCCGGGTGAAGGCGGTGTCGTCGACGAGGGTGTGGCTCTGGCCGGCGCGGACGCTGAGGAGGGCGCTGACGCGCTGGTAGAGGGAGGTGCACTTCGAGACGACGTCGCCGGCGAGGATGCCGAGGCGGTCGACGGCGACGTCGAGGGCCGGGCCGGCGATGGCGACGCCGCGGTCGCCCGCGAGGCGGAGGGTGCCGCCCTCGGCCCGCAGCTCGACGTCGCCCGGGAAGGCGAGGGAAGCCTTGCCGGTGCCGGAGAGGACGCCGATGGCGTAATGGTGGCGGCCGCGGCCGATGACGAGGAGGACATCGCCGGCGACGGGCTCGTAGAGGAACGCCATGGCCATGCGGGCGCGGACGGGGCGTGGCGCGGCGGTGGAGGTGGGGGCGATGGGAGCAGCGGCAGCGATGACCGGCGCGCTCGGGGGAGCGTCGTCGTCCTCCAGGGCGAGGAGCTCGACGGTGATGACCCCGTCGGGGGTGACGTCGAGGACGCGCGCCGGGCCGAGGTGCTCGCCCGGGTGGGCGGCGGCGTCGGGCTGGTCTGTCAGCGGGTCGAGGCGTCGTGCGGCGTTCGCCATGGGGCTCTCCTGCGCTTCGGGGTCAGAGGGGATCGTCGGGGAGGTCGGGCGGGCTCCAGGCCTCCGCCTCAAGGCGGTCGAGATCGGTGCGTGTAGCTCCGGTGAGGGTGGCGCCGCTGAAGCGGGCACCGTCGTCGCGGACGTGGTGGAGGTTGGTGGACGAGAGGTCGGCGTGAGAGAGGTCGGCCTCGGTGAGGTCGGCGTGGGAGAGGTCAGCGTGGGTGGCCTTGACGCCGACGAAGGTGGCGCCGCGCGCGGTGACGCCGTCGAGGAGGGCCTCGCGCAAGTCGCAAGCGGCGAGGTTGGCGTGGGAGAGGTCGGCGCCCGTGAAGGTGGCGCGGCGGAACATGGAGCTGGTGAGGCGGGCGGTGGAGAGGTTGGCGCCGCCGAAGAAGGCGCCCTTTCCAGCGGTCTCGGAGAGGTTGGCGCCGGAGAGGTCGGTGCCGCGGAAGGTGGTGCGGGTGAGGTTGGCGCCCTGGAGGTTGGCGCCCTGGAGGTTGGCGCCCGAGAAGTCGCTGTCGGTGAGGTCGCAGCCGGAGAGGTCCATGCTGGAGAGGTCGGCGTGGGTGAAGTTGGTGCGGGCGAAGCGGAGGCCGGCGAGGGGCTGGCCGCCGAAGTCGGCGCTGGCGAGGTCGACGCCCTCGAAGGAGGTCTTGTCGAGGGAGGCGCCCGCGAGCCGGGCTTCGCGGAGGGTGGACTGGCGGATGGAGGTGCGCTGGAGCCTTGCGCCTGCGAGGTCGGCGCGGTGGAGGATGGCGCGTTCGAGGCGGGCGCCAGAGAGATCGGCGCCCTTGAGGTTGGCCTGGGTGAAGACGGCGGCTTCGAGGCTCTGGCCGGAGAGGTCGACGCCTTCGAGGTTGGCCTGGGTGAAGATGGCGCCGTCGAGCTTCGCGCCGGAGAGATCGGCGCCGCGGAGGTCGCACTGCATGAGCGCGGCGCGCTGGAGTGTGGCGCCGCCGAGGCGGGCGCCGCGGAGGTCGGTGCCGTTCAGGGAGGCGCTGGAGAGATCGGCGCCGGAGAGGTCGACGCCGCGGAGGTCGGCGCGCTCCAGCTCGGCGCCGCGGAGGTCGCTTTCGGCGAGGTCCACCGTGTCGAGGCGGATGCCGTCGAGGATGCAGCCCGCGAGGTGGCGGGGGAGCCGGGCGCCGCGCAGGTCCGCACCCGAGAGGACGGTGCGTTCGAGCCTGGCGCCGTCGAGATCGGCGCCGTGGAGGTTGGCGGTGGCGAAGCTCGCCTCGGTGGCGGTGACGTTGCAGAGGCGGGCGCCTTCGAGGTTGGCGCGGGTGAAGGAGCTGCGCGCGAGGGTGGCGCCCGAGAGGTCGGTGCCCCGGAGGTCGGCGCGGTCGAGCTTCACGCCGTCGAGGCGGGCGTCGCGAAGGTCGCCCTGGGTGAGCTTGACGCCGATGAGCACGGTGTCACCGAGGCGGGCGCCCGTGAGCCTGGCGCCGTCGAGGCGGCAGCGGAGGAACCGGGCGCCGGTGAGGTCAGCACCGGTGAGGTCGGCGCTGGTGAGGTCCACGCCGACGAAGAGGGCGCCGCGCAGGTCGCAGCCGTCGAGCTTCGCGTCGAGGAAGCTGCAGGCCGTGAGGCGGGCGTCGCGGAGGTCGCCCCCCGTGAGGACGGCGCGGTTGAAGCGGACGGTGGTGAGCTCGGCCTGGGCGAGCTTGATGCCCTGGAGGTCGGCGCCGCGCAGGTTGGTGGAGGCGAGGCGGATGCCTTCAAGGGGCTCGCCGCGCGCGACCCTGGCGAGGATCTCGTCGCGGGTCACAGGTGATGGTCCAGGATGGCGCGCTTGAGGTTGGCGCCCTCGAGGTTGACGTCTGTGAGCGAGGTGCCCTGGAGCCGGGCGCCGTAGAGGCTCGCGCCCGCGAGGATGCCGCGGTCGAGGGTGGCGCGCGAGAGGTCGGCCGAGAAGAGGTTGGCGCGGGCGAGGTTCACGCCGGAGAGGTCGGCGCGGAGGAAGCGGGCGTGGCGGAGGTCGGCGCCCTGGAGGCGGGCGTGAGGGAGGCGGGCGTCGTCGAAGGTGGCGGCGGGCAGGACGGCGAGGCGGAGGTCGGCCGCGGGCAGGTGGGCACGGAGGAAGATGGCGCCGTCGCCATGGGCCTTGCGGAAGGTGGCGCCCTGGAGATCGGCGTCGGCGAAGCTCGTGCCGGCGAGGTGCGCGTCGGCGAGGGTGGTGCCTTCGCCGCGCACTCTGGAGAAGAGGCAGCGGAGGAGGGACGCGCCGGAGAGGTCGGTCCGGTCGATCAAGGCGCCTTCGAGGAGTACCTGTTCGAAGCGGGCACCGCGGAGGGTGGCGTCGGTAAGGAGGAGGCGCGAGAGGAGGGCCCCCCTGGCGATGGTCTCGTCGAAGCACGCGGCGGTGCAGTCGCCGTCCTCGAAGCTCGCCTGGTCGAGGATGGCGCGATCGAACCTGGCCCGGGCGGCGCGGGCGCGGGTGAGGTTGGCGAGGGAGAGGTCGGCGCTGCGGAAGTCGGCGCCCTCCAGGAGGGCTTCGTAGAGCACGGCGCCGCGGAGGGAGGCGCCTTCGAGCTGGGCGCCAGCGAGGGTGGCGCCGGCGAGGATGGCGCCGTCGAGGTTCGCGCCGCGCAGGTCCCAGCCGGAGAGATCACGCCCGCGGAGGTCCTGGCCAGCGAGGTTCTTGCCGGGCGTTGATGGCGCCTCGGCGGGTCGGGCGGGGGTGTGCTGGTGGAGCGTGTGCTCGGCGCGGTCGAGGGCGTCGAGGGTCTGCTGGGGGGCACCCTGGGTGGCGGCTCTGGTGCGGAGGGTGGTGAGGCGTTCGCGGAAGGCGCGCATGGCGGCGCCCACGCGGGGTTCCTCGGCTGCGGATGGGACGCCGGACGCACCGACAGTGCCACCGGAGCCCGGCAAGGGAGCGATGTCCGGCGTGCCGCGGAGTGCCCCGGCGAGCGAGGCCGCGAGATCGTGATGGGGAGCGGCGCGGGCGATGAGCTGCGTCACGGTGGCCTCGACGCGGGCACGGTGTTCGGGCGGGAGGCGGGAGAGCCGGTCGCGCAGGAGGGCCATGGCCTCGTCGTGCGCCGTGGTTGGTGTCGCGGGAGGTGCGGGGGAGGTTGGAGGGGCGGGCGCGGGGGACGGCGCGGGAGAGGGCGTGGGAGACGGCGTGGGAGACGGCGCAGGAGACGGTGCGGCAGAGGGCTGGGCGGGAGCCCTGGTGAAGCCGGTGGGCGAGAGGTCGGAGAGGCCCAGAGGATCGCGGGCGAAGGCGGCCATCTGCTCGCGGTAGAGGGCTTCGGGCTGAGCCCCTCCGAGCTTCTCCGCGGCGACGAGGACGGTGGTGACGTCGCGCAAGTCGAGGTCATCGACGGGGGTGAGGCCGCGCCAGGTGAGAAGGACGATCTCCTGGTCCATGTCGACGAAGAGGGTGTCGAGGTGCAGGGCGATCTCGCGCCCGCGGCCGGCGCGGTCGTCGACGAACACCCGGGGGCGGACGCCGGGGAGGCGGCAGGCGTAGGAGACGTGCTCGGGGTGGAGGTTGTGGAGGACGATCTCCTCGTCTCCTTCGAGGTAGCCAGGGAGGCGCTGGTCGGGGGGGGCAGCGTTGAAGTACGTCCAGTCGAAGTCCTCGGCGTAGAAAGGGGCGCGGTGCTTCGCGTACGAAGCGCCGTAGTCCTTGCCGACGCGGGCGCGGCGCTCGGGCCAGAAGGGAGAGATGGGGCCGAAGCCGGCGGGGTGCGGCCTGTCGCGGCGGGTGCGGACGCCGTGGCCGGGGGTCTCGACATTG
The DNA here is from genome assembly GCF_000601485.1 of Chondromyces apiculatus DSM 436. GTDB lineage: Bacteria > Myxococcota_A > Polyangia > Polyangiales > Polyangiaceae > Chondromyces > Chondromyces apiculatus. Next base: position 296,982 of record NZ_ASRX01000005.1, read on the forward strand.
GGGAGCTCGCCCGTGCCGTGGCCCTTGCCGACGGGGTTGTGGTCGTCGTCGGGGCCGCCGAAGGCGTGGTCGTAGCCGAGCGGCATGCGGGTGAAGGGGAGGGGATCAGAGGGGTGGTCGCTGAAGGCGCCGACGCGCCAGACACGTGGGCCGACGACGAGGAGGGTTTTCGAGAAGGCGCCCACGCTGAAGCGGACGGGGCACTCGGGGAGGGGCTCGCCGCCGGGGGTGTGGCAGGTGCCGCGGAGGAGGACGTCGGCGGTGGGCTTGAAGTCGGCGAAGTCGCTGGGATAGAGGCAGGCGCCGCGCAGCTCGTCGTCGTCGTCGAGGAAGACGTCGCCGGTGAGCGAGGCCGGCTTCGGCAGGGGCATCGTGAGGGGCATGGCGACCCCGCCCGGAGCGAGGGCGAAGGTGCCACGGACGATGGCCGTCATCTCAGGCTGCGGCGGTCGCCTGGAGGTGACCGTGGTGCCGAAGAGGTACGGCGTGGTGTTCTTGACCCGCATGCGTCGCCGGGGCTCAGCCGAGGTTGATCATGGCGGCCATGTAGTTGATGGCGGCGGCCGTCTTGTTGTGGATGCTCGCGACCTCGGTCTTGATCTGGGCGACCTCCTGCTTGAGGGTGGAGAGGTCGAGCTTGGGGCCGGCGTCGTACTCGATGCGGCCGGCGATGCAGACGTCGAGCATGAGGCCGATGGTGATGTCGACGATGCCGCCAATGGTGATGGCCTCCTCGCCGCCGACCGTGATCTCCGCGACGTTGCCGACGATGATCTCGGTCTCGGTGCCGATGATGGTGGAGAGGGTGTTGCCCACCGTGGTGTCGAGGATGTCCGGGCAGGTGGTGGTGCTCGCCATCCTGTCGGCGGTGGTGCTGCTGGTGATGGAGTTCACGGTGGTGGAGTCCTCGGTGCTGCTCGCCGAGGTGGTGCTCTTGATGGCGCCGCTGACCGTGGTCTCTTCGGTGATGGCGTCGGCGAAGGTCTTGCTCTCCATCTCGGCCGCCCAGGTCTCGTCCTTGAGGAGCGGTACGGGCAGCGCACTCGACCCGGTGTACGACTCGATGCGCGTGGCCCAGGTGTGCTCGACGATGGAGGGATTCTCGCGGTGCTGGCCGGGGCTCTCGGAGCCGGTGGTGCTCTGGCGGATGTTGCCGAAATGCTCCTCGACGTTGTCCCCGTGGTAGCGTGTGAAGACGTCGCCCTTGATGGAGTTCTCGATGACCTTCCAGGTGCCGTCGTAGTTCTGGACGTAGCGGATCTCGCTGGAGGCCACGGGATCGCCTTCGAAGGTGATGCCGCTCTGCTGGACGTGCCCTCCGGAGGCGTCCCAGCCCGAGTCGTGGTTCTGCCGGCCGAGGACCAGCATGCGGTAGTTGCCTCGGATGATCTCGACCTTGTCGCCGCGGGTGGTGGAGACGCGGTTGCCGTCGGAGTGGTCACGCCAGCCACCCTTGCTATGGAGGCGCTCCGTCTCGGCTTTTCGCTCGGAGACGGGGACGAACTCGGGGCAGCCGTCGCGGACGCGGTCGTCGTCGGCGAAGCTCGTGACAAGCGCAGCGAGGTCCTCACCAGAGGCCCTGGGCGCGCCGGCACTCCCCGCGATGGCCGGGTCCTTGACGGCGCCGAGGCGGAGGTAGGACGACATGGCGTCGGCCTCGCCAGGGGCGTCGTTCCAGTTGGGGACCTCGATGAGGATGTATTTCCCCGAGCAGCTCTCCCCTTCACGCGTTCCCATGGCGTGCCTCCTCGGGCTCGATGCTAGGCGACGTCCCGCGGGAGGGTCCAGCGCAGGAAGTCATGGCGCGGAGTTGAGTCGGCTGGGCCTAGAGTGGAGAGCGATGGCAGATCATCCCCGCGGGCTCTACGAGGTGCTCATCACCCAGGCCGTCGAGGCGCGGCTCGACACGCTGGACAAGCGGCTGCGCGCGCAGCGCGAGGGGCTGCGGGCTGCGGAGGCGGCGGACCGTTTCGCGCTGCACCTGGGGAGGCTGGTGCAGCGGGTGGTGGACGGCGTGTCGGACGACAAGGAGAGGGTCGCGCGTGGCACGGACCTCGCGAGGAGGCTCGTCGCGGAGATCGAGGCAACGTTCCCCAAGGCGGAGATCGGGCCGGAGGCGCCCGTGGGGGAGGGGGAGGTGCTGCGCGCGGTGCTGGGGCGGCTACCGGATGGGTCGGAGGAGGTGATCGAGGCGCCGATGATCCCCCTGCTCGACACGACGCTGCTGACGAACGCGCCAGGAGAGCCGCGGGTGGGTCACCAGCTCCTCAAGGAGGTCCACTCGGCGGATCGCATCGATGTGGTGATGGCCTTCATCCGCTGGAGCGGGATCATGCCGCTCCTCGAGGTGCTGCGGAGGCACTGCGAGGCCGGCAAGGAGCTGCGGGTGCTGACGACGACGTACACCGGCTCGACGGAGGGGAGGGCACTCGAGGCGCTGCTGAAGCTCGGGGCGGAGGTGCTGGTCTCGTACGACACCGGCAAGACCCGGCTTCACGCGAAGGCATGGCTGTTCCACCGGAAGTCTGGTTTCTCGACGGCGTACATCGGGTCGTCGAACCTGACGCACTCCGCGCAGGTGAGCGGTCTCGAATGGAACGTGCGGGTGTCGGGAGTGCGGAACCCGGACGTGGTCGACAAGATCGCGGCGGTGTTCGAGAGCTACTGGAATGGCGGCGACTTCGTGCAGTACGAGGCGGAGGAATTCGCGGCACGGGTGGGGGAGGTCGGCAGCGGCGGACCGGTGGTGATGCTCAGCCCGGTGGAGCTGCGGCCGGAGCCCTTCCAGGAGCGGCTCTTGGAGCAGCTCGCGCTGTCGCGGGAGCAAGGGCACCACCGGAACCTCCTGGTGTCGGCGACGGGGACCGGGAAGACGGTAATGGCTGCAGTGGATTATGCGCGGTTGCGGGGGCAGCTCCCGAGGGCGCGGCTCCTGTTCGTGGCCCACCGGGAGGAGATCCTGGACCAGTGCCTGGCGACGTTTCGCCACGCCTTGCGGGATCATGCGTTCGGTGAGCCGTGGGTGGGCGGGAAACGGCCGCGGCGGTTCGAGCATGTGTTCGCGTCGATCCAGAGCCTGACGACGGCGGGGCTCGCGGATCTTCCGCCCGACCATTTCGACGTGGTGATCGTGGACGAGTTTCACCACGCGGCAGCGAAGTCCTACCAGGCCCTCCTGGAGCACGTGCGCCCGGCGGAGCTGCTGGGAATGACGGCAACGCCGGAGCGAAGCGACGGGCTGCCGCTGCTGGGGTGGTTCGAGGGGCGCATCGCGGCAGAGCTGCGGCTCTGGGACGCGATCGATCAGCAGAGCCTCGCGCCCTTCGTCTACTACGGCATCCACGACGGGCTGGATCTGCGCAACGTGCCCTTCCGGCGGGGGCGCGGGTACGACGTGGAGGAGCTGTCGAACCTGATTACGGGAGACCACGTGTGGGCGAGGCAGGTGCTGGCGCGCCTTGTCGAGAAAGCCGAGGACCCGCGGCGGATGCGGGTCCTCGGGTTCTGCGTGAGTGTGGCGCACGCGCGGTTCATGGCCCGGGTGTTCCAAGATGCCGGGGTTGCTGCGACGGCAGTGTGGGGGGACAGCCCGGCGGAAGCGCGGCGGGCGGCACTCGCAGATCTGAGCGAGGGCCGGGTGAAGGTGGTGTTCTCCGTCGACCTCTTCAACGAGGGCGTTGACCTGCCCGTGGTCGATACGCTGCTGCTCCTGAGGCCAACGGACAGCCCGACGCTGTTCCTGCAGCAGCTCGGACGGGGGCTGCGGCGGAGCCCTGGGAAGACCGTGTGCACCGTCCTCGATTTCGTGGGGCTCCACCGAGCGGAGTTCAGGTTCGATCGGCGCTTCAGAGCGTTGCTCGGCGGGAGCCGGAAAGGGCTCGAGGCGCAGATTGAGGGCGGCTTCCCGTTCCTCCCCGCGGGCTGTCACATGGAGCTGGACGCGGTGGCGGCGGAGCGGGTGCTTGAGAGCATCCGGAAGGCAGTGCCGGAGCGGTGGTCCGAGAAGGCGACTGAGCTGCGCCAGCTCACGAAGGAAGGCGCGGCGGTAGGGCTGCAGCGGTTTCTCGACGAGACCGGGATGGAGCTCGAGGATGTGTACGGAGGGCAGAAGAGCTGGTCGGACCTGTGTGGCGCGGCGGGAGTCGCGCTGAAGTCAGCCGGACCTTCGGAGGCTATCCTGCGGCGGGCGTGCGGGAGGCTGCTCCACGTGGACGACCTGGAGCGCATTGCCGGATATCGCCGGTTGCTTGCGCAAGAAGTGCCGCCAGACCTGGCGACGATGCCGGTGAGGGAGCAGCGACTCCTGCGGATGCTGGTGGCGTCGATGGTGGACTCGGCGCTCGACAAGAGTGCGAGGCTCTCCGAGGGATGTACGCTTCTCTGGGGGCACCCGCAGGTGCGGGCAGAGCTTCTGGAACTGCTGGAGGCGCTGGCAGGGCGGGTGGACCATCTGCATCATCCGCTCTCGACACATGCCGATGTGCCGCTGATGGTGCATGCACGGTACTCGCGCATCGAGATCCTGGGTGCATTCGGGATTGGAGAAGGCGCGAGCCGTGGGACGCCCGCGAAGGTCGCTCCGTGGCAGACAGGGGTGTACTGGGCGAAAGAGGCGCGCGCCGATCTGATGGCGTTCACGCTCGACAAGACGAGCGGGCAGTTCTCTCCGACGACGCGCTACCGCGATTACGCGATCAGTCGGGACCTGATCCACTGGGAAAGTCAGTCAGTGGTGCGAGAGGACGGGGAGACCGGACAGCGCTATCAGCACCACCGGGCGCGAGGGAGCGCTGTGCTGCTGTTCGCGCGGCTGCGGAGCGATGACCGGGCGTTCTGGTTCCTCGGGCCTGCGCAGTATGTGCGGCACCAGGGCGAGCTGCCGATGGCGGTGACGTGGCGGCTCGACCACCCGCTGCCGGGAGACCTCTTCACATCCTTTGCGGCTGCGGTGGCGTGACGCTGCCGCGCGGCGCGGTTCCCATCCCTGCCATTCTTTCCTCTCAGGCAAAGGCTTCGTGCCGCATCGCGCGTTGTCTCTGGGCCGGGGTGCCGTTACGAAGCACCGTCAAGAAGAGGACCGGTGATGATGCACGATGTCGTGAGCGCGATCCGCGCAACGTGGGTGACGACACTTTGCTCCAGCATCCTGGGCATCCTGTCGTGTGCGGCGCCGGCCGCCGCCCCTCGGCAGCCAGAGAAGGCGCAGCCGGCAGCAGCCCAGCCAGAGAGACGCGCCGAGGCGGAGGAAGGGAAGCCCGCCACGATGAAGGCGGTGCGCATCCATGCCTTCGGCGACGTGAGCGTGCTGCAGCAGGAAGAGGTTCCGCGGCCCGCGCCGCAGGAGGGAGAGATGCTCGTCCGTGTCATCGCGGCGGGGGTCAACCCGGTCGACGCGAAGTCGCGCGAGGGCTACCTGAAGCAGTCCATGGGGGACCGGCTGCCCTTCGTGCTGGGTCTGGACGTGGCGGGGGTGGTGGAGCAGGTGGGGACGGGGGTGACGCGGTTCCGGAAGGGCGACGCGATCTATGCCTTCCTGGACCGGACGCGCGGGGGAGGGTACGCGGAGTACGCGATCGTGAAGGAGGGCGAGGCGGCGCCCAAGCCGTCGACGCTGTCGTTCCGCGAGGCCGCCGCGGTGCCGCTGGCGGGGCTCACGGCGTGGCAGGGGCTCTTCGAGACGGCCTCGCTGGCGAAGGGGCAGACGGTGCTCATCCAGGGGGGCTCGGGAGGCGTCGGGGTGTACGCTATCCAGCTCGCGAAGGAGCGGGAGGCGCGGGTGGTGGCGACGGCCTCCACGCGCAACCAGGAGCTGCTCCGGGAGCTGGGGGCCGACCAGGCCATCGACTACACGAAGACGAAGTTCGAGGACGTCGTGCGGAACGTCGACGTGGTGCTCGACAACGTGGGCGGTGACACGACGACGCGGTCGCTCGACGTGATCCGAAAAGGGGGCTTCCTGGCCACCTTGCTGGTGGCGCCGGAGGCGGCGGCGCTGTCGCAGCGGGGGATCCAGGGAGCGCGGGTGCAGGCCTACCCGGACGCGGCGACGCTTGCGAAGATGACGGAGTTGATCGATGCCCGCAAGGTGCGTCCGCTGGTCTCGGAGGCGCTGCCGCTCGCCGAGGTGCGCAAGGCACACGAGATGATCGCCTCGCGGCACACGCGCGGGAAGATCGTGCTGGTCGTGGCCGACGAGCCCTAGCGGGCCAGCAGGACGCCTCATGCAGCAGCGCACGCAGTGGACGATCGGGGCCCGGATCCGGGCGAGCCTGTTCGGGGTCGAGCCACTCGGCCCCGCGGAAGCGAGGAGCATCCCCTGGGCCGCTGCGGTGGTCGGGATCGTGCTGGGGACGTGGTACTTCATCCGGCCGGTGCGCGACGAGATCGCGTCACGGCAGGGGGTGGTCCTGTCTGCGCTCACCACGGCGACGTTCGTGGTGATGCTGGTGGCGATGCCGCTCTACGCGGCGATCGTGAAGCGGTCGACGCCGAGGCGGCTCCTGCCCGGCGTGTACGGGGTGTTCGCGCTCATGCTGGTCGCCTTCTGGGCGGCCTTGACCCAGGCACCCGCCGGGATGGTGGTGTGGGTCGAGCGGGCGTTCTTCGTGTGGGCGAGCGTGTTCAGCGTCTTTGCCGTCTCGGTGTTCTGGGGGTTGATGGCCGACGTGTTCACGGAGGGACAGGGCAAGCGCTTCTTCGGGGCCGTGGCCGCCGGGGGGAGCCTGGGAGGGGTCCTGGGCTCCGCGGCGGCCTCGCTGGTGCTGTCGCCGCCAGCGTCGCTCCCCTGGTTGAAGGTGTCGCCCACGGGGATGCTCCTCATCGCGGCGTTCACGCTGCTGCTGTCGGTGCTGGGGCTGCGCGGCATCCACGCCGCACCCGAAGAGTCCAGCGCGGATGCGGAGGTGAAGGGGCGCGCCCTGCCCGTGGACGAGGAGCGGATCGAAGGGACCATCTGGGCGTCCCTGGCAGCTCCGTTCCGATCGCCGTACCTGCTCGGGGTCTGCGGCTATCTGTTCCTGTACACGGTGACGTCGACGTTCCTCTACTTCCAGCAGACGTCGATCGTGGGTCAAGCGATCGCCGACAAGGCGCAGCGCGCCGCGATCTTCGCGCAGACCGATCTCGTCGTGAATGTGGTGACCTTCGTCGCGCAGCTCTTCCTGGCCTCGCGCGCGATGATGAGGCTCGGGGTGGGGGTGACGCTGTGCATCGTGCCGGTGCTGACGCTGCTGGGCTTCGTCGGGCTGACGATGGCGCCGGTGCTGTGGCTGGTGATGGGGTTCCAGATCGTGCGGCGTATCGCCAACTTCGCGCTCGCCCGCCCCGCGCGCGAGGTGCTCTTCACCGTGGTCTCGCGGGAGGACAAGTACAAGGCGAAGGCCTTCATCGACACAGTCATCTACCGCGCCGGGGATACCGTCAGCGGGTGGCTCTACGCCGGGCTCGACGTGTTCGGCCTGGGGCTCGCGTTGCTGGCAGGCGTCGCCGCAGGCATCTCGGCAGCGTGGGTGGTGGTGGCGGGGCTCCTCGGACGAAGCCACGAGCGGATGGTTGCGCGCGCGGCCCCTCGGGTGCGGATGGTTGCGCGCGCGGCCCCTCGGGTGTCGCACTCCGCAAGCTCTGGCGCTCCCGGCTGACGACAGCATGTGGCGGTCACGAGGCCTCGGGATGCCTCAGAGGCCGGTCGGTGATCCTGCTCCTTGAACACTGGGGCTGGTCTCGGCCGGCACGGCAATCTCGGCCTGCTGCGGCTCCTGGACGATGGTGAGGATCGGCCGGGCATGAGCCAGCGAGGGGGCGAAGAGGGACGGCTGCTCGGGATCGTCGAAGACGGCGATGAAATCCTCGGGAGCCAGGGCGCGTGCGAGGCGTGCGGCGAAGGTCTCGCGGAGGAGGCGGGCGTAATAGTCCACGTCGTAGTCCCGCGGGTCACAGGCAGCGCGTGCGCTGGCGGAAGTGGACGCACCGACCGCGGACTCGGGCTCGCCCTCTGCGGCCTCCGGGTCGGGCAGGAGGCCAGCGCGTCCCCCCGTGGCGCGGTACACGCGTACCCGCTCGCCGATCTCCCAGCGGGTGCGCCCGCTCGCGAGCACCGCCTCGTAGGGCAGCTCGCGGCGCCGCGCCCGGGTGGCCAGGTACTGCGCGGAGGGTTTGGTCAGCCTGACCCGGGCCGTGACGTCCCGGGTCGGGATTTCCCGGCGGCGCAGTGCCGTCACGGAGGCGACGTAGGCTTCGCGCACACCGGGAATGTCCCCGGCGAGGAGGCAGCGCAGCGCACGGCGCAGGAAGTCCTCGCCGAAGGGCTCGGCGCGGCTCGATCGAAAGGCGACACCGCGCAGCACCAGCGGGCCCTCGTACGGCTGCAAGGCGTAGTTCTTGGGCTCGTGCGAGAGCATGGCGGCGTAGCGTCCCTCGAACTCGAGCTGCACGCGCGAGGGCAGGAGCGCCCCCACCTCGGCGACCACGCGCCGCTCGTCGGGCTCGCCCCAGCCCTCGGGTACCGCGAAGTACACACCGTCGGTGTCGGCTTCGAGCAAGGTGACGCCGCGGGCGGCGAGCTCGCGGCAGAGGAGGCCGAGGACCTCGCGCCCGCGCCGGGTGACCTCGTTTGCTGCGTGCACGTCGGAGAAGCGGGTGAGGCCGACGGCGCCCAGGTAGCCGTAGGCGGAGTTGACGACGATCTTCATCGCGGCGGAGAGGGCCTCGTTCGTGTGCCGCTCGGGTGAGCCAGGTGGCGCGGCCCGAGCCCTGCTTTTGGCAGCGAGGCGCTGGTCGACGAGGCGCTCGACGAGGGCGAGGAGCGCGCCGAGCCGGTCCCGCTTCGGCCCGATCCGGTACTGGCGCATGAGCGAGGGGTAGAGGCTCGCCACGTCCGCCTTGACCACCCTCCGCGCCACGCCTGTCGCGAAGAGGTGGAGAGCCGCGCCGCTGTGGGAGGTGCCATCGCCAGGCTCGTGCGCGGGCAGGGCGGCCCCGGCGCGGAGGTAGGCGCGCACGAGGAGCGGGTCGAGCACGCCGGTCGCCGGTCCCGCGTCGGCGAGTCGCTCGTAACGGCGCGGAGCCATGCGGGCGAGCGCGAAGGCCGCGCCACCGAGGAGGTGGGCGAGGCCCGCGGCTTCCTTGACGTCGTCGCAGGCGTAGCGGCGCACGCGTTCCGGATCGGTGCGAAAGACCTGGTGGACGCGGGCGCCCGTGATCAGCTCGCGATCCGGCCCGGCCAGCCCGAAGTGCCGCGCCACGGCCTTGAGGCCATGGCCAGGCAGGTCACGCGCCGAGAAATCGTGGCGCATCACCGCGTCCATGGTGTCGATCAGCTCGCGCCCCGGCACGGTGTAGCGGCTGCGGCGCTGCCGGTCGGGCGAACGCCATGCCCCTTCCTGCCCGGGCGCTTCGCGCGTACCAGGTGCACCGCGCGCACCGGGCGACGCATTCCCGGTGTCCCCGAGCGAGGCTCCCCGCGCGGAAGGGCGCTGCCTGAGCCCGGGAGCGCCAGCGCGGCCCAGGGCGAGCGGGACACCAAGTCGCTGGGCGCGGCGCGCCAGGAAGGGGAGGTCGAAGCCGTGCAGGTTGTGGTTCTCGATGACGTCCGGATCCAGGGCCCGGATCCTGTCGACGAGGCGCTGGAGGAGGTCGGCCTCCACGTCGTCGTCACCGTCTTTGCCCTGGATCTCCAGGACCTCCGTGTGGCCGTCGGGAGCCCGCAGCGCGACGAGGAAGATGCGATCGCGATCGGGATCGAGGCCGGTGGTCTCCAGATCGAACTGCAGCCGGTGCAAGGCATCGAACCCGAGGCCGCGGAAGTACGTGCGGCCCGAGGCGATGAGGTACTGCTCCTCCGGCGGCATGACGAGCACGGCCTCCGCGGGCAGGTCGCGCAGGTGGTTCTGGGTCCGGCCGAGGCGCCTCGACGCTCCCTGGAGCACGGCCGTGGAGAGGGCGCGGCCGTCGTCGGCACGCACCAGGAACCGGAGTGCGCCCGGGCCTTCCAGCTCCTCGTACGTCACCCGGTGAGGCGCCGGCCCATCCCGCTCCGGCCTCAGCCTCCCGCCGAGGTGCGCGAGGTCCTCGAGCGAGGCGAGGAGCAGCCAGGGCCGGAACCGGACGTCTTCACGGACCAGCGCGCCCGTATCCGGGAGACGTCGCCAGATGAAGGCACGCCCGTCGGGCTCGGCCCACACCGACACGATGCCCGGCGTGGGATCCCAGCCCCAGAGCCACTCGTCCTCCATCGTGCTCACGTCCCCATGTCTCACATACCACCGCAGCCGTCCTGTACCGTCGCGACGGTGCGCCGTCCGCGACTCTGACCCTGGCACCTGTCACCAGCATGTCAGGTTTCTGGTCGCCTCGTCGCGTCGTTCGCCACCCCGACCGCTCCCGCATCGTCACCGCGTCAACGCCACGACGTAGTCCAGGAACGCCCGCACCTTGGCCGAGGGCAGGTTGCGAGAGCGGTGGTACGCATAGAGCGGAAACGTCTCCTCAGCCCAGTCCGGCAAGAGCTGCACGAGCCGGCCGTCGGCGAGCATCTCCCGCACGAAGGATTCGAGCGGCTGGGCGATGCCGCATCCCCCCAGGCAGGCCCCGATCAGGCTGGTCGAATCGTTGACCATGAGCCGCCCTGACACCGTCACCGGCACCACCTCGTCGCCGCGGTGGAACTCCCACGCGAAATGACGCCCGGTCGCAGGATCGCGGATCAGGAGGCACTCGTGGCCGTCGTCGACGAGATCCCGGGGGTGCCTGGGGGCACCACGTTTGGCGATGTACTCGGGAGAAGCGCAGGTCAAGACGCGCGACTGCAGCAGCAGGCGACAGGTGAGGCTCGACGGCTCTGGCTCACCGAACCGCACCGCCACGTCGATCCCGTCGGCGTCTAGGTCCCCCATCCGATCGCGCACCAGGAGGTCCAGGGACAGCTCGGGGTGCGCTTCGAGGAACCCGCCGATGCGCTGGGAGACGATGTAGTGGCCGAACGACGCATCGACGTTCACGCTCAGCCGTCCCCGCACGGCGGCCGAGGACCTCGACGCGCGCGTGGCGGCATCCTCCATGCCGGCGAGGAGCGGCGCGACATCCTCGTAGAACCGGCGCCCCTCCTCCGTGAGGCTCACGGCCCGCGCCGTGCGGTGGAAGAGGCGCACGCCGAGCCGCTGTTCCATGCGTGCCACCGCGCGGCTCACCCCCGACTGGGTCATGCTGAGGGCCTCTGCGGCGCGCACGAAGTTGCCGGCTTCCACGACGGCCACCAGGACCCCGATCCCGTTCAGCAGGCGGGGATCAAACGTCGGCATGACTCTCCGTCACGGTAAGACTGACTCCTAGGCGGTGGCGCGAGGGTCGGTCAAGGTCCTAGAGTGCAGCGCAGGTGGGCTCCTGCTCGCGCTGCCGGGAGGCCGAGGCAAGGGCCCGCGCGACGTGACGCGACCAGAGAAGGCATTCGAGGCGCCTTCCCGTTGGCGCGCGGCTGCAATGACGGCCTCGCGTCTCCGCGCCCATCACCAATGCACGATACGAGGAGGAATCACATGAGCGGCATTCAGGGAAAGCGCATTGCAATCACCGGAGCGAGCAGCGGCATCGGCGAGGCGGCTGCCAGGCTCCTGGCCGAGAAAGGCGCGCACGTCATCCTCGGCGCCCGTCGCACCGACAGGCTCGAGACGATCGTGGCCGAGATCCGGAGCAAAGGTGGCAAGGCGGATCATCACCCGCTCGACGTCACGAAGCGCGACGACGCCATGGCCTTCGTCCGCTTCGCCGTGGAGCGTGCCGGGCGTCTCGATGTGCTCATCAACAACGCCGGGATCATGCCCCTCTCGTTCCTTGAGCAGGACAAGGTGGACGAGTGGGATCGCACGATCGACGTCAACATCAAAGGCATCCTCTACGGGATCTCGGCGGCATTGCCCGTGATGAAGAAGCAGGGGTCGGGGCAGTTCATCAACCTCGCCTCTGTCGGCGGGCTCGCCGTCGTCCCCACCGCCGCCGTCTACTGCGCGTCGAAGTTCGCAGTGCGGGCCATCTCGGAGGGGCTGCGCCAGGAAGTGGGGCGCGACATCCGGGTCACCATCATCACGCCTGGAGCCGTCGAGTCCGAGCTTGCAGAGAGCATCTCCGACCCGGGAATGAAGGAAAAAGTCATCAAGGACTACCGGCAGGACCTCCTCCCCGCTGCCGCGATCGCACGGGCGATTGTCTTTGCCGTCGAGCAGCCAGACGACGTCGATGTGAACGAGATCGTCGTGCGTCCGACCGCCCAGGGCTACTGAGCAAGTCGGGAAGTGCGAACGCCGCGACCCAGCAGCGCAACCCGAGCGGGTGAGCGGAGAGAGGACCGCGGTGTCCGCCGGGAGCGCCTGGTCGAGGGGCTGAACACACGGTTCAGTGCGCTTGCGTAGGACAGAGAGCGGACCCACCTTGGGTGCGAAAGAGGCTCTGAAAGCCGAGGCGAAGGACATCTTCGTCGTCGCCCTGGGACGGACTTCTTTCTTGCCACTTACAGAGGGTATGTGGTTGAACTACCCTCTTTCTCAGGCGCATCAGGTTCCTCGATCTGCTGTGTTCAGCCCGCGCCCCGCAGACACAGCGCTCCACATGTTGCCTTGAAGACCAAGTCGATGAACTCGCTCCATCCGGGCGAGCCCCAGAAGAACGACCCCGAATTGCCCGCCCTCCCGCGGCGCCGCATCGTGCTGCGCCCGGCGCAGGAGCAAGCGAACCTCGACGCTACGCCCGCGCAGACCAGCGACTCCCTCAGCGCTCCTCCTGCCTCGCGGGTGCGCCCTGCCCGCGCGCGGGACCTCGACGCAGACTTCGCGTCGCGCGATGCGACGGACCTGTATCTCGCGGAGCTCTCAGGCAGCCAGCCCTTGACGCGCGATGGTGAGGTCGAGCTGGGGCGCCGCATCGAGGCCGGCGAGAGGGCAGCGCTCGATGCGTGGGTCTACTCTCCTGTGGCCCTGCGCGTGTTCGGCGAGATGGCGGAGGACGTGCAGGTCGGCAGCGTGACCATCCAGGACCTGCTGCTGAACCCCGACGCGGACGATCCCGCCAGCCAGGCGATCCCGGTGCGGCTCGCGCAGCTCCTCCAGCTCGCGCGTTCCCTGAGCAAGGTGTCGGGCCCCATCGTGCCCAGCGCGCTCTCCGACCTGGCCGCGGGCCTGTGCGAGGTCAGGCTCGATCCTTCGGTGGGCGAGCGCATCGACAACGCGCTCCGGGAAGCGGTGGAGGCGGGGGGCGCCGAGGCGAGCGGTGCACGGGCCACGCTGTCCGCGCTGCGCCGCGCCCGCGCCCAGACCGCCAGGGCCAAGGCGGAGCTCGTGCAGGCGAACCTGCGCTTGGTGATGGCCACCGCCCGTCACTACCAGCGTCGGGGCGTGCCGCTGCTCGATCTCGTGCAGGAGGGCAACCTGGGCCTGATGCGCGCGGCCGACAAGTTCGACTACCGCCGCGGCTACCGCTTCAGCACCTACGCCGGGTGGTGGATCAAGCAGGCCATCGAGCGCGCGCTCCTTTATCAGGGCCGCATCGTGAAGATGCCCGTGCACCTCGCCGACAGCCGTCGCAAGGTGCTGCGCTCGCGCAAGGCCCTCTCGCAGGAGAATGCCCGTGAGCCCTCGCCCGAGGAGATCGCGGAGCACAGCGGGCTGCCGCTCGCCAAGGTCAAGGCCGTCCGCGACCTGTCCATGGAGCCCATCAGCCTGGACGCCCCGATCGACGAGGAGGGAGACGCCCGCTACGGCGACTTCCTCGCCAGCGACGGCGCGACCCCGGACGAGGCGCTCACGATGCGGCGCATGATGGAGCAGACCCGCGATCTGCTCGATGGCCTGACGCCCCGGGAGCGCGAGGTGCTGCGCCTCCGCTACGGGCTGGATGGCGAGGCCGACCATACGCTCGAGGAGATCGGGCGCTCGTTCTCGCTGAGCCGTGAGCGCATCCGGCAGATCGAGTCCAAGGCGCTCGAGAAGCTCAGGTCGCGCTCGCGCGACAGACATCTCGCCTCCTACCTGGAAAGCTGAGCGTACCGGACGAGCCCAGGCCGCGCTCTCCTGCCAACTGCCCTCGCCTGCCCTATCGTGAACATCGTGAAAAGAACCGCGACAGTCGGTGCAGTACTGTCACTTTGTGCACCTCCGCGCGTGGCAGATGCACTGAGCGCGTTCTAGCTTTCGCGATCTGCTCATGCGACCACCAAGCGCCGTACGGCGTTCTGAACACCTCACCTTCAAAGCCAACCTGCGCGGCACCCGCCACGGCTGGCTGCGCTTGACCCCCGCGTACTCGGTGCACCTCGTGAGCGAGCTGCTCGCCGAGGCGCCCCCTGATGCGGTCGTGCTCGACCCCTTCTGCGGGACGGGGACCACGGCGCTCGTCTGTGCAGAGCGCGGCATCCGCGCCGAGACCACGGACATCAACCCCTTCCTGCTGTGGCTCTGCGAGGCCAAGGCGCGCGTGTACACGGCGGCAGAGATCGCGGCCGTCCCGCGGTTCGCGGAGCACGTGGCGCGCGCGCTCGGCGACCGCGCGGCGTCCCTTGCCTGGACACCGACCATCCACCGCATCGAGCGGTGGTGGGACGAGTTCACCTTGCAGGCGCTCGGGCGTGGGCTCGCCGCGATCCGCGCCCTCACGCCTGAAGCAGGGCGCGCCGTGAGCGATCTCCTGGTGGTCGCCTTCTGCCGGACGCTCATCGAGCGCGCCCAGGTGAGCTTCGGCCACCAGTCCATGTCCTTCGCCCGCGGCCGTGGCACCGCCCTCGCGGCGGAGCCCGCGGCCGCTGTCGAGGCGATCGTGACCGCCTGGGAGAGGGCCGTCGAGAGCGTGGCGCAGGGGGCGGCGTCGCCGATCCTCATGCCTCCCGTCTCCGTGCTCTGCGACGCCCGCAACCTGCGGCAGAAGCTCCCTGATGACCGCTACGATCTGGTGATCACCTCGCCGCCTTATCCCAACCGGATGAGCTACATCCGAGAGCTGCGCCCCTACATGTTCTGGTTAGGGTACCTGCGCGATGGCCGCGCCGCCGGGGAGCTCGACTGGCAGGCCATTGGCGGCACCTGGGGGTGCGCCACCAGCAACGTGGGAAAGTGGACGCCCGAGGCGGAGACATCGATTCCTTACCCGGAGTTCGACCTGCTGATCGAGCGCATCGCCGCGCGTAGCCCGCTCCTGTCGCGCTACGTCCACAAGTACTTCCACGACATGGTGCTCCACGCCGCGTCGCTCACGGCGGTGCTGAGGCGTGGCGGCAGGGCGCACTACATCGTCGGGAACTCGAAGTTCTACGACGTGCTGGTCCCCGTGGAGTACATCTTCGCCTCCATCTTCGAGGCCGCGGGGCTCACCGAGGTCGAGGTGCGCGCCATCCGCAAGCGCACCTCCAAGCGGGAGCTGTACGAATACGTGGTCTCCGCACGCAAACCAGCCTGACCGTCGAGGAAGACGCTCCGCAACGCACGGCCCGCGGAGCGCCCTGGGTGCCGCGTACGCCGCGCGGATGTTGCGAATTGCGCCACGGGGTCGGGCAGTGCGCGGCGACGCGGCGCTTCCGTGCAGGAGCCAGCCGTCCGCCCCCCCCGGGTCGGGGAGCGGCGCTCTGGGCAGGTCCCTGATTTGGGGCACGCACCACCTAGGCGCCGCCGCCGACCCGGCGTAAATAAGGATGTCCCCATGAACGGCGTGCCTCAGCCCACCCCCGCGACCCCACCCAAACCGGGCTCTGGACACCTTCGCGACGCCTCCGCGCGCTTCGGGGGCGACGAGGCGACCCTGAGGGAGCTACACTGACGCGCCGTGCGAAAGGTGTACTGTCATTCCTGGATCCACGCTGCCTGACCGTCGATGCCGGACGCGATGAAACCAGGAGATGTCCTCGCTGACCGCTTCGAGCTCGAGCGCCTCGGTTCTCCGCTGCAGGGCGGTGCCGGCGTGCTGGCCTCGCTCATGGGCGCGGCGTCGCCCGCGGTGTGGCGCGCGAAGGATCGCCTGAACGGCGAGCCGGTCGCCGTCAAGGTGCTCTCCGATGTGAGCCCCGACGTGCGTGCCCGCTTCGAACGCGACATGTCCGAGCGGTCCGCCCTCGAACACCCTGCGCTCACGCGCTACGTCACCCATGGCGTGACCGACGATGGACGTGGGTACGTGGTCACCGAGTGGCTCGACGGCGTCGACCTGCGCGCGCGGCTCTCGCGGAGTGCGCTCAAGATCTCCGAGGCACTGCTGCTCGTCGAGCGCATCGCCGACGCGCTCGACGACGCGCACACCCGCGGGCTCGTGCACGGCGCCGTGTCTCCCACCAACATCTTCCTGCCGGGCGGCGACGTCGCCTCGGCCAAGCTCCTTGATCTCGGCAGCAGCCGTCGCCTGGCGCCCCCCGTCCTCGCCGGCAACGGCCTCGCCCCGGGCGGCCCGCTCTACCTCGCCCCCGAGCAGGCGCAGGGGGACCCGAACATCGACGCCCGCACCGACGTCTTCTCGCTCGGCAGCGTCCTCTACGAGTGCCTCGCTGGCCGCCCTGCCTTCGACGGCGCCTACGCCCTCGCGGTCGCCGCCAAGGTGGTGCTCGCGAGCCCTCCCTCCGTGCGCCGGCTCCTCGGTGACATTCCCACCCCTGTCGACGCGCTGGTCGGCCAGATGCTGTCCAAGCCCCGCGAAGCCCGCCCCGCGAACGGCGCCGAGCTCCGCAAGCGCATCCGCATCCTGCAAGATCCCATCGACAGCTCTGGCCCCCCGACCCTCACCCCGCCGAGCAGCGTCGAATCCTGGGGCTATCTCGGCGACGCCCTCACCGCTGCGGGCGCGCCGTCCACCCTCCCCAAGCTCATCTGGCTGGTCCTCGTCATGGGCAACGGAGACGCTGCCGGAGCGCCGGCAGTCCCCGAGCGCGTGGCGCAGGCCGTGGGTGCCTTCCAGGCGAACGCGCAGCGGCTTCACGACGGCTCTGTCCTTGTCCGCATCGAGCACGAGCGCGGCGGCACCACCCCCTCGTCCCAGGACGTCGGCGTCCTCGCCTCAGCCTCCTCCGAGGACGACCCTGCCCACGAGCAGCGGCGCCACGGCATGATCCTCGGCATGCTCCGCCGCGCGCGCATGCAGTCTCAAGGCGGCGAGCGCGCCGCCCGCTGCGGCATCGCGGTCCGGGGCGCCATGCAGGGCCGCGCTGCCGCGCTGACCCTCGTCCCTCCGAGCCGCCCTGGCGAGTGGCTCAGCACCGCCGCCATCGACCTCGCCGCGCGCCTCCTCGATCGCGGCATGCGCTCCGGCATGCAGGGCATCATCCTCGACGAGGAGGGCGCTGACCTGATCAACGCCGAGCGGTTCAACCTCGTCACCACCCCTGGCGGTCTCATCGAGCTGCGCGGCGAGTGGACGGCCCAGCCCTCGGTTTGAGCGTCGTGCCGCTTCGGGCGTGACACCCGTCGCTTCCGGAAGCGGTCGACGTCCCTGGCCGCGTGCCTGAGACCTCCCCAGGTCCGGTGCTTCGCGCGCCTCCTGCCTCCGAGTGCCCAGGAACTGGGCCGGATCCACCACTCTGGACCAGGATCCACCCATGCTGCGCGAAGCCGCTGGCCCCGGATCGGCCCTGCACTGCGGCGACAACCTCCACGTCCTCCGCCACGCCATCCCGGAGGCGTCCGTCGACCTCGTCTACCTGGACCCTCCCTTCCAGAGCGGCAGGAGTTACGGCGTCTCCGCCGCCCTCCGCAACCGCAAGACCGGCGCCCGCCCCGTCCATGCCTTCGAGGACACCTGGCGCTGGGGCCCCGACGCCGAGGCGGCCTACCAGGACGTCCTCCAGGCGGGGGGCCCTGCCGCGGGCGCCGTGCGCGCCTTGCGTGGCCTCACTGGCGACACCGACCTCATGGCCTACCTCTGCATGATGGCCCCGCGCCTCGCCGCGCTGCACCGCGCCCTCAAGCCGACCGGATCGCTCTACCTCCACTGCGATCCCTCCGCGAGCCACTACCTCAAGGTCCTCCTCGACGCGATCTTCGGCCCCGCCTGCTTCCGCAACGAAGTCGTCTGGCGCTACCGCCGCTGGCCGGCGACGGCCCGCCACTTCCAGCGCATGCACGACGTGCTCCTCGTCTATGCCCGCTCCCCCTCCGGCGAGCACAAGTTCCGCACCCTCTACGGCTACGAGAAGCTCGCCGACTCCACCCTCAAGACCTTCGGCACCCGCAAGCAGCGCGCCGACTTCTCCGGCGGCCACCGCAAGCCGGGCACCGAGGACACCGAGACCCAGGGACCGCCTCTCTCCGACGTCTGGGAGATCGGCGTCATCGCCGCCATCGGCCGCGAGCGCCTCGGCTACCCCACCCAGAAGCCCGAGGCCCTGCTCGAGCGCGTCCTGCTCGCCAGCAGCGACGAGGGCGACGTCATCCTCGACCCCTTCTGCGGCTCCGGCACCACCCTCGCCGTCGCCCAGCGCCTCGGCCGCCGCTGGATCGGCATCGACGTCAGCCACCTCGCCCTCGGCCTCGTCAAGCACCGCCTCGCCGCCGCCTTCGGCCCCGAGCTCGCGTACACGCTGCATGGCGAGCCCCGCACCCTCGACGAAGCCTGTGCCCTTGCCGCCCGCGACCCGCGCCAGCTCACCTACTGGCTCCTCGGCCGTGTCGGCGCGCGCCCCGTCGATCGCGCCCTCACCCCCGACCCTGCCGTCGACGGCCGCCTCCTCTCCAGCGCCCCCGCATCCCGCGCCTCCTCTCCCGCCCTCTCCCGCTGCGCCGCGCCCCACCAGACGCTCCTCGCTGTCGATCCTGGCGCCCCCACCCCCGAGCGCGTCCGCGCCCTCGCTGCCGCGGTGGACCGCGAGCAAGCCGAGCGCGGCGTCATCCTCGCGCTCCACGCGCCCGGTCGAGACGCCCTCGCGCACGTGGACGCCGCTGGTTCCTTCCCTGGCCTCACCGGACCCGAGCCCCGCCTCCGCATCCTCACCGTCGCCGAGATCCTCGCGGGCGCCCGCGTCGACATGCCCTCCCGGCCGCCCCTCGCCCGGACCCGACCTGCTCCCGCGCGCCCCGCACGTCGCGCCGTGTGACAGGACGCCCCTCCCTGCCTCACCCCGTGACGAAACGCCCCGCGCTGCGTGGCTGAACGCCCCGCGCTGCGTGGCTGAACGCCTCCTCCCACGCCGCTCCGCCTTGACGGATCCCCGATCCTGGCTGATTTGTACTCCAGGCATCATGCAAGAGCACACCAGCGAAGCGGCCAGGAAGAACCCCCTCCTCGAACGGCTGCGCAGCGGCACCCGCGAGCTTCACGACCGCATCGAGGGCGTCGTCCCGCTCCTGCGCCCTGACCTGACCCTCACCGCGTACACCGCCTACCTCGCGCGCATCGCTGGCTACTACCCCCCCATCGAGGCCGCCCTCGCCAGCGCTCCCCCGAGCTTCGTCGAGCACTTCGGCATCGATGAGCGCAAGAAGAGCCACCTCCTCCACCGCGACCTCCTCGCCCTCGGCCTCGACGAGGCCCGCCTCGCTGCCCTCCCCGTGTGCAGCGATCTCCCCGACCTCTCCTCGCCCGACCGCATGATCGGCTGTCTCTACGTCCTCGAAGGCTCCACCCTCGGCTCCCGCGTCCTGCTCCGCACCGTCAAGAACCTCGGCGTCGACGAGGGCTCGGGCGCCGCGTTCCTCGCCGGCTACGGCGCCGACACCGGCCCCATGTGGGTCCGCTATGGCGAGGCCCTCGCCGCCTACGCCTCCCGCGCCGACGCCGCCCTCGTCGTCCGCGGCGCCGAGGACACCTTCACCACCCTGGAGCGCTGGATCGCGACCGCCGAGGCGTGATGCCCGCGCCTCCTCCCGGCGCTTCTCCCGACGCTTCCTCCGACGTTTCTCCCGGCGCTTCCGCCAGCGCTTCTCCCCGCGTCGACCTCCCCGTCGACGCCGCCAGCACCATCGACATCTCCGCCTGCGAGCGCGAGGCCATCCACCTCATCCCCCACATCCAGCCGCACGGCGTCCTCCTCGCCCTCGACCCTGGCAACTTCGCCGTCCTCCAGGTCAGTGCCAGCGTCGAGGCCCACTTCGGCCTCCCTCCTGCGCGCCTCCTCCGCGAGGGCCTCGCCGCCCTCCTCGACGCCTCCGCCCTCGGCCGCCTGCGCGAGCGCCTCGCCTCCAGAGCCCCGGCCGACACCCACGTCCACGCCCTGCTCACCATCGCGGGCGGCGGACCTTACGACATTCTCTGCCACCCGAGCGGCGACGTCCTCGTCCTCGAAATCGAGCCCTTCACCCCTGCTGGCCGACGCCCTCCCGACTTCTACCCCCTCCTTCGCCGCGCCCTTCCTCAGCTCCGCGACGAACCCTCGCTCCCGAGCTTCTGCCAGCGCGTCGTCGAGGAGATCCGCGCCCTCTCTCGTCACGACCGCGTGCTCCTCTACCGCTTCCTCGAAGACGGCAGCGGCGAGGTCCTCGCCGAAGCGCGCATCCCCGAGATGCCCACCTACCTCGGCCAGCGCTTCCCTGCGAGCGACGTCCCCCGCCAGGCCCGCGCCCTCTACGCCAGGAGCCCCGTCCGCCTCATCGTCGACGGCCGCTACGCCCCTTCGCCCCTCGTCCCCGAGCGCGACCCCCGCACCGGCGAGTTCCTCGACCTGAGCTACGCCCACCTCCGCGGCGTCTCCGCCTTGCATGTCGAGTACCTCGCCAACATGGACGTCCGCGGCTCCATGTCCCTGGCCATCGTCCGCGGCGACACGCTCTGGGGCCTCATCGCCTGCCACCACCGCGCCCCCTGGGCCCTCCCCTACGAGACCCGCGCCGCCTGCAGCTTCGTCGCCTCCATGGTCTCCTCCCAGATCACCGAGCAGGAGAGCCGCGACGACGCCGAGGAGCGCGCCCGCATGCATGCCGCGCACGCCGCCCTCATCCCCCGCTTCACCCCCGAGGGCCGCCTCCCCACGCTCGATCCTGGCGAGCCCGATCCCACCGCGCTCCTCCCGTGCGGCGGCGTCGCGGTGATCTGCGGCGACGTCTGCCAGCGCTTCGGAGACACCCCCGAGGAGCCCGAGATCCGCGCCCTCGCCCGCTTCATCGCCGCCGAGCCCCGTCCCGACCCCGCGAACGCCTCCGGTATCGCCGCCTTCTACGCCACCCACGCCCTCTCGGCCGTGTGGCCCCCTGCCGCGTCCCTCCAGCACGTCGCCGCGGGCGTCCTCGCCATCCTCCTCGACGACACCGCCGACCACTGCGTCCTCTGGTTTCGCCCCGAGCTGGTGCAGACCATCTCCTGGGCTGGCGACCCGAGCGCCCTGGCGAAGCGCAGCCCCGACGGCGTGCGCATCAGCCCGCGCCAGTCCTTCGACATGTGGAAGCAGACCGTACGCGGCCAGTCGGCCCCTTTCCGCCAGGTCGACATCGACGCCGCCCGGGGCCTGCGCCGCGCCCTCTACCGCGGCTGAGCACTGTACCACCCCGAAACGACGACCGCGCGGCGCCAGCGCGAGGACCTCCCCGAAGGAAGGGGCCTCCCGCTGGCCCGCGCGGCGCGGGATCACGAGGCTGAGGGGAAGCTCAGGTCTCCAGGAACAGCTTGTCCGGATCCTGCAGGTAGCCGATGACCTCGTAGGCGAACGCCGCGCCGATGTGCCCGTCGATGATGCGGTGATCGAACGACAGCGACAGCAGCATCACGTCGCCGATCACGATCTGCCCGTCGCGCACCACCGGCTTCTGCTTCATCTGGTGCACGCCGAGGATGCCCACTTCGGGGAAGTTCAGGATCGGCGTCGCGAAGAGCCCACCCTGCTGCCCGAGCGAGGTGATGGTGAACGTCGACCCACCGAGATCCTCCGCCTTCACCTTGCCGGCCTTGGTGTCCTCGCCGAGCCGCCCGATGTCGCGCGCGATGTCGAGGATGCTCTTGCGATCCGCGTCGCGCACCACCGGCACGATGAGCCCAGCCTTCGTCGCCGAGGCGATGCCCAGGTGGATGGCCTTGCGGACCACGATCTCCTGGGTGCTCTCGTCGAACGCGCTGTTCAGCGTCGGGTGCCGCTTCAGCGCCGCCACCACCGCCTTGGCGATGAAGGGCAGGAAGGTCAGCTTGACCCCGCTCTGCTCCGCCGCCGGCCGGAGCCGCGCGCGCAGCTCCTTCAGCGCCGTCACGTCGCACTCCTCCACGAAGGTGAAGTGCGCCGCCGTCTGCTTCGAGCGCCCCATCTGCTCGAAGATGCGCTTGCGCACCCCTCGCAGCGGGATCCGCTCGTCCTGACCCTCGCCGCCCGCGCGGGACGACGGGATCTTCACCGGCGCGCGCGCAGGTTGCGCGTGTGCCGCCGCGGGCGCAGCGCTCGCCGCGCCCGACGCAGCCGGCGCGTGGCCCTCGCTGCTCGCCGCGGCAGGCGCCGTGGCGGGGCCAGGTGTCCCCGGAGGCGCCGAGCCTGCCGGTGCCGATGCACCGACCGCGGCCACCACCGGCGGCACCGCGGCGGGCGCCGTCCCCGGAGCCACCGCGACCGGCACCACCGCCGCACCGCCCGAGGCCCCAGCACCACCTGCGGCGCCCTTCTGCGCGCCACCGGCCTTGAACGAGCGCACGTCGTCGCTCGACACCCGCCCGCTCGCGCCGCTCGGCGGCACGTTCCGCAGGTCGACCCCGAGATCCCGCGCCAGCTTGCGCGTCGCCGGCGTCGCCAGCGGCTTCTCGTTGAAGTACGCGCGCTCCGCCGGCGCCGCCTGAGGGGCTGCGCTGGCCGTGGGATCGGCGACCACCATCAGGCTCATGCCCGGGAGGTCTTCCTTGATGTCCCCGACCGCCGTCGCCGCCGGCTCTTTCTTGGCGTCGCCGCCGGCTGCCGCGCTGGCTGCTGTCGCCGAGGTGGGCGCCGCGGCAGCTTCGGGCGCGTGCGCGGCCGCCTCTCCTGCGGACGCCGCGGCGCCGCCGGACAGATCGAACACCACGAGCACGTCGTGCACCGGGACCACCTCCCCGGCCTTGCCGCGCGTCTCGACGATCTTCCCGGCCTTCGGCGAGGTGATGGTGACCGTCGCCTTGTCGGTCATCACCTCGACCATCGGCTGGTCCTCGGTGACCACGTCACCGGGGGACACCAGCCAGTTGACGATCTCGCCCTCGGTGACCCCCTCACCGATGTCGGGCAGCTTGAACTCGTACTTGCTCATCAGTACCTCGCCGTCTGGACGATGCCGGGGAGGATGCGGTGCGACAGCGGGAGGTACTCGTTCTCCAGCGTGTAGGGGAACGGCGTGTCGAACCCGGTGATCCGGAGCGGGGGCGCCTCCAGGTGGAGGAACGCCTTCTCGTTCACCAGCGCCACGATCTCCGCCCCGAAGCCGCAGCTCTTCGGCGCCTCGTGCACCACCACCACCCGACCGGTCTTCTTCACGGACTCCACGATGGTGTCGATGTCGAGCGGCCACAGCGTGCGCAGGTCGATGACCTCGGTCTCGATCCCCTGCGACGCCGCCTGGTTCGCCGCGTCGAGCGCCTCGTAGAGCATCGCTCCCCACGCCACCAGCGTCAGGTGCTTGCCGGACCGCACCACGCGCGCCTTGCCGATCGGCACCGTCACGTCGCCCTCGGGCACCTCGCCCTTCGCCGCGCGGTAGATCCGCTTCGGCTCGAAGAACAGCACCGGATCCGGGTCACGGATCGACGCGAGGAGCAGCCCCTTCGCGTCCGCGGGGTTCGACGGGCACACCACCTTCAGCCCGGCGACGTGGATGAACTGCGACTCGGGCGACTGCGAGTGGTAGTGGCCGCCGCGGATCCCGCCGCCGACCGGCGTACGGATCACGATCTTCGCCGGGTACTCGCCGCCCGACCGGTAGCGGAACTTCGCCAGCTCCGACACGATCTGGTCGTACGCCGGGAAGATGAAGTCCGAGAACTGGATCTCGGGCACGGGCACCAGGCCGTAGAGCGCCATCCCGATGGCGGTGCCGATGATCCCGCCCTCGGACAGGGGCGTATCGATGACCCGATCGTCACCGAACTCGTCGAACAAGCCCTGGGTCACGCGGAACACCCCGCCGACCTTGCCGACGTCCTCGCCGAGAACGACGACCCGTGGGTCGCGCCGCATCTCGAAGCGGAGCGCGTCGTTGATGGCCTGGACCATGTTCATCTGGGGCATGCTGTCGTCTCCATCCTCTTTCTACGCAAATCCCTGGGGGCGATGGCTCAGTGCCCGCCGCCGTGTCCCTTGGCCCGGGGTCCCTTGAGGAGCTCCTCGCGCTGCTCCCTGAGGTGCCAGGGAAGCTCCGCGAACACGTCCTCGAACATCGACTCCAGCGGCGGCGCCGCCGTCTTCTCCGCCACGGCCACGCAGGCCCGCAGCTCGGCGTCGAACTCCGTCTCGAGCTGCTTGTCCTGCGCCTCCGTCCACCCGTGCTCGCGGGTGAGGTGGCGCCGCATCCGCTGGATCGGGTCGAGCGTCTTCCAGGCATCGAGCGTGTTGTCGGGCCGGTAGGCCTTCGGATCGTCGCTCGTCGAGTGCCCGCTCATCCGGTAGGTGAGCGCCTCGATGATCGTCGGCCCCTCGCCCCTCGCCGCGCGCGCGGTCGCTTCCCGGGTCGCCTTCACCACCGCGAACAGGTCGTTCCCGTCCACGCGCACCCCGGGGATGCCGTAGGCCACGCCCTTCTCCGCGAACGTCGCGCTCGCCGTCTGCCGCTCGGTGGGCACGCTGATCGCCCAGCCGTTGTTCCGGCACAGGAACACCACGGGCGCCTTGAACACCCCCGCGAAGTTCATCCCGTTGTGGAAGTCCGACGAGCTGGTCGCCCCGTCGCCGAAGTAGACCAGCACGGCCAGCTCTTCCTTCCGCATCTTCGCGGCCCAAGCGAACCCCGTCGCCTGCACGATCTGCGTCCCGATCGGCGAGCTGACCGACCCGAACCGCCCCTCGCGGTAGGTGTAGTGATCCGGCATCTGCCGACCCCTCACCGGATCGTTTGCGTTGCCGAACATGTTGTCGATGTACCGCTGGAGCGGCAGCCCCCGCCACAGCATCGCGGCGAACTCGCGGTAACAGGGGAAGATCCAGTCCTTGTCACGCATCCCCGCGGTGCTCCCGAGGATCGCCGCTTCCTCGCCGAGCGCCCCGATGTGGAACCCGATGCGCCCCTGCCGCTGCAGCGTGACCAGGCGGTCGTCGAGCAGCCGGGTGCGGATCATGGCTTTGTAGAGAGCGATCACCTCATCGGCGCTGAGCCCGGGGTCTGTCGAGGGATCGAGCGAGCCGTCGTCGCGCAGGACGCGGATCACGCCGTCGGAGCTGAGATGCTGCGGCGTGAGACCGGGCCCCGTGTAGGTCGACGCCGGGGCGGAGCCTCCAGCAGAAGGCTTGTTGTACTCGGTGTGCGTGGCGGTGCTCATAAGGCCGGCGGACACTAGCCAAGAGCGCTGCCCGAGACCAGACCGATCACCGTTCCTTGCACCGCATAGGTTCCCCGTGCGCGGGCGCCGCTCCTTACCATGGTGGGCCCATGACTCAGCGCGGCAAGAACCCTCGATCCGCGGGGCTGTGCGTGTCACCACCTGCCGCCGCGCGCCACCGCGTCAGCTCACCCGCCTTATGTCAACCGAGGTCCAGCGCCCTCGCGGCCTGCGCGAGCACCGCCTCCACGCTTTCCGGATCGAGCCCCATCCCCGAGGCGAGCTGCGTGAGCGTGGACAGCTCCTCCTCGCTCACGCCCCCCGAGGCGTACGCCATCAGCGCGGCCATGCGCATCACCTCCATCTGCTGGTGGTGCGCCGTCACCGTCCGCCCGATCATCTGCGCCCGCTTCTCCTCGCCGTCCTCTTCGAGCTGCTCTGCGAAGTCTGCGGTGAGCGCGTCGATGCGCGGCGCCTTCACCGCCCCGCCGCACGCGCTCGACACCATCGCCAGGAACGCCGCCCGCTCCTCCAGATCGAAGTGCCCGTCCGCGTTCGCCACCAGGAACGCCGCCTCGATGATCGCCTCGAACAGCGCTGCCGCGTCCGGGTCGAAGCGCGCCAGCCCCTCCTCCTCGTCGATCACCGGATCCGCGCTGTACGCCCCCGCCATGCGCGTGAGCAGCGACGCCGCGTCGGGCTCGCTCGTGGGCGCGCGGCTGATCTGCCGGGCCACGCGATCGAGGAGGCTCTGGCTCTGGATGCGCATGGTCGCGTGGCTCCGTCGAGCGCCGGCTGGCGCTCACCCGAGGGGCACCGGGCCCTCCAAGGTCGGCCAGGCCAGGCCCAGCGTCAAGCCACCCCGAGCCGCCCCATCACCGTCGCACCAGCGACTCCAGCGGGATGAGCGGTGACGTCCGCGGCGGTGCTGGTGCGCGCTTGCCCCCCTCTTCCCCCTCGTCCTGCTCTGCCGGACCCAGCTCTGCCGCGACGCGCGCCGCCTCCCGCTGCGCCACCGCCAGCCGCTCCCCGAGCAGCGCCTCGGCCTGCTCCCCGCTCTCTCCGTCGCCCCGCAGCGCGCTGTGGATGAACACCTCCGCGGCCTTGTAGCTCGACCGCACCAGCGGCGCGCTCGCCGCGTAGAGGAACCCCATCTCCATCGCCGCCTTCCCGAAGGCCGCGAACTCCTCCGGCGTCACGAACCGCTTCACCGGCGCGTACTTCGGCGACGGCCGCAGGTACTGCCCGAGCGTCACCACGTCGACCTCCGCCTCCCGCAGATCGCGCAGCGTCTCCACGATCTCCTCGTCGGTCTCCCCGAGCCCCACCATGATCGAGCTCTTCGTCAGCCGCCGCGGCGCCCCCCCGTCCCCCTTCGCGCTCGCCGCGATCGTCCGCTGCCGCGCCTTCGCCCGCCGCAGCACGTCGAGCGACTGGTCGTACCCCGCGCGCACGTCCCGGATCGACCGCGTGAGCCGCCGGACCACCTCGATGTTGTGCGCGAACACATCCGGCCCTGCCTCGACCACCACGTCCACGTGGCTCAGGTGCCCCTGGAAGTCGCCGACCAGCGTCTCGATCAGCATGTCGGGCCGGAGCGCCCGCAGCCGCGCCACCGTGCGCCCCACGTGCTCCGCCCCGCCGTCGAGCAGGTCATCGCGGTTCACCATGGTCATCACCACGTACTGCAACCCCATGCGTGCGATCGCCCGCGCCACGTGCTCCGGCTCCCGCACGTCCACCGCCCCGCGCGGATCCCCCGTGGTCACCGCGCAGAACCGGCACCCCCGCGTGCACACGTCCCCGAGCAGCATCACCGTCGCCGTCCCCTCGCGCCAGCACTCCCCGATGTTCGGGCAGCGTGCCTCCTCGCAGACGGTGAACAGGTCCAGCTTGCGCAGCGTCGCCTTGATGTCGTGGTACGTGTCCCCGCCCGGCGCCCTCACCTTCAGCCACGGCGGCTTGGGCTCGAAGCGCGGCTTCACCGCGGCGTTCCCGGACGTCTCGGCGCTCTTCGGCTCGAAAGTCGTGGTCACCAGGGAGGTGTAGTGCCGATCCACGCCGTCGGCTACTGGCGAGCGCCTCGACCCGCGCCCTGCGCCTCCGGAGCATCGGAACCCCCCGTTCCCCTGCCTCCCGCAGAGCCACCCGGTGCCGCCAGCCCGAGCGCCTCACCCGCGTGTTCCCCGCTGCCGCGAGACCGCGGGCGGGGTGAGCGCCGGCAGGCTCGCCACCGGCTCACCCGCCGACCGCTCCCCGAGGAGGAGCATGTCGAGCAAGGCCCGCCGGTCGGGTTCGGCAACCGCCCCGAAGACGTCCATGGGTCATCATGGCAGCGCTGCGGGTCGACGACGCCTCTTCCGTCGCTCCTCGCAGCCATCCGGGCATTGATCGGGATCGAGGTCGCACAGCGCCTCCCCCTCGAATCCCTTGCGGCGGACCTCGACGCCGCTCAGGCGTGCGAGCTGCTGCCTGAAGTCTCTGACCTCGACGCTGACGGGCAGGTCTCCTTCGTCTCCCTGCACGCCCTCTTCTGACGCGCGCGCGTCAGAAGAGGGGTGGTGGGGGCCCAGGGTGAGGACCTGCAGGTTCCTCAGGGACGCGAGAGGGCCGAGATCCGCCACGGGATGGCCGAGCAGCGTCAGCTCGCGGAGCGCGACGAGGTCCCGCAGCGCCGTCAGGTCGACGCCAGGACCGCAGGTGAGGACGAGTCGTTCGAGCTTCGCCATCCCGCCCAGCGGTCCCAGGTCGTGCACCTTCAGCTCTTCGAGGTCGAGCACGTGCAGCGCGGTGAGCGCCCTCAGGGGCCCGAGATCCAGGCGGGAGGGAGGAGGGGCTCTCCTGGACCGGAACAGCGTCAGCTCCTCGAGCTGCCGGAGCTGTCCGATCTCCGCGAGCCCGCCCGCGGGCACGGTGATCGCCAGCTTCCGGAGCTGCGAGAGCTTCCCGACGCCGCTCGTCTCAGGCGCGCGGGAGGTGTCGATCCCCAGCGCGCGCAGGTGGTGGAGGCGCGTGAGCGTGTCGAGTCGGAGAGGCTCGATGGGGAGCAGCACGAGCCGGTCGAGCGCCGGCCCGTCCTTGAGCGCGGCGAGGTCCTCCATGACAGCGCATGGACACCGGGCCGTGCGCTCGCCCGCGTCCGGGGTGCAGGCCTGCGCCATCGCCAGGCGCTGGGCCTCGGCGCGCCGCGCAGCTTCGGCCGGATCGGGCCGCGACGGCGCGGCGCATGCCGCCAGCACGAGCGCGGGGAGGACGCGCAGCCGCCAGCTCACGAGGTCGTCGACGCCGCGCGGCCTTGCTGATCGAGCTGCTTGAACTCGTCCTCCGACAGGCGAATGCCGCTGGCGGCGACGTTCTCTTCCAGGTGCTTCACCTTGCCGGTGCCCGGGATCGGCAGCATCACCGGGCTGCGCTGGAGCACCCAGGCCAGCGCGATCTGGCTCGGGCTGCAGCCCTTGTCCTTGGCGAGCGTGTCGAGGAGCGAGCCGGGCTTGGCCAGGCTCCCGGCGGCGAGCGGGAACCAGGGGATGAACCCGATGTTCTTCGCGGCGCAGTGGTCGAGCACCGCCTCGTGGCTGCGGGTCACCAGGTTGTACATGTTCTGCACCGAGACCACCGGGAAGTACTTCTGCGCGGCCTCGATCTCCGCGACGTTGACCTCGCTGAGGCCGACGTGGCGGATGAGGCCTTCCTGCTGCATCTGCCGGATGGCGTCGAACTGCTCGTCCTGCGGCACCTTGGGGTCGATGCGGTGGAGCTGCCACAGATCGATGCGCTCGACGCCGAGCCTCCGCAGGCTGAGCAGCGTGGTGGCCTTCAGGTACTCGGGCCGCCCCACCGGCAGCCACTGGTCCGGGCCGTGGCGCACCAGGCCGCCCTTGGTGGCGATGACCAGGCCGTCGTAGGGGTGCAGCGCCTCGCGGAGCAGCTCCTCGCTGATGTGCGGGCCGTAGCTGTCGGCGGTGTCGATGAAATTGACGCCCAGCTCGGGCAAGCGGCGCAGCGTGCGCAGGCACTCGGCCCTGTCCTTGGGCTCTCCCCAGACGCCGTCGCCGACGACGCGCATGGCGCCGAAGCCGAGGCGGTTCACGGTGATGTCGCCGAGCTTGAACTGCCCTGACGCGGAAGCGTTGATCTCACTCATCTCGGATGTCCTCTGGAAGGTGTGGCCGGTGCTGGCAGCGAAGGGTCGCGGCAACCGGAGCGGCCACTCTGCAAGCCCCCGCGGCGGTTGGCCACCGTTTCTTGCGATGGGCCGATCGACCTGTCTTCCAGGTGGCGTGTGCGGAGGATGAGCGGCAAGGTACGCCCCACATGAGTGGAGGAGGTGCATCGTGAGCAAGCATCAGGAGCTGAAGCCGGCACGGGAGATGGCGGAGCACGGCAGGCGCTATCCCAACGAGAGTGACGAGTACCGCAAGGCGCGCACGGCGCTCCTCGCCGAGGAGATCGAGCTGCGGCGTCACCTCGAACGGGTCGCGGAGCAGCGCCGCGCCCTGCCGCCGGGTGGCCAGATCCCGGAGGACTACCTCTTCCAGGGCGAGGAGGGGCCGGCGCGCTTCTCCGAGCTGTTCCGCGACCACGACACGCTCGTCACCTACAACTACATGTACGGCCCCAAGCGGGAGCGCCCCTGCCCGATGTGTACCTCGCTGCTGAGCGCCTGGGATGGACAGGTCCCGGACATCGAGCAGCGCGTCTCTCTGGTGGTGATCGCGAAGTCGCCGATCGAGAAGCTCGCCGCCTTCAAGAAGGAGCGCGGCTGGAGGCACCTCCGGCTCTACTCGTCGGCCGGCAACACCTTCAACCGCGACTACCTCGCCGAGGGCCCGGAGGGCGAAGACTTCCCCGGCCTCAACGTCTTCACCCGTCGTGACGGTACCGTCCGGCACTTCTGGGGCGGGGAGATGGGCAGCGAGTCCGCCGATCCCGGGCAGGACCCGCGCGGCGCGCCGGAGCTGATGCCGATCTGGATCATCCTCGACAACACCCCCGAGGGCCGCGGGACCGACTGGTATCCGAAGCTCTCCTACGACAAGAAGGGCTGAGCGCGCGCTCTCTCAACCCGCGAGGCGCGCGATCTCGCCCGGAGCTGCGGCGCCGCGCTCCGTGAAGATGGCCGTCACCAGCGCTGCCGGTGTCACGTCGAAGGCCGGGTGCCGCGCCCGCACGCCCTCGGGCATCATCCGCTTGCCGCCGATTACCGCCACCTCCTCGGACGAGCGCTCCTCGATGGGAATGGCGCTGCCGTCGGGCGTGGCCAGGTCCACCGTGCTCCAGGGCGCCGCCACGTAGAACGGGATCCCGTGGTGCTTTGCCAGGCAGGCCACGGCGTAGGTACCGATCTTGTTCGCCACGTCCCCGTTCCTGGCGATGCGATCGGCGCCGACCACCACCGCCTTGATCTCCCCCCGCTGCATCAGCCAGCCGGCCATGGAGTCGGCGAGCACCTCCACGTTGACGCCGTCCTTCTGCAGCTCCCACGCGGTGAGCCGCGCGCCTTGCAGGTAAGGCCGCGTCTCATCTGCGAGCACCCGGATCCGCTTCCCCGCCTCGATGGCCGCTCGGATCACCCCGAGCGCCGTCCCGTAGCCGCCTGTCGCCAGCGCCCCCGCATTGCAGTGGGTGAGCACCGCGCCCTCGTCGGGCATGTGCGCCGCGCCGAGCCGGCCCATGGCGCGGCAGGCCTCCACATCGTCGCGGTGAATGGCGCGGCCCAGGGCGGCCATCGCCTCGGCCCTCTCGGCCCCGCCCTGATGCGCGTGCGAGGCCGCCAGCGCGAGCGCGCGCCGCACCGCCCAGGAGAGGTTCACGGCCGTGGGCCGCGCCGCATCGAGGATCGCGCCCGCCTGCCGCATGGCCGCCAGATAGCCCTCCGCGTCCTCGGTCTGCGCGGCGCGCGCCGCGAGCGCCATCCCGTAGGCCGCGGCGATCCCGATGGCCGGCGCCCCCCGCACCACCATGGCGCGGATCCCCTCCGCCACCTCCGCGGCCGTGCCGAGCGTGACGTACCGCTCCACGCCCGGCAGCTCGCGCTGCTCCAGCAGGAAGACCTGGTCACCCTCGGGCGACAGCTCCGCCGCCGAGTAGCTCGCCCCCGAGAGGGCGAGGGCCGGCGACCAGGGGGGAGAGACGGTGCTGCTCATCGGGTGGGGACCTCGTGCATCGCGGTGGTCCTGGTTCATCGCGTGACGTCCCGCGAAGCACAAGGGGCAACCAGGGGGCAGTCGCTCGTTCCCCAAGGTCGTTCCGGGGCCTCGGCTCGGAGCTCGAGCGAAGCGACGGGGGTAGCGACCATCGGGAGCGCAGGGGCCGAAAGGCCCCTGATCCAGGGTACGCAGTACTAGTTGCTGGGGTCGTGGCCGTTGCCGTGACGGCTCGTGCTGGAGAGCTGCATGCGCATCTTGATCTCCTCGGCGACGGTGGAGAGATCCTCGACGGCGTCGGCCTTGCGGTTCTCCAGGTATGCCCGGAGGCCGTCGATGGCGACGAGCGCGAGGCTCGCATTGACGTCGCGCTTGGTGAGCGCGGCGACCACGTCGCCGTTCTTCAGCAACGTCTCCAGATCGTCGAAGATGGCCGAGATCTCGCGGGTGGGGTCCACGGCGCCCACCGGGATCCGGTCGTCGTCGTCGTCGTCGTCGTCGTCGTCGCGCATCGCTACACCTTGGTCGCGGTGGCCTTCGGGATCGAGGAGAACTCCATGCGAGGCGGCTCCACCCCCGGCACGCACTGGTACTTCGAGAAGTCGGTCACGCCCTCCTCCCGCAGCAGATCCTCGTCGATCCAGCCCTTGCCGCGGCGCGCGGAGGGCTCCTTCGCGAGCAGGGCCACGGTCCCGTCGGCGATGATGTCGGCCTTGCGCCACACCTCGGGCCCACCGAGCCCGAAGTTCATGGTCGCGTAGCTCTCCACGGCGGTTGCCGGCCACAGCGCGTGCGCCGTGATGTTGTGCTCCGCGTACTCGGCGGTGATGGCGTGGGCGATCATGGTCATGCCGAGCTTGGACACCGCGTAGGCCCCGTGGTGCGCGTAGACCTCGGGCGAGGACGCATCGCCTTCGAGGGGAGGGGACATCATCACGATGTGCCCGTACTTGCGCGACACCATGTGGGGCAGCGCCGCGCGCGACAGCACGAACGAAGCGCGCACGTTGATGCCCATGATCAGATCGAACTTCTTCACCGGCGTCTCGGTCACGTCGGCCCACCAGAGCGCGCCTGCGTTGTTGACCAGGGCGTCGATGCGGCCGAAGTGCTCCACGGCCTTGCTCACCGCCTGCTCGCACGCCGCGTCGTCGCGCACGTCGAGCTTGAGGGCCAGGGCCTTCCGCCCGAGGGCCTCGACCTCCTTGGCCACATCGTGGATGGTCCCGGGGATCTTGGGATTCTCGGCGACGTCGGTCTTGGCCGCGACGACGATGTTCGCACCCTCGCGGGCACAGGCGAGGGCCACGGCGCGGCCGATGCCGCGGGAAGCCCCGGTGATGAAGACGACTCGATCCTGGAGGCGCATGAGGGCCGTCATACCACAGGCGGGCCGGGGGATGGCCGTGGAGGGCGGAGGGCGCGGCAGCCGGGGCCGGGTCGCGCGTCCTGGCAGGGAGCATTGTGTCCCCCCGGGTGTTGCTGACATACCGCCCCCATGGCGGAGCGCTAGAGGTGGAGGGGCTGGGCAGGATCGAGCGCGCTGCGGTGGACATCCACCCGCTCATGCTCCTCGTGGGCCCCAACAACACCGGCAAGAGCTACCTCGCCTCCCTCCTCTGGGGCCTCGTGGCGATGCAGGCAGAGCTGGAGCCGTCGCCAGGGTCAGGAACATGCGTTTCCAGAATGAGTCACTTTCACGAGTTCAATGACTCCTTCGAACCTCTCGCCCCTGATCTATCTGCCAGCATCGCGCACCGGGTTCATGCAGCTCTACAAGGCTGCGGCAGAGCGCAGCCTCCGAGAGGCTTTTCGGGCTGAACCCAGGCGAGGTGAGTGGCTCGACCTGACCCCGAGTCGCACCTCCACCCGGAGCTCCAGTGCCTGCTGGCGCGGGTCATCGTGCGGCTGATCCGCAAGGGCTTCTACGTCTGGATCACCACCCACAGCGAGAACTTCTGCCAGCAGATCAACAACTTCCTCAAGCTTGGCGACCTCGACGAAGAGCGCCGCGTCCAGGCTCAGGAGCGGCTCGGCTACGCACCGCAAGATTACCTGCTGCCCGACGACGTCGCTGGTTACGAGTTCAAGCTCGACGCTCCCGGCGGACGTTCGACGGTGGTGGAGATGAAGAAGACGCCTCGTGGCATGGTGATGCCCACCTTCAACCGCGCGCTCCTCCGCCTCGGTGAAGAGGTGGACCTCCTGGACCAGCTCGCCGGGGAGACCTGACCCGTGCAGGTGTCCGGAACCCTGGAGCAGCGGCTCGGCGACCTGTTGCTTCGAGGACGGCTGGACCGAAGCTCATCTCATCGAGTGCAAGAAGACGATCTACCGATGGAAGTGGTCCGAAGCGACGGAGCAGATGCGCTGGAGCCTCTGCATGCTGAGGGCGCTCTCTGGCGTCCTCGGCCTGAAGCTGGATGCCGTGGTCCTCTACACCGCCTATCGCTCCGACATGCTCTCCGAGAAGGAGTCTCCCGATCCGATCGCGTCCAAGCGCCTGCTCCTCGACAGCGGGGAAGAACTGCCCGAGGAGCAGCGCTTCAACTCTTGTCCGGTGCCCCCAGGCTCTTGTCGGCCCGACCCAAGCTCCACCTGTGTGGACCCAAGCTCTTGTCGGCCCGACCCAAGCTCCACCTGCGTGGACCCAAGCTCTCGTCGGCTGGCCCCAAGCTCTGCCCCCACGTCCCCAAGCTCTGCCCCCACGTCCCCAAGCTCTGCCCCCACGTCCCCAAACTCTGCCCCCCACGTCCCCAAACTCTGCCCTTGCCCCTTCCGCCGCTCGCCCCATCTCCAACGTACCCCCCTACATGTCCCATCCATCTCTCTCTCCTAACCCCCTTCCTGTCCCTTCTCCATCATCCACCCCCCGAAACCCGCCATGGCCTCGTCCTTTCCCGGGCGGGTCTTGGCCTCTTCCTGCTGCACCCCATCGCGCGCCTGGTGCCCGTACCTGCGTGGCGCCCGCGAGGCGTGCTCCGGGGACGGCGACGCGTTGCGCGACCTGCGACTGCTACCCGACAATGCCCTCGGCCATCGTTCGAGGTCGCCCGTGGGTCACCACCTCTCCGCCTACATCGCTCGTTCCCAGGTCCTCCTGGGCCTCGCGGACCTCATGCCTGGCGCCCGCATCCTGGAGCTCTCGCAGGGCTTCTGGCTCGCCCCTCTCCCCTACGACCTCACCGAGAACGCCGCGAAGATCGCGATCGCGGCCGACCTTACGCGCGCCGACTGGCTCGGTGGTGGCGACCTCATCGAGCCGACCGGCGCCGCCCTCTCGCAGCGCGGCGAGGTCGTGTGGATGGAGTCCAACTGGCACGCCGGCATGGGCGAGAACACCTCCCAGTTCTGGCGCCACGGCGCCGTCGTCATCGACAGGACCTCCGACGACGGCATGCTCAACCGGGCGCTCCGGGAGATCGGCGTCCAGCGCGTCCTCGTGGCCCCACCGCTGCCGCCGTGGCGGGGCAGCGTCGCTCCCGCCCTCCCGACGGAGCGCCCCCCCAAGCTCCTCGACGAATGGGACAGCCTCGGCCTCGTCTGGTACCGCAATGACGAGACCTGCTTCGAGCACGCCTTCCCCATCGCGGACTGGCGCGGTTGAACTCCGCTCCCCGCCCTCCAGTCCCCGCGCCCGCGCCCGCACTCACCCCGCCGTCACGTACTCCTCAATCACGTACGCCCGCGTCCGCGACCGATCCAGGAACCTCTCCTCGTCCGCGACCACCTGCTCGCCGACCCCCGGCCTGGAGAGCTCCCCCTGCCACGCCTGGAACGCCGCCCGGTCTGCAAACACCAGCTCCGTCACCACATCGAAATCGACATCCCCCCTCTCCTCGTTGAAGGGCAGGTTGGAACCATCCCCCCGCACCACATAGTTGCGCTTGTACACCGTGGGAATGGTCGCCAGCCTGCAAATCAAGGGAATGTGCTCGTTCTCGTAATGGTCGATGAACGCCTGCCTCTCGAGCCCGGGCTTCCTGACGAGAAAACCGAATACCTTCAGCATGGAGTGCTCCTGAAACGCGCAGCGACCCGGCGCGCCTCGCCTGCGCGGACCCTTGCCCTCTCGGCACGATGTCCGCCATGCTCCCTGCGTCGGGTCCTGAGGCCTGAACGAACCTGAGGACTTCCTCACGTTCGCTCCCAATAATCTGAGCCCCGCCTCATGTCTGTCAAGGCGAAACCCAGGAAACCCGAGAAACGCCCCAGGGCGCAGCGCGAACCTGTCCTCGGGAAACGCGCCAAAGCGCAGCACGAACCCGCGCCTGCGCCCGAGGTCTGCGAGCCCACCCGGCGCGTCCCCACCCAGGAGCGCAGCCGCCAGCGCGTCGAGCGCATCCTCGAAGCCGCGGCCCACGTCTTCGGCGAAGCCGGCTACGACGCCGCCACCATGGACGCCATCGCCGCGCGTGCCGAGACCTCCATCGGCTCCATCTACCAGTTCTTCCCCAACAAACCGGCCGTCTTCCAGGCCCTCGTCGCGCGCACCCGCGAGCGCACCCGCCTCCTCGTCGCCTCCTTCCTGGAGGGCCCCTTGATGGACCGCCCCTGGCGCGACCTCCTCGACGGCGCCCTCGACGCCTTCGCCGCTTTCCACGAGACCGAGCCGGGCTTCCGCGCCGTGTGGCTCCACGGCCACCAGAGCCCGGAGGCCTCGCGCGAAGGCGACGCCTTCAACCGCGAGCTGGGACGCGATCTCTCACGCGCCCTCGAAGCCCCTCTCCGCGCCAAGCTCCCTGGCCTCCCCGCTCCCAAGCGCCCCCTCATCGCCTCCATGATCGTGGAGGTGATGACCGGGATGCTCCTCTTCGCCCTGCGCCAGCCCACCCAGGAGAAGGCGATCCTCGCCGAGACGAAGGCCATGCTCCACCGCTACCTGGAGCCCTGGGAAAGAGGGTGATCACGGGCGCTCGGGTCACGGCGGCGCGGGGACAAACCAGTCAGGCAGGACCTGTCTCCGTGCCCGGAGGTCGCCTCAAACCGCCTGCAGCGCCTCGTGCGGCAGCTCCGGCAGCTCCACCCGGATCCTGTCCCCCGCCTTGATCTCTCCCCCCGCCAGCACGATCCCCATCACCCCGATCTTGAACACCGGCGCCCCCGCCTCATCCCGCCCCATCACCGCCTTCATCAGCCCCTTCTGCAGCCGATCCAGCTTCTTGCACGGCTCCCGCAGCCCCGTCACCTCGACCACCGCCTCGGCCCCCAGGTGCAGCCTCGCCCCGCGCGGCAGCCCCAGCAGATCCACCCCCCGCGTGGTGATGTTCTCCCCCATCTGACCGGCGTGCACCTCGAACCCTTCCTTCCTCAGCGCATCGTGCAGCTCTCCCGCGATGAGGTGCACCTGCCGCAGGTTCGGCCGCTCCGGGTTCTTCCGCGCATCGTACAGGTGCTGCACCTTCTCCCCCGCGTGCGCGTCCCCCTCCACGCCGCGTCCTGCCACCAGACAGATCCGCGACCGCACCGGCTTCGACAGCTCGTGGCGGGCCCGGGCGCTGACGGCCTCCACGCGGGCTTCGGAGAGAGGTTGATCCGTCATCGCGTGAGGCTTCGCAGGCGCTCGACCATCGGGCGTGTGCGCGCCGTCGCGGCCGTCAGCGCCGCCCCTTGCTGCGCTTCCGCGTCCCCTGGACGATCCGCGCCGCGTAGCGCTCGGGGGGCGCGCTCCCCACCAGGATCTTCGCGAGCCGATCCACCTCCGCCTGCGGAAACGTCTCCTTGCGCAGCGCCGTCAGCGCCTCATCGATCACCTGCCGCGACTCCGGCCGCTCCGTGTTCGCGGCCCGCTGCTCCAGCCACCCGATCGTCTCCGGAAACCGCGACGCGAACAGCGCGATCTGCCGCGGCATCCCCTCCCGGAGCTGACGCACCCCCTGGAGCCGCTCCGCCGCGCGAGGCGACTTGTCGGCGAGATCGAACGACTCATCGAGCCGCGCCAGCACCTCGCTGGCGGCGTTCCCGGGGAGCCGCGCCAGCACCTCCCGCTCACCGAGCGCCGCGAGCACCACGCTCGCCTGCAGGTACCCGTCGGTCCACGCCGCGAGCGGCCCGATCACCGCTTCCCCCCGTGCTTCCAGCAGCGCCCGCAGCGCGTCGACCACCCCATCGCGGATCTGCTTGTGCGGATCCTCTGCCAGCCGCTGCAGCAGCTCGCTCGCGTCGGCCTTCCCCTCGGCCGCGCGCGTCGCGTAGCCGTGGGCGACCACCATCTGCAGGTACTCGCGCTTCTCCTGGGCCGCGAGCACCTTGAGCAGCTCCACCCCCCGCCCTCCTGCGCGGGCGATGGCCTGCCCCATCGCGCGGGCCAGGTCCAGGTTCGGCCGCGGACCGGGCATGCCCGAGGCCCGGGTGAGCTGATCGATCAGCTCATCGACGTCGCCATCGAGCGCGCGCGCCAGCGCAGCTTCGAGGCGCTCGCTCTTCAGGCCAGCGGCGGGGGAAGACTTGGTGCGGGGAGAGGTCATGATCAGAAGCCGATTCCAACGCCCAGCTCGGGGGCGATGAGCATGGTCACCACGGGAAAAGTGAGGCCGGCCCGGACGGCGACGTTGAGCGCCAGCCCGGGGTGCGGCTCGTACTTGATGCCGGCCCCTGCGGTCAGGAACCCGAGCCCTGCTTGCTTGGTCGCGCGCAGCGTCTGCAGCCGGGGCTCCTCGATGCGATCCGTGCCTCCCGACGGGTGGGTGCAGGGGCTCGCGGGATCGTTCACGTTCGCGCCGCAGGCCGCGGCGTCCTCGTAGGTCTGCACGTCGACGTGGCTGTCGACCTGAGCGAGCCCGGTCGAGAGGAGCACATAGGGCGAGACACCGACGCCCTTGAGCGCCCGCGGCAGCAGGTAGTACTGGCCCCGCGCTTCCAGGTGGAGCGGCATGAAGGACGCGCCGCCGTCGCTCGTGCCGAGGAACGCGAACCCCACCCGGGCACCGACGCTGACGTTCTCCAGCAGCATCCGCTCGTAGCCCAGGGCCAGCCGCAGCGTCCCGAGCGCGAAGCCGGGGTTGACGTTGTTGGCCACGTCGCCCGTGGGGACGCCGTCGTAGCGCGTGTCGTCATCGCGCAGACAGACGTAATTCTGCTCGGACTGCCCCTGCAGAGAGCACACCCCTTCACCGGAGAAGAGCGACACATCCGGACCGAACGACAGCGAGACCCAGTTGCGGCGCAGCGTATCGGGGGGAGGCGGCGGCGGCCGGGGCACGCAGGCGCCGGCGGAGCACTGGAGCCCCTCGTTGCACTGACGATCGTCGAGGCACTGCGAGGCCGGCTTCTCGGCTTCCACGACGGCGCACGTGGTGGGCGGCGCGAAGTCGGGCCAGCTCGGAGGCGCCCCGCTGAGCGTCTTCTTCACGGCGGTGGTGAGCGGAGCCTCGCGCGACCCTGCGGTGGCCACGATGGCGCCGTCCTTGTCCGTGGCGACCAGGTAGTAGCGAACCGGCCCCTCGGCGGTGAGGTCCACGCAGGGAATGTTGATCCCGTACCCCCGGTCCCGCAGCTTCTTCATCAGCAGCGGCTTGAACGCGCTCGCCCCCGGAGCCTGGTACGACAGCGTCACCTGCTGGGTGCGCGCGAGCAGATCCTCCCGGATCTCGGCGTAGACCGGGATGGGCGTGTTCACCGCCTGCTCGGGCGGCGGCGTGAGCGTGAGGCCCGTGCTGGTGCTGCTGCGGGTGAGCGCCGTGCGGGCCTGCTCGAAGGCGAACGACACGGCGGTCGAGTTGAGGTCGGGATCGGGCTTCACCCCGGGGTCGAGCTTGAGCCCCTCCGTGAACGCATCGCGCGCGTCCTCCAGCTCCTTCAGCCCGTGGGCGAGGACGGTCCCGAGCGCGACGTAGAGCCGCGCCTTGACCGCCTTCGAGCACCCCGTGTCGCCGCAGGCATCCAGGGCTGCCTGGAGCTTCTGCTGGGCCTTGTCGAACTTCGTCTCCAGGAAGTCGCTGTCCATCGCCGCGGTGATGGCTTTCTCGGCCTGGGCGTCCTTCGGGGCGGCGGCCGCCCCCTGTGCGTGCGCGGCTCCTTGCGCCAGGATCAGTGCGGCCAGGGCAGGAACCAGGGCGCACGACAGGCGGGCGATGAAGCGAGGACGAGGCATGGGTCGCGCACTGTAACCCACCCCGAGGTGAGGTCGAAAGAACGGCCGAAGTGGGGGATGTGCGGGCGCTTGCGGACGCCTGCGGACGCTTGCGGACGTGTGCTGGCGCGGGCGGCGCGGGCGGCGCGGGCGGCGCGGTGAAGAATACGCGGCAGGCAACGGATTACGCGGGCGGGGCGGTCGCGGGGGCAGGGGAGGGCAGCTCGGCGCGGGTGAGCCGGGCGCGGGCCTGGATCATGAGCTGGTACATCACCGGGAGGACGACCAGGGTCAGGATGGCCGCCGAGACGGTGCCCCCCACGATGACCACCGCGATGGGCCGCTGGGTCTCGGCGCCCATGGCCTTGGAGAACGCGGCAGGGACCAGACCCAGGGCCGCGAGGGCGGCGGTCATCAGCACCGCGCGGAGCCGGTCCCGGGCCCCCTGCACGATGGCCTCGCCGAGCGGCAGCCCCTTCTGACGCAGCTCGTCGATGGCCGAGAGCACGAGCACCCCGTTCAGCGACGCCTGCCCCACGAGCGCGATGAACCCCACCGCGGCCGCGATGGACATCGGCATCTCGAACAGCCAGAGCCCGAGGGCCCCCCCGATCAGCGCGAAGGGAACGTTGAGCAGCACCAGCAGCGCGAGCTGCATCGACCCGAAGGCGTTGAACAGCAGCCCCAGGGTGATGACCAGGGCGAGAGGCACCACCACCAGGAGGCGGTTCATGGCGCGCTCCTTGGACTCGAACTCCCCCCCCCACTCCACGCTCATGCCCGCGGGCAGGGGCACCTTGTCGACCACGACCGCGCGGGCCTCCTCGACGAACGAGCCCAGATCGCGCCCGCGCACATTCATGCGCACGCCCAGGTAGCGCTGCCCGTTCTCGCGGTTGATGGAGGCGCGCCCGTACCCCACCTCGACCTCCGCGAGCGACGAGAGGGGAACCAGCCCCCCGCCCGGCGTGGGCACCCGCAGACCGGCCACGCTCTCCAGCGTATCGCGGGAAGCGCGGGGCAGCCGGAGCACCACATCGAACGAGCGATCCTGCTCCCAGAGCGTGCCCACCACCTGCCCCCCGAGCGCGGTGGAGAGAAAGCTCTGCAGCTCCTCCATGGTGAGTCCGAACCGGCCCAGCGCATGCCGATCGGGATGGACCTGGATCTGCGGCACCTCGCCACTCTTGACGATGCCCAGGTCCGCGACTCCGCGCACGTCGGCGATGGCCGCCTTCGCGGCCTCCGCGGTGGCCTGGAGCTGCTGCAGATCGTCCCCGTAGATCTTGAGCGCGATCTGCCCGACCTGCCCCGAGATGTTCTCGTTCACGTTGTCGCGGATGGGCTGCGAAAAGTTCACCTCCAGCCCCGGGATCGCGCCGAACGTGGCCGCCATCTTGTCCACCAGCGCGCCGAGCGTCGGCGTATCGGCGGGCCACTCCGCCGCGGGCTTGAGCTTGACGAAGAACTCCAGGTTGTTCGCCATCTTGGGATCGGTACCGTCCTCCGGCCTCCCGAGCTGACTGACCCGCGTCTCCACCTGCGGGAAGCCGTCGACCAGGGTGGCCAGCGTGGGCACCAGGCGCCGCCCCTCATCGAGCGCGGTGTTCGAGGGCAGCGTGAAGGTGATGTACAGCGCCCCCTCGTTCAGCTCCGGCAGGAACTCACTCCCGCGGTTCGCGAGGATGAACCCGGCCCCCCCGAGCGAGAGCGTGGCGGCGGCGAGCACCACGGCCGGGCGCCGGAGCGCGGCGCGGAGGACGGGCAGGTACGCGCGTGTGGCCCAGATGAGCACCGGAGAATCGCGGTGCGGCCTGGGCTTGCGGTAGGCGAAGGTCGCCAGCACCGGCACGAGCGTGATGGAGAACGCGAGGCTGCCGAGCAGGGCGGCGACTACGGTGTGCGCCATGGGCGAGAACATCCGGCCCTCGACCCGCTGGAGCAGGAAGATCGGCAGGTACGCCGCGATGATGATCAGCAGCGAGAACACCGTGGGTCGCGCCACGTCACTGACCGCGCGCTTGACGCGCTCCGTGACCGTATCCGGATGAGGAAGGGCGATCCCCTGCTCGGCGTGCTCGGCGTGGGAGGCGCGCGCCGCCTGCGCCATGCGGAACGTGATGGCTTCGATGATCACCACCGCCCCGTCGACGATGATCCCGAAGTCCACGGAGCCCATCGAGATCAGGTTCGCCGCCATGCCGCGGGAGCGCAGGTAGATGAACGCCGTGAAGAGCGAGAGCGGAATGATCGAGGCGACGATCAGGGCCGCGCGCAGATCGAGGAGGAACACGAAGAGCACGAAGGTGACGAGGAGCGCCCCCTCCGCGAGGTTCCGCCCCACCGTCTTGAGCGTGCTGGAGACCAGCTCGGTGCGATCGTAGAAGGTCCAGATCTCGGTCCCCTTCGGGAGCACCTGGGTATTGATCTCGGTGATCTTGCCGCGGACGCGCTCCAGCACCTCGCTCGGGTTCTCGCCGAGCCGCATCAGCACGATGCCCTCCACCGCGTCCTGATCCTCGGCGCGGCCCACGATCCCCTGCCGGGGCATCCAGCCGTTCTGCACGCTGGCGATGTCCTTGAGCAGGATGGGCGTCCCATCCCGCGTCGCGACCGACACGTTCCCGATGTCGGGCACGTCGCGGAAGATCCCCTCGCTGCGGATGATGAGCTGCTCCGATCCGCGCTCGACGATGCCCCCCGAGGCGTTGCGGGACGCCTCGCGCAGCGCGCTCTCCAGATCACCCATGGTGAGCCCGCGGGCGGCCATGGCGACCCGATCGGGGCGGACCTCGATCTGGCGCACCAGCCCCCCGTAGCTCACCACGTCGGCCACCCCCTCGACGCGGAGCAGGCGCGGGATCACCACCCAGTCCTGTAGCGTGCGCAGCTCCAGCGGGTCGTTCCGCTCGCCGCGCAGCGTGTAGCGGTAGATCTCGCCGATGGGCGTGGAGAACGACCCCAGCTCGGGCTTCACCCCGTCGGGAAGATCGACGTTGGAGAGGCGCTCCAGCGTCTGCGCGCGGGCGAAGATGGGATCGATGCCATCGCGGAAGGTGAGGGTGACGAAGGACAGCCCGAAGAGGTTGATGGAGCGCGTCCGGAACAGGCCAGGCATGCCGTTGACGGCGCGCTCGATGGGGACCGAGACCTGGCGCTCCATCTCCTCCGCGGGCTGCCCGGCGTTGATGGTGATGAGGTTGACCTGGGTGTCTGTCGGGTCGGGGAAGGACTCGATGGTGAGGCCGCTGTAGGCCCACACGCCCCAGAGCGCGGTGATGAGGGTCGCGATGAGCACCGCCATG
Organism: Chondromyces apiculatus DSM 436; assembly: GCF_000601485.1. Lineage (GTDB taxonomy): Bacteria > Myxococcota_A > Polyangia > Polyangiales > Polyangiaceae > Chondromyces > Chondromyces apiculatus. The sequence continues at coordinate 339,857 of NZ_ASRX01000005.1, forward strand.
CGGTGGCGCAGGGCAGCGGCGACGATGGCTTCGAACACGGGATCGTCCTTCGGTTGAGCGTGGCGGCGTGGTGGCGTGGTGGCGTGGTGGCGTGGTGGCGTGGTGGCGTGGTGGCGTGGTGGCGTGGTGGGCGCCCGCGCTCTCAGCCCTCGATGTTGAGAGCGTTGAGGAGGAGCAGGGCGCCGGTGGTGACCACGTGCTCGCCCGCGTCGAGGCCGGAGACCACCTCCACCCGGTCGCGGCCCTGCCGGCCGAGGCGCACCTCACGGCGGCGGAGCACACCGGGCTCCGACTCGATGAAGACCACGGAGAGGGCGCCATCGCTCACCACCGCCGCGGTGGGGACCTGCACGATCGCGCCCTGGTCCCGCGGCTCGAAGGTGAGGTCGACGTAGGCGTTGGGACGCAGGATCCGCTCCTTGTTCGCGACGCGGACCCGGATGGGCACCGTCTGGCGGGTGGGGTCGACGACCTCGGACACCGTCTCCACCTCGCCGAGCACGGTGGTGCCGCTGCGGCCGGGGATGGTGATGCGCGCCGTCATCCCGGCGCTGAGGCCGAAGGTCCCGTTCTGGGCGAGGTCGCCGACAGCGAGCACCTCGTCGAGATCGGCCACGGTGACCAGGGGCCGCTCCCGGTTGGGCCCGACCTCGGCCCCGGGAGCGGCGTTCAGCTCGACGACGGTCCCGGAGCGCGTCGCCAGGACCCAGTACAGGGTATCGCCCTGCTGGGAGACCGACAGCGAGCGGAGCTTGGCGCTCGCGGCATGGGCGGCGAGCCTGGCCTCGGCAAGCTCGCTGCGGGCGACCAGCAGATCGTGCTGGGAAGCGGCGCGGGTCTCGGAGAGCCGTTCGAGGCGCTCGATGACCGCCTGGCGGGTGCGGATGGCGAGGTTCGCCGCTGACAGCTCGTGCTGGAGCGACGCCAGATCGGCCGTACGCACCAGAACGAGCTTGTCGCCTTGCTGGACCTGGTCCCCGAGGCGGGCGCGGATCTCCACGACCCGGCCTTCGAGGGGCGCGAAGCTCGGCGCGGTCATGGTCTCCACGGTGGTGACCCGCGCGGTGACCGGGGGCGGGACGAGGGGCGCGCCCAGCTCGGCCTGCGCCGTCTCGAAGCGCACGGGTCGGGGAGAGCCCGGCTGGAGCCGCACCCCGTCGGGCTCGATGGCATAGGGCGCGGCGGTGGCCTCCACCGCGGGCTTCTTGCACCCGCCGAGGGACAGGAGGCCCGGGACGGTGAAGGCGAGGGCGGAGACGAAGGTGCGGCAGTTCATGGCGTCGTGATCCTTCACTTGAGCGTGGGCGCGGCGTTGGTGGTGTGTGTGGTGTGTTTGGCGGGCGTGGCGGGCGTGGCGGGCGTGGCGGGCGTGGCGGGCGTGGCGGGCGTGGAGGGAGCGGTGGGGGGCAGCTCGGCGGTCAGGGTGAGCGCGGCGTCGAAGGCATCGGCAAAGCTGTCGGCCTCCTCGACGAGCAGCTCGCCGACCGCGCGGCGGGCCTGGATGGCGTCCGAGAGGGGAAGCAGGCGCCCCTCGACCGCGCGCTCGACATTGCTGAGCACCGCGAGGGCCTGGGGCATGATCCGGGTGGAGAGCGCTTCCTGGCGCTCCCGCTGGGCGGCGAGCCTCTGGGTGAGGGCGGGGAGCTTGGCGCGCGCGGCCTGCAGGGTCTTCACGCGCTGCTGACTGAAGCGGCTGCGCTTCGACTCGGCGGCGCGCGCCTGAGCCTGCCCATGGTCGAAGAAGGGCAGCGGCAGGCTCACGGAGAGGTTGAGGGAGTTCTGCTGGTTGCCGGAGATGAGAAAGCGATCGTGCACGTAGCCGAGGCGCACCGTGGGATCCGGGATCGCCTGGGCGCGGGCCAGCCTGGCCTCGGCGGTGGCGGCCTTGCCGTAGGCGTCGAGCGCGCGCACGTCGGGGCGCTCCTCCAGAGACGCCGCGGTGGTGGCCCTGCGCGAAGCCTGATCGAGCCAGGCGGTGAGGAAGCTCCGGGCCTCGCCATCGCTGCGGAAGGGACGGCAGGTCATGCCGACCAGCGACGCGCACGCGGCGAGGGCGTAGGTCCTGTCGCTCTCCGCCGAGAGGACCTGCTGCTCGGCGCGCGCGACCTCGATCTTGAGCCGATCGATGTCGAGGGGCGTCCCGAAGCTCGACGCGAGCCGGTCCTCGGCGACGGCGATGGCGCGCGTCCCACTGTCCACGATCCCCCGGACCCCCACGAGGCGCAGGGTGGAGGTGGCGAGGGTGCCCAGGAGGCGCGCCAGCTCGATCGCGCGCTCCCGGGTACCGGCGTCGAGAGAGGCGCGGGCGGCGCGTTCGAGGGCGACGGCGCGATCCTGGCGAGGACCGCGCTTGCCGAGAGGGACGGTGTAGCTGAGGCCCACCCCGTAGTTCGGGATGCTGGCGAAAGGCCTGGCCATCCCGGGCGGGTTGGTCTCGCCGAGAGGGATGGTGTCCCAGGTGGCGTCGAGGGTGGGGTTGTCGAAGAGGCGGCTCTGGGCGACCTCCGCAGCGGCGAGATCGGCCTCCAGCGCGGCGGTCTCGATGGCCGCGGTGTTCTGCGCGATGAGGCGGGTGAGGGCGGCGAGATCGAGGGTGGAGGAGGGGACGAAGAGGGTGGGGGAGGAGGCGGAGCCGCGGGCAGCGCTGGACGGGGGCGCGGCAGGCGCGCCGCCCGCAGGTGGCGCGGGTGGCGCGGGTGGCGCGGGTG